>NZ_SPQO01000058.1 GCF_004570325.1 Mycobacterium sp. PS03-16 | reverse complement strand
CCGCCGCGATGTGGCCCCCACGCTATCCCGGCGGGACCCGCGAAGCGACGGTGTGACGCACCGTTTCACCTCTTGTTAACGCGTGTGACTCAGAGGCGAGGGCGGCGTCCGTGCGCGCCTACTTGTAGAAGCCCTCGCGCAGGTTGAGACCGTGCTCCAGCCACACCTTCAGCGCGGCGAGCATTCCGGTCCAGCCGGAGGCGTTGCTGAAGGCGCTCTTCGCGCCGGCCGGTGTGGGCTTCCACGACGACTCGGAGATCGTCACGAGTGTGCGCGCGCCGTCGTCGACAGGCTCGAACTCGAAGGTCGTGGTGGTGTCGGGCTCGGTGGACTCGGCGCCCTCCCAGCGGATGACGATCTTCCGTGGCGGGTCGGCCTCGACCACGGTCACCGGGAAGCGACCGGGGAAGTCGGCGAAGTCCCACGATACGTCGGCCCCCGGCTCGAGGCGTCCGCGTGCGCCGCCCGTGGCGAAGTACTGCGACAGCTGGTCGGGGTCGGCGACCGCCTCGTAGACCTCGGCGGCCGGACGGGAGATGTAGCCCGACACGGTGAACGACAGCTCGGTCAGTTCCTCAGACATGTTGTATTTTTACAACATGACGAAGTCGACGGTCAATGCCTCCGACGACGATCTCGTGTTCAAAGCTCTCGCGTCCCCGCTCCGTCGACGGATGCTGGATGCGCTCAAGGAGGAGCCGCGCGCCACCGGCGCGCTGTGTCAGCTGTTCCCGGAGGTGGATCGCACGACCGTGCTGCAGCACCTCCGCGTGCTGGAGAATGCGGAGCTCGTCACGGGCCGGAAAGTCGGCCGGGAGCGTCAACTCGCGCTTGCTCCGCTTCCGATCAAGCGCATCCACGATCGGTGGATCAGTGAGTACGCGCATGCCGCCGTGCAGCTGCTCGACCGGCTGAGCTGACGCATTCGGGGAGTGTTCAGACGGCGAGGAACTCGGCGACGCCCGCGAGTGCCTCGGGCTGCAGGCGGTAGTACGCCCATGTCCCGCGCTTGGAGCGGGTGAGAAAACCGGCTTCGGTCAGCACCTTCAGATGGTGCGACACGGTCGGCTGAGACAGCCCGATCGGCTCGATGAGGTCGCACACGCACGCCTCCTGCGCCTCCGACGCCGCGACGATCGACAGCAGGCGCAGCCGGGCGGGGTCGGCCAGGGCCTTCAACGTGGACGCGAGATGCTCCGCATCCGTCTGCGCAAGCGGCTCCTTGGACAGCGGCGGGCAGCATGTCGCGCCGGATGCGGTGACGTCGGTGACCGCGAGCATCGTGACCATACATCGATGATAGTCGATATTGACAAGTATCGATACAACGGCGAATACTGGCCATCGACGTTCATCGATATAGCACGGAGGTTTCCCATGACTCTGCTCGATCTCACGCCGCGTGCGGCGGTCACCGACCGTCTCGCCACGCTGCCCGTCGTGATCATCGGCGCCGGGCCCATCGGGCTGGCGGCCGCGGCGAACCTCGTCGAGCGGGGCGTCGACTTCACGATCCTCGAGGCCGGCGACCGGGTCGCCTCGTCCATCCGGCTGTGGGGGCACACGCGGCTGTTCTCGCCGTGGCGCCACCTCATCGATCCCGCGTCGCGCCGACTCCTCGAGGCGGCGGGCTGGGCGGCGCCGGCCGACGAGAGTCGCGCGCCCACCGGGGGAGAGCTCGTGGACGACTACCTCATGCCGCTGGCCGACCTCGAGCCGATCCGCGCCCGGATCCGCTTGGGCTCGCGCGTCGTCGCGGTGACCCGCGACGGCATGGACCGCACCCGCACGGCCGGCCGCGAGCACACCCCGTTCCTCGTTCGCATCGAGACGGCTGATGGACGGTTCGAGGAGATGACCGGGCGGGCGGTGATCGATGCATCCGGAACCTACGGCTCCCCGAACCCGCTCAGCTCGTCGGGCCTGGAGCCTCTCGGCGCCGGCGATCTCGAGCAGCGGGTGCTGCATGCCCTGCCTGACGTGCGCGGCGCCGACCGCGCCCTGTTCGCGGGCTCGCACACGACCGTGGTCGGTGCGGGGCACTCGGCGGCGAACACCCTCCTGGCCCTCGCCGAACTGGCGGCGACCGCACCGGGCACGCGGGTGACGTGGCTCATCCGCAACGCCTCCGCTGTCCGCGTCTCCTCGTCGGCTGACGACGAGCTCGCCGATCGGGCACGCCTCGGCTCGCGCGTCGATCAGCTCGTCGCCGCCGGCGCGATCGAGAAGATCGACTCGTTCGAGATCGCCCGGCTCGAGAAGCAGGGCGCCGGCGTGCGACTCGCGGGAATGCGACGCGGCGAGCCGGCCGTGCACGACACCGATCTCGTCGTCAACGCGACCGGATTTCGCCCCGACCTCGGGATGCTGCGCGAGATCCGGCTGCAGCTGGACGACGTGGTCGAAGCCCCCGCCCGGCTCGCCCCCCTCATCGACCCGAACGTCCACTCCTGCGGCACCGTCGAGCCCCACGGATTCGACGAGTTGCGCCACCCGGAGCCCGGGTTCTTCCTCGTCGGGATGAAGTCGTACGGTCGTGCGCCGACGTTCCTGCTTGCCACCGGCTACGAGCAGGTGCGCTCGGTCACGGCCTGGATCGACGGCGACATGCGCTCCGCGACGCGCGTGCAGCTGACCCTTCCGGCGACGGGCGTGTGCTCCACCGGCCTCGGCGGGGACGCCTGCTGCTCATGACCCGGATCCGACCGATGACGGCAGAGGACTGGCCGCGCGTGGAGGCGATCCTCGCTGCGGGAATCGCCGGCGGCGAGGCCACCTTCGAAACCGCGACGCCCTCGTGGGAGCAGTTCGACGCGGGCTGGGTCGCCGCCTCCCGCGTCTCGGGCCGCGAAGTGTGGCGTGAACGGCATCTGAGCGGAGCGAACGGGCAGCATCCGCGCTCAGAAACATAGACTTGCGTCTATGGCTTCGCAGGTGGTGGCGTCCGACCTGAGCGTGCTCGCAGACCCGACGCGCGCGCGCATCCTGCAGCTCATCGCCGCGTCACCCGATGGTCGCGCGCTGGTGGGCCGCCTCGCCGAAGACCTGGGGTTGCGCCAACCGACCGTGAGCCATCACATGGCCGCGCTGCACGGGGAGCGGCTCGTCGTGCGTGAGCGCGAGGGGCGCCGCGTCTGGTACTCGTTGCACCCCGATGGGCGGGAGCGCGTGCTCGCGCTGCTCGGCGCTGGTTCGCCCTCCACCCACGATCCCGACTGGGAGCGGGTCGTCGACGACCTCGCCCTCCGCTACCGCGGCGTGTTCAGCCGCGAGACCGTTGCCCGCTGCGTCGCCGAAAGCCGCGCACTGCTGACGGCGTCCGGAGATGCGCCCCTGCTCGCTTCGCGCGTGGCGGCCTTCGCCGCCGACCGGCTGGACGACCTCCGTCACGAGATCGCGTCGGCAGGCGGCCGCGCGGTGACCGTGCCCGCCGACGTCACCGACGCGGCCGCGGTCGGCGCGGCGGTCGACGCGACCGTCGGGGCGTTCGGGCGGCTCGACATTCTCGTCAACAACGCCGGGCTGATGCGGATGGGCGCCGCCGTCGATGCGCCGCTGCGGGATTGGGACCAGCTGGTCGGCGTCAACGTCCAGGGTGTGCTGTACGTGACGCGGGCGGCGTTGCCGCATCTGGTCGCCGCGGCGGCGGACGCGCCGCGCGGGGTCGCCGACATCGTCACGATCAGTTCGACCGCGGGCTGGGTCGCCCGCCCTGGCACCGCCGTGTATTCGCTGACCAAGTTCGGGGTCAACGCGTTCAGTGAGGGGTTGCGCCAGGAACTGATCGGTCAACGCGTACGGGTCGGCGTGGTGGGTCCCGGCACCGTCGACACCGAGATCAGCGATCACCTGCCCGCCGAGGCGCGGGCCGCGTTCGCGGCGCGCACCGCCGGGATGGTCGCCCTGCGCGCCGAGGACATCGCGGATGCGGTGGGCTACATGGTGACCCGCGACCGTCGCGTCGCGGTCAACCACATGCTGGTGCGTGCCGCCGAGCAGACCTGGTGACCGACGGCTGGGTCACCGGCGACCATGTCGGCGTGCGCTTCCCCGCCCATCCCGCGGCGCTGCGTGACGGCGGTCCGGCGTTCCTCACCGACGCCTTCCGCGCGGCCGGGGTGCTGGGCGCGGACAACCGGGTGGTGTCGGTCGCGCGCTGCGGGGACGTGACGGGCGGCAGTACCGGCCGCAAGATGCTGCTCGACGTCACCTACGCCCGCCCACAGCCCGCGCTGCGCACGGACCTGTTCGTGAAGTTCTCCCGCGATCTCGACGACCCGGTGCGCGACCGCGGCCGCACCCAGATGGCCGGTGAAGTGGCCTTCGCCCGATTGGCCATGGCCGTCGACCTCCCGGTGGCCGTGCCGCGCCCGCAGTTCGCCGACTACCACACCGCCACCGGCACCGGCATTCTGATCGCTGAGCGGATCACGTTCGGCGACAATGGGATCGAGCCGCAATACCACAAGTGCCTGGACTACACGATGCCCGACGCCGCCGGGCACTATCGGGCCCTGCTCACCGCGCTGGCACAGCTGGCGGGCGCCGATCGGTCCGGGGCGCTGCCCGCCGGGCTGACCGACGCGCTCCCGGTCGATCTGCGCGCCGCGACCGTGGCCGAACCGCCGCCGGTGCCCGCGGAGAAACTGGACCGACGGGTGCGGCAGCTCGCCGACTTCGCCGTCACGCATCCCGGGCTGCTGCCGGAACGTGTCCGCGCAGCGGACTTCCTCGGGCGACTCCCGGTCGAGGCCCGGCGGGTGCGGCTCGGCTCCGACGCGGTCTGGCGAGCGCTCGCGGAGGCGTCGGACTACCTTGCGCTGAGCCACTGGAACGCCAACGTCGACAACGCGTGGTTCTGGCGCGATCGCGTCGGAACTCTGCACTGCGGGCTGCTGGACTGGGGCTGCGTCAGCCGGCTCAACGTCGCGATGGCCCTGTGGGGGTCGCTGTCCGCGGCCGAAACCACCATGTGGGACGAGTGTTTCGACGAGTTCTGCGAACTGTTCTGCGCCGTCGCGGCCGAGGCGGGCGGTCCGGACCTCGACCCGGCGACGCTGCGGCGGTTCGTGGTGCTCTACGCGATCGTCATGGGCGCCACCTGGCTGCTCGACGTCCCGGCCCTGCTGCGCACCCGGCTGCCCGACGCCGGCCCGGACACCACCCGCTTCGACCTGCGGATCGCCGGCGACGAGAGCCTGCGGGCACCGCTGCAGATGCTGACCAACGTGCTCAACCTGTGGGCCACCCACGACGTCGCCGCGGAGTTCGCGCGGCTGCCCGGCTGACCGGGCGAGTCAGCCGAGGCGCTCGGTCGCCACGTCGGAGGCGATCGCCACGTCGGCGGCGTGCGCGGCGATGATGGCCCGCACCGTGCGCCGGCACCGACCGCACTCCGAACCCGCCCCGCAGGCACCGGCCACCTGCTTGGTGGTCCTGGCGCCCGCGCAGACGGCCGCGGCCACGGTCTCGTTGGTGATGCCCAGGCACAGGCAGACGAACATCAGCCGCCGCCCGCGCGTTCGGCGTCCTCGATTCGCATGGCGTTGCGCAGCCTCCCGACGAACACCGGTGGATAGGCGCCGACGCCCGCCTCGTGCAGCCACCGGCGGGCGGTCTCCGGGCGCTCGAGCCAGCGGCGCGCGCCTGCCTCGTCGTCGATCTCCTGCAGGAACATCACCTCGTGCGGGTTGTCCAGCGCCCGGAAGATCCAGATGTTCTTGATCCCGTTGCGCGCGAACAAGTCCTGAGTGCGCCGTACCTGGTCGAGCAGCGCGTCCACATCGTCGACGACCGTGACACCGACGATCACCACGTGCGGCGGCGCACTGGTCCACTCGTCGAAGTGACAGCGTTCGACGAGTTCGCCGGCGAAGACGGCGGGCAGGTCGTCGACGCCGACCGCGTCGAACCAGTCGAAGAAGACCCGCGAGCGCAGCAGTTCGGTAACGGGCTGGGCGGTGTGCAGCGCCATCGTCACCAGCACCCGGTCGGGTTCGCTCACCGAGGTGTGGACGAAGACATGGTGCGCGCCCAGGGCCGCCAGGTCGGCGCGGCGCCGCTCGAGCAGCGGCCACACCCGCGACGGATCCGCGACGCGGTAGTCGGAGGTGAGGATCAGCGAACCCGCCACCCCGGCGGTCACCGAACGGTCCAGCCATCCCGCATGAGAGTCATGCTACCGTTTTTTGAGAATGACGTTACCGAATGGCGGGGCCCCACGACCGGCGCCCGGCCGCGATACTGCACTGATGCCGGGGACCGATGTCGGATAGAGCCTTCGAAGCGCTGGTGGCGCTGCTGGACTATCCGATGTTCATCGTCACCACCCGCTCGGCCACGGAATCGTCGGGCTGCCTGGTCGGCTTCGCCAGTCAGACGAGCATCGACCCGTCCCGGTTCCTGGTCGGGCTGTCGCGGCGCAACAAGACGTTCCGGGTGGCGCAGGACGCCACGCACCTCGCCGTCCACGTCGTCGCACGTGACCGCCTCGGGCTCGCCGAGCTGTTCGGCACCGAGACCGGCGACGAGATCGACAAGTTCGGCCGCTGCGCCTGGCATGCCGGGCCGGCCGGGATGCCGATCCTCGACGATGCCGGGGCCTGGTTCGTCGGCGAGATCGTGCGGCGCTTCGACGTCGGCGACCACGTCGGCCACCTGCTGGAGCCGGTGGACGGCCGCCCGCCCACCGAGCTCGGCGCATGGGTGACCTTCGCCGACGTCCGCGACTTCGAACCGGGCCATCCCGCGTGACGCACGTGGCCGCCGCCGCGGACCTGGGCGAACTGGTCGGCTTCTACACCGACCCGCCGACGGGCGTGCGCGCCAACATGATCTTCAGCGCCGACGGCGCCGCCGCGTTCGCGGGCCGCGCCGGCCCGCTGTCGGACCCGACCGATCACGGGTTGCTGCTGGCGTTGCGGCTGCTGGCCGACGTCGTGCTGGTCGGCGCGGGCACCGCGCGCGCCGAAGGCTACGGCCCCGTCCGCCTCGGCGTCGCGGGGATCGAGCGCGCCGACCCGCCGCCGATCGCGGTGGTGAGCGGTTCGGGACGGCTGCCGGAGTCGTTGTTCGCCGACCCCGCACAGCGGCCGATCCTGGTGACCACCGCGCGCTCGGCCCACGATCCGCGGTTCCCGCGCGACGACCGCCGCGACGTACTGATCGCCGGCGAGGACCGCGTCGACGTCGCCGGACTGGTCGCGCAGCTACGCAAGCGCGGGCTGCGCCGGATCCTGTGCGAGGGCGGTCCCACCCTGCTCGACCATCTGGTCGCGGCCGATCTGATCGACGAGATCTGCGTGACGCTGGCGCCGAAACTGGCGGGTGTGCAACCGGTCGGCGACGGAGGCCGGGCGCTCACCGCGCCGCGGGAACTGAGGCTCGACCATGTCGTCACGCACGACGACTACCTGTATCTGAAGTACTCCCGGCGTTGAGGCGTCGGTCAGCCGGCCGCGTTCGGCTTCATCGGCGGGCAGCGGCCCGCGGCGTCGGCGGTCAGCTCGTAGTGCCACAGCTCGTTGGCGTACACCTGGCACAACCCGAAGCGTGATCCGTTGCGGGCCATCCACGCCGCCGCGTCGGGACCCCCGACGTCGACGGCCTTGCCGACCACGTGCATCGAGGTCTGCGGGGACGCCACGAACCGGCGCGCGGCCTCCACGCTGCCGTAGGTCCGTACCCCGTCGTCGAACAGCCGCTGTTGGAACCCCGGTGTGCGCCAGCCCGAGGTGACCATCACCTCGATCCCCTCCGCGGCGGCGGCGCGGGTGGCCTCCTGGGTGGCGGCGAGCAGCGCCGGATCCAGCCGGCCGATCACCGGGTCCTCGACGTCGAACGCCGTCAGCGTCGCGGCGTCGGGCAGGTAGCCGCCGAAGGTGTCGGTGGCCGCGGGACCGACCGAGAACGGCTGGTCCACCGGCGGCGGCCCGGCCGCGGTCGGGCCGACGAGGTGGTCCTCACCACCGGGCTCGGCCGGTTGGGCGTGCGCCGTGCCCGCACCGGCCAGTGCACATCCGGCCACCACCGCGATCCACCACGTTCGTCCACCCATCCCGTCACCATGCCAGCTGTCGGCGCGATCGCGCGAGTGCCGGGACGTTCTCGGGACGCCCGTGCCACTAAGCTGTGGACCCATGCCGGTCCCACCTCCGTACGGTGCCGTGCGATCACGAGGGGCCACGGCACTGGCCGCCGTCGCGCTGGTGTTCGGCACCGCGGCGCTGGCGCTCTCGGCCTGGACCTTCTGGCAGTCGCGCACCCCGTCCTACGACGACGCCGCCCGCACGGCCGCGGGGGACGCCGTCTGCACCGCGTATGCCACGGTGCGCACCGGCGTGGCGACCAATACGCACCTGCGGTCCCCCGGCGGGGACGCCGATGTGACCGGGGTGCTGGCGACGGCGGCCAATGCCCGGGTGGCGCTGCTGGGCGGCGGTCAGTACCTGCTGTCGACGATCGGTCCCGCGACACCGCCCGAACTCGCCTCGGCGGCAGAGGATTTCGCCCACACCCTGATGCGGTTCGGCGCAGCGGCGATGGCGGGCGCCCCCGAGGACGACCCGGCCCAGCAGGCGCTCGAACGCGAGATCGACGACCTCAACGGCCGTGTGCAGGAGCTGTGCGGCTAGCGCGTCACACGTAGCGGTTGCGGCCGGCCAGCGCGCCCATCGACATCTGCGCCAGGTAGACCGCCAGCACCATCAGCCACGGGACCGTCCAGCCGTGGGTGAGGTCGTGCAGGAACCCGAACAGGAACGGGCCCAGCCCGGCCAGCAGATAGCCGAAGCCCTGCGCCATCCCGGACAGCTGTGCGGTGTCCTCGGTGGTGCGGGCACGCAGCGCGATCACCGTGAGCGCGAGCGAGAACACGCTCAGCCCGAGGCCCACGAGGATGCTCCACAGCAGGGGCGCGGCGCCCGGATCGATGATCAGCCCGATCACCCCGGCGACGCCGAACACCCCGAGACCGACGATCCATGCGCTCTGGCTCGCCGAGCGCGCCGCCATCGGCGCGATGAAGATGCTGATCGGCACGGCGATCAGGCTCATCAGACCGACCAGCAGGCCCGCGGTGGATTTGCTCACGCCGTTGTCGATGAACACCTCGGGCAGCCAGCCCATCATCACGTAGGCCAGCAGCGACTGGCAGCCGAAGAACAGCGTCACCGTCCACGCCAACCGGTTACGGAGCAGGGAACGACCCTTGACCGCGCGCGCCGGCTGGGCGCCCGCGGCGATGTGACCGGCGGCGAGCAGCCACACCACCAGCGCCACCGCGGCCAGCGCCGCCCAGGCACCGAGCGCCACCCGCCAGTCGCCGAACGCGGACTCCAGCGGCGGCGTCACGGCCGAACCCAGCGCGCCGCCGCCCTGCAGCGCCGCGGTGTAGATCCCCGTCATCAGGCCGACCTGCGCCGGGAACGAACCCTTGATCACCACCGGAATGAGGACGTTGATCAGCGCGATGCCGCCGGTGGCGACGAGCGTGCCGCCGATCACGACATACGGGCCGTCGACGACGCGCAGGAGCAGGCCGCCGATCAGCACCGCCAGTGCGGCGCCGATCGCGTGTCGCAGGCCGATGCGCCGCGCCAGCCACGGTGCGGCCAGCCCGGCCGCGGCGAAACACAGCCCCGGCAGCGTGGTCAGCACACCCGCCCAGGTGGCCGAAGCCCCCAGCGATCCCCGCATCTCGCCGAGCAGGGGCCCCACGCTGGTGATCGCGGGGCGCAGGTTCAGCGCGGTCAGCACCACCGCGACGGTGAGCAGCACCCCACCCGCGACGCGTTCACCGGTCGCCGGTCGGGCGGTCTCATCGAGGACGAGATCGCCGTCGGCGCGCAGCGCGGCGTTACCACGCGGACTGGGATTCACCGAGGTATTCTCGCATACATCCCATGATTGGATGAATGGAGTTTCGTGTGCCGTTGGCCACTACGCGCCGCGCCGGCCTGGTCGACCAGGTGATCGAGCAGTTGCGCGCATCCGTCAGTTCCGGCGAATGGCCGGTCGGCTCTCGGATCCCGACCGAGCCGGCGCTGGTGTCCGCGCTCGGGGTGGGCCGCAACACGGTTCGCGAAGCGATCCGCGCCCTGTCCCACAGCGGGATCCTCGAGGTGCGCCAAGGCGACGGCACCTACGTCCGCGCCACCAGCGAGGTGTCCGGTGCGCTGCGCCGACTGTGCGGAACCGAACTACGTGAGGTCCTGCAGGTGCGGCGGTGCCTGGAGGTGGAGGGCGCCCGCCTCGCGGCCGCCGCCCGCACCGAGGACGACCTCGCCGCGATGCGCGAACTGCTCGCCCGGCGCGACGCCCTGCACTCCGCGGGTGACCAGGCGGAGTTCGTCCGCGCCGACACCGCGTTGCACTCCGCGGTGATGCACGCCTCCCACAACGGGGTGCTCGGCGAGCTCTACCGCGGGCTCACCGAGGTGATCACCGCCAGCGTCGCCACCACCAGCCAGACCCATGATCCGCGCCGCATCCGGCACGAGGGACTGGTGGACGCCATCGCCGCCGGCGACGTCGAGCGTGCCGGCCGCGAAGCCGGCGGCTACCTCGACGAGCTCATCGACGAACTCCCGCCGCAGGCCTCAGCCTGAGCCGAGGTCCCAGACGGTGGTCTCGGCGACGGTGCGCCGGGGTCCGCCGGCCGGTCGCGGCCCGTCGGCCGGCGCCCAGCCCACCCGCAGCAGTGCCTGCGGATACAGCTCACCCTCGAACAGGTCGCACGACAGCGCCAGCCGGTCGCGGACGCGGTGCAGCGGCGCCGTCAACGGGCACGACGCCAGCCCCATCGCCGCGGCCGACACGGCGATCCGGCTCAGCGCCTCCCCGGCCCGCAACGCGGCGCGCTCGTCGTCGTCGGCGGTGGCGAGCCCGATCAGCGCCGCCCCGTCGCCGCCGTTGCGATCGGCACCGGCCACCGCGTTCTCGCCATAGCGCAAGGCCACCCCGTCGCCGCCGTCGTGCGTCCAGCGCATCCGGGGCACCACACCGAATTCCACACCCAGCCGCGCCGCGACCGCGTAGAACGACTCCAGGGTCCCCGCCGGAATCGGATCCTGACGGTAGGGGCGCCGGTCGGTGCGACGGCCGGCGATGGCGTCGGCGAGTCTGGCGCCGGTCGGGTCCGGGGGCGCCCCGATCAGCTCCACCATCGCGAGGTGCCCGGTGTCCGCGGAGTCCGGCAGCCGCCGCACCGCGGGTCGCCAGCCCCGCGCGGCCAGTGCCACGACGCAGTGGTCCAGGACGGCGCCGCAGCTGAGCAGCACATCGCGCCGGTCGGCGTCGGTGTCGCCGAGGCGACGGGCCCAGTCGGCGTACAGGTGCACCCCGTCGGGGGCGACCCGCCACCGCCACGGCTGGGAGTTGCCGACCGACGGGGCGCGCGCGGCGAGGTCGAGCACGGCCTCGAGCGACGCGGCGTCGCCCACCGTGATCGCCACAATGTCACCTCCACCGCGCCGGCCGACAGCGACACGATTCTAGGTCGCCGAAGCGCCGGGGACGGATCACGTCGCCGGTGCCGTGAGGTGCAGATGACACCGGCGAGTTCGGGATCGACGGGCTGGGCGTCCAGCGCAGGCAGTATCGCGCCGCCGCGATGAATTCCGCGGACTCACCGGGTCCGTATGGAAGACGCTGTACCCATCAGGACGGAGACCGCGATGACCACTGACACCCCTTCCATGACCCAGGCCCTGCCACCGGAGGTCGACCCGCAGACCTGGCAGGCGGCGCTCGACGACCTGCGGCGCCGCGAGAAGGCCGCGACCCGTGAACTGGACGCCATCGCCGCGCAGCGCCGGCGGCTGCCGATGGTCCGGCTGCCGGAGTACACGCTGATCGGCGCCGACGGCCCGCTCCGGCTGGCCGACGTGTTCGAGGGCCGCTCGCAGCTGATCACCTACCACCACATGTGGTCCGACGGCGCGGAGTGGCAGTGCGGCGGCTGCACCGGCTTCACCTCGCAGTACACCCGGCTGGAGTTCCTGGACAACTACGACGCCCGCTTCGTCATCGTGACCAACGGCCCCATCGAGGAGGCGCTGGCCTACCGCGAGAAGGTCGGCAACAAGATGGACTGGTACTCGTCGTCGCAGAGCACGTTCAGCGCCGACGTCGGCGTCCCGCCCGGCGCCGGCTTCGGGATCAATGTGTTCCTGCGCGCCACCGACGCGGACGGGCAGGAGACGGTGTTCCGCACCTGGTACTCCGACGGCCGCGGCACCGAACAGATCAGCCACACGTTCCCGCTGATCGACCTGCTGCCGTGGGGCCGCCAGGAGGAGTGGCAGGACTCCCCCGACGGCTGGCCGAAACGCCCCACCTACTCCGGCTGGCTGGATTCGCCCGACATCGCGCGGCTCTACGGTCCGGGCGGCTCGGCGTGAGCCGTCACAGATAGGGGTCGGCCCAGGCGCTGATGATGCGGGCCGCCCTCGCGGCCTGGTTCTTGCCGGTGAGCAGGTGGTCGGCGCCCTCCAGCGAGACGAAGCTGCGGGGGTGGCGGGCCGTGCGGAAGATGTCGCTGGCGTTCTCGATGCCGACGGTGTTGTCGGTCGGCGAGTGCATCACCAGCAGCGCACGGCGCAGCGTGCGGATCCGCTCGGCCAGATCGGTGGCCCGCACGTCCTCGATGAAGTGGCGTTTGAGGGTCAGCGCCTTGCCGCCGATCAGGAACGGCGCCTCGCCGTCGCTCTCGATGCGGTGCATCAACGCGTCGTAGTTGTGTTCGACGTGCGCCGGGTCGAACGGCGCGCCGACGCTGGCCAGCGCCGCCACCGTGGGGCACTGATGGGCCGCGGCGATCACGGCGGCGCCACCGAACGAATGCCCCACCAGCAGGCGGACCTCGCGGCCCGTGCCGTTCATGAACTCCACCGCGCGCACGGTGTCGGCGACCTTGTTGGAGAACGAGCCGTCTCCCCAGTCGCCCTCGGAGTCACCCAGGCCGAGGTTGTCGAAGCGCAACATCCCGATGCCCTCGGCGGCGAGCTGCTTGCACATCCGGCTGGCGGCCGGTGAGTCCTTGCCCAGGGTGAACCCGTGGGCGAAGACACCCCACCCGCGCGGCTCGCCGGACGGGACGTCGACGAGCCCGGCCAGTGACGGTCCGGTGGTGGCGGCGAAGGTGACGCGTTCGGCCATCGTCAGGCGGCTTCCACGGCGGCGGTCATGTCACGGACGGTAGCGCCTCCGAATCCGGGCCGGCTAACCGAGCAGCGCGACGATGCCGGTGATCACCGGGACCGACACCGCGGTGGTGACCAGCGTGGCGTCGCGGGCCAGGGACTCGCCGCGGCGGTACACCGCGGCGTAGGTGTTGAGGTTCTGGGCGGCGGGCAGCGCGGCCAGCACGGTGACCAGCAGCACGTGCTCGTCGTCGGCGCCGAACCCCCAGCGCGCCAGCGCGAACGCGGCCGCCGGCATCAGCAGGATCTTGAACACGACGACGATCGCGAGGTCGACGCGATTGCCGGGCGGGATGTCGCGGGTCCCGCTGCTCAGCGAGATCCCGAACGCGATGAGCACGGTGGGGATCGCGAGATCGGCGAGCAGCCGCAGCGGGTCGGCGACCACGCCCTCGATCGGCAGCCCGGCGGCGGCCAGCGCCACCCCGATCACGCTGGCCGCGATGATCGGGTTGGTCACCAGCGCGACCACCTGCCGCCCGGCCGAGCGCCGCGGTGTCACGGTCGAGTTGAGGATCGCCACCCCGATCGGCGCCATCACCAGCGACTGGAACAGGATGATCGCGGAGATCTCGGTGGTGCTCCCGAATACGTAGGCGCTCAGCGGAATCCCGAGGTTGCCCGCGTTGACGTAGGAACCCGTCCACGCCGCGATGGTGGAGTCCGCCCGGTCGCGCCGCCTGATGAGGGTGAGTACGGCGAAGCAGACGCCGAAAGCCCCCAGCGCAGCCAGCCCCGACACCAGCAGCGAGGGGGAGAAGATCTGCGAGAGCGTCGCCTGCGACAGGTTGAGCAGCAGCAGCGCGGGCACCCCGATGTGGAACGCGACGCGATTGAGCACCGTGCGGGCATTGTCGCCGAGCACGCCGGTGCGTCCGACCAGGGCGCCGACGGCGATCACGACGGCGATGACGGCGAACGCTTCGAGTACTCCCAGCACGGCAGCCATCCTTGCCGGTGGCGACCGCCCACCCTCGACCGGGAGTCACGGAGCCTAGGCCTCCTCGAGTGCCTCGCCGATCTCGTGCGCCACGCGGCTGTGTTCGTTCTGCAACAGCACGTGACCGGCCCCGAGCAGCAGTGCCACCGGCCACTCGATGACCCCGGCGATGGCCAGCCCGCCGAGTGCCCCGTAGAAGGCCAACTGCTCGGGCCGCGGGATCCTGACCCTGCCGAGCACCGGCAGGTCCACCGCGAACGTCTGCGCCCGGCGGACCCGCTCCACGGTGTCGGCATGCGTTGTCTCACCAGCCATGCGAATTCCCTTCCTCCGCACCGTCTGCGCCGATCCTGATCCCGAACGGCAGCCGCTCGATCATCTGCGGGGCGATCGCGGCCGCTGCCGTCGCGACCCCGGCGGTACCGAGCGCCTGCGCCCAGCCCAGCGGGTCCAGCGGTGTACAGCCGAGCAGGTGGCTGACCCCGGGAATGCTGATCAGCACACCCAGCGTGGTCAGCGACCCGAGCGCCGTGGCGACGACCAGCGGGCTGTGCGAGTCGATCAGCGTCTGCCCCAGCTGCGTCGAAACCAGCGCGACCAGCGCGACCGTCGACGCCCGCCTCGAACCCACCACCGAACCGCCCAGGAACCACGCGACGGTGGCCGCCGCGGCGGTCGTGGTGCCCCGGATCGCGACGGTCCGCCACAGCGCCGCCCGGTCCGGACCGTGCCCGGCGTCGCCCTCGGCTCCGTTGGACGGGCTGACTGCCAGCGCGGCGGCCGGCAGCGCATCGGTCATCATGTTGACCAGCAGCAGCTGGCGTGTGTTCAGCGGCGAGCGGCCGGTCAGCGCGGTACCGACGATCGCGAACGCCACCTCACCGGCGTTGCCGCCCAACAGGACCGACACCGCCGCCTGCACCCGCCGCCACAGCTGCCGACCCTCGTCCAGCGCGTCGGCGAGCGCGCCGATCCGCCCCTCGAGCAGCATGACGTCGGCCGCCGTGCGGGCCGGGTCGCTGCCGTGCGAGGCCACACCGATCCCCACGGTTGCCGCCCGGATCGCCGCGGCGTCGTTGGCGCCGTCACCGACCATCGCGCAGATCTGGCCCGTGCGTTCCAGCGTCTGCACGATCTGGACCTTGTGCTCGGGCGACATCCGCGCGAACACGGACTTCTCCCGCACCGCGGTCTCCTGGGCGCGGCGGGGCAGCGCCTCCCACTCCGCACCGCTGATCACCTGGCCGCCGTCGACCGGCATGCCCAGTTCGGCGGCGATCGCCGTGGCGGTCACCGGATGGTCACCGGTGATCAGCCGCACCCCGATCCGTCGGCGGCGCAACGTCTCCAGCAGTTCGGCGGACTGCTCGCGCGGTGTGTCCGAAAGGCCCAGCAGTCCGACCAGTTCCAGGCCGCGGCCGCACAGACCGGCGAACGCGTCGCTGTCGTCGGCCGCCTTGCGCGCCTGCGCCGTACTGACCGTGCGCCGGGCGACCGCGATCACCCGCAGCCCGCTCTCGGCCATCGCGTAAACGGTGTCGTACATTCCGGGGTCGAGGTTCGCGCACGCCGCCAGCACCACCTCGGGCGCACCCTTGAGCGACAGCTCGCGATCGGCGATGGTCGCCGAGAAGGGGCGACCCGACCGGAACGGCAGATGCACCGCATCGTCCTTGTCCAGAACGGCTTCCGGTGCGGCGGTGGCGACCGCGGCATCGGTGGCGTGTTCGTGGCGCTCACCGTTCTTCGGCGGAGTGGCCCGCGCCGCGCATCGCAGGATGTCCTCGTCGGCGACCCCGCCGGCGGACTCCACCCGGGTGACCCGCAGCCGGTTCTCGCTGAGCGTCCCGGTCTTGTCGAAGCAGACGACGTCCACCCGGCCGAGCGCCTCCACCGAGCGGGGAGTGCGGACCAGTGCGCCGGCCCGGGTGAGGCGGCGCGCCGACGCCTGCTGGGCCAGCGTGGCCACCAGCGGCAGACCTTCGGGAACCGCGGCGACGGCGACGGCGACGCCGCTGCTCACCGCCTGGCGCAGCGGAGCCCGCCGCAGCAGGCTCAGACCGGTGACCAGGCCACCGCCGGCGAAGCTGAACGGCAGTGCGCGGTTGGTCAATTCGCGCAGTTGGGTCTGCAGGCCCACCGCCGAGCCCTGGGCGCCGGGCAGTTCGGCGGCCCGGCGGGCCTGGGTCTGCGCGCCGACGGTCGTCACCACCGCGCGGGCGGTGCCCGCGACGACGGTCGTGGTGCCGTAGACCATGCAGGTGCGTTCGGCCAGCGGCGCACCGGGGGTGGCGTCGACCTGTTTGGGCACCGGCAGCGATTCACCGGTGAGCGACGATTCGTCCACCTCCAGCTCGGCGACGTTCAGCAACCGGGCGTCGGCGGGCACCACCTCACCCGGCCGGACCTCGATCACGTCGCCGGGCCGCAGCCGCACCGATTCCACGGTGTCGAAGCCCTCGCCGTTGACCAGCCGGGCCGGCGGATCCTGGCGGGCCAGCAGCCGACGCAGCAGCCGTTCGGCCCGCACCTGCTGGGTGGCCGCCAGGACCGCGTTACCGGTCAGCACCGAACCGACCAGCACCGCGTCGACCGGCGACCCGAGCAGTGCGCTGGCCGCCGACCCCACCGCCAGCACCGGCGTCAGCGGATCGGACAGCTCCTGACGCACGGCGCCGATCAGCTCGCCCGCGGTGCGGCGGACCGGCCCGCTGACGCTGCCGACCGCGCCCGCGGACGCCTTCGCCGTCGCCGACAGCCGCGAAACCGGCTTGGGCACAGTTCTTTCCGGCGTGGGCAGGGCGTCGCGCACCTGCTCGACCGACATGGCGTGCCACTCCTGCTCGGGCGCAGGGGCCGGCGTCTCGGTGCGCAGTACGTCGCGCGCAGACCGGACCCCGCTGAGCAGACCCGCCGCCGCGCCCGCCGTCACCGGACCGGGCCCGCGGCCCCGGACTCCGGGGATCATCAGCAGTCCGCCCAGCAGCGTCGACGCGGTGGCGAGGTCGACACCGCGCTGACTCACCTGCCGCGCGGCAGGGATCGCGTGCAGGATCCGCCACACCCCGGTCAGGTCGTCGACCAGCAGATCGGCGTCCCACGGCGGCGGACCGTCGGCCGGCAGGACGCCGACCGCCAGATCCGCGCCGGCCAGCGCGCGGGCGGCGCCGGCGGACAGCACCGCCACCGTGCGGCCGTCGCGCTGCAGCGACTCGACGGCGTCGGCGAGGGCGTCGTCCACCGAATCGGTCACCGGGTACAGCTCGTCGAAGGAGGAGCGGAGATCGTCGAGGTCTTCGAGATCGACCGAGACGGCCTCGGCGTCGGCGCGCCGGATCTGGCCGAGCACGCTCGCCGCCAGCGGATCATGTGCGTGGCGGACGAAGACCTCCCCGCGGTCCGGACCGCTGCCGTTCCGCGCCACCGTGGACGCGGGATGCCATCCGGCGCCGAGCGCGCCCGCGGTGATCTGGTCCTGGGCCCGCTGCCACACCGACGCGCGGTCGCGGTCGGCGACGTCACGGATGCGCCCGACCCGCAGCCGCTCGGTCGACAGCACCCGCGGGTCGACCACCACGGCGTCGATCCGGTCGATCATCCGCAGCGCGCTCGGCCGCAGCGGCAGCACCCCGTGGCGATCGGCCAGCCCGCGAGACAGCGTGCTGCAGAAGCCCTCCCGAGCATTGCGCGCGGCCTTGGGCGCGGTGACCACGGCAGCCGTGGCGGCCAGGTTGAGGTTGCGGGTGAGCAGCCCGACCGACGTGGCGGCCACCCCCTGCGCCATCCCGCTGCGCTCGGCGTGCCGCTCGATCGGACCCGGCGGCAGTGGGACCGGCCGCGGTGCGTGCGGCGTCGCCTCGGGGCAGTCGGCGTACTCGGCGAGCAGGCCGGCGCGCTGCTCCCAGGCACCGGCGGCGGCGTTGCTCTCGGCGAATTGGGAAAGGTGGCGCAGGAACTCCACCGCGACCGTCGTCGGGGACTGGGTGATGGCGTACACGGTGGCCGCGGACAGTGCGAGCGCGGTGTCGGCGGCGACCGGTCCGAGGCGGTGTTCCACCAGTGACCGCAGGCGGGGCTGGTAGTCGACGAGCGTCACGGCCGCGGTCAGCCCCGTCGGCAACGCAGGCCACATGAGCGCGCGACCGGCGAGTGCCACGCACAGGCTGACGCCGTTGGCGGCCGACCCCAGCGCGCGCCCGGCGATCGCCATCCCGTCGGCGGGCAGATCGGTCGGGGGCACCTCCTCGGCGTTGCCGTCGGTGTGGTGGTCACGTTCGACGTCGGCGACGGCCGCGCACAGGTCACGCAGAGTCGGACCGTCCGCCTCGACGTGGACCACCACACGCGAGAGCGGCACGTTGAGCTGTGCACTGCGCACGCCCGGCGTGGACGTCATGCGGTCGAGCACGGCCCCGGCCAGTTCTCGGGCCCGGTCGGCATGGAGTCCGCGGACCTCGATCCAGCAGTGGTCGTCGTCGCGCCAGCAGCGCCGGACCGGTTGTCCGCCAACGAGTTCCTTCGCGGCGCCGACCATCGCGGAGGGGTCGGTCAGCGGCAGCCTTCTCAGCTGGCGGCCGGGTGAGGTCGCGACTTTGGCGCCGGCTTCGAGGGCGACCGCCGTGGCCGCCACACCGACCGCGACCGGCACGGTGACGGCGGTCGCGGCGGTGGTGAGGAGCCGTCCGAGAACGCCCCTCACTGGCTGGTACTGCGCCGGGCCCGCGTGGTCTTACGGGGCTTCGAGGCGGACGTCGAGGTGGTTCCGGAGGAGCCGGAGCCTGCGGAGTCGGTCGCGGTGGGCACCGAACGCAACGGAGCAGGCTCCCGGTCGCCGTTGGACCGGTGGCTGAGCTGATGCACCAGCAGTGCCGAGCCCCCCACGGCGAGCAGGATCGGCCACTCGACCAGACCGGCGGCCCCGACGGCGCCCAGCGTCAGCGCCGCGGCCGCCGTGGAGTGACTTCCCTTCCCGACTCCGTCGCGGACGCCGGCGGCGGTGCCGCGCAGTGCGCCGACTGCACCGTTGATCGCGGCACCACTGACGGCACCCGCGGCGGCGGTGGTGGCGTCCGCAGTCCGGGTCACGGCGCGCACTGCACCATTGACAACATTCATGACGACTCCCTTACGAACGTTCACCCGGCGTTCACTTACCCATAAGGCTGCGTTATACACCGTGAAGGTGAACAGATTTCAGGGCTTCGCGATCGGCAACAGCGCCCATCGTTGCTGATCAAGACGAGGGCCCGGATTGACCGTGGCCAGTGCGGAGGAGTCGCCATGACCGGGCTCACGGAACGGCACAAGAAGCACGTCTACTGCGACGGTCGGCCGGTGCGCGACTTCATCCCGCTGCTCGTCGAGCGGGACGCCAATACCGCGCTGTCGGCGCTTCTACCCTGAGGTCTCGCCCGCCGCCTCGTCGCCTTCCACCGTGGAGCACTTCGTCTGGCCGTGAATCGCCATTCCGGGTCCGGCCATTTCACGCGAGGGTGCGTGTTTGTTCCTTGACACGCCGGTGCCGGGCAGCACTCAGCGCACGCTCGTCGTGGGGTGAGCGTGCGCGGGTGATGTGGCGAAAAAACTTGCCTCACTTTGGTTTCAGCAGTCACTCGGTGGACCGGTTTTGTCGGACCCTCGAACTAGTGTTCGAGGCATGGAATGGGAGGACGTCGACGCCACGGTGAGCGCGTTCGAACGCGCCACCGACGCCCTGGCCGCCCTGCCCTACCACACCCTCACCGGCCGCCAACTCGGCCACCTGGCCGCCCGCTACGAACGCGCCCTCAACCGCCAACACGCCCTCG
>NZ_SPQO01000057.1 GCF_004570325.1 Mycobacterium sp. PS03-16 | reverse complement strand
GCCGAGCCGGCCCAACCCGAGCGGACGAAGGCCGACAAGACCGATAAGGCGGACAAGGCAGACGGGGCCGAGACCGCCGCGCCGGAGACGGCGAACGAGCCTCAGCCCGACGCGCGGAAGGCCGACCAGCCCAAGCGTGATCAGCCCAAGCGTGATCAGGGCGGCGACCAGCCGCGCGACAAGTCCCGGCCGGAGCAGTCGGATGGCAAGTCGGACAACAAGTCAGACGCGGACCAGTCCGAGCAGGGCAACCGCAACCGCGACCGCGACAACCGTGACCGGGACAACCGCAACAACGACCGCGATCGCAACAACGACAGCCGCGACGGCGCCGACGACGACGGCGATGGCCGCGGCGGCCGGCGCGGACGCCGGTTCCGTGACCGCAGGCGGCGCGGTGAGCGCGGCGGCGAGGGCGGCGGCGGTGGCGACACCGAACTCCGCGACGACGACGTCGTGCAGCCGGTGGCCGGCATTCTCGACGTACTCGACAACTACGCGTTCGTCCGTACCTCCGGCTACCTGCCCGGGCCGAACGACGTGTACGTGTCGATGAACATGGTCCGTAAGAACGGGCTGCGCCGCGGCGACGCGGTCACCGGTGCCGTGCGCGTCCCCAAGGAGGGGGATTCCGGCAACCAGAACCCGCGCCAGAAGTTCAACCCGCTGGTGCGCCTGGACTCCGTGAACGGCGGCCCGGTCGAGGACGCCCGCAAGCGTCCCGACTTCGGCAAGCTGACCCCGCTGTACCCGAACCAGCGGCTGCGGCTGGAGACCTCCGGTGACAAGCTGACCACCCGCGTGATCGACCTGATCATGCCGATCGGCAAGGGGCAGCGCGCGCTGATCGTGTCCCCGCCGAAGGCCGGTAAGACCACGATCATGCAGGACATCGCGAACGCGATCACCCGCAACAACCCGGAATGCCACCTGATGGTGGTGCTCGTCGACGAGCGTCCGGAAGAGGTCACCGACATGCAGCGCTCGGTCAAGGGTGAGGTCATCGCCTCGACCTTCGACCGGCCGCCGTCCGACCACACCTCGGTGGCCGAGCTGGCCATCGAGCGCGCCAAGCGCCTGGTCGAGCAGGGCCGCGACGTCGTCGTGCTGCTCGACTCGATCACCCGCCTCGGCCGCGCCTACAACAACGCCTCTCCGGCGTCGGGCCGCATCCTGTCCGGTGGTGTGGACTCCACCGCGCTCTACCCGCCGAAGCGGTTCCTCGGCGCGGCCCGCAACATCGAGGAGGGCGGCTCGCTCACCATCGTCGCGACCGCGATGGTGGAGACGGGTTCGACCGGTGACACGGTGATCTTCGAGGAGTTCAAGGGCACCGGTAACGCCGAACTCAAGCTCGACCGCAAGATCGCCGAGCGCCGGGTGTTCCCGGCCGTCGACGTCAACCCGTCGGGCACCCGTAAGGACGAACTGCTGCTGTCCCCGGACGAGTTCGCGATCGTGCACAAGCTGCGCCGGGTCCTGTCGGGTCTCGACAGTCACCAGGCCATCGACCTGCTGATGAGCCAGCTGCGCAAGACGAAGAACAACTACGAGTTCCTGGTGCAGGTCTCCAAGACCGCACCCGGATCCATGGACAGCGACTGACCGTCGCGATCTCGGCGCGCGAACAGACGCTCAGCGTCTGCTCGCGCGCCGTTCTCATGTCGCCGGATCGGCCGCCAGCCCCGGCATCACGTAGCGCCGCACCTGGGTGAGCAGGGCCGCCTCATCGTCCGGGTCGAGCGTGTTGCCGGGCACGGTCGCGAGTGAGATGACCGTACGCGCAACCCATTCCGACGCTTCGGCGATGTCGATGGCCGGGTGGATCTCGCCGCGGTCGCGTGCGGTCACCAGGTAGCGGCTCCAGAAGTCGGCGAGATCGGGCACCAGCCCCTGCACCCCGGCGCCGGCACACGCGGCGAACTCCTCGGGCTCCTGCAGCCGCAGCCGCATCAGCAGCGCACCGGGATCGTGGTAGGCCGACCGGCCGTGCCGCACGCCCGCCGCGATCTGTTCGGCGAGACCCTCGATGCGCTCGAGCATCGTGTGCGCCTCGGACCAGTAGGCGTCGTTGAGCCGGACCAGGGCCGCGCCGAGCAGGCTGACCTTGTCGGGGAAGTGCCGGTACAACCAGCCCCGGGAGACCCCGGCGACCTCGGCGACCTCTGAGACCGTCGTCGCCCGAATGCCTTTGGCGCGCAGACACGTTTCGGCCGCATCGATCAAGCGGTCGCGCACCGACTGCGTGGGCGTGGTGGCTGTCACCTGGTCCCGGACCTCCTTCGTGCAATCCGCCGCGCGGTGATCGGCGGTTCATGCATTCTGCCAACAGACGCGCTGTTCGGTGGTGCCGGGAGAAGACGCCGGGAGAAACCGCCGGAAGAACGCCGAAAGATGGTAGACAGATCCGACATTCTGTTCACTGACGAACGAGGTGAGCTGCCCATGGCGGAGACGCTGCAGCAACTGCTGCGCGAGCGGGCCGGATCCGACACCGTCGCGATCCGCCACGGCGACCAGACGTGGACGTGGCGCGCACACCTCGAGGAAGCGTCCCGCCAGGCCGCGGCCGTCATCTCCGCCGCCGACCCGGAGCGCCCGCTGCACGTCGGTGTGCTCCTCGGCAACACGCCGGAGATGCTGACCGCGCTGGCGGCCGCGGCGCTGGGCGGATACGTGCTGTGCGGGGTCAACACCACCCGGCGCGGATCGGCGCTGGCCGGCGATATCGCCCGCGTCGACTGCCAGACCCTGCTGGTGAACGCCGAACACCGGCACCTGCTCGACGGCCTCGACCTGCCCGGGGTGACGGTGTGGGACGTCTCGACCGCCGACTACGCCGAGCGCATCTCGGTGGCGCCGGTGCTGACCCCGCACCGCGAGGCGGCCGCCGACGACACGTTCATGATGATCTTCACTTCCGGCACCAGTGGGGAACCCAAGGCGGTGCAGGTGCCGCACGCGATGGTGCTGTTCGCCGGTAGCGCCCTGGTCGAACGCTTCTCGCTCACCGAGGCCGACGTCTGCTACCTGGCCATGCCGCTGTTCCACTCCAACGCCGTCTATGCGGGATGGAGCGTGGCGGTCGGGGCAGGCGCGACGATGGTGCCCGCGGCGTTCTCGGCTTCACGGTTCCTGGCCGACGTCCGTCGCTACGGCGTCACGTACATGAACTACGTGGGCAAGCCGCTCGCCTACATCCTGGCGACGCCCGAGAAGCCCGACGATCACGACAACCCGCTGCGCATCGCGTTCGGCAACGAAGCCGCCGACCGCGACATCGAGGCGTTCGGGCGGCGGTTCGGCGCCACGGTGTGGGACGGGTTCGGCTCCACCGAGACGGCCGTGATCATCACGCGGCCCGACGACTGCCCGCCCGGGTCGATCGGCAAGGGGTTCCCCGGTGTGGCCATCTATGACCCCGAGACCGTGCGCGAATGCGCCGTGGCGGAGTTCGACGACGCCGGCGCGCTGGTGAACACCGCCGACGCGGTCGGAGAACTGGTCAACACCGACGGCGGCGGGCTGTTCCGCGGCTACTACAACGACCCCGGCGCGACCGGCGAGCGCATGCGCCACGGCATGTACTGGTCCGGCGACCTCGCCTACCGCGACGCCGACGGCTGGATCTACCTCGCCGGGCGCACCGGCGACTGGATGCGCGTCGACGGGGAGAACCTGACCGCCGCCCCGATCGAGCGGATTCTGCTGCGGCTGCCGGCGATCAACCGGGTGGCGGTGTACCCGGTGCCCGACGAGCATGTCGGCGATCAGGTGATGGCGGCCGTCGTGCTGCAGGACGACGCGAAGCTGACGCCGGAGGAGTTCGAGCGGTTCCTCGACGAGCAGCGGGATCTGTCGCCGAAGGGCTGGCCGCGGTACGTGTGGGTCGCCGAGGACCTGCCCACGACCGCGACCAACAAGATCCTCAAACGTGAACTGGTCGCGATGGGTACCGAACCGCGCGGCCGGTCGATGTGGGTGCGCGACCGCGCGGGATACCGGACCTACGAGGGTCAGCGATAGGGGTCGGTGATCTCGCGGAGCGCGCACAGGGCGTCGCGCAGGTGGGTGAACGCCTCCTCGCCCAGGTGCGCGCACCATTCGGCCTCGACCGCGGCCAGTTCGGCGGCGGCGGCCGCGCACAGCCGCTCACCCCGCGCGCTGAGCATCACCAGCCGGGCCCGGGCGTCGGCCGGATCGGGTCGGCGCACCACGTACCCCGCGCGCTGTAACTCGTCGACCAGCGCACCCGCGGTCTGCTTGGTGATCCGCGCCTGGTCGGCCAGGTCGGTGAGCCGGATTCCGTCCGGGCGCAGCCGCTGACCGATGCGGCTCTGCGCCAGCGTGAGATCGTCGAAGCCGGCGGCCTGCAGCGCCTCGAACACCCGGGCCTCGGCGGCGCGGTGGGCGATGAACATGAGCGCGGCGGTGCTGATCGGCTCGGCGGGGGGCACCCCTTGACTTTAGTACGTCGTCCTGACTACTTTGGTCAGGTAACCTGACTACTTAGGAGGCGCGGTGCGTGACGACGACATCTGGGCCCACATCGACGCCGAGCGCTCCGACCTCGCCGACTTCCTCGACGGCCTGACTCCGCAGCAGTGGGCCACCCCGTCGCTGTGCCCGGACTGGACGGTGCGCGACGTCGCCGTGCACCTGACGCAGTCGACGCTGGGCTGGCCCCGCATGGCAGCCGAGGCGCTGCGTTCGGGATTCCGCTTCAACGCGATGGTGTCGCGGGTGGCGCGGGAGGACCGCAGGCCGCCGGAGGAGGTGGTCGCCGCCCTGCGGGCGATGGTCGGGGTGCGGCGCCGACCGCCGGGCACCGCCGTCGCGGATCCGCTCACCGACGCGCTGGTGCACGGGCAGGACATCGCGGTCCCGCTGGGCGTCGACCGGCCGATGCCGACAGCCGCCGCGGTGATCGCCGCCGACCGGCTGTGGACGATGGGCTTCCCCTTCCACGCCCGGAAGCGGTTCGCCGGAACCCGGTTGCGGGCCACCGACGCGGACTTCACGGTCGGCCGCGGGCAGACCGTCGCCGCGCCGATCCGCGACATCGTGCTGGCGCTGTCCGGGCGGAATAGCACCGTCCTGCCGCGCGTTTAGGCTGTTGGCGGTTGACCTGGCATAATGGACCGCTAGTCACACCCTCGGTTCCGGTTCACGCCCAACGGGCGACCCGGCGGCCAACGAATGAAGAGGACACCAATGAAGACGGGTATTCACCCTGACTACGTCGAGACCACGGTGCAGTGCGGCTGTGGCAACAGCTTCACCACCCGCAGCACCAAGAAGAGCGGCACCATCGTCGTAGAGGTCTGCTCGCAGTGCCACCCGTTCTACACCGGCAAGCAGAAGATCCTCGACAGCGGCGGCCGCGTCGCGCGCTTCGAGAAGCGGTACGGCAAGCGCAACGCCGCCAAGAGCGCCGACAAGTAACCACCACCCCGACGCCCGATCTGTCGCCGCGCGCGAGAGGCCGGGCGTCGGTTTGCGTTCCGGGAAGGAGGCCGCGATGAGCGCGCCCATCGACACGCTGCTCGCCGAGCACGCCGACCTGGAGCGTCAGCTCGCCGATCCCGAGCTGCACGCCGACGCGGGCCGCGCCCGCAAGGTGGGGCGGCGGTTCGCGCAGCTCGCGCCGATCGTCGGCACCTACCGCAAGCTCGAGGCCGCCCGCGGCGATCTGGAGGCCGCGCGGGAGCTCGCCGCCGACGACGATTCGTTCGCCGCGGAGGTGCCCGAGCTCGAGGCGACGGTGGCGCGCCTGGACGCCCACCTCTCGGATCTGCTCGCGCCGCGGGATCCGCACGACGCCGACGACATCGTGCTCGAGGTCAAGTCGGGGGAGGGCGGCGAGGAATCGGCGCTGTTCGCCGCCGACCTGGCGCGGATGTACACCCGCTACGCCGAACGGCACGGCTGGACCGTCACGATGCTCGACGAGACCAGCTCCGATCTCGGCGGCTACAAGGACGCGACGCTGTCGATCCGCAGCAAGGGCGATTCCCCCGACGGCGTGTGGTCACGGCTGAAGTTCGAGGGCGGCGTGCACCGGGTGCAGCGGGTGCCGGTCACCGAATCGCAGGGCCGGGTGCACACGTCGGCCGCCGGTGTCCTGGTCTACCCGGAGCCCGAAGAGGTCGAGCAGGTCCAGATCGACGAATCGGATCTGCGTATCGACGTCTACCGGTCCTCCGGAAAAGGCGGGCAGGGCGTGAACACGACGGATTCCGCGGTCCGGCTCACTCACCTGCCCACCGGTATCGTCGTCACCTGCCAGAACGAGCGCTCGCAGCTGCAGAACAAGGCGCGCGCCATGCAGGTGCTCGCCGCCCGGCTGCAGGCCATCGCCGAGGAGCAGGCGCAGGCCGACGCGTCGGCGGACCGGGCCAGCCAGATCCGCACCGTCGACCGCAGCGAGCGGATCCGGACGTACAACTTCCCCGAGAACCGGATCGCCGACCACCGCATCAACTTCAAGGCGCACAACCTCGACCAGGTGCTCGACGGTGACCTCGACGCGCTGTTCGACGCGCTCGCCGACGCCGACAAGCAGGCCCGGCTGCAGGCATCATGACCCGCCTCGGCCGCGCGCCGGTGGTCCCGCTGCGTCAGGCGATCGCCGACGCCGCGGCCGTCCTGGCCGCCGCTGGCATCGAGTCGGCCCGCGTCGACGCCGAACTGCTCGCCGCGCACGCCGCGGGCACCGACCGCGGCCGGCTTCCGTTCGCCGAGCTCCCCGCCGACTTCCCGGCCACCTTCGAGGATCTGATCGGCAGGCGCGCGCGGCGGGTGCCGCTGCAGCACCTCACCGGCACCGCGGCGTTCGGCCCGGTGGAGGTCGCCGTCGGCCCAGGCGTGTTCATCCCCCGCCCCGAGACCGAGGCGATGCTGGAATGGGCGCTGGGGCAACATCTCTCACCTGACGCGGTCATCGTCGACCTGTGTACCGGATCCGGCGCGCTGGCGCTCGCGCTGGCCACGGCCCGCCCCTCGGCGCGGGTGATCGCCGTCGACGACTCCGACTCCGCCCTGGACTACGCGCGCCGCAACCTGGCCGGCACCGGCGTCGAACTGGTGGCCGCGGACGTCACCGCCGCGGGTCTGCGGCCCGATCTCGACGGCACGGTGGACCTGATCGTCGCGAACCCGCCGTACATCCCCGCCGGGGCGGTGCTCGATCCCGAGGTGGCCGCCCACGACCCCGACCATGCGCTGTTCGGCGGCCCGGACGGCATGGCGGTGATCCACGGCATCGTCGCGCTGGCGCACCGGTGGCTACGGCCCGGCGGTCGCTGCGCGGTCGAACACGACGACACCACCTCGGCGCAGACCGTCGCGGCTTTTGCCGGCGGCCCGTTCGACGATGTGACCCCGCACCGGGACCTGACCGGCCGGCCGCGGTTCGTGACCGCCACGCGTGACACGGAGGACGCATGACCGATCTGTACGACTGCAGCGACGCCGAACAACGCGCCGCCGGGCTCGCCAACGCGGTGGAGACCCTCAAGCAGGGGCGGCTGGTGGTGCTGCCGACCGACACCGTGTACGGCATCGGCGCGGACGCGTTCGACAGCACCGCGGTCGCCGCGCTGCTGGCCGCCAAGGGGAGGGGTCGCGATATGCCCGTTCCGGTGCTCGTCGGGTCGTGGCACACCATCGAGGGCCTGGTCTACACCGTGCCCAACGCCGCGCGGGAGCTGATCCGCGCGTTCTGGCCGGGCGCGCTCAGCCTCGTCGTGCGCCAGGCGCCGTCGCTGCAGTGGGACCTCGGTGACGCGCACGGCACCGTGATGCTGCGGATGCCGCTGCACCCGGTGGCGATCGAGCTGCTGCGCGAGGTCGGGCCCATGGCCGTCTCGAGCGCCAACATCTCCGGCCGGCCCGCCGCGACCACCGCCGCCGACGCCCGCGATCAACTCGGCGACCTCGTCGACGTCTACCTCGACGCCGGCCCCTCCGAACAGCGCGCGGCCTCCACGATCGTCGATCTCACCGGTGCGCACCCGCGCGTGCTGCGGTCGGGTCCGGTCAGCGTCGACGCGGTGGCCGAGGTGCTCGGGGTGAACACCGAGAGCCTGCTCACCGAGTGAGCCCGCCGCGGTGCAGTACGGTGGCGCCGTGATGGAGGTCCTGGCGCTCTCCGATCGCGGTGCGGGCGTGCCGCTCCGCGAACTCGCGCTGGTCGGCCTCACCGCCGCGATCATCACCTACTTCGCCACCGGCTGGGTGCGGGTGCTGGCCACCCGGCTCGGCGCGGTGGCCTATCCGCGAGAACGCGACGTGCACGTGCAACCCACCCCGCGCATGGGCGGCCTGGCGATGTACGTCGGCGTCGCGGCCGCCGTGCTGCTGGCCTCCCAGCTGCCCGCGCTCACCCGTGGATTCGTGTACTCGACCGGGATGCCCGCGGTGGTCGTCGCCGGCGGTCTGATCATGGCGATCGGTCTGATCGACGACCGGTGGGGCCTCGACGCGCTGACCAAGTTCGCCGGACAGCTGACCGCCGCGAGCGTGATGGTCACGATGGGCGTCGCGTGGAGCGTGCTCTACATCCCGATCGGCGGGGTGGGCACCATCGTGCTCGACCAGGTCGCGTCGATCCTGCTCACGCTCGCGTTGACCGTCGCGATCGTCAACGCGATGAACTTCGTCGACGGGCTCGACGGGCTGGCCGCCGGGCTGGGGCTGATCACCGCCTCGGCGATCTGCATCTTCTCGGTAGGACTGCTCCGCGACCACGGCGGCGACGTGCTGTTCTACCCGCCGGCGGTGATCTCGGTGGTGCTGGCGGGGGCCTGTCTGGGCTTCCTCCCGCACAATTTCCACAAGGCCCGGATCTTCATGGGTGACTCCGGCTCGATGCTGATCGGCCTGATGCTCGCCGCGGCCTCGACCACCGCGGCGGGCCCCATCTCGCAGACCGCCTACGGCGCACGCGACGTCTTCGCGCTCCTGTCGCCGTTCCTGCTGGTGGTCGCCGTGATGCTGGTGCCTGCGCTGGACATGCTGCTGGCCATCATCCGCCGCACCCGCGCCGGGCTCAGCCCGTTCAGCCCGGACAAGATGCACCTGCACCACCGCTTGCTGGAGATCGGCCATTCGCACCGGCGCGTGGTGCTGCTGATCTACCTGTGGGTCGGCATCATCGCCCTCGGCGCCGCGAGCACGATCTTCTTCGATCCGCGCCACTCCGGCGCGGTGATGCTCGGGGCCATCGCGGTCGCCATCGTGGTGACGCTGGTTCCGCTCATGCGACGCCGGGAAACCGCCGCTGAGACCGTGTACGACGAAAAGTAGTAGGCCCCGTTTAGGGCTGCCTACCATGTGGTACGTTAACGCTGAAACCCGAAGAAACCTCGCGGGTTGCCGGCCACCGGCCCGGCGGTTCGACACCGTTCGGCGCCGCTCTAGACCGACAAAGGGAGCTGCCCCTTGGGTGATTCCAACGTGCCAGTCGCCCTCCGATACGCTCGGCAGGTCGCTCACAGGAACATCGGGACAACTTCTCAGACAAACCGCGAAAACGAGGTGAAGCAGTGACGACGCCAGCGCAGGACGCGCCGTTGGTGTTGCCCGCAGTCGCGTTCAGGCCTGTCCGCCTGCTCATCATCTGCGCTGTGCTGGCCGGGCTGGCGACGCTGGCCGCCGCGCTGCTCGGGGTTCCGATGGTAGGCGTCTTCTTCGCGATCGGGCTCGGACTCGGTCTGCTCAATGCGGTGATGATCCAGCGGTCGGTCGAGAAGATCACCGCCAAGGACCACCCACTCAAGCGCAACATGGCCATGAACTCGGCCACCCGACTGCTGATCATGACCGTGATCGGCTTGACCATCGCGTACATCTTCAAGCCGCAGGGACTCGGTGTGGTGTTCGGTATGGCGCTGTTCCAGGTGATCCTGGTGGCGTCGACGACCCTGCCGGTGCTGAAGAAGCTCCGCGCACAAGACGGCGTTGGACTCGAAGGAGAGACTCCCCAGCCATGACGGAAACAATCCTGGCCGCCGAGAGCGGGATTCACGTCGGCACCCACACCACGGCCAACTGGTTCGGGCTGACCGTCAACACCGACACGATCCTGTCCACCGCGATCGCGGCCGCGATCGTGCTGGGGCTGGCTTTCTTCCTGCGCGCCAAGGTCACCTCGACCGGTGTGCCCAACGGGGTGCAGCTGTTCTGGGAGGCGCTGACCGTCCAGATGCGCAACCAGATCGAGAGCGCGATCGGCATGAAGGTCGCGGGCTTCGTCCTGCCGCTGGCCGTCACGCTGTTCGCGTTCATCCTGATCGCCAACTGGCTGTCGGTGTTCCCGTGGCAGTACTCCGACGAGACCGGCATCCATGAGGTGCTCAAGCCGGCCGCGTCCGACATCAACTTCGTGCTGGCGCTGGCGCTGTTCGTGTTCATCGCCTACCACGCGGCGGGCTTCTGGCGCCGCGGCATCCTCGGCCACCCGGTCAAGCTGCTCAAGGGCCACGTCGCGCTGCTGGCGCCGATCAACCTGGTCGAGGAGCTGGCCAAGCCGATCTCGCTGTCCCTGCGACTCTTCGGCAACATCTTCGCCGGCGGCATCCTGGTCGCCCTGATCGCGCTGTTCCCGCCGTGGATCATGTGGGCGCCGAACGCGATCTGGAAGAGCTTCGACCTGTTCGTCGGCGCGATCCAGGCGTTCATCTTCGCGCTGCTGACCATCCTGTACTTCAGTCAGTCGATGGAGCTCGACGAGCACCACGACTGACCCGCACGCCAACCGAAACCAACTGCTCGACCCACGTCCTGGTAGTCCGCTACCAGTTACCAAGGAGGAATGGAATGGATCCCACTATTGCTGCCGGCGCGCTCATCGGCGGTGGACTCATCATGGCCGGTGGCGCCATCGGTGCGGGTATCGGCGACGGTATCGCCGGTAACGCGCTGATCGCCGGCATCGCCCGCCAGCCGGAGGCCCAGGGTCGCCTGTTCACCCCGTTCTTCATCACGGTCGGTCTGGTCGAGGCCGCCTACTTCATCAACCTGGCGTTCATGGCGCTGTTCGTCTTCGCCACCCCGGTTGCGTAAGACGGTTTGGAATCTTCAGTCATGGGTGACCTGAGCACGACCATCCTGGCCGCGGAAGAGGGCGGGGGCGGTAACTTCCTCATCCCGAACGGCACGTTCTTCTTCGTGCTGCTCATCTTCCTGATCGTGCTGGGCGTCATCGCCAAGTTCGTGGTGCCTCCGATCAGCAAGGTGCTGCACGAACGAGAAGCGATGGTCACCAAGACGGTTGAGGACAACCGCAAGTCGGCCGAGCTGTTCTCCGCGGCGCAGGCGGACTCCCAGAAGGTGATGGCCGAGGCGCGTCGTGAAGCCTCGGCCATCCGGGACGAGGCCCGCGGCGAAGGACGTCAGATCCTCGAGGACATGCGGTCGCGCGCGAGCGCGGAGGCGGCGTCGACGCTGCAGCAGGCCAACGAGGAGCTGTCCCAGCAGGGCCGGCGGACCGCGGATGAGCTGCAGTCGTCGGTCGACACGCTCTCGGCCGCGCTGGCCAGCCGTGTCCTGGGCGTCGACGTGACCGCGGGGCGGACGGCCTCGACAACGAGCCAGGGACGGTAGGCATGTCGACATTCATCGGTCAGCTCATCGGGTTCGCGGTCATCGTCTTCCTGGTGGTGCGCTACGTCGTACCGCCGGTGCGGCGGATGATGCAGACGCAGCAGGACACGGTGCGCCGGCAGCTCGAGGAAAGCGCCACCGCCGCCAACAAGGTGGCCCAGGCCGACCAGCAGCACGCCAAGGCGGTCGAGGAGGCCAAGGCCGACGCCGCCCGCGTGGTGGAGGAGGCCCGCGCCGACGCGGAGAAGATCTCCGCGCAGCTGCGGGAGCAGGCCGACGCCGAGGTGGAGCGCATCAAGGTGCAGGGTGCCGCGCAGGTGCAGCTGCTGCGTCAGCAGCTCATCCGCGAGCTGCGCGGGCACCTCGGCACCGAATCGGTCAACCGCGCACGGGAACTCGTGCGTGACCACGTCTCCGACGACGAGCGTCAGGCGGCCACGGTGGACCGGTTCCTCGACGAGCTCGATGCGATGGCGCCGTCGGAAGCCGTCCTCGACGATCCGGTCGGGGCCCGGCTGCGAGCCACCAGCCGCGACTCGCTGCAGACCGTGGTCGCCCGGTTCGACGAACTGACCCAGGGCGTCGACGCGGGCGGATTGACCACCGTCGCCGACGATCTCGTCGCGGTTGCGAAGCTGCTGACCAAGGAGGCCGGACTCACCAAACATCTGGCCGAGCCGAGCGAGAACTCCGAGGGTCGGGTCAACATCGCCGAGGCGCTGCTGTCCGGCAAGGTCTCCGATACCTCGCTGGAGACCGTCAAGACCGCGGTGGGGCAGCGGTGGTCGAGCGAGCCGGACCTGATCTTCGTGATCCAGCACGTGGCCCGGCTGGCACTGCTGGTGCGCGCCGAGCGCAACGACGAGACCGCCGAGGTCGAGGACCAGTTGTTCCGGTTCAGCCGGATCCTCGACGGCGAATCGCAGCTGAGCTCGCTGCTCAGCGACTACACCACGCCTGCCGAGGGTCGGATCCGACTGCTGGACAACGTGCTCGAAGGGCAGGCCAACGACACCACCAAGGCGCTGCTGGCGCAGGCGATCGAGCTGGTGCGCGGTGAGCGCGTCGACGAGATGGTCCGCGACCTGGCCGGCCTGGCCGTGGCCCGGCGCGGTGAGGTGGTCGCCCACGTGACTGCCGCGGCCGGCCTGAGCGACGCGCAGCGCGGCCGTCTCACCGAGGTACTCAGCCGCATCTACAGCCATCCGGTGTCGGTGCAGCTGCACATCAACCCGGAGATCCTGGGCGGACTGACCATCGCCGTCGGCGACGAGGTCATCGACGGCTCGCTGTCGTCGCGCCTGGAATCGGCCGAGACCCGGCTGCCGGACTGACCGGCGAACCCACAGACCCCAACCCGACCCGAACACAAAGGCAGGAAGCGAAAAGCCATGGCAGAGTTGACTATCTCGGCTGCTGACATCCAAGGCGCGATCGAGGACTACGTCGCCAACTTCGCCACCGACACCGAGCGCGAGGAAATCGGCACCGTCGTCGACGCCGGTGACGGTATCGCGCACGTCGAGGGCCTGCCCTCGGTCATGACCCAGGAGCTCCTCGAGTTCCCCGGTGGCGTGCTCGGTGTGGCGCTCAACCTCGACGAGCACAGCATCGGCGCGGTGATCCTCGGTGACTTCGAGAAGATCGAAGAGGGCCAGCAGGTCAAGCGCACCGGCGACGTCCTCTCGGTGCCGGTCGGCGACGGCTTCCTGGGCCGGGTCGTCAACCCGCTGGGCCAGCCGATCGACGGCCGCGGCGAGATCGAGACCACCGAGCGTCGCGCGCTCGAGCTGCAGGCGCCCTCGGTGGTGCAGCGGCAGGGTGTCGGCGAGCCGCTGCAGACCGGCATCAAGGCCATCGACAGCCAGACCCCGATCGGCCGCGGTCAGCGCCAGCTGATCATCGGCGACCGCAAGACCGGCAAGACCGCGGTCTGCGTCGACACGATCCTCAACCAGCGCAAGAACTGGGAGACCGGCGACCCCAAGCAGCAGGTCCGCTGCGTGTACGTCGCGATCGGCCAGAAGGGCACCACGATCGCCAGCGTTCGCCGCACCCTCGAAGAGGGTGGCGCGATGGACTACACCACCATCGTCGCGGCGCCCGCCTCGGATTCGGCCGGCTTCAAGTGGCTGGCGCCCTACACGGGTTCCACGATCGCCCAGCACTGGATGTACGACGGCAAGCACGTCCTGATCGTCTTCGACGACCTGACCAAGCAGGCCGAGGCGTACCGCGCGATCTCGCTGCTGCTGCGTCGCCCGCCGGGCCGCGAGGCCTACCCCGGTGACGTGTTCTACCTGCACTCGCGTCTGCTGGAGCGCTGCGCGAAGCTGTCCGACGAACTCGGCGGTGGCTCGCTGACCGGCCTGCCGATCATCGAGACCAAGGCCAACGACATCTCGGCCTACATCCCGACCAACGTCATCTCGATCACCGACGGCCAGTGCTTCCTGGAGACCGACCTGTTCAACCAGGGTGTGCGCCCGGCCATCAACGTCGGTGTGTCGGTGTCGCGCGTCGGTGGCGCCGCGCAGATCAAGGCAATGAAAGAGGTGGCGGGCTCGCTCCGCCTGGATCTGTCGCAGTACCGCGAGCTCGAGTCGTTCGCGGCGTTCGCCTCCGATCTGGACGAGACCTCGAAGGCGCAGCTCGACCGCGGCGCCCGGCTGGTGGAGCTGCTCAAGCAGCCGCAGAACAGCCCGATGCCGGTCGAGGAGCAGGTCGTCGCGATCTTCCTCGGCACCAAGGGTCACCTCGACTCGGTGCCCGTCGAGGACGTGCAGCGTTTCGAGCAGGAGTTCGTCGAGCACGTGCGGTCGGCGAAGAGCGAACTGCTCGACGACATCCGCGAGTCCAAGAAGCTCTCCGACGAGACGGCCGACAAGCTGGCCGACGCCGTCAACGAGTTCAAGAAGGGCTTCTCGAGCACCAGCGGTGAGTCCGTCGTGGCCGACGAGCACGTCGACGCGATGTCCGACGAGGACCTCGAGAAGGAATCGGTGAAGGTCCGCAAGCCCGCCCCGAAGAAGAAGTAAGGCCGACGAACCTATGGCTGCCACACTGCGCGAACTGCGCGGCCGCATCCGCTCCGCCGGGTCGATCAAGAAGATCACCAAGGCCCAGGAGCTGATCGCGACGTCGCGCATCGCGAAGGCACAGGCCCGAGTCGAGGCGGCTCGGCCCTATGACCGCGAGATCACCAACATGCTGACCGAGTTGGCCAGCGCCAGTGCGCTGGATCATCCGCTGCTGGTCGAGCGCGAGCGGCCGAAGCGGGCCGGCGTGCTGGTGGTGTCCTCGGACCGCGGGCTGGCCGGTGCGTACAACGCCAACGTGTTCCGCCGGTCGGAGGAGCTGTTCTCGCTGCTGCGCGAAGAGGGCAAGGAGCCGGTTCTCTACGTCGTCGGGCGTAAGGCACTCGGGTACTACAGCTTCCGCAACTGGGACGTCGTCGAATCGTGGACCGGCTTCTCCGAGCGGCCCGAGTACGAGAACGCCCAGGAGATCGGCTCCACGCTGGTCGACGCGTTCATGGCGGGGGTCGACGACGACGGCGACGACGCGGGCGCGGACGGCATCCTCGGCCTCGACGAACTGCACATCGTGTTCACCGAGTTCCGGTCGATGCTGTCGCAGACCGCGATCGCCCGGCGGATCGCGCCGATGGTCGTGGAGTACAGCGAGGAGGAGGACAACGCCCCGCACACGCTGTTCTCGTTCGAGCCCAGCGCGGAGACGCTGTTCGACGCGCTGCTGCCGCGGTACATCTCGACGCGCATCTTCGCCGCGCTGCTCGAGGCGGCGGCTTCGGAGTCGGCTTCGCGCCGGCGCGCGATGAAGTCGGCGTCGGACAACGCCGACGACCTCATCAAGGATCTGACGCTGATGGCCAACCGCGAACGGCAGTCTCAGATCACGCAGGAAATCAGCGAAATCGTCGGTGGCGCCAACGCGCTCGCGGACGCCGCCAAATAGAAGTAACGCCGTAGGAAGCGAAGAAAAGACATGACTGCTACTGCTGAAACTGAGACCAGCACCGACACCGCCGGCCGCGTCGTCCGCGTCACCGGCCCGGTCGTCGACGTCGAGTTCCCGCGCGGCCACCTGCCGGAGCTGTTCAACGCGCTGCACGCGGAGATCGGCTACAAGGACCTCGCCAAGACCCTGACCCTCGAGGTCGCCCAGCACCTGGGCGACAACCTGGTGCGGTGCATCTCGCTGCAGCCGACCGACGGCCTGGTCCGCGGCGTGGACGTCACCGACACGGGCGCCTCGATCTCGGTGCCGGTCGGCGACGGCGTCAAGGGCCACGTGTTCAACGCACTCGGCGACTGCCTCGACGATCCCGGCTACGGCAAGGACTTCGAGAAGTGGTCCATCCACCGCAAGCCGCCGGCCTTCGACGAGCTCGAGCCCCGCACCGAGATGCTCGAGACCGGCCTCAAGGTCGTCGACCTGCTGACCCCGTACGTGCGTGGCGGCAAGATCGCGCTGTTCGGCGGCGCCGGCGTGGGCAAGACGGTGCTCATCCAGGAGATGATCAACCGTATCGCCCGCAACTTCGGCGGTACCTCGGTGTTCGCCGGCGTCGGTGAGCGCACCCGTGAGGGCAACGACCTGTGGGTCGAGCTGGGCGACGCCAACGTGCTCAAGGACACCGCGCTGGTGTTCGGTCAGATGGATGAGCCGCCCGGCACGCGTATGCGCGTCGCCCTGTCGGCGCTGACCATGGCGGAGTTCTTCCGCGATGAGCAGGGCCAGGACGTGCTGCTGTTCATCGACAACATCTTCCGGTTCACGCAGGCCGGTTCCGAGGTGTCCACGCTGCTCGGCCGTATGCCGTCCGCGGTGGGTTACCAGCCGACCCTGGCCGACGAGATGGGTGAGCTCCAGGAGCGCATCACCTCGACCCGCGGCCGGTCCATCACCTCGATGCAGGCCGTGTACGTGCCCGCCGACGACTACACCGACCCGGCCCCGGCCACCACGTTCGCGCACCTCGACGCGACCACGGAGCTCAGCCGTTCGGTGTTCTCCAAGGGCATCTTCCCGGCGGTGGACCCGCTGGCGTCGAGCTCGACCATCCTGGACCCGGGCGTCGTGGGCGACGAGCACTACCGCGTCGCCCAGGAAGTCATCCGGATCCTGCAGCGCTACAAGGACCTCCAGGACATCATCGCGATCCTCGGTATCGACGAGCTGTCCGAAGAGGACAAGCAGCTGGTGAACCGGGCTCGCCGGATCGAGCGCTTCCTGAGCCAGAACATGATGGCCGCCGAGCAGTTCACCGGTCAGCCGGGTTCGACCGTGCCGCTCAAGGAGACCATCGAGGCCTTCGACAAGCTCACCAAGGGCGAGTTCGACCACCTGCCCGAGCAGGCGTTCTTCCTGATCGGCGGCCTGGACGACCTGGCTAAGAAGGCCGAGAGCCTCGGCGCCAAGCTGTGATCGCCGGACTGGTACTCGCGCGAAAGGTGGTGTGGCGTGGCTGAGTTGGACGTCGAGATCGTCGCCGTCGAACGCGAGATCTGGTCGGGTAAGGCCAGCTTCGTGTTCACCCGCACCACCGCCGGTGAGATCGGGATCCTGCCGCGGCACATCCCGCTGGTGGCCCAGCTCGTCGACGACGCCATGGTGCGCGTGGAGCGGGAGGGCGAGGACGATCTCCGCATCGCGGTCGACGGTGGGTTCATGTCGGTGACCGAGTCCGGCGTGATCATCCTCGCCGAGTCCGCGGCGCTGGAGTCGGAGATCAACGCCGACCAGGCACGCAGCGATTCGGAGTCGGACGACCCGGATACGGCCGCCAAGGGGCGCGCGCGGCTGCGCGCGCTGGGGCAGATCGACTAGCGGGGCCTTGCGTCTGGTCGTCCGGAACGACGGGATATTCCGATGAGCGCGCCCATGTGGTTCATGGTCGCGCTCATCGGTGTCTTGCTGCTTGTCGTCGCGGTGCTGTGCTACCGGCTGTGGAAACTCCGGCAGGTCGGCGGCACCGCGGCGATCCTGCGCGACGTGCCCGCCATCGGAGGCCACGGGTGGCGCCACGGAGTGATGCGATACCGCGGTGGGGAAGCGGGGTTCTACCGGCTGTCGAGTCTGCGGTGGTGGCCCGATCGGCGGTTGTCGCGGCGGGGTCTGGAGATCGTGTCGCGGCGCGCACCCCGTGGCGACGAATTCGACATCATGACCGACGAGATCGTGGTGCTCGAACTGCGCGACACCAGTCCCGAGCGGCGCCGCGGGTATGAGATCGCGTTGGACCGGGGCGCGTTGACGGCGTTCCTGTCGTGGCTGGAATCCCGGCCGTCACCGCGCGCCCGCCGCCGCAGTTACTGAGCCCCGCCCGGCTGCCAGAGCACGTCGCCATCCGGGTTGGCCACCCGCGACAGGATGAACAGCAGGTCCGAGAGCCGGTTGAGGTACTTGGCCGGCAGCACGCTGACCGCGTCGCCATGGGCGGCGACAGCTTCCCAGGCCGATCGTTCCGCGCGCCGGGCGACCGTGCGCGCCACGTGCAACAGCGCTGACAGCGGAGTACCGCCCGGCAGAACGAAGGAGTTCAGCGCCGGCAGCGGTTCGTTGAACTCGTCGCACCAGCCCTCGAGTCGGTCGATGTAGCTCTGCGCGATGCGCAGCGGCGGATGCTCCGGGTTCTCGACCACCGGCGTCGAGAGGTCGGCGCCCGCGTCGAACAAATCGTTCTGAATCTGGCGCAGCACGCGCAGCAGGGGCTCGGGTGGATCGCCGAGGGCGACGGCGACGCCGATGGCGGCGTTGGCCTCATCGCAGTCGGCATAGGCGACCAGCCGCGGATCGTTCTTCGAGACCCGGCTGAAGTCGCTCAGCCCGGTGGTCCCGTCGTCGCCGGTGCGGGTGTAGATGCGCGTCAGATGCACTGCCATGGTGAAAAGGTACTCGTCGCGGACGTGCCGGCCAGGGTCGGCGAAACTGACATGGCGATGGGCCGCTGTCTAGACTGGCCCGCGTGAGCGAGCGTTTCGTGGTGACCGGCGGCAACCGGTTATCAGGCGAAGTCGCAGTCGGCGGGGCGAAGAACAGTGTGCTCAAACTCATGGCCGCGGCGCTGCTCGCCGAGGGGACGAGCACGATCACCAATTGCCCGGACATTCTCGATGTGCCGCTGATGGCCGAGGTGCTGCGTGGACTGGGTGCCACGGTCGAACTCGACGGCGACGTCGTGCGGATCACGTCACCCGACGAACCGAAGTACGACGCGGACTTCGCCGCGGTGCGGCAGTTCCGGGCGTCGGTGTGCGTACTGGGTCCGCTGGTCGGTCGATGCAAACGGGCGCGGGTCGCATTACCCGGGGGCGACGCCATCGGATCGCGGCCGCTGGACATGCACCAGGCCGGCCTGCGCCAACTGGGCGCCCGCTGCAACATCGAGCACGGTTGTGTGGTGGCCGAGGCCGACGAGCTGCACGGCGCGGAGATCCAGCTCGAGTTCCCGTCGGTGGGCGCGACCGAGAACATCCTGATGGCCGCGGTGCTGGCCCACGGTGTCACGACGATCCACAACGCGGCCCGCGAACCCGATGTCGTGGATCTCTGCACGATGCTCAACCAGATGGGCGCCCAGATCACGGGGGCCGGGTCGTCGACCATGACGATCACCGGGGTGGACCGGCTGTACCCGACCGAACACCGCGTGATCGGCGACCGGATCGTCGCCGCCACGTGGGGGATCGCCGCAGCGATGACGCGGGGCGACATCTCGGTCACCGGGGTCGATCCGCAGCACATGCAGTTGGTGCTGCACAAGCTGCACGACGCGGGCGCCACCGTCACCCAGCACGACAACGGTTTCCGGGTGGTGCAGTACGAGCGACCCAAGGCTGTGAACGTCGCCACGCTACCGTTCCCCGGCTTTCCGACCGACCTGCAGCCGATGGCGATCGGCTTGGCGTCGGTCGCCGACGGCACTTCGATGATCACCGAGAACGTGTTCGAGGCCCGCTTCCGGTTCGTCGAGGAGATGATCCGACTCGGTGCCGACGCCCGGACCGATGGTCACCATGCGGTGGTGCGGGGGATCCCGCAGCTGTCCAGCGCCCCCGTGTGGTCGTCGGACATCCGTGCCGGTGCGGGTCTGGTGCTCGCCGGCCTCGTGGCCGACGGCGACACCGAGGTGCACGACGTGTTCCACATCGATCGCGGCTACCCGCTGTTCGTCGAGAACCTGAAGAGCCTGGGCGCCGAGATCGAGCGCGTCGCCTAGCCCGAAATCGGGCCGTAGGGACGGCGATATGCCCGCCGTTGGCCTTCTGGCCAGCAGATTTTGGCTTCTGCGGAAGCTGTGCGTAAGCTAGTGCCATACCGCGAGGCGCCCGGCCGAAAGGTCAGGAAGAACGCGGTTGACATCCCAGACCAGAGTGAAGTAAGCTGGCAGGGTTGCCCGCGAACCGGGTGCGTTGTTTGAGAACTCAATAGTGTGTTTGGTGGTTTTTGTTTGTTGTTTTTTTGGCCTGCCTCTTTTTCCCGTTTAGGGGTGGGTTGTTGTTTTTTGCCAGATTTTTCTGGTGCTTGGTCAGATTGTT
>NZ_SPQO01000056.1 GCF_004570325.1 Mycobacterium sp. PS03-16 | reverse complement strand
GGCTCCCGGCCCGGTCCCGGGTCCGCTCGGGCCCGCCCCCGGTCCCGCACCCGGGCCGCTGGCCTGACCGGCGGCCGCCCCGCCTTTGGTGGCCGCCTCCCGCGTCGGCCTAGACTCGCAGGTGATGTCCCAGAATCCCGATGAGCTCCAGCCGGCCATCCGCTCCGCGCTGGCCAAGGTGATCGACCCCGAACTGCGGCGTCCGATCACCGAGCTCGGCATGGTCAAGAACGTCACGATCGCCCCGGACCACGGCGTGCACGTCGAGGTGTACCTGACCACCTCCGCATGCCCGAAGCGCAGCGAGATCTCCGAGCGGGTCGAGCAGGCGGTGGCCGATGTGCCCGGCACCGGCGCCGTGACCGTCACCCTCGACGTGATGAACGACGAGCAGCGCGCCGAATTGCGCAAGCAGCTGCGCGGCGACTCCCGCGAACCGGTCATCCCGTTCGCGCAGCCGGGGTCACTGACCCGCGTGTACGCGGTCGCCTCCGGTAAGGGCGGCGTCGGCAAATCCAGCGTCACCGTCAACCTGGCCGCCGCGATGGCCGCACGCGGCCTGACCGTCGGCGTGCTCGACGCCGACATCTACGGCCACTCGGTACCGCGCATGATGGGAACCACCGACCGGCCCACCCAGGTCGACTCGATGATCCTGCCGCCGATCGCCCACGAGGTGAAGGTCATCTCGATCGCGATGTTCACCCAGGGCAACACCCCGGTGGTGTGGCGGGGTCCGATGCTGCACCGCGCGCTGCAGCAGTTCCTGGCCGACGTGTTCTGGGGCGACCTGGACGTGCTGCTGCTCGACCTGCCGCCGGGCACCGGCGATGTGGCGATCTCGGTGGCGCAGCTGATCCCCGGTGCGGAGATCCTGGTGGTCACCACCCCGCAGCTGGCCGCCGCCGAGGTGGCCGAGCGGGCCGGGGCGATCGCGCTGCAGACCCGCCAGCGGATTGCCGGCGTGGTGGAGAACATGTCCGGGCTGCTCATGCCCGACGGGTCGACGATGCAGCTGTTCGGCGAGGGCGGCGGCCGCCAGGTGGCCGAGTCGCTGTCGCGTTCGGTGGGCGCCGAGGTCCCGCTGCTCGGCCAGGTCCCGCTCGATCCGGCGCTGGTCGCGGCGGGCGATTCCGGTGTGCCGCTGGTGTTGTCGGCCCCCGACTCACCCGCGGGCAAGGAGCTGCGCAGCATCGCCGACGCGCTGTCGTCGCGCAAGCGCGGGCTGGCCGGGATGTCGCTCGGCCTGGACCCGGCGGGCCGCTGAGCCCACCGGCGCCATCCGGCACCGCGAAGTTCGCCACACGAGGGCCACTGCGACCGTAGAGTGCTCGGTGTGAACTCAGCGTCGGCCAACGGACGGGGTCGTCTGCTGCTGTTGGCCGGCTCGATCGCGATCTCCGCCTCGCTGTTCTACGCCCAGACCGCGGGGCCGCCCGAGCACACCCCGGCCGCGACGCCCGCCGCGGTGCCGGCCGCCGCCGATGAGGCCGCCCCGCCGCCTGCCGCCGTCGTGGCCAGCCCGCGGGCCGAACTGCTCGCAGCGACCGCCCCCGATCTGCCCGCAGCGGCGCTGCCCTTCGCGCTGCCCGCCGGCGTGGCGCCCGAGCACCGCCTGCAGGTGCGCACCATCTGGGCCGCCCGCGCGATCAGCGCGATGTTCCCCGAGATCACCACCATCGGCGGCTACCGGCAGGACCCGCTGCCGTGGCACCCGAACGGCCTGGCGATCGACGTGATGATCCCGAACCACGACAGCGACGAGGGCATCGAGCTGGGCAACAGGATCGCCGGGCTCGCGCTGGCCAACGCCGAGCGCTGGGGCATCCGCGACGTGATCTGGCGGCAGGGCTACTACCCCGGGGTCGGCGCGCCCAGTTGGATGGCCGACTACGGCTCACAGACGCAGAACCACTTCGATCACGTCCACATCTCCACCATCGGCGGCGGCTACCCGACCGGGAAGGAGACCTACTACGTCTCCTCCATGACGCCGACGCCGTCGTCCTAGTCCTAGAGGCCTAGGTCTAGGTCGCGTCGCTGTCGTACGGGGTGACCGTGGGCGGCTGCGGGGCCGGCGGCGGCGTCTGCGCGGTCGGCGCCGGTGAGCTGACCGGCTTCTCGGCCGGCGTGCCGGGTGTTCCGTCCTTGTCGAACTTGCCGGTGAAGATCGAGTCGTCGCCGTCGAGCAGGTGTTTGGTGAGCGCGGCCCGCGGCGTCATGCCCCGCAACTTCTGTAGCTCGCTGATCGGTTCACGCAGGTCATCGAACTCCGGACCCAGGTCCTGGCGCAGCTGACTGGTGGCGCCGCTGATGTAGTCACGGGCCTGACGCAGTGCGCTGGACGTCCAGCGGATCGCACCGGGCAGCCGTTCGGGTCCCAGGATCACCAGGCCGGCGATCACCAGGATCAGCATCTCCCCCCAACCGACGTTGCTGAACATCAGTCGCTGCTGGCGGCGTCGGCCGTCGGGGTGACGGTCAGCGTCACGGGCCGCCCGTCGCGGATCACCTCGACCGGCGCCGGCTCACCGACCTTGAGCTGACGGACGGCGACCACGAACTCGTCGGCGTCGGCGACCTCACGGTTGCCGACCTTCACGACGACGTCGTTCTCGAGGATGCCGGCGCGTTCGGCGGGGCTGCCCGCGACCACGTTGGCGACCTGCGCCCCGGAGGCGACCTCGTTGGAGACCGACTTCGCCGTCAGCCCCAGCGTCGGATGCGAGATCTTGCCGTCCCGGATCAGCGCCTCGACCACCATCTTGACCTCGTTGACCGGGATCGCGAAGCCCAGACCGCTGGCGCTGTCCGACAGCGACTTACCCGCGGTGTTGATGCCGATGACGTCGGCGTTCATGTCGATCAGCGGGCCACCCGAGTTGCCGTGGTTGATCGACGCGTCGGTCTGCACGGCATCGATCACGGTGTCGGTGTCCGACCCGTCACCCGACAGCGGCACCGGTCGATTGAGCGCGCTGATGATGCCCGAGGTGACGGTGCTGCGCAGGCCCAGCGGGGCGCCGGCGGCGATCACCTCTTCCCCGACGCGCAGCTTGTCGGAATCGCCGAGCCGCGCGACGCTCAGGTTGTCGACGTTGTCGACCTTGAGCACAGCCAGATCGGTCTTGGGGTCGCGGCCCACCAGGTTCGCCGGCACCTCGCTGCCGTCGTTGAACACCACGGTCATCTTGAACTGCGCCGGGTTGGTGGCGGCCTCGGAGATGACGTGGTTGTTGGTCACGATGTAACCGCGGCCGTCCACGACCACCCCCGAGCCCTGGGAGCCCTCCTGATCGCTGGTGGCCTCGATGGTGACCACCGAGTCGGCGACCGCGTCGGCGACCTTGCTGATCCGGCCTTCCGGCGGATCGCCGCTGTCGCTGGTCTCGAGCGTCACCTTGGAGGTGGTGAAGGCCTGCACGGTCTCGGCGGTCTTGTTGCCGACCCAGCCACCGAGCGCACCGACCACCAGCGCGGTCAGCAGCAGAATGGCCAGGGCGACGTAGGACACCCGCCCGCCGAACAGGACGTCGCGCACGCCGAGCTTGCCGACCGACTGGGGGGCGTGCACCGGCGCGGCCGGCGGCATGGCCGGGGTGCCCAGCGACGCGGCGGCGGACGGGTCGCGCCAGGGGTCGGGTTCGTCGACGGTCGGATCGTCGTTCTCGGCGTCGAGCGCGCCGGCGTCGGCCGGATGGCGCTGCAGCGAGTCGCCGCCGCGGTGGGGCCGGCCGAACGCCTCGGCCAGCACGGGGTCCGGCGCCTGGTTGGTGGGCGTGAACTCGCCCTGGTCGCGGTGTTTGTCGACGCCCAGGAACGAACCCTGTACACCGGCGGGCCGGCCGAAGGCGCGTTGCGCGGCCGGATCGACCGGGGGCCGGTCGACGGGACGGGGGGCCATGCGGTGGCTCGCGCCGGACTGGTCCTGATTCGTCACCGGTGTATCACTCTCTATCGGAAGCGCCCGTCGTCAGCGGCGCACGTCGATGCTGACTGGTGAAAACCAGACTACCGGCGCTTGCGCCGGTCCTGCGTAGGGTCGTCAGCAAATGCCGCCCGCTCGCCACCGTCGGGCGTCGGGGGCGGGGTGTGGTTCGGGATCTGCGACAACAGACCCAGAAGTGACGTGGGCACGGCTATCGGGCGGGAGTCCCGCAACGCCGCCCGCGCCTGACTCTGGGCTTCCACCTCGGCCGCGCACTGCGGACACATCGACAGATGGGTGGCGGCCCGCATGTGCGCGGTCATCCGCAGTTCCCCGTCCACGAATGCGGCGACCGCCTCGATCGACAGGTGCTCGGTGGAGCCGAACTGCCGGGGCGCACCGACGGGTGCGTCACTCTGCGACGCGAAATGGGAGGGCAGCCAGGAGAACGCGCGACGGAACACATGCCCCGGGTCGACCATCACCCAGCCCCTTCCGGCCCTGTCACTCTGGCTCACACGCTGACTCACAGAAATACGCTCACTTGAAATGTAGCGCGCGACGGCGCTGCCGACACCGCGATCGTCAGGCCGATGCGGCGTTGGCCGAACCGTGCCGGGCCAGATGGTCGCGCAGCGCCTGCCGGCCGCGGTGGATGCGGCTGCGCACCGTGCCCAGTTTGACGCCGAGCGTGGCACCGATCTCCTCGTAGGACAGGCCCTCGATGTCGCACAGGACGACGGCCGCGCGGAACTCCGGCGGCAGCGAGTCGAGCGCGGCCTGCAGGTCCGGGCCCAGCCGGGAGTCGTGGAAGATCTGCTCGGGGTTCGGATCGTCGGCGGGCACCCGGTCGTAGTCCTCGGGCAGCGCCTCCATCCGGATGCGGCCGCGCCGGCGGACCATGTCGAGGAACAGGTTCGTCGTGATGCGGTGCAGCCAGCCCTCGAACGTGCCGGGCTGATAGTTCTGCACCGACCGGAACACCCGGATGAACGTCTCCTGGGTGAGGTCCTCGGCGTCGTGCTGGTTGCCGGAGAGGCGGTAGGCGAGGCGGTACACCCGGTCGGCGTGCTGACGGACGAGTTCGTCCCAGGACGGCATCGTCGCCTTGTCACCGGTCGCGTCGAAGACCGCCGTGCCCGTGGGCTCATCGGACGGTTCGACCCAGTCTGAATCGGTGTACTGCTCGAGGTGGGCCATCGAGACGGGGGCGGCAGTGGTGGTGGTCGTCGGATCCTCCATGTCGGTGCCACCGTCCAGAGACGGCGGCTCACTGATTTCGGCAACACGACGCACGACGTCCTTATTCCCGAACCGACGACGTATGCCGTGTTCCATGCCAGCCACCGTTCCTGATCGTGGTGTGGGAGTGATATGAGTGGTCTGAACGTTCCCTGAGAAACCTTCGTACCCGCGTGCTCACCTGCGGAAACCCGTCGAAGACGACGTACATCACACGTTGCCGTGCGGGCGTGTCGGCGACGCGTGGCGGTCGGCCGCGCTCTACAGTTCTGCAGCATGGCGAGCACCGACGACCCGGCGGGTCAGCAGCGTCCGAGCCGCGCCGAAGCCATCGTCGCGCACGCCGAACAATCCATCTCCGAGGACGCGATCGTCGCGGCCGCCCGTGAGCGCGCCGTCGACATCGGCGCCGGCGCGGTCACGCCCGCCGTCGGCGCGCTGCTGTCGGTGCTGGCCCGACTCACCGGCGCCAAGGCGATCGTCGAGGTCGGCACGGGGGCCGGCGTCAGCGGGTTGTGGTTGCTGTCCGGGATGCGCGAGGACGGCGTGCTGACGACCATCGACGTCGAGCCCGAACACCAGCGCATCGCCAAACAGGCCTTCAGCGAGGCCGGCATCGGACCCGGCCGCACCCGGTTGATCAGCGGGCGCGCGCAGGAGGTGCTCACCCGGCTGGCCGACGAGTCCTACGACCTGGTGTTCATCGACGCCGACCCGGCCGATCAGCCACGCTTCGTCGTCGAGGGGGTCCGGTTACTGCGCCCTGGCGGGGCGATCGTCGTGCACCGCGCCGCGCTCGGTGGCCGCGCCGGGGACGCCGCGGCCCGCGACGCCGAGGTGACCGCCGTGCGGGAGGCGGCCCGGCTGATCGCCGAGGACGAGCGCCTGACGCCGGTGCTCATCCCGCTCGGCGACGGCCTGCTGGCCGCCGCCCGCGACTGACCCGCAGCCCTCCCCTCTGCGCGAGCAGACAGAAACTCGCGCGATCCGGGCCCTCTTCACGCGGCTCTGCGTCTGCTCGCGGAAAGAGTGTTGACCGAGGACTGAACGAGCGTTTAGTCTATTGAACATGCGTTCAGCCTCGGAGGATCGCACCGCGATCGCCCGCATCCGCGACGCCGCGATCGACCAGTTCGGTCAGCACGGCTTCGCGGTGGGCGTGCGCACCATCGCCGAGGCCGCCGGGGTGAGTCCCGGCCTGGTGATCCACCACTTCGGCTCCAAGGACGGTCTGCGCCGGGCCTGCGACGACTACATCGCCGAGGAGATCCGCAGCGCCAAGTCGGCGACGATCACCAGCAACGACCCGGCGAGCTGGCTCGCCCAGATGGCCGAGATCGAGTCGTACGCGCCGATGATGGCCTACCTGGTGCGCAGTATGCAGTCGGGCAGCGAGCTCGCCACGACGCTGTGGCGGCGCATGATCGACAACGTCGAGCAGTACCTCGACGAAGGCGTGCGGGCCGGCACCGTCAAACCCAGCCGAGACCCGAAGGCACGCGCGCGCTTCCTCGCGATGGCGGGCGGCGGCAGCTTCCTGCTGTACCTGCAGCTGCACGACGACCCGAGCGACCTGCGCCGCGTGCTGCGCGACTACTCCGAGGACATGATGCTGCCCGCCCTCGAGCTCTACACCGACGGCCTGATGGCCGACTCGACGATGTACGACGCATTCCGCGCGTTGCGCGACAACGGCGTTCCGCTCAGTTCACCCGACGAAGGAGACGGCGATGACGGTGCACCCGACAGTTCCGCGGCGAACGGCTGAGCCGGCCGTCGAGATCCACGGCCTGGTCAAGACGTTCGGAAGGACCAGGGCACTCGACGGTCTCGACCTCACCGTGTCGCCCGGTGGCATCGCCGGCTTCCTGGGCCCCAACGGCGCCGGGAAGTCGACCACGATCCGCGTGCTGCTCGGCCTGCTGCGCGCCGACGACGGCACGGCACGCGTACTCGGCGGCGACCCGTGGCGCGATGCGGTCGACCTGCACCGCCGAATCGCCTACGTCCCCGGTGATGTCACGCTGTGGCCCAACCTGACCGGCATGCAGGCCATCGACTTCCTGGCCGGCCTGCGCGGGGACGGCACCGTCGACAGGCGGCGGCGCGACGAGCTCATCGAGCGCTTCGAACTCGACCCCCACAAGAAGGCCCGCACCTACTCCAAGGGCAACCGCCAGAAGGTGGCCCTGGTCGCGGCCTTCAGCACCGGCGCCGAGCTCTACATCCTCGACGAACCCACCTCGGGCCTGGACCCGTTGATGGAGCAGGCTTTTGCGCGGTGCGTCGAGGAGGCCGCCCACGACGGCGCGGCGGTGCTGCTGTCCAGCCACATCCTCGCGGAGGTCGAAAAGCTCTGCGACACCGTGACGATCATCCGCGCCGGCCGCACCGTCCGGGCCGGAACGCTCGAGGAACTGCGCCATCTGATGCGCACCACGGTCGCCGTCCGGACCCGCGACGACGCCCGCCGCCTCGACCGCGCGCCGTTCGTCCACGACTTCTCGGTCGCCGACGGGCGGACCCGGTTCTCGGTGGCCCGCGACGACCTCGACCGGGCGATGGCCGCCCTGACCGAACTCGGCATCGAAGAGCTCACGGTCACCCCGGCATCGCTGGAGGACATGTTCCTGCGCGAGTACGCGGGGGTGCAGCGATGAGCACCGCGACCGCGGCGAGGGTCGCCGGGGTCGGCAAGCACGAGGCGGCCCGCCCGGCGTCGCCCTACACCGGTGTCGGCCACCTGCTGCGGCTGGCGGTGCGGCGCGACCGCATCCGCCTGGGCGTGTGGATCTCGGCGCTGACCCTGACCATGGTGTACGCGCCCAACGCCGTCAAACTCGCCTACCCCGAAGAGGCGCAGCGGATCGCCCGCGTCAACCTGATGAAGACTCCGGCCGGCATGATCATGGGCGGGCCGATGTTCGGGCGCAACGAGACCGACCTCGGCGCGATGATGGCCAACGAGCTGATGCTGACGCTCATCGTGGCCGCGTCGATCCTGTCCATCCTCACCGTGATCCGGCACACCCGCGCCGAAGAGGAAAGCGGTGCAGCCGAACTCGTGCTGTCGTCGGTGGTGGGCCGGTATGCGCGCACCACCGCGGCGCTCATCCTGGTCGGCGCCGTCAACGCCGTGCTGGCGGTGACGATGACGGTGACCATGGCGGCCAGCGGATTCGCCGTCGCCGACACCGCGGCGATGTGCCTGGGCGTGACCGCGGTGTCGATGGCGTTCGGCGCCGTCGCCGCGGTCGCCGCGCAACTGTGGCGGCAGGCCCGTTCGGCGACGGGTACGGCGATGGCCGTGCTCGCGCTGGCCGCCCTGGTGCGCGGTGTCGGGGACGTCATCGAGAACTCGGGCAGCGCGCTGAGCTGGTTCTCCCCCATCGCGTGGGCGCAGCAGATGCGCCCGTTCGTCGACCTGCGCTGGTGGCCGCTGACGCTGCTGGTGGCGCTGACGGCGGTGCTCATCGCGCTGGCGGCCGCACTCGAGAAGCGCAGGCAGTACGACGCCGGCACCATCCCCGCCACCGGGGACCGACCCGGGGCGCGAGCGATCCGCGGGGTGTTCGGCTTGCACCTGACGTTGCAGCGCGGCCTGACGGTCGGCTGGGGGCTGGGGCTGTTCCTGGCCGGTCTGGCCTTCGGGTCGATGACCAAGTCGCTGCTCGACGCGGCCGAGACGAACGAACTGCTGGCCACGGTGCTCGCCGTCGACGGCACCGACGGGGTGTACACCACGATGACGCAGTTCCTCGCCGCCGCAGCGAGTGCGTACGTGGTCAGCGCGGTGCTGCGGGTGGCCGGCGACGAGGATTCCGGGCTCGGCGAGGCCGTGCTGGCCGGGGCCGTGTCGCGGTGGCGCTGGCTGCTCGGCGCGGTCGGCGCTGCGGTGCTGGGCGTCACGGTGCTGATGCTGGCGGCCGGACTGGGCAACGGGCTGGGCGCGGGTCTGACGCTCGGTGAGCCGGCCACCATCGGCAGGCTGACGGTGGCGGGTCTGGCGTACGTGCCGGCCCTGGCCGTACTCGCCGGGGTGGCCGCGCTCGCGGTCGCGCTGCGCCACGCCTGGATCGCCTGGCTGGCCGTGACGTTCGTGGTGATCTCGCTCTACCTGGGGGCGCTGCTGCGGCTGCCGCAGTGGCTGCTCGACGCGTCGCCGGTCGGTCAGACCACCGCACCCACGGACTATCCCGTGGTGGCACTGGTGGTGATGGCGCTCGTCGCAACGGGTTTGACGGTGGCGGCCGGATATCTCTACCGGCGCCGCGACGCGGTCTGAGGTGATCCCGCCGGCCGCATACTGAGGCCATGGAACTGCTCACCGGCTTCGGGCTGGCGACGGCGGCGGGGCTCAACGCCTACATTCCGCTGCTCGCGCTGGGTCTGCTGGCCCGGTTCACCGACCTGGTGTCGCTGCCCGCCGGCTGGGTGTGGCTGGAGAACGGCTGGGTGATGGGCATCGTGGCGGGGTTGCTGGTCGTCGAGGTGGTGGCCGACAAGGTGCCGGCCCTCGACAGCGTCAACGACGCCGTGCAGACGTTCGTGCGCCCCACGGCCGGTGGGATCGTCTTCGGGTCGGGCACTTCCGCGCAGACCTCTGCGGTCGCCGACCCGGGTGCGTTCGCCCAGTCCGGTGAATGGATTCCGGTGGTGATCGGCGTGGTCGTCGCGTTGGCGGTGTCGCTGACCAAGTCGACGGTGCGGCCCGCGGCCAACGCCGCGACCGCCGGGATGGCCGCCCCGGTGCTCAGCACCGCAGAGGACATCGCCAGCGTCGCGCTGGTGTTCCTGGCTCTGCTGCTCCCGGTGCTGGCCGCGGTGGTGATCCTCGCCGTGGCGTGGGCGGCGGTCAGGACACTGCGGCGTCGCCGCCGCACCAGAGCCCGCGGCTAGATCCAGATCCCCTTGCCGACCGCCACCACACCGCCGGCGCTGACCGAGAACCGCTCCCGGTCCTTCTCGACGTCCACGCCGACCATCTCGCCCGGCCCGACGACCACGTTCTTGTCCAGGATCGCGTGGCGCACCACCGCGCCGCGACCGATGCGGGTGCCCGGCATGATCACGCTGCCCTCGACGATCGCGCCGTCGTCGATGTAGACGTTGGACGACAGCACCGAGTTGCGCACCGAGGCCGCCGAGATGATGCTGCCCGCGCCCACCACGGATTCCTGCGCCGAGCCGCCGTTGACGAACTTCGCCGGCGCCAGGTTCTCGGACTCCCCGCGGATCGGCCAGCGCTTGTTGTAGAGGTTGAACACCGGGTGCACCGACACCAGGTCCATGTGCGCGTCGTAGAACGCGTCGAGCGTGCCGACGTCGCGCCAGTAGCCGTGGTCCCGTTCGGTGGCGCCGGGCACCTCGTTGTCGCTGAAGTCGTAGACCGCGGCCATCCCGTCCGACACGAGGCGCGGGATGATGTCGCCGCCCATGTCGTGGTCGGAGTCGTCGTCATCGGCATCGGCGCGGATCGCGTCGATGAGCACCTTGGTGGTGAAGATGTAGTTGCCCATCGAGACGAACGCCTGCTCGGGGTTGTCCGGCGTACCCGGCGGATCGGCCGGCTTCTCGACGAAACTGCGGATGCGTCCGGATTCGTCGGCGTCGATCACACCGAACGCGCTGGCCTCCGCCCGCGGTACCCGGATACCGGCGACGGTGGCCCCGGCGCCGCTCTCGATGTGGAACTGGACCATCTGCTCGGGGTCCATGCGGTAGACGTGGTCAGCGCCGAACACCACGATGTAGTCGGGATCTTCGTCGTAGATCAGGTTCATCGACTGGTAGATCGCGTCGGCCGAGCCGGTGTACCAGCGGGGGCCCAGACGCTGCTGGGCCGGCACCGGGGTGATGTACTCGCCGGCCAGACCGCTCAGCCGCCAGTTCTGCGAGATGTGCCGGTCCAGGGAGTGCGACTTGTACTGGGTCAGAACGCAGATCCGCAGGTAACGGGCGTTGACGAGGTTCGACAGCACGAAGTCGATGAGCCGGTAGGCCCCGCCGAAGGGAACCGCTGGTTTGGCTCGGTCCGCCGTCAGCGGATACAACCGTTTGCCTTCCCCGCCGGCCAGGACTATGCCCAGCACGTGTGGCAATTCCCTCATGTCTCAAACCTATCCGTCGGTGATCGGTGCGGCTAGCCATTGACACCACCGATTGCGTGTTGACGGGTGTCGACCAACGACTTCGACTGCGGTCATACCCACGCCCATCCGCCGCAATCGTTCGTGAACAGACTCCCATCCCGTCCTGCCGCGCACTACCGTCGTAGTCATGCGGGTGGCGATGATGACTCGGGAGTATCCGCCCGAGGTCTACGGCGGTGCGGGTGTCCACGTCACCGAACTCGTGGCGCAGCTGCGCCACCTGTGCGAGGTGGACGTCCATTGCATGGGTGCGGAGCGTCCGGGCGCCTACGTCGCCCAGCCCGACCCCGCGCTCAAGGGCGCCAACGCCGCGCTGTCGACGTTGTCGGCGGACCTCACGATGGTCAACGCCGCCGGGCAGGCCTCCGTCGTGCATTCGCACACCTGGTACACCGGCCTGGCCGGGCACCTCACCGCACTGCTGTACGGCATCCCGCACGTGCTCACGGCACACTCGCTCGAGCCGATGCGGCCGTGGAAGGCCGAGCAGCTCGGCGGCGGCTATCGGGTGTCGTCGTGGGTGGAGAAGACGGCGGTCGAGGGCGCCGACGCGGTCATCGCGGTCAGTGCGGGCATGCGTGACGATGTGCTCAAGACCTATCCGGCCCTCGACCCGGCCCGGGTGCACGTGGTGCGCAACGGCATCGACACCGACGTCTGGTTTCCCACCGGGCCGCAGCAGGGCGAGTCGGTGCTGGCCGAACTGGGTGTGGACCCGGCCCGGCCGATCGTCGCGTTCGTCGGCCGGATCACCCGGCAGAAGGGCGTCGCGCATCTGGTGGCGTCCGCCCACAAGTTCGCCCCCGAGGTGCAGCTGGTGTTGTGCGCGGGCGCTCCCGACACCCCTGAGATCGCCGCCGAGGTGACGGCCGCGGTGCAGGAACTGGCCCGCGCGCGCACCGGGGTGTTCTGGGTCCGGGAGATGCTCCCGGTCGCGAAGATTCGCGAAATTCTCTCGGCGGCAACGGTGTTCGTGTGCCCGTCGGTCTATGAGCCGTTGGGCATCGTCAACCTGGAAGCGATGGCGTGTTCGACGGCGGTGGTGGCCTCCGACGTCGGCGGCATCCCCGAGGTGGTCGCCGACCATCAGACCGGACTGCTCGTGCACTACGACGCGAGCGACCCGGAGTTCTACGAGACGCGACTGGCCGACGCGGTCAACGCGCTGATCGCCGAACCGCAGCGCGCGCGTGAATACGGTGCCGCCGGGCGGGAACGCTGCATCGCGGAGTTCTCGTGGGCGCACATCGCCGAGCAGACCGTGCAGATCTACCGGCAGGTGTCCGCGTAACCGACGGACCGGCGCGGGCGACCAGAGTCGCCACGCGCCGGTGTCGGCAGGAGTCTCTAGCTGGTGACGTTCTTCAGTTCGTCACCCAATGCGGCCGCCTCGTCCGGTGTGAGTTCGACGACGAGCCGCCCACCGCCCTCCAGCGGTACCCGCATCACGATGCCGCGCCCCTCCTTGGTTGCTTCCAAAGGACCGTCACCGGTCCGGGGCTTCATCGCCGCCATCGAGAGCTCCCTCCACAATGAGCCGACCCGCCAGGGTCAGGGTCCGGCCGGACCCGGTGGACGCCGGGCCCGCCATCTCTCGACGGCACCCGACACTCAACTTCTCCATTGTTCCCTATCCACGCCGCAGCGTGTGCGAAGACCCGGATTAGCCGCGGTAACCGCCGCTGTGTCGGAGTCACTGGCCGGCCGGCGGCACCCAGCAATCGGCCACATGGTCGTCGACCATCCCGGTCGCCTGCATGAGCGCATACGCGGTCGTCGGGCCGACGAACCGGAAGCCGCGGCGCTTGAGTTCCTTGGCCATTGCCGTCGATTCGGCGGTGACCGCGGGCACCTGGGACAGGTCGGCAGGCCGCGGCCGCGCGGGCGGGGCGAACGACCACAGCAACGCGGCCAGGTCGACGTCGAGTTCGGCGGTGGCCCTGGCGTTGACGATCGTGGCCTCGATCTTCGCGCGGTTGCGCACGATTCCGGTGTCGGCCAGCAGGCGGGCGATGTCGCGCTCGGTGTAGCGGGCGACGCGGTCGACGTCGAATCCGTCGAACGCACGCCGGAAGTTGTCGCGCTTGCGCAGGATCACCAACCACGACAGCCCACTCTGGAAGGCCTCCAGGCTGATCCGCTCGAACAGCGCACCCGACTCCCGCACCGGCCGGCCCCACTCGTCGTCGTGGTAGTCGCGGTAGAGCTCGAAATCAGCGGGGGCCAACCGGCTTCCGTCGAGCCAGCCGCACCGGGTGCGGCCGTCGTCGATCGTCACCGACCGCCGTCCTCGGCGGCGCCGTCACCGACGGCGTGGGCCGCACGCACCGCCGCCAGTTCCCCGCGCAGCGCATCGAGTTCCCGCCCCAACCGGTCGAGCACCCAGTCGACCTCACTGGCTTTGTAGCCGCGCAGCGTCTGGGTGAACTTCACCGCGGCGACGTCGGCGCCGGTGACGCCCGAGGCGGGCAGCACGGTCGCGGTGGTGGCGTGCGGCAGCGGGGGCAGCGCCTCCCCGCGGCCGAACAGCACGCTGCCCACCCCGAACAGCACGACCGCCACGAGGACCAGCACCACCAGGTAGAGCAGTATCAACGTCACGGCATCGATAGTGCCTCACCCGTCCGACACGGGCTGCGCTACCGGGGTGGTCGGCTCTTCGCGCAAGCGCTCATCGCTGGGGCCGGAAAGTGACCATCGGCGGCCGGTCGGTCAGCGAAACCCCCGACGAGCGCGGTATGAAGCCGTCGCCGTCGGCGAAGAACTGGGTGAGCCCGACGCCGGAGTCCGAGATGCCGCAACGCGACATCAACGTCGCGATGACCTGACGGCTCATCGACGCCAGCTCGGGCAACGGCCGGTTGCGGTGGGCGCGCACGCCCAGATTCACCTGTGCGATGCCGTCGAGGCCCAGCCGGTCGTAGGTGTCGATCAGCAGGCCGATCTCCACCCCGTAGCCGGGTGCGAACGGCACCGAGGTGAGCAGTTCGCGGGTGCCGGCGTACTCGCCGCCGAGCGGCTGCAGCACGCAGGTCAGTTCGGGGCGCAGCGACGCCAGCAGCGGCCGGGCCACCAGCTCGGTCACGCGACCGCCGCCGTTGGCGTCCTCGCGCCCGCTGACCTTCAGCGGGCGCCGGTAGAAGCCCTTCACCAGGTGCACGCCCGGCGTCAGCAGCAGCGGGCCCAGCAGCTTGGGCACGAACATCGGGTCGGGGTCGAGCAGGTCCGAGTCGACGAACGCGATCACGTCCCCGGTGGTCGCGGCCAGCGAACGCCACAGGACCTCACCCTTACCGGGCTGCGGGTCCACCTCCGGCAGCGCGGTCTCGCGGCTGACCACCCGCGCTCCGGCGGCCACCGCGCGAATCGCGGTCTCGTCGGTGGAGCCGGAGTCCAGCACGATCAACTCGTCGACGAGCCCGCCGAGCAACGGGGTGATGGTCTCGACCACCCCGGCGACGGTCTCCTCCTCGTTGAGCGCGGGCAGCACCACCGAGACGGTCCGGCCGGCTTTGGCGGCCACGAGCTCGTCGACCGTCCACGTCGGGCGGTCCCAGCTGTGGGTGTCGAACCAGCGGTGGCGCGCGATCGCGTCCGCGGACCGCAGTTCGGGTGTCTCGAGTTCCGGTACCAGTGTCATGCCAGTCCCCTCACCGTGCGCGTCGGCGGACGCACGCCTCGGATCGACGCGACCATTTCGAGTACGCGTCGAGTGGGTCCGACCTCGTGCACCCGGAACATCGCCGACCCGGCCGAGGCGGCCAGAGCGGTTGCTGCGAGGGTGCCCTCGAGGCGTTCAGTCAAACCCACACCCAGAGTCTCCCCGACGAAATCCTTGTTGCTCAGCGCCATCAGGACGGGCCATCCAGTTTTTACAAGGTCTTCCACGTGCCGCAACAAAGTAAGACCGTGGTGAGTGTTCTTACCGAAATCGTGGGTCGGATCGATGAGGATCCGGTCCCGCGCCACCCCCGCGGCGACCGCCCGCTCCGCCGCCGAGGTGACCTCGGCGATGACGTCGTCGACCACGCCGCGCTCGCTGATCCCGTAGTTCACCCGGAACGGTCGGGTCCGCGGCACCGCTCCCCCGGTGTGCGAACACACCAGCCCGGCGTTGAACTCCGCGGCCACCTCGGGCAGCGCGGGGTCGGTGCCGCCCCAGGTGTCGTTGATCAGGTCGGCGCCGGCCGCGCAGGCCTGTTTGGCCACCGCCGACCGCCAGGTGTCGACGCTGATCACCACGTCGGGGAAGGTGGCGCGCAACCATTCGATGAACGGCACGACGCGGGCGATCTCCTCATCGGCGTCGACCGTCTGTCCGGGGCCGGCCTTCACCCCGCCCACGTCGACGACGTCGGCGCCCTCCTCGACCACCCGGTGCGCCGCGGCCTTGGCGGCGTCGTCGGTGAACGCGGCGCCGCGGTCGTAGAACGAATCCGGCGTCCGGTTCACGATCGCCATGATCAGCGCCCGGTCACCGGCCACCGGGCGGCCGCAGAAGGTGGACTCCACGAATCCCAGGCTACGGACGAGGGTGATCTCGGCGGGTTCCGTCGCGCTGAGCGCGACCGGGCACGCGGACGTCGCAGGGCTACTTGGGCTTCTTGCCGTCTTTCACCTCGGCGAGGTACTCGTCGTAGAACGGCACGTAGCCCTCGTCCTTCCCGGACAGCACGTAGATCGGATCCTCGACCGTGACCTCGTCGTCGTCGCCTTCGCCGCTGCTGCCGCCGTAGCCCTCTTTGCGGAGGTCGACCTTCTGACTCTTGAACGTCGACGTGTGCGCGAGCTCCTCCACCACCCGCACGAAGAGTGGCACCGCGTAGCCGGGCAGCTTGTCGTAGACGGCCTTGGCCAGCGCCTTGCCGTCGAACTCCTGACCGTCCTTGAGCTGGATCGCCACCATGCCGGCCTTGCCGCCGGTGTCGGGCACCTCGACGCCGAAGACGGTGCACTCCTCGACCTGCGCATCTGTCGAGACCGCGGCCTCGACCTCGGTGGTGGCGACGTTCTCGCCCTTCCATCGGAACGTGTCGCCCAGCCGGTCGGTGAAGGCGGCGTGCCCGAAGCCCTGGGAGCGCATCAGGTCGCCGGTGTTGAACCAGACGTCGCCCTCCTTGAAGGCGTTGCGCACCAGCTTCTTCTCCGACTCCTTCTCGTCGGTGTAGCCGTCGAACGGCTGGAAGTTGCTCACCTTGCTCAGCAGCAGCCCGGGCTCACCGGTGCGCACCTTCTTGACCCGGCCGTTCTCGTCGCGCACCGGGTCGCCGGACTCGCCGTCGTACTCCACGAACGCCACCGGCGTCGGGCAGATCCCGGTGGTCTTGTCCATGTTGAACACGTTGACGAACGCGGTGTTGCCCTCGCTGGCGGCGTAGAACTCACACACCCGCGCGATGCCGAACCGCTCGGTGAAGTCGTCCCAGATCGCCGGGCGCAGCCCGTTGCCGGCGATCACGCGCACCTTGTGTTTGCGGTCGGTGTCCTTCTCGGGCTGGTTGAGCAGGTAGGCGCAGATCTCGCCGATGTAGACGAATGCCGTGGCGTCGTAGCGGATCACGTCGTCCCAGAACTTCGACGCCGAGAACGACTTGCCCAGCGCCAGTGTCGCCCCGGAGTTCAGCACCGACGACAGCGCCACCGTCAGCGCGTTGTTGTGATAGAGCGGCAGGCAGCAGTACAGAGTGTCCTTGCCGGTCAGCCGCATACCGAGGCCGCCGAACCCGGCCAGGGCGCGCAGCCAGCGGTAGTGGGTCATCACGCTGGCCTTGGGCATCCCGGTGGTGCCCGAGGTGAAGATGTAGAACGCCTTGTCCTTGGCCAGGACGGCCGACGTGGTGGCCGGGTTGCCGGTGGGCGCCGTCTGCGCCAGCCGCTGGAACTCGTCGAGCGTGATCAGCCCCTCGGTGTCGGCGCCGCTCTCCTTGATGGGCTCGACGAAGTCGGGGTCGGCGACCACCACGGTGGCCGACAGCAGCCCCAGGCTGTGCTGCAGCACGTCGCCGCGCTGGTGGTAGTTCAGCATCCCCGAGATCGCGCCGCACTTCACCGCGGCGAGCATCAGCAGCACCGGTTCGGGCGAGTTGCGCAACATGATGCCCACGACATCGCCGTGGCCCACTCCGCGCGCCGACAGCACGGCCGCGTAGCGGTTGACGGTCTCGTTGGCCTCGCGGTAGGTGATCTCACGGTCCTCGAACTTGAGGAACACGTTGTCGGCGTGGCGCGCCGCGCGGTCCTGGAAGACCTTTCCGATCGACGTCTTGGCCGACGGGCGGGCGCCGAAGCCGGTCACCACGCCGCGCACGATGGTCGGCACGTCGACCAGGAAGTTGGGCAGCCGGGTGGCGATGTCGAGCAGCCCGACGCTGCTGCGGGTGCCCGAGTTCTCGTCGGTCATGCGTCCTCCAGTCCCCTTTGCTGTTCGATGTCGCACACCCTAGTGACCGTGATCACGACCGCGGCGCGCACGCCGCCATCGCCGCCTCGATGCCATCGACCACCACCAACCGGTCCAGCGCCTCCTGGGCGACATAGCCGCTGCCGACCAGTCCGTGGAGCCAGGTCAGCAAACCGTCGTAGTGGCCGATGGGATCGAGCATGACCACCGGCTTGCTATGCATACCCAAATATGCGGCAGTCCAGGCCTCGAAGAATTCCTCGAGTGTGCCGATACCGCCGGGCAGCGACAGGAACGCGTCGGCGCGGTCCTCCATCACCTGCTTGCGCTCACGCATCGTGTCGGTCACGACCAGTTCGTGCGCGTCGACGTCAGCCACCTCCCGGTGCACGAGCGCCTTGGGGATGACCCCGACGGTGCGGCCGCCGTGCGCCCGGGCGGCGTGTGCGACGGCTCCCATCGCCGAGACGTTGCCGCCACCCGACACCAGCGTCCAGCCGCGGTCGGCGATCGCCGTCCCGACGTGGGTGGCCAGCTCGATCAGCTTCGGGTCGGTGGGATTGGAGGCGCAGTACACGCAGACCGCCCACGGGCGGTGAGGTTGCTCGGACACACGCACAACGTAGACGAGTCCGCGGCCGCGGAAGTTGCCGTATTCGACGGCTCGGTCGGTGGTCGCGGCCCTACAATCCGGCGGTGCCTGTCGACTGGGTGGTGGCGCCGCACGAACCGGCACTGGACGCCATCGAGGCTGGTGTGCGGGCGCGGTCCGGGGCCGTGCTGATCGGTCCGGCCGGCGTGGGCAAGACCTCGCTGCTGCGGATGGCCGCGGACCGGCTCGGTCCGGCGCGGTGGGTCACCGGGACCGCGTCGGATGCGGTGCTCCCGCTGGGCGCCTTCGGCCACCTGGTCGACGTGCCGCCGACGGGCAAGACGGCCGCGGTGGTGCGGGCGGCGCGGGAGGCGCTGCGCGATCAGCTGATCATCGTCGACGACGCCCATCTGCTCGACGCGCTGTCGGCGACGCTGGTGTACCAGTTGGCGCTCAGCGGCACGGCCCGGCTGGTGGTGTCGGTGGCGGCGGGCGCGCCGGCGCCCGACCGGATCTGCGCGCTGTGGCGCGATGACCTGGTGGCCCGCATCGACCTGCAGCCGCCGGGCCACGACGACGCCCGGGTGGCGGCCCAGGTGGCGACGTTCATCGCCGACCTGCCTGCCGGCGCTCGGCATGCGCTGGAGTGGCTGGCGGTCGAGGATCCACTGCCGCTGGCCGATCTGGCCGCGCTGGCCGGGCGGCCTGCCGTGGACGCCGCGATCCGCGCCGGCGCGGTCCGGGTGGAGGGCGACGGCGAGCCGGAGGTGGCCCACGCCGGACATCCGCTGTTCCTCGACGCGGTGCGGGATTCGTCCGGAGGCCCCGAGCTGCGCCGGCTGCGCACCGAGTTGGTCGAGCGGATGACCGCGGAGCGGCCCATCGGGGTTCTGGCGCGGCTGCGGGTCGCGGCGCTGGCCCTCGACAGCGATCACGAGCTGGCGCCGACGGAGTTCGTTTCGGCGGCCGAGGAGGCGCTGCGGCTGGGCGACCTGGTGCTCAGTGAGCGGCTGGCGCGGGCGGCGCTGCGGGACACCGACGATCTGCGGGCGCGGCTGGCGCTGGCGCACGCGCTGGCGTGGCAGGGTCGGGGCCGCGACGCGGACGCGGTGCTGGCCGCAGTGGACGACGCCACCCTGGCCGAGGACGAGCTGATGGCATGCGCGGTGCCGCGGGCGGCCAACCAGTTCTGGATGCTGTCGCAGCCCGAGCGGGCGACGGCCTACCTGCGCACCGTGCGCGGCCGGCTGACCGACCCGGCCGCACGCGCCACGGTCGACGCGCTGTCGTCGACGTTCGCGATGAACGCCGGCACCCCGGCGCGCGCCATGGAGCTCGCCGCCGAGGTGCTCGGCTCCGATGACGCCGACGACACGGCGGTCGGTTGGGCCGCGTCGGCGGCCGCGTTGTGCTGTGCGCGGATGGGCCGGTGGACCGAGGTCGACGACCTCGCCGAGCAGGCGGCGGCCGCCCAGCATCCCGGTCTGCTGCGCTTCACCAGCGGACTGGGCCAGACGACGGCGCTGGTCATGGCCGGTCAGCTGGACCGGGCGCACGAGCTGGCCCGCCGGCTCACCGAGTTCGCCGAACTGCAGCAGCCCGGCCGGGCGATCGGCGAGGTGCTGACCGCCGACGTGCTCATCCTGCGCGGCGACCTCGACGGCGCGGTGGCGCTGCTGCGGGAGGCGACCGCGGCGCTGGCGCCGACCGGGTACTCGTGGGGGCCACTGGCCGCGATGCTGTCGGCGCAGGCGCTCGGCGAACTCGGCGAGACCGTCGAGGCGGGCAAGATGCTGGCCCGCGCGGAGTCCCGGCACGGGCTGAAGTCCATGCTGTTCGCGCCCGAGCTGGCGCTGGCCCGGGCCTGGACGTCCTCGGCCCGTCGCGACGGGCATGCCGCGGTGGCCGCGGCGCGCGAGGCCGCCCGCGCAGCGGAACGGGGCGGCCAGTTGGCGGTGGCACTGCGCGCGTTGCACGTCGCGGCCCGACTCGACGATGCGCGCGCCGCCGACCACCTGGTGCGGCTCGGGGTGGACTGCGAGTTCGGCCGGATCGCGCTGCTGCACGCCAAGGCGGTGGCGGCCGGGGACGCCGACGCGCTCGACGAGGCGGCGGGCGCGTTCGCCGGGATCGGGATGCGCAGCGCGGCGGCCGATGCGATGCGTCAGGCCGACGCCCTGCGCGCCTGAATGCCCGCCGGATTGCCGCGTCCGCCCCTGCCCGCGCGGCCCTAAAATCGAGGGTGCCAGCCACGCCGAAGGAGGTGACCCGCTGTGAACGGTGGGCCGTTGTCCGTGCAGACCGAGGGTCTCCGCCAGTTCTCCCGGACGCATTCCGAGATCGCCGCGGGTGTGACCCAGCTGCTCGGCGGCGCCCCGACGGCGGCGAGCCTGGAAGCGACGCACGGTCAGATCGCGTTCGCCGTGCAGAACGCGCTCAAGGACGTCCTCGGCGCCCGGCAGGGCACCCTGCAGACCACCGCACGCAGCGGCGACAAGATCTCCGAGCTCCTGCAGAAGGCCGCATCCGCCTACGACAAGGGTGACGAGCAGTCCGCAGGCAAGATCAAGGGCACGATGGAGGGCGCCGGTGCGCCCGGTGGCGGCGCCCAGGGCGGGGCCGGTAACCCGGCGTCGGCGGCGACCGGCGCGCTGGGCCAGATGATGGGCCAGGTCGGCCAGATGGGCCAACAGGTCGGCGGTTCGGTGCAGGGGCTCGCGCAGGGGCTGGCACAGGTGCCCCAGCAGATCATGCAGGGCGTGCAGGGCATCGTCCAGTCCGCCACGGGTGCCGCGGGCGCCGGTGCGGAGGGCGGCGCCCTCGGGGGTGCCGCGGGCGCCGCGGCCGGTAGATC
>NZ_SPQO01000055.1 GCF_004570325.1 Mycobacterium sp. PS03-16 | reverse complement strand
GATCTCGCGGGCCTGGGTGGTCGACGGCACCGCGGCGGGGGCAGCCCGGCCCAGCGTGGGCGCGGCGTTGGGGCGCGGAGGACGCCGGCCCGAGCGCACCGCGGCGACGGCGTCGGCGAACGGTCCGCCGGACCGGTACCGCATCCCGGGGTTCTTCACCAGCGTGATCTCGATGAGCTCACGCACGTTGGGCGGCAGGTCCGCCGGCAGCGGCGGCGGCGTCTCCTTGATGTGCTTCATCGCCACGGTCAGCGCGCCGTCCCCGGTGAAAGGCCGCTTGCCCGAGACGGATTCGTACCCGACGACACCGAGCGCGTACACGTCGCTCGCCGCGGTGGCGTCGTGCCCGAGGGCCTGTTCGGGGGCGATGTACTGCGCGGTGCCCATCACCATGCCGGTCTGGGTGACCGGTGCGGCGTCGACGGCCTTGGCGATGCCGAAGTCGGTCAGCTTCACCTGGCCGGTCGGGGTGATGAGGATGTTGCCCGGTTTGACGTCGCGGTGCACCAGGCCGGCGGTGTGCGCGACCTGCAGGGCACGGCCGGTCTGCTCGAGCATGTCCAGCGCGTGGCGCAGCGACAGCCGTCCGGTGCGCTTGAGCACCGAGTTCAGCGGTTCGCCGTTGACCAGCTCCATGACCAGGTAGGCGGTGCGGCCCTCGCCGTCCATGTCGGTCTCGCCGTAGTCGTACACGCTGGCGATGCCGGGATGGTTGAGCATGGCCACCGTGCGTGCCTCTGCGCGGAACCGCTCGACGAACTCGGAGTCGGTGGAGTATTCGGCCTTGAGCACCTTCACCGCGACGCGGCGGCCGAGGCGGCTGTCGACGGCCTCCCACACCTGGCCCATACCGCCCGTGGCGATGAGCCGCTGCAGCCGGTAGCGGCCGGACAGCGTGACACCGACGCGGGGGCTCATTTCTCGCCTCGCTTCGCTCGGCTTCGGGGGCTCATCTCTCGCCTCGCTTCGCTCGGCTTCGGAGGCTCAATCTCTCGCCTCGCTTCGCTCGGCTTCGGGGGCTCACGAGCCCTCCCTCAGCGCGGCCGCAATCGTGGCGCGGCCGATCGGGGCGGCCAGCGCGCCGCCGGTCGCCGACAGCCGGTTGCCGCCGTTCTCGACCAGCACCGCGACCGCGACCTTGGGCGCCTGGGCCGGGGCGAACGCGATGTACCACGCGTGCGGCGGAGTGTTGCGGGGGTCCGTGCCGTGCTCCGCAGTCCCCGTCTTCGAAGCGATCTGCACGCCGGCGATGGCTCCCTTCTGCTGCGTCAGCTGCTCGGCGCCGACCATCAGATCAGTAAGTGTAGCCGCGACCTGCGGCGTCACCGCCCGGCGCTCTTCAGTCGGTGACGTGGTGGTGAGGTTGGCCAGGTCGGGTCCCTTGAGGCTGTCTACCAGGTAGGGCCGCATCGTTACCCCTTCGTTCGCGATGGTGGCGGCGACCATCGCGTTCTGCAGCGGTGTCATCGCCACGTCCCGCTGTCCGATGCTGGACATGCCCAGTGCGGCGGCGTCGGCGATCGGACCGACGGTGGATTCGGCGACCTGCAGCGGGATCGCCGGTGGCGGGGTGTCGAGCCCGAAGGACTGCGCGGTGGCCCGCAGCGCCTCGGCGCCGGTGTCGATGCCCATCTCGACGAACGCGGTGTTGCACGACCGGGCGAACGCCTCCCGCAGCGGGGCGGTCGGCCCGCCGCCGCAGGCCTGGCCGCCGAAGTTCTGCAGCGTCACCGAACTGTCCGGCAGCGGGATCTGCGGCGCCGCGGTGAACTGGGTGTCCGGGGTGGCGCCGGCCTGCAGCGCGGCCGCGGTGGTGATCACCTTGAACGTCGAACCCGGGGGATAGGTCTCGGAGATGGCGCGATTGAGCAGCGGGTTGTCCGGGTTGTCGCGCAGCCGCTGCCAGGCCTGGGTCTGTTCCTCGACGTCGTGGGTGGCCAGCTCGTTCGGGTCGAACGACGGTGACGACACCATGGCGAGGATCTTGCCGGTCGACGGTTCGAGCGCCACGACCGCGCCCTTGCAGGGCCCATCGCAGCCGTCGGCCATCGCGTCGAAGGCGGCCTGCTGCACCTGCGGGTTGATGGTGGTGGCGACGTTGCCGCCGCGCGGGTCGCGGCCGGTGAAGAAGTCGGCCAGCCGGCGGCCGAACAGCCGCTCGTCGGAGCCGTTGAGAATGGTGTCCTCGGCGCGTTCCAGGCCGCTGCTCGAGTACTGCAGCGAGTAGAACCCGGTGACCGGGGCGTAGGACAACGCGTTCGGGTAGACCCGCAGGAACCGGAACCGGCCCTCGGTGGCCACCGAATAGGCCAGCAGCTGACCGCCCGCGGTGATCTGGCCCCGCTGGCGGGAGTACTCGTCGAGCAGCACGCGCTGGTTGCGGGGGTCGGTACGCAGCCCGTCAGCGGTGAAGACCTGGGTGATGGTCGCGTTGCCGAGCAGCAGCACGATCAGCACCATCAGCGTGACGGAGATGCGGCGCAGGGAAGTGTTCATACCTTGTCGATCACCTCGGTGCTCGCGGAGGCGATCGGCGTCTGGTGCAGCTGCTGTTTGGTGCTGATCGGCCGGCGCGCGGCGTGCGAGATCCGCAGCAGGATCGCCAACAGCAGATAGTTGGCCACCAGCGACGATCCACCGTAGGACATCCACGGGGTGGTCAGACCGGTCAGCGGGATCAGCCGGGTGACGCCGCCGACCACGATGAACAGCTGGATGCCCAACGTGGCCGCCAGCCCGGCGGCCAGGAGCTTGCCGAAGCTGTCGCGCACCGCGATCGCGGTGCGCAGACCGCGGATGATCAGGATCGTGTAGAGCATCAGCACCGCGGAGAACCCGACCAGACCGAGTTCCTCACCGACGGCGGCGATGATGAAGTCCGTCGACGCCGCGGGCACGGTGCCGGGCTGCCCGTTGCCCAGGCCGGTGCCGAAGATGCCGCCGGTGGCGAAGCTGAACATCGACTGCACCAACTGGTAGCCGGCGCCCTCCGGGTCGGCGAACGGGTCCAGCCACGTCTGCACCCGCACCCGCACGTGGCCGAACAGGTAGTACGCCGCAACGCATCCCACCGCGAACAGCGACAACCCGATGGCCACCCAGCTGATCCGGTCGGTCGCCACGTACAGCAGCACCAGGAACGAGGCGAACAGCAGCAGCGAGGTGCCGAGGTCCTTCTCGAACACCATGACCGCGATCGAGGCCATCCAGGCCGCCAGCAGCGGCGCCAGGTCACGCGGCCGGGGCAGCGTCATCCCGAGGAAGTGCTTACCCGCGCTGGTGAACAGTTCGCGCTTGTCCACCAGGACGGCGGCGAAGAAGATCAGCAGTAGGATCTTGGAGAACTCGGCGGGCTGAATCGAGAAGCCCGGCAGCTGAATCCAGATCTTGGCGCCGTTCTGCTCGGACATCGAGCGCGGCAGCACCGCGGGGATGGCGAGCAGGATCAGGCCGGCCAGCCCGCACACGTAGCCGTACCGGGCCAGCATCCGGTGATCGCTCAAAAAGGTGATGACACAGGCGAATCCGATGACGCCGACCAGGGTCCACAGCATCTGCTGGTTGGCGGTGCCGCCGAGGCCGCGTTCGGTGAGCGCGCCCTGGGCGAGGTCGAGGCGGTGGATCATCACCAGCCCGAGGCCGTTGAGCAGCGCCACGACCGGCAGCAGCAGCGGGTCGGCGTAGGGGGCGTAGCGGCGAACCGCGAAGTGGGCGCCGGCGAACAGCGCCAGGTAGCCGGCGGTGTACTGGGCGAGGTCCCAGCTGATGCCCTGCTCCTGGTTGGCCTCCACCATCAGCAGTGCCACCGTGGTGATCACCGCGGCGAACGCGAGCAGAACCAGTTCGGCGTTGCGCCGGTTCGGCAGCGGCGGGGTCACCGTGACCGGGGACTGGGGCTGCGTCGTCATGACGCCGCCCGGCACGTCGTTCCCGGTTGCGGTGGCGGGGGCGGCAGAGCGGTCACCGTCGGCGAGGGCGGTGGCGGTGGCGGCGGGGGAGGAGTCACGGTGGTCGGCGTCTCCGGCGCCGGTGAGCTGCCGCTACGCGGAGAAGCGCCCTCCCCAGGGCTTCCCGTGGGAGAGGGCGTCGGTGTGGGGCTCGAGGCCGGACTCGGGGCCGGCGTCGGTGTCCGGCTGGTCGACGGCGGCCGGCTCGGACAGATCGGGAGCACCGAACTGCGGGCCAGTTCCTCGATCTGGGCGATCGCCTCGTCCAGCGAGCCGCCGGGCAGCCCCGCGATCACCTGCGCCCGTTCGGATTCGCGCATGTCCTGCACGTTGAGCAGCTGACAGCCCCGGTTCTCCTCGGACTGACCGGCGCTGATCAGCGACAGCTCGTTGCGGGCGTTGAGGCACCCCAGCAGGTAGGGGTCCTGCAGCGAGTAGCCGAGCAGCGAGCCCTGCACCCCCCGCATGATCGACACGGTGCCGTCGTGGGCGGCGACGTAGTAGTTGCTGCGCACGACCTCCCGGCCGATCGCCAGGCCGGCGAGCACCACCAGCACCACGAGCGTGGCCGCAATGTACATCCGCCGCTTCGAGCGGGGCTTCTTGACCGGCTCCTCCGGCGGGGCCACCACGCGTTTCGGCACATTGCGCTTCGGGTTGAACGCCGATGCGCGGCCTGCGGCGGTGTTCGGCGGCGGGGAGTCGTCGTCGCCGGAGACCGCGCCGGCGAGGATCGGCGCGGTCTGGCCGTAGTCGTAGTCGACGACGTCGGCGACCACCACGGTCACGTTGTCCGGGCCGCCGCCGCGCAGCGCCAGCTCGATCAGCCGGTCGGCGCTCTCGGCGGTGTCCGGGATGCGCAGCGCCTCGGCGATGGTTTCGTGGCTGACCGGGTCGGACAGACCGTCGGTGCACAACAGGTAGCGGTCGCCGACGCGGGCCTCGCGCATGATCAGCGTCGGCTCGATCTCGTGACCGGTGAGCGCCTTCATGATCAGGGAGCGCTGCGGGTGGCTGTGCGCCTCCTCGGCGGTGATGCGGCCCTCGTCGACCAGCGTCTGGACGAACGAGTCGTCCTTGGTGATCTGGGTGAGCTCCCCGTCGCGCATGAGATAGCCGCGGGAGTCGCCGATGTGCACCAGGCCCAGCCGGTTGCCGGCGAACAGGATCGCCGTCAGCGTGGTGCCCATCCCCTCGAGCTCGGGGTCGGCCTCGATGTGCGCGGCGATCGCCGAATTGCCCTCGCGCACGGAGTGGTCGAGCTTGCTGAGCAGGTCGCCGCCGGGCTCGTCGTCGTCGAGATGCGCCAGCGCGGCGATCACCAGCTGGGAGGCGATCTCCCCGGCCGCGTGCCCACCCATACCGTCGGCGAGCGCCAGCAGGCGGGCACCGGCGTAGACGGAGTCCTCGTTGTTGGCGCGGACGAGGCCGCGGTCGCTGCGCGCGGCGTACCGGAGGACGAGCGTCATCGCGCTCCTCGCATGCGCGCGGTCACGGGCGCAGCTCGATCACCGTCTTGCCGATTCGCACCGGCGTCCCCAGGGGAACCTTTACCGCCGTCGTCACCTTTGCCCTGTCGAGGTATGTGCCGTTGGTCGATCCTAGGTCCTCGACATACCATTCCGAGCCCCGTGGCGACAGCCTGGCGTGCCGGGTGGAGGCGTAATCGTCGGTCAGCACCAGCGTGGAGTCATCGGCGCGGCCGATCAGCACCGGCTGGGTGCCCAAGGTGATCCGGGTGCCGGCCAGCGCGCCGTCGGTGACCACCAGCTGGCGGGCGACGTTGCGTTGCTTGTTCGGCAGCAGTGAGCCGCGCAGCGCCAAACCGCGGCGCACCATCACCGCGCCGGTGGGAGCGTAGATATCGGTGCGCAGGATGCGCAGCACCGACCAGATGAACAGCCACAACAGCAGCAGGAAGCCGACACGCGTCAGCTGCAGCACCAACCCCTGCATCTGACGTCCTCTCCGTGCCGGTCACCTCGTCGCCGGCGACTCCGTCGGTGCGGTGCCGGTCGGCAAGGTCACGATACTTGGGCAGCGGTCGGCGTGACGCTGAAGCCGACCGCATGTCCCGGCCGTGACCGGGTCGTGCTGTTTCAGTGCACGCGGACGATGATCTCCGAGTGGCCCAGCCGGATGACGTCACCGTCGGCCAGCTGCCATTCCTGCACGGGCGCGTTGTTCACCGTGGTGCCGTTGGTGGAGTTCAGATCGGACAGCAGCGCGACCTGCCCGTCCCAGCGGATCTCCAGGTGCCGGCGCGACACCCCGGTGTCGGGGAGCCGGAACTGGGCGTCCTGGCCGCGGCCGATGACGTTGGCGCCTTCGCGCAGCTGGTAGGTGCGGCCGCTACCGTCGTCGAGCTGCAGCGTGACGGTGGTACCACCGGCCGACGGGTAGTCGCCCTGGCCGTAGCCGCCGGCGTATCCGCCTTGGCCCTGGCCGTAGTCGTAGTCGCGGCCCGCGGGCTCGCCGTAACCCGGGTCGGCGTAGCCACCGGCCGGGGCGCCGTATCCGCCGCCGTAATCCTGGCCGTAGTCCTGCCGACCGCCGGCAGGGGCACCGTAGCCGCCGCCGTACCCACCCTGGTCGCCGTAGCCACCCTGGTCCGGGTATCCGGGCCGGGACTCGCGGCCGTAGCCGCCGTCCTCGTGGCGGCCGGGCGCCTGGGGACGGCCGTAGTCGTATTCGGCACCCATACCGCCGTAGCCGGGCTGGCCGCCGGGGGCGGGCGGGTAGCCGCCGGGACCCTGGCGGTAGCCCTGGTCGCCGTAGCCGCCGCCCGGCGGGGGGCCGTAGTCGGGACGGCCGCCGCCGGGGCCGCCGTAGCCGCCCTGGCCGCCGCCGTAGCCACCCTGGTCGCCGTAGCCGCCCTGCTCGGGGTAGCCGCCGCGGGGCGGGTAGCCGCCCTGGTCACCGCCGTAGCCGCCCTGCTCCGGCGGGTACTGGCCGCGGGGCTCCTGGCCGCGCGCCTCATCCTGGGGACGGCCGTAGCGGTCGTCGTAGTACTCGTCGGCCGGCCGCTGACCCTGGCCTGGGCCCTGGCCGCCGCGGTAACTCGGGTTGTCGCTCATCGCTGCTACTCCTGATTCTGCGGGGAAAGCATGGTCTCGGTGCGCTGGTGCGGGTACGCCGGTTGAATCTGGGTTGACCGCGCCGCGCGCGCGGAACTGCCCGGTGTGCAGATGGGGGGCTTGCTCGAACCTGACAACCACCTCACCATACGTTTGCCATCCCTGGTCACGGATGTATCCCTCCAGATGTTTGGCGAAAGTGGTCGAGGTCAGGTCAGGATCGGCGCGTACCTTCTTATGGTCAGGCACACTGAGGGTAATTACGTACTCGTTCGGGGCCAAAATGCGGCCGCCGCCGACGGTGCGGATGCCGGCCTCGGCCTCGCGGCGCAGCAGCGCCTCGACTTCCTGCGGCACGATCGACCCGCCGAACACCCGGGCGAACGCGTCGCCGACGGTCGACTCGAGTTTGCGCTCGATGCGGTCCACCAGACCCATCTCACCGCCCGCCTCACTCGTCGTCGTTGCCGTCGTGGCTGCTCACGCAGCCGGCCCGCCGCGTGTCGGCTGGCCCGGAATATCCCTGCATGGTATCTACCCACCGCTGGTCGGCGGGACCAACAGAATTCTGAGAATCGCATCACGCCAGGTCAGCGGTGTGTGCCATACCCGTTCTACGGGGATCGATGCGGTACAGCGGTACGATTTTGAGTACGACGGGCCGCGGGTGATAGGCTCCCTCGGTCTTCCAGGGCGAGTGGCGGAATGGCAGACGCGCTGGCTTCAGGTGCCAGTGTCCTTCGGGACGTGGGGGTTCAAGTCCCCCTTCGCCCACCGGTGTGGTGACAAGAACCCCGGCCTTCGGGCCGGGGTTTTCATTCTCTACTGCGGATCGATCTGACGGACGATGCGATGTCAGACCCTCCTGTTTTGATGGGTTCATGTCCTCGACCGCAACGGCTTTGCTTCCGCAGGAGCGCCTTGAGCTGTTGTTCGAGGAGATGTCGGAACTGTGCGGTCAGCGCAATGCCATCGATGGCCGGCTGGCGGAGATCGTGGCCGAAATCGACGGTGACGAGCTGTGGGGGGCCACCGGGTGTCGGTCCATCACGTCACTGGTGGCCTGGAAGACCGGTACCTCGCCCAGCAACGCCGAGACCATGGTGGCGGTGGCGCATCGGCTCGAGCAGTTTCCGCGCTGCGCCGAGGCGCTGCGGGAGGGCCGGCTGTCGCTGGACCAGATCGGCGTGATCGCCAAGGGCGCCGCCGAGGGATCTGATGAGCACTATGTCGGGTTGGCGCAGAACGCGACGGTCACCCAGTTGCGCACCATGGTCAAACTCGAACCCCGCCCGCAACCGAAGCCGACACCCGAACCCGAGTCCTGGATCACCAAGCATGAGGACGGCGACTACACGACGTGGCGGATCCGGCTCACCACGCTGGAGGCGGCCCGATTCGATGCGGCGTTGCAGTCGCATCGGGACGGGTTGATCGCGGACTGGACCCGCGACCACGGCTCCGAGTACGACGCGCACGGCGTGGATGCGCGTGGCCGGCCGCGCGAGCAGGCAGCGTCGTTTCCGACCACGGTGGAGGCGTTCATGAGCCTCGTTGAGGCCGGCTGGGACGCCGAGGTGGCGCGCCGCCCGCACGGGCATCACACCACCGTGCTGGTGCACCTCGATGTCGACAAACCGGCCGCGGGCGTGCATCTGGGGCCGATGCTCAGTGATGAGGATCGCCGCTTGCTGTTGTGTGACGCCACGTTTGAGGCGTGGTTCCAACGCGACGGCCAACCGATCGGCGCCGGACGGTCCACGCGCGGCATCAACCGTCGGCTCCGCCGGGCGCTGGAGCATCGGGACCGCTGCTGCGTGGTCCCCGGCTGCGGGGCGACGCGGGGTTTGCACGCCCATCACATTCGGCACTGGCAGGACGGCGGCCCCACCGATCCAGACAACCTCGTGCTGGTGTGTCCGTATCACCATCGGCTGCATCACCGCGGGCTGATCACGATCAGTGGGACCGCGGGGCGCCTCGTGGTCACCGATGACGACGGCCGACCACTACGCGCGGGGTCCCTGGCGCGACCACCCACCACACCACCCCCGGTGGTCCCGCCGTATGCGGGTCCCACCGGCGAGCGCATGGGTTGGTGGTGGTACCGACCCTTCGAACCACACCCGCCACCCTCCACCAACTAGATCGACGACCTCAAGGGTGCGCGGCGAGACCGTCGACCAGTACCTCGCGCAGGCGTTCGTAGGCGGCTGCCGCGACGCGGGTCTGAGTGGTTCAGGCGTGCTCGATCGTGACGGCGCCGTGCACCGGCTCCACACCGCACGCGCCGCCTCGGCCGAATTGCCCTCTCTACCAGTCGTTTCGAGCGCTTTGACCCGCTCGATGAGACCCCGAAGAGGGCTGCCGGCGCCTGCCACCCGGACGACTGGTCCACGAGCGGGCTCCCCACCCCGAAGTGAGTACGTACCGGGCGGGATCGCGTATGGCGAACGTACGGTACTGACGGCACGCCCGGGCGAACCGCTCGACCGGCTCCACGTCGGTGGGCACGGCGATCGCCTCGGCGAGCTGATCGAGCGCGCGCATCGCCGCTGAATCCGGCCGTTAACCCGGCGCAGGTACGTTCTGGTACCGGTGTCCCAGACTCTGACCTCGGCAGCCGAAGACCTCGCCCGTCGCCTGATGGCCGTGCAGCCCACGCGCCGCGTGCACCTCGCCGCCGTGGCCACCCGCGCCCGCGCGCTCGCGGTCACCGTCGACCCCACCGACGTTGATGCGCTCGTCGCGGCGGCCTGGCTGCACGACATCGGGTACCTCCCGGACCTCGCCGCCACCGGCTTCCATCCGCTCGACGGCGCGCGGTACCTACGGGACACCGGGTGGCCGCACCGCGTGTGCACGCTGGTCGCCCACCACTCCGGCAGCCGGTTCGTGGCGCGCGTGCGCGGGCTGGACGGCGAGCTGAGCGAGTTCCCCTACCTCGAGGACGCGCCGTCGGACGCACTGACCGCGGCCGACAACACCGCGACGCAGGACGGCACGTTCATCACCGTCTCGGCACGGCTACGTGAGAAGTTGCGACGCCACGGCCCGACGTGGCCCGGGGCGCTGGCCAACCCCGAACGCGACGACTACATCCGGGCGGCGGCCACCCGGGTCGACGACCGGCTGCTCGCGGCCACAGGACGCCGCGACAGCTACCTTCGCGTCTGAGCAATCCGTGACCAGCGCCGACCCGGTGCAGGTAGCTTCACCATGAGGAGGCCACCATGCCGGTCAATGTGCTCGTGGGATATGACGGGTCGGCGGACGCGATGGGCGCCATCGATGCCGGTGCGCGCCTGTTCCCCTCGGCGCACGCAACGATCGCCTATCTGTGGAGTCCGCCGTTCGCCGGCGCGGAACTGCGGCACCGGCTGCGCGCCACCGCCCGCAACCTCGACGAGCTCAACGACATGACGGTCGGCGAGGGCAAGCGCGAGGCGGCCTTCATCGCCGACACCGGCGTCGCGCTGGCGCGGTACCGGCAGTGGAACGCCGAACCCGTCGTCAAGCAGACCTGGGGCGGGGAAGCGAGCGGCCTGGTCGAACTGGCCGAGAAGCACTCACCGGACGTCACGGTCGTGGGCGCCCGGGGGATCGGTGGTGTGCACAAGTTCCTCGGCAGCGTGTCCTCGGCCGTGGTCCGCCACTCGACGCGACCCGTCCTCATCGTCCCGCGGCCGATGCTGGCCGCCGAACACGCCGCCCTCGCCGACGGCCCGATCCTCGTCGGTAGCGACGGATCGCCGGGCGCGGAGGCGGCGGTCCACGCGGCGCAGACGCTGTTCGCCGGCCGGCGGGTGCTGGTCGGCACCGTCAGCGGCCACGACTCGGCGCCGCAACCCGCCGACAGCTCCGTCATCCGCCTCACCACCGGTGGCGGTACCGGGGCGGGCGCGACCAGCCAGGCGCTGGTGCGCTGCGCCAACCAGAACGACGCGGCCGCGCTGGTCGTCGGGTCTCGCGGGCGATCGGCCGCCCGCGAGATCGTGCTGGGCAGTGTCGCGCGGGCCACCCTGCAGTGCGCGACGCGTCCGGTGCTGATCGTCCCGTCGGCCCGCCCCGTCACGCCGCGTAGCGACTCACCTTCTCCGGGTGAATGATCAGCCGGACCCACTGACCGGCCAGCAGGTCGGCGAGGTCCTTGACGCGTACCGGATCGTCGAGGTCCCAGTAGCGCGCGGCGAGGCGCTCGCACAGCGCGTGCGCGCCGTCGGGCTCCACTGAGGCCCGCCCGGCCACCGAGACCCAGCGCTCCCGCTCGCCCACCGGCGCGGAGACCACGATCGACGCCCGCGGGTCCTCGGCCAGCCGCCGCACCTTCGCGGTGTCCGGGCCGGTGAACAACTGCACGGTTCCCTCGTCGGTCACCTCGAACCACACCGGCCGCGGCTGCGGCGGCCTCGGCCCGGCGGCCACCGAGACGAACCCGTACAGCGGGCGCCGCAGGAACTCGACGTCCGCGGCGGTCAGCGCGCTCACGGGGTCCACGCTCCGGTGGCCGCGGTCCGCAGGACGTAGTCCTCGAACGTCCGCGCCGACCGGCCCAGCACCGCGGCGACGTCCTCGGTGGTTCCGGCGAGTTCTGCGCGTTCCATCATCACGAACATCTCGGCGATGTGGCCGGCGTCGTCCTCGCCGACGCCCTGCTCGACCAGCGACGCGGTGTACTCGGCGGGGGAGATCTGCTTGTAGGTGATCGTCCGCCCGGTCGCCCGGGAGATCAGCTCGGCGGCCTCGGCGAACGTGATCGCCCGCGGCCCGGACAATTCGTACGTCCGCCGGGCGTGCCGTCCGGGCTGGGTCAGCACTGCGGCCGCGACGTCGGCAACGTCCTCGAGGTCGATCAGCGGTTCGGGCACCTCACCGGCCGGCAGCGCCAACTCGCCGGCGAGCACCGGCGCGTGCCACAGCTCCTCGTCAAAGTTCTGCGCGAAGTTGTTGGGACGCAGCACCGTCCACTCCAGCGCGGATCCTCGCACCGCCTCCTCGGCGTCGCGCATGTCCAGCCCGAACGTAAAGTCACCCCAGGTGTCGGCGCCGCGCCCGGAGAGCAGCACCAGGCGCTGCACGCCTGCGGCCTCGGCCCGCGCGACGAACTCGTGCACGGGACCGGGCGTGCCCGGCGCCACCACGTACGCGGCGGCGACGCCCCGCAGGGCGGCGTCCCAGCCGCCGGGGTCGGACCAGTCGAATGGGGTCTCGCTGGATCGGGAGGCGGCCCGCACCGGCACACCCTGGAGCCGGAGCCGGGCGGCCACGCGCCGGCCGGTCTTGCCGGTGGCGCCGAGGACGAGAGTGGTGTCGTTTCTCATGACGCCCAGTCAACGCACGCTTGTCGGACGATGCCATGGGTGAAAGGCCGGATTGCCTGTCTGATCGTCTAGCCTCGTTGCGGTGGACGTCTTCGGCGATCTGTTCCGCGGTGTGCGGGCGCACGGCTCCCTGTTCGGCAGCACGGCACTGACCCCGCCGTGGGCGCTGCACTTCGTCGACGGCGCCCCGCTGACCCTGTGCACCGTGCTGGGCGGCGGTGAGGGCTGGGTCGTGCCCGAGCACGGCACACCGGAACCGCTGCGCGCCTACGAGACCGTGGTGGTCAAGGGCCCGGGCACCTTCACGTTCGTCGACGCCGTCGACACCGCGGCCGAACCGATCGCCTGCGGGGAGTTCTGCGCGACGCCCGAGCTGGGCGGCACCCGCCACCGGCTCGGCTGGCACGACCCCGCCGGAACCGGCCCGGGCGCAACGACACTCATCGTCGGGGCCTATCCGGTGCGCGGTGAGATCACCCGCCGGCTGCTCGACGCCCTGCCGGTGGTGCTGCGCGTCGAGGCCGGCGGCACCGGGGACGCCGTGCTGGACCACCTCGCCGCCGAGGTCGCGCTCGACGTCCCCGGCCAGCAGATCGTGCTGGACCGGTTGCTCGACTGGATGATGGTGTGCACGCTGCGCGAGTGGTTCGACCGGCCGGGTGGCGACCCGCCGGGTTGGTGGGCCGCCCAGCGCGACCCGGTGGTCGGCGATGCGCTGCGCCTGCTGCACGCCGAACCGGCCGCGGCGTGGACTGTCGCCGAGTTGGCCGACCGCACCCGGGTGTCCCGGTCGACCCTGGCCAAGCGGTTCAGCGACCTGCTCGGCGAACCGCCGCTGACCTACCTCACCCGCTGGCGCATGACCCTCGCGGCCGATCTGCTGGTCGAGCGGGAACGCGCGACCATCGCCGAAGTCGCCCGCGCCGTGGGCTATTCGGACCCGTTCGGGTTCAGCGCGGCGTTCAAGCGGGTCCGCGGGGTCAGCCCGAGTGAGTACCGGCGCACCGGTGGGTCCGTTGGGACCGGTGCGCAGGCGCTGCCGGGCTAACCTCGGCGGAGTGGACGTGACCGTGGCGCACCTGCGCAGCTTCCTCGCGGTGGCCGAGGAGCTGCACTTCGGGCGGGCCGCCGAGGCGCTGCGGGTCAGTCCGTCCTCGCTCAGCGAGCACATCGCGACGCTCGAGCGGCGGACCGGCCGGATGCTGTTCCTGCGGACCTCGCGCAGCGTCGCGCTCACCGATGACGGGCGCGCTCTGGTGCCGCTGGCGCAGCGGGTGGTCGCCGCGATGGACGACGTGGTGGGATGGGCCCGCACGGGCGCCCACCGGGCGCGGGTGCGCATCGGCCTGTCGGTGTTCACCCCGCGGGCGCGGGCGATCCTCGCCGAGGCCCGCCGGCAGATGGACGACATCGACTGGCACATCACCCAACTCGGGTTCACCCAGCCGTACCGGGCGTTGCTGGACGGTGACGTGGACTGTGCGTTGATCGCCGATGTCGCCCCGCCACCCCCGGCCGTCACGGCCACCACGCTGTGGACCGAACCGTGCCTGCTGGTGGTCGCCGAGGACCATCCGCTGGCCGACCGGACGGTGGTCGACGTGGCCGATCTGACCGGTCAGACGTTCGTCGCCGTGGGGGACACGTCCCTCTCGGATCACTGGCTGGGCGATGTGCTGCGCGACGCGCCCCGCACGCTGCCGATCGCCCGCACCTTCGACGAGGTGCTCGAACTGTGCGCGGCGGGAATCGGTGTCAACGTCGCGGGTGCCTCGGCCGCCGAGATGTACCAGCGGCCCGGGGTGCGGTTCGTCCCGATCCGCGATCTGGCGGACCGGCCGACCAACCTGTGCCTGGTCGACGGCCGGACCAGCCCGGCGCTGCGGCGCTTCGGCCGGATCGCGGTGCAGGTGTCCCGCGGCTGATCATCCGGATCGTCCGGATGGTGCTTCGGGGCTTCCCGCTGGTGTTCGGCGGCCGCGACCGGACAATGGAAGAAATGACGACCACGCTCGACCTCGACACCGTCCACGCCACCCGCCCGCTGATCAATGCCCTGCCCGGCGAGCCGCTGCCCTACTACCTCGCCAGCGGGGAGGGTCTGCGCTACGAGATCGACGGGCAGTTGTGGACGGTGATCGCCCGCGCGTGCGACACCGGCGGCCTGTTCGACGCGGCGTTCATCCTCGGCCCCCGCGGGGCGGGAGCGCCGTTCCACAGCCTGCTGCACCATCAGCGGACCTATCAGGTGTTCGACGGGTGTGTGCAGTTCTGGTTGCCCGGCCGCAGTCGCGTTCTCGCGCAGGGCGATTCGATCCACGTGCCGGCGGGCGTACCCGTCGCCTACCGCATCCTGGGCCACGGCAGCCGGATGCTGTTCTTCTCCGCGCCGGGCGGCGCCCTCGACACCGTGCTCGACGACGACGCCCTCGCCCACGCCCGCGTCGACGCGCACATGTACTCGGCGCAGCAGGAGTTGACCGACACGCTGCTGCTGCCGGGCGGCGCGCACCGGCACGACCTGGAGTTCGTGCCCGCGAGCGACGAATGGGACGACACGCTGCCTGTCGGCACCGAACCGTACTTCCTGCGGGCGATGACCGGTGAGCGGCGGGCCTGGCCGGATGCGGTCAACGCGTTCACCGCCCGCGCGCGCAACACCGACGGCCGCTATTTCGCGGTGCAGACCACCGCCGGCCCGCAACCCTACATCGGCAGACACTTCCACCAGCACCACACCGAGAACTTCCTGTGCCTGTCCGGCCGGATCTGGTTGTACGCCAACGGCGATCAGGTGCTACTGACGCCGGGTGACTTCCTGCACGCCCCCGCGGGCACCATCCACGCCTTCGCGATCGACCGGCACGACACCCGCATGCTCGGCATCCTCACCGGCGACGTGTTCGAGCCGTTCTTCGACGTCACCGGCGACGCGACCGACGACCTGGTGTACACCGAAGGCCTCATCGACCCGGCCACGTTCCGGGCGCGGCTGGCCGCCCACGACGCCGACCTCGACGTCGTGCACGTCGGCCCGCCGCCCGGCCGCATCCGCGGGCTGGACCGCTAGCTCGACGGCGGCTCGTAGAGCTGCAGGTCGTTGCCCTCGGAGTCCTTGAACGAGGCGATCCGGCCCCAGGGGTGCTCGCTGATGTCCCCGGCGAACGTGACGCCCTCCTTCTTCAGGCGCGCCACCTCGTCGTCGAGCCCACCGTCGGGCTGGAACGTCAGCAGCGCACCGCCACTGCCACCGGCCGATTCGCGGGCGTTGAGTCCGACCATCAGTCCGTTGGCGTCGAGTTCGGACCACTCGTCCTTCTGCTTCTTGACCTCGAGGCCGAGCGTGTTGCTGTAGAACTGCACCGCCCGCTGCATGTCTTCGACCGGCAACCACACGGTTGCGACACCTGACGCCATGTTGACTCTCTCCCTCACCGAAGTGTCATGTACCGGCGAGGGAATGCCCCGAAAAACCGGGGTCACACCCGGTCAGGCGTCGGTCAACTCGAAGACGGGGATCACCCGGTCGGTCCTGCGCTCGTAGTCCCCGAAGCCGGGGGCCCGCTCGACGACGATCGGGTAGATGCGGTCGCGCTCGTCGCGGGGCAGTTCGCGTGCTGCGACGGCCTTGGGTGGGTCGGCGCCGATCTCGACCGTCGCATAGGGTTCGGCGCGCAGGTTGAACACCCATCCGGGGCTCTGGTCCCGGCCGGCGGCGGAGCCGACGATGTAGAGCTTGCCGTCGATGTCGAAGTACGCCACCGGGTTCACGCGGTAGGCGCCGCTCTTGGCGCCCTTGGACGTCAACAACAGCAGCGGGAAGCCCTCGAACTGGCCACCCACCTTGCCGCCGTTGCGGCGGAACTCTTCGATGATGCGGGCGTTGAAGTCTTGCTCGTCGGCCATTTCCTCATCGTGGCACGGCGGGCCGCTGGACCGCGCGATGGATGGAGATGTCACCGGATGCGGTGCGCGCACGCACGGCCAGCGTCTCGTCACCGTGGGACGGGCCACCGGCGGGCTGCAGCGTATTGGTGACCACGCCCGACCGCGTGTGCAGATCGAGTTGTGCGGCAGTGCCTTCGGGGATGCCGACGGCCAGCCCGCCGCTCGCTGTCTGCACCGAGATCGCGCCCGTCGTCGCGGTCCGCACGGTGACCGAACCCGACGCGCTCTGCGCGCTGAGTCGCCCGTGCAGACGGTCGACGGACAGCGCGCCACTGGCGGTCTGGAATTTCAGGTCACCGCTCAGCTCACCGACGGCCGCGTCCCCGGACGCCGTCGACACCGTCACCGCCCCCGACACCCGGTGCACGGTGACGTCTCCGGAGGCGGAGTCCGCCCGCACGTGGCCCGTGACCGCCTCCACCGACATGGCGCCGCTCGCCGAGGACAGCCGGCATTCGGCGTAGCGGCCGTCGGCCCGCACCGAGGCCGACGCCACGGCCGCGGTGAGCCGGGACCCGGCGGGCACGGTGACCGACAGTTCGACGGCTCCCCTGCGGCCCAACATGATCCACGGCATCGGTGTCCGCACACTCAGGCGGTTCTGGTGGAAGTCGATCTGGGTCTGTTCGGCCGCCTTGACGTCGGCGTCCCGGGACGGGTCGCGCGGGCGGACGTCGACCGTGGTCTCGGTCGTATCGCCGGCCACGAGGTGGACGGCGCCTGCGGCCACCTCGATGTCGACGGTGATGGGTTGGGGTGTGGGGAAAGTCGGCATGGCGTTCTCCTGTGTCGAAGGGGGTGTCACCGGACCCAGCCGCTGACGTGTCTGCCGGTGGAGCGGCGGTCGCGCGTTGCGTCGTCACCGCGCAGCGTGGCGCTGACCGCACGCACCAGCCAGGCGTTGACCGAGAGCCCCTCGCGGCCGGCGGCCGTCTCGACGGGGGTGCGCAGGCCGGCCGGCAGGCGAAACGTGACTCGCCAGGTACCGCCTTCGTCGTCGGGCTCCGGTGCTGCGGCGGCTTCGGACGCTGCGGGGGGCGGCCCGGGTTCGCGGGCCGCGGCCGACACGATGAACTCGGGGTCACGTCCGCGCAGGCGCACCTCCACCGAGTCCGGCGCCAAGTCGCGCGTGACCTGCTCGGCCGCCTCGGACAACGCCTCGAGCAAGGCCAGGCGCAGGGCCGAGTCGAGCGCCGCGCTCAGGCGATCGGCCAGCGCTGCGGCCTCGGCGCCGCCGGGCGCCGCCGCGACGGACAGTTCGTGCCGGACGCGCTCGATGTACGGCTGCAGGTCCATGACGTCATAATGACGTCACTATGACGTCACTACAACCGCTCAGCCGCCTGTCCTGGCCGCGCTGACCCGTGCGACGGCCCGCCCCCACCCCGCCGCCCGCCGGCGCAGCAGCGTCAGCGCCCGGGTCAGCAGCACGCCGACGACCAGCGCGGCGAGCACGCCCACCGCGGGATGGGGGAACAGCGGATACACCTGGAAGTGGGTGAGGTACGTGTACAGCGACGCCTCGGCCACCACGCCGATGGCCACCGTCAGGGCGGCGGGCACGCGGACGGCCGGCACCCAGATCAGCAGCAGCAGGCCGGTCAGCACGATCAGCGTCCGCTCGGCGGTCAGGAAGTAGCCGTACAGCGCGACCGCGAGCACCACGGTCAGCGCCACCCGCTGCCACGTCGCAGTGGCCTTGGCCGCCGCCCAGCCGAGCGCGAAGAACCAGAACGTCAGCACCGTGAACCAGGCGTCGCGCCCGAGGTCGAGCCCGAGGATGTCGTAGCGCAGCGCCAGACCGAAGGCCAGGAAACCGACGGCGACCGCGAACGGCCGGGACCGTTCCCACCGGTCGGCGGCCGGCCAGCACAACACCAGTGCCAGCGCGACCAGAATCCACACCAGCACCTCGACGAACCACAGGCGTCCGGCGGTCATGCTGTCGTGCGGGCCCAGGAACTTCTGTGCCAGGAACAGATTCGTCGGTGCGTAGTCGTCGGTGACCACCAGCGCGATCGCCACCCACACCACCGCGGGCACCGCGATCCACCCGACGGCCCCGAGCAGGTGCCGCACCCGCTCGGCGCGGGGCCGGGGGGTGAGCGTGAACCGGGCGAAGTTGTATCCGGCGATGCCGAGCAGGATGTGCGCACCGCCCCACCACTCGAACAGCTCGGCGTGCGAGCCGACCACCAGCACGATCGCCACCGCCCGCAGCACCACGCTGGTCTCGACGGCAGCCAGGTGCCGCCGGCGGCCGGGCGACGGCCGGGCCATCTGCTGCAGGTCGCGCAGCGGGAGACGCGGCCAGTCGGCGGGCAACCGACCGAGGACGCGTTCGAGCCGCACCGTCACGGTCACGTACGACAGCGAGTTGCCCCCGAGGTCGACGAAGCTGGCGTCGGGGTCGATCGTGTCCGGGTCCAGGTGCAGCGCCTCGGCGTACACGGCGCGCGCGTCGGCGCCCTCCCGCGTGTCACCGCGCGGCGACAGGGTCCGCACCCGCTGGTAGTCGGGCTTACCCGACGGCAGCAGCGGCAGCTCCGGCACGGTCACGGCGTGCACGGCGCCGACCGGGACCCCGGCCGCCTGGGCGGCGATACGCTGCACGTCGGCGGCGTCGGTGCCGGTCGCGGCGATCACCAGATGGTCGGCATCGTCGGCGGCGCACAGCGCGGCCACCCCGCGGTCGCGCAGCGCCGCCTCCATGCGCTGCAGGTCGATGCGCAGCCCGTACATCTTGACGAACCGGTTGCGCCGGCCGATCACCTCGTAGAGCCCGTCGGCGCCGCGGCGGGCGATGTCGCCGGTGTGCAGCCGGTCCAGCTGGGCGCCGCGGGCCAGGTCGGCGGGCTGTTCGGCGTAGCCCATCATCACGTTCGGGCCGTGATAGACCAGTTCGCCGACGCCGGGCTCGGTCCAGCCCTCGACCGGTTCGATGGTGAAGCGGCCGCCGGGAATCGCCCGTCCGATCGTGTCCGGGCGGCTGATCGCGAGATCGGGTGGCAGATACGCCATCCGGGCGGTGGCCTCGGTGGCGCCGTACATGACCACCAGCTGCCAGCCCTTGGCCCGGCCGAGTTCTGCGAAGCGGCGCACCCGGTCGGCCGGCAGGCGTCCGCCGGCCTGGGTGAGGTAGCGCAGGTGCGGCAGGTCCATCGCCTCGAAGCCGATGCGGTCGAGCAGGTCGAAGGTGTAGGGCACCCCGGCGAACGTGGTGCCGCGATGGCGGGCGAACAGCTCCCAGAACTCGTCGTCGACCACCGACGCGTCGGTGAGAATCAGGCCCGCGCCGCGCAGCAGATGGCTGTGCACGACCGACAGCCCGTAGCAGTACGACATCGGCAGCGTGGTGGCCGCGCGGTCGGTGGGCCGGATGTCGAGATAGGTGGCGATCGACTCCGCGTTGGCGCGCAGGTTGGCCCACGACAACCGGACCAGTTTCGGGGAGCCGGTGCTGCCCGACGTCGACATCAGCAGCGCCAGATCCTCGTGCAGGTGGTGCCGGGACTCGTTGCGCCACTGCCGGATTCCGCCGGCGTCGATCACCACGTCGGGCGTGTAGACGTGGGAGATCGCGGTGTGGTCGGTGCCCGCGGCCACCGGCAGCACGACGTGGCGGGCGGCGAGCGCGCCGAGGTAGGCGGTCAGCGTGGCCAGGTCGTTGCGGGTCTCGAGCAGCACCAGCCGGCGCACCGGGCCGAGTTCGGCGGCGACGGCGGCCACCCGGTCGGCGAGCTCGGCGTAGCTGAGCCGGTCGGTGGCGGTCAGCACGGCCACCCGGTCACCGTGGGCGCGCAGCGCCTCGACGAGCGCGCTCACCGCAGCACCGCCCCGGCGCCCATCACCTCGATGTGCACCTTCGTGTCGACCGCGGGCGCGTCGACGCTGTGCCGGCGGACGGTGATCGGCGCGGTGTCGCCGGACGGGTCGATGGTCAGCACCACGTCGGGTCCGAGGAACTCCACGGCGAGTACGGTGCCGACCGGGCCCGAGCGCACGGAGTCGGTGATCGCGGTGGCGGAGATCTGCTCGGGCCGCAGCACCAGCGTCGCCGGCCCGTCGGGGGCGTCGCGCTGCACCGGCACGCGGCCGATCGCGCAGTCGGCGACGCCGGCGGTGACCACGGCGGACAGGCACACGCAGTCGCCGAGGAACTCCGCGGTGTAGCGATCGCGGGGGCGCAGGTAGACGTCCTGGGGGCTGCCCACCTGGGTGAAGCGGCCGTCGCGCATGACCGCCACCTGGTCGGCCACCGACAGCGCCTCCTCCTGATCGTGGGTGACGAGCAGGGTGGTGACGCCTGCGGTGGCCAGCATGTCGGCGACCGCGCGACGGGTGGCCGCCCGTAGCCCGGTGTCCAGCGAACTGAACGGTTCGTCGAGCAGCATCAGCGCGGGCTCGCGGGCCAGGGCGCGGGCCAGCGCGACCCGCTGCTGCTGACCGCCGGACAGTTCCTGCGGGCGGCGCGCCCCGAACGACTCCGGCAGCGAGACGGTCTCGAGCAGCCCGGCGACCCGGGTGCGCACCGACGCGCGCCGCAGGGTGCCGGGCAGTCCGTAGGCGATGTTCTGGGCGACGGTCAGGTGCGGGAACAGCGCGCCGTCCTGGGCGACGTAGCCGACGCCGCGGCGGTGTGGGGCGACCGTGGTCGACGGGCCCGCGACCTGCCGGCCGGCGATGTGCACGGTGCCGGCGTCGGGGGTTTCGAAGCCGGCGATCACCCGCAGCAGCGTGGTCTTACCGCAGCCCGACGCGCCGACCACCGCGGTGAGCGTGCCCGCGGGCAGCGCGAGGTCGATGTGGTCGAGCACGGTCGTCCCGCCGAACGCCTTGACCACCCCGCGGATTTCGTGTGTGTCGCTCACAGCGCCGCCGCCCGGGTCGACTGACGGAACAGCAGCACGGTGACCGGGATCGACAGCACGATCAGCAGCACCGCGTACGGGGCGGCCGCGGCGTAGTCCAGTTCGCTGCTCAGCGACCAGAACCGCATCGCCAGCGTGCGGGTGCCGGTGGGGGCGAGGATCAGCGTGGCGGTCAGCTCGGTGGCGACCGCGACGAACACCAGCGCCGCCCCGGCCGCGGCCGCGGGCGCGGTCAGCCGCAGCGTCACCCGCAGGAAGGTGGTGGTGGGGGACGCGCCGAGGGCCCGGGAGGCCTCCTCCAGCGACGACGGGATCTGGGCCAGCCCGGAGCGGATGTTGACCAGCGCGCGGGGGATGAACAGCAGCACGTAGGCCAGCAGGATCAGCGCGACGCTCTGGTACACCGGCGGCGCCCACTGGATCGCGACGGTGACCAGTGCGAGTGCGGTGACGATCCCGGGCATCGAGCTGGTGACGAAGTTGGCGCCGACCACCACGCGGCCGAACACGCCGCTGGAGCGCACGGCCACCCAGGCGAACGGGAACGCCAGCGCGGTGGCCAGCGCGGCGGCGCCGGCGGCCAGAACCGCGGTCTGCGCCAGCGCATCGCCCATCTCGGCCAGCGGCCACGCCTGCGCGCCGCCGATCCACAGCCAGCGCAGCAGCGTCCAGGCCGGCACGCCGAGTGCAAGCGCCGCCAGCGCGAGCAGCCCGGCCACCGCGTGGTCGGCCACCGTGTCGACGCCGTAGTCGGGCACGTTGGCCACCCGGATGCCGAGCTCGGTGGCGCTGGCCACGTCGACGTTGTCGTAGCCGATGCCGTAGCGGATGACGGTCGACCCCGGCCGCATGCGAGCGAGCACGGATCGCGTCATCGGGGCGAAGTTCACGAAGGCGACG
>NZ_SPQO01000071.1 GCF_004570325.1 Mycobacterium sp. PS03-16 | reverse complement strand
GCGGTTCGATCCAGACGAAGATCGAGCAGGTGCCGTGCCGGACGTACTCGGCGTCTTCCCGGCGGTCACGCCCGGGGGTGGCCGGGATCGGATCGCGGGCGTGGCCGAGCAGTTGGTAGGGCTTCTCCTGAGTTGGGTCACGAAGGCGGCCGTTCTCGGCTCGGATCCCGCTGACCTGCGGTGATGCGCCGGTTTAGTGTGCAGCTGAGGCACTAATCGTGGCCGGTAGGGTCGTGTGGTGGCCTGGGTTCGGCGGGTGCGTACCGCCTCGGGGGCCACGGCGGTGCAGATCGCTGAATCGGTGGCGGGTCGGCGGCGGATCGTGCGGCATGTCGGCTCGGCCCGGGACGAGGCCGAACTGGGACTGCTGATGAACCAGGCCCGTCAGCTGCTGGTTGATGACCGTCAAGGGGTGCTGGATCTGGGCATCACCCCGGCCGCCCGGAAGGCAGTGATGGTCCCCCCGCCGGCCACGGCCGCGCTGGTCCCCGGCGCTCCAGCTGGGCCGGTGCGGACGCCGACGGTGTCGGCGCCGCGAGTGCTGAAGACCGCCTCGGGTGTGCTGTTCGAGGCGTTGGCCGGGGTGTACGCCGACCTGGGCTTCGACGCCGTGGGCGACGAGGTCTTTCGGGACTTGGTGATCGCCCGGATGGTCGAGCCGACCAGCCTGCTCGACGTTGACCGCGTGCTGGCCGAGCTGGGGCGGGTCTCGGTGAGCCTGTCGACCCGCAAGCGGACGCTGCGTCGCTGCCATGCCGGTGACTACCGGGACCGGATCGCGGCCGCCTGCTTCGCCCATGCCGCGGCCAGCGGCGACGTCAGCCTGTGCCTCTACGACGTGACGACGTTGTACTTCGAGGCCGAGCACGAAGATGACCTGCGGAAAGTCGGCTACTCCAAGGAGCGCCGGGTCGACCCGCAGATCGTGGTCGGGCTGTTGGTCGACCGGAACGGTTTTCCGCTGGAGATCGGCTGCTTCGAAGGCAACAAAGCAGAAACGACCACGCTGGTCCCGATCATCGAAGCCTTCCGGCAGCGACATGGGGTCGCGGACATGGTCATCGTCGCCGACGCTGGCATGCTCTCGGCGGCCAACCTCAAGGCCCTGGACGAGGCCGGCTTGCGGTTCATCGTCGGCTCCCGCACCACCCGGGCGCCGGGCGACTTGGAGTCCCACTTCCACTGGCACGGCGAGGCCTTCACCGACGGCCAGGTCATCGACACGATCACACCCAAGACCGGCCGCGGCGGCAAGGAGCCGGAGAACAGCCCGGCGCTGCGCGCAGAACCCGTGTGGGACCCCGTCGCGCATCCGGGGTCGTGGCGCGCGGTCTGGGCGTACTCGGCCAAACGCGCCGCCCGCGACCGACGGACCCTCGCCCTGCAAGAGGCGCGGGCGCGGGACGTCGTCGCCGGCGAACGCGCTGCCCGCGCACCACGGTTCGTCAAGACCAGCAACGGCGCCCGCACTCTCGACGAGGCATCCCTGGCCAGGGCCCAGCGGCTGGTCGGGTTGAAGGGCTACGTCAGCAACATCGAGGCCGCGATCATGCCCCCGACCGAGATCATCGGCAGCTACCACGACCTGTGGCAGGTCGAACAGTCGTTCCGAATGTCCAAGACCGACCTCCGAGCGCGGCCGATGTTCGCCCGCACCCGCGAGGCGATCGAGGCCCACCTGACCGTCGTGTTCACCGCCCTGGCCGTCTCCCGCGCCGTGCAGAACCGCACCGGCCTGTCCCTGCGCCGCGTTCTGCGCGCCCTCAAGCCGCTGCGGTCAGCCACCGTCGAGATCAACGGCATGACCAGCACGATCCCGCCCGCGCTCGACTCCGAGACCACGGCCCTACTCGACGCCCTGCGCTCACAGGATCCAAGGCACTAAGCAGTTTGACCCAACTCAGGTCGAAACCGATCGACGGAGTGATGGTCGGCAGCACGTGGTCCCCGGCGAACAGCAGCCCGGCCCGGCCCCTACGTCGTGGAAGGCGACGTGCCCGCGCGTGTGACCCGGCGTACGGATCACCTCGAGCCTGTGTTCACCCGCCGCGTCGACCTCCCCGTCCCTCAGCCAGTCATCCGGCATCTCCCGGTTCGGCCGGGGTGAGGGGTGCATCCGGTGATGCTCCTCGAGTCGAGCCGCCAGCCGCTCCCGACCGTGCGCTCGCAGCAGCGGCCAGTGCGCCTCCACTGCTAGGTAGTCCGGTCGCGCGAGCACCTCGAGCGAGGCGCTCGTCGATGCCAGTCGCACCCCGGCGTGCCGAAGTCGCGTCGATCTCGAGGGCCTGGGTGTAGTGCTCGCGATGGACATGCCTCACGAGGAACTGCCGGACGTCGGAGAACTGGTATCCCAGCTGCGCGAAGACCTCGGCCAGCAACGCCCGTGCCGGCCCGATGGCCCAGCTCGAGTCGACGAGGGCAACGCCCTCGCCACTCGTCAGCGCGTAGACGTTGACGGCACGAAGACCGTCCGTGGGCAGCGGTAGGGGGATCCGGAACACAGTGGAAGCCACCTTGTGGACCCCCGGTCCAGTCCATTTGAAGCTTCTTGCGCTCAGCCATCCTGCTCGGGCCAGGGGGCATCTGGCCTCTCCCTCACTCGTCGAAGGAGGGGCGGGCTCGCGCATAACGGTCACTTTCCTTCAGTCCGGGGGCGGCAGGATCCCCCGCCGGACCAGGTCCGCCAGCCAGTGGCGGAACATGTCCTCGGTGTCCAGGCAATCGCCGAACCCGGCCTGCCTCAGCTTCACGGTGCTGACGATGACCGGGGGCGGAGGCCGCCTCGCTCCGGTCGCCATCCCGTAGTCCATGGCGTGATGCGATTCGCCGAGGATCTCGGTCAGCGGTATGGGGCGCAGGCCCGAACTGCGCACGATGTCGTCCCAGACGTCGGCCTTGCTGGGCAGAAGGCTCCCCAGCTCCTGCCGCTCCTCCGGGCCGGCCTCCAGGCCGACGGCGTCGGCGATGGCCGGCCAGAGGTTTCGCCACTCCGCCACGTCGCCGTTCGTGACGTTGAAGGTCTCTCCGGCCGCCTGAGGGGCGGTAGCAGCCCACTCCAGCGCGGCGGCCACGATCCGGGCATCCACCGCCTGCCAGACGTAGGACGGGCCGCCGGGGAAGGAGAAGGGGCGCCCCTCGTGTCGGCAGAGTGCCGCGTAGACACCGAGGACCGGTATCCCGTTCATCGCCGCAC
>NZ_SPQO01000054.1 GCF_004570325.1 Mycobacterium sp. PS03-16 | reverse complement strand
GCCGAGCATTAGCGTGGGACACGAGGACCTCCGTGTGTGTGAAGACGTCAGACATCTCCACTAAGCCCGGAGGTCCTCCCCTCTCACAGCCAAACCGTCAACAACGTCCCTGCCGAGTACATCTAGCGGACGGCCCCGGCTAACGTCGTCGGGTGCTCGTGCTGCTGCCACCTTCGGAGACCAAACGCGACGGCGGCGACGGACCGCCCCTTCGCCTCGACCGCCTCGCCCACCCGCAACTCGGTGAGCTGAGGGAAACGCTGGTCGGCGAACTCGTGGCCCTGACCGCCGACCGGGGCGCCTGCCGCCGCGCACTGGGGCTGTCCCCCGCCCAGGATGTTGAGATCGACCGCAACGCGGCGCTGTGCACCGCACCGACCCTGCCCGCGATCGACCGCTACACCGGGGTGCTCTACGACGCGCTCGACATCGGTTCGCTGCGTGGCGCGGCGGCGCTCCGTGCCCGCAGCCGGCTGGCGATCGGCTCGGCGCTGTTCGGGCTGGTGCGCGCCGACGATCCGATCCCCGGCTACCGCCTGTCGGCGACCTCGAAACTGCCGGGGCGGCCCACGCTGTCCGCCCGCTGGCGGCCCGTCCTCGAACCGGTGCTCGCCGCGATCGCCGACGGGGAACTGATCGTCGACCTGCGCTCCGGTTCCTACGCCGCGCTGGGTCGGCTGCCCTCGGCGGTGCGGGTCGACGTGGTCGCCGAACGGCCGGACGGGACCCGCACGGTGGTCAGCCACTTCAATAAGGCGCACAAGGGCCGGCTGGCGCGGGCGCTGGCCACCACGCGGGCCGAACCGGGTGATGCCGCCGCGGTCGCGGCCGTCGCACGGCGGGCGGGGATGCGGGTGGAGCGCCGCGGCGCGGACCTCACGGTCGTCGTCGCGGCCTGAGGCTCACGACGCGAAGGCCGCCGTCTCCAGCACCGTCGTCCCGTCTGGGTTGAGCGGGCGGGTCAGCTCGACGGGTGCCTGCGCCATGAATCTCGGTGTGGCGCCGCGGTGTTCGTCCGCGGCGTGCACCGTCAGCGGGTGTAGGAGGTACATGTCGCCGGGATGGCCGGTGGCCGGCGCGACGGCCCGGTCCCGGCTGGCGCCCTCGACCAGCGGCCCGAAGTCGGGAAACGGCACCGGGTTCTCGTCGAGGGCGGCGGCGACGTCACGATGGGAGCCGACGCGGATCCGGGTCGGCGCATCGTCGGGGCCGACCTCGGAGAGCAGGGTGAGCAGCAGCAGCGTGTGCGGACGGCCGCTGACCGCCCACGACCCGTCGGGCTGCGGGGTGCTGAGGTCGATGTGCCACCCGCGGTCGTCGGTCTCGGGCGGCAGCGGGAACCGGATCGGGATGTTGCCCAGGGCGCCGCGGGGTCGCCAGCCGCCGGGACCGCAGAGCGTGTCGAGCGCCGCTGCCAGCCGCCGACTGCGGATGAGTGTCGCGAACGGCCCCGCGCCGGTGAGGTCGGCCGCCCACACCACCGGCCGGGTCCACGACTCCGGCGCATCCGGCGCCAGTCCGATCTGCTGCCACAGCGCCGCCCGCGCGTCATCGGCGGCCGCCCGCAGCTCGGGCTGCTCCAGTTTGACGAATCCGTCGGTGCGGAAGGCGTTGACATCGACCACGCCGACAGGCTGCCGCAGGACATCCGCCCCGGGAAAGCGAATTACCCGGCGACGGCGGCGACCGCATCGACGGTCACGGGGTCGACGATGCAGGTGAAGTGGTTGCTGTCCGGCGTCTCGACCACGCGGATCCCCGGATTGACGGCGTGCATGGCGGCGACGGCGTCGTCGGAGATCAGCGCCGCACCGCCGAGCGGGCGCAGCGCCCGCACCGCCACGGTCGGCATCGTCAGCGCCAGCCAGTATTCGCTCCAGTCCGACGGCCAGCGGCCGAACAGATCCTCTTCTGCGGCGGCCCTCGATGACGTCGGCCGCCACCGTCCGTCCGGGGACTCGGCGAGCTCGTAGGTGTAGTGCTCATCCCAAAACGGGGTCCAGTCGTCGACCGTGCCTGCCGCCCGCACCTCGTCGAGATAGGCCGCGGGAGAGTCCACTTCGGCGTCGAGCCGGGCGAAGCCCGCCCGGACGGGCTTGAGGGTGGCCGACTGCGCCGGGCCGATGTGGTCGATCAGCGACACGCTGCGCAGCCGGGCGCCATCGAGCTGGGCCACCCGCATCGCGATCAACGCGCCCAGCGACCACCCGGCGAGGTGGACCGATTCGGCGCCCAGCGCATCGGCCAGAGCCAGCACATCGCGGGCGTGACTGTCGACGCCGTAGGTGCCGGGCGGGGTCACCTCGCTGCGCCCGCGGCCGCGCAGATCGAACGCCACCACCCGCCGCTGGGGACCGGCGAGCCGGTCGGCGAGGTAGCTGAACGCGGTGAGGTTGGCCGAGATGCCGTGCACGCACAGCAGAATCGGCGCGTCCTCGGCGCCCCACGAGCGGGTGCGGATCCGCCCCGACGGAAGGGTGACGTCGATGTCCACCCGGCGGACTCTACGCGAGCGGTCTCGATCAGTCGGTGATGCCGTACACCAGGCAGAACGTATGGCCGGCCGGGTCGCGGAACACCCGGAAGTCGTCGTCCTCGGTGGCGCCGGCGACGCGGGTGGCGCCGAGGTCGAGCACCCGGCGCTCGGCGTCGTCGACGTCGTCGACCCGGATGTCGAGGTGGAACTGCTGCGAGCCGTGCGGATCCGGGAAATCCGGCGGTTCGTGCTGCGGTGCCCGCTGAAACGCCAGCCGCCTGCCGGACGGTTCGGTGAGCACCACCCAGTCCTTGTCCTCCGGGCGGACCTCCCCGCCGAGAACACCGGCGTAGAACTCGGCCAGGGCCTGCGGGTCCCGGCAGTCGACGACGACCGAGCGCAACGTACCGATCATGATCGCCGGGTTACCGCACCGGTCCGGTGGTAAACCGCCGCGAACGTGCGGTGGCTGCGAATCTTCGACCGTTTTCTCGCAGTGCGCGCACGTTCGGTGACCGGGGCGTGGGCTACGCCTTGGCGAGTTGCTTCTCCTCGTAGAGCCGTGCCCACTCCTTGCGCGGCCGGATCGACACGTCGACGTCGGCGCCCTTGGCCCGCAGCGCGCGCACCGTCGCCTCGTCTCTCGTGTTGTGTGCGAACGGATCCCAGCCGAAGAACCGGCAGGAGTTCTGCCAGGTGATCTTGTCGATGTCGGCATCGCTGGCGCCGGCGGCGTCGAGTTCGCGCAGCACCTGTTCGGGCGCGTCGGGCCAGAAGCAGTCCGAATGCGGGTAGTCGCACTCCCACGCGATGATGTCGATGCCGATCTCGTGACGCAGTTTGAGGGAGGTCTTGTCGGTGACGTAGCAGGCCAGCGAGTGCTCGCGGAACACGTCGCTGGGCAGCTTGTCGCCGAAGTCGCGGCGCAGCCACTTCTGGTTGGTGTAGTGCCGGTCGCTGCGGTCGAGGTAGAACGGGATCCAGCCGATGCCACCCTCGGAGAACGCGAACTTCAGGTCCGGGTAGTTGCGCATCGCCGGCCCCCACAGCAGGTCCTGGGCGCACATCGCCGACACCTGGGTCGCCAGGATGATCAGGTTGTCGATCGGCGCGTTGGGCGCCATGCTGATCGCCCCGAAGCCCGTGCCGATGTGCAGGCACATCACCACGTTCTCCGCCGACAGCGTCCGGAACACCGGGCCCCAGTACTCCTCGTCGTGGTAGCTCGGCAGGCCCTCGAGGTGCGGCAGTTCCGGCATGGTGACCGCGCGGCACCCCTTGGCGGCGACCCGGCGGATCTCGGCGCACATCGCCTCCGGGTTCCAGGTCGGCATGATCGCGATCGGGATGAACCGGCCCGGATAGGCGCCGGCCCATTCGTCGATGTGCCAGTCGTTGTAGGCCGACACCATCACCAGCGTGGTCTCCTCGCGGTGCATGTTGAGGTGGCGCGCCGAGAAACCGGTGAAGGTCGGGAAGCACATCGAGGCGAGGATGCCGTTGCGGTTCATGTCGCGGACGCGTTCGTGGACGTCGTAGACCCCGGGTCGCATCTCGGCGAAGCCGGCGGGGTCACGCCCCCATTCCTCGGCCGGCCACGACACCACTGCGTTGAGCCCGCTGACGCCCTGCGGCCGGCCCTGATACATCCACTGGTCGACGCCCTTGTCGTCGGTGACGACGATCGGCGCCTCCTCGCGGTACTTGGCGGGCACGTGCCGTAGGAACATGTCGGGCGGCTCGACGACGTGGTCGTCGATGCTCACCAGGATCAGATCGTCGACGTTCATACCCAACTAGTACCGTCTACAAGCGTGACCGTCTCCGCGCTATCGGCCAGAGGTTTCGCCCAATCGGCCAATCCTTCCGGGCGGGTGATCGAACTGCGCCGCGGCGGCCGTGCGCTCGGTGGCAGCTACCTGTACCAGGGCGACGGGCTGATCACCGGCTGGCACAGCCACGAGGTGCATCAGATCGAGTACGCGGTGGGCGGCGTCGTCGAGGTGGAGACCGCCTCCGGCCATCACCTGGTGCCGCCGCAGCAGGCCGCGTGGATCCCGCTCGGCCTCGAACACCAGGCCACGATGAACCCGGACGTGCGCACCGTCGCGGTGATGTTCGACCGCGCGCTCATCCCCGACGGGGGTGACCGGGCCCGCATCCTCGCCGTCTCCCCGCTGCTGCGCGAGATGATGATCTACGCGCTGCGCTGGCCGATCGACCGGCCGCACGGCGACCCGGTGTCCGACGCCTTCTTCCAGACCCTCGGCAATCTCGTCGTCGAGGCGCTCGACCACGAGGCGCCGTTGAGCCTGCCCAGTTCCGAGCACCCGATCGTCGCCGCCGCGATGTCGTTCACCAAGGAACACCTGCAGTCGGCGACCGCCGAGCAGGTGGCCCGGGCGGTCTCGGTGTCCGAGCGCACGCTGCGCCGACTGTTCGCCGACGAGCTCGGCCTGTCCTGGCGGACCTATCTCCTGCACGCCCGGATGCTCAAGGCGATGGCGCTGCTCGCCGCGCCGGGCCAGTCCGTGCAGGAGACCGCGACCGCGGTGGGGTTCGACAGCCTCAGCGCGTTCACCCGGGCCTTCACCCAGTTCAGCGGCGTCAGCCCGTCGGCCTACCGGCGCCGGGCCGCCGACGCCTCGGTGTGAGACCGCTCAGAACGGAAAGCCGAGCTCGGCGGGCACCTCGCTGACGAACGCCGCCTCCAGCGCGTGGATCAGATCGATGTCCTTGCCCCGCAGACGGTTCGCCGCAGCGAACAGCGACGCCCGGTGTCCGCCGAGGTACAGCGAACCCAGCACGTCGAGATCGCATTCCAGGTCGGCGGCGGCATCGGTGGGCCGGCACTCGGCCCGGCCGTCGCGGATGTCGAGCGCGAACCGGCCACCCGCGGTGCCGAAGGGGTCGGCCACCTCGAGCACCACCGACAGATCCCGGCGGTAGCTGCGGGCCTGCAGTGCCGCGGGGACGTCCATGAGCCGCAGCCACAGATCGTCGGCGACCGCGGTGGTGTTCACGGCGCGCGCATCGGTCAGCAGGTACGGCAGCGGATCGCCCGGGTGGGTGCTGATCTCCACGCGTTCCATCAGGTCGAGGCCGCACAGCGTGCGCCACAGCGCGATGTGCGCGTCCGCGGTCGCCGCAGTCAGTTCCACCACCTTGATGTGGCGGGGGCCGGGTCCGTGCGCCCGGTACAGCACGTAGCCGTCGCGGTGCAGGAACGCGAAGAGCTCGCTGCCGCCGCCGCGTTCGTCCGCCCGGTCGGCCAGCTCGTCCGCCCACAGCGCCGCCGGGCGGACGAGCCCGCCCGGCGTGGCCCGCCGCCATCGGTCGTAGATCCCGGCGAAGTCGTCGAGGTGGGCGGCCGGGGTGACGATGCGGACACCGCCCGGATCAGGTGTGTCAGAGCGAAATTCGGCGCGGCCGCGGTCGACCGACCACGACTGGGCGACGGTGGCCGGGCCGTACCCGAACCGCCCGTAGATCCCGCCCTCGCTGGCGGTCAGCGCGGCGAGCGGATACTGCCGCGCGCCGATGCGCTGGTGCAGTTCGGTGAGCATCGACCGCAGCAGCCCGCGCCTGCGGTGCGTCGGCGCGACCGACACCCAGCTGATACCGCCCACCGGCAGCACCGCGCCGCCCGGCACGGTGAGCTGCAGATCCAGGAAGAACGACTGCGCGACGACGTCGGGACCGTCGTCGACCACCAGCGCCGCGTCGTCGGGAATGATGGTGCGCCATGTGGCCAGGGCCGACGGATGCACGACGTGACCGAAGTTGGTGGCGTCGAGCCGCAGCATCTTCGTCCAGTCCGATTCCACCACCGCACGCGGCGCCAAGTCGTTCACAGGGGCCGACAGTGCCACAGCCGCGGCGGCGGCCGCATCCGATTTCTTCCTCACCCGGCCCATGGAGGTGACAGCGATGTCCCACCCCGACCGCGGCGCCGCATTGTCCGCCGCCGCCGCGCATGCGCAGGCCTTCCTCGCCGGCCTCGACGAGCGACCGGTCGCCGCCCGCGCCGCCGCCCCGGAGATCGTCGAACGCCTCGGCGGGCCGGTGCCCGAGCGCGGTGAGGCGCCGGCCGACGTCATCGACGCGCTTGCCGCCGGCGCCGACCCGGGCCTGGTCGCCAGTGCCGGACCACGGCACTTCGGCTTCGTGGTCGGGGGTGCGCTGCCCGCCGCGCTGGCCGCCGACTGGCTGGTCTCGGCCTGGGACCAGTGCGCGGCGTTCCACGCCCTGTCCCCGGCCGGGGCGGCGATCGAGGAGATCGCCGCGGCCTGGGTGCTCGACCTGCTCGGCCTGCCGGCCGGCGCCGGCGTCGGCTTCGTCACCGGCGGGCAGGGCGCCAACACCACCTGCCTGGCCGCCGCCCGCCACGCCGTGCTGGCCGCCGCCGGCTGGGACGTCGAACGCGACGGGCTGATCGGCGCTCCCCCGCTGCGGGTGCTCTGCGGTGAACAGGCCCACGCCACCATCCACACCGCGCTGCGGTTGCTCGGCCTGGGCGCGGACACCGCGGTGCGGATCCCGGCCGATGCGCAGGGCCGGATGGACCCCGACGCGCTGCGCGCGGCCTTGGCCGCCGGGCCGGGCCCGACCATCGTGTGCGCGCAGGCCGGCAACGTGGCCACCGGCGCGTTCGACGACTTCGAGCCGATCGCCGACACCTGCGCTGCGCATGACGCCTGGTTGCACGTCGACGGGGCGTTCGGCCTGTGGGCGGCGGCCGCGCCGGGCACCCGCCACCTGACCCGTGGCGTCGCGCGGGCGGACTCGTGGGCGGTCGACGCCCACAAGTGGCTGAACGTGCCCTACGACTGTGCGGCCGCGATCGTCGGCGACGCGGATGCGCACCGGGCGGCGATGAGCCTGACCGGCCCGTATCTGGTCGCCGACCCCGGCAGGCGCGACAACACCACTTATGTCCCGGAGAGTTCGCGGCGGGCCCGGTCGGTGCCGGTCTACGCCGCGATCCGGTCACTCGGCCGCAGCGGCATCGCCGAGATGGTGGAACGCAACTGCGCGCAGGCGCGGCGGATGGCCGACCTGCTCGGCGCCATTCCGGGCGCCGCCGTGCTGAACGACGTCGTGCTCAACCAGGTGCTGGTCGCGCTGCCCGGCGGTGACGACGCCAACCGTGCCGCCATCGCGGCCGTGCAATCCGACGGCACCTGCTGGATCGGCGGCACCACCTGGCGGGGCGCACACGTCATCCGGGTGAGCGTGTCCAACTGGGCGACCACCGACGAGGACATCGACCGTTCCGCGGCGGCCATCGCCGCGGCCGCGTCGAGACGGCGCGCCTAGACGTTGGCGACGTAGTCGGTGCTGTAGAACTCCGCGGGCAGCTGCGAGAACGGCTGCGCCCGTTCAATCGTCACCCACGCGCCCGTCGCACCGGACATCCGCGGACCGGACAGTGACACCGCACCGCCCCCGATTCCGTCGGTGCGCAGCGTCGCCACGGCGGTCCCCGGCGCACCCGCATGGCACCCCGCCTCCGACTCCCGCGGCATCTGGATCAGTCGGACCTCGTAGGTGGCGTTGGGTTCGGCGACCGCCATCTGCACGTCCGCGCTCACCTGGCCGCCGGTCGAGCGCACGGTGGCCGTTGCGCGTCCGTCGCCGGAGGAGTCGTAGTACTGGCGAGTGCTGAAGTCGCAGCGCCGCAACACCGGACTGAACGGCAGGAACGTCTCCCGGGCCTGCGCCGCCGCAGTCGGGGCGAATGCGGCACCGACCGTCACCGTCGCCGCGGGCGCGGCGAGCACCGCCGCGACGGCCGCCGCCGACGTGAACCGCTTCCTCGCAGACATACCGCTCCCTTCCGCCGCCGGTGCCCGTGACCGGTCCCACCGGTGTTGACCGATGTGATCTCACCCAACCATGACACCTGCCGGAACGGTCGCGCACCCGCCGAATATCCTCGAACCCGAACCGGGCTCGGCGGGCCGACCACGTCTCCGTCAGCGACAACCGTCTTCCAAAGGAGTGGACTGCACCCATGGCGAACCAGCAGCAAACGGACAAGGTGGCGGCGGGCAAGGGCTTCGTCGCCGCGCTCGACCAGAGCGGCGGCTCGACCCCCAAAGCGCTGCGCCTGTACGGGGTGGAGGAGAACGAGTACTCCTCGGAGACCGAGATGTTCGACCTGATTCACCAGATGCGGTCGCGGATCATCACCTCGCCGGTGTTCACCGGAGACCGGATCGTCGGCGCCATCCTGTTCGAGCAGACCATGGACCGCGAGATCGAGGGCAAGCCGTCGGCCACCTACCTGTGGGAGGACAAGGGCGTCGTCCCGTTCCTCAAGATCGACAAGGGTCTGGCCGACGCGTCCGACGACTGCCAGCTCATGAAGCCGATGCCCCAGCTCGACGACCTGCTCAAGCGCGGTGTGGACAAGGGCATCTTCGGGACCAAGGAACGCTCGGTGATCGGCGGGGCGAACGCCAAGGGCATCGCCGCGGTGGTCGCCCAGCAGTTCGAGGTCGCCCAGCAGGTGCTCTCCCACGGGCTGGTGCCGATCATCGAGCCCGAGGTGACCATCTCGATCGACGACAAGGCTGCCGCCGAGGACATCCTGCGCGACGAGATCGCCAAGCAGCTCGACGCACTGCCCGGCGACCAGAAGGTCATGCTCAAGCTCACGCTGCCCTCGACCGCCAACCACTACCAGCCGTTGGTCGACCACGACCGGGTGCTGCGGGTGGTGGCGCTCTCGGGTGGCTATACGCGCGACGAGGCCAACGCGATGCTGGCCCAGAACACCGGCGTCATCGCCAGCTTCAGCCGCGCGCTGACCGAGGGCCTGTCGGCGCAGCAGTCCGACGACGAGTTCAACGCCACCCTCGACGCCTCGATCCAGTCCATCTACGACGCCTCCGTGGCGGGCTGAGACGCGGCGAACCGATTCCGCCGTGCGTCGGGTTGCCGAGCGGCCCGGCGCACTGCAGGATCGCCGAGAAATGGACACCAACTCGGCATTCGAACTCGCCGGCCTGGACGCGATCGGCCAGGCCCACCTGCTCGCCACCGGCGACGTCTCGGCCCGTGAACTGCTCGACGCCGCGCTGATCCGGCTGGACGCGGCGCGCGGCCTGAACGCCGTCATCCACGAGCTGTTCGACCGCGGCCGCGAACAGGCCGCGGCGCTCGACGACTCCGGTGCGCTGCGTGGCGGCGGCGCGGGTCCGCTGGCCGGGGTGCCGTTCCTGCTCAAGGACCTCGGCGCCTCGGTGGGCGGCGCCCCCGAATCGATGGGTTCGCGCGCGCTGGCCACCCGCATCGCCCCGCAGAACGCCTGGCTGGTCGACCGCTACCTGGCCGCCGGGCTGGTCGTGTTCGGCAAGACCAACACCCCCGAGTGGGGCAACCACTGCACCACCGAACCGTCGCTGTTCGGTCCGACCGTCAACCCGTGGTCCCCGCACGTCACCCCCGGCGGATCCAGCGGCGGATCGGCCGCCGCGGTGGCGGCCGGTGTCGTGCCCGCCGCCTCCGGAGGCGACGGCACCGGGTCGATCCGGGTCCCGGCGTCGTGTTGCGGGCTGGTCGGGCTCAAACCGCGCCGGGCGCGTACGTCCTTCGCCCCGGCCGGTCACCTGCTCGAGGGCCTGGCCGTCGAACACGCGCTCACCCGCACCGTGCGCGACAGCGCCGCCCTGCTCGACGCGGTCACCGGGCCCGACCCCGGTGACCCCTACACCGCACCGCCGCCGGCCCTGCCGTTCCTGCAGGCGATCGCCCAGCCCGCCGGCGCCCGCACCATCCTGATCGACACCGGCTCGCCGTTCCCCGGCCCCGCCACCGACCCCGAGATCGTCGCGGCGGTCGAGGCGACCGGCCGGCTGCTCGCCGAACTCGGACACCGGGTGCAGCCGGGCGCTCCCAGCTTCGACGCCGACGCGGTGGCCGCCGCGATCGCCGTCCTGCACAACGTCAGCAACGCCGGACTGCACGCCCTGGCCACCGAACACCTGGGCCGGCCGCCGCACGAGGACGAGTTCGAGGCCAGCACCTGGGTGATGGTCCGCGAGGGATTCACCACCACCGGCGTCGAGTACGCCGCGGCCATCGAGGCCGTGCACGCCCAGACCCGCCGGTTCGTCGCGGGCATGGCCGGCCACGACGTCCTGCTGGTGCCCACACTGCTGACTCCCCCGCCGCCGTACGCGACGCTCGACCAGCCCCGCGGGACCACCCGGGCGTTCTTCGACGTCGAGTTCGCGACGACCGGCTGGACGGCGATGGCCAACGTGACCGGCTGGGCGGCGATCTCGCTGCCCCTGGGTGTCACGTCGTCCGGCCTGCCGATCGGGGTGCAGCTCATGGCGCCCGAGGAGACGGTGCTGCTGCAGCTGGCCGCCCAGCTCGAGGCGGCCGCCCCCTGGGCGCAACGCACGCCTCCGGCCTGGGTCGGAGCCGCCTCGCGGTAGCTGCGCTGTCGCGGCGACGTGACGTGCGACACTGCTGCACATGACGCCGCCCATCGCCCGCCCGAAACTCGAGGGCAACATCGCCGTCACCGAGGACCGGCAGATCGGCTTCGCCGAGTTCGGGGACCCGCGCGGACGCGCGGTGTTCTGGCTGCACGGCACGCCCGGTGCGCGCAGGCAGATCCCGGCGGAGGCCCGGGCCTACGCCGAACAGCAGCGGATCCGGCTGATCGGCATCGACCGGCCCGGAATCGGCTCGTCCACCCCGCACCAGTACACCAACGTGGCGGCGTTCGCCGACGATCTGCGGGTCATCGCCGACACTCTCGGCATCGACCGGATGTCGGTGATCGGACTGTCCGGCGGCGGCCCGTACGCGCTGGCCGCCGCGGCGGCCATGCCGGAGCGGGTGATCGGCGCCGGCATCATCGGCGGCGTCGCGCCCACGGTCGGACCGGACGCGATCTCCGGCGGGCTGATGACGCTCGGCGCCAAGGTCGCGCCGCTGCTCGAGGTCGCCGGCGGCCCGATCCGGGTGGCCGCAGGCACACTGATCCGCTTCATCCGCCCGGTCGCCGACCCGGCGCTGTACATCTACGCGGCGGTGTCCCCCGCGCCGGACCGCCGCATGCTGGTGCGGCCGGAGTTCCGGGCGATGTTCCTCGACGACCTGCTCAACGGCAGCCGCAAACAGCTCGCGGCGCCGTTCGCCGACGTGGTGGTGTTCGCCAGGGACTGGGGGTTCCGGCTCGACGAGGTCAAGGTCGCGGTGCGGTGGTGGCACGGCGACGTCGACCACATCATCCCGTTCGCGCACGGACAGCACTGCGTCGCGCGGCTGCCCGACGCGCACCTCTACCACCTGCCCGGTGAGAGCCACCTCGGGGGTCTCGGGCAGGCCCGGGCGATCCTGGCCTCGATGATCGAGCTGTGGGACCGCGCCGACCGGACCTGACCGGTCAGCCGGCGGGGCCGGACAGCACCCGGCGCAGCAGGTGCATGGCCACGGTGGTCGAGCGTTCCCGGACATCGGTGCGGTCGCCGGGCATGCGGGTGGTGCGGGTGACGGTCCGCCCGTCGGCGTGCCGGACGCAGAAGCACACCGTTCCGACCGGTTTGTCCTCGCTGCCGCCGCCCGGGCCGGCGATGCCGGTGATCGCGACCGCGACGTCGGCGCCGAACCGGCGCAGGGCACCGTCGGCCATGGCCGCGGCGACCGGTTCGGACACCGCGCCGTGCGCATCGATCAGCGCCGCGTCGACGCCGAGCAACTCGACCTTCGCGGCGTTGGAGTAGCACGCCACCCCACCCGCGACGTACGCCGACGATCCCGCCCTGTCGGTCAGGCGCGCGGACAGCAGCCCGGCGGTGCAGGATTCGGCCGTCGCGATGGTGTGGCCGGCCAGCAGCGCGGCCACCTGGTCGTCGACCAGCGATCCGTCCTCGGAGAACACGGCGTCGCCGTGCCGGTCGCGCAGCAGGGCCAGCAGCTCGCGGTAGGCCCCTGCGGCGTCGGGCTCGTAGCGGGTGACGATCTCGAGCTCACCGCGCCGCAGACACGTGGTGATCTCCAGTCGGTCGAAGCCCGCGAGGTCGCGTTCGGCGTCGCGTAGCGTCTCGGCCAGCCCGGACTCGGGCAGGCCGAACATCCGCACCGTCTCCTGCCGGTACTCGGTGCGGCCGGCGATGGCCTGCTGCAGCGCCGCGGTCTGCACGGCCGTGCGCCACATCGGCTGCAGTTCCCGCGGCGGGCCGGGCAGCACCAGCACGGTCGGCGAGCCGGGGACGACGACGCCGGGCGCGGTGCCCACGGGGTCGAGCACGGTGGCTCCGGCCGGCACCATGGCCTGTTTGCGGTTGGCCGCCAGCACCGCGTCGAAGTCGACGCCGCGGTACCGGCCCATCAGCCCGCGCAGGATGTCGGCGATCCGTGCCTCGAGCACGGTGTCGAGCACCAGCTCGCGACCGCAGAAGCGCGCCACGGTGGCGACCGTGAGATCGTCGGCGGTCGGCCCGAGGCCGCCGCTGGTGACGATGAGGTCGACGCCCTCGGCGGCGAGGAACCGCAGCTGCGCCTCGATGTCGGCCGGCCGGTCGCCGCAGATCGTGATGTGCGCCAGCTCGACGCCGAGCTCCAGGAGCCGATCGGCCACCCACGGGCCGTTGCGGTCCTGCACCCGGCCGGTCAGGACTTCGGTACCGGTGACGACGATGCCTGCGCGTGCACTCACGGCGTCCAACCTACGCGGTGGCTCGACCAGCCCTTGACCTCAACGAAACTTGAGGTCTGACACTGGCGTCATGACCACCACCCTGACCCGCATCCGGCCTGACCTCTTCGAGACCCGCACCGACACACCGTTTCCCGGACTCACCACCCACGCCTACGTGTGGACCGGCGCCCGCAACGGCAACGCGTTGTTCTACTGTCCCGCCACCGATGCCGACTTCACTGCCATCGAGGCGTGCGGCGGCGTGGCCGACCAGTACCTGTCCCATCTCGACGAGGCGAGTCCCATGCTGGCACGCGTCGCCGACCGGTTCGGCTCCCGGCTGCACGCGCCGGCCGCCGAGGCCTCGGAGATCGGACGGCACGCGCGCATCGACGTCCCGCTGTCGGAGCGTCACGCCGACGCCAACGGCGTCGAGGTCACCCCCACCCCGGGCCACTCCCCCGGCAGCACCTGCTACCTCGTGAGGGGTGAGACGGGCGAGACCTACCTGTTCACCGGGGACACGCTGTTCCGCGGCGCGGACGGCGCCTGGTCGACGTTCCTGCCGCCCGGGCGCGGCGACGCGGCCGCGCTGCGGGCCGGCCTCGAACTGCTCGGCACGCTGCGCCCCGACCTGGTGATCTCCAGCGCCTTCGCCGGCCCCACCGCGGTGCACGAGGTGGACGCCGACACCTGGGCCGAGGCGATCGCGCAGGCCCTGGCGGGTGTCCCCGCGGTCAGCGCTTGAGCCAGCCGGTGACCGTCGGCAGATCCCGCGAGTACGAGGTCATGACGTCGTCCATGTAGAGCGTCGCACCGCTGATCGCGTCGGTGCCGCGCCAGATCACCCGGATCCGGGCCGACCCCTTGAGGTACATGTCGACGCGGTCGAGGTCGACGCGTTCCCACCCGGCCAGTTCGGCGAGCTCGTGCTGCTCGCGGCGCTCATCGACTGAGGTCATGGCTCGCTCCTTGTCTTGCTGACGTCCGGCGGTTGACCCGACGAGCCTACGGAACGGTGTCGCGTCGCCCGCACGCAGGACGGCGTCACGCGGCGAAGGTGATGACCAGTACGTCGCGGTGCGCAGGCCGGACCGCGTCGGCCGGCCGTATCGGCGACACACCGTGCCGGGTGCGCCGGTCATCGCCGACCAGCAGGGTGCCGGGCACGCACATCACGGTGCGCACCAGCAGGCCGCCGTCGTTGTCGTACACCGTGCTCTCCCCGCCCTCGGCGTTGCGTCGGGCGATCAGCAGCGACGTCACCAGCGTGACGCCGTCGCGGTGCAGCCCCTCTGGCGTCGGGTCTCCCTCGTCGTCCGCGGTGGCCAGCACCCGGAACGGCGTCACCTTGACCTGCCACACCTGCCGATCCTCGAGGACGCCGGCCAACCGGTGCAGGAGCGCGATCAGGCGCTGCAGCAGCGGTTCCGCGGCGAACGCGTCGGTCAGCGGCTCGAACCGCCGGTCCCGGCCGACGTAGAGCGGGTTGGACCGCTCGGGTTGCACGAACGGGCCGTGCGGTAGCCGCTCGAGGTTTCCGTCGGCCATCCGATAGTGGCCATAGCGGCGCAGCCGCCGGGTGCCCAGTTCGGCGGCGTACGGGTCGGGCGCCAACTCTTCCCAGTGCGCGCCGAAGGTCTGCCACGGGTCGTTGCCGAGACCGAGCGCCCGGGTCAGGTCTGTGGCCGCGATGAGGTGGGCGCCGCACGTCCGGAGGGCTTGCGCGGCGTCGGCGACGGGATCTCTCCCGGTGACCGCGGCGACGGTGTCCACGCCGGCGAAGTAACCGCCGGAGCGGACGTCAATCGTCCGGCGCGCTACATCTTGTGCGGGACGTCGTTGATCAGCCCGCCGTCCATCACGAATTCGGCGCCGGTCGCGTAGCGGGACTCGTCGCTGGCCAAAAACACCACGAAGCTCGCGACTTCGTCGGACTGGCCCGGCCTGCCCAGCGGGATGGTGAGCATGTCGTCGGGGAAGAACTTGGTCATCGGGGTGCGGATGAAGCCGGGATGGATTGAGTTGACCCGGATCTGATGGGCGCCCAGTTCGAGCGCCGCGGACTTGCTCAGGCCGCGCACCGCCCACTTCGACGCCACGTACGGGTGCACCATGACCGCACCGCGCATGCCCTCGATGGACGAGACGTTGATGATCGAGCCGCCGCCCGCGGCCTTCATCGCCTCGACGCTGGCCTGCATGCCCAGGAACGTGCCGGTGAGGTTGACGTCGATGACCTTCTGCCACTTGGCCATGTCGAACTCGCCGATCTTGCCGAGCGCCACGATCCCGGCGTTGTTGACCAGCACGTTGAGGCTGCCGAACTCGGTGACCGCGGTGGCCACCGCCGCGTCCCACTCCTCGGCGGAGGTGACGTCGAGATGCATGTAGCGCGCCGCGTCCCCGAGCTGGTCGGCCAGGGCCTTGCCCTCGTCGTCGAGGATGTCGCCGATCACCACCTTGGCGCCCTCGGCCACCAGGGCCCGTGCGTGTTCGGCGCCCATGCCCCGGGCGCCGCCGCTGATCAGTGCAACTTTTCCGTCTACCCGTCCCATGACGCGCCAGGCTACCCTAGGCTCTCTTCCGACTAGAACGTGTTCCAGTTCTGGACCGGCGGTGGGAGGAGTTCGATGGTGATCCGGGTGGCTCATGTCGGGACGGGCAATGTCGGTCGGCTGGCCTTGGCGGCGTTGCTCGGCAATCCGGCCTACGAGCTGACCGCGGTGGGCGTCTCCACCGAACACAAGGTCGGCCGGGACGCCGGCGAACTCGCCGGCCTTGACCTGCGCACGGGGGTCCCCGCCACCGCGGGCCTCGACGACGTCCTGGCGAGCGAACCGGACTGCGTCGTCTACTGCGCGATGGGTGACACCCGGCTGCCGGAGGCGATGGCCGACTGCCGGCGGATCCTCGAGGCCGGGGTGAACGTCGTCGGCTCGGCGCCCGGGGTGCTGCAGTTCCCCTGGGGCGTGATCCCGGACAAGTACATCGAGCGGGTCGAGGCGGCGGCGCGCGCGGGTGGGGCGTCGATCTTCGTCAACGGCGTCGACCCCGGCTTCGCCAACGACCTGATCCCGTTCGCGTTCGCCGGCACGTGCAGCAGCATCGAGCAGGTCCGGTGCATGGAGATCGCCGACTACGCCACCTACGACGGCGCCGAGGTGATGTTCGACGTGATGGGATTCGGCAGGGAGCCGGGCGATCTGCCAATCCTCTACCAGCCCGGGGTGCTCAGCATCGCGTGGGGCACCGCGATCCGGCAGCTCGCGGCCGGCTTCGGCCTCGAAATCGCCGAGATCCGCGACATGGTCGAACAGGAACCGGCGCCCGAGGACATCGACGTGGCGGTCGGCCGGATCGCCGAGGGCACCGTGGCCGCCGTGCGGTTCCGGATCGAGGGGTTCGTCGACGGGGGTGCAGACGGCCGGCCCGCGCTCGTCATCGAGCACGTCACCCGACTGCGGGAGGATCTGCGGCCGGACTGGGCGCAACCGGCGCAGCCCGGCGGGTCCTACCGCGTCGAGATCACCGGGGAACCCAATTACGTCGTGGACATCTGCCCGACCAGTCGCAAGGGCGACCACAACCACGCGGCCATCGTCGCCGCCGCCGGGCGCATCGTGAACGCGATCCCGGCCGTGATCGCCGCGCCGCCGGGGATCCGCACACCGCTGGACCTGCCGCTGATCACCGGTCGAGGGTTGTTCGGCGCCGGGGTCTGACCGGGTCCCTACTCAGTTCGTCGAGACCGCGCGGCGGTGGATCCCGGTCCACTGCAGTTGTACCCGGGTGCCCGAGGACGAATGGTCGAAGGAGGCGCCGTCGGTCAACGCCTCCATCAGCGGGATGCCGCGCCCCCGGGCCCGCCGCGGCGGCGACACCGGCTCCCGCCAGGTGCCGTGGTCGGCCACCGTCACCGTCAGAACACCCTGTGCCGCATCGAATTCCGCTTCGACGTCCATCGTGCCGTGTTCAGCGACCGCCGCGTAGGCGAACTCGGCCGCATTGGCCAGCGCCTCGTTCGTGGCCAGCAGCAGATCACTGGAACGGATGGGGTCGAGGTCGAAATTCGTGTCCAGCCACCGCGCGAACTCGGCGCGCACGCGTGCCGCGGTCTGGCCGTCAGCGGACATCCCGAGGCATGTGAAACGTTCGCCGTTGGAAGCCTCTGTCGATACCGATTCGATCATGACGGAACGCGGATACCCGTTGACCCCTCGGCTAAGCACCCAGGGCGGCGGTCGCCTCGTCGACGGTCGCGTACAGCGGGATGATGTCCGCAATGCCGAGCAGCTTCAGCGGACGGCTGGTCGCCGGGCCCTCGGCGACGACGCACATCTTCACGCCCGCGGCGATCTCGTCGTTGATCGCTACCAGGATGCCCATGCCGGCCGACGCGAGGAACTCCACGGCGGAGAAATCCACGACCAGTCCGGCCGGCTCCTTCGCCAGGCTGTCCCGGATCGCTTGCTCCAGCTGCGGGGCCGTGAGCATGTCGACGACGCCCGCTACCGAGACGACGACGGTGCGGTCAACCCAGTGCTCGTTGATCTCGCAGTTCGTCGCATCGGCGGCCGAGGTCGCCCCTGCTGCGGCTTCGCGCTGTTCCTCCAATGGTCCACCTCCCGCGTGGGTCGCATCCTCACCGGTGCACACACGCCATTCATGCTCGCTAGGCTGCGGGCTGAACCTGGCAAGACATCCTGCGGCACCGGACTGAATCCGACGCCGGGAGCGCTCGCCTGGTCGGCATGCGCAACCGGATCAGATTAAACCAGGTGTCGGCGGTTCACCGGTCGGCGGTCAGCGCCAGCAGGGCGATGTCATCGTCCGGGCGCAAGCTGGGCACCAGGTCAGCGAGGTCGGCGATCAGATCCGCCGCGCGCAGGCCCACCCGGTGACGCAGGTATTCGGACAGGCCGTCCTCGCCGAACAGACCGGCGCCCGTCGGCCGCGCCTCGGTGATGCCGTCGGTGAACAGCAGCAGCGTCTGCCCCGGGCGCAGGGGGAAGACACAGTCGTCGAACGTCGCGTCCGCGATCGCGCCGACGAACATCCCGCCCGCCGGCCGCACCGGCCGCACCTCCCCCGCGACGGGGTCGAGCAGCAGCGCGGGCAGATGTCCCCCGGTCGCCAGGTGGACCAGGTGCCCGCCGGCGGGGTCGGCGGTCAGCGTGCCGAACAGCACCGTGCAGAACCGCCGCTCGTTCGGGTCGCCGACCAGCGCGACGTTCAGTTCGCCGAGGCCGTCGGTGGGGTTGTCGTGGTGCAGCGCGGCCGCCCGCAGGGTGTGGCGGACCAGCGAGGTCACCGCGGCGGCACCCGTGCCGTGCCCTTCGACATCGCCGAGGAAGAACGCCCAGCGGTCACCGTCGAGGGCGAAGACGTCGTAGAAATCGCCGCCCACCCGGGCCGCCGAGGCGGGATGGTAGTGCGCGGCCAGGGACAGTCCCGGCACGTTGGGCAGCCGCGGCGGCAGCAGCGACCGTTGCAGCGCCTCGGCGTAGTCCTCGAGGGTCGCGTCGTCGCCGCCGCCGCTGTCGGGTGCGGCGCGCCCGGGCCGGACGCTGGTGATCGTGGACAGCCGCAGATCGAGATGATCCATGGCCAGCGCGGCCAGATCGGCCAGTGTGGCGAGGTCGCGCGCCGCCGGGTCGCGGGGTGCGGTGTCGAGGACGTTGACCGCGCCGATGCGGTAGCCGTCGGAGGTGACGATCGGAGCGCCGGCGTAGAACCGGACACCCATGGGACCGTCGACGAAGGGGTTGCCCGCAGTGCGCGGATCCGAGGTGGCGTCGGAGATGACGCACGGGCCGTCGTCGAGGATGGTCGCCGACGAGAAGCCGCGGCGCCGGTCCACCTCACGCAGGTCGTCGAGCCCGTGGGCGGCCTTGAACCAGATGCGGTCCCGGTCGACGATCGAGATGGTGGCCATCGGGGCGGCGAAGGTGCGGGCGGCCACCCGGGCGATGCGGTCGAAGGCGTCGTCGGCCGGGCTGTCGAGAATCGCGTAGCGCCCCACCGCGCGCAGCCGCTGCGCTTCCACATCGTCGGCCGACTGTGCGGACGCCTGAGTGATGATCAAGGGGTTTCCCGCCGGTGGTGGGCGTCCTCCGCACTACTGGAGAGGCGTACGCCTGCGACCCTACTGCCGGCGGGTGCGGTCGTCACGACCGCGAGAAGAGATGTCAGATTCTCCCGGCGGCGCCGCGGCGGCTTCCCACGAACGCGGCCCCGGCGACCACCAGCGCGCCGATCACCGCGACCGGAATGGCCCACGCCCGACGGCTGCCCACGGCCGACTCGCACAGCGCGACGAAGTCGGTGTGGGGCACGATCTGGTTGAGCACGGGCACATTCGCCACGCCCTGATCGTTGGCCGCGCGCGCACCGGACATGTCTGACACCAGCGCGTTGCCGCAGCCCACGCTTTCCCCGTCGCCGCCCGACACCGACACCGGCACCAGCAGCCCGACGATTCCCGCCACCAGGATGATCGCGCCCACCAGCATGGCCAACCGTCGTGCCGTCACAGATCCGCTCCCATCGTCAGGTCCCACTCCCCGCGTCGGGTCGGGATCAGGCCGCAGGCTACCCACGGTGCGCGGCGCTTAAACCGGGCGAAACCCGTTGCGACGGGCGTGCTCTCGTCAGCCCCGGCGTCGCAGCCGGGCGATCTGCAGCACCGGCCAGTCCCGTGCGGCCGCGGTGGCGGCCAGCCCCGCGCGGGGATTCACCGGGCGGGGGTAGCCGACCAGACCCATCAGCGCGGCGTCCTCGTCGCCGTCGGCGTAGAACCAGCTGTTCTGCAGGCCGATCCCGTTCGCGGTGCAGAACATCTCGACGGCGACGGCTTTCTGCGGCCCCCAGATCACCGGCTTGACCACCTCGCCGGTCAGCCGGCCCGCGGCGTCGACCGCGAAGTGGTTGCACAGCACGTGATCGATGCCGAGGAACCGGGCGACCGGTTCGGCGTGGATGGTCAGGGCCGACGAGCTCATCACCACGGTGTGGCCGCGCCGCTGATGCGCCTCGACCACCTCGCGCATGTGCGGGAATACCCGCGGCGCAACGCGTTCGGCGAAGAGGCGCTCGCCGAGTTCGTCGAGTTCGGCCAGCGACTCCCCGCGCAGATACCCGGCCGCGCGTCCGACGAGCCGTTCGAACTGCATCCGGCCGAGGCGGTAACGCACGGAGGCCTCGACGACGCCGAGGATCTCCCCGATCCCGGCCTGCCGGCGCCGGATCCGGTCGCCGGCGTGTGCGGTGGCGGTGAAGCCGTCGACCAGGGTGCCGTCGAGGTCGAAGAACGCACCCACCAGCGGCCCCCCGGAACCACCACCGATCTCGCTGACCGACTCGGGAAGCGTCAGCAACCGTGGCACCGCACCATCATCACGTCTGCGCGCCCGTGCGCGCGAGGCGGGTCCTCCCCGCGAGCAGACGCAGACTCGTGCGTTTCGGGGCGAGATCAGGCGACTGTGCGTCTGCTCGCACGTGAAGAAGGGACCCGATCGAAGAGTCCCCTGCCGCGCGCCGGCCGCCCCGTACTAAACTAGAACACGTTTCAATTCCTCGATCGCCCCACTGAAGGAGCGCCGCATGCACACCGCCATCTGCGACGAGCTCGGCATCGAGTTCCCGATCTTCGCGTTCACCCACTGCCGCGACGTCGTGGTCGCCGTCAGCAAGGCGGGCGGCTTCGGGGTGTTGGGCGCCGTCGGGTTCACCCCCGAACAGCTCGAGGTCGAACTGAACTGGATCGACGAGAACATCGGTGACCACCCCTATGGCGTCGACATCGTGATCCCGAACAAGTACGAGGGCATGGACGCCAACATGTCCGCCGACGAACTCAGGAGCATGCTGCAGTCGCTGGTGCCCCAGGAGCACCTCGACTTCGCCAAGAAGATCCTCAAGGACCACGGCGTGCCCACCGACGACAGCGACGACGATGCGCTGCAGCTGCTGGGCTGGACCGAGGCGACCGCCACCCCGCAGGTCGAGATCGCGCTGCGGCATCCGAAGATGACGCTGATCGCCAATGCGCTCGGCACCCCGCCGGTCGACATGATCAAGAACATCCATGACGCGGGACGCAAGGTCGCCGCGCTGTGCGGTTCGCCCTCCCAGGCCCGCAAGCACGCCGACGCGGGCGTCGACATCATCATCGCCCAGGGCGGCGAGGCCGGCGGGCACAGCGGGGAGGTCGGCTCGATCGTGCTGTGGCCGCAGGTGGTCAAGGAGGTGGCTCCGGTGCCGGTGCTGGCCGCCGGCGGGATCGGCAGCGGTCAGCAGATCGCGGCGGCGCTGGCGCTCGGCGCGGCCGGGGCGTGGACCGGCTCGCAGTGGCTGATGGTCGAGGAGGCCGAGAACACGCCGGTGCAGCAGGCCGCGTACGCGAAGGCGACCAGCCGCGACACCGTCCGCAGCCGCTCGTTCACCGGTAAGCCGGCGCGCATGCTGCGCAACGACTGGACCGAGGCGTGGGAGCAGCCCGAGAACCCCAAGCCGCTGGGTATGCCGCTGCAGTACATGGTGTCGGGGATGGCCGTCGCCGCCACGCACAAGTACCCGAACGAGACCGTGGACGTCGCGTTCAACCCTGTCGGCCAGGTGGTCGGACAGTTCGCCAAGGTCGAGAAGACCGCGACGGTGATCCAGCGCTGGGTGCAGGAGTACCTCGAGGCGACCAACACCCTCAACGAGCTCAACGAGGCCGCCGCGGTCTGACACGCTGCCGACACGGCCCGGATCTCCCCGACCGGGGCTGACGCGCGCGTTAGCGTGAGTGATGGCCGAAACGCCGTCCCGGACAGTCCTTACGCGCGCGACTCGCCGCCGGTGGCTCGCGGTCACCGCGGCCTCGGCCGCCTACCTCACCCTCGCCACTCCCGTGGCGAGCGCCGAGCCGTCGTCCGATTTTCCCGCTGACGACCGGGGTTTCGTCGACACCGCGGCGTACTGTCAGGGCGCCGCGGTGGCGACCGCCTTCGGCCGCACCGCGGACGCGCTGGTCGCGATCTGCGCCGGCCCGGGCGGCGAATTGCAGTACCGCGGGGTGCGGTTGCGCGACGACGCCGCGGTGATGCTCACCGCGCAGTCCGACGGGGCGGGCCGCTTCGTCGCCGACAACGACGGCGTGGTCTATACCGTGTCGCCGACGGAACTGACTGTCACAGTGGCGGATTCGACGTTGCACCGGCAGCCGATGCTGGAGTACCGCGCGCCCCAACCGGTCGGGTGATCAGCGGCGCGGCATTCCGGCGACCAGCGGGGTGTCCACGCCGAGGCGGCCGACCGCCGCTGCGCCGCCGGGTGTGCCCAGCGGTGCGTCCCGGCCCGGCAGCACCTCGGTGAAGAACGCCGCGTTGTCGGCGAGGTGGCGCTGTTCGTCGTCGGGCAGGTCGGTGTCGAAGTAGATCGCGTCCATCTTGCACATCACCGCGCACGCGCCGCACTCCACGCATTCCAGCGGGTTGATGTACATCCCGCGGTCGCCCTCGTAGATGCAGTCGACCGGGCACTCCGGCACGCATGACTTGTCGACGACATCCACACAGGCACTGGCGATCACGTAGGTCATGGCCGACACGCTAGGTGTCGCGCGCGGGCCTTGGCTGGGGCCGAAAGTCACTTGTCCGCCGCCGAAGGCAACCGTGTGAAGCGCGGTGCGGGGGCACGAAGCCACGATCCGACGCGCTCAAGGACGCGGTGGGGCTGCCCACTGCCCCGCCCGCGGGACCGCTACGGCAGCGGTGCGGGGGCCGGGGCCGGCGGTGCAGGTGCGGGGGCAGGCGGTGCGGGCGGCGGGTTCGGACCCAGAGGCTGCGGCCCCGCGGGCATCCCGGGCGGCGGTGCCGCATCCGGGTTGAGCGGACGCTGGGTCAACAGGAAGAACGCGTCGCTGCCGCTGACCTCCTGGGTCTGCATCGCATGCCACAGGTCGCGGAGGTAGGACAGGCCGCGGCTGTTGGTGGGCGCCGTCGGGGTCATCGAGGTGCCGGGCGGCAGGTTGTCCGGACTGGCCAGGTGCGGCACGGGCGCATCGGCGGGCGGCGGGGTGACCTCGGCGGGTGCGGCGGCCGGTGACGCGGCCGGCGCAGCGGCCGGAGGGAGGCCCAGTGGGGCTGCGGGTGCGGGTTGCAGCGGTGCCGCGGCCACCGAGATC
>NZ_SPQO01000053.1 GCF_004570325.1 Mycobacterium sp. PS03-16 | reverse complement strand
GCGCGCCGGGGCCGCGCTGGTGTGGGTCCTGGCCGCGCTCGCGCTGACCGGGGCGGCCTGGACCGTCGGGATGCCGCCGTGGCGCGGCGCGCTGGCCGTGGGCGTCGCACTGCTCGTGGTGGCCGCGCTGCTGCGCCGGGTGACCCGCCGCCTCGGCGGGGTGACCGGCGACGTCTACGGCGCGGCGGTGGAGGTCACGCTGACCGCGATGCTGGTGGCTCTCGGATGAATATCGTTCGCGCGCAACATGTGTCAGAGCGTGAGCACCCGGCCGGCGATGACCAGGTGCACCTCGTCGCACACCGCGGCCACCCGCTGGTTGACGGTGCCGAGCACGTCGCGGAACAGCCGGCCCGACCGGTGCTCGGGGACCACGCCCAGACCCACCTCGTTGGTCACCAGCACCACGTCGGGGACTCGGCGCAGCGCAGTGCACAGCACGTCGAGGTGGGCGCCGACCGCGTCGGACACCGCGTCCGACGACGCCTCCCACAGCTCCGCACCGTCGATCACCGCGGTCACCCAGGTGCCGAGGCAGTCGATGAGCACCGGCCCCGCTGCGTCGCGCAGCGCGGCGCCCAGGTCGGCGGTCTCCACCGTCACCCAGTCGGCCTGCCGGCGGGACCGGTGCAGGCCGACGCGCGCATCCCAGTCCGGATCGGACCCGTCGGCCGGCCGCCCCGGCGCGACGTAGGTGACGCCGGACGCGCCGGCCAGCAGGCTTTCCGCGTGGCCGGACTTGCCCGACCGCACGCCTCCGGTCACCAGAACCCGCATCCGACGATCGTAGGCGGCGCACGATGCACCGGATGACCTCCAGGGCGGCCGGGCTGCTGCTCGGGCATGCCGCGGACCGGCTGCTCGGGGATCCGCGCCGGTTCCATCCCGTCGCGGGGTTCGGCGGCGTGGCGGCGGCGCTCGAGCGGCGCCTGTACGCCGACCGCCGCGCGCATGGCGTCGCGCACGTCGCGGTGCTGGTGGGCGGGACGGTCGCCGCGGCAGTGGCGGCCGAACGGGCCGTCCGCCGGCCGTTGCCGCACATGCTGCTGACGGCCGCGGCCACCTGGGCGGTCCTCGGCGGCCGCTCCCTGGAACGCGAGGCCACCGCCGTGCACGCGCTGCTGAGCGCGGGCGACCTGCCCGGTGCCCGACAGCGGCTGCGCCACCTCGTCGGGCGGGACACCACCCGCCTGTCGCCGGACGAGACCGCCAGGGCGGTCATCGAATCGGTCGCCGAGAACACCAGCGACGCCGTCGTCGCCTCCTACGCGTGGGCGGCCGTCGCGGGGGTGCCCGGCCTGCTCGGCCACCGCGCCGCCAACACCCTCGACGCGATGATCGGTCATCACAACGACCGCTACGAGCGGTTCGGGTGGGCCGCGGCGCGGTTCGACGATCTGCTGGGGCTGCCCGGTTCGCGGCTGTCGGGGCTGCTCACCGTCGCGTGCGGCCCCGACCCGCGGGCTGCGCTGGGGGCGTGGCGGCGTGATGCGGGCGACCATCCGAGCCCGAACGCCGGGGTGGTCGAGGCGAGTTTCGCCGGCGCCCTGGGCGTCCGGCTCGGCGGCACCAACACCTACTACGGCAACCGGCAGGAACACCGGGCGCTGATGGGCGATGGCCGGCCCCCGGCGCCCGCCGACATCCCGCCGACGGTCCGGCTGGCCCGCCGCGTCGGGGTGGGCGCCGCGCTCATCGCGGCCGCGGTCAGCCTGCTGCGTGTGCGCCCGGCCATGCCGGGCGGCCGGGTGTTGCGGCGATCACAGAACGTTCAGTTAAGGTAGGACCACACAGTGGTCCATTCGACTAGTGGAGAGGCAGCGATGACCAGCACAGCGGAGAAGGTGGGGGTCGTCGGCTGCGGCCTGATGGGCGCCGGGATCGCCGAGACCTGCGCACGCTCCGGACAGCAGGTGACCGTCGTCGAGACCAGCGCCGCCGCCGTCGACGCGGGCCGCGCACGGCTGGAGAAGTCGCTGGCGAAGGCCGAGGCGCGCGGCAAGATCGACTCGGCCGCCGACGTCCTGGGGCGCATCGAGATCGGCTCGGACCTCGGCGCGCTCGCCGACCGCACCCTGGTCATCGAGGCGATCATGGAGGACGAGGCCGTCAAGACCGCGCTGTTCCGCGAGCTCGACGGCATCGTCACCGACCCCGAGGCCATCCTGGCGTCCAACACCTCGTCCATCCCGATCATCAAGCTCGGCGTCGCCACCGCACGCCCGCACAACGTGCTGGGCGTGCACTTCTTCAATCCGGTACCGGTGCTGTCGCTGGTGGAACTGGTGCCCAGCTACCTGACCGCCGAGGCCACCACCGAGCGCGCCCGCACCTTCGTTCAGGACGTGCTCGGCAAGCACGCGATCGACTGCAAGGACCGCGCCGGATTCGTCGTGAACGCACTGCTGATCCCGTTCCTGCTGTCGGCGATCCGCATGGTCGAGCAGGGCGTGGCCAGCGCGGCGGACATCGACGAGGGCCTGGTGCGGGGCTGCGCGCATCCGCAGGGACCGTTGGCGCTGAGCGACCTCATCGGACTCGACACCGTGCGCGCGATCGCGGACTCGCTCTACGACGAATTCAAGGAACCGCAGTACGCGTGCCCGCCGATGCTGGCGCGCATGGTCGACGCCGGCCTGCTCGGCCGCAAGAGCGGTCGGGGTTTCTTCGACTACAGCTGATCCGCGGTGACCGTCGACGCGTTCTGGGTCCGCCACGGCGAGTCGACGTGGAACCGCGCCGGGGTGATGCAGGGCCAGAAGCCGTGGCCCGCACTCACCGCACGCGGTGAGCGGCAGGCACTGTCGGCGGCCGAGGAACTCGCCCCACACCGCCCGACCCGCGTGGTGAGCTCCGACCTGAACCGCGCCGCGCACACCGCGCGCATCATCGGCACGCACCTCGAGGTGCCGGTCGTGCTGACCCCGCTGCTGCGCGAACGCCACTGGGGTGTCTTCGAGGGCAGGCCGACCGCCGAGGGTGAGCGGCACGAGGCCACCCTCGCCACGGATGAGCCGGTGCCGCAGGGGGAATCGCGCGACGACGTCGCCGACCGTATCCGGCGGCTGTTCCCGTCACTGTCGGCGATGGACGGCCCGGTCGTGGTGGTCACCCACGGCGACGTCATCCGGGAAGCCCTGCGGCTGTGGGCGGTCGACGGCGGCCGGGCCCCGGCCAACGGTTGCCTCATCCGGCTCGGCCACCACCTCGACGCTCACAGCACGAGGTCGAGGCACCCGTAGGCCACCAGCCCGCACACGATGCTCAGCGCCAGGTTGTTCCACCGGAACGACACCAGCAGCGCGATCGCCCCCGCGAGCGTCGCGGGTGAGATGAGTTCGAAGCGGCCGTCTTCGAGGAACACCGACGGCGCCACCAGCGCCGCGAACGCAGCGGCGGGCACCATCTGCAGCACCAGGCTCAGCCGCGGCGGCAGGTTCCTCGGCAGGATCGGCACGAGGATGAAAACGGCCCGCAGCGCGAACCCGCCGACCGCGATCGCCAGGATCACCCACCAGATCGTCGCGGTGCTCATCACGCCGCCTGCTGCCCGGCCGCACGCCATCCGAACGCCACGCCGGTCGCGATCCCGGCGAAGGTCCCCAGCATCATGCCGAGGTTGGCCGGCAGGTCGGCGCCCACCACCGCCACCGCGGCACCGACGATCGCGGCGAACAGCTTCGGCCGGTCCCGCAGCTGCGGTGCCAGCAGCGCGAGGAATGAGATCGGCACCGCGAACGCGACGACGCCGGTGTTGGGCAGCGACCCGAAGAACGACCCGACGAACGAGCAGATCTGCCAGGTCAGCCAGAAGATCAGGCACGCACCGGTGTAGAACGCGACCTTGTCGCGGCGCGGCCAGTCCTCGGTGCGGGTCAGCGTGAGCGGCACCGCGTGATCGACGAGCAGGTAGGAACCGACCGTGCGCCGCCGCAGGCTCGCATCGGCGAACATCGGGGCCAGCGTCGCCGAGTAGACGATGAACCGCACGTTGATGATCAGCGCCGTGGCGATCACCACCCCGGCTCCGGCGCCGTTGCCGATCAGGTCGAGCGCCGCCACCTGCGCGGCGCCGGCGAACGCCAGCAGCGAGAAGGCCGCGGTCTCGAACACGGTGAAGCCGTTGTGGGTTCCGGCCAGTCCGGCCACGGCCGCGAACGGGATGATGCCGATGAGGATCGGCAGCATGGCGATGACGCCGGCCCGCATGGCGCGCCGGCCCGGTTCGCCGGCGGCCGGCTCGTCACTCGATGCGCTCAAGGCGGTCTCCTGGGATCGGACGCATGCGGGCAGTCGGCCGCCCCCGCCGGCCCACGAGCGGGTCAGCGGTGCGGAGGGTCGAGACGGCGCTCGGCTACCCGCCCGAAATGGATTTCGTGAATTTCGCCGCCGAACCGCGGATGTGGTCCCTGGCGCGCTGCTCGGCCAGATCCGCGTCTCCTGCGGCCAGTGCTTCGGCGATCTCGCGATGCTCGCGCCACGCCAGGTCGAACATGTCCGGAACGGTCCGCAGCATGCCCACCATGGCGCGTTCGACCACCGACCACATCGGCACCATCGCGCGGCTGAAGTACGGGTTGTCGGTCGCCTCGAGAATGGTCCAGTGGAACGCCCGGTCCAGTTCGAGCAGCACCTGGGTGTCGTTCGCGCCGCCGAGTTCCTCGTGGCGCTCGAGCACCGCGGCCAGCTTCTGCAACCCGGCCTCCGGACGGGCCTGCGCGACCTCCCGGACGGCCTGCGCCTCGAGCGCCTCACGCACCCGGTAGGCCGCCTCGACATCCTGCTCGGACAGCGCCTTGACCGCCACCCCGCCGGTGGGCAGCGGTTCCAGCAGCCCCTCGACGACGAGATCGGCGGCGGCCACCCGGACCGGCATCCGGCTCACCCCGAGCTGTTCGGCCACGGCCACCTGGTTGAGGCGGACACCGGCAGGCAGCTCCTCGAGCACGATGGCCAGGCGCAGCCGGTCGCGGACCGACCGCGCCAGCGCGCTGGAGTCCCGCGGCGGCAGCGCGCTGAGCGCGGCGAAGCTCGACGCGTTGTGGCGGCCGAGCGTGATCGCGCCGTGTGGGTCACCACTCACGCCCAGCCTCCTGATGTTCGGCGTCGTCCCACGGACACCCGTGGATCCACGGGCTATTATGACCGGCGGCTCACTACCGGGCATACCGCTCATACTCTGCGGCGTTCCACGGGCCGACCGCCTGGCGGGGCGGCACCGCGGCCAGCCCCCCGAGGTAGTCGGGCGACTTGGCGGTGCGCGAGACCACGACGTCGACCACCGCCGGGGCGTTGTCCAGCGCCCGCTTGAGCGCATCGGCCAGCTCGCCGGCGTCCTCCACCCGCTCGCCGTGGGCACCCAACGCGCGGGCGAGCAGGTCGTACCGGCAGCCGGGCAGGTCCACGCCCACCAGGTTGTTGTCGAAGCGGTCAACCTGGTCGTGGCGCTCGATGTTCCACGCCTCGTTGTTGACGACGACGAAGACCGCGCGCGCCCCGCGCCGGACCGCGGTGTCGATCTCCATCGCGGTGAAGCCGAAACTGCCGTCGCCGATCACCGCGATGACGGGTTCGTCGGGCCGGTGCAGCGCGGCGGCGATCGCGAACGGAACCCCGACGCCGAGGCAGCCCAGCGCACCGCAGTCCAGGTAGTCGACCGGCCGCAGGCCGACCCGGGCGAACGAGAGGATGTCGCCACCGTCGGCCACCGCGACGGCGCGGTCGGTGAGCAGATCGTTGACCGCACCGACCACGAAGTTCGGCGACATCCGGCCCTCGGCGTCGACATCGGGTGAGGTCAACTTCGTGGCGAGCTTGCGCGCGCGCTCCGCGTTGGCCGTGCGCATGTCCTCGAGCCAGCCGGCGTCGGGCGTGGCCGGCGCCGCACCGGCCGCCGTCAGTGCGGCGAGCACCGGTCCGGTGCTGCCGAGCACCTCGACGTCGCCGCGGCGGTTCTCGCCGAGTTCCTCGAAACATGTTCCGATGCGCAAGAACCGGGCATCCGGCGAGAACACGGCGGGCGAACCGTAGCCGAGCTGGAAGTCCAGCCGCCTGCCGAGGGTGATGACGAGGTCGGCCTCGCTCATCGCACGTCCGCGCACGGCGGGCACGAACCACGGCACGTCGTCGCGGATGGCGCCGCGGCTCTCGCCGGAGTCGAGGTACAGCGCCTGCGCGCCGTCGAGGAACGTGCGCACCTCGGCGGCGGCCGCGCGCACCGACCGGCCGCCGATGACGACGATGCGCGACGATGCGCGGATCAGCTCGGCCGCCGACGCGACCGCCGTGGGGGACGGGGCGAGTTCGGCGGCGACGCGCGGCTGCATCGCCAGCGCGGGGACGTCGGCGTCGTGGACCGGTTCGTCGAGCAGATCGGTCGGGAAGTCGATATAGGCCGGTCCGGTGGCGCCGGTCGCGGCGCCCAGCGCCGCGCCGATCACCTTGTCCAGGCGCGGGATGACGTGGTGACGTTCGGAGACCTGTTCGACCAGGCGGCAGATCGGCCGGACCATGCCGGCCTGGTCGATGTCCTGCATCGCGCCCATCCCGGTCTGCGGGCGCGGGGGCCGGCCGGACAGGACCAGCACGGGACTGCGCGAGACGTAGGCGTTCGACATCGCGGTCACCGCGTTGGTCAGGCCCGGCCCCGCGGTCACCATCGCGACGCTCAGCTCGCCGGACAGTTCGGCGGTTGCGTGCGCCATGTACACCGCGGCGGCCTCGTGGCGGACGTCGACGATCTCGATCCCGGCGCGGGACACGGCATCCCACAGCGGCTGGATGTGCCCGCCGCAGAGACCGAAGATCCGGCGCACCCCCTGGCTGCGCAGGCGGTCGGCGATGAGTTGGGCAACGGTCTGCTGGGGCATGGGCGACCACCAATCTGCGCATCGGGACGGGACGGCCGGGGTGATTCGGACGCCGCGGCCGACGTATTGCAAATCCTGGATCCAGAGTCCATAGTAGCAGGCATCACACTCGGCCCCACAAGTGACGCAGACCGAAGGAAGCGAATGACCGTCTCAGACCTCCGCCGCGACGACAGCGCCGCCAGCACGCCCGAAGCCCAGGACGTCCACGAGACCCTCTCGGGCATCCCGGTCGACGCCGTCTACGACGCCTCCCGGCTCGAATCCTGGGATCCCGACGCCAAATTGGGCGCACCGGGCCAGTACCCCTACACCCGCGGGCCGCATCCGACCATGTACCGGACCCGGCAGTGGACCCGGCGACAGGTGGTCGGGCTCGGCACCGCCCCGGAGACCAACGAACGCAACAAGTACGTCATCGAGCAGGGTCAGACGGGTCTGTCCAACGACTACGACGTGCCGACGCTGATCGGCCTGGACTCCGACGATCCCCGCTCGGTCGGCGAGGTGGGCCGCACCGGCGTCGCGATCGACACGCTGCCCGACATGTACGACCTGTTCGACGGCATCGACCTGGAGAACATCAGCGTCTCGATGACCATCAACCACCCGGCGTTCGTCCTGGTCGGGCAGTACGTCGCGGCCGCCCGGATGCGCGGATTCGACCTGCGCAAGCTCGGCGGCACCGTGCAGAACGACCCGCTGAAGGACTTCTACGCCCAGAAGACCTACATCTTCCCGCCCGCCCCGTCGGTGCGGTTGGCGTGCGACCTCATCGAGTACTGCTCGATCCACATGCCGCGCTGGAACGGGATCAGCCTCAACGGCTACAACATCCGCGAGGCCGGCACCACCGCCGATCAGGAGCTCGCGTTCACGTTCGCCCACGCGATCGCCTACATCGAGGACCTGCTGGGCCGCGGGCTGCCGATCGACAGCTTCATCGGCCGCTTCTCGTTCATCTTCAACGTGCACAACGACTTCCTCGAGGAGATCGCCAAGTTGCGCGCCGCCCGCCGGGTGTGGGCACAGCTCATCCACGAGCGGTTCGGCGCCGACCCGAAGAACGCCAAGCTGCGCACGCACGTTCAGACCGGCGGCAGCACCATGACCTACCAGCAGCCGGAGGTGAACCTGATCCGCGGTGCGCTGCAGGCGATGGCCGGCGCGCTGGGCGGCGTGCAGTCGATGGCGGTGTCGTGCTTCGACGAGGCCTACTCGATCCCGTCGGAGTTCGCCCAGCGGATGTCGCTGCGCACCCAGCAGGTGGTGGCCTACGAGAGCGGCATCACCAACGTCGTCGACCCACTGGCCGGTTCGTACTACATCGAGAGCCTGACCGACGAGATCGAGCGCCGCACCTGGGAGTGGATGGCCCGCGTCGACGAGCAGGGCGGCGCCATCCGCGGTGTCGAGAGCGGCTGGCTGGAGCGGACGGTGTCCGACACCGCGCACACCCAGCAGCTGCAGATCATGAACGGGACGCGAACCATCGTCGGCGTCAACGACTTCAAAGGCACGCAGGGCGAACGCCCGATCGAGACGTTCCGCGTCGACGAGCAGTCCGAGAAGGAGCAGATCCGCCGGCTGGAGAAGGTCCGTGCCGAACGAGACGCCTCGCAGGTCGAGCGCACGCTCGACGACCTGCAGAAGGTCGTCGCGGACGGCGGCAACGTCATGGAGGCCGTGATCGCGGCCAGCACGGCGCACGCCTCGCAGGGCGAGATCGTCAAGCGGGTCATCGCCGAGGTCGGCGAGTACATCGCGCCGCCCATCTTCTGAGCCACTACCCCCACTTCCCGACCTCCCCCGACTTCCCGGAAGGCATCCCATGATTCGCGTACTGCTCGCCAAACCCGGCATCGACGGACACGACGTCGGCGTCAAGATCGTCGCCCGCGCCCTGCGTGACGCCGGTATGGAGGTCATCTACACCGGCCTGCGCACCACCATCCCCGACGTCGCCCGCGCCGCCGTCCAGGAGGACGTCGACGTGGTCGGTGTCTCGAACCTGTCGGCGCAGCACGTCCGGCTGATGCGCGAGCTCAAGGAGCGGCTCGACGAGGCCGGCGCCCAGGACATCCTGATGATCGCAGGGGGCAGCCTGCTGCCGGAGGACATCGAGGAGCTCGGCCGGATGGGCATCGACGGCTGCTTCCCGCCGGGCACCGACACCGCCGACATCGTGTCGTTCATCACCGAGCGCGTGGCGGACACCCGCGGCGCCCAGCGGGTCGAGGCATGACGGTCGCTTCCGCGCCCCGGCCCGCTGCTCGAGATCCGTTGCACCGCTTCGGAACCGGCGACCGTCGCGGCTTCACGCTGCCCGCGTTCCTGCGGCAGGCGGCGGCCGAGCATCCCGACCGGTGTGCGGTGCGGACGCTGACCGGGGACCGCCTCACCTACGGCGAACTGCTCGCCCGCACCGAACGCCGGGCGGTCGGCCTGGCCGCGCTCGGGGTGACCAAGGGCGACCGGGTGCTGCTGGTCATGGACAACTCGATCGACATGATCGTCTGCTGGTTCGCGGTCAATGTGCTGGGCGCCGTGGAGGTTCCGGTCAACACCGCCAACCGCGGCCCGAGCCTGGTGCACGTCGCCAACAACTCCGGGGCGAAGGTGGCGATCATCGACGCGCCCTACGCGTCCGCGCTGCGCGACGTCGCCGGCGAGCTGAACGGGCTGCGCACCGTCGCCGTCCGCGGCGCGGCGGCGACACTGCCCTGGACGACGCTCACGCTGGCCGACCTCGACGCCACTCCGGGCGCGGTGCCGCACGCCGAGGTCTCCTACTCGGATCCGGCGTCGATCATCTACACCTCCGGAACCACCGGCCCCGCCAAGGGGGTGGTGGTCCCCCACGCCCACATGCACACGTTCGCCGCGCACGTCGTCGAACAGCTGAGGATCGGCGCCGACGACGTCTACTACGTCTGCCTGCCGATGTTCCACGCCAATGCCCAGTTCATGCAGGTGCTTCCGTGCCTGATGACCGGGGCCGAGGTGGTGCTGGCCGAGGGGTTCAGCGCCAGCCGCTGGCTCGACGACCTGCGGGCCTGCGGTGCGACCGTCACCAGCCTGCTCGGCGTCATGGCGCAGTACGTGTTCAACCGGCCGCCCGGACCGCACGACGCCGACCACGGGGTGCGGCGGATGATCACGATCCCGCTGCCCACCGTGATCGCCGAGGCCTTCGAGCGCCGCTTCGCCACCACCTGCGTGGAGGCGTACGGCATGACCGAGATCTGTCTGCCCATCTACCGGCCGATCGACGAGCCGCTGCGGCCCGGTAGCTGCGGTAAGGCGCTCGACGAGTGGTTCGAGGTCGCGGTCGTCGACCCGGCCACCGACGAGCCCGTGCCCGACGGGGAGGTGGGCGAGATCGTGGTCCGGCCGCGGTATCCGTTCACCACGTTCCTGCACTACAACCAGATGGCCGAGCGCACCGTCGAGGCGTGGCGAAACCTGTGGTTCCACACCGGCGACGCCGGCCGGCGCGACGCGGACGGCTATTTCTACTTCCTCGACCGGCTCAACGACCGCATCCGCCGCAAGGGGGAGAACGTCACCGCCTACGACATCGAGGTGGCGCTCACCGAACTGCCCGACATCGCCGACGCCGCGGTGATCGCCACCCCCGCCCAGGAGGGTGAGGACGACATCAAGGCCTATCTCGTGGTGGCCGAGGGCACCACCGCGCCCGATCCGGTGGCGGTACTCGCCCACTGCGTCGCGCGGCTGCCCTACTTCGCCGTCCCCCGCTACCTCGAGTTCATCGGTGAGCTGCCGAAAACGCCGACGGGCAAGGTGCTCAAGCGCACGCTGCGCGCCGCCACCGAGACCGCCGCGGGCGCGGGATGGGATCGCGAGCAGGCGGGCTGGACGGTCAAACGGGGCGTCGACCGCCTCGTGCGCGTCGATCCCCCGTCCCCGGCGGCGCCATGACCGGGATGCGCAACGCGACGTCGGCCGGTCTGGCGTCTGAACGCGAGATCGCCCGGCTGATCAGCCGGGTGGAGCGCGGCGAGGTCACCGACGTCGCCGGTGACCTGTCGCTCGGCGGGTCGGCCGGCGCCCACGTCATCGGCATCACCGGCAGCCCCGGCTCGGGCAAGAGCACGCTCGTCGACGTGCTGGCCCGGCAGATGCGGGCCGACGGGCGCACCGTCGCGATCCTGGCGATCGACCCGTCGAGCCATCTCACCGGCGGCGCGGTGCTCGGCGACCGGGTGCGGATGTCCTCACACAGCCAGGATCCGGGCATCTTCATACGCAGTATGGGCACCCGCGGGTCGACGACCGGCCTGGCGCGCGCCGCGCGCGATGCGGTCAAGGTGCTCGATGCGGCGGGGTACGACGTCGTCATCGTCGAGACGGTCGGTGTCGGACAGGTCGAGCTCGACGTGCTCACCGTCGCCGACACCGTGGCGGTGGTGCTCGTGCCCGGCCTCGGCGACACCATGCAGATGAACAAGGCCGGAATCATGGAGATCGGCGACCTGTTCGTCGTGAACATGGCCGACCGGCCGGAGACTTCGCGCTTCGTGCGCGACCTCAAGCAGGCCCTGGCCGTCGGCGCCGGGCACGCCCACGGCGAGATGCCACCGGTGTGCTGCACGGTCGCGCTGACCGGCGAGGGCGTCGACGGTCTGTGGACGACCCTGCGGGAGTTCGACGCACGCGATCAGGCCTCCGGACGGCGGCTGGCCCGGCGGCAGGACCAGCAGAGCCGGGAGCTGACGCGCCACATCGACAACCACGTCACCGCGCTGCTGCACGAGGCGATGGCGGGGTCCGCGCGGCTCGACGAGCTGCGGCGGCGGGTGCGGGCCGGCGAGTTGACGCCGCGCGCGGCCGCGACGGAATGGCTGGCCGATCTGAGGCTGCAACTGGACTGACTGGATTCGAGGGGAGGATGCGGCCTGCGGTGACGCCTGTGGCGCTCACCGCAGGCGGCATTCGTTGTTGCGCGGGTCACGTTGCCTGGTCTATGGTCGAACCACAGATTGGTCGCCCCACAGAACAGGTGAGTACATGAATCAACCGTCGGCGCTGCCCATCCGCGTGATGCTGGCCAAGATCGGTCTCGACGGACACGACCGCGGTGTCAAGGTGGTCGCCCGCACGCTGCGCGATGCGGGCATGGAGGTCATCTACACCGGACTGCACCGCAGCCCGGCCCAGGTCATCGAGGCCGCCACCCAGGAGGATGTCGACGTCCTCGGCGTCAGCCTGCTGTCCGGTGCGCACATGCCGATCTTCACCAAGATCTTCGAGATCCTCGATTCGATGGAGGAGCGTCCCCGCTTCACCATCGTCGCCGGCGGCGTGATGCCCGACGAGGACGAGATCGAACTGCAGAAGATGGGCGTCAAGGCGGTGCTCGGCCAGGACACCACCCCCGAGAAGATCGTCGAGACCATCAAGGCCGCCGCCCCGGTGGAGGCGAATTCCTGATGGCATCCATGGAGTCGTGGAGCTGGCCGCCGGCGTACGACGCCGACTACCGGCCGCCCACCGACCAGACGCACTGGTTCCCCGTGCGCGAGACCATGGATCCCGAGCAGCGCGACGAGGCGATCCTCGGCCGCATCCAGGAGCTGATGGCCTACGCCTGGGAACGGGCACCGTTCTACCGCCGCAAATGGTCCGAGGCGGGGCTGGAACCCGGTGACATCACCTCACTCGAGATCTTCGAGACGGTTCCGGTGGTCAAGAAGGAAGAGTTGCGCGAAGACCAGGCGGCGAACCAGCCCTACGGCAGCTACCTGTGCATCGACCCGATCGAGGTCACCCACATCAAGGGCACCTCGGGCACCACCGGGCGTCCCACCGCCTTCGGTATCAACCAGCGGGACTGGGTGGCCGTCGCCAACGCCCACGCCCGCGTGATGTGGGGGATGGGCATACGGCCGTCCGACGTCGTGCTCATCGGCTCACCGCTGACCCAGTACTGGGGGTCGTGGGGCGCCTACAGCGGCGCGGAACGCCTTGGCGCCGCGGTGTTCCCGTTCGGCGCCGGCTTCTCCGGCCAGAGCCTGCGCACGCTGCAGTGGATGCGCCAGATGTCGGCGACGGTCTTCTACGGCACGCCGTCCTACGCGCTGCGCCTCGCCGAGGTGGCCGTCGAGAACGGTATCGATCCGCGCGGCATCGGTCTGCGCAAGATGTTCTTCTCCGGCGAGCCCGGGGCCAGTGTGCCGGCGATCCGCCAGCGCATCATCGACGCGTTCGACGTCGAGGTCTACGACTCCGGCAGCATGGGTGAGGTCGCACCGTGGATGCACCTGGGCGCCAGCAACAACGAGCCCGGCGTCTTCGCCTGGCAGGACCTGGTCTACACCGAGGTGTGCGATCCGGCGACGATGCGGCGGGTGCCCTACGGCGGCGAGGGCACCCCGGTGTACACCACGCTCGAGCGCACCTCGCAACCGATGATCCGCCTGCTGTCCAACGACCTCACCAGCTGGGAGGCCCCGGACGCGGCGCGCGGCCGCACCTACCCGTTCCTGCCCAAGGGGATCTACGGCCGGATCGACGACATGTTCCAGATCCGCGGCGAGAACGTGCATCCCAACGCGATCGACGAGATCGTGATGAGCGCCGAAGGGTACGGCGGCGAGCACCGCATCATCATCAGCCGCGAGACCGCGATGGACGAGCTGCTGGTGCAGTGCGAGTTCGACGCCCAGAAAGCCTCGGTGGCGCAGGATGTCTGGGTCAAGAAGGTCGGTGACGATCTGCGCAACGTGCTCGGGGTCGGCGCCAAGGTCGTGACGGTGCCGCCGGCCACGTTCGAGCGTACGGACTTCAAGGCGCGCCGCGTGATCGACGACCGCAACCTGTTCGAATCCGTCGACCGGGGATCGCCGTCATGAGCGGGATCGCCACGGAGTCACCGATCGTCGCGATGGCCGACCGCATCCGCGCCGGCTCGCAGGTATCGCTGGCGCGTGCGCTGACCCTGGTCGAGAGCCGCTCGGACGCCGCGTCCGAACTGCTCGCCGAGATCTGGAAGGACAGCGGCCGCGCCCACGTCGTGGGCATCACCGGTCCGGCGGGCAGCGGGAAGAGCACGCTGGTCACCGCGATGGCGCGGGAGTACGTGACCCGGGGGCTGAAGGTGGCGATCCTCGCCGTCGATCCGTCGAGCGCATACTCCGGCGGCGCGATCCTCGGTGACCGGATCCGGATGACCGAACTGGCCGGCCGCAAGGACGTCTACATCCGATCGATGGCCTCGCGCGGTGCGACCGGCGGACTGTCCCGCGCGGTGCTCGACGGGATCGTCGTGCTCGACGCCGCCGGCTACGACGTCGTCATCCTGGAGACGGTCGGCGTCGGACAAGCCGAGGTCGACGTGATCAGCGTCGCCCACACCGTGGTCGTGGTCAGCGTGCCGGGCCTCGGTGACGACATCCAGGCCATCAAGGCGGGCCTGATCGAGATCGCCGACATCCACGTGGTCAACAAGGCCGACCGACCGGGTGCCGACCTCACCGTCAAGCAGCTGCGGGAGTCCCTGCGGCTGGCCCACCGGGAGGCTCAGCAGTGGAACGTCCCGATCCAGAAGACCACCGCCGCCACCGGTGAGGGCGTCGCCGACCTGCTCGACCAGGCCGCCGAGCACCGCACCTGGATGGCCGAGCACGGCGGCCTCAAGGACGTCGAGCGGCGTAACGCCGCGACACGGATCCGGTGGGCGGCAGAGGCTCTCATCGCCGAGAAACTCCGCTCGGGCATGCGCGACTTCGACGCGGCCGTCGAGGCGCTGATCGCCCGCGAGGACGAACCCCGACAAGCCGCCGCCCGGCTGCTGACCGCCATGGCCGTAGACCCCACTGACATCAATGGAAGAGGAAAGTGATGACCGACCAAGTGTCAACCCCCAGCGACGAGACGACCGCCGAGAAGCAGGGCCTGTCCACCGACCCGCTGTCGAACCCCGGTGAGGAGTCGACCGTCGAGGAGCTGCGCCTGGCCAGCGATGCGTTGCGCAAGCGCGCCCAGGCCGAGCTCGAGGAGTGGGAGAACAACGAGCTCGCCGACTTCATCAAGCGCGCCCCCGAGTCCCGCGAGAGCTACGTCAGCGGCGCCGGACTGCCCGTCAAGCGCGTGTACGGTCCGCAGGACCTGCCCGAGAGCTATGACGAGATCGGCCTGCCCGGGAAGTACCCCTACACCCGCGGCCCCTACCCGACGATGTACCGCGGCCGGAAGTGGACGATGCGGCAGATCGCCGGATTCGGCCAGGCCGAGGAGACCAACAAGCGCTTCCAGTACCTGATCGCCCAGGGCCAGACCGGCCTGTCGGTCGACTTCGACATGCCGACGCTGATGGGGCTGGACAGCGACCACGAGATGAGCCTCGGTGAGGTCGGCCGCGAAGGCGTGGCGATCGACGTGCTGCCCGACATGGCGGCGCTCTTCGACGGCATCGACCTGGAGAACATCTCGGTGTCGATGACCATCAACCCGTCGGCGTGGATCCTGATGGCGATGTACATTGCGGTCGCCGAGGACCGCGGGATGGACCTCAACAAGCTGTCGGGCACCATCCAGAACGACATCCTCAAAGAGTATGTAGCGCAGAAGGAATGGATCTTCCCGGTCCGCCCCAGCATGCGCATCGTGCGCGACTGCGTCGCCTACGGCGCCGAGCACATGGCGCGCTACAACCCGGTCAACATCAGCGGGTACCACATCAGCGAGGCCGGCGGTAACGCGATCCAGGAAGTCGCCTTCACCATGGCGATCACCAAGGCCTACGTCGAGGACGTGGTCAAGGCCGGCGTCGACGTCGACAAGTTCGCGTCGCGCCTGTCGTTCTTCTTCGTGTCGCAGGCCGACATGTTCGAAGAGGTCGCGAAGTTCCGCGCCGTCCGTCGCTACTACGCGAAGATGATGAAGGAGCACTTCGGCGCCAAGAAGCCGAACTCGATGCGGCTGCGGTTCCACGCCCAGACCGCGGCGGCCACGCTGACAAAGCCGCAGCCGATGGTCAACATCGTCCGCACCGCGATCCAGGCGCTGTCCGCCGTTCTCGGTGGCGCACAGTCGATCCACACCAACGGTCTGGACGAGGCGTACACGATCCCGAGCGAGATGGCGATGAAGCTCGCCCTGCGCACCCAGCAGATCATCGCCGACGAGACCAACGTCCCGAACGTGATCGACCCGCTCGGCGGCTCGTACTACGTCGAGGCCCTTACCGACGAGATCGAGAAGGGCATCCAGTCCTACATGGACAAGGTCGAGGCGATGGGCGGCGTGGTGCCGGCCATCGAGCAGGGGTTCTTCCAGAAGGAGATCTCCGACAGCGCCTACGACTACGCCAAGCGCAAGGCCAGCGGTGACCGCCCGGTCATCGGCGTCAACAAGTACGTCGACGCCCAGGAGGACCAGAAGATCGAGGTGCACCAGCTCGATCCGGAGTCCGAGGCCCGCCAGATCCGCCGGCTCAAGCAGGTCCGCGCCGACCGCGACCAGGACCGGGCACAGAAGGCGCTGGACACCCTGCTGGCCGTCGCTCGCGACGAGAACGCCAACCTGATGCCGGCGACCATCGAGGCGGTGCGCGCGCACCTGTCGATGGGTGAGATCACCGGTGCGCTGCGCGACGTGTTCGGCAGCTACCAGGAGACCCCGGTCTTCTGACCCGGCCGACGGTACCGACCGCATGTTCGGGCAAACCAACATGTGGTCGGTACCATCGGATCCTCAGGGATCTTCGCGAGAGAGATTCGCGTAAAGAAGAGGTGCGGGTGTGTCCGAGGATACTCAGTCGCAGTGGAAGCCCCTTCCACGCTTGCGCACGCATGAGCAGGTGGTGGCCGAGATCGAGAACCGCCTGGTGGCGGGCACGCTGAAGGCCGGTGACCGGCTCCCGCCCGAACGGCAGTTCGCCGAGGCGCTCGGGGTCAGCCGCGGCGCGGTCCGCGAGGCTCTGCGAATCCTCGAGGCGATCGGTGTGGTCGAGGCGGGCACCGGCTCGGGGCCGTCGTCGGGATCGATGATCGTCAAGGACAGCATCGCCGGCATGGCGATGGTCATGCGGATCCACCTGCAACTGGCCTCATTCACCCAGGAGGACCTCGTCGAGGTCCGATTGCAGATGGAGGGCCTGGCCGCCCGCAAAGCCGCCCGCAGCGCCACCAGCGAGGACATCGCCGAACTGCGGTCGCTGGTCGAGCAGATGCGCGGCGTGCACACCACCGCGTCGTTCAATGATCTCGACACCGCGTTCCACGTCCGCATCGCCCGCGCCTCGGACAACGGCCTCGCGGCCGCGCTCATGGCGGCGCTGCGCGAGGCGTTGCGCCAGGCGATGGTCACCGCGTTCAGTGAGCTCGAGGACCCGGTCAGCACCATGGCGCAGGTTGCCGACGAGCACGCGGCGATCGTCGACGCGATCGCCGAGGGCGACGCCGAACTGGCCGTCAAGCGGGTGACCACGCACATCCGCGACTTCTACCGCGCCGTCGGCTTCGGTGAGATGAAGTGGGCCGGCTGAGCGCCGCCTGACGCCCGGGCCCAGGTCGGGGGCGCCCGGCTCGGACATTGCGCCCACGGTCGTCGCAGACGCCCAATCCGCGACCCTCAGCGCAATCTTCGGCGGGGCCCACGTGGACGCGACGACGAACGTGCGGACACTGCGGAGATCCGGCCGGAGAATCGCTGTGAGCGCACGCTCGTCGCGACACGCGGGCCGTCGCGGCAACATTCGTACCCCCCGCCCGGCGCGTTGGCCGTATCCGCCCGTGATGGCTTACGATCACTGCAGCGGGCCCGATGAAGTTGGTGGAAATCCAGCACAGTCGCGCTACTGTGACACCCCCGTTGCGGCGGGGGTGAAGTCAGACCTGACGGCCCGCAGTCACATCCACGGATCAGGGACGCCGAATCCCTGCGGGAGGTCATCATGGCGAGAGCCGTTGTCAGCACTGCAGCGCAGTGGGAACCGTTGCCGCGCATGCGCACTCACGAGCAGGTCGTGGCCGAGATCGAGAACCGGCTGCGGACGGGACGGCTGCGCGCCGGCGACCGCCTGCCACCCGAGCGCCAGTTCGCCGAAGCGCTCGGCGTCAGCCGCGGCGCCGTGCGCGAGGCGCTGCGCATCCTCGAGGCGGTCGGGGTGGTCGAGGCGGGTACCGGGTCCGGTCCGTCGGCGGGCTCGGTGATCGTCAACGACAGCGTCGCCGGGATGGCCATGGTGCTGCGCCTGCACCTGCAGGTGGCCTCGTACAGCCGTGAGGACCTGCGCGAGCATCGGCAGTCGATCGCCCAGGTGGCGGCCCACCGTGCCGCCGTATCGGCAAGCGTCGAGGACATCGCCGCGCTGCGCTCGCTGACCGCCCGGATGCGCGACGCCGTCGACGGCGCCGGGGACCTCGAGGCGGAGTTTCACGACCAGCTGATGGACATCGCCGACAACGCGCTGGCGACGATGCTGTGGACGGCCCTGCGTGAGATCGAGAACCGCGACGGCACAGCACCGATGGGCGCGCCCGACGACCCGCCGGCGGGCCGGGCACAGGCCTACGCGCTGATCGTCGACGCCATCGCGGCGGGCGACGGTGACCGTGCGGCCACCCTGCTCTCCGCGGTGCTGCGCGGCGCTCCCTGTCCGGTCGGCCTCAGCGCACTCAAGCGAGCCGGCTGAGGCCCGGTCCCGCCGCGCACACCGCGTCGCCGCGGGAGTCGAGCGACCATCCGGTGATGTCCATGACCGCGCGCAGGAACTGCTCGAACGTCGCGAAGTGCAGGTGCCCGAGCCCCGGACGGGTCCGGTACAGCTCACCGGTCCACGGACGGTCCGCGGCGACGATGAACTTCCGTGTCTGCGCCTGCTCCCCGCGCCGCGCTCCCGTCCGGCGCCGCGTGCCCGGGGCGCGGTGCGGCGCACCGGCTCCGTCGGAGCGGGCCTGCAGCGGCCAGTCGGTGAGCGCGAGCATTGCCGCACAGAACGATTCGACCGAGTCGAAGGCGATGCGATCGCGGCCCGGTCGGGTGGAGTACATCTGACCGGTCCACGGCGCCTCGACGGCGACGATCAGCTTCCAGGTCACCGGGGCGGGCCTGCCCGGCATCTCGCGCGACTCGGCGCGGTCGTCGAGCACGGTCATCGGGGCACATCTCCCGGTCGTCGAGGGCTGAGTCGACCGACGGCCGACCAACGTGTGGTAGGACCATACTCGCGTTGCCTGCCGCACGTCAAATGAACATCTGTGGTCGGGGCAACTTGCGGTGTTTCCTTGTGGCGCGTACCACAGTTGTGGTAGGACCATAAAGAGATCCGCCCACCTATTGGAGACGTACATGCATCCACAGAGCCCGACTCTGACACCCGAACAGGCAGGAGCCGCCGAGCGTCGCGGCCTCCGCAAGGTCGGCGCCGCCAGCCTCATCGGCACCACGATCGAGTACTACGACTTCTTCGTCTACGGCACCGCGGCCGCGCTGGTGTTCCCGTCGGTCTTCTTCCCGGACAGCAGCCCAGCGATGGGCACCATCGCGTCGTTCGCCACGTTCGGCGTCGCGTTCTTCGCCCGTCCTGTCGGGTCGATCGTGTTCGGCCACTTCGGGGACAAGATCGGCCGTAAGCGGACGCTGGTGTGGACGCTGCTGATGATGGGTCTGTCGACCGTCCTGATCGGCTTCTTCCCCGGTTACAACACCGGCGTGTTCGGGGTGTTCGAGAACGGCATCGGGATCTGGGCGCCCATCCTGCTGGTCGTCATGCGCTTCCTGCAGGGCCTGGCCATGGGTGGAGAATGGGCCGGCGCCACACTGCTTACCGCCGAATACGCGCCCAAACACCAACGCGGCCGCATGGCGGTGTACCCGCAGCTGGGCCCCGCCTGCGCCTTCTTCCTGGCCAGCGGCACGTTCTTCGTGGTCTCCATCACCGTCGGAGCGACCAGTGGGGCGTTCCTCGACTACGGCTGGCGTTTCCCGTTCATCGCCTCGCTGCTGCTCGTGATCGTCGGCCTCTGGATCCGGCTGTCGATCGCCGAGACGCCGGTCTTCAAGAGGCACCTCGAGAGCCGCAACTCCTCGGTCGCACCGGCGAAGCTGCCGTTCGCCGAGGCGTTCAAGAAGCAGTGGCGGCAGATCCTGATCTCGGGTCTGGCCATGTCGACGGTGTTCTCGATGTTCTACACCGGCAGCACCTTCCTCACCAGCTACGGGATGTCGTCGCTGGACTTCACCCGCACGATGATCCTCGGCTTCGGCATGATCGGTGCCGCCGTGCTCGCGGTGGTGACCGCCGCCGCGGCGATCATCTCCGACCGCGTGGGTCGCAAGCGGGTCATCGCGATCGCCTACGGCGGGGCGATCATCTGGTCGCTACTGCTGTTCCCGCTGCTGGACACCGGCTCGCCCTTCGCGTTCCTGATCGGCGTGACGGTCACGCTGTCGATCTACGGTGTCGCCAACGGCCCCGCGGGCGCACTGCTGCCGGAGATGTTCCAGTCCCGTTTCCGGTACACCGGCGCCGGTCTGAGCTACAACCTCGGCGGCATCATCGGCGGGGCCATCCCGCCGATCCTGGCGGCGCAGATCGTGGCGAACTACTCCAGCATCTGGGTGGGCGTGCTGCTCGCCGCACTGTCCGCGGTCAGCCTGCTCTGCGTGCTGGCCCTGCCCGAGACCAAGAACAACGACCTCGAGGACGCGCCGGTCGAACCGGCCGCCACCACCTGACGTCGACAGACCGATCAGCACCGCCAGTGAGCCCCGCTCACTGGCGGTGCTGTATGACACCCGGAAGGACACCCATGACCGCGGACCTCTCCGCCCGCCCCTCGTTGACCGTCGCCGGGCGGCTGGCCACGATCACGCTGCGCAATCCGGCCGCGATCAACGCGATCGGCCCGGAGGAGATCGACACGATCACCACACTGCTCGACGAGGCGGTGGGCGAGGAGTCGGTGCAGACCATCGTGATCCGTGGGGAGGGCCGGCGGGGTTTCTGCGCCGGCGGCGACATCAAGCGGGTGCGGACGATGATCGTGTCGGGCGACCTCGACGGGCTCGCCGACTTCTGGGCCGCGGAGTACCGGCTGGACCACCTGATCGCCACCTGACCCAAACCGGTCGTGTCGATCGCACACGGCCTGACACTCGGTGGCGGAATGGGTTTGGCGTCGCACGCCGCTCACCGCGTGGTCACCGATTCGACGCGGATGGGGATGCCCGAGGTGTTGATCGGCCTGTCCCCCGATGTGGGCGGGCTGTGGCTGTACTCCCGTGCCCCGGGGCGCACCGGGGTGTACGCGGCGCTCACCGCCGCCCACCTCAGCGCGGGCGACGCGCTGTACATGGGCCTGGCCGACCACTATGTTCCCGACGACCGGATCGACGCGCTGACCGCTCGGCTGCAGCAGGTTTCGGCCGACGAGGCGCTGCGGGAGTTCGACGGACGGCCCCCGTCGCAGATCGCCGACCGGCGCGCCGTGATCGACGACATGTTCGGGGCGTCGACCGTCGCCGGGATCGCCGCGGCGGTGGCGGCGGGTGACAGCGACGTGGCCGAGCTCGCCGGCACCGCGCTCACCGGTGCGTCGCCGACTGCGCTGAGCGTGACGTTCGAGGGACTACGCCGGGCCGCGGAGATGACCGACCTCGCCGAATGCCTCGCCCAGGATCTGCGGGTCGGTCAGCACTGCGCGCGCCATCCCGATCTCACCGAGGGCATCCGCGCTCGCGTCGTGGACAAGGACCGCAACCCGAAGTGGAATCCGCCGACGCTGCACGGGCTCGGCCCGGGCGATGTCGAACGCTTCTTCGCACCGATCGGGACACCACTGCAGATGCGGGGCTGGTAGCGCGTCAGCGCGCCGCGGCCGTCCAGATTTCTTGCGGCAGCTCGACATCCGAGGTCGTGGCAGCCGGATCGAAGGCCGCCACGTCCCCGATGACCGTGATGGCCGGCGGCGTGATGCCCTCGGCCCGCACGGTGTCGGCGATGTCGGCGACGGTCCCCCGCACGACGCGTTGCTGTGCCAGCGTGCCGTCGGCGACGGTCGCCGCGGGCGTATCGGGTGACAGCCCGTGCCGGATCAGGCTCGCGGTGATGGCGGGCAGCGTGGTGACCGCCATCAGGAACACCAGCGTGGTGCCCGCCCGGGCCAGCGCCGCGTAGTCCACCGTGGAGGCGGGATCGTCCGGTGCGACGTGGCCCGAGACGACGGTGACGCCCTGGGTCACCCCGCGGTGCGTCACGGGGATGCCCGCGCCCGCCGGCACCGCAAGCGCCGACGTCACGCCGGGGATGACGGTCACCGGCACACCCGCTGCGGCGCAGGCGATCCACTCCTCCCCGCCGCGGCCGAACAGGAAGCTGTCCCCACCCTTGAACCGGACGACGGCGCTGCCGGCGCGGGCGTGCTCGATCAGGATGCGGTTGATCTCGTGCTGCGGGGTGGCCTTGCCGAACGGGATCTTGCCGACGTCGATGATCCGCACCCCGGGGCCGAGTTCGGCGAGCACCGACACCGGCGCCAGCCGATCGGTCACCACCACGTCGGCGGCCCGTAGCGCCTCCAGTCCGGCGACGGTGAGCAGACCCGGATCCCCCGGCCCGCCGCCGACCAGCGTCACCCGTCCGGCGCCGGGTCCGTGGCGGCGTGGTGCACCGGTCTCCCGGATGCACCACAGCCGGCGGTCCTCACACGCGCGGACGATCCGGCGGTCGGTCTCGGCGCGCCCGGTGGCCGCGATCGCCAGCCACACGTCGTCGAGGTCGCGCTCGTCGAATCCTCGCCGGCGCCAGACGATCACACCGCGGTCGGCCAGGTCCTCGATGGTGGCGTCGGCATCGCCGTGCACCACGCTCACCGACGCGCCGGCCTGCACCAGGGCCGCGACGTGGCGCACGGCCGCGCCGCCACCGCCGAAGACGACCGCCGCCCTACCGGCGATGTCGAGGCTCGCCGGGTAGCCGCGGCGCTCGGTGGGCGCATCGACTGCGTCGCACCGGGCGGCGTCGTGCAGTGCGGGCCGGGTCACAGGCGGGCTCCGCCGGGCACCCACAGGACGTCGCCGTATTCGCGGTTGCTGTAGCGCGCGAGGATGAACAGCAGGTCCGACAGCCGGTTCAGATACGTGATGGTCAGCTTGTTCATCGACTCGGCGTACTGCGCGTAGGCGCGCCAAGCCTCCCGTTCGGCACGCCGCACGACCGTGCGTGCGACGTGGAGGTACGCCGCGGCCGGCGAACCGCCGTTGAGGATGAACGACCGCAGCGGTTCCAGTTCGTCGTTGTACTGGTCGCACCACTTCTCGAGGCGGTCGACGTAGTCCTGGGTGACGCGCAGCGGCGGGTGCTTCGGGTCCGGCACCACCGGCGTGCTGAGGTCGGCGCCGACGTCGAACAGATCGTTCTGGATGTGCAGCAGGATCGTCACCACCGCGTCGTCCATGTCGGCCACGCTGAGCGCCACGCCGATGTGGGCGTTGGCCTCGTCGACGGTGGCGTACGCCTCGAGGCGCGGGTCGAGTTTCGACGTCTCGCTCATGTCGCCGAGGCGGGTGGTGCCGCCGTCGCCGGTGCGGGTGTAGATGCGGGTGAGATTGACCATGGCTCAGTCCTTTCCGCTGTTCGAGGCGCTGTCCGAGGCGCGCAGGATGAGGGCGTCGCCCTGGCCGCCGGCGCCGCACAGCGCCGCGACGGCGTAGCGGCCACCGGTGCGCCTGAGCTCCAACGCCGCATGCAGCGCCACCCGCGCACCCGACATCCCGATCGGA
>NZ_SPQO01000070.1 GCF_004570325.1 Mycobacterium sp. PS03-16 | reverse complement strand
CCGCCGCGGCCCGCACCAGCGCCCGCCCCACCGCCGTCGGCGCACTTCGCCGACGCGCCGCCGGTCGCCGATCCGACGTGGCATCAGGGGCAGCCGCCGATGCAGCCGGCGCCCACCTCGGCCGCCGCGATGGGCAACCACCGCGCCATCGACGCGCTGTCGCACGTCGGCGTCAAGACCAACGTCAAGATGCCGTCGCAGCGCGGCTGGCGGCACATCATCTACCTGCTCACCCGGATCAACCTCGGGCTGTCGCCCGACGAGCTCTACGAGATGGACCTGCACGCGCGGATCCGCCGCAACGCCCGCGACTCCTACCAGATCGGCGTGTTCGGCCTGAAGGGCGGCGTCGGCAAGACCGCGGTGACCGTGGCCCTGGGTTCCACGCTGGCCAAGGTCCGCGGTGACCGCATCCTGGCGATCGACGCCGACCCCGACGCCGGGAACCTCGCCGACCGCGCCGGGCGCCAGTCCGCGGCCACGATCGCCGACCTGCTGTCGGACAAGGAGCTGGCCCGCTACAACGACATTCGCGCCTACACGAGCATGAACGGGTCCAACCTCGAGGTGCTGTCCTCCGAGGAGTACAGCCAGGCCCGCCGCGCCTTCAACGAGGAGGACTGGCAAGGCGCCACCGGCGTGGTGTCGCGGTACTACAACCTGGTTCTCGCCGACTGCGGCGCCGGTCTGTTCCAGCCCGCGTCGCGCGCGGTGCTGTCCACGGTGTCGGGCATGGTGATCGTCGCGAGCGCGTCGATCGACGGGGCCCGGCAGGCCGCGGTGACGATGGACTGGATGCGCCAGAACGGCTATCAGGACCTGCTGAGCCGGTCATGCGTGGTGATCAACCATGTCACCCCCGGTAAGCCGAACATCGACGTCGATGATCTTGTTGCGCAATTCGAGCGACACGTGGCCCCCGGCCGTGTCATCGTGCTGCCGTGGGACAAGCACATCGCCGGTGGCACGGAGATCCGGCTGGACCTCTTGGACAAGACGTTCCAGCGGCGCATCACCGAACTGGCGGCCGCCTTGTCTGACGACTTCGACAGGCTCGAACGGCGTTGACCGCCACCGCCGCCGCATCCAGCGCCACCTCGAGCGTCACACCTGGGCGGCAGTCGACCACCCGGGTGACGATCCTGACGGGCCGACGCATGACCGATCTGGTCCTGCCCGCGGCGGCGCCCATCGAGAGTTACATCGACGACACCGTCGCGGTGCTGGCCGAACTGCTGGAGGACACCCCCAAGGACGTCCTCGCCGGATTCGACTTCACCGCCCAGGGGGTGTGGGCGTTCGCCCGTCCCGGTGCCCCGCCGCTCAAAGGCGGTGAGTCCCTCGACGAGGCGGGCGTCGTCGACGGTGCACTGCTGACGCTGGTCTCGGTGAGTCGGACCGAACGGTACCGGCCGCTCGTCGAGGACGTCATCGACGCGATCGCGGTGCTCGACGAGTCGCCGGAGTTCGACCGCAGCGCGCTCAACCGCTTCGTCGGGATCTCGATTCCGCTGGTCGCCGTTGCGGTCACGGTGATGGGACTGCTGTCGTGGCACCGCACCGGCCAGAGCCTGTGGTGGGCGCTGGCGCTCGCGCTGCTCGGCCTGGTGCTGCTCGGCGGCAGCATGGTCGCGCAGAACCGGTACGCCAACCTCGACATGGCCGAGAGCCTGCTGGTGGCGGCGCTGCCGCCGCTGGCCGCCGGAGCCGCGCTCGCGGTGCCGCTGCCTAACGGCGTCGGCTCACTGGGGGCGCCGCAGGTGGCCGGCGCGGGTGCGGTGGTGCTGCTGCTCACCCTCGCCACGCGCGGCGGCCCACGGAAACGGGCGGAGCTCGCCGCGTTCATGGCGGTGGCCGCGACCGCGCTGACCGCCGCGGCCATCGGTTACGGATACGGTTGGCAGTACTGGGTTCCCGCGGGTGCGGTGGCGTTCGGCCTGATCGTCGTCACCAATGCGGCGAAGCTGACGGTGGCGGTCGCGCGGATCGCGCTGCCGCCGATCCCCGCCCCCGGTGAGACGGTGGCCAACGACGAACTGCTCGACCCGGTGACGTCGCGCGACGGCACGGACGAGCAGTCGCCGACCTGGCAGGCCATCATGGCCTCGGTGCCCGAATCGGCGGCGCGCCTCGAGGAGCGCAGCGTTCTGGCCAAGAAGCTGCTGATCGGATTTCTGACCGCGGGCGCGCTGGTGCTCGCGATCGGGGCGATCACCGTTGTGGTGCAGGGCCACTTCTTCATCCACAGCCTGATCGTCGCGGGTCTGGTGACCACGATTTGCGGCTTCCGGTCCCGGCTGTACGCCGAACGCTGGTGTGCCTGGGCGCTGTTGGCGGTGACGGTCCTCGTGCCGACCGGCGTGATGGTCAAGCTGTGCCAGTGGTATCCCGAGGACGCCTGGCTGGTGCTGGCCGTCTACGCGGCGCTGGGCGCAGTGGCGCTGGTGGTCATCGGTGCCACCGACGGCGTGCGACGGATCTCTCCCGTGACCAAGCGGATCCTCGAGCTGCTCGACGGCGCCGCGATCGCGGCCGTCATCCCGCTGCTGCTGTGGATCGCCAGCGTCTACGACCTGCTGCGCAACCTGCGTTTCTGACCGGCTGCAGACGAGCCGGCTCAGGCGGGCGGCTCCCACCGCGACGTCAGCTCGGCGACCTGGGCATCGATGCGTTCCCGGTCCGCGGCAAGGGCTTCGGCCGCGGCCACGGTCGCGTTCTGCAGCGCCTCGTTGAGCCGGTGCTCGACGACGTGCGCGCCGTGCCGCAGCAGGCCGTCCTCGATGTAGATGTCGGTCAGATGGTGGTGCCCGTCGAGGGTCACGTGCACGGTCTCGGTCTCGTCGGCTGCGGTGAACGTCTGACTGTTCATCTTGTGCAGCTGCTCGTCCATGATCGACTGCAACTGTTGCGCCTGTGCAAGGACCGCGGCGACCTGAGGATGCATCTGGTCGGTCACTTCGAGTCCTTCCCGTCCTGCTGGGGCTTACGCGGCCGCTGGCCGATGATGGCCTCGGTCCATTGCCGGTCCTCGGTGTAGAGGTCCTCGTCGGGCGACAGCCCGGGGGTGCGCTTCTTCTCGTTGCCCTGGCCACCGCGACCGGCGCCCGCACCGCCCATCGGCATGCCGCCCATCCCGCCCATCGCGCCCATTCCGCCGGCCGGACCGGCCGCACCGGCGGGACCGCCACGTGCGGCACCGCCGGGGGCGGGGGCCACCGAATCGGCGCCCACCGCGGGCTGGAGCGGGGCGGGCGGGACCCCGCCACCACCACCG
>NZ_SPQO01000052.1 GCF_004570325.1 Mycobacterium sp. PS03-16 | reverse complement strand
CGCCCGCTGCGCAGCCCTTGCCCCCTGGCTCGACTACTACAACAATCAACGCCGCCATTCAGCCCTCGGAGGACAACCCCCGACCAGCCGACTGTCACCAACCTGACCGCCGAGTACACCTAGAGCGTGACCGACGCGCCGCGGTCCAGTTCGACGATGCGGTCGGCCAGTCCGCGCCGCTTGCACTCGTCGAGGAAGTCCGACAGCGGCGAGGCGAACACGCCGTAGTCGTTGAAGTGCACGGGGATCACTCTCGGCAGGTCGAGCAGTTCGGCCAGGCCGGCGCCCTGCTTCCCGTCCATGGTCACCGTCAGCCCGAACGGCAGGTGTCTGCCGAACGGCAGCCGGGTGCCGCCCAGGTGCAGCACCCCGGCGTCGATGTCGGGGAACCGGCGCGGAATCTCGTCGAGTTCCTCGATGAGCAGCGTGTCACCGGAGATGTAGAGCCGACGGGTGTCGCCGGAGGCGGCGGTGAACTCCACCATCGAGCCCATCACCGCCGGCAGGAACCGGTCGATGGGGGTGGGCGCGTGCCGTCCGGGCAGGGACGTCACGGTCACCGTGGTGGTGCCCTTGGTGAACGTATGGCTCTGCCAGGTGTTCAGCGCCACCGCGTGACCGAATCCGCGGTGGCGCAGCCGTTTGGCGGCGTGCGGGGTGGTCAGCACCGGCAGCGCCCGGTCGAGGCCGTTCTGCGCCACCCGATCCCAGTGGTCGCCGTGCATGTGCGACAGCAGCACCGCGTCGAGCGGGGGCAGCCGGTCGACGTCGAGCGCGGGGTCGTGCAGGCGCTTGGACACCAGGCCGTAGCCCAGGTACGCGTGCTGACCGCGGTGCAGGAAGTTCGGGTCGGTCAGCAAAGTGATGCCGTCTGCGGTGATCAACGTCGTCGCGTTGCCGATGAAGGTGACGGTGATGTCCATAGAGGCGGTGCTACCCGGCCTGACCGAGGATATGCACCCGCGTTACTTCGAATAAGTTGCGCGGGCGTCACTAGCATCGGTGCCGTGGGCGAAGAAGTGAAGCAGGCGGACTTCAGTCGCGCGCATCGCCGCGAGTACCGCCGCAAGGTCCAGCTGTGTCTCGACGTGTTCGAGACGATGCTGGCCCAGTCGAGCTTCGACTTCGAACGCCCGCTGACGGGCATGGAGATCGAGTGCAACCTCGTCGACGCCGACTACCAGCCCGCGATGAGCAATTCCGAGGTACTCGCCGCGATCGCCGACCCGGCCTATCAGACCGAACTCGGCGCCTACAACATCGAGTTCAACGTGCCACCGCGGCCGCTGCCGGGCCGCGCCGCCCTGGAGTTGGAAGCCGATGTGCGGGCGAGCCTCAACGCCGCCGAGGCCAAGGCCACCGCCGACGGCGCGCACATCGTGATGATCGGCATCCTGCCCACCCTGATGCCCGAACACCTCTCCGACGACTGGATGAGCGATTCGACCCGCTACCAGGCGCTCAACGATTCGATCTTCACCGCGCGCGGTGAGGACATCCTGATCGACATCGCGGGCCCGGAACGGCTGAGCTTGCAGGCGGCGACCATCGCGCCCGAGTCGGCGTGCACCAGCATGCAGCTGCACCTGCAGGTGTCACCGGCCGACTTCGCCCGCAACTGGAACGCCGCGCAGGTGCTGGCGGGCCCGCAGCTGGCGCTGGGCGCGAACTCGCCGTACTTCTTCGGCCACCAGCTGTGGGCCGAGACCCGCATCGAGTTGTTCGCCCAGGCCACCGACACCCGACCCGACGAGCTCAAGACCCAGGGGGTGCGGCCTCGGGTGTGGTTCGGCGAACGCTGGATCACCTCGATTTTCGACCTGTTCGAGGAGAACGTCCGTTACTTCCCGTCGCTGCTACCGGAGGTGTCCGACGAGGACCCGGTGGCCGAACTGGCGGCCGGGCGTACACCGAAGCTGTCGGAACTGCGCCTGCACAACGGCACCATCTACCGGTGGAACCGGCCGGTGTATGACGTGGTGAGCGGCACTCCCCACCTTCGGGTGGAGAACCGGGTGCTGCCCGCCGGGCCGACGGTGGTCGACATGCTGGCCAACTCGGCGTTCTACTACGGGACGCTGCGGGCGCTCGCCGACGAGGATCGGCCGCTGTGGACGAAGCTGAGCTTCGCCGCGGCCGAACACAATTTCACCGCCGCCGCGCAGCACGGGATGGATGCGCGGCTGTACTGGCCGGGGCTCGGCGAGGTGACCCCGGACGAGCTGGTGCTGCGGCAACTGCTGCCGATGGCCGACGAGGGGCTGCGCCGCTGGGGCGTGGCCGCCGAGGTGCGCGACCGGTACCTCGGGGTCATCGAGGGCCGCGCGAAGACCGGCCGCAACGGCGCCGCATGGCAGGTCGCCACCGTGCAGGCGCTGCAGGAGCAGGGGCTGGCCCGGCCCGCGGCGCTCGCCGAGATGCTGCGGCTGTACTGCCAGCGGATGCACAGCAACGAGCCCGTGCACACCTGGGACGGCCCCACGTAGGTTGGAGGCCATGACGTCTGACGTGATGGACTGGGACAGCGCCTACCGCGGTGAGGGTGGATTCGACGGACCGCCGCCGTGGAGCATCGGCGAGCCGCAGCCCGAACTGGCCGCGCTGCACCGCGCCGGCCGGTTCCGCAGCGATGTGCTCGACGCCGGATGCGGACACGCCGAGTTGTCGCTCGCGCTGGCCGCCGACGGCTACACCGTGGTGGGCATCGACCTGAGCCCGACCGCGGTCGCCGCCGCGGATCAGGCCGCCCAGCAGCGCCACCTGTCGACGGCGAGCTTCGTCCAGGCCGACATCACCTCGTTCACCGGATACGACGGGCGGTTCAACACCGTCATCGACAGCACGCTGTTCCACTCGCTGCCCGTCGAGGGTCGCGACGGGTACCTGCGTTCGGTGCACCGGGCGGCCGCGCCCGGCGCGGGCCTGTTCATCCTGGTGTTCGCCAAGGGCGCGTTCCCGGCCGAACTCGAGACCAAGCCGCACGAGGTCGACGAGGACGAACTGCGCGAGGCGGTCTCGGCGTACTGGACCGTCGACGACATCCGGCCCGCGTTCATCCACGCCAACCCGATGCCGGGTCCACCCCCGGGCGCCCCGGTCGACATGCCCCCGCCGAATTTCGAATTCGACGAGAAGGGCCGGATCAAGCTTCCCGCGTTCCTGCTCAGCGCGCACAAAGACGGCTGAGCTCAGACCACCCGGGTGGCGTCGACCAGTGCGGCGGCGGTGAATTCGAGATCCTCGGCGGTCACGTCGACGTGCGGGGACAGCCGCAGCACCGGCACGGCGAGCTCGAACGGTGCGCGCTGCACACCGCAGAACGTCGTGACGATCGCACGGTGTTCGATCAGCCAGTCCCGCACCCGCTGCGGATCCGCCCCGTCGACCGGCTCGACGGTGGTGATCGCGGTGGGCTCGTCGACCGGTTCGACCACCCGCCACCCCGGCACGCCGGCCAGGGCAGTGCGGGTCATCCGGCCCACCTCGGCCAGCCGCTGCCGGATCTCGGCGGCGCCGAACGCGAGGTGTTCCCCGACGGCGACCGAGAACCCCAGGTGCGCCGCGGCGTTCGACTCACCCTGGGCGAGCTTCTCGATGACGGTCATCGGCACATTCCACTCCGGTGGAGGCAGGCGCGGCTGCAGCCGCTGTGCGAATTGCTCTGAGAGCGAGAGCATTCCGACACCGCGCGGGCCGGCCAGCCACTTGCGTGACGACGAGTAGATCGCGTCGGGTGCGACGGCGCAGTCCAGGTGGCCGAGGGCCTGCGCGGCGTCGACCACCAGCGGGAGGCCGAGCCGGCCACACACTGCGGCCATCCCGGACAGCGGTTGCGCCACACCGCGGTGGCTGCCCAGCGGGGTCAGATGCACCAGCGCGGGTGGGGCGGCCGCGAGCATCCGTTCGGCCGCCTCGACGTCGACCCGGCCCGCGCCGTCGGCGGGCAGCGCCCGCACCTGGAATCCATTGGCGGCGAGAATGGCCAGGTTCGGTCCGTACTCGCCGGGCAGGCACGCTGCCGTCCGCTCCCCCGCCCAGCTGCGCAGCAGCAGGTCGAACGCGGAATTGGCGCCCGAGGTGAACACGACATGGGAGGCGTCGAGCCCGGTGAGCGCGGCGACCCCGGCGCGGCCGGCGTCGAGCGCCGGCGCCGCGGCCGCCAACGCGACATATCCGCCCACTTCGGCTTCGTGGCGCGCGTGCTGGGCGGCGGCCTCGATCGCGGCGAACCCCTGCCGGGAGCAGGCGCCGCTGTCCAGATGCACCCCGGCCGCTTTCGGCCGCGACGACCGCCAGGCCTCCGGCAGCCCCGGCGCGGTCACCGAACCGCCAGCGACAGGCCGAAATCGCCCGCCGCATCGGTCCACCAGTGGGTGCGCCGCAGGCCCGCGGCGGCGAGCTCGGCCGCGACGTCGTCGGGCCGGAACTTGCACGACACCTCGGTGAGCATCTCCTCGCCCTCGACGAAGTCGACGCCGAGATCCAGCGCGCCGATCCGCACGTGCTGCGGCGTGGTGGCGCGCAGCCACATCTCGATGCGCCGCTCGTCACCGTTCCACCGGGCGACGTGGCCGAACGCGTCGACGTCGAAGTCGGCGTCGAGTTCCCGATTGACCACGGCCAGCACGTTGCGGTTGAACTGCGCTGTGACACCGGCACTGTCGTCGTAGGCGCGGACCAGCCGCCCGGTGTCCTTGACCAGATCGGTGCCCAGCAGCAGCGCATCCCCGGGGGCCATCGTGTCGGCGAGGGTGGCCAGGAACTCCGCCCGCGGCTGCGGGGTGAGGTTGCCGATCGTGGAGCCGAGGAATGCGATCAGCCGGCGGCCGTCGCGCGGGATCTTGCCGAGGTGCTCCTCGAAATCCCCGCAAACCGCCTCGATCTCGAGGCCCGGATATTCGCGTTCGAGCGCGGCGCCCGCGCTGCGCAGCACCGTCGGGTCGACGTCGAACGGGATGAAGCGGCGCAGCGTGCCCTGGTTCTGCAGCGCCGAGAGCAGCATGCGGGTCTTCTCCGACGTGCCGCTGCCGAGCTCGACCAGCGTGTCGGCGCCGGCCGCCACTGCGATCTCGGCCGACCGGTCGCGCAGGATCTGCGCCTCGGTGCGGGTCGGGTAGTACTCGGGCAGCCGGGTGATCCGGTCGAACAGGTCACTGCCCGTCGCGTCGTAGAACCACTTCGGCGGCAACGTCTTCGGCGTGGCGGTGAGTCCGTCGCGGACGTCGCGGCGCAACGCCTGGGCCGCCGAGTCGGTCGCGAGGTAGGTGGACAGCGTGAACGTCATGCCGGTCCTTTCAGGGGGGTCAGGTCCGTGCGGGATCCGTCCGTGCGCACCAGGTGGCGGTCCGGGATCTCCCGCCAGCCGGGGTCGTCGTCGTAGGGCTCGCTGGCCAGCACCACGCCCTGCCCGGTCTGCAGCATCGACAGCGTGTCACCCCACGTGGTGGCGACCAGTTCGGACCCGTTGCCGGCGAGGATGTTCAGCCGGGCGTTCGGGTCGGCGGCGGCCACCTCGGTGACGATGTCGCCGAGCCGGTCCATCCCCCGGTCGAAGATGAGCGCGGCGAGCAGCGCGCTGTCCACCGTGGATTCCGCGCGCGACGACAGCGGCAGCACCGTCCGGTCGACCAGGCCGTTGTGCGACAACAGCCACTGCCCGTCGGTGAACGGCGCCGACGCGGTCGGTTCGATCGGCATGCCGATGCTGGCCGACCGGACCGCCGCCACCACGCAGCCGCTGCGCAACGCGGGCGCGACCGAGGCGAACGACGCGTCCCCCCACAACGGGGCGGCGCTGCGCCAGCGGCGCGGCACACCGTCCCCCAGGTCGGGTGCGTAGAAGCCCACACCCCAGCCGTCGGCGTTCATCAGGCCGTGCTTCTGGCGGCGTGGCGAATACGACTGCACCAGAAGGCCGTACGGCTGGTCCAACACCAGGTCCGCGACCGTGCGTGGCGCGCCCAGCCAGCCGACGTGGCGGCACATCAGTCGTCCTCCGACCACGCCAACCGGACGCCGGAGAAGATCTGCCTGCGGATCGGGTGGTCCCAGTTGCGGAAGCTGGGCCGCAGGATGCCCGCGGCGACAGCCCACGAACCGCCCCGCAGCACGCGGTAGTCGCCGTCGAAGAACGGTTCGGTGTACTGCTCGTAGAGCATCGGGGTGAACCCGGGCCACGGCCGCAGCGCAGAGGTGGTCCACTCCCAGACGTCGCCCAGCATCTGTTCGGCGCCGTAGGCCGACGCACCGTCCGGGTACGCCCCGACCGGCGCCGGCCGCAACGCGTCGCCGCCGAGGTTGGCCAGCCGCGGGCCGGGCGGCGCCGACCCCCACGGGTACCGGCGGCGGGCCCCGGCCGCCGGATCCCACGCGCACGCCTTCTCCCACTCGATCTCGGTGGGCAGCCGCGCCCCGGCCCACGCCGCGTACGCCTCGGCCTCGAAGTAGGTGACGTGCTGCACGGGTTCGTCGGCGGGCAGGTCCTCGACGTGCCCGAAGCGGATGCGGGTGCCGTCCTCGTTCCAGAATTGCGGCGCGGTGAGCCCGGCCTGTTCGCGATGGGCCCAGCCGCGGTCGGACCACCACCGCGGGATCCGGTAGCCGCCGTCGTCGACGAATCGGCGCCATTCGGCGTTGGTGACCGGCACCCTGCCGATCCGGAACGCCGGCACGTCCACGACATGCGCGGGCCGCTCGTTGTCCAGCGCGTGCGGTTCGGTCGCCGGGTCGACACCGAGCACGAACGGCCCGCCGGGCACCAGCACCGAGGTGCCGGCAACACCCGGCCGGCCGGCGGGCAGCGGTGCGCCGCGGTCCAGCAGCGGGGCTCCTGACCGCAGATTCAACGCCTGCAGCATGGTTTCGTCGTGCTGGTTCTCGTGGCTGACCACCATCGCGAACGCGAACCCGGCGTCGTCACCGGGCAGAGCGTCGAGCGTGTCGAGCACCTGGTTGCGCACCGTCGCGCAATAGGCCCGCGCGTCCGTGGGCGGCAGCAGCGGCAGGTTGACCCGGCTGGCGCGGGAGTTCTGGAACGCGTCGTAGAGCCGCTCGACGTCAGGGGTCAGCAGCCCAGGGCGGTGCGGGTTCCCGCCGCGCAGCAGCCAGAACTCCTCCTGCTGACCGATGTGGGCGAGGTCCCACACCAGCGGGCTCATCAGCGGGTCGTACTGGCGGTGCAGCTCCTCGTCGTCGAAGTCGACAAGGCGCAGGGTGCGGGCCCGCGCCCGGGTCAGCTCGTCGGCCAGGGTGTCACGTGAAGTCAAGACTCACCTTTCGCGAGTTGGCGCACGGCCGGGCCGATCCCGTACTCGACGGCCCGGTCGGCGAAGTCGTCGCCCGGACAGCGTCCCCCTTCGACCGAACGCCACAGCTGCTGCATCGATTCCATGATCGGGGCGGGGGCGCGCTGTGCGGCGGTCCCGACGCAGGTGACCGCGGCCGCGTGCAGCCGGCGGTCATCGAGCCCGACGCGCGCGGCGCGATCCCATGCGGTGGCCACCGATTCGGTGGCTTCGGCCGCGATGTCGGCGGCCACCGGGTCGTCGAGCAGGGTGACGAGGGTGAACACCACCGCCGGCAACAGCGCATCGGGCACGCTGTCGAGGTAACGGATCTCCAGCCAGCGCCGCGGCCGCACGGGCGGGAACAACGTGGTGAGGTGATAGTCCAGGTCGGCGCGCGTCGGCCGGCGGCCGCCGAGCGGCACGCGCCCGTCGGCCCAGTCGGCGAACGGCACCCAGCTGGTCACCGCGACCGCATCAGGGCTCTGCACGAGCATCACCGGCGCGCGCAGCGCGTAGCGCGCCCAGTCGCTGGCGGGGTCGTCACCGCTGGCGCCGAGCACGGGACCGCACCGGGCCTCGTCGAGTTCGCCCCACACCCACTGCCTGCTGCTGCGCCAGCCCGAGAACCGCCCGGCCAGCAGCGGCGAGTTCGCCGTCACCGCGATCATGGTGGGGCCCAACGCATGCGCCAGCCGCACCCGCTGCGCCCACCCGCGCTCAGGGCCGGCGTCGAGGTTGAGTTGCACCGAGGCGGTCGAGGTCATCATGAACGCCCCGGCCGCGCCCGTTCCGCTGGCGGTGAAGAACGACTCCATCGCCGAGTACCGCGCACCGGGGTTGATGCGGCGCGGGCGGCGCAGCGGGTCGGCGCCCAGCAGCACCAGACCGAGGCCACGCCGGGCGAACGAGGCCCGCAGCACTGCGCGGTCGGCGGTCATCGCCGCGATCGCGCTCAGCGCGCCGTCTGCCGGCGGGCCGGACAGTTCGACCGCACCACCGGGTTCGACTGTGATGCGGCTGCCGCCCGGCAGCGGCGGGACCGCGACGATCGCATCGGTCACCTCGTGCCAGTCGGGGCGCCGGCGCGGGTCGCTGAGGTCGTAGCAGAGCGCCTCGACCTCCAGGCCGACCCGCCCGACCGGACCGTCCTGCAGACAGGTCGCGCTGATGTACTCGGCGGCGTCGGCGGCGGACAGGAATTCGGTGGAGGCGCACTCCGCCTCGCACCCGGGGTCGGACGTCAGCGGCATGGTCAACTCACCCATCCCTCCCGGGCCCGGTCTGGACCTCTGGTCGGCGGCCGCGGGATCAGCCGATCGCCGCTACCCCCTCTATCTTCCAGAGGGGACCGACAAAGTCGCGCGATTTGTGCGTGACACGTTGATGACGAGGTGCCGCTGCGGCACCACGGTCATTGCCCCAGAGTGTTCTGCATGGCGCCGGCCAGCACGTTGACCGCCGGGCCGCCGTTGCCCGATTGGCAGACCTTCGCTTGCAGCAGCACGTTGTCACGCTTGCGGGTGGTGGTGAAGCACCGTCGGTCGGTGCCCGCCTCCTGCTTGACCCAGTCGGCGTCGGTCGCGGTGGTCGGGCCACCGGTGAACGTCCAGACCTGGGTGGTGAAGTTGTCGAGATGCATCGCGGTGGTCTGGCCCGCGCACCCGCCGGTGCGGTCGACGACCCGGCGGAACGCGCGGTCCGCCGCATCGGCGGTGGCGAACACCCCCACCGCCTGCTTCACCAGATGCGTGGCGTCGGTCGCCGACTCCTGGGCCACCGCGCCGTTGAACGACGCCAGGTCGGGATCGTTGTAGACCTCCGGCAGGCCGATGTCGGCCCAGTTGTTGCACGCCGGGTTGTCGACGTAGAACTGCTGGACCGGGTTGGTGAACACCGACTCCCAGCGCAGCGTCGCACCGACGATGTTGCCCACCGAACCCTTGCCCAGAACGGCGTAGTTGACCACACCGGGATCCGACGGGCGGGCCTGCGCGGGCGCGGCCGGTGTCGCGGCCAGCGCGACACCGGCCGCGGCGACCCCTGCCAGGAACCGCATGCCTAGACCTTCGCCGACAGCTTCACGTCGATGTTGCCGCGGGTGGCCTTCGAGTACGGGCAGAACTGGTGGGCCTGCTGCATCAGATCGTCGGCCTGGGCCTGTTCGAGGCCGGGCAGGTAGCCGATGAGGTGGGCGTTGATGCCGAAGCCGCCCTCGGAGTCCGGGCCGAACCCGACCTGCGCGGTGATACCGGACGCCTCGTCGAGCGTGATGTCGTTGTTCTTGGCCATCAGCCGCAGCGCGCCCAGGAAGCAGGCGGCGTAGCCGGCCGAGAAGAGCTGTTCGGGGTTGGTGCCCTCACCGCTGCCGCCGGCGGCCTTCGGCGGACGGGTGTCGAGATCGATGCGCCCGTCATCGGACTTCACATGGCCGTCGCGGCCCCCGCCGGTCGCGGTGGATTCTGCCGTGTACTTCACTTCGATGCTCATGGTTCCCGATCATGCCAGCCATGCGGCAGACGGCAAGACGCCCCGGCCGGGTGGGCGGCCGGGGCGTCCGAGTGGCGCCGCTCAGCCGCCGTTACCCGCGGCTTTCGCGCGCACGCCTTCCTCGACCTTCTTGCCGAGGTCGGGGTCGACGTTGCGCCAGTACTCGAAGACCCGCGACAGCACCGGCTCCCGCACCCCCTTCGAGACGTGGCCGACAATGTTGTGCACCAGGCGATCTCGCTGATCGTCATCGAGCACTTCGCGCACCAGGGCGCCGGCCTGGCCCCAGTCGTCGTCGTCGGAGCGCAACGTGTAGGCCGCGCGGACCATGTCGCCGTCGGATGCCCAGTGCACCTCGGCGGCGCGGCGCGGGTCGGCCTCCGGACCGCCCATCGAGTTGGGCGCGTACACCGGGTCGGTGACGTTGCGCATCCGCATCGCACCGTCCTTGGAGTAACTGTGCACCTCGACCTTCGGAGTGTTCACCGGGATCTGCCGGTAGTTCACCCCGAGCCGCGCGCGGTGTGCGTCGGAATAGGAGAAGCCGCGCGCCAGCAGCATCTTGTCCGGGCTCAAGCCGGTGCCGGGCACGATGTTGTTCGGTTCGAACGCGGCCTGCTCGATCTCGGCGTGGTAGTCGGTGACGTTGCGGTTCAAGGTCATCCGGCCGACATCGATCAGCGGGTAGTCGGCGTGCGGCCACACCTTGGTCAGGTCGAACGGGTTGAAGCGGTAGGTCTTGGCGTCCTGGAACGGCATGATCTGCACCTTGAGCGTCCAGCTCGGGAAGTCACCGTTCTCGATCGAGGTGAACAGGTCGCGCTGGTGGTAGTCGCCGTCCTCGCCGGCCAGCCGGTCGGCGTCCTCCTGGGTGAGGAAGTCGACGCCCTGGTCGGACTTGAAGTGGTACTTCACCCAGAACATCTCACCGTCGGCGTTGAGCCAGCTGTAGGTGTGGCTGGAGTAGCCGTTCATGTGCCGCCAGGTTCTGGGGATCCCGCGGTCACCCATCAGCCAGGTGACCTGGTGCGCCGATTCGGGCACCAGCGTCCAGAAGTCCCACTGCATGTGATGGTCGCGCAGGTTGGTGGCCTGCATGCGCTTCTGGCTGCGGATGAAGTTCTGGAACTTCATCGGATCGCGCACGAAGAACACCGGCGTGTTGTTGCCGACCATGTCGAAGTTGCCCTCGGAGGTGTAGAACTTCAGCGCGAAGCCGCGCGGGTCGCGCCAGGTGTCTGGACTGCCCCGCTCCCCGGCCACGGTGGAGAACCGGGCCACCATCTCGGTCGTGGTGCCGGGCTGCAGGAAAGCCGCCCTGGTGTAGCGGCTGACGTCGTGGGTGACCTCGAAGACGCCGAACGCGCCGCCGCCCTTGGCGTGGGGCTGGCGTTCCGGGATGCGTTCCCGGTTGAAGTTCGCCATCTGCTCGATGAGGTAGTGGTCCTGCAGCAGGATGGGTCCGTCGGGGCCGACGGTGAGCGAATGCTCGACGCTCGGGACCGGGTTACCGGCATCGTTGGTGGCGTACCTCTCGACCATCTTTCCGACTCATCTCCTCGCTCAGGCCGGCGACCATCCTGGGCTGGGCCGTCGACAGCTGTGACCACGACATCAAGGTCGATCATGGTCTACCCACCGGGGCGTCGGCGGGAAACTGGGGCGTCGCAGCTGTGAAGGCGATGTGAACCATCCGACGGAGGGTTTCGGCGCAGCGCCCGACGAGCACTCCAGTGATGGGTCCAGCACGGACCCGGCTGGAATCACACCGAAGGGAGCGACCCATGGGCGCCGACGACAAGGCCAACAACAAGATGGAGGACCTGGGCGGCAAGGCCAAGGAAGGCCTGGGCAAGCTCACCGGTGATCGGGACACCGAGGCCGAGGGCAAGGCCGACCAGAGCAAGTCGAGCCTCAAGGACGCCGGCGAAAAGGTGAAGGACGCCTTCAAGAAGTAGCCCGCATCGCCGACTGCACGGTTGATGCCGCCCGCTCCCGGCGGTTGCGTGCACCAACCGTGCAGTCGACGCGCGTCACGGTCGGGCGGGCGCGGTGGTGGTGGGGGTGTCCGGCTGACCCGGCTGCGGCGGTGCGAAGCCCGGCCCGAACGGCCGCTCGAACTCGGCGCGCGGACCCATCGGCAGCATCATCGGCGGCGGCCCGCCGCGGTGCAGCATCATCGGGCCGGGCCCCGAGCCGCCGCCCCGGTGGCCGCCCGCGGAGTTCTGGCCCAGCACGAAACCGGAGAAGAACACGACCGCGACGATGAACACGACGCCGGCGACGATGCCGACCGCGGCCGCGGCGGTGGTGAGCCGGCCTGAGCGGCGACGCTCGGGTGCGGGTGAGACGGTGACCGGGGCCGGTTCGCGCGGCGGCGTGGTGACGACCGGTCCGGTGGTGGGTTCAGAGGTTTCGCTCATGAGCATGATGGTGGGCGCGAAGTCGATGAGCCCGTCCAGTGCGCGCTGTGAATCCGCTGTGAGCTGCGGGCTCAGCGCGTGAACGGATGCACCGCGAACTGGATCACCCGATAGGGCGAGTTGTCGCCGGCCGGTGTGGTGTTCCACTGGCTGACGAACACCCGCACCTCCTCGAGTGTGGAGCCCGGTGAGATGTAGCCGCCGTAGGGCTGCGCCAGCCGGTTGATCTCCGGCGGGGGCAGGTGTTCGGCCGGCTGCGGCCAGTCCGCCGCGACGACCACGGTGGTGACCGGGGAGGTGCCCAGCTGGGTCGGGTCGTCGGCCACCCGGATCTCCATGTTGCCGGTGGTGGCGTTGAAGTAGGACAGCACGGTCTTGCCGTCGATCTGGCGCACGCTCATCTCGCCGATCCGGTCGGCCCACAGCGGCGACGGCTCCCCCGCCCAGCCGCGCTCCGACGACCAGCCCTGCCACGCCGTGCGATCGGTGAACTGCTCCGGCGTGGCGCGGTAGAGCACCGGCGGGCCACTGCGGTCGAAGTTGTTGGCCACGATGTACACCCAGCCGGTCGGCGAGTCCGCCCGCGGGATCGGGTCGTAGTACCCGCTGATCTGGGACTGCCGTCCCCCGGCGTGCGCAGCGTCGCGCTCCGAGCCGGGCACGGTGAGCCAGCCGCCCTGTCCCGCTTCGGCTCTCACCAACCGGGAGGTCTGCGGGCGCAGGTCGCGGGTGGTGGTGACCAGCATGTAGTTCTCGCGGTTGATCTGCACGACGCCCGCCGGGAGCTGGGAGGCGCCCGGCGGCGTGGGGTCGGCGAGCAGGGGCCGGTCCACGCCGGTCACCCCGTCGTAGCGCACCCCGCCCGGATCGAGGATCGACTCGGTCTCGACGTGCAGCGCGATCGGTGAGTACCACCCGCCGAAGCCGACGCCCTGACCGGCGAAGCTGTCCCCGCAGACCTGCAGGATCCCGCTCGGGAACTCCATGAACTCACACAGGTCGGTCGCGCCGATACCGTAGTCCCTTGTGGGCGTTCCCGTTCCGGCGGTGGGCCCGAGGCGGATCACCTGGCCGGGCACCAGCGGCGGCAGCACGGGCCCGGGGATCGGCGCGGCAGGCTCGGCGCGCGCGACCGGCGTCGTCCACGTCGCCAACGCGACGAGAAGCCCGACGGCGGTCAGGCGGGCGGCCGACACCCGTGGGTCAGAGCTCGGCGGCCAGCAGCTCGGCGATCTGAATCGTGTTCAGTGCCGCACCTTTCCGGAGGTTGTCCCCGGAGACGAACAGCGCGAGTCCGCGGCCGTCGGGCACGCCGGGATCCTGCCGGATGCGACCCACCAGCGAGTCGTCCACCCCGGCGGCGGCGAGCGGCGTCGGCACGTCGACCAGCTGCACGCCCGGCGCACCGGACAACAGCTCACTGGCCCGTGCGGGCGAAAGAGGCTGTGCGAACTCGGCGTTGATCGACAGCGAGTGCCCGGTGAACACCGGCACCCGCACACAGGTGCCGCTGACCGCCAGGTCCGGGATGCCCAGGATCTTGCGGCTCTCGTTGCGCAGCTTCTGGTCCTCGTCGGTCTCCCCGGAGCCGTCGTCGACCAGCGAGCCCGCCAGCGGGACGATGTTGAACGCGATGGGCGCCACGTACTTGACCGGCGCCGGGAAGTCCAGCGCCGACCCGTCGTGCACCAGCTGCTCGGCACCGTCGATCACCGCACGCGCCTGCGACGCCAGCTCCTCCACCCCGGCCAGCCCGCTGCCCGAGACCGCCTGGTAACTCGACACGATCAGGCGCGTCAGGCCCGCCTCCTCGTGCAGGGGCTTGAGCACCGGCATCGCGGCCATGGTGGTGCAGTTCGGGTTGGCGATGATGCCTTTTGAAAGAGATCGAGCGCGATTCGCGACATCTCTCGCGAAGTTCACCTCCGACACCACCAGCGGCACGTCGGGGTCCTTCCGCCACGCCGAGGAGTTGTCCACCACGACGGCGCCGGCCGCCGCGAACCGCGGCGCCTGCACCCGCGACATGGTCGCGCCGGCCGAGAACAGCGCGATGTCGATGCCCGACGGATCGGCGGTCTCGGAGTCCTCGACCTCGATCTCCTGGCCGCGGAACGACAGCTTCTTGCCCGCCGAGCGCGCGGAGGCGAAGAACCGGACCGACGTCGCCGGGAAGTCGCGCTCTTCGAGCAGGGTGCGCATCACCTGGCCGACCTGACCGGTCGCGCCGACCACTGCGAGGTTGATTCCCCGGTCGCTTCGCTCCTGCCCACCGATGGAAACCATGGCTCAGCGCCCCGTTCCCGCGTACACGACCGCTTCCTCGTCGCCGCCGAGGCCGAACGCCTCGTGCAGCGCGGCCACGGCCTTGTCGAGCTCGGTGTCCTTGACCAGCACCGAGATGCGGATCTCCGAGGTCGAGATCAGATCGATGTTCACGCCGACCTCGGCCAGCGCCTCGCAGAACGTCGCGGTGACACCCGGATGGCTGCGCATCCCGGCGCCGATCAGCGACACCTTGCCGATGTGGTCGTCGTAGAGCACCCGGGTGAACCCGATCTCGTCCTGCAGCGACGTCAGCTTCTCGACCGCGGTGCGCGCGTTGTCGCGGGCACACGTGAACGTGATGTCGGTCTTCCCGTCCTCGATCTTGCTGATGTTCTGCAACACCATGTCGATGTTCACGTCGGCGTCGGCGACGGCGCGGAACACCTTGGCGGCGTAACCGGGAACGTCGGGCAGGCCGACGACGGTGACCTTCGACTCGCTGCGGTCGTGGGCTACTCCGGTCAGGATGGCGTCTTCCATGGCGATGTCCTCGATCGATCCTTTGACGATGGTGCCGGGCTTGTCCGAGTACGACGACCGCACGTGGATGGGCAGGTCGTACCGGCGGGCGTACTCCACACAGCGCAGCATCAGCACCTTGGCGCCGCACGCCGCCATCTCGAGCATCTCCTCGAAGCTGACGGTGTCGAGTTTGTGGGCGTTGGGGACGATCCGCGGGTCGGCGGTGTAGACGCCGTCGACGTCGGTGTAGATCTCGCAGACGTCGGCGCCGAGCGCAGCGGCCACCGCGACCGCGGTGGTGTCCGACCCGCCGCGGCCCAGCGTGGTCACGTCCTTGGTGTCCTGACTGACGCCCTGGAACCCGGCGACCAGCACGATCTGCCCGTCGTCGAGGGCCGAGCGCAACCGGCCCGGCGTGACGTCGATGATCTTGGCGTTGCCGTGCGTTCCGGTGGTGATGACGCCGGCCTGCGAGCCGGTGAAGGAGCGGGCCTGCGCGCCGAGGGACTCGATGGCCATCGCGACCAGCGCGTTGGAGATCCGTTCCCCGGCGGTCAGCAGCATGTCCAGCTCGCGCGCCGGCGGGGCCGGGCAGACCTGCTTGGCGAGGTCGAGCAGGTCGTCGGTGGTATCGCCCATCGCCGAGACGACCACGACGACGTCGTTACCCGCCTTCTTCGTCTCGACGATGCGCTCGGCGACGCGGCGGATCCGTTCGGCGTCCGCCACCGAGGAACCACCGTATTTCTGGACGACGAGCGCCACTGTCAAGCCTTTCGCGCGGGAAAAAGTCCCACCAAGGATAAGGGCTGCGCGCACCTGGTTTGTTCCGCCGCGGGCCGACCCCGGCGCAGCCTGCCCGCCGCCGTAGCGTCGGCGTGTGGCCAGTTCGCCGACCGACCGGCTCGCGGACACCCGTGTGCCCATCCATCCCGACCTCGCCGCCCGCTGGAGCCCCCGCGCGTTCGACGCCGTCGCCGAGGTCACCGAGGAGCAGGTCACCGCGCTGCTCGAGGCGGCACGGTGGAGCGCGACGTGGGGCGGCCGCCAACCGGTGCGGTTCGTCGTCGGGGTCCGCGGCGACGAGACGTTCGACGGGTTGGCCGCGACGCTGCGCCGCGGTAACGGTTACGCGCACGCCGCGAGCGCGCTGATCCTGGTGTGCGCCGACGAGGGGGACGACGAGAAGGCCGCGCTGTACGCGGCGGTCGACGCCGGGGCCGCGATGGCGAACCTCTCTGTCGAGGCCGTCTCGCGAGGACTGATCACCCATCCGATGGCCGGCTTCTACCCGGACGCCGCGCGCGAGACGTTCGACATCCCGCAGACCGCGCGGCCGCTGGCCGTCGTCGCGGTCGGCCGGTTGGGCGATTACGCCGGGGCCGACGAGGCCGTCGTCGAACGCGACACCCGGCCGCGCACCCGGCCAGGACTCGACGAGATCGCGTTCGCCGGCCGCTGGGGCGAGCCCTTCGTGCGGTGACCGCACCGCCCGACAATTAACCGCGCGGCAACATGAGAATGCGATCTACGTAACAGAAACGTCGGTTACTGCCAGTGATCGGTCCGCCAAGGGACCGCCACTCGCAGGAGAAGTGATGGATACAGGAACCACGGCGTTCATGCTGTGCTGCATCATCGGCCTCACGCTGATGATCCCCGGGCTGGCCTTGTTCTACGGCGGCATGGTCTCGGTGAAGAGCTCGACGAACATGATGATGATGACCTTCGGGGCCGTCGCCGTCGTCGGGCTGCTGTGGGTGCTCTTCGGGTTCTCGATGGTGTTCGGCACCTCCTACGGCGGACTGGTCGGCAGCGTCACCGAGTTCCTGGGCATGCAGAACCTGCTGGAACCGATGACGACGGTCGACGGGCTGCCGATCAGCCTGTTCGCGGTGTTCCAGGCGCTGTTCGCGGCCATCACGGTCGCGCTGATCTCCGGCGCGGTGGCCGACCGGATGAAGTTCGGCGCGTGGATGCTGTTCGCGACGCTGTGGGCGGTGCTGGTGTACTTCCCCGTCGCGCACTGGGTGTTCGCGTTCGACGGTGTGGTCACCGAGGGCTCGGTCGGCGGCTGGATCGCCAACACGCTGGGCGCGATCGACTTCGCCGGCGGCACCGCGGTGCACATCAACGCCGGTGCGGCCGCGCTGGCCGTCGCGATCGTGCTCGGCAAGTCGGCCATGTTCGGGCAGCTGCGCAAACCGCACAACGTCCCGCTCACCCTGCTCGGCGCGGGCCTGCTGTGGGCCGGGTGGTACGCCTTCAACGGCGGGTCGGCGCTGTCGGCCGGGAACTCGGCCGCGATCGTCATGGTGACGACGTTCGTCGCGACCTGCGCAGCCACCCTGGCCTGGCTGGCCGTCGAGAAGATCAAGGACGGCCACGTCACCGGCGTCGGCGCCGCCTCGGGCGCGATCGCCGGCCTGGTCGCCATCACCCCCGCCTGCGGTGCGGTCACCCCGGTCGGCGCGATCTTCGTCGGCGGCATCGCCGGCGCGGTGTGCGTCTACGCGGTCGGCATGAAATCGCGCTTCGGCTATGACGATTCGCTCGACGTGGTCGGCGTGCACCTGGTCGGTGGCGTGATCGGCACCCTGCTGGTCGGGTTCTTCGCCAGCGAGGGCATGCCCAACGGCGTCAACGGCCTGTTCTACGGCGGTGGTGTCGACCAGCTGTTCAAGCAGGCCGTCGCGGCAGGCGCCGTGATGGCCTACTCCTTCGCGGTGGCCTTCGCGATCGCGTTCGTCCTGAAGAAGACGATGGGCATCCGCATCTCGCCCGACGAGGAGGAGCAGGGTATCGACGCCAAGTTCCACCGGGAGTCGTCCTACGACATGGCGCCGGCCTGATCGGCGACCGGCCGGCGCGGGCACCGCTCGCGCCGGCCGGGCCCTCCCGTCCACCCCTCGCGATGTTTCCCGCTGGGAGACCCCGTCTTAGTAGAGTGATCGGTGTGTCCGACGTCCCGCTGTTGCGCAACCAGTCGGGCACCGCGCGCGAGCGGCACCCGCACGAGGCCGTCGACGAGATCGAGTTCGAGGCCGCGATCGGCCGCAACGTCCGCCTGCTGCGCCAACAGCAGGGCCTGACCGTCGCCGAGATGGCCGCCCGGGTCGGCATCTCCAAGGCCATGATGAGCAAGATCGAGAACGCCCAGACGTCGTGCAGCCTGTCCACGTTGGCACTGCTGGCCAAGGGGTTCGACGTTCCGGTGACCAGCCTGTTCCGCGGCGCCGACGTCGAGCGGCCCGCCGCGTTCGTCAAGTCCGGCACCGGGGCGCGCATCGTGCGCAACGGCACCAAGGAGGGCCACGAGTACCAGCTGCTGGGGTCCCTGCGCGGGGAGCACAAGCGGCTGGAATGCCTCGAGGTGACGCTCTCGGAGAAGAGCCAGACCTATCCGCTGTTCCAGCACGCCGGCACCGAGTTCATCTACATGCTCGAGGGCGTCATGGACTACAGCCACAGCCGGTCGGTGTACCGGCTGCACCCGGGTGACTCGCTGCAGTTCGACGGCGAGGGTGCGCACGGCCCGGTCGATCTGGTCGAGCTGCCGATCCGGTTCCTGTCGGTGATCGCGTTCCCCGACGCGCAGGTGTGACGCGCTGAGACTGCACACAGATCGCGATTCCGGCCAGGAACTCGATCTCACCGCAGAGTCAGTGCGTGGCGGTTGCGGGTTTTGACCCGCGAGCGCGCCGGAGTACAGTCGTCCCCGTGCAGCGGGTGCTCCTTCTCGGACGCCGCGGCGGGGTCTGACCAGACCGGCTTCCCGTCGCGGGTGTTCGCGATGCGCCGGTCGAGTCCCCGTCAACTCCCGGAGCCAACATGAACACCCCTGATTCGTATTCGTCCGTCCGCAGCATCACCACCCCGTCGGGTGCGCCGCATGCGGCCCAGCCGTCGTGGAACACCCAGCGCGCGTCGTCGATGCCGGTGGCCCGCTACCGCAGCTTCGACGAGGAAGTCGAGCCGATCCGGCTGCCCGACCGCACCTGGCCCGAGAAGGTCATCGACACCGCGCCGATGTGGTGCGCGGTTGACCTGCGCGACGGCAACCAGGCGCTGATCGACCCGATGAGCCCGGCCCGCAAACGCCGCATGTTCGACCTGCTGGTCCGCATGGGCTACAAGGAGATCGAGGTCGGGTTCCCCTCGGCCAGCCAGACCGACTTCGACTTCGTCCGCGAGATCATCGAGCAGGGCGCGATCCCCGACGACGTCACCATCCAGGTGCTGACCCAGTGCCGTCCCGAGCTGATCGAGCGGACGTTCCTGGCCTGCCAGGGCGCCCCGCGCGCGATCGTGCACTTCTACAACTCGACGTCGATCCTGCAGCGCCGCGTCGTGTTCCGCGCCGCCCGCGAGGCGGTCAAAAAGATCGCCACCGACGGCGCCCGCATGTGCGTCGAGGAGGCCGCGAAGTACCCGGAGACGCAGTGGCGCTTCGAGTACTCCCCCGAGTCCTACACCGGCACCGAACTGGAGTACGCGGTCGACGTCTGCAACGCCGTCGCCGAGATCGTCAAGCCCACGCCCGAGGTCCCGCTGATCGTCAACCTGCCGGCCACCGTCGAGATGGCGACGCCGAACGTCTACGCGGACTCGATCGAGTGGATGCACCGCCACCTGACTCCGCGCGACTCGATCATCCTGAGCCTGCACCCGCACAACGATCGCGGAACCGCTGTCGCCGCAGCGGAACTGGGCTACGCGGCCGGCGCCGACCGCATCGAGGGCTGCCTGTTCGGCAACGGTGAGCGCACCGGCAACGTGTGCCTGGTGACGTTGGGGCTGAACCTCTTCAGCCGCGGCGTCGACCCGCAGATCGACTTCTCCAACATCGACGAGATCCGGCGCACCGTCGAGTACTGCAACCAGCTGCCGGTCCACGAGCGGCACCCCTACGGCGGCGACCTGGTCTACACCGCGTTCTCGGGCAGCCATCAGGACGCCATCAACAAGGGCCTGGACAGTATGAAGGTCGCCGCAGACGAGGTGGGCGCCGACGTCGACGACATCCTGTGGCAGGTGCCGTACCTGCCGATCGACCCGAAGGACGTCGGCCGCACCTACGAGGCCGTCATCCGGGTCAACTCGCAGTCCGGCAAGGGCGGCGTCGCCTACATCATGAAGGCCGACCACGGCCTGGTACTGCCGAGGCGGCTGCAGATCGAGTTCAGCCAGGCGATCCAGAAGATCACCGACGGCGAGGGTGGCGAGGTGTCGCCCAAGGAGATGTGGGACGTCTTCGCCGACGAGTACCTGGCGCCGATCCGCCCGCTCGAGCGGATCCGCCAGCGGGTGGACGCCGCCGAGGTGGACGGCGGCACCGACACGATCACCGCGGTGGTCAAGGTCGACGGCGCCGAACGCGAGATCGTCGGCGCCGGCAACGGCCCGCTCGCCGCGTTCGTCGACGCGCTGGGCGCGATCGGCTTCGACATCAACGTGCTGGACTACTCCGAGCACGCCCTGTCGGCCGGCGAGGAGGCGCAGGCCGCCGCGTACGTGGAGGCCTCGATCGGCGGGAAGACCGTGTGGGGCGTCGGCATCGCGACGTCGATCACGACGGCCTCGCTGCGCGCGGTGGTATCCGCGGTGAACCGGGCCGCGAAGAGCTAGTCGAGGAAGACGCTCAGCAGTCGGTCCACAAGACCGGCTGCGTCCAGCGCGCCCCGATCGGGCGTGATGGTGAGGTTGCTGAACACCAGCCCGTTGAGCAGCCTGCTGAGTTCGTCCATCCTCTCCGGCGACGCGGTGAAGCCGGCGGCCCCGAAGATGAGCGTCGCCGACTTCACCGCGGCGGCCTGCAGTTCCTTCATCAGCGGGCGCAGTTCCTCGCGGCGGGTGCTCTCCATGAACAGCTCGAACCGCGCCAACGTCGAGCGGCGGAACCCCTCGTCGGGCTCGAGCATGCGCATCATCAACGCTTTGACCGCATCCCGGGACAGTGGGCCGATCGTCGCGCGCATCGCCTCGACACGCTGCCAGTGCAGGTCGACCGTACGCGCGGCGGTGGCCTCCAGCAGCGCCTGGCGGGTGCGGAAGTAGTTCGAGGTGGTACCCGCCGGGACTCCGGCGCGGCTGTCCACCTGCCGATGTGTCAGACCCCCGACCCCGTCGTCGCACAGGATGTCGATCGCGGTGTCGAGGATCTGGTTGCGTCGTTCGGGATTGGGCGGCATCAGTTTTGATAGCGCACTTTCACGAACAGCGTGAGAAACGCCGGGTAGACGACCGCGAGCAGCAGCCAGCTGACCCACATCGGAAACGCCATGACGATCGTCGTGTCGACGGCGATGTAGCTGCAGTAGACGTGCAACGGCACGCTGCCCACGATGTAGACGACCGATCCGGTGAACAGCGCCCGGTGGCGCCGGTTGGAGAAGACGACGCGCTTGTTCGCCAGCAACGCGATGCCGGTGACGCCCGCGTACGCCATCGGCACCAACAGGATCCGGTCGACGGTCGGGGTGATCACGTACTGAAGCGCCAGTTGGTCACCGAGGACGATCCGGAGAACGTGGAGGACGACGCCCATGGCGATGGTGAGCGACGCGGCCTCACGGAAGAAATAGCCGTGCCGGTGATAGAGCGTTCGGACAGTGGAGTGGTGTACTACACCCGTAGTGGTTAACATGACGCCACGTTACCACTACACCAGTAGTGGTGGAAGTGCGGATTCAGAACAGCGCGAACTGGCCGCCGACGGTCGTGGTGTCGACGAACTCCTCGATGCCGGTGCCGCCGACCACATGCTCGAGCAGCCGGATGAAGTCGCCGTCGCCGATCACCGGGACGCCGGCCTCGTGCGCCTGATAGCCCTTGCCCTGGTCGACGTCCGGGTGATTGCAGATCACCAGTGACGTCTCGGCGTCCACCGCATCCACGTAGGCCAGGCCGTGGTGGACGATGCGCTCGATCAATTCCTCGTGGGTGCGGGTGACTTCGGCCGACAGCGCCACCCGCATGCCCTGCACCAGCGGGCGGCCCGGCACGTACGGTCCGGGGTTGAGGTAGGCGCACGGCAGCCGGGACGCCAGGGCCTTGAGCGGACGCAGCTCATCGTGGGTGACGCGGCCGTTGGGCCAGCGGCGGCGGCCCACCGCCCGCGTCGGCAGCCACGCCCTGCGCTCCCGCGCGCGCGCCAGCGTCGGTTTGAGGATCTGCGCGAGCACCTGGGCGTCGTCGAGCGCGTCGTGCGGCCGCAGCTGCGGGACACCCCAGTGCGCGGCCAGCGTCTCCAGCCGCAGGTTCTCGGTGCCGAGGTCGAGCCGGCGGGCCAGCTCGACCGTGCACATCACGGTGTCGACGGGCAGTTCGGCGCCGACCAGTTCGGCCTCGGCGGTGAGGAACGCATAGTCGAAGCCGACGTTGTGCGCGACCAGCGTGCGGCCGGCCAGCAGCTCGGCCAGATCGTCGACGACGTCGCCGAAGCAGGGCGCACCGGCCAGCATCTCGGCGGTCAGGCCGTGGACGTGGGTGGGGCCGGGATCGACCCCCGGATCGAGCAGGGTGGCCAGGCTCCGCTCGACGTTGCCGTCGTCCCCGACGGCCAGCGCGGCCAGGCTCACGATGCGGGCCTGCCCGGGCCGGAAACCCGACGTCTCGACGTCGACGACGGCCCAGCCGGCGCCGGACTCGAGCGCCGGCCTGCCCCAGCAGCGGCCACTTTCGGCGTCAGAGCCGCGACATTCGGCGTGCGTTTGGCTCACCACCTCAGCGTGGCACGGCCCTCCGACAACTCCCGGCCGCGACACCGCGTGTCGGCGACGATCTGCGAACCCTTCTAAACTTCCTCCGATGGTGATCACCCCTCGAGGACGGCTCGCGCTCGCGGCCGGCTCCGGTGCGCGGTGGGCGTCGCGGCTCACCGGCCGCGGCGCCGGCGCGATGATCGGCGGCCTGGTGGCGATGACGCTGGACCGGTCGATCCTGCGGCAGCTCGGCGCGGGCCGGCGCGCTGTGGTGATCACCGGCACCAACGGAAAGTCGACCACCACCCGGATGACGGCGGCCGCGCTGAACACGCTCGGACCGGTCGCGACGAACGCCGAGGGCGCCAACATGGACGCCGGGCTGATCGCCGCGCTGGCCGCCGCGCGCAGCGCCCCCCTGGCGGCACTCGAGGTGGACGAGATGCACGTCCCGCACGTGGCCGATGCCGTCGACCCGGCCGCGATCGTGCTGCTCAACCTGTCACGCGATCAGCTCGACCGGGTCGGCGAGATCAACCACATCGAACGCACCCTGCGCGCCGGTCTCGCCCGGCACCCGGCGGCGGTGGTGGTGGCCAACTGCGACGACGTGCTGATGACCTCGGCCGCCTACGACAGCGCCCACGTGGTGTGGGTGGCGGCGGGGGGCAGCTGGGCCAACGACTCGGTGAGCTGCCCCCGGACCGGGGAGGTCATCGTCCGCGACGGCCGCGACTGGCATTCCACCGGCGGGGACTTCCGGCGCCCCGACCCGCACTGGTGGTACGACGACACCCACCTGCACGGCCCGGACGGCCTGTCACTGCCGATGACGCTGGCCCTGCCGGGCGCGGTGAACCGCGGCAACGCCGCGCAGGCCGTGGCCGCGGCGGTCACCATGGGCGCCGATCCGGCCGCGGCGGTGGCCGCCGTCGAACGCGTCGACGAGGTGGCCGGCCGCTACCGCACCGTGCAACTGGGCGCGCACACCGTGCGCGTGCTGCTGGCCAAGAACCCCGCCGGCTGGCAGGAGGCGCTCTCGATGGTCGACAAACACGGCGCCGGAGTCGTCATCTCCGTCAATGGCCAGGTGCCCGACGGGGAGGATCTGTCGTGGCTGTGGGATGTGCGGTTCGAGCATTTCGAAGGGACGCAGGTGGTGGCCGCCGGGGAGCGCGGCACCGACCTCGCCGTGCGCCTCGGCTATGCGGGCGTCGAGCACACGCTCGTGCACGACACCGTGGCGGCGATCACGTCGTGCCCGCCCGGCCACGTCGAGGTGATCGCGAACTACACGGCGTTCCTGCAACTGAACCGGGTGCTGGAGCGGCGGCCATGACCGAATCGGCGGTGCGGATCGGGTTGGTGCTGCCCGATGTGATGGGCACCTACGGCGACGGCGGCAACTCCGTCGTGCTGCGGCAACGTTTGCGGCTGCGCGGCATCGACGCCGAGGTCGTCGAGATCACGCTCGACGACCCGGTGCCCGCGGAGCTGGACCTCTACACGCTCGGCGGTGCGGAGGACTACGCACAGCGCCTGGCGACCAAACACCTGCTGCGCTATCCCGGGCTGCAGCAGGCCGCGCAGCGCGGGGCGCCGGTGCTGGCCATCTGCGCGGCGATCCAGGTGCTCGGGCACTGGTACGAGACGTCGGCCGGGGAACGCGTCGAGGGTGTCGGCATGCTGGACGTCACGACGTCGCCGCAGGAGCAGCGCACCATCGGCGAAGTGGTGTCCCAGCCGCTGCTCGGCGGCCTCACCGAGCGGTTGACCGGCTTCGAGAACCACCGGGGCGGAACGACTCTCGGCCCGGACGCCCGTCCGCTGGCCCGGGTGGAGAAGGGGGCCGGCAACCGGGCGGGCGACGGCATCGACGGGGCGGTGCAGGGCACCGTGGTCGCGACGTACCTGCACGGGCCGTGTTTGGCCCGCAACCCCGAACTCGCCGACCATCTGCTCTCCCAGGTCGTCGGCGAGCTGGCGCCGCTCGATCTCGACGAGGTGGCGCAGCTGCGCCGCGAACGCCTCGCCGCCCCGCGCCGGCCCTAGCTGTACTCGGCGGTCAGGTTGGTGACAGTCGGCTGGTCGGGGGTTGTCCTCCGAGGGCTGAATGGCGGCGTTGATTGTTGTAGTAGTCGAGCCAGGGGGCAAGGGCTGCGCAGCGGGCGTCGTTGGTG
>NZ_SPQO01000051.1 GCF_004570325.1 Mycobacterium sp. PS03-16 | reverse complement strand
TGCGGGTGGCGTGATCGGTCCAGCGGGGCAGTTCTTTGAGGAAGGTTTTGATGTGGCGGACGTGGGCGGGGCTGATGTCGCCGCGGGCCAGCGCAGCGGCGGTGGCGGCCATGTCGGGGTCGAGTTTGTCTCCGGTCAGGGTGTGGCGGGGGCCGAGGAGGGCGGCGTCGTTGATTCGGGCGGCGGCCGCGTCGGGGGCCAGGTGCAGCAGTTCGACGAGGACGTTTTTCGCTGAGGCGCCGTCGAAGTCGTGGTAGGTGAGGTTGTCGCGCAGGGCGGCGAGGACGGTGTGGCCGAGGGCGTGTTGGCGGTTGAGGGCGCGTTCGTAGCGGGCGGCCAGGTGGCCGAGTTGGCGGCCGGTGAGGGTGTGGTAGGGCAGGGCGGCCAGGGCGTCGGTGGCGCGTTCGAACGCGCTCACCGTCGCCTCGACGTCCTCCCACTCCATGTCTCGAACACTAGTTCGAGGGTCCGACAAACCGGGCCGCCGAGTGACTGCTGAAACCAAAGTGAGGCAAGTTTTTTCGCCACATCACCCGCGCACGCTCACCCGCGCGCGACGAGCGTGCGCAGAATGTCGCGAAACACCGGCGTGTCGAGCATCAAACACGCACGCTCGCGCCAAAAGGAGTAGCTGGCGCCGCAAGGAGTAGGGGAGAGGCGTATGCGGCCTGACTCGTGTTGATCTTGAGCCGTGGCATCGTTCACGCGTCGTTCAGGCGCCGGTCGTTGCGCCGTGGGCATGCGCACATACGCTGCCGGTCTGATCGTCACATGCGGGTGGTGCAGGTCGCGAACTTCTACGGACCGCGGTCGGGGGGACTGCGCACGGCGGTGGACCGGCTGGGCGCCGAGTACTGCGAGGCCGGCCACGAGGTCTTCCTCGTCGTCCCCGGCCGCCACGCCGAGGAGCACCGGCTGCCGTCGGGCGTCACCCGAATCTCCCTGCCGGCCCGCCTGATTCCATTCACCGGGGGCTACCGTGCGGTGCTGCCCGGCCCGGTCACGTCGCTGCTCGAGCAGCTCGGTCCCGACGCGATCGAGGTGTCGGACCGGCTGACGTTGCGCTCCCTGGGCGGCTGGGGCCGCCGGCGCGGCGTGGCGACGGTGATGATCTCCCACGAGCGGCTCGACCGACTGGTCGGACAGGTCCTGCCCGGACCGATGGCCCGTGCCGTCGCCAACTTCGCCAACCGGCGCACCGCCGCCAACTACGACACCGTCGTCTGCACCACCGGTTTCGCCCGCCGGGAGTTCGACCGCATCGACGCGACCAATGTCGTCACGGTGCCGCTGGGAGTCGACCTGCAGCAGTTCCACCCGAGCCGGCGGTCGGAGACGCTGCGACAGCGGTGGGCCGCGCCGGAGCAGACGCTGCTGGTCCACTGCGGGCGGCTGTCGGTCGAGAAGCACGCGCACCGCAGCATCGATACCGTTGCATCCCTTCGTGACAAGGGTGTCGACGCCCGCCTGGTGGTGGTGGGCGAGGGGCCGCTGCGCAGCCGTCTGGAGCGCCAGGCCGCCCGCCTCCCGGTCGACTTCACCGGGTTCATCGGCTGCCGCGACACCGTCGCGGGGATTCTGGCGTCAGCCGACGTCGCGCTCGCACCGGGTCCCCACGAGACGTTCGGGCTCGCCGCGCTCGAAGCGCTCGCCTGCGGCACACCGGCGGTGGTGTCCCGAACGTCCGCCCTGGCCGAGATCCTCACTGACGACAGCGGTGTGGCCGCCGACAACGATCCGGACGCGATCGCCAAGGCCGTCAGCGACGTCATTCAGGTCCCCGAGTCGCTGCGCCGCACCAACGCGCGCCGCCGCGCGGAACAATTCACCTGGCCGCGCGCCGCGGCGGGCATGCTCGACGCCATGGGCGCGCGCTGACCCGCACACCGCGTCACCCGCGATAACTTGTCTCGATGGGCGCCATCCCAGCGGACACCGAACGCACCAGGACGCTGTGGTTCGCCCTGTTGCTCACGCTGACCAACGGGTTCTTGGACGCCCACACGTATTTCGCGCGCGGCGGGGTGTTCGCCAACGTCCAGACCGGGAACGTCATCTTCTTCGCGATCGACCTGTCGGACAGCAGGTTCAGCGCCGCGCTGGCCCACGTCTGGCCGCTGCTGGCCTTCGTCGCCGGTGTGGCCCTGTCCGCCCACATCAAATCCGGTCGCCTGGAACGGATCCTGCCGCGGTCACTGCGCTGGACCATGGCCGTTCAGGCCGCGACGCTCGCGGTCATCGGATTCGTTCCCGCCACCGTGCCGCACACCTACGTCACCGTGCCGATCGCCTTTCTCGCCGCCATGCAGATCGGCCTGTTCCGCAACATCGGCGACCTGAATTACCTGCCCGTCGCGACGACCGGGAACCTGATGCGCGTCGTCGAAACGGCATACGACGGTTTCGTCGACAAGCATGCGCCGTCGCGGCGCGCGTCGGGCGTCTACGGCACTGTGATAGTCGCCTTCGCGCTCGGCGCCGTGCTGGGTGCCGTGGCCAGTCGGGCCTGGGGCGTGCACGCGATCTGGGTGGCCGCCGCGTTCCTCGCGGTGACGCTCATGGTGTTCGTCGTCGACGAGCGCGTGATGCGCTGACGCGCTTGTATCGCACCGTCTGGCACCGTTTAGCGCCCGGCAACGACGGGCACTCGCAATCAGCGGGATCGTCAATAGCCGACCATGCCCGACAGACCCGAGGAGCCATCGTGGCTACGAGCACTGTCATCTGGATCGTCGTCGCCGTGGTGGCGGCGCTGCTACTGATCGCCGCCCTGGCGACGATGGCTCGAAAACGGCGTAACCAGCACCGGCACTACGAGGCCGAGCGCATCCGCGAAGAGGTGCAGGACCGCCATCAGCGCGTCGAGAAGCGTGCCGTGGTCGCCGAGCAGGCCGAGGCCAAGGCCCGCGCCGCTGCGGCCGAGGCGGACGCGAAGGCCGCCGAGGCCAAGCGCCTGCGCGACGTCGCGGCGACGCACCAGGAAGCCGTGACCACTTCGCGCCAGGAGCTCGACGAGCGCCGCAAGCTGGCCGACGAACTCGACCCGCACACCCCGAATGCCGATGACCGACAGCGCGACATGCCGGTCGCCGGGAGGCATGAAGCAGTCGACGGTCAGCGCACCGGCTACGGCCAGACGCCCGACGGTCAGCGCACCGCCGACTACGGCCGGACCTCGGCCGATCACCGCACCCGGTGAGCCCCGATACCCCCAGCACGGCCGGTTCCGCACCGGCGGTGCTGTTCGACATCGACGGCACCCTGGTCGATTCCAACTACCTGCATGTGCACGCCTGGCACCGCTCGTTCGCCGATGAGGGCCTGACGGTCGAATCGTGGCGGGTGCACCGGTGCATCGGGATGGACGGCTCGACACTGCTGGACTCGCTGGTGCCGGATGCCGACGACGACACCCGCTCGCGTCTCAAGGACGGCCACTCGCGCTACTACCTCGACAGCAAGGGGCTGTTGCGGCTGCTGCCCGGCGCCCGTGAACTCCTCGACACGGTGCGGCAGCTGGGGCTGCAGGTGGTGCTGGCGACGTCGGCGCCCGAGGACGAGCTGGCCGTGCTGCGCGAAGTCCTCGACAGTGAGGATGTCGTGTCCGCGCTCACCTCGGGGGAGGACGTCGACACCGCCAAACCGCAGCCCGACATCGTCAACGTCGCGCTCGACCGGGCGGGTGTCGGTGTCGAGCGGGCGGTGTTCGTCGGCGACGCGGTGTGGGACATCGAGGCGTGCGAACGTGCCGGGTTACCGGCGATCGGTCTACTCAGCGGCGGAGTGTCCCGGGGAGAGCTCACCGAGGCGGGTGCGCGGGCGGTCTACGAGAATGCCGCAGACCTGCGCACCCACCTCGACGAGAGCCCTCTCTCCGAGCTGACGGCCTGAATCAGGGCAGCGCGTACCGCAGCACCGCGGCGACGCCGTCGGCGGGGCTGATCCGCTCGTCGGTGCGGATCAGCGCCGCTCCGGTCCGGATCGCGGCCATCGGCAGCGCCTCGTCGGCGCGCAGCGTCTGACTGGGGGCGGCGCCCAGTTCGGAGAGGACATTCTCGTTGGGCGCCACGGTCATCAGGTCGTCGCCGGCGACCACGGTGGCGTCGCCGAGATCCCCGATGATCAACGATTCGACCGCACCGGCCCGCAGCGCCGCGCAGACGCCGTGCAGACCCTCGGTCGCGAGCCCCGAACCCTGGCCCGTCGCCTGCGTGAACTGTTCTGCCACCTCGTTCATCGCGGCCAGCCGGCGCTTGAGGAACTCTTGGTCGATGGCGTGCTGGAGGTCTGCGTCGTCGAAACCGCTGTGCCGGGCGCCGACCTCGAGCTCGACCACGCGCTCGGCCACCCGCTCCTCGAGCGTGGGCGTCAGGTCCGACCGCGACTGCACCTCACCGACGACGAAGATCACCTCGGGCGCGGCGTCGTCGACCAGCGCGGCCAACCGGTCGGCCACCGCGCGCAGATTCTTGCGCCCGGCCTCCATGGTCCGCCGCTGAGGATCGCCGTAGCCCGGCGTCTCGGCGCTGTCGGCCTTGTGAATCGGATAGCCGCCGCCGTCGACGGTGTCGGAGACGACGGTGCGGCCCCGGTGCAGCGTGACGTCGGCGCCGGCATGGTCGACCGCGACGATCACGTAGGTGGGATGCAGCGCACCGTGTTCGACGATCGGGACGAGGTAGGGCAGCGACGACACCCGCACCACCGGCGTCTCGGGCGACCGGATCAGGTGCTCGTTGACCAGGATGCCGTCGGCGCCGGCGACGATGCCCCGGCCGCTGCGGCCCACCGCCGGCGGGCTGTCCAGGATCGCCTGCTGCAGGGTCTCGACCAGCTCCGCCGGCGCATCCTGCTCCTCCAAGTCGCCCTGCACCGCGCGCCATTTCAGGTCTCGCTGCGCGGCCGCGTCCTCGGTGTCGTGCGAATCGTCGAAGTACACCGATGCGTACGGTCCCTTCGCCTCGGTGAGCGTTCGGAAGCGTTCGGATTGCATGAGTCTCCCGTCGTGGACGTGTGCGGACACACCGGGGGTGCCCGTCCGCCGCGCACGCAAACGCCGGTCACCCCAGCAGCAGTTGGCCGATCGCCAGGTCGGCCAGCCACGCCTCGAAGCGCGCCGGTGCCCAGCCCCGCTGCCGGACCAGCGTGTCGAACAGGTGCGGGTCGATCGCGGCGTACAGGACGTCGGCGGCGTCGTCGACCGGGCCGGCGAGCGCGTCGATCGCGGCCAGTCGCTGCGCGACGGCACGGGCGTCGGCCAGCCGCTGCTCCCGCGCCTCGACCAGCAGCGGTTTCATCTCCGGGATGCCGTCGGCGGCGGACTCCAGTACGCGCGCCAGATCCGCGGCCCGCGCATTGATCTGCACCGCGGCACGGATCGCGCCGCGCACGACGACGTGGGGGTCGTCCGCGGCGAGCGCGCGCCGGACGTCGGCACGCTCGATGATCGGGACCGCGGCGTCGTCACCGGCGACCGCGCGATCCAGCGCGGCTTTGAGCAGCTCGGCCTTGCCGCCGACCGCCGTGAACACCGTCTTGCGGCTCACGCCCGCGGCTTCGGCGATGGCGTCGACGGTGGTGGCGCCGTAGCCCTCGGCCACAAACAGGCGGGCCGCCGCGGCGATCACCGCCCGGCGGGTCGCCAGCGCCTGCGCCGCTCGCAGATCCGATTGATAGCCGCGCTTGACACCACCCACAATTGACTCCACTCTTGGTGTATTCGTTACACCGCAGGTTACCCCAAAGGAGGCCGACGTGGTGGTCATCGTCGGCGCCGGGCCCACCGGGCTGTTCACCGCCATCGCGCTCGCGCGTCGTGGCCACGCCGTCACGCTGGTCGACCGCGACCCGGGACCGCCGCCGACCGGGCCGTGGCGGCGGCGCGGCGTCATGCAGTTCGACCAGGCGCACACGTTCCGCGCCCCGGTCATCGACGCACTGCGCTGCGAACTGCCCGACGTGCTCGCTGCACTGGAATCAATGGGCGCCGAGGTGGGGACCGACAGCACGGGGCGGCCGGCCGCGCTGCTGTGCCGCCGCTCCACCCTCGAACGGGTGCTGTGGGCACACGCCGCCCGGCAGGCCGGGGTCCGCACGGTCACAGGATCCGTCGACGGGCCCGCGTGGGTGGCCGGGCGCGTCGCCGGGGTGCGCACCGACGGTGAGGACCTGCCCGCCGATCTGGTGATCGACGCCTCCGGCCGGTCGGCGCGGTACCTCAGCGGGCTGCGGCCCGACGGGGAGGCGCTCGACTGCGGCGCCGTGTACGTCAGCCGTCAGTACCGGTTGACCGACGGCGCGGAACCTGGACCGGTCAACTCGCCGATCGGGTTGTCGCTGAGCATGTCCGGCTATGCCGCGATCGCGTTCCGCCACGACCGCGGCACGTTCTCGATCACGCTGGTCCACGGCGGCCAGGACCTCCGCCTGCGTCAACTGCGTGATCCGGCGGTATTCGGTGCGGCGGTCGGCGCGGTGCCGCAGCTGCGGGATTGGATCGATCCGCGACGCGCCCGGCCCATCACGCCCGTCCTGCCCGGCGGCCGCTTGTACAACAGCTACCGGCGTCAGACCGACGCCACCGGTGCGCCGGTCCTACCCGGGCTCATCTCGGTCGGGGATGCGGTGTGCACGACGACGCCGCTGGCCGGGCGCGGTGTCACGCTGGCGTTCAGGCAGGCCCGGGCGCTTCTCGGGATAGTCGACGACGCACCCGGCGGCGTGACTGACACCGACACGCTCACAACGGCTTTCGACTCCTGGTGCGAGGCCGAGCTGCGGCCCTGGTTCGTCGACCACCGCCACGCCGACGCCGAACGCCTGCGCCGCTGGTCGGGCGCCGGCATCGACCCGACCCGCCCGCTGCCGTCGGACCTCGTCGTCGCGGCGGCGGACGCCGATCCCACACTGCGGCCCCTCGTCGAACCGTACGCGCGCATGGAGGCGCTGCCGGCCGGCCTGGCGCCGGCCCGGTCCCGCGCGCACGAGATCTACGCGCGCGGCTGGCGGCCTGCCGTACCGCCGGGACCCACCGCCGCCGAACTCGCGCAGCTGTGCGGTGACCCGGCGGCTACCGCGGCGGGGTCCAGGCGACCGGTAACCGCTTGATGCCGTGGATGAACGCCGACTGCAACCGGTCGGGTTCCTCGGTGGCCGCGATGTCGGGAATCTGGCGGTGCAGTTCCTCGAACGCCACGGTGATCTCCCGGCGGGCGAGGTTGGCGCCGAGACAGAAATGCGCACCGCCGCCACCGAACCCGACGTGCGGATTCGGCTGGCGCCGTACGTCGAACATCCACGGGTCGGCGAACTTCGCCTCGTCGCGGTTGGCCGAGCCGTACCACAGCGTCACCTTGTCACCCGCCGACAGCCGCACCCCGCTCAGCTCCGTGTCCCTGGTGAGGGTCCGGCGCATGTACGCCACCGGCGACGCCCACCGCACGATCTCCTCGACGGCCGTCGGCGCCACCTCGGCGTAGGAGTCGAACCAGTCCCGGCGCTGCTCGGGATAGCGGCTCAGCGCCAGCACACCGTGGGTGATGGCATTGCGGGTGGTCTCGTTGCCCGCCACCACCAGCAGGATGAAGAACGACGCCACCTCCGCGGAGGTGAGCCTTTCGCCGTCGAGTTCGGCCTGCACCAGGCTGGTGGTGAGGTCGTCGGCCGGGCGGGCACGCCGGTCGTCGGCCAGCGCCGTGGCGTAGGCGCCGATGTCCATGGCAACGGCCACGAACTCGTCGAAGTCGGTGGTCAGGTCGGGGTCACCGAAACCGAGAATCACGTTCGTCCAGTGGAAGATCCGCTGATGGTCGGCCTCCGGGATACCCATCATGTCGCAGATGATCTGCAGCGGCAGCGGACCGGCCAGCTCGGTCACCAGTTCGGCGTTGCCGTCCGGGTGCCGGGCGACCATGTCCGAGACCAGCCGGCGGGCCCGCTCGCGCACCGAGTCCTCGATGACCGCGAGCACCCGCGGCGTGAAGGCACTGCGCACGATGTTGCGCAGCCGGCTGTGCCGCGGATCGTCCATCGCGATCATCGAGCCGAAATACTCGTTGAGCTCCGGACTCTGGTCGCCGATCGTGATGCCGGACGCGCTGCTGAAGATGTCCGGATGCCTGCTGGCGTAGAAGATGTCGTCGTGCCGGGTGATCGCCCAGTGCCCGCGTCCCGGCGTCATGCCCTCGGCGACGAACTCCGGGTGGTGCGAGACCGGGGCCTCCCGGCGCAGCGTGGCGAAGGCGCCGTCGCGGATGTCGTCGCCGAGCGCCCAGAAGTCCCACGAGCCGAGGTCCACCTCGGCCAGGGGAACGTGGGGCGGCTCCGCCCCGTTGACCCGAGTCGCGATACCCACGTCGCCCGCCTTTCCTCGCTGAAAGGAGTACGGCGACGAGCCTAACCCTCGGGCCGGCCCTCGTGCCCGCGCCGGCCGTGGGTGCGCCGGTCTTCCTTCATCCGGGCCTCGAAGACGTGCCGGTGGCCCTGAGTGAGTTCCTCGCGCACCCGGCGCTCGTGTTCGCGGAACACCGACCAGTAGTTGTCGTCGAAGTCCTCGACGATCTGGAATGTCCACCGGCCGTAGAGCACATTACGCCCGACCATCTCGGTCTCCAGGCGGTCGGCCACCTCCGCGTGGCCGGCGTCGCGCAGGTCGTCGCAGGCTTCACCGAGCAGCAGGTCGGCGCGTCCCATCAACTGGTGGAAGGTGTACAGATGCCCGCGGGCCCGCTCCACCCACTCCAGCGCCTCCGATACCGAGCCCACCGCTTCCACGGTGTCGTCGGAGATGTCGTCGGGCAGCTTGCGGTCGTAGTCGGCGGGCTTGTCCGCGGCGGCGGTGTCGTCGGGCTGCTCAGTCACCGCACCGAAGTACCCGCACGCCACGGACGAAAACACGCCGCCGCGTGCGTCATCACACCGTAAGGGTCTGCAGTCGCGCCCAGATCTCTGGCCACGGCCGGTGGCGATCGGTCATCAGGTACACGTGCATGTCGTCGCCGATGGGGGCCACGATCCGTGAGTCCGCGAAGAACGGCCGCACCCGGCTGTCGTCGGCGCCGACGTAAAGCGCGCTGTCGTGGTCGGGCTCCGGTGGCGGGAAGTAGCCGTAGCTGCGGCTGAAGCTGAACGCCCGCGGCAGGCCGTGCCGGTGGGCGTGGGCGTCGAGATACGCCGCGACGACATAGGACTCGGCGATGACCGCTGTCCGCGCCCGCTCATCGGCGGACAGCGTGCCGTATGCCGCGCCGGTGTCGCGGGCGATCCGCTCGCCGACATCCGACCGGGTGAACGTCACCGACAGCGCCAGCGCCCCGGCGGCCACCGCGACGCTGAGGGCCGCGGCGGGCCAGACCGCCCACCGCCGCGCGGCCGGACGCGACTCGCGTCTGCGTTGAAATCCCAACGCGCCGGCCGCGGCCAGCGGTGCGTACAACCCGCACAGGTAGTACGGGCGGCCTGCCGTCGCGACGAACACCACGAACAACACGACTGATGTCGCCGCGACGAAGCGGTACGGGCGCAGCGTCTCGTCACGCACCATCCGCCACAGCCCGTAGGCCACCAGCACCGCGCCGGCCAACCCGGCGAACACCAGCAGCTGCACCGCGATACCCGGCCGGCCACCGTAGAGCACGTCGGCCTCACCGGCGACGATCTGCGTCATCTGAAGCTGGGGCCAGCCGTGCCGGTGCTGCCACCACAGTGTCGGCGCCGCCACCAGCGCCCCCACCGCACCGCCGGCCCACAGCAGCGGCCGGCGCAGCAGTTCCCGCGGCCCGAACAGCAGCACGGTCACCAGCAGCACTGCGCATAGGAGCAGGACCTGGAACTTCGTCAGCGCCGCGATACCCGCCACCACGCCCGCCGCGAGCAACAGCCGGTCGTGACGGGTGCGCACCCACCGCACCATCAGCCAGATCAACAGCAACCACTGCACGGGCTCGAGCGCGTACGGCGTCAACCAGTGCCCGCTCAGAGTCACCCATACGCCCGTGGCCTGCGCCACCGCCGTCACCGACTGCGCGCGCCGGTCACCGCCCAGCTCACGGGCGATCAGCGCGGCCATCACCACGGCACCCGCGGTGGCGAGCACCGCAGGCAGGCGCAGCAGCAGCACCGAATCCGCGGCCAGAGCATCCATCGCGGCGGCCAGTACCGGAGTCAGCGGTGGCTGATCGGCCGACCCCCAGTCGAGGTGGAACCGGCCGATCGCCAGCATGTACGCCTCGTCGAACCAGTAGTCGTCCCCGAGGACCGCCGCCGCAGCGTGCACCGCCGCGACCGCGGCGGCGACGGCGCACACCGGCGCCGCGGCGAACGGCGCCACGGCCTTCACTGCCCGGCTTCCACCACGTCTCTGATGCGCTCCAAGGTCTTTCGCATGTCCCGCAGGTTGCGCCGGACCCGCAACTGGCCGCCGAGCACCGCGAACGCACGCGTCAACGGCGATGCGGTCAGGTGGAACGACTCGGTGACCTCGCAGCCGCCGTCGACCGGGGTGAAGCGGTAGTGCCAGTTGTTCACCGCGCGGTCGCCGACGAGCACCTCGAACCCGAACTCGCGGCCCGGATCACAGGCGGTGACGCGACAGGTCGTCCAGTAGACCGGGCCGATCTCGTTGCGCCGCACATGGCCACGGAAGCGGGTCCCGAGTGCGGGTCCGGTGGCGCCGTCGAGCCATTCGGCCTCGATCACCTCCGGGGAGAAGCGGCCGGTGTTGCGGACGTCGGCGACCAGATCCCAGACCTTGTCGGCCGGCGCCTTCATCGCCACGGTCACGGAGCCCTGCACGTGATGTCCCTTCTGTCGGGGCGTGGGGGAGTGCACCCGCAGCGTGCCAGAGAAGCTCGCTCACCGCGGGCGTACCGGGTACATCCGGCGGCTCGGGCACGATGGACCCGTGAAGATCCGGTTCGGCGTCGGGCTCGGCGCAGAGACCCACCCGGCCGACCTGACCGGCATCGTCGACCACCTCGAGGCCACCGGCGTGGACTCGGTCTGGTTCTCCGAACTGCTGTACACCGACGCGGTCGACCCGGTCGTCGGGATGGCGCACGCGCTGAGCCGGACGTCACGGCTCAAGGCCGGCACCTCGGTGGCGATCCTGCCCGGCCGGCACCCCGTGCGCGTCGCCAAACAGCTGCTGTCGCTCGCCGCGCTCGCGCCGAAACGAGTGCTGCCGGTGTTCGGCCTGCAGTCGGCGATCCCGGCGGAACGCGACGTCTTCCCCGTCTCCGCCGGCCGCCGCGGCGCGGTCTTCGACGAATCGCTCGAGCTGCTGCGCTCGGTGCTCGACCAGCCCAGCGTCGACTTCGCCGGCGAGCATTTCTCGGTGCGCGAGGTCGCCGTCGGTCCGCGCCCCAGCCGCCCGCTCGACGTCTGGCTGGGCGGGGCGGCGCCCGCGGCGTTCCGCCGGATCGGCCGCTACGGCGACGGCTGGCTCGGCAGCTTCCTCACCCCCGACGAGGCGCGCCGCGGTCGCGAGCAGATCGAACGGGTGGCGCACGAGCACGGGCGCGAGATCGAGGCCGACCACTACGGCATCAGCCTCGCGGTCGGTGACGGAACGCTGCCCGCCGCGGTGGTCGAGGCGGTGCGCCGCCGGCGCCCGGACGCCGAACCCGCGGACCTGTTCGCACCGGACTGGCCGGCGCTGCACCGCCAGCTCGACGCCTACATCGACGCGGGGTTGAGCAAGTTCGTGATCCGCCCGGCCGGCGACGTCCCCGCAGGCGCGTTCATCGAGCGGTTCGTCGCCGAGCTGCTACCACGCGAGAACTAACCATTCACGACGCGGTCTCCGACGAGTCGTCCTCGCCTTCGGCCTGATCCTGTTGCGTCGGCGCCGCGCTCTGCTTCATCTGCGGATCAGCGTCGGGATCCTGGCCGGTGTCCGCGGGATCGGTGCTCATGGCCGCCGCGTACCCGTGGCGATCGGACCGAAACGCCTCAGCGCGCGGTCAGGCGCGGCAGTGCCCTGCGGATCTGAGCGCGCACGAACTCCGGACTGACCGCCTTCATCCGGTCCAGCCAGCGGATACTGCCGGGCACGTACCAGTGCAGCCGGCGCTGGTCGTGGTAGGCCGCCCACGCCGCCTCGGCGACACTGGTGGCCGGCATCAGGCGGAACGGTCCGCGCCGGGGCGCCGATGCGGTGGGGTCACCGCCGGACCGGCCCGCGGGCGACGCCGCGGCCGAATGGTTCGGGGTCTCGCGCAGGATCGCGGTGTCGATCAGGCCGGGCAGCACATCGGCGACCCGCACCCCGTGACGCTGCCACTCCACGCTGAGCGCCTCGGTGAGCCCCTTCACCGCGTGTTTGGTCGCCGAGTACACCGCGATCTGGGGCATCCCGTAGGTGGCCGAGGACGACGACGTGGAGAACATCAGGCTGCCCGGTGCCCGCCGCAGATACGGCAGCGCAGCGTAGGCGCCGGTCAGCACCGCCTTGAAGTTGACGTCGACCACCCGCATCGCCGCCTCGTAGGGCACGTCCTCGAACCAGCCGGATTCACCGATCCCGGCGTTGTTCCACATCATGTCCAGGGCGCCGTCTTCGCCGCAGAAGTCGGCGAGCGCGGCGTCGAGTTGCGCCTTGTCGGTCACGTCGACCTGCCGCGTCCACAGCCGGTCGCCGGCCAGGCCGGTGGCCAGCGAGGTCAACCCGGCCTCGTTCCGATCCACCGCGGCGACCCGCCAGCCGCGGGCACAGAAGAGTTGTGCGCCGGCGCGTCCCATCCCGCTGCCGGCGCCGGTGATGAATATCGACTTCGTCGTCACCGGATCATCGTGGCACGTCAGCCGCAGTAACCCCGGGTCACGAACGTCAGCGCCTGACGGTACAGCGGATCGAGAACCCGTGCGGCGGACACCGCGTCGGTGGCCTCCCGCACCCGAGCGGGACAGTCCGGCGACGTCAGGACCGGCCAGTGCGCCGCCATCTGCTCGACCATTGCCCGGTTGAGGCCGTCGATGACCGAGCGGGACGCAGCCAGGTCCGGTGCGGTGGCCGGGGCCGCGGCGGGGTCGAGCTTCCACTGCGCGAAGCGGGTGTACTCGATGGCCTCCGTCGCACCGATCTGGTCGGTGAAGATCCGCCGGACCCGAGCGGGATCCACCCCGCGGGCCGTGGCGTCCGTCGCAACCGCGTTGAGCACCTGCGCCACCCGCGCGGGATCCTCGATCGGCCCCTTGGTGTTCCACTTGTTGGCGGCGACCGCCTCGGCGGTGCCCAGCCGCTCCGCGGCCGCGTCGACGAGCGCAGTGAGCGGGCCGCCATCGGCCGCGGACGCCGGCGGAGCGCCGGCGAGCGCGGCCACCACCGAGGCGACGGCGAGCCAGCCGCCGCAGCGGCGCCGGGCGCTCAGCGGTCGAACTCCGGGTCGTCGTCGGACAGCGGTACGGCGATGGACTGCTCGATCAGGTCGGCCTCGCTGGCCTCCCAGTTGCGCGACGGCGACACCTGGGCGGGGTCCAGGCCGCCCTCCTCGTCGGCGTCGGCGTCGACCGGAAGCCGCTGCTCGACGACGTCGGCCTCCGGAGCCTCCTCGCCGAAAGCCGGGTCACCCGCGGTGGTCATGAGGTCTCCCTTCCCGTGCTGAGGTGGTCTGATCACGCCGCCTCCACAGTAATGAGGCGGACCGCCTGTCGCGGGTAACCCGGCACCGGCACGGCGAAACACCGGGCGGCTCACCGACGGGCCGGCCCGCCGCAGTGATTCCAGGGCCCGCCGCGCGGTGGGGTACTGTGCTGCGCAGATGACCCGGGGGACGGCTCTCGAGCATGCGGGGGCACGCCGGAGGAAACAGAATCAACACGTCAGAAGGTCAAGCTGTGCCGAACACCACAAGTGACAACAAGGACATGACTCCTCACTTCGAGGACGTCCAGTCTCATTACGACCTGTCCGACGACTTCTTCCGGTTGTTCCTCGACCCCACGCAGACCTACAGCTGCGCCTACTTCGAGCGCGACGACATGACGCTGGAGGAGGCGCAGCTCGCCAAGATCGACCTGTCGCTGGGCAAGCTGGGTCTGCAGCCCGGAATGACGCTGCTCGACGTCGGCTGCGGCTGGGGCGCCACGCTGCGGCGCGCGATCGAACGTTACGACGTCAACGCGATCGGCCTGACGCTGAGCCGCAACCAGCAGGCGCACGTACAGAAGACCTTCGACGCGATGGACACCGAGCGTTCCCGGGTCGCGCGGCTGGAGGGTTGGGAGCAGTTCGACGGCAAGGTCGATCGCATCGTGTCGATCGGCGCGTTCGAGCACTTCGGCTTCGACCGCTACGACGACTTCTTCAAGATGGCCTACAACGCGCTGCCCGCCGACGGTGTGATGATGCTCCACACCATCGTGCAGGCCAGCAAGGAAGAGGTCGAAGAGCGCGGGCTGCCGATCACGATGAAGCACCTGAAGTTCTTCAAGTTCATCATGGATGAGATCTTCCCGGGCGGCCGCCTGCCGTCGGTCGATCTGGTCAAGGACCGCGCCACCGCCGCCGGCTTCTCGGTGCAGCTGGTGCAGCCGCTGCGCCTGCACTACGCCCGCACGCTCGATCACTGGTCGGCGGCCCTGGAGGCGCACAAGGACGAGGCCATCCGGATCCAGTCGCAAGAGGTCTACGACCGGTACATGAAGTACCTGACCGGCTGCGCCGACCTGTTCCGCGACGGCTATATCGACGTCTGCCAGTTCACGCTGACCAAGGGCTGAGCCCGGCACTCAGCCGCCGGCGGACAGCGCGGCGCGCAGCGACTCGGGAAGTTCGCGTTTGCGCCAGTCGTCGGTGGAGACCACCACGTAGACGTTGCGGCCGGTCACCGCGGGGGTGTCGTCGGAGTGGCGGAGCACGTCGAAGCCCAGTGTGAAACTGGTGGTGCCGACCCGCTCGCACCGCACGCCCACACCGACGTCGTCACGCCAGCGCACCGGTGCGGCGTAGTCGATCTCGCTGTGCACGACCTGGAAGTCGACGCCGGCGCCGATCAGCGACGGATACGTGACGCCGATGTGGTCGAGGAACGCGGTGCACGCCTCGTCGAACCAGGTGAGGTAGTGGCCGTTGAACACCACGCCCTGCTGGTCGATCTCGGAGTAGCGGGGCACGATCGGCAGGGTGAACCGCGGCCGCGGTGTCGTCTCGGGCGCCACCGGCCCACCTTAACGGCCGGCCGGTGCCGGCCCCTCGACCAGTGCGCTGGCCAGGCCGCGCCGGGGTTTGCCCGACGGGGTCTTCGGAATGGTGCCCGGCGCCACCACCGTCACCTTGCGCGGGCGCATGTCGACGTCCGCGACCACCGCATGGGCCACCTCCCGTTCGAGCCGGCGCACCTGCTCGTGCTCGTCCCAGCAGGCCGCCTCCACCACGACGGCGAAGGTCTCGCGGGGATGGCCGGCGTTGAGCCGGACCGCCACCACACACCCGAACCGCACACCGTCGACGCGGGCCGCCGCACGTTCGACGTCGGTGGGGAAGATGTTGCGCCCCGCCATGATGATCACGTCCTTCACCCTGCCGCACAACACGATTCGGCCGTCCTCGGTGAGGTAGCCGAGGTCGCCGGTGTCATACCAGCCCCAATCGTCGGGGGCCGGGTAGAACCCCGCGGCGGTCGTGTAACCGGGACTCAGCGACGATCCGCGGACCTGGATGACCCCGACCGCACGGGCGCCCAGCACCTCGGCGTCCGCATTCACCACCCGCGCGACCATGTCGCCCAGCGGCTCGCCCAGACATGCCAGCCGGCGTGTGCGGCCCGTCACGGCGGGGACCGCCCGGTCGAAGGCGGACAACAGGTCCGCGTCGATCTCGTCCACGTTCAACCCGGTGCCCAGAGCCGAGAACGATACGGCCACAGTGGTTTCGGCCATCCCATAGGCCGGCAGGATGGCGTCCGGATCGAGCCCGAACGGGGCGCCCGCCTCGCAGAGGTCCTCCACCGCGCCGGGATCGACCTGTTCAGCCCCCGACAGCGCGAAGCGCAGCGAGGACAGGTCGAACTCCCCGGGTGTCGCCTGCCGGCGTAGCCGCTTGGCCAGCAGCGCCCACGCGAAGTTCGGCGCCGCCGTCATCGTGCCCCGGTACTTGTCGATCAGCCGCGCCCACAGCAGCACGTCGCGCAGGAAGTCCAGCGGCGTGACCTTTACCAGCTCGGCGCCGAAATACATGGGGACGGTGAGGAATCCGGTCATACCCATGTCATGGAACAGGGGCAGCCAGCTGACGATGACGTCGGAGTCGATGCGGTAGTCGGCGGCCTCGAACATCGCCTCGGCGTTGGCGACGATGTTGCGGTGGGTGATGTGCACCGCCTTGGGCGACCCGGTCGAGCCCGAGGTCAACTGCATCAAGGCCACATCGTCGTCGCCGGTGGCCACCGGGTCGGACGGTCGCCCACCGAGCAGCGCTGCGACGGTGAGCACCGGGATGCCCAATTGTTCGAGCACCGGCGCGGCCGCCAGGAACGGGTCGGACAGCACCACGGCCTTGGCGTCGATCACCCTGACCACACCCGCGGTCTCGGCGGCCCAGACCGCCAGGTCGCTGCGCGGGGTGGGCTGATGGAGCATGGTCAGGCTGGCGCCGCGCATCCACAACGCCTGTGCCGTCGGGGCGATCTCCTCGGGTGCGCCGGCCAGTACCGCGACCGCGTCGCCGTGGCCGACGCCGGAATCGGCGAGGCCGCCGGCGATGCACCGCGCCCGCTCGTGCACCTCGCCCCAGGTGCGCCGCACCGGGTTGTCCGGGTCGCCGGTCACCATGCCGTTGCTGCTGGTGGCGGCGTTGGCGAACATCGTGGCGGTGAAGCGGCTCATCGGCGCCCACCTCCGGGCCGGTCAGCGGTGACCGGCCGGCGGGGACAGGGGGACGTGGTGGTGATGGGCGTCATGGAGACGCTCCCGTCAGTATGCGCACTATCGCAGACGGCAACCGTGGGACGGGCACGCGAGGAACCTACGACGGGTGCAGCCTAACCCGAGACGTGGCGTCGACGGCGCAACCCGCCGGGCCGGGCCCGGTCGGCCGCCCAGGCAGACTGGTCGGCGTGCAACTCGTGACCATCGACGACATCCGCTCGGCCGCCGAACGCGTCCGCGGCGACATCGTGCGCACTCCGCTGCTTCCCGCCGCCTGGGCCGGGGAGTTGTGGCTGAAAGCCGAGAACCTGCAGCCCATCGGCGCGTTCAAGGTGCGCGGCGCGTTCAACGCCATCGGGCGGCTGGCACCCGAGGTCCGGGCCCGTGGCGTCGTCGCCTACTCGAGCGGCAACCATGCGCAGGCGGTCGCCTATGCCGCGGCGCGGTACGGGGTGCCCGCCCACATCGTGATGCCGGAGGAGACGCCGCGGGTGAAGGTCGACGCCACCCGCTCACACGGCGCGCAAGTCGTGCTGTGCGGGGCCGGGCAGCGTGAGGCGGTGGCCGCCGAGGTGGTCGAGCAGACCGGCGGCGTGCTGGTGCCACCGTTCGACCATCCGGACATCATCGCCGGTCAAGGCACCGCGGGCCTGGAGATAGCCGAGGATCTGCCCGACGTCGAGCATGTGTTCATCCCGGTCAGCGGCGGTGGGCTCGCCTCGGGCGTCGGCACTGCGATCAAGGCGCTGTGCCCGCGCGCCCGGGTGTACGGCGTGGAACCGGAGCTGGCCGCCGACACCGCCGAGGCGCTGCGCCTGGGTCACCGGGTCGACTGGCCGATCGCCGACCGCAACCGCACGATCGCCGACGGGCTGCGCTCGCAGCCCTCGGACCTGACGTTCGCGCACCTGCGGCAGGTGCTCGACGAGATGGTCACCGTCAGTGAGGACGAGATCCGCGGCGCGGTCCGCGAACTCGCGTTGCGCGCACATCTGGTGAGCGAGCCGAGCGGCGCGGTGCCGTTGGCCGGCTACCGCCGGACCGCACCGGCCGGCCGCACGGTCGTGCTGGTGTCCGGCGGGAACATCGAAACCACGCTGTTACAACAGATTCTGGCCGAGTGACCGGTCAGTGCACGCCTTCCATCTGGCGGCTGATCCACGGCGACACCAGGAAGACGAGCACGCCGGCGACGATGGCCACCAGGCCGAGGATGCCGAAGTAGGCGAATTCGGCCGCCGGGTCGTAGTACTTGGCCAGTACGCCCGACAGCGCGGTGCCGAGGCCGACCGAGAAGAAGTACAGCGCCATCATCTGCGCGCGGAATGCCCGTGGTGCGAGCTTGGTGGTCACCGACAGGCCGATCGGTGACAGCATCAGCTCGGACATCGCGAACACCGCCATGATGCCGACGACCAGCAGGGCGGGCACCGCCCGCACGGTGGTGCCCGACATCGGCAGGAACAGCAGGAACGCGACACCCATGCCGATGACGCCGTAGGCGAACTTGCGCGGAGTCGTCGGCGCGCGATCGCCGATCCGGGTCCACAGGATCGCGAACAGCGGCGAGAGCAGGATGATCCACACCGGCTCGATGGAGCCGATCCAGTTCGACGGCGCCGTCCACCCGAAGATCGACCAGTTCATCCGCTCGTCGGAATACACCGCCAGCACGGTGAAGATCTGCTGGAAGAGCGACCAGAACACCACGTTGGCGACGAACAGCGGGATGAACGCCCTGACCCTGGTCCGTTCGACGTCATCAACCCGCTCACTGGTGAGCAACACCGCGAAGTACAGGATCGAGGCGACCGCGATGACCCCGGTGGTGATCAGCGACAGATTGGCCAGCGAGACCACCCCGGTGGCGAAGACCGCGGCCAGCACGATCACGGCGGCCGCCGCCGCGCCGGCGATCTTGCCGTACGCGCTGCGCGGCAGCGGGTTGGGCACGTCTCGTCCGTGCCCGCCGAGATTGCGCCGGAACACGACGTACTGGATCAGGCCCAGCGCCATCCCGACCGCGGCCGCACCGAAGCCGTAGTGGAACCCGGCCTGGGTCTGCAGGAGCCCGGTGATCAGCGGGCCGGTGAACGCGCCGAGGTTGATGCCGAGATAGAACAGCGTGAACCCGCCGTCGCTGCGCGGGTCGCCCTTGGCGTAGAGGGTGCCCAGCAGCGAGGACGCATTCGCCTTCAGGGCGCCGGAACCGAGCGCGACCAGCACCAGGCCGACCCCGACCCCGGCCAGCCCGGGCACGATCGCCAGCGCGATGTGTCCGGCCATCACGACGACGCCGCCGTAGAACACGGTGCGCTCCATGCCGAGAAGCCGATCGGCGATCCAGCCGCCCAATACGGTCGACAGGTACACCAGCCCGCCGTAGGCCCCGACCAGGCCGGTCGCGGTGCTCTGCGGCAGCCCGAGACCGCCGTCGGTCGCCGAGTAGTACAGGTAGTAGCCGAGGATGGTCAGCATCCCGTAGAAGGAGAACCGCTCCCACAACTCGACTCCGAACAGGTTCGCCAACCCCACCGGGTGGCCGAACAGGGTCCGCGAATCCGCCGTGGCCTGCCGCGCGTCAGCCATCGCCCCACCCTGCCACGGCCGCCTGTGAACCGGGAGGGGACGCACAGCGCGGCGCTACCCTCGCTGCAATGACCGTCTCCGGCGCCTCCGTCCACACCACGCGGGTTCTGCTCCGCCTGGCGATCGTGGTCGCCGTCGTACTCGCCGTGGTGGCCGTCGAACTCACCTCGCGGTCGGGGGTGCTGTGGCGGTTGATCACGTTCACCTACCAGGCCAACGTGCTGGCCGCCGGCTTCTACGCGATGACGCTGCTGTCGGCGCGCACCGATGCCCGCTCGGCCCTGCGCGGCGCCGTGGTGGTGTACGTCGTGGTGGCCGGGCTGGTGTGGAACCTGTTCCTGACCGACTACAGCATGGGTTACACGCCGGCGAATCTCCTGCTGCATGTCGTGGTGCCGGTGCTCGCGGTGGCGGAATGGGTGCTCGCACGCGGCGGGCAGTCCGCGGTGCGGTGGTGGTATCCGTGGCTGTGGCTGCTGTATCCGGGCTGCTATGTGCTGGTGGCACTCGCCGTGCTCGACCGCGCGGGGCGACGGGTGCCGTACTACTTCCTGGACCCCGACAGCGTCGGAACCACCACCGTGGCAGTGAACATCGCCCTGCTCGGCGGCGTCTTCCTCGGGCTCGGTTATGCGCTGCTGGCATTCGGACGGCGGCCGGCGGCGGTGTCGTCGTGAAACGATGGCCGCGCTCCCGACGATGTATGAACGTGGGACTTTCACGTTCAGCGCCAGGGCGGGTCGACCGGCGATTCCGGGCTGTGCCCGACGGCAGCACCTACACTGGCACCATGCTGGGAACGACGGTTCGCTCACTGGCCGCGGTCATCGGTGCGGTCGCGGTGACGATGTCGGTGTCCGTCGTGTCGCCCGCCGTGGCGACCGGATACGCGGCGTCGGTGACCACGCCGCGAGTGGCATCGATGGAACCCGCAACGGGAGCCGTTGTGGGGGTTGCCCACCCGGTCACGTTGCGCTTCGCGGCCCCCGTCGCCAACCGCGCGGCGGCCGAGGACTCGGTGCTCATCGAGAGCCCGGCCACCCCACCCGGCGAGTTCACCTGGCTCAGCGACAGTGAGCTGCAATGGAATCCGACCGGGTTCTGGCCGGCGCATTCGCCGATCTCGGTGTCCTCAGGCGATTTCGCGGCCAACTTCGAGACCGGCGCCGCAGTGGTCGGTGTCGCCGACATCGACGCCCACACCTTCACGGTCAGCGTCGACGACCAGGTGGTGCGCGAGATGCCGGCCTCGATGGGCAAGCCGAAGTTCCCGACGCCGACGGGCACGTTCCGGGTGCTGGGCAAGGAGTCGGTCGTCGTGATGGATTCGCGCACCATCGGCATCCCGCTCGACGACCCCGAGGGCTACAAGCTCACCGTGTACGACGCCGTCCGCATCACCTGGGGTGGTGTGTACGTCCACGGTGCCCCCTGGTCGACGGGTTCACAGGGCTACGCCAACGTCAGCCACGGGTGCATCAACCTCAGCCCGGACAATGCCGCGTGGTATTTCGACATGGTCGGGATGGGCGATCCGGTCATCGTCCAGGCCTGACCGGCGCGGCGCCGTGCAGGTTCTTGGCGGTCGGTGACGTCGCGACCGCGGCGGGATCGGGGTAGGTGCCCAACACGCGGTCCGCAGTGCCCGCGGTGGTCACCGTGAACCAGTAGTGCTCGTTTTTGAAGTGATGCTGACGATGGTTGCGCCAGACGGCGCGGTAGGGCGCCGACCGGGGCCGGTAATCGCTGTGGACCAGGTAGTGACACCATTCGTAGCCCAGCCCGAGCACGGTGAGGAACACCAGGAAGCTCAGCCCCAGGCCCGGCCGGGGGAACGCGAGAAAGGCCACCGCGACCGCCACCGGCAGCACCCACAGCAGCGCACGCCACGGAATGAAGATCAGCGGCACGTTGCGCGGGTCGACGTGGTGTTCGCGGTGCTTGCGGGCCAGCAGCGGGTCGAGGCGCCACCGGCCGACGGTCCGGGGCCGCCAGTGCAGCACGCAGACGTGCACCGCCCATTCGAAGAACGGGAACACCGCGAGCATCGCCACCGGCACCAGCGCATCGGTGTACTGCCAGTCACCGACCGCCGCGCGGGCGCAGGAGGCCGTAACGAGCGTGGCGGCGATCAGCCACGGCGACGGGTGCCGCCAGAACTCGCGTGCGGCGTCGGCGAGGGTGAACGACCGGCGGGCGGGCCGGGCCGGGGTGGTGGTCATCGCTCCTCCAGGGTGTTCAGCGCGTCGAGCAACGCGGTGGTGGCGGGGGCGAGCAGGGCCACCGCCGAATCGCGGGCGCCGGCCGCATCGCGGGCGCTGATCGCGTCGGCGATCGCGCGGTAGGCCTGCGGGCGGCCGACTTCGGCGGCCATCATCGTGGCCAGGGCGGGTAGCGCCGGCTCGTAGGTGGCCCGCAGCGTGTTGTACATCAGCCGGAATGCGATGGAATCGGCACCGTCGACGACGTGATCCCAGAAGGTGAGCGCATGCCGTTGCGCGACAACGGGATCCGTTTCCCCCTCCAGTGCCTTGACGGCCTCGTCGAGCAGTCCCCTGAGCTCCGGGCCGCGGCGGGTGGCCGCCAGTTCGGCGACCTTCGGGCCGTTGTGCAGCCGGGTCTCCAGGATGCTGCGGACGACGGACACGTCCAGGTCACCGCCGCGCATCAGCAGGCGGGGGAGCAGGTCGAGCCCCGCGGTCCGGCGGAAGTCGCGGACCGTCGTCGTATCGCCCTGGCGAACCTCGATCAGCCCCGCGGCTGTCAGCCGCTTGAGCGCCTCGCGAATCGCCGGCCGGGACACGCCCAGAACCTCGGCCAACCGACGTTCGCTGGGCAGGCTCTCACCGGGCTTCATCTGCCCGCTGAGCACCTCGGAAACGATCTGGTCGAAGACATCCTCCGGAACGGAGCGACGGTTCACCGGTTGCAGTGCCATGCCGAAAGCATGACACCATTACCGGACAGAGGTCAAGTGGTCTGACCAGTCAGCACTTCGTGGTGATCTCGTACGTCGCTTCCGAGCCGCTGTCGGGATTGTCGGCGAACGACCCCTCGGCGGTCCCGCTGATCGTGATCGCACCGTTGTTGATGCTCGCCCGCCCGTCGCCCACGGTGCCCTCCCAGTAGGCGCCGGTGAACCCGTCGACGTCGTTGAGCTGCACCGAATGCGCCTCCATCGTCTCGCCCGTGGAGACCGACGCGGTGAAGCCGGGGGCGTCCTTGCCGAAGCTCGAGATCAGCCACGTCCACCCCACCTGACTGCACTCCACCGGGACCGGTTCGGCGAGCTTGTCGCCGTTGACGGTCAGCTGCGCGGTACGGCTGCCCAGGGCGGCCGGTGGTGCGCCACACGCCGCCGTGACGGCCACACATGCGGCACCGAGTGCGAGCAGGGTCCGGTTCTTCACGAAGCTACCTCTGTTTCGTCGACTACGCCACCCGGCCGGTGTGGCGCCGAAGCGGAATCCGCCTGCGGTCTGCCCGGCACGCCCGCGCGACAAACCAGCGCCGCGGCCGTCGCGTCGTCGGCGGGCAGGAACGCCTCGATGCTCAGTTCCGACACCGCGGGATCCAGTGCGGTGCCGAAGGTCGTCACGGTGCTCAGGAACGTCAACCGCGCGCCGTCGCGGGTCCGCAACCGCAGCGGCACGGCCACCTCCGCCGCACCGGACGGTTCCGCCTCGGTGCCCGGATAGGACTCCGCGTCGGCCAGCAGTGCCGCCAGCTCCGCCGCACCACTGGCCGCCACCTCCCGGCGCAACCGGCTGAGCAGGTGATGACGCCACTGCCCGAGGTTGTCGATGCGCGGGGCGAGCCCGTCCGGATGCAGGGCCAGCCGCACCGCGTTCGGCGCCGTGAGCAGCGCGTCGGACACCCCGTCGAGCAGGACCGCGGTGGCGGCGTTGGCCGTGATGATGTCCCAGTTCCGGTCGACGGCGACACACGGATACGGCTCGTAGGCCGCGAGCAACCGCTGCACCCCGTCGCGGACGGCGACCAGATCCGGGTGGTCGAGCGTGCGTTCCGGGTGCACCGGTGCGAGCCCGGCCGCGATGAGCAGTCGATTCTGTTCGCGCGGCGGCACACTCAGCGCCGCGGCCAGCCGCAGCACCATCGCGCGGCTGGGGGCCGACCGGCCGGTTTCGATGAAGCTGACGTGCCGGGCCGACACGTCCGCCTCGATCGCGAGCTCGAGCTGGCTGAGCCGCCGGCGGCGGCGCCAGTCACGGAGCACCGCCCCGAACGGCGGCGGCGTCGGCGCGGCGCTCATGGGCCCGGCTGCGGTCATGGGCGCCGAAGTCATGGGCACAGTGTGACCCGCCGACTGCGTCGCCGCCATTACTTCCCGGGTAATTGCCCCGCCTACCCGGCGCGGGTGACGGTGGTGGTGTCGACGCGAGAGGAGCCCACCGATGACGTCCACTGACACCACCATTCCCCGCTGGCTGCGGTTCGTGCTGCGCTGTGACCGCGCCGGATCCGCCTGGTACATCGGCGCGGGTTTCTTCTTCGCGCCCGCGCTCATCGTCGTCTCACCGTGGCCGGCGCTGACCACGGCGCTGTGGGTGGTCATCGCGCTGGCGGGGCTGTGGCTCGGCGTGCTCGGCATCGCCATGGCCACCGGCCTGGCGATCGTGTTGCGGACCAACACCGAGATTCCCGAGGACTACTGGCGTTCCGTCATCGACTACCCCGCGAGCTCTCCTGCCCGACAGCCTGTTTCGCCCCCGCGCCGGTGTAGTCGACCTGCCAGTGTTTGATGCCGTTGAGCCACCCGGAGCGCAGCCGCTCCGGCCGGGCCAGCGGCGTCAGGTCGGGTATGTGATCGGCGATCGCGTTGAACATCAGGTCGATGGTCATCCGCGCCAGGTTCGCCCCGATGCAGTAATGCGCCCCGGTGCCGCCGAATCCGACGTGCGGGTTGGGGTCACGCAGGATGTCGAATCGGAACGGGTCGTCGAAGACTTCCTCGTCGAAGTTCGCCGAGCGGTAGAACATCACCACCCGCTGCCCCTTCTTGATGGGCACCCCGGACAAATCGGTGTCAGCGAGCGCGGTGCGTTGGAAAGACGTCACCGGGGTGGCCCAGCGGACGATCTCGTCGGCCGCGGTCGCCGGGCGCTCGCGCTTGAACAACTCCCACTGGTCGGGGAAGTCGGTGAACGCCATCATGCCCTGGGTGATGGAGTTGCGCGTGGTCTCGTTGCCCGCGACGGCGAGCAGGATGACGAAGAACCCGAACTCGTCGTCGGAGAGCTTGTGTCCCTCGACGTCGGCCTGCACCAGCTTGGTGACCAGGTCGTCACCCGGGTTGGCGGCGCGGTCGGCGGCCATCTGCATCCCGTACATGATCAGCTCGACCGATGCGCCGATGGCGTCGTTGGTGGCGAACTCCGGGTCCTGATCGCCCACCATCTGATTCGACCAGTCGAACAGCTTCTTGCGGTCCTCCTGAGGGACCCCCATCAACCCGGCGATGGCCTGCAGCGGCAGTTCGGCCGAGACCTGTTCGACGAAGTCACCCGAGCCCTGTTCGGCGGCATCCCTGGCGATCTGCTGAGCGCGGGCGCCGAGTTCGGCGCGCAGTTTCTCCACTGCCCGCGGGGTGAACGCCCGGGAGACGATCTTGCGCAGATGGGTGTGGTGCGGTGCGTCCATGTTGAGCAGGACGAACTTGCCCCGCTCGACCTGTTCGCCGACGGTACCGTCCCGATAGCGCGGCAGCGCGGTCTTCTCGAGGCTGGAGAACACGTCGCTGCGGCGCGACACCTCCTTTACGTCGTGATGGCGGGTGACCACCCAGAAGCCGCCGTCGTCGAATCCACCCGCACCGATCGGTTGTTCGTTCCACCAGATCGGCGCGACGCGACGCATCTCGGCCAGCTCCTCGACCGGAAGCCGCTCGGCATAGATGTCGGGATCGGTGAAGTCGAATCCCGGTGGGAGGTTCGGGGTGCGTGCATCGCTGCTCATGACCGCGGGCATCTCCTAAGACGACGTCTTCTCGTGTCGGTAACGCATTGCTACACCACTGATGGCGACGCCCGTGGCGGGATGGGGAAAACCGGAAGTGAAACGTGTTGCTGTCCACCGTGCCGCGCTCGGCGGCGAAAACGTTGGCCACTTCTGTAACAAAGCGGGCCGCCGGGGAGAACAATCGAATAGCCAGTTCACCAGAGCTCGAGGGGAGACCGGTATGGCGATCTATGTGCGCCGAGTGGCCGCCTGTGCCGCGTTGGGTGTGGGTATCGGGATGGGTGTGCTCGCGGTGTCGCCCGCCGCGGGTGCCGATCCGGTGGCCGCGCCTGCCCCGCCACCCGTTCCGGCGCCGCCGGCGTTGCCCGCCGAGGCGCCGCCGGCCGCGCCGCTGGGTTCGGTGGCCG
>NZ_SPQO01000050.1 GCF_004570325.1 Mycobacterium sp. PS03-16 | reverse complement strand
AGCCGAGCATTAGCGTGGGACACGAGGACCTCCGTGTGTGTGAAGACGTCAGACATCTCCACTAAGCCCGGAGGTCCTCCCCTCTCACAGCCAAACCGTCAACAACGTCCCTGCCGAGTACACCTAGCGCGTTCACGCCATCGCGCGGCGGCCGGCCAGCGCGCGGCCGAGGGTGAGTTCGTCGGCGAACTCGAGGTCACCGCCCATCGGCAGCCCGGACGCGATGCGCGTCACCGTCAGACCGGGAATGTCACGCAGCATCCGCACCAGATAGGTGGCGGTCGCCTCGCCCTCGGTGTTGGGGTCGGTGGCGATGATGACCTCGGCGACGTCGATCCCGTCGACCCGCTCACCGATCCGGTTGAGCAGTTCGCGGATGCGCAGCTGATCGGGTCCGATGCCCGACAGCGGGTCCAGCGCCCCGCCCAGCACGTGGTAGCGGCCGCGGAACTCACGGGTCCGTTCCACGGCCTGCACGTCCTTGGGTTCCTCGACCACGCACACCAGCGACGCGTCGCGACGCGGATCGCTGCAGATGCGGCAGCGCTCGGCGTCGGAGACGTTGCCGCACACCGCGCAGAACGTCACCCCGTCACGGACCCGGTTCAGCACCGCGGTCAGCCGGTCGATGTCGGGCGGTTCGACGCTCAGCAGGTGAAAGGCGATGCGCTGGGCGCTCTTCGGCCCGATGCCGGGCAACTTGCCGAGCTCGTCGATCAGATCCTGTACGGGGCCTTCAAACAATTACAGCCCCGGGATGCCCAGGCCGTCCATGCCGCCGGCGAGCGGCCCGAGCCGGTCGTGGGCGAGGATGGTGACCTGCTTGGCGGCGTCGGCGATCGCGCCGACCACCAGGTCCTGCAGCGTCTCGACGTCCTCGGGATCGACGACCTTGGGGTCGATGGCGACGGCCACCACCTCACCGCTGCCCTTCATCGTCACCTGCACCAGGCCACCGCCGGCCTGCCCGTGCACCTCGGCGTTGGCCAGCGACTCCTGCGCCTCCATCAGCTGCTGCTGCATCTGCTGCGCCTGGGCGAGAAGCGCCGACATATCAGGCTGGCCACCACCGGGTTGCATGAATCGGTCCCCTTGTCGTCTCGAAGTGCGTCTGTTGGCTAAAGCGTCTCGTTGATAAAAACCCGGTCTCGACTTGATTGCTCTCGCCCGAATCCGGCGCTCTGACCTTCAATCGTAGTCGGCGCCCGGGCTACGGTGGCGGCCGTGCCTGCCAGCCTGCGTGTCGGAACCGCGATCCTCACCAGCCTGCTCGTCGCCGCCTCGACCCTCGTCGCGCCCGCGCCCGTCGCCGCCGCGCCCGCCAACCTCGCGGGCAAGATCGTGTTCCTCGATCCCGGCCACAACGGCGCCAACGACGCCTCGATCAGCCGGCAGGTCCCGACCGGCCGCGGCGGCACCAAGGAGTGCCAGACCAGCGGCACCTCGACCGACGACGGCTACCCGGAGCACACGTTCAACTGGGACACCACCCTGCGCATCCGCCAGGCGCTCACCGCGCTGGGCGTGCGCACCGCGATGTCACGCGGCAACGACAACGCGCTCGGCCCCTGCGTCGACCAGCGCGCCGCGATGGCCAACGCGCTGCGGCCCAACGCGATCGTGTCGATCCACGCCGACGGCGGACCGGCGACGGGCCGCGGGTTCCACGTGCTGTACTCGTCACCGCCGCTCAACGAGGCGCAGGCCGGTCCGGCCGTGCAATTCGCCCAGATCATGCGCGACCAGCTCGCCGGGTCGGGCATTCCGCCGTCGACCTACATCGGCTCGGGGGGACTGAACCCGCGCAGCGACATCGCCGGCCTCAACCATGCGCAGTACCCGTCGATCCTCGTCGAACTCGGCAACATGAAGAATCCCGCCGACTCGGCGCTCATGAAGACGCCGGAGGGCCGGCAGAAGTACGCCGACGCCGTCGTGCGTGGGATCGCGGCGTTCCTCGCCTCGCGTTAGGCGCTCGCGCCGGTCTCGACCTCGCGCTTGAGGTTCTCCAGCACCTGCGCCTGGATCTTCTTCAGGCCCAGCGGCGCGAACGTCTTCTCGAAGAAGCCCTTGATCCCGCCCGCGCCGGTCCACGACGTCTTGACTGTCACCGACGAACCGGGGCCGGCGGGGGCGACGGTGTAGTTGGTCACCAGCGACGAGTTGGCGTCCTTCTCGATCACGGTGTGCCCGGCCACGTCGACGGTGGCCTTGACGTCGCGCACCCGCGACTCGGTGGCCTGCAGCTTCCAGGTGGCGACGGTGCCCGCACCCTGGCCACCCTCGAGCACCCGGTAGTCGCGGTAGTGCTCGGAGAGGATCTTCGGGCGGACGGTCTGGTAGTCGGCGACGGCTGCGAGCACCACGGCCGGCTCTGCGTTGATCATGACGGTGCTGGACGCGCTGACCTGTCCCATGGTCGTCAATTCTCCTTTGTCGGGTGCGGTCGCATCGGCTGCGGCCGCGGACTAGCGTATATCCGTGTCAGTTGCCCAGACCGACGCACGGGCTGCTCACGCCGCAGGCGTGGAGCGGCTACTCGCCAGCTATCGGGCGATTCCGCCGGCCGCCACAGTGCGTCTCGCCAAACCCACGTCCAACCTGTTCCGCGCCCGCGCCAAGAACACCACCAGGGGACTCGACGTCTCGGGTCTGACGGGGGTGATCGCCGTGGATCCCGACGCCCGCACCGCTGATGTCGCCGGGATGTGCACGTACGAGACGCTGGTCGCCGCGACGCTGCCCTACGGCCTGGCGCCGCTGGTGGTCCCGCAGCTCAAGACCATCACGCTGGGTGGCGCGGTGACCGGGCTGGGCATCGAGTCGACGTCGTTCCGCAACGGGTTGCCCCACGAGTCGGTGCTGGAGATGGACATCCTCACCGGCGCGGGTGAGATCGTCACCGCAAGCCCGCACCAGTGCCCCGACCTGTTTCACGCCTTCCCGAACTCATACGGCACGCTGGGGTACTCGGTGCGCCTGAAGATCGAGCTGGAACCGGTGAAACCCTTCGTCGCGCTGCGTCACCTGCGCTTCGATTCGCTGGACGATCTGGTGGCGACCATGGACGGCATCGTCGAGACCGGCGGCCTCGACGGTGCACCGGTCGACTACCTCGACGGTGTGGTGTTCAGCGCCGACGAGAGCTACCTGTGCCTCGGTGTGCAGACGGCGACGCCCGGTCCGGTCAGCGATTACACCGGCCGGCAGATCTACTATCGCTCGATCCAGCACGCCGACGGCGAGAAGCACGACCGGCTGACCATCCACGACTATCTGTGGCGCTGGGACACCGACTGGTTCTGGTGCTCACGGGCGTTCGGCGCCCAGGACCCGCGGATCCGTCGGTTCTGGCCGCGGCGGCTGCGCCGCAGCAGCTTCTACTGGAAGCTGATCGGCTACGACCAGCGCTTCGACATCGCCGACCGCATCGAGAAGCGGCACGGACGGCCGCCACGCGAGCGCGTGGTACAGGACATCGAGGTGCCGATCGAGCGCACCGCAGAGTTCCTGCGCTGGTTCCTCGGCAACGTGCCGATCGAGCCGATCTGGCTGTGTCCGTTGCGGTTACGCGACGAGCGCGGCTGGCCGCTGTACCCGATCCGGCCGCACCACACCTACGTCAACGTCGGCTTCTGGTCGTCGGTGCCGGTGGGCCCCGAGGAGGGGCACACCAACCGGCTGATCGAACGCAGGGTCAGCGAACTCGACGGGCACAAGTCCCTGTACTCCGACGCGTACTACACCCGCGACGAATTCGGCGATCTCTACGGCGGTGAGGCGTACCGGATCGTCAAGAAGGCCTACGACCCGGACTCCCGACTGCTGGACCTCTACGCAAAGGCGGTGCAACGGCGATGAGCGCTCGCGCGAAGAGAGGAGTGTTGCGATGATCATCAAAGACCGTGCGCCGGAACGGAAGCTGACGCTCGCCGAGATCCTGGAGATGTTCGCCTCCGGGCACGAACCGCTGAAGTTCGTCGCCTACGACGGCAGTTCGGCGGGACCGGCCGAGGCGGCACTGGGCCTGAACCTGCGCACGCCGCGCGGCACCACGTATCTGGCCACCGCACCGGGCGACCTCGGGTTGGCCCGCGCCTACATCGCCGGTGACCTCGAGATGATGGGCGTCCACCCGGGCGACCCGTACGACCTGCTCAAGGCGCTGGCCGACCGGATGAACCTGCGCCGGCCGTCCGCCCGGGCCCTGGCGAACATCGTGCGCTCCATCGGGTTCGAACACCTCAAGCCGATCGCCCCGCCCCCGCAGGAGGCGCTGCCGCGGTGGCGTCGCATGGCCGAAGGGCTGCGCCACAGCAAGAGCCGTGACGCCGATGCGATCCACCACCACTACGACGTGTCGAACACCTTCTACGAGTGGGTGCTCGGCCCGTCGATGACCTACACCTGCGCGTGCTACCCGTCTCCGGACGCCACGCTGGAGGAGGCACAGGACAACAAGTACCGGCTGGTCTTCGACAAGCTGCGGCTGCAGCCCGGTGACCGTCTGCTCGACGTCGGCTGCGGCTGGGGCGGCATGGTCCGCTATGCGGCCCGCCACGGGGTGAAGGTCGTCGGCGTCACGCTGTCCCGGGAGCAGGCGCTGTGGGGCCAGAAGGCGATCGCCGAGGAGGGCCTGACCGATCTGGCCGAGATCCGCCACGGCGACTACCGCGACATCCGGGAAAGCGGATTCGACGCGGTGTCGTCGATCGGGCTGACCGAACACATCGGTGTGCAGAACTATCCGGCGTACTTCCGCTTCCTCAAATCCAAGCTGCGCAACGGCGGGCTGCTGCTCAACCACTGCATCACCCGCCCGGACAACCGGACCGGAGCCAGCGCAGGCGGATTCATCGACCGCTACGTGTTCCCCGACGGGGAACTCACCGGATCGGGGCGCATCATCGCCGAGGCGCAGGACGTCGGCCTCGAGGTGGTGCACGAGGAGAATCTGCGCCATCACTACGCGATGACGCTGCGGGACTGGTGCCGCAACCTGGTCGACCACTGGGACGAGGCGGTGGCCGAGGTGGGGCTCGGCACCGCCAAGGTGTGGGGTCTGTACATGGCCGGTTCGCGGTTGGGCTTCGAGACCAACGTCGTGCAGCTGCACCAGGTGCTCGCGGTCAAGCTCGACAGCCGCGGCAGCGACGGCGGACTCCCGCTACGCCCGTGGTGGACGCCGTAGCCGACCGAACGTGAGCTGGGCTCAGCTGCCGTCGATGCGCCGGGCGCCCAGTTCGGTCTGCAGCAGCTCGAGGGCGGCTTCCTCCGGATCGCGGCGCGGCGCATCGTCGGCCGGCACGCTGGCCTCGGCGAGCATGCTCTCCTCGTCGTTCCCGTCGGGTGGGGGCGGCGGCGCGGGAGCGGCCCGCGGTGTCGGGGCAGGAGCGGCGTCCACCGGCGCGCCCGCCTCACAGCTGATCTTCCAGTCCACGCCGAGCGCATCCTTGAGCGCCTCGCGGATGACGTCGGCATTGCGTTGCTCGACAAGGCGTTTGGCCAGCGGCGCGGACTCGTGGCTGAGCATCAGCGTGTCGTCCTCGACGGCGCGCACGATGGCGCCGGCGAGCATCACGTCGATGGTGCGGCTGCGCTGACGCACCTTCTCCCGCACCGTCGACCACATGCTGCGCACGGCCGCGGCGTTGGGGGCGGCCGGAGCGCCGGCCGCCGGGGGCGGCGGCGTCGCGGGGACCTCGACGACGGGGTCGGCGGGCGGGCGCACCGGCGTCGCCGACGGCTCGCAGCTCGCGAGCTGCCGGATGTACGCGACCGGCCGGGAGTTGCGCGACGGGTACCGCAAATCGCTGTGGGCGGCGTTCGGCTCGCCCGCCGGTGCGGTCGCGATCGCGACCGCGCTGACCCTCGTCTACGTCGTCCCGGCGGCCGCCGCGGTCACCGGATCGCGGATCGGCGCGCTCGGGTACGCCGCGGCGGTGGTCGGCCGGGTGGCGGCGGCGCGGTGGTGCGGCGGCCGCGCCTGGGATGCGTTGGCCCATCCGCTTTCGGTGCTCGCGCTGCTCGAGCTGCTCGCCTCGTCGTGGATCGGCCGGACGCGCGGATCGCTGCGCTGGAAGGGGCGGGCGGTATGAGCCGGGTGGTGGTCGTCGGCGCCGGGCTGGGCGGATTGGCCGCCGCGGCCCGGCTGGCCGCGGCCGGGCACCGGGTCACCGTGTTCGAACAGGCGCCGGTGGTGGGCGGCAAGCTGGGACGGCTCGAACGCGACGGGTTCACGTTCGACACCGGACCGTCGCTGGTGACGGTGCCCGCGCTGCTCGAGGAGTTGTTCGCCGACACCGGCGGCCCGTCGGACCTCGACCTGATACCGGTCGACCCGGCCTGCGCCTACGTCTTCGGCGACGGCACCGAACTACGGCTGCCGCATGATCCGGCGCGGGTGCCCGCCGCGCTGGACGACGCGCTCGGCCCGGGCGCGGGGGAGGCGTGGCAGGAGCTGCACAACCGGTCACGGCGCCTGTGGGATCTGGTCGGCGAACCCGTGCTGCGGCGGCCGGTGTCGCTGGCCGCGCTGGCCCGGATGAGCCTGCGGCCGGCCGACCTGCGGGCCGTCGCCCCGTGGCGGACCATCGACGGGCTCGGCCGGCGCCTGCTGCCCGATCCGCGGCTGCGCACCTGGCTCAACCGCTACGCCACCTACTCGGGCTCCGACCCGCGCCGCACCCCGGCGGTGCTGGCGGTGACCTCCTTCGTCGAGCAGGAGTTCGGCGCCTGGTACGTCGCGGGTGGGCTGCGCCGCATCGTCGACGCGGTCGCGCAGCGCTGCGTCGACCTCGGCGTCGAGATCCGCACCGGGGCGGCGGTGGAGCGGGTGCTGGTCGCCGGAGGGCGGGCGGCGGGTGTGCGGGTCGACGGCCGCGACGTCGCCGCCGACGCGGTCGTCTGCAACGCCGACGCCGCCGTGCTCTACGGCGCCCTGCTGCCCGGCCGGACCGCGGCACCGGCGCGCCGCCGGCTGCGCGCCCGTCCCCGGTCGATGGCGGGTTTCGTTCTGCTGCTCGGGCTTTCGGGTCGGCACCCGGGACCCGCCCACCGGGTGTACTTCCCGGCCGACTACGACGCCGAGTTCGACGCGATCTTCGGGCGCCGGCCCCACCCGGTCCCCGATCCGACGGTTTACGTGCACGCACCCGACGACCCGGCGCTGCGGCCCGACGACGACTCGGAAGGATGGTTCGTGATGGTCAACGCACCCGCCCACGATCCCGGCCGCGGAGTCGACTGGGATGCGCCCGCGCTGCGCGAGCGCTACACCCGCCACGTCCTCGACCTGCTGGACCGGCGCGGCGCCGGTGTCGGCGACCGCCTTCGGTACGTCGAGACCATTACGCCCGCGGATCTGCAGCGGCGCACCGGCGCGCCGGGTGGCGCCATCTACGGCACCGCCTCGCACGGTCCGCGCGCGGCGCTGCGCCGGCCGGCCAACCGCGCCCGGGTGCCGGGTCTCTACCTGGCGGGCGGTTCGGCGCACCCGGGCGGCGGCATCCCGCTGGTGCTGATGTCGGCCGAGATCGTCGCCGGCCTCATCGGCCCGGTGGGAAGCTCCGCGGCATCGAACGGCGCACGCCGATGAGCAGCTGTGCCATCCCGGCGACACCGGCGACCGTCCACGCGATCGCCAGCGTCCCACCCCAGGTCCAGCCGAGCGGCGGCACACCACCTGGCACGACGGCCGCGCCACCCGCGGCGAGCGCGACGACGATGAGCCGGGTGGGCCGTTCGGCGACCGTCACCGCACCGACGCCCGGCATGCCGACGGCCTGCGCGCGGGCCCGGGTGTACTCCAGCAGGAACACCAGCGCGAGCGCGGCCAGCACCCAGACCGGTGCCGCGCCGAGCGCCAGCAGCACCGCGCCGAGCAGCAGATCACCGATCCGGTCGGCCACCGAATCGACCACCGCACCCAGCGGGCGGGCCCGTCCGGTGCGCAGGGCGACCGCGCCATCGAGCCCGTCGAGCACCCCCGCGGCGACGATCAGCGCCGCCGCGGCCGCGGGCCAGCCGGGGCCGGTCACCGCGAACCAGGCGGCGGCGACCGCGAGCACCCCGGCCACCGACAGCACGTCCGGCGGGATCCGCAGCACCGGCCCCGCGGCCAGCGCACCGATCAGCCGCAGCCACCCGCGCACGGTCCGCGACGGCTGCAGCCCGTCGTGCAGCGAGGACCAGTCCGCGTCACTCACATCGCCAGCTTGCCAAACCCGCGGTGCGGGGAGCGGGCGATGAGCCGGCTGCGTGACCTGGCCTCGGGCGTGCGCACGACCTTCCCCGGCAGCGACCTGGCGCTGTGGTCGGCCGGTGCGACGTTCTTCGGCGTGATCGGTCTGGTGCCGCTGGCGCTGGCGTCGCTGTGGGCGGTCGGTGCGCTGGTCGGCCACGACACCGTCACCGCGTCGATGGACGCCGCCATCGGCGGGCTGCCCGGCGGGCACGGCACGCCCGAGGCCCTGCGCACGCTGACGTCGGTCGCGCTGTCGATGTCGTGGGTCGAGGCGCTGGTGGTGCTGTTCCCGGCCAGCCTGTACGGCGAGGGACTGCGCCGCGCGTTCGTCCAGATGTCCGCCGCGAAGGACACGCTGACCGGCTGGCGCGGCCGGGCCGGTCTGCTGGGCGTCGCGGCCGTCGCCCCGTTTCTGGTGCTGGCGGTGCTGATGCTGGCTCCGTACGTCGGGCCGCTCTACGACCGCGGCGGCTGGTCGCTGATATGGGGAATCGTCGTGGCGTTCCACATCGTGTGGGTGACGGTGTCGACTGCGCTGGTCGGGGTCTTCGGGCTGATCGGGCCCGGCCGGCTGGCGTTGCGCCCGTTGCTGATCGGTGCCTTCAGCACCGGGGCGATCGTCGCCGGTTTCCTGCAGGGCTTCCTGCTGTTCCTCGCCATCCCGATCCCGTGGTCGGCGCCGTTCGGCGGGCTGCCGATCGTCGGCGCCGTGTCGGCGCTGGCGCTGTGGCTGTACCTGCTGCACATCCTCGTGCTGTGCGGGTTCCGGGTGACGGTGGTGCTCGACGAGGTCATGCGCGCTACAGCGTGATGATCGGGGCGAACAGGCAGACGGCCGCCGCCAGGTCACCGCACATGCGAGTGCGCAGCCGATCCAGCGCGCCGTTGAGCAGCCGGGACACGTGCACCTGCGAGATGTCGAGGCGCCGGGCGATCTCGCGCTGGGTCAGGCAGTCGAAGAACCGCATCCCGAGGATGGTGCGCTGACGGGCGTCGAGGTCGCCGATGGCCTCGCGCAGCATCATCAGGTCCTCCACGCCGGCGAACGGTTCGTCGTCGGCGGGGTGCAGCGCTGCGAGCGTCTGCTCACCGTTGCCCTCCGCGGTGGGCAGCGGCGCGTCGAGCGACAGCGGGCGGTACGCCCACGTGGTCGCCCGAGACAGCGTGATCTCCGCACGCTCCAAGCCGGCCTCCTCGGCCAGTTCGGCGGTGGTCGGGGTGCGGCCCAGCCGCTGAGCCAGCCGTTCGAACGCGTTGCGGGTGCGCAGATGATCCTCCTGCATCTTCCGCGGCACCCGCATGGCCCAGGTGCTGTCCCGGAAGTAGCGGCGCACCTCTCCGACGATGGTCGGCACCGCGAAGGCGAAGAACCGTCCCTTCTCGGGTTCGTACCGGTCGACCGACTTGATCAGGCCGACCCGGGCGACCTGGATGAGATCGTCGGCGGACTGCCCCCGCCCGACGAATCGGTAGGCGATGTGATCGGCGATCGGTAGGCAGGTGGTGATCACATTCTGCCGCCAGCGCTCCCGCTCGGCGTGGTCGGCGCTGCCGTCGAGGCCGGCCAGCAGCCGCTCGACATCCGCGTCGTCGGGGTCGACGGAGTGTGCGACCGCCTCCGGCATGGACGGTCCGGTGCAGGGCGGGTGGGGCGTGGGCGCTCGCAGGGTCGAAGGCACACCTCCGGCCTACCCGCCTGCGCCTCCCGACGCATAGACGCACCGCAATCGTTGCAGAAACGCAATAAATGCGAAAGGGGCGCCCCGGGTGGGGCGCCCCTTTCTCGGCTCAGCGTCAGCGGACGGTGACGTAGACGACGCGGTCGTCGTTGTCGTAGCGCACCGACACGATGCTGGACTCATCGAGCGGCTTGACCATGCCCTGGTGGTTGACCCGCACGGCGTAGCCGCGGTCATCGAGCGAGCTGATGGTGTCGGCGGCGTTGCCGGGGCCCGCGGGGGCGGCGGCGGCCGGGGCGGCCAGCCCCAGGAAGGCGGTGGTCAGTGCGCCGGCGGCGATGGTGGCAAATCCGAACTTGGTCATTTCCTCGTGCCTCTTTCGATATCGTTTCTGCTAGTTCGAGCCGTGGCCTCAGTCGCGGTTCGGAACGCTTCTGGTGGCCGGTCCGGATGCTCCTAGGTCGCTTTCGAGCCGGTCTGACTGGGTAAACCGCAACCGTGGGCCATTTCATTCCACTGGCAGTATTTGATCGAGGTTTGGCAGTTTCTGCGCTTCCGGTGGACATCGCGGCTTCGCGTAGGGGACAGGTCACACGTTCCCCCCGCAAAGGTTCGGCGTCACACGTGAGGGCATCGGATCGCCCCCACGGCCGGCGTAGTCAGCGTTATAGTCCACCGGACAGCAGCCCGCGGCAGCATCGGAGCCAGACGTGGTCACATTCGGCAGGGCGGCCGCACTGGCTGCCACGGTTCTCGTCACCGCATTGTTGACGGGAGTGAGTCCGGTGGCAGCGCAACCGGTTCCCACTCTGGACGCGCAGCTCGACGCCGCGGTCGCGGCCCGCATGGCGCAGATGGGGATTCCCGGGGCGATCGTGAGCCTCTCGATCCCCGGCGAGCTCGACTACGTGCGGGCGGTCGGGGTCGGAGACTCCTCCACCCGCATTCCCGTGTCGATCGACGACCACACCAGGATCGGCAGCATCACCAAGACCTTCACCGGAACGGCCGTGCTCCAGCTGGTCGACCAGGGCCGGATCCGGCTGAGCGATCCGATCTCGCAGTACGTCGACGGTGTGCCGGCCGGCGATCAGATCACCCTCGACATGCTGGGCCGGATGCGCAGCGGGCTGCCCAATTACACCGAATCCGACGAGTTCGGCACCCGGGTGTACCAGGAATCGCCGCTCGGCCCGGACGCCTTCGCGCTGACACCCCGCCAGATCGTCGACGAGGCCTTCACCCTTCCCACCGACTTCCCGCCCGACGCGCAGTGGGAGTACTCGAACACCAACACCGTGCTGCTCGGCATGGTGGTCGAGAAGGTGACCGGGATGCCGTTCGCCGAATACCTGCAGCAGAACGTGTTCGGGCCGCTGGGCCTGACCCGGACCAGCTATCCGGCCAACGGACTGCTGCCCGGCCCGTATCTGCACGGGTACACCAAGGCGCCCGACGGGAACGTCTATGACACCACGCTGTGGAACCCGTCCTGGGCCGACGCCGCGGGCGAGATCGTGTCGAATCTGGCCGACCTGCGGCGGTGGGCCCCGGCTGTGGCCACCGGTGCCCTGCTGCGCCCCGAGACGCACGCGCGGCGACTGGCCGACGGCAGCGAGGTGGTTCCGGGCGCCGCCTACGCGTTCGCGTTGTTCAACGCCCACGGCTGGATCGGGCACAACGGCGACATCCCCGGCTACGCCACCGTCGCCGTGTACCTGCCCGAACGGAATGCGACGCTGGTGGTGATCGCGAATTCCGACATCCCCGAACCGCATTCGGCCGGCCAACTGGCGACCGACATCACCGCCATCGCCACGCCCGACCATGTCTATCAACTCGGTCCGCAACCGCCGCTGCTGGTCGACGACGACGGGTCGTGAGACGCCCCCGTCGAGGTCAGCGGACGTGGCTCACTCGCCGCGGGCGCGGCGGGCCCGGGCGCGGCGCTTGCCCTCGTGCATGGCGGCCACCCGGGCGACCGGGATGGTGCGACCGTGCTCGATCAGATCGTCGGGCAGTCGCTGCGCCGGTGGCATCGCGTCGGCCCACGGGTCACGGCCGGCCAGCGCGTCGATCGCCGTGTGCACGGTGAAGTCGCCGGGCCGCACCCCGGCGAGATCGGGCCAGGCGACAGGGAAGGACACCGGCGTGCCCGCCCGCAGGCGCGGGCTGTAGGCGGCGGCCACGGTCGCGCCACCGGCCCGGGTGGAGTCGACGAACACCTTGCCGTGCCGGTCCTCGACGATGAAAGCCGTTGTGGCCAGGGCGGGATCGAGCGCCTCGGCCCGGGCGGCCAGGGCCCGTGTCGCCGCGGCGACGTCCTCGACGGGCGCGTGATCGTCGACCGGCACGAACACGTGCACACCCTTGGCGCCGCTCGTCTTGACCGCACCGGCCAGCCCGCTGTCGCTCAGCGCCTGCCGGACCAGTTCGGCGGCGGCCACCACGGCGCCGAAGTCGTCGCCTTCGGGCGGGTCGAGGTCGAGCACCAGATGGGTCGGCCGGTAGATGTCGGCGGCCAGTCCGAGCGTCGGGTGGTACTCGACGGCCCGCTGGTTGGCCAGCCACAGCAGCGTGCGCCGGTCGTCGCACAGCGGATAGTGCACCTCGCGCTGCGAGCTCTCCGCCCAGATCGCCACCGACGGCACCCACTGCGGTGCGTACTTGGGCAGGTTCTTCTGCATGAACGGCTTCTGGCCGCGCAATGCCCGCAGCACGGTCAGCGGTCGGCCGGCCAGCCCGGGCAGGATCCGGTCGGCGACGGCGTCGAGGTAGTCCACCAGATCGCGTTTGGTGGCCCCGGCGTCCGGGCCCAACGGTTGATCGAGGTTCGTCAGCTCGACCCCGGCGCGCTGCTCCCCGGCGCTCACCGTGTCGACTCTAGGCGTCCTCGGCGCGCCTGCGGCGGTGGGCGCGCCACTGGCGCAGGTGGCGGTGCGCGTAGACGGCGCCGATCACCGCGGTGACGCACCACACGGCGAGCGCGACGAACGTCAGCGGTGAGGACAGATCGTCGATCGACGCGCCCAGCGCGGTGTAGACGAAGGCACGCGGCACCGAGCCGATGAACGCGCCCGCGGCCATCTGCCACAGCGGGACCCCGAAGGCGCCGAACGCGTAGGACGCCAATGCATCGGAGATGCCGGGGATGAAGCGCTGGCCGACCACCGCCCACAGGCCGCGCCGCGCGATCTGTGCGTCGAGGCGGTCGGCGCGGTCGGGACCGAGCAGCGCCCTGGCACTGTCCCGCCCGGCGCGCCGCCCGAGCAGGCCGGCCACCACCGCGGTGCCCACCGTGGCGCCCAGGGTGACGAAGGTGCCGAGCACAGGGCCGAACAGGAACCCGCTGCCCGCCGCCAGCAGCGGGCCCGGCACGAACACCGCCCCGAGCGCCGCCGACACCACGACGTAGGTCAGCGGCGCCGCCGGACCCGTGCCGGCGACCGTGTCGCGGACCCGCTCCACGTCGATCACCCGCTCGACCGCCACGAGGTAGAACAGGGCGAAGACCAACGCGGCGAAGACCACAAGCCGCACGATGTGGCGCCGCCGCGCGGGGGCCGGCGCACCGTCGGGATCAGTCATGCTGAGCGCGATCCTGCCGCACCCCGATCGTCGTGTCGCACCGGGTCGCCGCTGGGTACCCTCGATGGTCATGACGAACGCGGTGCCGCCGCTGCACCGCCTTCTCGCGCGGGCGGGCGGCGTGCGCGGGCTGGTGTACACCGCGCTGCCGGTCGCCCTGTTCGCGCCCGTCTCCGCGCTGTTCGGACTGCTTCCCGCGATCGTCGCCGCGCTCGGCGCCGCGGCGGTCATCCTCGGCTGGCAGCTGCTGCGCCGCGAGTCGCCGCGGCCCGCCCTGCTCGGCTTCGCCGGCGTGGTGGTGTGCGCGGGCTTCGCCTGGGTGACCGGCCGGGTGAAGGACTTCTACCTCCCGGGGATCTGGATGTACCTGGCCCTGGCCGTCGTGTTCACGGCCTCGGTGCTGGTGCGCCGGCCGCTGGTCGGGGTGGTGTGGGCGTGGGTCACCGGCCGGGACGGCGCGTGGCGCCGGATCCGGCGGGTCCGCCGCGTCTTCGACGGTGCGACGCTCATGATGGCCGCGGTGTCGTGGCTGCGGTTCGGGGTGCAGTTCTACCTGTACGACACCGATCAGGCGGGCCTGTTGGCGGTCGCGCGGATCGCGATGGGCTGGCCGGTGTTCGTGGTGACGTCATCGGTGCTCTACCTGGCGGTGCGCACCGCGACGCGGGCCGTGCCGCGCAGCGCCGACTGACCGGGTCTCGGGCACCTAACGAATCGGTTGTGGGTCGGTGTCAGCGCTCGCGCGCGACCGTGCGGGCATGGTCGAGTGGACGGTGATGCCCGCACTCAGGTTCGTCACGCTCCGTTGCTCGGCCGCCGCCGCGGCCTCGGTCAGCCTGCTCGCGCTCGGTGCGGCGCCGGCGATGGCGGCGCCACCCTCGGATGCGCAGGGCTTCGTCGACTCGACCGCGCGCTGCGCGGCCCCCGACACCGCGGTGGTGTTCGGCCGCACCGACAGTTCGCGGGTCGCGGTGTGCGAGTCACCCGACGGTGCCCTGGAATACCGCGGGGTGCGGGTGCGCGACGGGGCCCGGCTGATCACCTCGGCGACCGCCGACGGCGACGGTGGCTACGTCGCGCGCACGGACGGCGCCACGTACACGGTCTCGGCCGACGCGTTGACCGTCAGCATCGGTGACGACGTCGTCCGCGCGGAGACGATGCTGGAGTTCCACGGTGACGGCACGGTGTCGGCATCCCCGCCCGCGGCGGCGCCCACCCCGACGCCGACCACCCCGCTGCCGCCGCCGCTGCCCGCCGAGGTCGGGGGCAGCGCCAGCGAGCGGTAGTCAGACGCTCAGCCGCCGGTAGCGCTGCAAGCGTCTCACCCCGGCCGCGGACGCCGGGCCGTCATGCGGGCGCAGCGCGGCCTCGACCCGGGCGCGGGTGGCCTCGACGTCGATGTCGGTGCCGATCGCGACCAGGAAGTTGCCGGCCGTGCCGGTCGCCGGGGCGACGTGCACCGAGGGGCCGACGACGTTGACGACGTAGCCGCGCACCCGCTCGCGGTAGCGCACGTGCACGGTGCCCTTGACGCGGTACACCCCGGCGGGCGGCGCCTCCAACAGATCGAGCAGCGCGCCGGGGTCGACGCAACCGTCCCCGGTCACGGTCACCGACGCCGCGTGCACGTGGTGGTGGTCATGGCCTTCGATGAGTAACTCGCGGAACGACAGCTGACCGGTGTCGCCGCCGGGGTCGGCGACGTCGTACAGCAGGGCCGGGTCGACCCGCCCCCCGATCGCGCCGACGATGTGGGCGTCCGGGTTGCGCTCCCGCACACGGGATGCGATGCGGCCCATGGCAGCGTCCCGGTCGGGTTCGGGGATCTGGTCGAGCTTGTTGACCACCACCAGCGTCGCCGCCCCGTAGCGGGCGGGTGCGGTGCCGCCGCGGTCCACGGTGTCGAAGTGCATGGCGGCGTCGATCACGTCGACGATGCCGCCGGGCCGGACGTTGTCCGCGCCGCTGAACCGGATGATCCGCGACACCGCGACGGGGTCGGCCAGCCCGCTGGCCTCGACGATGATCGCGTCGAGGCCGAGCCGCGGATCGGACAGCTTGGCCAGCGCCTCGTCGAGGCCGCCCTCGTCGGGCAGGCAGCAGATGCACCCCCCGGCGATGGACGCCGGTTCGTCGACCTGACCCGTCACCAGCGCGGCGTCGACGTTGAGGTCGCCGAAGTCGTTGATCACCACGCCGACCCGCGCGTCCGGCGCACGCAGTACGTGGTTGAGCAGGCTGGTCTTCCCGGCGCCCAGGTAGCCGGTCAACGCGATGACCGGGATCGCCCCCACCGCACTCCTTCCCCGACACATACGGCTGCGCCGGCGAGTCTAGGCGGCACCGGCCCCCGTCGGCCGGCGGTATTACCATCAGGCGCGGGTCGGGGCCGGTGCTGATGGTGGGGGACAGGTGAACGTCATCTCGATGGTGAAGGCTGCGTGCGCGCGGCGGGCGGTGCGGTTCGCCGGCGCGGTGATCGCGCTCGGCGGCGCGGCGATCCTGGGACCGGTCCCCGTGGCGGCCGCACAGCCGTGCCCCGACGTGGAGGTGATCTTCGCGCGCGGTACCGGTGAGGCGCCCGGGGTGGGCGGCACCGGGCAGGCCTTCGTCGACGCGCTGCGCTGGCAGCTGGGCTGGCGCCCGGTCGGGGTGTATCCGGTGAACTACCCGGCCAGCCCGGACTTCGGAAATCCCGACTTCCCGCGGACGGTGGTCGACGGAATGCGTGACACGGCGACCCGCGTGCAGTTCATGTCGACGGCCTGCCCCAACACCCGGCTGGTGCTGGGCGGGTTCTCCCAGGGCGCGATCGTCTCGGGTTTCGTGACCGCCGAGGCGGTGCCGGCCGGCGCGGCCGTCGCCCAGATTCCCGCGCCGCTGCCGCCCGACATCGCCGACAACGTCGCCGCGGTGGTGTTGTTCGGCAAGCCGACCGGCACGTTCCTGCAGAAGTACGGTCAGCCGCCGATCGTGGTCAACCCGCTGTTCGCGCCGAAGACCATCGAGTTGTGCGCCCCGGGAGACCCGGTGTGCGGGCCCGGCGGCAACGACGCGGCGCACGGGCAGTACGCCGGCAACGGCATGGTGCAGCAGGGCGCCGGGTTCGCCGTCGGCCGGATGTGGGTGTAGGGCCTCCCGACGGCGTACTACCCTCGGGATGGGTCAAGATCGGTGACCCAGCTGAGCGGGGGCGCTTTGCCGGTATACGGGCACGACGGGGGACGCGACGGGGGCGGGCGTCCTGACGCGTTCGCGATCGCCACGGCGGACGGGGACCTGCCGGTGCTGCGGTCGCTGCTGCACATCTCGCACGCCGTCTCGCATGCGCACTTCTTCGACGAGGCGCTCGAGGTCATCGCCGAGCAGGCGCGCACCGCGCTGAATGCGGCGTCGGTGTCGATCAGCCGCTGGGAACGCGACGGCAACCACCTGCGCACGCTGATCAACGTCGGCGACCTCGGGCCGGACGAGGAGCGCTGGCCCGTCGACGAGCGCTACCCCGTGATTCCGGACCGGCACATCGCGCAGCTGGTGGAGCGTGGCAGCCACTACATCAACACGGTCGACGACCCGCAGGCGCCGCCCGAGGCGCTCGCGATCCTGCGCCGGTTGGGTAAGGACACCGAGTTGGCCGTGGCGATCATGCACGACGACCTCATGTGGGGTGAGCTGTGGGTGAGCGCGGTCGGGCCGCGCCGCTTCGGCGCCGATGACGTGCAACTGCTGCAGGCGATCGCCGCGCTCGCGGCGGTGGCGATCGGGCGCTCGGAACTGTTCAGCACCATCTGGGAGCACGCCCACCGTGACCCGCTGACCGGGGTGGCCAACCGGCGCGCGCTCGACGAGCACCTCGACGCGGATCTGCGCGCGACCCCGCCGGTGGTGCTGGTGTGCGATCTCGACGCCTTCAAACTGGTCAACGACCGGGACGGCCACTCGGCCGGCGACGCGCTCCTGCGGCATGTGGCCGGCGCGCTCGGTGACACGGCCGCCACCGTCGACGGGGCCGTCGTGGCGCGGGTCGGGGGCGATGAATTCTGTGTCCTGCTCCCGCACAGCACGATCGACGACGCGGGCCGGTTCGCCGACGCCGCCGCCGACGCGCTGCGGGCCAGGGTCGGATCCACGGTGACGCTGAGCTGGGGTGCGGCCGCGCCGGGGCCGCAGCACCGCACCGGCCACGACCTGGTCGCCGCCGCGGACGCCTCACTCCGGCATGCCAAACGGCAGGGCCGCGGCCAGTTCAGTGCCTTCAACGCGGTCGCCGACAAGCCGGTCTCCGCACCCCGCGGCCGCGGCGGACTGCTGCCACGCATCGTCGCGGCGCTCGATTCCACCACTCCGGCAACGGTGTTCGACGCATTGACAGTGCTCGCTCGGGAGATGGCGGAGGCGACGGCGGCCGCGGCGTGGTCGGTGTCGGCGGTACCGACCGTGTCCTTCGCGCCGGTGGAGCCCCGCCATGCGGGCACCGCGGGCGACTCCCCGGACACGTTCGCCACGTGCGCACTGGCCGAACGCATCATCGCCGAACGGCAGGCTGTCGTCGTCACGACCGGCGTCGTGAATGCCGCGGACGACGCCGCCGTTGCCGACACCCTCGACGCGCTCGGGTACGGGGCGGTCCTGCTCGGTGGGATCGGACACGCCGGGTTCCGCTATCTGGTGCGGATCTACGCACGCCGGGAGCATGCGGACCTGGAGGCGGTGGCCGCGCACCTGCGGGTGCTGGTGCAGTACTGCGCCGGGCGCTCAGCCCTGCCCTGACGCCGGTTCGCCGGCCGCCAGCCGCTCCCGCTGCGGCACCACCACATATTTCGGGTCCTGGGTCGAGGCCACACCGGCCTCGAACACTCCGAACCGCTGCAGCGCGCTGCCGGCCAGCAGCGCCGCCCCGGACAGCGCCAGCACCGACGGCCGGCGGCCGCCGAGCACCGCCCCTGCCGCACCGCCGACGGTCAGCGCCTCGGAGAGCTGGCGCAGCCGGTGTGGCCGGCCGGTGGTGTACGCCTCGCCGACGAGGCCGAGCCGCCGCTCCATCGCCCGCGACGCCGCGACCTCCACCGCCGTCCCCGCCACCGCCATGCGGCGGGCCGGGCCCGTCTCCCCGGCCGGGGCGAGCAGCAGCGCGAGTCCGCCGCCACTGGCCGCCGCGGATCCGGTGAAGATGAACGGCAGGTACGGGTGGGCCTCCCGCCACGCCGGAACAGCGGTGTGGGACAGCAGGACCGCCGTGTAGGAGGCCAGGCCCGGGGCCACGGCCGCCGCCTCCAGACCCGCCGGGCGGGCGGCCCAGTCCAGCAGCCGGCCGAGCCGGGTCCGGCGCAGCCGCCGCGGCATCAGCTCCGCGACGCCGGCCAGACCGGCGCCCGGTCCGTACCCGCTGAGGATCCAGGTGCCGATGCTCATCGGCGAACTGGGCTTGGCGACGCGCAGCATGTGGTGGAACCGCTCCGGGCGGCCGAGGTCGCCGATCAGGAAGTACATGCTGGCGAGCAGGCCGGCCAGCGCACCGAGCCGCGACACCTTCCGCAGCCCGGGCCGGCCGGTGAGATCGGCGCCGGCGGCCAGCATCGCCGACCCGGCCGAGAGGCCTCCGCTGAACAGGTAGGCCGCGATCATCCAGTTCCACACCGGGGTCTTGAGGATCTGCCGCCCGTAGTACGAGCGGAATTCGGCCTCCGGCACCGCCATGTCGTCGCGGCCGCCGCGGCGGTGCCGGGTCTGGGCGGTCTGCCCCGACGCCCCGGCCTCGCTGCTCAACTCGCGCATCAGCTGCGCTTCCCGAAGAACGCCGACACCGCGACCCCGACCAGCGCCGACGCCGCCATCCCCGCGTACCGCCACATCGCGCCGGCGTCGCGCGTCGGCACCACCGGATCCGGTGGCAGCCCATACACTTCCGGCTCGTCGAGCAGCAGGAAGAACGCACCGTCGCCGCCCACGCCGTCGTTCGGGTCGTGCCCGTACAACCGCGCCTCGGTGACACCGCGCTCGTGCAGCTGCTCGACCCGCAGCGCGGCCCGTTCCCGTAGTTCGTCGAGCACCCCGAACTGGATGGAGTCGGTGGGACACGCCTTCGCGCAGGCCGGTTCGAGCCCGTCGTGCAACCGGTCGTAGCACAGCGTGCACTTCCACGCCCGGCCGTCGCCCTCGCGTCGTTCGATCACCCCGTATGGGCAGCCCGACACGCAGTACCCGCAGCCGTTGCAGATGTCCTGCTGCACCACGACCGTGGAGAACTCGGTGCGGAACAGCGCCCCGGTGGGGCACACGTCGAGGCAGCCGGCGTGCGTGCAGTGTTTGCACACGTCCGAGGCCATCAGCCACCGGAAGTCCTGCCGGGTCTCGGCGCCCGTCGCGTCGCCGGGCCGCTCGAACCCGGGCATCCCGAGATCGACCGAGTCGGCCGGGGCGGCGGGCTGTTCGATGAACGCGACATGGCGCCACGAGTTGGCGCCGAGGTTGCCGGTGTTGTCGAATGACATGCCGAGCAGGTTGAACCCGTCCCCATCACCTGAGACGGGCACGTCGTTCCACTCCTTGCACGCCACCTCGCAGGCCTTGCAGCCGATGCACACCGAGGTGTCGGTGAAGAACCCCACGCGCGGCGGGGCCTCGTCGTACCCGGCGTCGCCCGCCACATCGTGCAGCGGACCGTAGAAGCTGTTGTCTCTCATCGCTTCCCTTCGGTGTGGTCACGCGACGGTTCGGTGGTGTCCAGGTCGGTGCCCGTCTCGGCGGTGATCCCGGCACGCTGCCGGTAGCCCGCGATGTACTCGAGCAGTTGCGGCCCGCGCGGCCGGCGGCCGGGGCGGATGTCACACGTGGCGACCTTGCTCTCCTGGATGAACACGTTCGGATCGGCGACCACCCCGAGCAGGTCGTTGACCACGTCGCCGTCGATCAGCCCGACGTTGCCCCAGTGGTAGGGCATCCAGATCTGGTGCACCACATGATCGTCGATGCGCAACGGCCGCATCCGGTCGGTGACGAACACCCGGGCGTCCACCGCGGCGCGGCTGGTCACCACATGCGCCCACTCCATGTGCGTCAACCCGCGTTCGGCGGCCAGCGCCGGCGACACCTCGACGAACAGACCCGGCTGCAGTTCGGCCAGATACGGTAGCTGGCGGCTCATCCCGCCCGCGGTGTGGTGTTCGGTCAGCCGGGCCGCGGTGAACACGAACGGGAACACCTCGCCGTGCGCCTCCGGCGGGGAGGGGTTCGACGGATTGTCCTCACGCCCGTAGACCTTTCGCGCCGGGTTGCCCTGCTGGGCGTAGAGCGGGTTGCGCACCGGCGACTCGTGCGGTTCGTAGTGCGTGGGCATCGGCCCGTCCTGCACCCCGGCGGGTGCGAACAACCAGGCCTTACCGTCGGCCTGCATCACGAACGGGTCGTCGCCGCGCAGCGCCGCGACCCCGACGGCCCCGGGTTCGGGCCGGTAGTCCGGCGGTTTGGTCTTCTCGAAATCCGGTATGTCGTAACCGGTCCACGAGCCCTTCGACTCGTCCCACCAGACGAGTTTCTTGCGCTCGCTCCACGGCCGGCCCTGCGGATCGGCCGACGCCCGGTTGTAGAGCACCCGGCGGTTCAGCGGCCAGGTCCAGCCCCACTCGTTGTCGTAGGGCCCCTGCTCGGTGTGCGGTTTACGCCGCGCCGCCTGGTTGACCTCGTCGGCGTAGACCCCGCTGTAGATCCAGCAGCCGCACATCGTGGACCCGTCGGCCTTGAGTTCGGTGTAGCCGTTGACCGCGCGGCCGGTGGTCAGGTCGACGCCGTTGATGCGGCGCAGCACGTCCTCACCGGACGGTTCGTCACCGTCGACTTTGTAGTCCCAGGACAGGTCGAGCAGCGGCCGGTCCCGATCATCGGTGGAGCCGGCGAGCTTTTCGCGCAGGATGCGCCCCAGGTGGTAAAAGAACCACAGCTCCGAACGTGCGTCGCCGGGTGGCTCGACGGCCTGTTCGCGCCACTGCAGCATCCGCTGGGTCTGGGTGAACGTGCCTTCCTTCTCCACATGCGAGGCCGCCGGGAACAGGAACACCTCGGTGCGGCAGGTCTCGGGGGAGATCTCGCCGGTCTCGATCTCGGGGGCGTTCTTCCAGAACGTCGCGCTCTCGATCTCGACGAGGTCGCGCACCACCAGCCAGTCGAGGTTGGCCATGCCGAGGCGCTGCAGGCGGCCGTGCGCCGACCCGACCGCCGGGTTCTGGCCGAGCAGGAAGTAGCCGAACACCTTGCCGTCGACCATGTCCATCACCGTGCGGTAGGTGCCGTGGTCGCCGTTGATGCGGGGCAGGTAGTCGAAGCAGAAGTCGTTGTCGGCGGTGGCGTGGTCGCCCCAGTACTCCTTGAGCAGCGACACCATGTAGGCATCTGCGTTGTGCCAGAAGCCCTTCTGGTTGCGGCTCTTGATGTCGTCGATGTAGTCGGCCAGCGTGGCGTGACCTGCCCGCGGCATCGAGAGGTAGCCGGGCAGGAGGTTGAACAGGGTCGGCACGTCGGTCGAGCCCTGGATGCTGGCGTGCCCGCGCAGCGCGAACACCCCGCCGCCCGGCCGGCCGATGTTGCCCAGTAGCAGCTGGATGATGGCGCCCGCGCGGATGTACTGCGCGCCCATCGTGTGTTGCGTCCAGCCCACGCTGTACACCAGCGCGGCGGTCTTGTCCCGGCCCGACGCCGACGTCCACGCCCGCGCGATCTCCAGGAACTGATCGGCCGGCACTCCGCACACCCGTTCCACCATCTCCGGGGTGTAGCGCCCGTAGTGCCGTCTGAGCAGCTGGTACACGCAGCGCGGGTGCTGCAGCGTCGGATCGTTGGGGATGTCGCCCGCGCCGCCCTCGATCGGCGGCCCGCCCGAGCCGGAGTCGTAGGCCGAGCTGTCCTCCTTGGACTCCGCACCGCCCTCCTCGGCGTCGGTGGTCTCGTACTGCCACGACGACGGGTCATACGACGCGGTCTCGTCGTCGTAGCCGGAGAACAGCCCGTCGAGATCCTCGGCGTCGCGGAATCTCTCGTCGACGATGAACGAGGCGTTGGTGTAGGCGGCGACGTACTCCCGGAAGTCCAGCTCGTTGGACAGGATGTAGTTGATCACCCCGCCCAGGAACGCGATGTCACTGCCCGCGCGCAGCGCCACGTGCTGGTCGGCCAGCGCGCTGGTGCGGGTGAACCGGGGATCGATGTGCACCACCCGGGTGCCGCGCGCCTTGGCCTCCATCACCCACTGGAACCCGACCGGATGCGCCTCGGCCATGTTGGAGCCCATGATGACGATGAAGTCGGAGTTGACGAGGTCCTGCTGGTAGTCCGTCGCCCCGCCGCGACCGAAGGAGGCTCCCAGACCGGGAACCGTGGCGCTGTGTCAAATACGCGCCTGATTCTCGATCTGTAACGCGCCCAGCGCGGTGAACAGCTTCTTGATCAGGTAGTTCTCTTCGTTGTCCAGGGTCGCGCCGCCGAGGCTGGCGATGCCCATGGTGCGGCGCAGCGTGTTGCGGTCGGCGTCGAACTGCTGCCAGCCCTTCTCGCGCGCGTCGAGAATGCGGTCGGCCACCATGTTCATCGCGGTGTCGAGGTCGAGGTCCTGCCACTCGGTGGCGTACGGCGGCCGGTAGCGGATCTTGGTGAGCCGCTGCGGACCGGTGACCAGCTGCTTGCTCGCCGAACCCTTCGGACACAGCCGGCCCCGGGAGATCGGGCTGTCGGGGTTGCCCTCGATCTGGACGACCTTGTCGTCCTTGACGTACACCTTCTGTGCGCAGCCGACCGCGCAGAACGGGCACACCGAATGGGCGACGTGGTCGGCCGCGGCGGTGCGCGGGGTCAGCTCCAGGCTGCGCCGGGACTGGGCGGCCGCGCCGCGGCCCAACGGGTCGGCACCGGTCAGCTGCCGGTACACCGGCCACGACTGGAGCAACCCCTTGATGTCCATGTGCGTCTCCTCTACCCGCTCACCGTCCATCCAACCACCGGTCAGGCGTTGCGTCCGGAGAGCGCGTCACGGAGCCGGTCGACCAGGCCCGCGCCGGGGGCCAGGATCCGGTTGGCCGGGGGCCGATCGGGCGCCAGCGGATGCGGCCGGGTCGGCGCCATGCTCTTGGCCCGCTGGAATTTCCCGCTCAGGTCCCGCAGTTGTTCGGGCGGGCAGGCGTCGCGCAGCGCGGGCAGCAGATCCTGTTCCTCGTCCTCGATGTGATGGCGGATGTCGCCGATCAGCTTGCGGACCAGATCGTCGTACTGCGGGTCGTCGGTGCCCGCCTTCTCGATGGCCTTCATGATCTCTTCGGCCTCGCTGTGCTCGGCGATCTCGTGCTCGGCGATCTCGTCGCCGTTGGGCAGCACCTTGCGCGCCGTCGGATAGACGTACTCCTCCTCGGCGACGGCGTGCCGCACGATGCCCGCGATCACGTGTTCGACGAGCTCGGGCTGTGTCCGCGGATCACCGCCCGACTCGATCTCGGTGAAGACGCTCTCGAATTCGCGGTGGTCGCTGACGATGTCGTCGACGATGCTGCCGCTCGGGGTGTCTGCCATGGCTGCCTCCTGTGTTCCAGGCGTAGCGCCGTACCCACCCGCTCACGGGTCAAACATCGGCAGCGCGCCGGTACCTGCCGTTGCGTACACCGAGCACCAGCGCCCCGAGTAGCGCCGACATGAGCGATCCGGTCAGGACGCCGATCCGCACGTGGTCGGCCACGGTGGCGCCGTCGAAGGCCAGGTCGCCGATCAGCAGCGACACCGTGAACCCGATCCCCGCGAGCAGGGCGACGCCACAGACGTCGACGGTGTGCAACTCGACCCGGCCGGGTGCGAACCTCTTGATCACCAGTGTGATCCCGGCGATGCCGAGGACTTTGCCGACCACCAGGCCCACCACGATGCCGACGGTCACCGGTTGCGTCAGCGCCTGCGTGAGGCCGGCCAATCCACCGACCGTGACCCCGGCGGCCGAGAAGGCGAACACCGGCACCGCGAAACCGGCCGAGACCGGACGGACCGCATGCTCGTAGCGCTCACACCATCGTGCGGCGGGTACGACCAGACCGAGCGCGACACCGGCGATGGTCGCGTGGATGCCCGCCGCATGCACCAGCGCCCAGGTGACTGCACCGACCGGAGCCAGCAGCCACCACCGGGTCGGGTGCCTACGGACCGCCCACCCGAACAACGCCAGCGGAACCAGCGCCGCCAGCAGCGGCGGGAAGGCCAGTGAGCCGGTGTACACCACTGCGATGATCGTGATGGCGATCAGGTCGTCCACCACCGCCAGCGTCAGCAGGAAGATCCGCAGGTTCGAGGGAAGATGCCTGCCGATGACGGCCAGCACCGCGAGCGCGAACGCGATGTCCGTCGCGGCGGGAATCGCCCAGCCTTCGAGTGCGTCGGATCCGGCCGCGAGGTTGACCGCGAGGTAGGCCAGCGCCGGTAGCGCGATGCCGCAGACGGCCGCAACAACCGGTACCGCGGCCCGGCGCGGATCACGCAGTTCTCCGTGCACGAACTCGCGTTTGAGTTCCAGTGCGACGACGAAGAAGAAGATGGCAAGTAGTCCGTCGGCGGCCCATGCGGACAGCGACAGGTTCAAGTGCAGCGATTCGGGACCGAAGGTCCACGCGCGCAGATCGTGATAGCTCTGCGCCCACGGCGAGTTGGCCCACACCAGTGCGGCGACCGCGGCGAGCAGTAGGAGGACACCGCCGATGAGATCGCGACGCAGGGCCTCAGTCAGCCGGGAAAGCCGTGTGCTGCGTGGGTTTTCGACTGGAGCGGAGCTGATGCGGGGCAGCATCGAATTGGTCTGCACGGGAGCACCTTTCGGGGAGGTTGAACAACCATGCCGACCAGGCTTCCCGGCGCTCCGATATCCACTGTACCAGAGGTGGCACTCAGATCAGTGGCCGCCGGAGCCGACGGTGACCCGGGTGCCGTCGGGTAGCCGCCGGGTAATGCGTTGGCGGTCAAGGATTTCCAAGAACGGCACCGCCACCCGGCGGGTGGTGCCCAACGCCCGTTTGGCCTCGGCCACGGTGAACGGTTGCGGCAGCGTCGCGAGCAGGTGAGCGGCCCGGTCGAGCGCGTCGGGGCCGAGGACCACACCGTCGGCGATCCTGGTGAGCCGGCCCGCGCGGACCGCGGCGGCCAGCTCGCGCGGACCCAGACCCAGCTCGGTGAGCTCATCGGTGTCCGGCGCCCGGAACGGTTCGGCCGCCAGCCACTCCTCGACCGTGCGGACCGCCTTGTCCACCCGGTCGGGGAGTCCGGCCCCCGGTCGCCGCACCCGGCCGTCGGCCAGTTCGAGACCGGCGCCGTCGAGCAGCGGCGCGAGCAGCTCGGCGTCGGGCAACCCGGTCTCCTGCCGCAGCGTCTCCAGCGGCATCCCGGCGGCCACGTCATGGTCGGCCGACCAGCCCTGCACGGCCGCGATCGCGGCGTCCCGCCGAGCCGCCCACCACCGCGCCTCCACGATCCATTCGCCGACGCGCTGACCGGTCGCCGGCACCCCCATCGCGTGCAGGTCGGCCGCGCGGGCACAGACCGGTGAAGGCGCCCGCCCGGTGGCCAGCTCGTCGGCGCGCACCCGCGCCGCACCGCGCCTGCGCAGCACGGGCGGCCGCACGTCGAGCACGTCGACGCCGGCGGCGATCCGGTGCTGC
>NZ_SPQO01000004.1 GCF_004570325.1 Mycobacterium sp. PS03-16 | reverse complement strand
CCGCAGCCGGCGGCTCGGGCCAGTCGCCGAGCATGATCGCCGCCCGCCCGCCGTCGGACTCCTTGAGCGCGGCCACCGCGGCGCGCGCGGCACCGGAGTCCTCGGCGGCCAGCGCGTCCGCCGCCGCACCGAGCACCGCCGCGACCGCGACCTCGTGACCGGGGCGCACCTTGAGCAGCTCGGCGACGGAACCGAAGATCCCGGCGCCGCTGTGGTTCTTCTGCAGCCACGCGGCGCCGTCACGGCGGTCCAGCCCCACCGACAGCGCGTCGATGCGGGCGCGCAGCGACGCGACCTGCCGTTCGGCGGCGCGTTCGGCGGCCTGCAGTTCGGCGACCCGTTCGTCGGCGAGGCGCAGCGCGGCCACCGTCCGGTCGTGGTGGTCGTCGAGGCCCACCTCCCCGGCATCGAGTTCGCCGACCCGGCCCTGCACCGTCTCGAACTCCGCCTTGGCGTGCTGGGCCTTGGCCGCGGCCTCCTCGATGCCCACGGTCAGGCGCACGACGGTCTCGTCGACGGACTCCACCCGGGTGCGCATGGTGTCGACCTGCCCGGCGAGGCGGGCCAGCCCCTCGCGGCGGTCCGCCTCGGCCCGGGCGGCTGCCAGGTGGGCACGTTCGGCCTCGGCGGCGAGCCGTTCGCATTCGCTCAGTTCGGCGCGGGCGTACTCCAACTGGGTCCGCGACTCCGCGAGCTCGGCCAGCAGTTCCTGTTCGTGGGCGGCGACCTCGTCGGCCTCGGCGTCCAGTTCGTCGGGATCGCGGCCGGTGGACATCTCGGGCTCGTCCTCCAGCCGCTGGCCCCGGTCGGCGGCGATGCGCACCGTCGCGCTCACCCGTTCGGCCAGCGCGGAGAGCCGGAACCAGGTCTGCTGGGCGACGTCGGCGCGCTCGGACAGGTCGGCGACCGCGGCCTCGTGCCCGCTCAGTTCCGCGGTCGCGATCTCCAGCCGGGAGGTGATCTCGTCGTATTCGCGGCGCAGCAGCGTCTCGGCCTGGTTGGTGTTGTCGAACTCCGAGCGGCGGGTCACCAGGTCGTCGGCGGCCAGCCGCAGCCGGGCGTCGCGCAGATCGGCCTGGATGGTCTGGGCCCGCCGCGCCATCTCGGCCTGCCGGCCCAGCGGTTTGAGCTGACGGCGCAACTCGGTGGTGAGGTCGGTCAACCGGGCCAGGTTGGCCTGCATCGAGTCGAGCTTGCGCACCGCCTTCTCTTTGCGCTTGCGGTGTTTGAGGACGCCGGCGGCCTCCTCGATGAACGCGCGGCGGTCCTCGGGGCGCGACTCGAGGATCTCGGCGAGCTTGCCCTGGCCGACGATGACGTGCATCTCCCGGCCGATCCCGGAGTCGCTGAGCAGTTCCTGCACGTCCATCAGCCGGCAGCTGCTGCCGTTGATCTCGTACTCACCGGCGCCGTCGCGGAACATCCGCCGGGTGATCGACACCTCGGAGTACTCGATGGGCAGCGCGTTGTCGGAGTTGTCGATGGTCAGCGTCACCTCGGCGCGGCCGAGCGGCGCCCGCGAGGACGTCCCGGCGAAGATGACGTCCTCCATCTTGCCGCCGCGCAGCGTCTTGGCGCCCTGCTCGCCCATCACCCAGGTCAGCGCGTCGACGACGTTCGACTTGCCCGACCCGTTCGGGCCGACCACGCAGGTGATACCCGGTTCGAAGCGCAGAGTCGTCGGCGAAGCGAAGGACTTGAAGCCCTTCAGCGTCAGACTCTTGAGATGCATGACGTGCCAGACTACCTAGCGCTCGGTGAACCCGGTGACGTCATCGCGCGCGTCGGACCAGTCGGCGACCACGGTGTCGACCCGGCCCGGGGTGTCCCCGCCCTGCAGCAGGTCCAGTAGCCGCTCGCAGTCCGCCCGCGGGCCCTGGGCGACCACCTGCACGCGGCGGTCGGGCTTGTTGGCGGCGAATCCGGCCAACCCGAGTTCCAGTGCCCGCGACCGCACCCACCAGCGGAAACCGACGCCCTGCACGTGGCCGTGCACCCAGGCGGTCAGCCGCACGACGTCAGGCGCGACCGACATCACGCACCTCGAACGCCACCTTGGTGCCCGACTTCAGCGTCCGCCCGACCGTGCACACCTGGTCGATGGCCCGCTCGACGACGGTGAGCAGGCGGGTGACCTCGTCGTCGGACAGGTCCGACAGGTCCACCTCGAGGACCTCTTCGAGCAGCGGGTAGCGCTCCTGGTCCCGGTCGGCGGCGCCGGAGACGCGGATGGTGGCCTGGTAATCCTCGCCGAGGCGGCGGCGCAGCGGCGAATCGCTGCTCATCCCGCTGCACGCGGCCAACGCGATCTTCATCAACTCGCCCGGGGTGAACACCCCCTCGACGTCCTCGGAGCCGATCAGCACCTCGGCGCCGCGTGAGCTGCGCCCCGTATAGCGGCGCACCCCGGTGCGCTCCACCCACAGATCCGTCATGGTCTCTTTCTACAACGGTCACCGGACCGGCATTCCCGTCACCGCCGCCGGGCGCGAGACTGACGTGACGCAGGGAAAGTGCGAGTAGCCCCCTGCGACGTTTCAGTCTCGCGGCGCAACAGTCGGCGCGTTGTGTCGCCGCCAGTCAGGTGCGGCGCGCCCGGGGACGCGGCTGGCAGCGCGGGCAGTAGGTCGAGGACCGGTTCATGAACTTCTCCCGACGCATGACCGCCCCGCACCGCCGGCACGGCTCCCCCTCGCGGCCGTAGGCGTCCAGCGACCGGTCGAAGTACCCGGACTCGCCGTTGACGTTGACGTACAACGAGTCGAACGAGGTACCGCCCTGGCCGAGCGCCTCGGTCATCACCTCGGCCGCCGCGGCGAGCAGTTCGCGCAGCTGCCGACGGGTCAGCGCCGACGCCGGCCGGGCGCCGTTGATCTTCGCGCGCCACAGCGCCTCGTCGGCGTAGATGTTGCCGATGCCCGACACGACCGTCTGGTCGAGCAGCTGGCGTTTGATCTCGGAGTGCTTGCCGCGCAACACCGTCACGACGGCCTCGGGGTCGAACCGCGGGTCAAGAGGGTCCCGGGCGACATGCGCGACGGGCATCGGAACGTCGGTGCCGTCGACGGTCACCAGATCGGCCAGCAGCCAGCCTCCGAACGTGCGCTGATCGACGAAGCTCAGCGCCGTCCCGTCGTCGAGCACCGCGGCGATCCGCAGATGATCGGTCTTCGGGATCGGGCCGAGCAGCATCTGCCCGCTCATCCCCAGATGCACGACCAGCGAGGTGCCGTCCCCGAGTGTCAGCCACAGATACTTGCCGCGCCTGCCGGTGCCGGTGATGTGCGCACCGAGCAGCCGGGCGGTCAGATCGTTCGCGCCGGCCTCGTGACGGCGCACCGCGCGCGGATGGTGTACCCGCACCGCGGCGATCGACTTGCCGGTGACGTGGGCGTCCAGGCCCCGGCGCACCACCTCCACCTCGGGGAGTTCGGGCATGGTGGCTCAGACCGCTCGGTCAGGCATTGCTCAGCGCCGACCAGGCCGCCGCCGCGGCCTTGAGTTCGGCCTCCTTCTTGGTGCGGCCGACGCCCCTGCCGTACTCGATGTCGGTGACGATCACCGAGGCGGTGAACTCCTTGTCGTGGTCCGGGCCGGTCGAGGTGACCGCGTAGGTGGGCGCGCCGAGCCCGCGCGCCGCGGTGAGCTCCTGCAGGCTGCTCTTCCAGTCCAGGCCGGCGCCGAGCGTCGGGGCGGTGTCGAGGAGTTCGGCGAACAGGCGCAGCACCACCTCGCGGGCACCGGTCAGCCCGTGCTCGAGATAGATTGCGCCGAGCAGGGATTCGACGCCGTCGGCCAGGATGCTGGACTTGTCGGCGCCGCCCGAGTGCTCCTCGCCCTTGCCCAGCAGCAGGTAGGCGCCCAGGCCGGCGTCGGACAGTTTGCGCCCGACGTCGGCCAGCGCCTGGGTGTTGACGATGCTGGCCCGCAGCTTGGCCAGATCGCCCTCCGACCGGTCGGGGTGGCGGCGGTAGAGCTCCTCGGTGACGGTGAGCCCGAGCACGGCGTCGCCGAGGAATTCCAGCCGCTCGTTGGTCGGCAGCCCGCCGTTCTCGTAGGAGTAGCTGCGGTGGGTGAGGGCGACGGTGAGCAACTCGTCGGGCAGTGTGACGCCCAGGGCCGCCAGCAGGGGCGAACGATCCAGCGTCACTTCTCGTCTCGTTCCAGCAACCCGGCCAGCTTGGCCCAGCGTGGATCGACTTGTTCGTGGTGGTGCCCGGGTTCGGCGGAGGCCAGCGCGACGCCGCATTCGGCGCACAGCCCGGCGCAGTCGGGTCCGCACAGCGGGGCGAACGGCAGCGCGAGGCCGACCGCGTCGATGATCGGCTGCTCGAGGTCGATGGTCTCGGGTATCCCGCTGGCCCCGACGCGGCCCATCTCGTCTTCCTCGGTGGTCGAGTCGGTGGTGCTGTCGGGGTAGGCGAACAGCTCGGTGAGGTCGATCGACACCTCACCGGTGATCGGCGTCAGGCAGCGGGCGCACTCACCGGTGGTCGGGGCCGACACGGTGCCGGTCACCAGCACCCCCTCGGACACCGACTCCAGCCGCAGGTCCAGCTCCAGCGGCGCTCCCTCGGCGATGCCGATCAGGTCGAGGCCCATGCGCGACGGACTCGGCACGGTCTGCGCGACCGTCATCATCGTGCCGGGCCGCCGGCCGAGCCGGGAGATGTTGAGCAGCAGCGGCGACTGTGCTGCTTTACCGTGCGACGCCATAACGTCTGAGTTTACGGCGCAGACCGACGGGGGCGGCGAGCCGCCGGACGGGCGGTCGGCCTACCGCGCCGCGTAGTCGTGCGTGCCTGCCGCGGTGCGCAGCTGATGGCGGCCGCGGCCGACCGAGCGCAGCGTGCCGTTGAGGAAGTCCTCGAACTCGGCCAGCTTGCTGTCGACGTAGATGTCACATTCGCCGCGCAGGCGGTCGGCCTCGGCGTGGGCCGAGTCGACCAGCCGGGTGGCCTCGGCCGTCGCGGTGGCGACGATCTCGGTCTGCGACACCAGCCGCTGCTGTTCCTTGATGCCCTCCTGCACGGCCTTTTCGTAGGCCAGGTTGCCGCTCTCGATGAGACGGTCGGCCTCGGACTTGGCGCGTCCGGTGCTGGCGTCGTATTCGCGCTTGGCGGTGGCCATCACCCGGGAGGCCTCCTCGCGCGCCTCGCCGACCATCCGCTCGCTGTGCTGGCGCGCTTCGGTCACCATGCGGTCGGCCTGCGATTTGGCGTCGGCGAGCAGCCGGTCGGCCTCGGCCCTGGCGTGGTTGACCATGGACTCGGCCTCGTTGCGGGCGTTGCCGACCATCGAGTCCGCGTGCTCCTTGGCGTCGCGCAGCAGCGAATCGCGCGCGTCGAGCACGTCCTGGGCGTCGTCGAGCTCACCGGGGATGGCGTCCTTGATGTCGTCGATCAGCTCGAGAACATCACCGCGGGGCACCACGCATCCGGCGGTCATCGGCACGCCGCGGGCTTCCTCGACGATGGCCCCCAGCTCGTCGAGCGCTTCAAAGACTCGGTACACGGCAACACCCTCCAGGCGTAGTTGTTGGTTACCAGTGTGCCTGGTGTTACGCCTGTGACTCGACTTCCTCGCCGGTGTGTCGCCTCCCCAGGCACGGCTGGTCAGGGATACGGCTGGACCCGATCCTCACGCGAGCAGACGGTGCGGTCAACACAGCGTCTTGGTTCTGTCCACGACGGGCATCAGCGGCGCCTCGTCGTCGGCCGCCTGCGTCAGCGCGAGCGCCTCGGCGGTCGAGGCGACGACGGGAAGTGCCCGCGCCTCACCGATGCGGGAGAGCATCTCGCGTGTCCCGTCCGTCGCGATCAGCGCCCAGGGCAGGCCTCGCGCCCGGCACTCCCGGTGCACCTCGAGCAGCGCCTGCACGCCGGCCGTTCCCAGGAAATCCACCGGCGTGGTATCGAGCACCAGGGGGTAACCCGACGCGATCGCCGAACTGAGAACCTCGCGATGGTGGCCGGCGGTGCTGTTGTCCATATCGCCGCGCAGGGTCACCATCGTGCGGCGCGCCTGGGCGTCGGTCCCCACTGCGGTCAAGCCCATCATTTACCTACCCGTCGGTGTGCGCAACGCTCATCACAGGGACGGAGCACGCTTCTCGGCTCAGTCTGAAGTCACCGCGGTCTGTGCCCGCATCCGCGGCGTCCATGCATGTGAGCCTGATCACCCGATGGTCAGCGCAGTGCCGCGCCGATCACGTCACGCGCACGATCGATCATCGAGGCGAACGGTCCGACCGCGAAGTTCAGCTTGGCCGACTCGACCCCCGGATGCGGGCGCGTCGGTGCGATCGCCTCGGCCGCCCACACGGCCGCGGCCAGCCGGCGCAGATCGTCCTCGTCGAGTTCGCGCTGCAGCTTGTCGAACTCTTCGGTCTCCTCGGCCTCGGCGTGCGCGACCACCTTGTCGCGGAATGACGCCAGCTCGGTGAGGAAGTCTTCCGAGCCGAAGTCCATGCCCTCGAGCTTGGACAACTGCTCCTTGGCGTCGTGTTCCTCGACCAGCCGGGCGTCGACGATCTCGTCACCGGCGTCCACCTCCTGGCGGGCCCGCGGGTGGACCACCATCTCCTCGGCGGTCTCGTGCACCGCCAGCAGCTGGCGCAGTTCGGTGAAGGCCGTCTGCCGCGCCTCATCCGAGGACGCGGAGAACACCTCCTCGAACATGTCCTTGATCAGGTTGTGCTGATCCTTGAGAAACCTGACGACGTCGTCGGTCGACTGGACGAAGGTCTCGACCATGGCAATGCCTCCGGTGGTATGCACAATTGACGGCGCCGTTGGGCTGGGCGCCATCGCAGTGCTACCCCGGGGAACGGATGTTCAACCGCGCAGCTTGTCCTGTAGTCGCCGGTTGACCGCATCGGGCAGCAGCGCCGAGACGTCACCGCCGAGCGTCGCCACCTCCTTGGCCAGGGAGGACGAGACGAACGAGAACCGCGGCGCGCTGGCGACGAAGAAGGTGTCCACCCCGGCCACGTGGAAGTTCATCTGCGCCATCTGCAGCTCGTATTCGAAGTCGGTGCTGCTGCGCAGGCCTTTGACGATCGCGGTGAGGCCGCGGGCCCGGACGAAATCGACCACCAGCCCCGCACCGGATTCGGCGCGGACATTGGGCAGGTGGGCGGTGGCCTCGGCGATCATCTCCAATCGCTCGTCGAGGCTGAACATGCCCTTCTTGTTCGGGTTGACCAGCACCGCGACGACGACCTCGTCGAACTGCGCGGCGACGCGTTCGAAGATGTCGACATGGCCCAAGGTCACCGGGTCGAACGAACCGGGGCACACCGCGCCGCTCATGGCAGCTGACGCTACCTGATCACCACATCCGTCACACCGGCACCGTGGCGGCGGTGGGTCGCCGCGGCGAGCCCCCGAACTCCGCCATCTCCAGCCGGGTGTCGCCGTAGCGGCGCATGGGCCAGGGCTCCCATCCGGGCGGCCACCGCACCGCCGGGCCGGACGCCCGGCGCTCGATCACCGCGACCGCGCCGGCGGACAGCCATCGGTGGTGGGCCAGCGCGTCGAGCATCTGCTCGACCTCGGCGACCGGCACGTCGTAGGGCGGGTCGGCGAACACCAGGCCGGCCGGACGGTCCGTACCGCCGGCCAGCACCGTGGCCACCGGCGCGCGCCGCAGCTCGGCTCGGGCTCCGACCCCCAGGGCCGTGACGTTGCGCGCCACCGTCTCGGCGGCGCGGTGATCCTGCTCGACGAAGACGGCTCTGGCGGCGCCGCGCGAGATCGCTTCCAGACCAAGGGCGCCCGAGCCGGCATACAGGTCGAGGACCACCACGTCGTCGAGGTCGAGCCGCGCATCGAGCACGTTGAACAGCGATTCGCGCACCCGGTCGGAGGTGGGCCGGGTTCCGCTGCGCGGCACCGCGATCCGCCGCCCGCCCAGGGTGCCGGCGATGATCCGGGTCAGCTGACGACCACCAGCAGGTCGCCGCCCTCCACCTGGGCGGTGGCCGAGACGGCGATGCGTTCGACGGTCCCGGCCTTGGGCGCGGTGATCGCCGCTTCCATCTTCATGGCCTCGATGGTGGCGATGGTCTGCCCGGCGCTGACCTCGTCCCCGGTCTCGACGCCGACCGTCACGACACCCGCGAACGGCGCCGCGACGTGGTCGGGGTTGGCGCGGTCGGCCTTCTCGGCCGTCGGCACCTCGCTGGCCACGTGGTGGTCGCGCACCAGCACCGGGCGCAGCTGTCCGTTGAGGATGCACATCACCGTCCGCATGCCGCGTTCGTCGGGGTCGGAGATGGCCTCCAGGCCGATCAGCAACTCCACTCCGCGTTCGAGTTCGACGCGGTGCTCGTCGCCGCGGCGCAGACCGTAGAAGAACTGGTTCGCACTCAGCCGGGAGGTGTCGCCGTACGTGTCGCGGTGCGCCTCGAACTCGCGCGTCGGGCCGGGGAACAGCAACCGGTTCAGTGCAGCCTGCCGCTTCGGGCCGGGTTGGGCCAGCACCTGCTCGTCCTCGGCGGACAGCTCCTCGACCGGCTTCGCGGGCGCCCGGCCGGCCAGCGCCTTGCTGCGCAGCGGTTCGGGCCACCCGCCCGGCGGGTCGCCGAGTTCACCGCGCAGGAACCCGATCACGCTGTCGGGGATGTCGAACCGCTCCGGGTCGGCCGCGAACTCCTCGGCCGACGCACCCGCGCCCACCAGGGACAGCGCGAGGTCACCGACCACCTTGCTCGACGGCGTCACCTTCACCAGCCGGCCCAGGATCCGGTCGGCGCCGGCGTAGGCCTCCTCGATCTGCTCGAACCGGTCCCCCAGCCCCAGCGCGATGGCCTGCTGACGCAGATTGCTCAGCTGCCCGCCGGGGATCTCGTGGGTGTACACCCGGCCCGTGGGCGCGGGCAGACCGGACTCGAACGGCGCGTACACCTTTCGCAGCGCCTCCCAGTAGGGCTCGAGTTCGCACACCGCGTCCAGCGACAGGCCGGTGTCGTAGTCGGTGTGCGCGGCGGCCGCCACGATCGACGACAGCGCGGGCTGGCTGGTGGTGCCCGCCAGCGGCGCGGCCGCCCCGTCGACCGCCGACGCCCCGGCCTGCCAGGCGGCGAGATACGTGGCGAGCTGACCGCCCGGGGTGTCGTGGGTGTGCACGTGCACCGGCAGGTCGAAGCGCTCGCGCAGCGCCGAGACCAGCAGTGCCGCGGCCTGCGGCCGCAGCAGCCCGGCCATGTCCTTGATCGCCAGCACGTGCGCGCCCGCGGTGACGATCCGATCCGCCAGCCGCAGGTAGTAGTCCAGCGTGTAGAGGTCCTCGGCCGGATCCGAACAGTCCCCGGTGTAGGACATCGCGACCTCGGCGACGGCCGTGCCGGTCTCGCGCACGGCGTCGATCGCCGGACGCATCGAGTCGACGTTGTTCAGCGCGTCGAAGATCCGGTAGATGTCGATGCCCGTCGCCGTCGCCTCCTGCACGAAGGCGTGGGTGACACTCTCGGGATAGGGCGTGTAGCCCACCGTGTTGCGGCCCCTCAGCAGCATCTGCAGGCAGATGTTGGGCACCGCTTCGCGCAGCGCGGCCAGCCGCTCCCACGGGTCCTCTTTGAGGAACCGCAGTGCGACGTCGTAGGTGGCCCCGCCCCAGCATTCGATCGACAGCAGCTGCGGTGTCATCCGCGCGATGTGCGGCGCCACCATGAGCAGACCGGTGGTGCGCACCCGCGTGGCGAGCAGCGACTGGTGGGCATCGCGGAACGTCGTATCCGTGACGCCGACCGCCGGGGAGTCGCGCAGCCAGCGCGCGAACCCCTCCGGACCCAACTCGGTCAGGCGCTGCTTGCTGCCGTCGGCCGGTTCGGCGTTGACGTCGATGACCGGCAGCTTGTCCTGCGGGTACACCGACGACGGCCGGGCGCCGTGGGGCTGGTTGACCGTCACGTCGGCGAGGTAGTTGAGGATCTTGGTGCCACGGTCGGCGGGGGTGCGGGCGGTCAGCAGGTAGGGCCGCTCGTCGATGAACGACGTGGTGACCCGCCCGGCCCGGAAGTCGGGATCGTTGACCACCGCCTGCAGGAACGGGATGTTCGTGGAGACCCCGCGCACCCGGAACTCCGCCAGCGCGCGGCGCGCCCGCGCCACCGCGGTGGCGAAGTCCCGTCCCCGGCAGGTGAGCTTGACCAGCATCGAGTCGAAGTGCGCGCTGATCTCGGCGCCCAGCACCGTCCCGCCGTCCAGCCGGATGCCCGCGCCGCCGGGCGAGCGGTACCCGGTGACCCGGCCGGTGTCGGGCCGGAAGCCGTTGGCCGGATCCTCGGTGGTGATCCGGCACTGCATCGCCGCACCCCGGATCTGCAGCGTGTCCTGGCTCAGGCCGAGGTCGGCCAGCGATTCGCCGTCGGCGATCCGCAGCTGACTGGCGACCAGGTCGACGTCGGTGATCTCCTCGGTGACGGTGTGCTCGACCTGGATGCGCGGATTGCACTCGATGAAGACGTGCCTGCCCCGCTCGTCGAGGAGGAACTCCACCGTCCCGGCGAACCGGTAGCCGATCTGGCGGGCGAAGGCGACCGCGTCGGCGCAGATGCGCTCGCGCAGCTCGGGCGACAGGTTCGGCGCCGGGGCGAGTTCGATGACCTTCTGGTGGCGGCGCTGCACACTGCAGTCCCGCTCGAACAGGTGCATGACGTCGCCTTGGGTGTCGGCCAGGATCTGCACCTCGATGTGGCGCGGGTTGACCACGGCCTGTTCCAGGTACACGGTCGGATCGCCGAACGCCGACTCGGCCTCGCGCGACGCCGCCTCGATCGCTTCGCGCAGCGCGTCCGGCTCGGCGACCCGGCGCATCCCGCGCCCACCGCCACCGGACACCGCCTTGACGAACAGCGGGAACTCCATGGCCTCGGCGGCCGTCATCAGCTCGTCGACCGACGCCGAGGGCGCCGAGGACGCCAGCACCGGCAGCCCGGCGTCGCGGGCCGCGGCGATGGCCCGGGCCTTGTTGCCGGTGAGCTCGAGGATGTCCGCGTCCGGCCCGATGAACGTGATGCCGGCCCGCGCGCACGCCGCCGCGAGTTCGGGATTCTCCGACAGGAAACCGTAGCCGGGGTAGACGGCGTCGGCGCCGGCATCGCGGGCCACCCGGATGATCTCGTCCACGGACAGGTAGGCCCGGACGGGATGCCCGACCTCGCCGATCTGGTAGGACTCGTCGGCCTTCAACCGGTGCAGCGAATTGCGGTCCTCGTACGGGTACACCGCCACGGTCGCGATGCCCATCTCATATGCCGCGCGAAACGCCCGTATCGCGATCTCACCGCGATTGGCGACCAGGACTTTGGAGATCACGCGCTACCCTATCCCGCGCGCGCGGGCAAGGCCTAGAGCAGGGTGGACCAGTAGTCCCAGAAGCGCACCAGGATCAGCAGCACCAGTCCGGTGAACCACAGCGCGGTCAGAGACCACCGCCACTGGTACACCCCGCGGGCGACGGCGTTACCGGCCAAGGGCCGCAACGCGATCGACGACACCACCACCAGCAGCGGGACGGTGACCGCCCACACGACCATGCAGTAGGGGCACAGCGCGCCGATGCGGTAGAGGCTCTGGAAGATCAGCCAGTGCACGAACACCGTCGCCAACAGCGTGCCGACGGCCAGCCCGGACCAGTACCAGCGCGGCAACCGCACCCTGGCGACGGCCAGCACCCCGGTCACCACCACCACCGAGAAGCCGGCGATGCCGATGAGCGGGTTGGGGAACCCGAACAGCGCCGCCTGCGGTGTCACCATCACCGACCCGCACGACAGCACCGGGTTGAGGCTGCACGACGGGGTGTAGCTGGGATCGATCAGCAGCTCGATCTTCTCGATGGTCAGGGTCGCCGCCGCCACCAGACCGACCACACCGGCGATGAGCACCCACAGCGCGCTGGGCATGCCCACCGACAGGCCCGGCCGCGGTGCGGCGGCGGGCTCGTCCGGTGCGACCGTGTCGGGTGCGGTGGCCGTCATGACGCCGGGGCGGAGGCGGGGGCGGGACCGTCGAGGCCGGGCACCTCGCCGACGATCTCCTTGATCTTGGTGACCAGCGCGTCCGGCGTCGACGGGTCGTAGTCCTCACCGTTGATGCGGATGGTCGGCGTGGCGCGGATCTCGGTCGCGGCGGCCATGCCCTCGACCATGTCGACGTAGCGGCCGCTGTTGATGCACTCGGCCACCTCGCCGCCGGCACCGGCCTGGCGGGCCAGTTCGACCAGCCGGGCGTCGTCGGGGTAGCTGCCGCCGCCCTCGCGGGGCTGGATACCCGGGGTGAACAACGCCGCGTGGAAGCGGCGGAAGGCGTCCTTGTTCTCGTCGGCGACGCAGTACGCCGCGGCGCCGGCCCGCGACGAATAGCCGTCGCCCTGGGCGTCGAGGATGCCGACCATGTGGTAGTCGGCGGCCACCGCGCCGGTGTCGATCAGCTTGTTGATCGTCGGCCCGAACTGCTGCTCGAAGTTGCCGCACGCCGGGCACAGCGCGTCCTCGTAGAGCGAGATGACGGCCTTGGGCTCGGTGGTGCCCTCGTTGGTGATCAGGGTGTCGGACGCCACCCGGACCGCCTGCGCCTGCCCCGACGCCGGCTTGTCCTCGGCGGACATGACGATGTAGAGCACGAGCGCGACGGCGAAGACCACGACGACGGCAGTGAGACCGATCTGCACGAGCAGGTTGCGCTTGCGGTCGGCCGCCTTGAGGTCGTAGCGGGGGTTCTTCTTGGGTTTGGTGGCCACGCGACTAGCGTACCGGCGGTCCTACCCGCGGCTGAGGTGGGCGCGCAGCGCCGAGATCATCGCCGCCGTGGCGGTCGCGCTGCCGCCGCCGAGCGGGAAGAAGTTCGCGAACGCGTGCACCAGCGTGCCCTCCTCGCGGAAGTCGACCTCGACACCGGCCGCCCGCAGCGCGTCGGCGTAGCTCCTGCCTTCGTCGCGCAGCGGGTCGAAGCCGCCGGTGAGGATCAGCGCCGGCGGCAGCCCGGACAGGTCGTCGGCCAGCAGCGGCGACACCGCAGGATCGGCGGGATCGACGTCCGCGCCGCCGAGGTACTGCTCCATGAACCAGTCCATGTCGCGGCGGGTGAGGAAGTAGCCGTCGGCGAACAGCGTCTTGGACCGGGTGTCGCTGCACAGGTCGACGGCCGGATAGATCAGCAGTTGCAGCGCCGGCAGCGTCACACCGTCGTTGCGGGCGCGCTGCGACACCAGCGCGGCCAGGTTGCCACCGGCGCTGTCGCCGCCGACCGCGATGCGCTGCGGGTCGGCGCCGAGTTCGACGGCGTGCTCGACCGCCCAGCGGAACGCCGCGTAGGCGTCGTCGACCGCGGCCGGCGCCTTGTGTTCGGGCGCCAGGCGGTAGTCGACGGACAGCACGTTGAGCCCACCGTCGCGGGCGATCAGCCGGCACAGGTCGTCGTGGCTGTCCAGATCGCCGATCACGAAGCCGCCGCCGTGGAAGAACACCAGCAGCGCGGTGTCGGCGTCGGCGCCGGTCGGCCGGTACAGCCGCGCGGCCATCGGACCGGCCGGACCCGGAACGGTCAGCTCGGAGACGTCGCCCTCGATGTCGGCGACCAGCATCGCCGAGGTGATCCGCAGTTGCCGGCGGGCGACGGCGACATCCTCGCTGGCGACCAGCCCGCCCAGCCCGGCGGCGCGCTGGGCGGCCAGCATAAACCGCAGGGTGATGTCGAGTGTGTTCCCGTCGACGGTGACGGTGCGCCCGCCGAGCAGCGCCCGCTTGACCGCATCGGGCAGCAGCGGGATGGCCCGCAGCGTCACCCGCGTCGCGGCGTTGACGAGCGCGTCACGCACCCGGCTCTTCCCACGCGGCGCCGGGTCGGCGCCGGGGGCGGGCGGGCCGACCGGCGCTGCGGCGGCTGGCAGACTCGACGTCATGGGTGCTCCTTCGGTGACGTTGAATGACGGGTACTCGATACCTCAGGTGGGGCTCGGCGTCTGGCAGACGCCGCCCGAGGACACCGAACGTGCGGTTGCCGCGGCGCTGGCGGCCGGCTACCGACACATCGACACGGCCGCAGCGTACGGCAACGAGCAAGAGACGGGACGGGCGATCGCGGGGTCCGGCCTCGGCCGCGACGACGTGTTCCTGGTCACGAAGTTGTGGAACTCAGAACAGGGGTATGACGCCACGCTCGCCGCGTTCGACGCGAGCCGCAGCCGAGTCGGCGTCGATTACCTCGACCTCTATCTCATTCACTGGCCGGTGCCCGAGCGCGACCTCTACATCGAGACGTTCCGGGCATTCGCGAAGCTGCGCGAGGAGGGCCGCATCCGCTCCATCGGGGTGAGCAACTTCGAGCCCGAACATCTGCACCGGCTCGTCGACGCGACCGGCATCGTCCCGGCCGTCAACCAGGTCGAGCTGCACCCGCTGCTCCCCCAGCACGAATTACGAGAGACCCACGCCCAGTTGGGGATTGCCACCGAGGCGTGGAGTCCGCTGGGTCAGGGCTCGCTGCTGACTAATCCCACCGTGACCGAGGTGGCCGACGCGCACGGGAAAACCCCTGCACAGGTGCTGATTAGGTGGCATATCCAACTCGGTAATATCGTCATCCCCAAGTCGGTGAACCCGCAACGGATTGAAAGCAACTTCGACGTGTTCGACTTCGAGTTGAGCGAGCAGGACATGGCGTCCGTCTCCTCGCTGGAGGACGGCACGCGGATGGGTCCCGATCCACGTACCTTCAATTTCACAGGGTAGGTCCCATGACTTCAGCAGCTGCGATTCCCACCGTCACGCTCAACGACGACAACACGATCCCGCTCATCGGGCTGGGCGTCGGCGAACTGTCGGAGGCCGAGGCGGAGCGGTCGGTGGCCGCGGCGCTCGAGGCCGGCTACCGGTTGATCGACACCGCAGCGGTCTACGGCAACGAGGCCGCGGTCGGTCGGGCCGTCGCAACGTCGGGCATCCCCCGTGACGAGATCTTCGTGACCACCAAACTGGCCGTCGCCGACCTGGGCTTCCAGTCGTCGCAGGACGCGGTGCGCGCCAGCTTGGAGCGCCTGGGCGTGGACTACGTCGACCTGTACCTGATCCACTGGCCGGCCGGCGAGCAGGGCAAGTACGTCGACAGCTGGGGCGGGCTGATGAAGCTGCGCCAGGACGGGCTGGCCCGGTCGATCGGGGTGTGCAACTTCCACGCCGAGCACCTGTCGAACATCATCGACCTGTCGTTCTTCACCCCGGCGGTCAACCAGATCGAGCTGCACCCGCTGCTCAACCAGGCCGAACTCCGCCAGATCAACGCCGGCTACGGCATCGTCACCGAGGCCTACGGCCCGCTGGGCGTGGGCCGGCTGCTCGACCACCCGGCCGTCACCGCGGTCGCCGAGGCGCACGGGAAGACCCCGGCCCAGGTGCTGCTCCGGTGGAACATCCAGCTGGGCAACGTGGTCATCTCGCGGTCGGCGACCCCGGAGCGCATCGCGTCGAACCTCGAGGTGTTCGACTTCGAGCTGTCCGACGACCAGATGGCCTCGCTCAACGGCCTCGACGAGGGCACCCGCTTCCGGCCGGACCCGGAGACCTACACCGGCCCCTGACGGGTCAGTTCGTCGGGCACGTCGCGGCGGCGTCGCGCAGCACGACCGCCGACGGCGTGTCGATCGGCAGGCCGTAGCCGCGCAGCACGGCGGCGAACGCCACCGCGTACTGGCACCAGAACGCACGGTTGGGCGGCATCCACTCCGCGGGTTGGTCGTCGCCCTTGTCCTGGTTGGCCTCCCCCTTGACCGCGAGCAGGTTCGCCGGATCGTTGGCGAAGCGGGTGCGCATCTCGTCGGTCCAGTTGCGGGCGCCCAGATCCCACGCCAGCGCCAGCGGCACGAGATGGTCGATCTGCACCGAGGCGCCGATCTGGTTGCCGCGCGTGAAGGCGACCGTGGCGTTGGTGTACGGGTCGTACAGCGTGCCGGTGGCCACCGCGTTCGGGCACCGCGAGATCGCCACGTAGGTCTTGTCGACCAGGTCACGCTCGAGGATGTCGTTGCGGGTGTCGCAGCCGTTGCGGCCCCCGGGCGCGTCGGTGTCGTCGGTCCACGACTCGCCGAACGCGGCGCGGCGGTAGTCGTGGGCGCTGATCCGCACCGGGATCTCCACCACGCCGGCCAGGATGTCGGATCCCGGCGCGACGGTGGGGATGTCGGCGCGGGCGACGAAGCGGCCGGCGTCCCGGTCGGCGGTGACGGCGCCGATCGCGACCAGCACCGCGACCGCCACCATCGCCGCCAGCCATGCGGTCCGCCTGCCGGTCATGTCTTGTCCAGGTACTCGACGCGGTCGGAACCGGTGAAGGGCGCGGACAGCACCGCCATGCCCGGGTGGCCGGGCGCGGTCTCGTACAGCTCTTCGCACAGTGCCCGTGCCATCAGGATGACCTCGAGGTGTTCGGCCAGCGACAAGAAGTGCAGGGAGTTGAGCGTGCCGGACTGGTGGTGCCCGAGCACGTCGCCTTCCCGGCGCTCGGCGAGGTCGAGGTCGGCGAGCGCGAACCCGTCGAGCGTGCCCGCGACCGCCTTGAGCCGCGCCCCGGCCCGGGACCCCTCCGGCAACCGGGTGGCCAACAGGCAGAGGCTGGGATGACTACCGCGCCCGATCCGTCCGCGCAGCTGGTGGAGTTGGCTGATGCCGAACCGGTCGGCGTCCATCACCACCATGACGGTCGCGTTCGGCACGTCGACGCCGACCTCGATGACGGTGGTGCACACCAGCACGTCGATCTCCCCCGCCCGGAACGCCGACATGACGGCGTCCTTCTCGTCACCGGACAGCCGGCCGTGCATGAGCCCCAGCCGCAGCCCGGCGAGCGGTCCGCTGCGCAGCTTCTCCAGCAGTGCGATCACGGTGACCGGTGGCGGGCCCTGCTCGTCGGTGGCCGGCTTGTCGGTCTCGTCGATGCGGGAGGCCACGACGTAGGCCTGCCGGCCCGCCCGCACCTCCTCGGTGATGCGGGCCCATGCCCGGTCCAGCCATGTCGGGTGCTGGGAGACGAAGATGGTGTTGGTCGTGATCGGCTGACGGCCCCGGGGCAACTCCCGCAGCGTGGAGGTCTCGAGGTCACCGAACACCGTCAGTGCGACGGTGCGCGGGATCGGCGTCGCGGTCATCACCAGCAGATGCGGTGTCACACCGCCGCGGGCCTTGTCGCGCAACCGATCTCGTTGCTCGACGCCGAACCGGTGCTGTTCGTCGACCACGACCATGCCGAGGTTGTCGAACTCGACCACGTCCTCGAGCAGGGCGTGGGTGCCGACGACGATGCCGGCCTGTCCGGTCGCGATCTCGGTGCGCACCTGCTTCTTCTGCCCGGCGGGCATGGAACCGGTCAGCAGCGCCACCCGCGTCGCCGTCTCCGCGGCACCGAGCTCCCCGGCCATGGCCAGCGGGCCCAGGATCTGGCGGATCGAACGGTCGTGTTGGACCGCAAGCACTTCGGTCGGCGCCAGCAGTGCGCACTGGTAACCCGCGTCGACGACCTGGAGCATCGCCAGCATCGAGACGATGGTCTTACCCGAACCCACCTCCCCCTGGAGCATGCGGTTCATCGGACGGGTGCCCGCCAGCTCGGCCGACAGCACGTCCAGCACCTCGCGCTGCCCGTTGGTGAGCTCGAAGGGGAGGCGTTCCCGCATCGCCGCGAGGAGGCCGCCACTGCGCGGCGGCGCCGGCGGACCGGTCTGGGTGAGCTCGCCGTGGCGGCGGGATACCAGCGCCCATTGCAGACCGATCGCCTCGTCGAAGGTCAGCCGCTCCCGGGCGTCGTCGCGCTGACGCGCGTTCTCGGCCAGGTGGATGTTGCGCAGCGCGGCGTCCTCTGACGCCAAACCATGCTCGCGCACAACAGACTCCGGCAGCGTCTCCGGCACCGGGTCGAGGACCCGGAGCACCTGGCGGACGCAGGCGTAGATGTCCCAGCTCTGCACCTTGGCGCTGGCCGGATAGATCGGGAAGAACTCCTTCTCGAACGCCGCCAGGAGGTCCGCACCGGTGGCGTCCGCGGAGTCCGCGATCGTCCGCAGCGATTTCGTGCCGATGGTCTTACCGGCCGGCGATCCGAGGACGAGGAATGCCGGATGGTTCAGCTGCAGGGTCTCGCGGAAGTACTTCACCTCACCGGAGAGCATCAGCCGCGTGCCGACGGGCAGCTTCGGGATCATCCAGTCGGCGTTGAAGAACGTGGCGGTGACGGTCGGGACGCGGTGGCGCAGCGTGACCCGCAGCCACTTGCGGGGCCGCTTGCCCGGGAGCGACTTCATGTCCCCCACCTTGGTGGCCGCGATTTCGTCGACGAACGTGACGTGGTCGCCCTCTTCGAGGTCGAGGCTCTCCCCCTCGCCCCGCACCGTCATGCCGTCGCTGTACTTGCGCGGGTAGTGCCGCAGCAGGTCGTTGACGGTGTGGATGCCGAACTGCTCGGCCAGCGGCTTCGCCGATTTCGCGCCGATGACCATGTCGAGGCGGTCGGTCAGCGTGGCCATGTCACTCGACTCCGATCAGCAGCGCGTCACCGCGGTGGCCGGTGTGGTAGGTGACCAGTTCGGTGCCCAGGTGGCGGGTGTGGACGTGCTCACGCAGAACGTCGCCGACGGCCTCGTCGACGCCTTCGCCCGTCAGCACCGTGACCAGTTCGCCGCCCGAGATCAGCAGCAGGTCGATCAGGCCCGCCGCGGCCGCGCACACGTCGGGCCCGACGATCAGCACTTCGTCGCCCGAGATTCCCAGCCCGTCGCCCGGGGCGCAGGTGCCCGCCCACGTGAGCGCCTCCTCGGTGGCGACGCGGACCGTGCCGTGCCGGGCGCCGGCCGCTGCCCGCGCCATTGTGTAGCCGTCGTCGACGGCCTGACGCGCGCGGTCGTGCACGGCCAGCGCGGCCAGCCCCTGCACCATCGAGCCCGCGGGCACCGGAACCACGTCGATGCCCCAGCCGATCGCCGCGGTGCAGCCGGCCACCAGTTCCTCGGCGGCGACGTATCCGTTGGGCAGCACCATGACCTGCCCGGCGCCGGTGTCGACGAGGGCGCGCAGCAGGTGTTTGGCGCTGACCGGGCCGTCCCGGCCGGCCCGCAGCACGTGCGCCCCCTCACCCGCGAAGAGATCCGCCGCGCCCGGACCGTCGACCACGGCCAGCACGGCGCGGTCGGTGGTCCAGCTGCCCTGCGGCCGGGCGGTGGCCCCGTGCAGTGCGGTGATCTGGATCCGGCTGGGCGTGCCGACCACGAGTCCGGCCTCCACCGCGGCGCCGGCGTCATCGGAGTGGACGTGCACCGAATAGTGGCCGACTTCGGTCTCACCGGCGGCCGCGATGGCCACCGAATCGCCGAGCTGGTCGAGCCGTTCCCGCAGCGTCTCCACACCGCCGGCGTCACACCCGGTCAGCAGGTACATGACCTCGAACTGCGGTGACGTCCCGGCGGCGGGGTGTGCGAGCGGCGCGGCGGCCTCATACCTGGTGCGCCGGGGCGCCGCGCCGGTGAGAACCCGGGTGAGCGCGTCCAGAAGCACGAGCAGCCCGCGGCCGCCCGCGTCGACGACGCCCGCGTCGGCCAGCACCGACAGCTGGGCGGTGGTCTGGTCGAGCGCCACCGCAGCGGCGGCGCCGGCCTCGGCGACCACGTCGGTGAGCGCGGCGCCGTCGGCGGCGGCGCGTTCGGCGGCGCCGGCCGCTGCCGCCAGCACCGACACGATGGTGCCGGGTTTGCTGTCGGCCAGCGAGGCGACCACCAGCTCGCCCCCGCGGTGCAGCGCCACACCGAAGCCCGCGGCGTCGACGCCGCCCGGTCCGGTCGAGGCGGTGGTGTCGGCGAGGCCGCGCAGGATCTGCGACAGGATGACGCCCGAATTGCCCCGGGCCCCGTGCAGGGCGCCGGTGGCCAGCGCCGCGGCCACCGCGGCGGCGTCGTCGGCCTCGGCACACGCCTCGCCCTCGACCCAGGCCGCGCGCATGGTGAACAGCATGTTCGTGCCGGTGTCCGCGTCGGCGACCGGGAACACGTTGAGGCCGTTGATCTCGTCGGTGTGGGCGATGAGGTCTTCGACGGCGGCATGCGCCCAGCCGCGCAGCACCGCCGCGTCGAGTCGCCCAGCCGCCATCTCACCTCCCGCCCCGCGCGCCGCTCGTGCGCGTAGCCTAACGACCGCCACGGACACCGCCGCGCCCCGACGGCCGGGCTGTGGACCACCGGTCCGCACCGGTTCGCGCCGTTTTGGCGATCCCCCACCAGGCCGGTATCCTGGTCAGGTTGTCGGGTCGAGCGCCGCGCTGGTCGCGGAGAGTACGGCCCGGGCCCCAGAGACTGATCCGAGGAGTTCTAGATATGGCCGCCGTGTGCGACGTCTGCGGAAAGGGCCCCGGCTTCGGCAAGTCGGTGTCGCACTCTCATCGCCGCACCAACCGCCGGTGGGATCCGAACATCCAGACCGTGCGTGCCGTGACCCATCCGGGTGGCAACAAGAAGCGCGTCAACGTCTGCACCTCCTGCCTGAAGGCGGGCAAGGTCAGCCGCGGCTGACGCCCCCACCTGTTTGCCTGTCATGACGCCCGGGTAGCCGGGCGTCATGATTTTGCGTGCGAAGACGACATCGGCGCTGACCGCGGCCGTGGCCTCGCTGGCACTGCTGGCCACCGCCTGCGGCGGGTCGGACGACGGTGGCGAGACCTCGACGACGTCTGAGACCACCACCTCCACCACCTTTCCCACGGAGACCGGCACCGAGACCTCCCCGTCGGTGACGGTGAGCATCCCCACCGAGACGTCGGCGCCGGGCGCCACCTCACCGGGTCCGGAGGCGCCGCCCACCACCGGCGACGGCGACGTCACCGTGCAGATCCCCTCCCCGCCCGCGATCCCGGCGCCGCCGGCGATTCCGGCACCCCCGCCCATCCCGTCCCCGCCGCCGATACCCGGCGTGGGCTGACATCGGTTTCGTGGGCGCAGGCCCGGGTACCGCACCGGATGACCGGACATCCGGGTCCGGCCCCAGAGGAAGGGGTGCCCGCATGAACGCGACGACCTCCACGCCGAGGCGTCTGGTCTCCCGGTCCGCAGTCTTCGCCGCGGGCCTGAGCCTGGCGATCGCGTGGCCGCTGACGGCCTGCGGCGACAGCGGCGAGGGTGACACCGAGACGACCGCCCCGGAGACCAGCGAGACCACCGAGCCGGCGGAGACCTCGGAGAACGACGGCACGATCGAGATCCCGTCGCCGAGCATCAGCATTCCGTCGCCGAGCATCAGCGTTCCCGAGCTGCCGGACGTCACGGTCAGCCCGGCGCCCTGACACCGCCTACGGCAGCCGCCAGTCGATCGGCTCGGCGCCCATCTGCGCCAACAGCTCGTTGGCGCGGCTGAACGGCCGGGAACCGAAGAAGCCGCGCGAGGCCGACAGCGGCGACGGATGCGGTGACTCGATCGCCACACAGGCGTTGCCGGTCAGCATCGGCTTGAGCGTGGCGGCGTCGCGGCCCCACAGCACCGCCACCATCGGCTGCTCACGCGCGACCAGCGCGCGGATCGCGCACTCGGTGACCGCCTCCCAGCCCTTGCCGCGGTGGGAGGCGGGGGTGCCGGGACGCACGGTGAGCACCCGGTTGAGCAGGAGCACCCCGCGCTCGGCCCATGGCGACAGATCCCCGGAGCTCGGTGCGGGATGGCCGAGGTCGGCGGTGTACTCGGTGAAGATGTTGGCCAGGCTGCGCGGCAGCGGACGGACGTCGGGTGCCACGGAAAAGCTCAGGCCGACGGCGTGGCCGGGCGTCGGATACGGGTCCTGCCCGACGATGAGCACGCGCACCCGGTCGAACGGAAACGAGAACGCGCGCAACACGTTCGCACCCGCGGGCAGGTAGCGCTGCCCGGCGGCGAGTTCGGCGCGCAGGAACTCCCCCATCCGCGCCACCTGATCGCGCACCGGCGCCAGCGCCTGCGCCCAGCCGTCTTCGACGAGTTCCTCCAGAGGGTGTGCGGTCACGGCACGCCAACTTAGCGGGTCGGGTTCAGAACGACTGCCATCCCCGGTGCCCGGCCCAGTCGCCGCCGTCGACGAGGACGTCGGGCGGGCCGTCCACCACGCGTCCGATCGCCCGCCACCCCTGCGGTGGCGCCCCCGGGAACGTCGCGACCAGCGCGTGGTCCTCACCGCCGCCGAGCACGAGCTCCCACGCGTCCACCCCGGCGACGTCCGCCGCCGGTCCCACGGCGGCGTGGTCGTCGCGCAGCCCGTCCCGCCGGACGTCGATCCGGCATCCGGAGGCGTCGGCGATGTGGCCGAGGTCGGCCAGCAGGCCGTCGGAGACGTCGGTCATCGAGGTGGCACCGGCCTGCGCCGCCGCCGCCCCCTGCCCGTAGGGCGGGACCGGCACGAGGTGCCGTGCCCGCAGCGTCTCGAACCCTTCGATGGCTTTGTCCCACATGAGAAATCCGGCCGCGGACCGGCCGAGCTCACCGGCCACCGCCACCACGTCGCCGGGCCGCGCCCCGTCGCGGCGCACCGGTGCCCGGCCGGCCAGATCACCCAGCACCGTCACCGAGACCACCCACTGCGGCGCGGTCACCAGATCGCCGCCGACGATGCCCGCCCGCAGCGAGCGAGCCTCGTCCCACATCCCCTCGGACAGCTCCAGCGCGGCGGTGGCCGCGGTGTCGGCGGGCACACCGAACGCGACGACGAACGCGGTGGGCGACGCGCCCATCGCCTCCACGTCGGCGGCGTTCTGGGCGATCGCCTTACGGCCGATGTCATGCGGAGTGGACCAGTCCCGCCGGAAGTGCCTGCCCTCGACGAGCATGTCGGTGCTGACGACGGTGCGGCCGTCGGCGAACGCCAGCACGGCCGCGTCGTCGCCGGGTCCCACGGCCACCGACGCCGGTTGCGCGCGCCCCCGGGTCAGCGCCTCGATCACCGCGAATTCGCCCACCTCGGCCAGGCTCTCGGCGGGTTCGCGGGGCCCCATGTCGCCTCCATCCGGCGGTCGTCACGACGCGCAGCACCGGCTCGACCTGCGGTACGTTTGGTCCCCGGAGTCTATGGGGTGGGACGGAGGCGAGCACACGTGGTCGAGGCGTTCATGCTGATCCAGACCGAGGTGGGCCGTGCCGCGGTGGTCGCCGCGCAGCTGGCCGGCCTGCCCGGCGTGCGGTCGGCGGAGTACGTCACCGGCCCGTACGACGTCGTGGTGCGCGTGGGCGCCGACACCCTCGATGACCTGCAGTCGGCCGTCGTGCCGAGCGTCCAGCAGGTCGGCGGGATCACGCGGACGCTGACCTGCCCGATCGCGAACGGTGCGCACCCCTAGGGTTGCTCGTGTGAATCCCGATGTCCGCGACGGACCACCGCGAGCGCTGATGATCGCGGCGATCCTGGTGGCCGTCGCCGCCCTGGTGGTGGTGCTCGGGATCGCCGCCGTCCGCCAGGGCAGCCCGGAGCAACGGCCGGTCGCGATCGCCGCGGTGCCCGCGCCCCGGGCCGACGGGCCCGAGTGCCGGGCGCTGCTGACCGCCGTTCCGGACCTGCTCGGCGACTTCCGGCGCGCGCCGACGGCCGAGCCGACCCCCGCGGGCGCGGCGGCGTGGCAGGCCGGGCCGGACACCGAGGCGATCATCCTGCGGTGCGGGCTGGACCGCCCCGTGGACTTCGTGGTCGGGGCTCCGCTTCAGGTCGTCGACGCGGTCTCGTGGTTCCGCGTCGGCGAGGAGGCCGCCCCCGGCAGCAGGCAGGAGCCCGAGCAGACCCGCAGCACCTGGTATGCCGTCGACCGCCCCGTGTACGTCGCGCTCACACTGCCGCGCGATTCCGGGCCGACGCCGATCCAGGTCATGTCGCGGGTGCTGGCCGACACCATGCCGGCCCGCCCACTGGACCCGGGCCCGCCCCGCTAGCGCAGCCCGGTCCCCCGGGCCACCGCGGTGTCGACCATGGCCGCGAGCAGTGTCGGGTAGTCAACACCGCTGGCCGCCCACATCCGCGGATACATCGAGATGGTGGTGAAGCCGGGCATGGTGTTGATCTCGTTGACGACCGGCCCGTCGTCGGTGAGGAAGAAGTCGACCCGGGCCAGCCCCTGACAGTCGATGGCGCGGAACGCCCGGATCGCCAGGCGGCGGATCTCCTCGGCGACGTCGTCTTCGATCTTGGCGGGCACGTCGAGTTCGGCGCCCTCCTCGAGGTACTTGGTGGCGAAGTCGTAGAAGCCGTCCTCGCGGCCGCGCACCCCGGCCACGCGGATCTCGCCGACAATGCTCGCCTCGACCCGGCCGTCCGGGTACTCCAGCACGCCGCATTCGAGTTCCCGGCCGGGCACCGCGGCCTCGACGATGACCTTGGGGTCGTGCCGGCGGGCGGCCTCGACCGCGGCCGGCAGCTCGTCCCAGGTCGACACCCGGCTCACCCCGATCGACGAACCGCCGCGCGCCGGTTTGACGAACACCGGCAGGCCGAGCCGTTCGCGGTCGTCGAGACCGACCGTGGCGGTCCCGGGCCGCAGGACGACGTGGTCGCCGACCGGGAGCCCCTCGGCGACGAGCAGCTTCTTGGTGAACTCCTTGTCCATCCCGGCCGCGCTGGCCAGCACCCCGGCCCCCACGTACGGCACGCCGGCGAGTTCGAGCAGGCCCTGGATGGTGCCGTCCTCACCGTAGGGGCCGTGCAGCACGGGGAACACCACGTCGACCGAGGCGAGGACCTGGCCGGCGGCGGTGTGATCGAGCGAGACGAGCTCGCCGTGGCGGCCCGGGTCGGCGGGCAGCGCCAGCGCGGTGCCCGCCGCCGCGTCCACCTCGGGCAGCCGGCCGTCGGCGATCGCCAGCGCGTCCGGGCTGCCGTCGGTGAGCACCCACGATCCGCCCGGGGTGATACCGACCGCGACCACCTCGAAGCGTTGCGGGTCCAGGTTGCGCAGGATGCTGCCTGCGGAAACGCAGGAGATGGCGTGCTCGGAGCTGCGCCCGCCGTACACGACGGCAACGCGGGTGCGCTGGTTGGGGGCAGTCACAATCTGGAGAGGCTACCGTCCCGTTCGGTCAGGGCACGATTCGATGACGCGCCCGCGGTCAGCTCAGCGCCGCGTCCAGGTCCGCGATCAGGTCGTCGGTGTCCTCGATGCCCATCGACAACCGGGCGAACCCCTCCGGGACCGGATCCCCCCAGCGCGCCCGGCGGTCGATCGACGTGTGGATACCGCCGAAGCTGGTGGAGGCGACCAGCAGCGCGCTGCGCTCCACCAGCGCGTGCACTGCGGCCGCGTCGGCGAGTTCCATCGACACCAAACCGCCGAACCGCTTCATCTGCCTGCAGGCGACCGCGTGCGCCGGGTCTTCGGGCAGACCGGGATAGCGCACCCGCCGCACCGCCGGGTGCCCGCGCAGCAGCATCGCGACCGCCTGGGCGTTCTGGCACTGCCGCTCGAACCGCAGACCCGCGCTGCCGAGGCTGCGCAGCACCAGCCACGCCTCGAACGCCCCGAGGACCGGCCCGGCCAGCAGCCGGTCACGTTCCAGCCCGGCCATCAATTCGGGGTGGCTCCCGGCGACGTAACCGGCGATCAGGTCACTGTGACCGGACAGTGCCTTGGTGGCACTGGCCACCACCAGGTCGGCCCCCAGCGACAGTGGTTGCTGGCCCAGCGGTGTGGCGGTGGTGTTGTCGACCACGAGCGTGGTTCCCCGCCCCCGGCAGGTCATCGCCAGCCGGTGCAGGTCCACCACATCCAGGCCGGGGTTCGCCGGCGTCTCGGCCAGCACCACGTCGGCGTGCCCGGCCGCCTCGCACATTGCGTCGGCGGCCGCCTCGATCACCGTGACGCCATGTGGAGCAAGGTATTCCGCGGCATAGCGGCGCACCTGGTAGTAGCCGTCGGCCGGCACCACCAGGCGCGAGCCGGGCCGGGTCAGCACCCGCAGTGCGCAGGTGACGGCGGCCATGCCGGAGCCGAACACCAGGGCGCCGGACGCGCCCTCCAGGTCGGCGAGCGCCGCTTCGAGGCGCCGCCAGGTGGGATTGGAGCCCCGGCCGTAGGTGTCCAGCGGCTCGGCCTCGTCCGGCGACAGGTGGTAGGCCGAGACGGGCACCGGTGGCGAGCTCACCGGCTCGCCGGGAACCGCTTGCGCGGCAGTGGCTTTCACGCTGCGCGTCGAGTCGCCGTACGAGCCCGCCACGTCGCGCTACTCCGGTTTGGTGCTGCGGCCCAGCAGCAGCGAGATCGCTTCGTCGACCGACAGCCCCTTGTGGCATACCCGGTTGACCGCGTCGGTCAGCGGCATCTCGACGTCGTAGCTGGCGGCCAACGCGAGCACCGACCGGCAGGAGGTGACGCCTTCGGCGACGTGACCGCCGGCCGCGGCCAGCGCGGAATCCATGGTGCCGCCACGGCCCAGCCGCTCCCCGAAAGTGCGGTTGCGCGAATGCGGCGAGGTGCACGTCGCCACCAGGTCGCCGACCCCGGCGAGCCCGGCCAGCGTCGCGGGGTTCGCGCCGAGGGCCAGGCCCAGCCGCATGATCTCGGCGAGCCCGCGGGTGATGATCGCGGCCACCGTGTTCTCGCCCAGGCCGACGCCGACGGCCATGCCGCAGGCCAGCGCGATGACGTTCTTGCAGGCACCGCCGATCTCGGCGCCCACGACGTCGGGATTGGTGTAGGGCCGCAGGTACCCGGTGGCCAGGGCGCGCTGCAGGGTGACGGCGCGACCCGAGTCGTTGCAGGCGACCACGGTGGCGGCGGGCTGTTCCTCGGCGATCTCACTGGCCAGGTTCGGGCCGGTGATCACCGCCACCCGCGCCGGGTCGACGCCGGTGACCTGCCCGATCACCTGGCTCATCCGCATCAGCGTATCGAGTTCGATGCCCTTGGCCAGGCTGACCAGCGTGGCGTCGTCACCGATCAGTCCCTTCCACGACTCGAGGTTGGCCCGCAGCTGCTGGGCGGGGACGCCGAGCAGGACCGTGCAGGCACCGGTGAGCGCCTCGGCGGGGTCGCTGGTCGCGCGCACGGTGGCCGGCAGCGCGACGTCGTCGAGGTAGCCGCTGTTGCGGTGGGTGTCGTTGATCTCGGCGGCCACCTCAGGCCGGCGAGCCCACAGCGTCACCGAGTTGCCCGCGTCAGCGAGCACTTTGGCCAATGCGGTGCCCCACGCACCCGCACCCATCACCGCCGCAGCCACCACGGCTTCACCCTAGCGCGCAGGCCCGTTGCACCCGACGCCGTCGGCCGATCGACCGCGGGCTGGCAGGATGACGCACATGCGCGGCACCACGAGCACCGACGCCGCCCGGCCCGGAACGGACGCGGACGTGGCGGTGGTGATCGCCGTCAAACGGCTGGCCGCCGCGAAGACGCGGCTGGCGCCGATCTTCTCCTCGACGACCCGGGAGTCGGTGGTGCTGGCGATGCTCGTCGACACGATCTCCGCGGCCGCTCAGGTCGCCGCGGTCACCGTCGTCACCCCGGATCCCGTCGCCGCCGGGGCCGCCCGCGACCTGGGCGCCCAAGTCCTCCCCGACCCCACCCCCGACGGCCACCCCGACCCGCTGAACAACGCGATCGGTGCGGCCGAGGCCGCACTGCGCGCATCGGTGCCGAATGTCGTTGCCCTGCAGGGCGATCTGCCGGCTCTGCGACCGGGCGAACTGCACGAGGCGATCACCGCGGCCCGGTCCCACCCGCGCAGCTTCGTCGGCGACCGGCACGGCACCGGCACCGCCGCCCTGTTCGGGTTCGGGACCGGGCTGGCGCCGCTGTTCGGACGCGATTCGGCTCGGCGCCACCGGCATTCGGGGGCGGTCGAGCTGACCGGGGCCTGGCCCGGGCTGCGGTGCGACATCGACACCCCCGACGATCTGACGGCCGCGCGCCGGCTCGGCGTCGGCCCACGCACCGCGGTGGCCATCGAGGCGTAAAGGTGAACAACTCGGGTACGCGGTGGCAGGGCGCCCGCAGGATAGGGAAGGATCGAATCCATGACCGAAGCCGAGGCCGACATCAGGACGGAGGACGCCGAACGGGTGTCCGGTGATCCGGCGCCGGAGGCGCCACCCGCCGCTCCTCCTGCCCTGACCGCCCCCGCGATCGTCGACGCGCTGCCCGAGGACCGCTACCTCAACCGCGAGCTGAGCTGGCTGGACTTCAACGCCCGGGTGCTCGCGCTGGCCGCGGACACCTCACTGCCTCTGCTGGAACGGGCCAAGTTCCTCGCGATCTTCGCGTCGAACCTCGACGAGTTCTACATGGTGCGCGTGGCGGGCCTCAAACGCCGCGACGAGATGGGGCTGTCGGTGCGGTCGGCCGACGATCTGTCGCCGCGCGAACAGCTGCGCCGGATCAGCGAGCGCACCCAGCAGATCGCCTCCCGGCACGCGCGGGTCTTCCTCGACTCGGTCCGCCCGGCCCTGGGCGATCAGGGCATCGTGATCGTCACGTGGGCCGAACTCGACGACGCCGAACGCGCCCGGCTGTCGACCTACTTCCACGAGCAGGTCTTCCCCGTACTGACCCCGCTGGCGGTCGACCCGGCCCACCCGTTCCCGTTCGTCAGCGGGCTCTCGCTCAACCTGGCGATCACCGTCCGCCAACCCGAGGACGGCGGTCAGCACTTCGCCCGGATCAAGGTGCCCGACAACGTCGACCGGTTCGTCGAACTCGGCGCCACCGATGCCACGGTGCGCTTCCTGCCGATGGAGGAGCTGATCGCGGCGTTCCTGCCGGTGCTGTTCCCGGGGCTGGAGATCGTGGAGCATCACGCCTTCCGGATCACGCGCAACGCGGACTTCGAGGTCGAGGAGGACCGCGACGAGGATCTGCTGCAGGCGCTGGAACGGGAGTTGGCGCGCAGGCGGTTCGGCTCCCCGGTGCGCCTCGAGGTGTCCGATGACATGACCGAGAGCATGCTCGAGCTGCTGCTGCGTGAACTCGACGTGTTCCCCGGGGACGTGGTGCAGGTGCCCGGACTGCTCGACCTGTCGGCGCTGTGGCAGATCTACGCCGTCGACCGGCCCGCGCTCAAGGACCGGCCGTTCGTGCCGGCCACCCCACCGGCGTTCGGCGAGCGCGAGACGCCCAAGAGCATCTTCGCGACCCTGCGCGACGGGGACGTGCTGGTGCACCACCCGTACGACTCGTTCTCCACGACGGTGCAGCGCTTCATCGAACAGGCCGCCGCCGACCCGAATGTGCTGGCGATCAAGCAGACCCTGTACCGGACGTCGGGTGATTCGCCGATCGTCAACGCGCTCATCGACGCCGCCGAGGCCGGGAAGCAGGTGGTGGCGCTCGTCGAGATCAAGGCCCGCTTCGACGAGCAGGCCAACATCAAGTGGGCCCGCGCACTGGAGCAGGCCGGCGTGCACGTGGTCTACGGGCTCATCGGTCTGAAAACCCACTGCAAGACCGCGCTCGTGGTGCGCCGCGAGGGTTCGGTGATCCGGCGTTACTGCCACATCGGCACCGGCAACTACAACCCGAAGACCGCGCGTCTGTACGAGGACGTCGGTCTGCTGACCGCCGCGCCGGACATCGGCGCCGACCTCACCGATCTGTTCAATTCGCTGACCGGATACTCCCGCAAGGTCTCCTACCGCAACCTGCTGGTGGCGCCGCACAGTGTGCGCAAGGGCATCATCGAGCGCATCGAGCGCGAGGTGGCCGCCACCCTTGACGGCGCCGAGGGCCGGATCCGGCTGAAAGCCAACGCCTTGGTCGACGAGCAGGTGATCGACGCGCTGTACCGCGCGTCGCAGGCCGGCGTGCGCGTCGAGGTGGTGGTGCGCGGTATCTGTGCGCTGCGCCCCGGAGCCGAGGGCTTCTCCGACAACATCGTCGTGCGGTCGATCCTCGGCCGGTTCCTGGAACATTCGCGGGTGATCCACTTCCGAGGCATCGACGAATTCTGGATCGGCAGCGCCGACATGATGCACCGCAATCTCGACCGCCGCGTCGAGGTGATGGCGCAGGTGAAGGATCCGCGGCTGACCGCGCAACTCAGTGACATCTTCGAATCCGCGATGGATCCGGCGACCCGCTGCTGGGAACTCGGTCCCGACGGACACTGGACCGCCTCACCGCAGGAAGGGCACACGGTCCGCGACCACCAGGTGTCGCTGATGGACCGCCGCCGCCATCAGTGACCGCACCGCGCCGGCCCACCCGCGGTACGGCGTGTGATGGTCATTCCGAGATGATGTGCAGGAGTTGACGTGTCCAAGAATCCGGAGCCGTCCAAGAAGGCGGTGCTGGCGGCCGGCGCGGTGCTGTGGCGGTCCGACGGCGCGGACGCGCCCCCCGAGGTCGCGGTCATCCACCGCCCGCGCTACGACGACTGGTCGCTGCCCAAGGGCAAGGTGGACCCCGGGGAGACCGAGGCGGTGACCGCCGTGCGTGAGATCGGCGAGGAGACCGGGTTCTCCTGTGTGCTGGGACGTCGGCTGGTGTCGGTGTCCTACCCGGTCGAGCAGGGGTTGAAGAAGGTCCGGTACTGGGCCGCCCGCGCGGGTGACGGCACGTTCGAACCCAACGACGAAGTCGACGAGCTGATCTGGCTGCCGGTGCCGGAGGCGATCAAGCGGGTGGGGTACCCGCACGACCGGAAGGTGTTGCGACGGTTCGCCAAGCTGCCGGCCGACACCCGCACCGTGCTGGTCGTGCGCCACGCGACGGCGGGGAGCCGGTCGCGGTTCCGCGGCGATGACCGCCTGCGGCCGCTGGACAAACACGGACGGGCGCAGGCCGAGTCACTGGTCGGCCAGCTGCTCGCCTTCGGCGCCGACACGCTGTACGCCGCCGACCGCCTGCGCTGCGTGCAGACCGTCGAACCGCTGGCCGAGGAGCTGGGCCAGACGGTGCGCACCGACGAGGCGCTGACCGAAGAGGCCTACTCGAAGGACAAGAAGGGGACGCGGCGCCGGCTTCTGGACATCGTCACCGAGTCCGGCGCGGCCGGCCGGACCCCGGTGATCTGTTCACAGGGCAAGGTGATTCCGGACCTGATCGCCTGGTGGTGCGACCACGAGGGCGTCAAGCCCGATACGTCGCGCAACCGCAAGGGCAGCACCTGGGTGATGTCGCTGGCCGACGGCCGGCTCGTGGCCGCCGACCACATCGGCAGCCCGCTGGCCGGCAAGTAGACGCACCGGACCGCCGCGGGTCGAGCAGACCCCGCGGCGGTCGACGGTGTCACCGGACTACTTGCGGCCCTTCTTGGCCGGCGCCTTACGCGCCGGCGCCTTGCTGGCCGTCTTCTTCGCGGCAGTGCTCGTGGCCTTCTTGGCCGGCGCCTTGGTCGCGGCCTTCTTCGCCGGAGCGGTCTTCTTGGCGGCGGCCGTGGTCTTCTTGGCCGGCGCCGTCTTCTTGGCGGCGGCCGTGGTCTTCTTGGCCGGCGTCGTCTTCTTGGCGGCGGCCGTGGTGGTGGTCTTCTTGGCCGCGGTCTTCTTCGCCGGGGCCTTGGTGGCCGCCTTCTTCGCCGGCGCCGTCTTCTTCGCGGCGGCGGACGTGGTGGTCTTCTTGGCGGCGGTCTTGCGGGCCGGCGCCTTCTTCGCGGTGCGCTTGGCCGGGCCGGCCGCCACGCCGCGCTTGACCGCCGGGCCCTCGGCGGCGAGCCGCTGGGAGCCGGCGATGATCGCCTTGAACTGAGCGCCGGGCCGGAACGCGGGGACCGACGTCGGCTTCACCTTGACCGTCTCACCCGTACGGGGGTTGCGCGCGACGCGGGCTGCGCGCCGGCGCTGTTCGAACACACCGAAACCGGTGATGGTCACACTCTCGCCCTTGTGCACCGCGCGCACGATGGTGTCCACGACGTTCTCCACCGCGGCGGTGGCCTGCCGGCGGTCGGTGCCCATTTTGGTTGTCAGTACGTCGATGAGCTCCGCTTTGTTCATCCAAACCTCCGAGACCAGTGGTCCTCGTTGGACCGACTAGTGGACACGGTAAACCCACTGACCATTGATTTCCAAGAGCCACGCGCGGTTTCAGCGGTAGCTGGCGAACTTTTCGGCAATTCGCTTGCCTCCCTTAACGACCTGCCGGGCGCTCGGGAACGGGGTGTGGAGGCGGCGATTTCGCCGCCTCCACCGTCGAGATCAGGCCGGCAGCGTGCGCGGTTTCCAGCTCGGCCTGCGCCGCTCGTAATCTTCGATGTCGGCGAGTTTCCGCAGCGTAAGGCCTATATCGTCGAGCCCTTCAAGCAGCCGCCACGCGGTGTAGTCGTCAATCTTGAACGGCACCACGACCGTTCCCGCGACAATGTTTCGATCTTGAAGGTCGACAGTGAGTTCCAGCCCCGGGTTCTGCTCGATGAGTTTCCAGAGCAGTTCCACATCGTCCTGGTTCACTTCCGCGGCCAACAACCCCGCTTTGCCGGAATTGCCGCGGAAGATGTCGGCGAACCGGGACGAGATCACCACCCGGAACCCGTAGTCCATCAGCGCCCAGACGGCGTGCTCGCGCGAGCTGCCGGTGCCGAAGTCCGGTCCGGCGACCAGAACCGAGCCCTTGTCGAACGGCGGCAGGTTCAGCACGAAGGACGGGTCGCTGCGCCAGGCGGCGAACAGACCGTCCTCGAAACCCGTTCTAGTCACCCGCTTCAGATAGACGGCGGGGATGATCTGGTCGGTGTCGACGTTGGACCGGCGCAGCGGCACGCCGATTCCGGTGTGGGTGCGAAAGGCGTCCATCGGGTCTCCTCAGCGGGTCGGGACGGCGGCCAGATCGGCCGGGGAGGACAGGGTGCCGCGCACGGCGGTGGCGGCGGCCACGGCAGGCGAGACGAGATGCGTACGGCCGCCCTTGCCCTGGCGCCCCTCGAAATTGCGGTTCGACGTCGACGCACAGCGCTGCCCCGGCGAGAGCTGATCGGGATTCATGCCCAGGCACATCGAACAGCCGGCCTGCCGCCACTCGGCCCCCGCGCCGGTGAAGATCTCGTCGAGGCCTTCGGATTCGGCCTGCGCGCGCACCCTCATGGAGCCGGGCACCACGAGCATCCGGACACCGTCGGCGACACGACGGCCGCGCAGCACGTCGGCGACCACGCGCAGATCCTCGATACGCCCGTTGGTGCACGACCCGACGAACACGGTGTCGACCGCGACGTCGCGCATCGCCGTACCGGCCTCGAGACCCATGTACGCCAACGCCTTTTCGGCGGCCTGACGCTCCCCCTCGTCGACCATCAGCTCCGGGTCGGGCACCGCGCCGGCCAGCGGCACACCCTGGCCGGGATTGGTGCCCCACGTCACGAACGGGCTCAGCTCCGCCGCGTCGAGGTAGACCTCGGTGTCGAATTCGGCCCCCGGGTCGGTACGCAGTTCGCGCCACGCGGCGACGGCGGCATCCCAGTCGGCGCCCGTCGGGGCGTGCGGCCGGCCGCGCAGGAACTCGAACGTGGTGTCGTCCGGCGCCACCATGCCGGCACGGGCGCCGGCCTCGATGCTCATGTTGCAGATCGTCATCCGGCCCTCCATCGACAGCGATTCGATGGCACTGCCCCGGTATTCGATGACGTGGCCCTGGCCACCGCCGGTGCCGATCTTGGCGATCACGGCCAGGATGATGTCTTTCGCGCTCACCCCCGGCGGCAGTTCCCCGTCGACGTTGACCGCCATGGTCTTGAACGGACGCAGGGCCAGGGTCTGGGTGGCCAGGACGTGTTCGACCTCCGAGGTGCCGATGCCCATGGCCAGCGCGCCGAAGGCGCCGTGGGTGGAGGTGTGGCTGTCCCCGCACACGACCGTCATGCCGGGCTGGGTCAGCCCGAGTTGCGGTCCGATGATGTGCACGATCCCCTGTTCTGCGTCGCCCATCGGGTGCAGCCGGATGCCGAACTCCGCGCAGTTGCGGCGCAACGTCTCGACCTGGGTGCGAGACACCGGGTCGGCGATCGGCTTGTCGATGTCGACGGTGGGGACGTTGTGATCCTCGGTGGCGATCGTGAGATCCGGCCGGTGCACCGGTCGGTTGGCCAGCCGCAGACCGTCGAAGGCCTGAGGGCTGGTCACCTCGTGCACGAGGTGCAGGTCGATGTAGATCAGGTCCGGTTGGCGCGCAGCGCCTTCTCCGGGGCCGGGAACGACGACGTGGTCGTCCCACACCTTCTCTGCCAGGGTGCGTGGCGTGGCGGGCTGTGCCATTACCTTCTCGCTTCTTCGGGTTCCTCGGCCTGCGACGTTGCGCTGGCATTCTCACATTTCGGGACGTTAGTATCTCCCTGTGAGACAGGATAGCGGCATCGGCGTGCTCGACAAAGCGGTGGGCGTACTGCACACGGTGGCGGAGTCGCCCTGTGCGCTGGCGGAATTGTGCGAACGCACCGGGCTGCCCCGCGCCACCGCGCACCGCCTGGCCGCGGGCCTGGAAACACACCGGCTGCTGGCCCGTGACGCCGACGGCCGGTGGCGGCTCGGTCCCGCGCTGACCGAATTGGCCGGCCACGTCAACGATCCGCTGCTGTCGGCCGGCGCGCTGGTCCTGCCGCGGCTGCGCGAGATCACCGGGGAGAGCGTGCAGCTCTACCGCCGGGAGGGCACCGCCCGCGTCTGTGTGGCGGCTCTGGAACCGCCCGCGGGCCTTCGTGACACCGTGCCGGTGGGCTCCCGGATGCCGATGACGGCGGGCTCCGGCGCCAAGGTGCTGCTCGCCTACGCCGACGCCGCGACCCAGCAGGCGGTCCTGCCGACGGCGATGTTCACCGACCGCACGCTGGCCGAGGTGCGCAAGCGCGGCTGGGCCCAGAGCGCCGCCGAGCGTGAGCCGGGGGTCGCCAGCGTCTCCGCTCCGGTGCGCGACGGCCGCGGGGCCGTCGTCGCGGCGATCTCGGTGTCTGGTCCGATCGACCGGATGGGCCGACGGCCCGGCGCCCGCTGGGCGGCCGATCTCCTGGCGGCGGCCGAGGCGATGACCCGGCGTCTGTGACCGTGCGCCCGGCGGCCGTGACGAAGATCTCGCCATCTCGGGCGCCGAAGCCGGAGACGCAAAAGGCGCCTGTCCGACGGACCAGGCGCCTTGTCGCGTTGTACCCCCGATGGGATTCGAACCCACGCTACCGCCGTGAGAGGGCGGCGTCCTAGGCCGCTAGACGACGGGGGCTAGAACTTCCGGGAGGTCAGCATAGCTCAGCCGAACACGCTGACCTAATCGCCGGGACGGGCCCCGGCGCCTGGTGACGCCGGTGCTCGCACAGCTGGGGTACCAGGACTCGAACCTAGAATGGCTGAACCAGAATCAGCTGTGTTGCCAATTACACCATACCCCATTGGCCGCCTGTCACCGCAGGTCACAGACGCTTTCCGGGCCGGATACGCGATGAGGATCGCCCTCGCGCACCGTTCCGGGGCCGACGTGCACACTACCAAAGATTTCCGGCCGCTTTCGCCACGGTACCTCGACCCGGCCCGTGCTCAGCCCGCGGACGCCGCCGCATGGTCGCGTCCGGCGCGCAGCCGTCCCAGGCTGCGGTCGCGGCCCAGCAGTTCGAGCGACTCGAACAGCGGCGGGCTCACCGACGCGCCGGTGGCCGCGACGCGCAGCGGACCGAACGCTTTGCGCGGCTTGAGCTCGAGGCCCTCGAGCAGCGCCTGTTTGAGCGCCTCCTCGATCGCCGTGGTGGTCCACTCCCCGACCGCCTCGAGGGCGGCCAGCGCGGCGTCGAGCACCGGCACCGCGTCGGCCTTGAGCTCCTTGGCGGCGGACCTCTCGTCGAGGGCGAACGACGCCTCGTCGAGGAACTTGAGCAGATCCCAGGCGTCACCGAGCACCACGATGCGGGTCTGCACCAAGCGGGCGGCCTCGGCGAAATCGGCGTCGTCGAGGCCGGTGTCGTGGCCGTGGGCGACGAAGTAATCCCGCAGCCGGGCGGTGAAGTCGGCCTCGTCGAGCATCCGGATGTGCTCGGCGTTGAGCGCGTCGGCCTTCTTCTGGTCGAAGCGCGCCGGATTGGAGTTGACGTCGGCGACGTCGAAGGCGGCCACCATTTCCTTGATGCTGAACACGTCGCGGTCGTCGGCGATGCCCCAGCCCAGCAGCGCGAGGTAGTTCAGCAGGCCCTCGGGAATGAACCCGCGGTCGCGGTGCAGGAACAGGTTCGACTGCGGATCCCGTTTGGAGAGCTTCTTGTTCCCGTCGCCCAGGACGCTCGGCAGGTGCGCGAACTCCGGCACCCGCTCGGCCACCCCGAGGCGGATCAGCGCCTGGTACAGGGCGATCTGGCGCGGCGTGGACGGCAGCAGATCTTCACCGCGCAACACATGGGTGATGTTCATCAGCGCGTCGTCGACGGGATTGACCAGCGTGTACAGCGGCTCACCGGTCCCGCGGGTCAGCGCGAAGTCGGGGATCGAGCCCCCGGCGAACGTGGTCTCCCCCCGCACCAGGTCGCGCCAGGTGATGTCCACATCGGGCATCCGCAAGCGGATCACCGGGTTACGGCCCTCGGCACGGTACGCCGCGCGCTGCTCATCGGTGAGGTCGCGGTCGAAGTTGTCGTAGCCCAGCTTGGGGTTTCGTCCGGCGGCCACGTGCCGCGCCTCGACCTCCTCGGCGGTGGAGAACGCCTCGTAGGCCTCCCCCGCCGCCACCAGCCGCGCCACCACGTCGGAGTAGAGCTCCCGGCGCTGCGACTGCCGGTACGGCGCGTAGGGCCCGCCGACCTCGGGACCCTCGTCATAGTCGAGCCCCAGCCAGCTCAGGGCGTCGAGCAGCGCCAGATAGCTTTCCTCGCTGTCGCGCTGGGCATCGGTGTCCTCGATGCGGAACACGAACGCCCCACCGGTGTGGCGGGCGTAGGCCCAGTTGAACAGCGCGGTGCGGATCAGGCCGACGTGCGGCGTGCCGGTCGGCGACGGGCAGAAGCGGACCCGGACGGTTTCCGGCGACGCGGCGGTCATGACTTTCCTTTGCGTACAACGGGATTGGACAACGTGCCGATACCCTCGACGGTGATGGCGACGGTGTCGCCGTCCTCGATCGGCCCCACGCCCTCCGGTGTGCCGGTGAGGATCAGGTCACCGGGCAGCAGGGTCATCACCGCCGAGACCCACTCCACGATGGCGCCCACGTCGTGCATCATCAGCGAGGTCCGGCTGTGCTGCTTGAGCTCCCCGTTCACCTCGGTGCGCAGATCCAGATCGGCCGGATCGAGGTCGGTGGCGATCCACGGGCCCACCGGGCAGAAGGTGTCGTGGCCCTTGGCCCGGACCCACTGGCCGTCCGCCTTCTGCTGGTCGCGGGCCGACACGTCGTTGGCGATGGTGTACCCCAGGATGTTCTCGGCCGCGCGCGCCGCGGGCACGTCCTTGCACGGCCGTCCGATCACCACGGCCAACTCACCCTCGAAGTGCACCGGGTTCGCGTTGGCAGGCAACTGGATCGGCACGTTCGGCCCGACGATCGCGGTGTTGGGTTTGAGGAAGATCACCGGGTCGGGGAAGTGCCCGCCGCCCATCTCCTCGATGTGCGCGGCGTAGTTCTTCCCGATCGCCACCACCTTGCTGGCCAGGATCGGCGCGAGCAGCCGGACGTCGGCGAGCGGCCACGACCGGCCGGTGAAGGTGGGGGTGCCGAAGGGATGCTCGGCGATCTCCTTGACCACGGTCTCGGGATCGTCGGGCGCTCCCTCGATGCTGACAAAGGCCACCCCGTCAGGGCTGGCGATTCGACCAAGGCGCATGGCTGCCAGCCTAGTGTCAGCCGCCTGCGCCCCCGCCGAGCGCGGTGCGCAGGAACGCGGTGGAGTCCGGCAGCGACGCCAGCACCGTGCCGCCGTGGTCCTGATCGGGGTAGACCCGCAGCGTCACGTCCTGGCCGTTGGCGGTCAGTTCGTCGGCGAAGCTCAGCGTCGAGTTCGGCGGGACGTCGCGGTCGCGCAGGCCGACTCCGAGCAGCAGGGGCCGGTCATAGCCGTCGGTCGGGATGCCGAGGTACCGGTCGAGCGCGTCGGCGGCGCCGGGCAGCGAGGTCAGCGGCGCGCTGAAGAAGTCCGCCGGGGTGCGGGCGCGCAGCGCCTCGTCGAGCGCCGGTGTGCACAGGGTTTCGGCCAGCCGCGCGGCGTCCCGCCCGGCCGGGGTGAGCACGCCGTCGACGTCGAGCTCGGGGTGCGCCTCTGCGAATCCGGCCACGATGTAGGCGGCGTAGCTGTTGGCCGCGGGGCCGAGCTCCGGCGGCAGCACCATGTCGGGGCCGGCGTGCTTGACCACCCGCTCGATGTTGGCGGGGGTCCCGGTGGCCACGACCCCGCGGTAGTCCAGCCCGCTGCCGCGGCTGAACTCGGTGGCCCAGCGCGCGCCGCTGACCGCCGCGGCACCGCCCTGGGACTGGCCGACGATGGCCCACTTCGCCGACAGCGGCACCGCCAGGCCGTGCGCGGCCACCACGGAGTCGACGAGGGCGCGCGCCGAGGCGACGCTGTTGAGGTAGCTCATCAGCCCCGGGGTGCCCAGGCCGGTGTAGTCGGTACCGACGACGGCGTAGCCCTGCTCCAGCCAGTGCGTCAGGTACTCGTCGTCCCGGGGGCTGCGCGGCAGCGCCGAGGGCGTGCAGTCGTCGCCGAGCCCGACGGTGCCGTGCGCCCAGGCGATCACCGGCCAGCCGCCCCGCGGAGCCTCGCCCGGCGGGACGAACACCGCCGCGGTGCTCACCGCGGGCCGGTCGTGCTGGTCGACGGTGGCGTAGGCGATGCGATAGGCATGCCCCGCGCCGCGGACCCACAGCGGGCGCGCCAACGGCACCTCGGTGATCAGCGTGCCCGCCGGGGGCCGCGCGCCGTCGTAGGAGCGGGCGTCGAGCCCCGACCAGTCGGGCGTGGCCGCCACCGCCGGCACCGGCGGTGCGGCCACCGCCAGACCGCCCGCGAGCATCACCGCCGCCACGCCACGCACCATCCGTGTCCCGATCACGGCCGCCACGGTACGCAGCACGATCGACGCTCTCGGATGCTGAGACGATGGTTCAAGTATCTGAGATGGACGTGTCACCATGGAGCGATGGAGGCAACCGGCATCGGCACGCTACGGCGGTGGTCGATGCTGATGCTCGCCCTCACCTCGACGATGTGTGCCAACGTCTTCATCAACGGTGTGGCGTTCCTCATCCCGACGCTGCACACCGAGCGCGGCCTCGACCTCGCGCTGGCCGGCCTGATGTCGTCGATGCCGAGTTTCGGCATGGTGGTGACGCTGATCGCGTGGGGCTACGTGGTGGACCGGTTCGGCGAACGTCTCGTGCTGACCCTGGGTTCGGTGCTCACCGCGGCGGCCGCCTTCGCCGCGGCGGCCGTCGACTCCCTCCCCGCCGTGGGAGCTCTGCTGTTCCTCGGCGGAATGGCCGCCGCGAGCAGCAATTCGGCCAGCGGCCGTCTGGTGGTCGGCTGGTTCCCGCCCGACAAGCGCGGTCTGGTGATGGGTATCCGGCAGACCGCGGTGCCGCTCGGGGTGGGCCTGGGGGCGTTGGTGATTCCGCGGGTCGCCGAGAGCCACGGCGTCTCCGCGGCACTGCTGTTCCCCGCCGTCGTGTGCGCGATCTCGGCCGCGCTCTGCCTGATCGGCGTCCTGGACCCACCACGCCCGCCGCGTGCCCAGGCACCGGCCGAACACCTGGCCAATCCGTACCGCGGGGCCGCCGTGCTGTGGCGGATCCACGCCGCATCCGTGCTCCTGGTGATACCGCAGGCGGTGATCTGGACCTTCACGCTGGTGTGGCTGATGGCCGAACGACAGTGGTCCGCGGCGTCGGCCGGCGCCCTGGTCACCGTCGCCCAACTCCTCGGCGCCGGTGGCCGGATCGCCGCCGGGTACCTGTCCGACCGGGTCGGGCGCCGGCTGCGGCCGATCCGCTGGATCGCCTCGGCCGCCGCGCTGACGCTGGCCCTGCTCGCGGTGACCGATGCGTTCGGTTCCCCGGTGGCCGTGGCGCTGATGGTCGTCGCCTCGATGATCACGGTGTCCGACAACGGGTTGGCGTTCACCGCGATCGCCGAGATCGCCGGTCCGTTCTGGAGCGGCCGGGCACTGGGCACCCAGAACACCAGCCAGCACCTCGCCTCGGCCGTATCGGCGCCGGTGTTCGGCGGGCTGATCGGCGTGGCCGGGTATACCGCCGCGTTCGGCGTGCTGGCGGTGCTGCCGCTGATCGCACTGCCCCTGGTTCCGGTGCATTCCGAACCCGACCCCGTCTGACCGACCGGCCGGGCATCGCCGCGAAAGGTCTCAGTCGCAACGACCTTCGAGGTTGTCCGCACACCGGGCCAGCAGCCGGGCCAACTGTATGCGCGCCCGGGCGGTGAGCCCGGCGAGCATCTCGTCCTCCACGGCGAGCACCGCGCTGTGCGCGGCGCCGAGCCGACGGCGACCGGCCGGCGTCAACGCCAACGCCCTCGCCCGCCCGGGCATCTGCGTCGGGGAGTCGTCCACCCACCGCGCGGCGCGCAGATCCGAGAGCACGCCCTGTAACGACTGGCGCGTCACGAAACACAGCCTGGCGAGCTCCGCGCCCGAGGCGTCCGGATGGTCGGCCAGCGCGCGCAGCACGGCGTACTGCGACATCGACAGGCCCGTCGGCCGCAACGCCGCATCGCAGCGCCTCCGAAGCGCCTGCTGCACCCGCTTGACGCCGTATCCGACACCGCTCTCCACCTCCGCGGACATGTCAGGAACCTTACACAGTGCTACGGTCTGCGTGTAAGGAACCTGACATAGAAGGGGACAGCGATGACCACGATCGTCCGACACAGCCCGGTCGCCACCCTGATCAACGTCTTCACCGTCGAACCACACCGCGCCCGGGAACTCGCCGATCTGCTCGACCGCGCGACCGAGGACGTGATGCGCCACATCGCCGGATTCCGGTCGGCCAACATCCACGTCGCGGTCGACGGGACCCGCGTCGTCAACTACGCCCAGTGGGACAGCGCCGAGGAGTACCGGGCGATGCTGTCCGACCCGGTCGCCCGCGACCACATGGCCAGGGCCGCCGAGCTCGCACTCGGATTCGATCCGCACCTGTACACAGTCGACTCGGTGCACGCCCCGTAGCGACCGGCCACGCGGTAGGTTGGCCGCGATGCGACGCCTACTGCTGCACCACGCCACCCTCATCGACGGCACCGGCGCCGAACCTCTGACCGACGCCGCGGTCCTGATCGAGGACGGTCAAATAACCTGGGTGGGCACGCTTTCCGATGCGCCCACGACCGACGCACCCCGCGTCGACGTGGGCGGTCACACCATCTGCCCCGGGTTCTTCGACTGTCACGTCCACTTCACCCTGCCCGGCGCAGGCGTCCCGCCACTGGACCTCGCGCTGCGTCCACCGTCCTACCGCCACTTCGAGCTCATCGAGCGGCTGCGCACCACGCTGCACAACGGGGTCACCACGGCGCGCGATCTCATGGGGATCGACGCCGGGGTCCGCGACGCGGTGGCCGACGGCCTCATCCCCGGCCCGCGACTGCTGGTGGCCGTCGACATGATGAGCCAGAGCTGCGGACACGCCGACTTCCGCCTGCCGTCCGGACTGGACCTCACGCCGTTGATCGGTGGGTCACTGGTCGACACCGTCGACGAGGCACGCCGGCGCACCCGCGAACTCATCGCGGCGGGCGCCGACGTCATCAAGGTAGCCTCCAGCGGCGGGGTCAGCTCGCCCAGCGATCAACCGGACTGGCTCGGCATGCGGACCGAGCTGATCGCCGCGGTGGTCGCCGAGGCAACCGCCCATGGGCACAAGCGAGTCGCGGCGCACGCGATCGGCCGCGTGGGGATCGAAGCGGCCGTCGACGCGGGCGTCACCAGCATCGAGCACGGCTACGCACTCGATGACACCCTGCGCCGCCGGATGGTCGACGCCGGCATCTTCCTGGTGCCGACCCTGCTCGAGACGATGGCGGAGGTGACCTCCTCGCCGGCCGGCCGCGAGAAGAGCGCCCACTGGCACGGTCTCGCGCACGAGTCGATCGCCGCGTCGGCAGCGGCCGGGGTGAAGATCGCCGTCGGCACCGACGCCGGGCTGGGCCCCCGGCACGGCAGCAATCTCGCCGAGCTCGGGTTGCTGGTCCGCTTCGCCGGTCTGACACCGATGCAGGCCATCGTGGCGGCCACCGCGACCTCGGCCGAGCTGTGCGGGCTGTCGGACCGGCTGGGCACCGTCGAGGCCGGTAAGGTCGCCGACCTCGTCGTCGTGGCGGGCGATCCGCTCACCGACATCGACGCGCTCGCCGAACCGGCCAACATCCTGCTGGTCCTCAAGGACGGTGCGGTCGCCGTGGACCGCGCCGGCCTCATGCCCGGCGCGGCAGCACCAGCAACGCCGCGGCCAGAAAGCACAGTGCCCCGGTGAACGTGCCGGTGTTGGCCAGCAACGCATCCGCGGTCACGCCGGTGGGTCTGACGAAGGCGCCCACCGCGGAGACCCCGAACGCCACACAGCCGATCATGTTGATCCACTGCGCCTGCCAGTCCCGCGACCGCGCCGCGACCAGCCCGGCGCTCGCGCTCACCGCCACGATGCCCAGTGCCCCGCTGACGAGGAACGCCGCCGAACCGGTCGCGTCCGGCGCCCACACCAGCCGCCGCTCGGCGGCGACCGCGTGCGCCCACACCGCCGCGCCGGTGCTCACGTTGAACAGCAGCGTGCCCATGAACTGGGTGGCCGCCGAGAGCCATTCGGCCCGCGGCCGGTCCCGCGACCGCGACAGCTGAATCCACGCCGCGCTGGTGAAGAAGAAGGAGCCGGCGAAGCACAGCACGTTGGCCGCGCCGGCACCGGCGAGCGGGGCGAAGCCCGGCGCGGTCGCCAGCGCGAACAGCGACGAGCCGATCGCGAACAGCCAGCACTGCCGCGCCGGCGTCACCTACAGCAGACCGGCGATCCGGTCACCGATCGCGGAGGTCGACATCTTCTCGTCACCGCGGCTCGACAGGTGCTCGGCCACCGCCTTGTCCACCCGCGCCGCCGCCTCGTGGTCGCCCACGTGCGAGAGCAGCAGTGCCACCGACATGATCGCCGCCGTCGGGTCCGCCAGCCCCTGCCCGGCGATGTCGGGCGCGCTGCCGTGGACGGGTTCGAACATCGACGGGTTGGTGCGGGTGGCATCGATGTTGCCGCTGGCGGCCAGCCCGATGCCGCCGCACACCGCGGCGGCCAGATCGGTGACGATGTCGCCGAACAGGTTGTCGGTGACGATCACGTCGAAGCGGCCCGGATCGGTCACCATGTGAATGGTCGCGGCGTCGACGTGCTGGTAGGCGACCTCGACGTCCGGATATCCGGCGGCCACCTCCTGCACGGTGCGCCACCACAGCGCACCGGCGAAGGTCAGCACGTTGTTCTTGTGCACCAGCGTCAGGTGTTTGCGGCGCTGCTGCGCGCGCCGGAACGCGTCGTCGACCACGCGGCGCACCCCGAAGGCCGTGTTGAGGCTCACCTCGGTGGCGACCTCGTGCGGGGTACCGACCCGGATCGCACCGCCGGTGCCCGTGTACGGGCCCTCGGTGCCCTCCCGCACCACGACGAAGTCGATGGCGGGATCGCCGGCGAGCGGGCTGGCCACCCCGGGGTAGAGCCGGGCCGGGCGCAGGTTGATGTGGTGGTCGAGTTCGAACCTGATGCGCAGCAACAGGCCCCGCTCGAGCACCCCGCTGGGCACCGACGGGTCGCCGATCGCACCGAGCAGGATCGCGTCGTGGGAACGCAGTTCCCCGAGCACCGAGTCGGGCAGGATCTCGCCGGTGGCGTGGAAACGCCGCGCTCCCAGGTCGTAGCTCGTCTTCTCGACGTTCGGCCGCACCACGTCGAGCACCTTGACGGCTTCGCCGATCACCTCGGGCCCGATGCCGTCGCCGGCGACGATCGCCAGTCTCATCGCGGATGTCACGACAGATCAACCACTTCCAGTGTCTTGGCGCCGACCGAGTCGGCGATGGCGGTCCGCACCTCGGCAGGCACGTCGCGGTCGAGGCGCAGCAGGATCGTCGCGCCGGGGCCCTCGGCGTCCTGACTGAGCTGCGCGGCGAGGATGTTGACGTCGGCGGCGCCGAGCAGGGTGCCGATCTTGCCCAGCGCGCCCGGCTGATCGGCGTAGTTCACGATCAGGTTCACCCCTTCGGCGCGCAGATCGAAGTTACGGCCGTTGATCTGCACGATCTTCTCGACCTGCTGCGGCCCGGACAGCGTCCCCGCGACGTTGCACACCGAACCGTCGGCACACACCGCCCGCACGTCGACCACGCTGCGATGGTTCGGGCTCTCCGAGGCGGTCGAGATGCTCGCCTCGACACCGCGCTCGGCGGCCAGCGAGGGCGCGTTGACGAACGTCACCGGATCTTCGATGACGGCCGAGAACAGCCCGCGCAGTGCCGAGAGGCGCAGTACGCCAACGTCTTCGGAGGCCAGCTCACCGCGCACCTGCACGGCCAGCGACGCCGGCAGCTCCGAGGACAGCGCACCGATCAGCAGGCCCAGCTTGCGGACCAGGTCCAGCCACGGCGCGACCTCCTCGCCGACCACGCCGCCGCCGACGTTGACCGCGTCGGGCACGAACTCACCGGCCAGCGCCAACCGCACGCTGGCCGCCACGTCGGTGCCGGCCCGGTCCTGCGCCTCGACGGTCGAAGCTCCCAGGTGCGGGGTGACCACGACCTGCGGCAGCTCGAACAGCGGGCTGTCGGTGCAGGGTTCGGTGGCGAACACGTCGAGCCCGGCGGCGCGGACGTGCCCGCTGGTGATGGCGTCGGCCAGCGCCTGCTCGTCGATCAGCCCACCGCGCGCGGCGTTGACGATGATGACGCCCGGCTTGGTCTTGGCGAGCGCCTCGGTGCCGATCAACCCGGCCGTCTCCGGCGTCTTGGGCAGGTGCACCGAGATGAAGTCGGCGCGGCCCAGCAGCTCGTCGAGGGTCAGCAGTTCGATGCCGAGCTGGGCGGCCCGCGCCGGCGACACGTACGGGTCGTAGGCGACGACGTGCGTGCCGAACGCGGCCAACCGGGCCGCGACCAGCTGGCCGATGCGGCCGAGGCCCACCACACCGACGGTCTTGCCGAAGATCTCGGTGCCCGAGAACGACGACCGCTTCCAGGTGTGCGCGCGCAGGGTCGCGTCGGCGGCGGGGACCTGGCGGGCGGCCGACAGCAGCAGCGCGAGCGCGTGCTCGGCGGCGCTGTGGATGTTGGAGGTGGGCGCGTTGACCACCAGCACACCGCGGGCGGTGGCGGCGTCGACGTCGACGTTGTCCAGACCGACACCGGCCCGGGCCACGATCTTCAGTCGAGGCGCCGCGGCCAGCACCTCGGCGTCGACGGTGGTCGCCGAACGCACCAGCAGAGCGTCGGCCTCGGGCACGGCGGCCAGCAGCTTCTCGCGGTCCGGACCGTCGACCCAGCGCACTTCCACCTGGTCACCGAGGGCGGCGACGGTGCTCTCGGCGAGTTTGTCGGCTATCAGTACAACGGGGAGACTCACGCGGTCAGCCTAAAGGTCGGCGATCCGCCACCGGCGGGCAGGAGCGCCGTGCCCGGCCACCCGTAGGGTATTTTCCGACCCCGGGAGGGTAACTGTGGTGGACGTCACGGTCATCGGTAGCGGACCCAACGGGCTGGCGGCCGCCGTCATCTGCGCCCGGGCCGGGCTCAGGGTGCAGGTGCTCGAGGCCCAGCCCACCGCGGGCGGCGGCGCCCGCACCGCGCCCGACCCGCAGTATCCGCAGGTGCGCCACGACGTGTGTTCGGCGGTGCATCCGCTCGGTGTCGCATCGCCGTTCTTCGCCGAATTCGATCTGGCGGCCCGCGGCGTGGACCTGGTGTCCCCCGAGGTGTCCTACGCCAACCCGCTGCCCGGCCGGCCGGCCGCGGTCGCCTACCGCTCGCTCGAGCGCACCTGCGCCGAACTCGACCACGGGGGCTCGTGGCGGCGGCTGTTCGGCCCGCTGGTCTCGCACGTCGACGGCGTGCTCGGCTTCTTCCTCGGCGACAAGCGTTCGCTACCACCGGATCTGCCGACGACCGTGCGCACCGGCCTGCGGGTGCTGGCCCAGGGCAGCAGGCTGTGGGGACTGCTGCGCGGCGAGGACGCCCGCGCGCTGTTCACCGGCGTTGGGGTGCATGCCATCTCAACCATGCCGTCCCCGGTGAACAGTGGCGCCGGACTGATGCTGGGCACCGTCGCCCACACCGCGGGCTGGCCGGTGCCCGTCGGCGGGACGCAGCGCATCGCCGACGCACTGGTCGCCGACCTCCGAGCGCACGGCGGCGAACTGGTGCTCGACTCCCCCGTCACCGCGCCGCCGGCCGGGGTGGCCATCTACGACACCGCCCCCACCGCGCTGCTCGACATCTACGGCGACGCCGTACCGCCGCGCTACGGCCGGGCGTTGCGCCGCTACCGGTACGGGCCCGGCGTCTGCAAGGTCGACTTCGTGCTGTCGGGCGAGATCCCCTGGCGCGACCCCCGTGTCGGCAACGCCGTGACCGTGCACATGGGCGGCAGCCGCGCGCAGATGGCGCTCGCCGAACGCGAGATCGCCGCCGGCCGGCACGCCGAATGGCCGATGACGCTGGCGTCGCTGCCGCATCTGGCCGATCCGACGCGCATCGACGCCGAGGGCCGCCGGCCGCTGTGGACCTATGCCCACGTCCCGGCGGGCTCGACCGCCGACCTCACCGAGACCATCACCGCGATGTTCGAACGCGTCGCGCCCGGATTCCGCGACCTGGTGGTCGCCGCGCGCTGCGTTCCGGCCGCCGAGATGTCCCGGCACAACGCCAACTACGTCGGCGGCGACATCATCGTCGGCGGCGCCACGCTGTCGGCCGCGATGATCGGGCCCACCCCGCGGCTCAACCCGTGGACGACGCCCATCCCCCGGGCCTATCTGTGCTCCTCGGCCACGCCGCCCGGTACCGGGGTGCACGGCATGGCCGGCCTCTACGCCGCGCGCACCGTGCTGCGGCGCGAGTTCGGTATCCGGGATCTGCCGTCGCTCGCGCCCTGAAAACGCGAATTCGGTGCAGCCGGTCGCGTTGATCGCGACCGACTGCACCGAATCCGCAAGTGTGACTAGGCCGTCTCGGTGATCGGCCGGTCGACCCAGCTCATCAGGTCGCGCAGCTGCTTGCCGGTGACCTCGATCGGGTGCTCGGCGTTCTTCTTGCGCAGATCCTCGAGCTCCTTGTTGCCGCCCTCGATGTTGGCCACCAGGCGCTTGACGAACGTGCCGTCCTGGATGTCCTTGAGGATGGCGCGCATGCGGTCCTTGGTGCCTGCGTCGATGACGCGGGGCCCGGAGATGTACCCGCCGAACTCCGCGGTGTCCGAGCAGGAGTAGTTCATCCGGGCGATGCCGCCCTCGTACATCAGGTCGACGATCAGCTTGAGCTCGTGCAGCACCTCGAAGTACGCCATCTCCGGCGCGTACCCCGCCTCGACCATGACGTCGAAGCCGGCCTTGACCAGTTCCTCGGTGCCACCGCAGAGCACGGCCTGCTCACCGAACAGGTCGGTCTCGGTCTCTTCCTTGAAGTCGGTCTTGATGACGCCGGCGCGGGTGCCGCCGATGGCCTTGGCGTAGGACAGCGCGAGTGCCTGCCCCTCACCGGTGGGGTCCTGGTGCACGGCGATGAGCGCGGGAACGCCCTTGCCGTCGACGAACTGGCGGCGCACCAGGTGGCCGGGGCCCTTGGGGGCGACCATGCCGACCGTGATGTTGTCCGCCGGCTTGATCAGGCCGAAGTGGATGTTGAGGCCGTGGCTGAAGAACAGCGCGTTGCCGTCGGTGAGGTTGGGCTCGATGTCGTTCTTGAAGATCTCGGCCTGGGCGGTGTCGGGCGCGAGCAGCATGATCACGTCGGCCCACTTGGCGACCTCGGCGGGCGTGTCGACCTCGAGACCCTGCTCGGTCACCTTCTCGCGCGACTTCGAGCCCTCGCGCAGGCCGACCTTCACCTGCACACCGGAATCGCGCAGGCTCAGCGAGTGCGCGTGTCCCTGGCTGCCGTATCCGATGACGCCGACCTTGCGTCCCTGGATGATCGACAGATCGGCATCGTCGTCATAGAACATCTCAACTGCCACGTTCGGGTCTTCTCTCTCTGTTGTGCTTGTTCAGCTATTTGACTGCGCCAATGCCCCGTGGGCCCCGCGACAGCGACACCACACCGGACTGCACGATCTCACGGATCCCGTACGGCTCCAAAACCCGCAACAGGGCTTCGAGCTTGCCGGGCGTGCCCGTGGCCTCGACGGTCAACGACTCGTTGGAGACGTCGACCACCTTGGCGCGGAACAGGTTCACCGCCTCGATGACCTGACCGCGGGTGGTGGCGTCCGTGCGCACCTTGATCAGGGCGAGTTCCCGGGCCACCGAGTTGTCCTCGTCCTGCTCGACGATCTTGATCACGTTGATCAGCTTGTTGAGCTGTTTGGTGATCTGCTCCAGCGGCGCCTCGTCGACACTCACCACGATCGTCATCCGCGACATGTCCTTCTGCTCCGTCGCGCCGACGGCCAGGGACTCTATGTTGAAGCCGCGGCGCGAGAACAGCGACGCGACGCGGGCCAGGACGCCCGGCTTGTCCTCGACGAGCACCGACAGGGTGTGGGTTCGAGTGGCCATCAGGCGTGCCCTTCCTCGTTGTCGTCGAACAGCGGCCGGATGTCGCGCGCGGCCATGATCTCGTCGTTGCTGGTGCCTGCGGCGACCATCGGCCACACCTGGGCGTCGGCGCCGACGGTGAAGTCGATCACCACCGGGCGGTCGTTGATCTCGCGCGCCTGGTTGATCACGTCCTGCACGTCTTCGGCACGCTCACAACGCAATCCCACGCAGCCCAGCGCCTCGGCGAGCTTGACGAAGTCCGGGATGCGACGCGAATGCGTCGCCAGATCGGTTTGGCTGTACCGCTCTTCGTAGAACAGCGTCTGCCACTGGCGCACCATGCCGAGGTTGCCGTTGTTGATCAACGCCACCTTGATCGGGATGCCCTCGATCGCACACGTCGCCAACTCCTGATTGGTCATCTGGAAGCAGCCGTCGCCGTCGATCGCCCACACCTCGGTGTCGGGGCAGCCCATCTTGGCGCCCATGGCCGCGGGCACCGCGAAGCCCATGGTGCCCAGACCGCCCGAATTCAGCCACGTCTTGGGCTTCTCGTAGGAGATGAACTGCGCCGCCCACATCTGGTGCTGACCCACGCCGGCGACGTAGATCGCGTCCGGCCCGGCCAGCTTGCCCAGCGATTCGATGACGTACTCGGGCGAGAGGCTGCCGTCGCTCTGCGGGCCGTAGCTCAGCGGATAGGTCTCCTGGACGTTGTTCAGGTAGGACCACCACTTGCCGATCTCGATGTTGCCGATCGTGCCGTCGCGGCGCAGCGCCTCGATCAGGTCGGCGATCACGGCCTTCACGTCGCCCACGATCGGGACGTCGGCGTGGCGGTTCTTGCCGATCTCGGCGGGGTCGATGTCGGCGTGGATCACCTTGGCCTCGGGGGCGAAGGAATCCAGCTTGCCGGTCACCCGGTCGTCGAAGCGGGTGCCCAGCGCGATCAGCAGATCGCTGCGCTGCAGCGCGGCCACCGCGGCCACGGTGCCGTGCATCCCCGGCATGCCGAGGTTCTGGGCATGGCTGTCAGGGAACGCGCCGCGGGCCATCAGCGTGGTCACCACGGGGATCCCGGTCAGCTCGGCCAGCTCGAGCAGCTGCTCGCTGGCCTCACCGCGGATCACACCGCCGCCGACGTAGAGGACCGGCTTGTTCGCCGCGGCGATCAGCTTGGCGGCCTCCCGGATCTGCCGGCTGTGCGGTTTGGTGTTCGGCTTGTAGCCGGGCAGGTCGATCTGCGGCGGCCAGGCGAAGGTGCACTGCCCCTGCAGGATGTCCTTGGGGATGTCGACCAGCACCGGACCCGGCCGCCCGGTCGCGGCGATGTGGAACGCCTCGGCCAGCGCGCGCGGGATGTCGTCACCGTTGCGCACCAGGAAGTTGTGCTTGGTGATCGGCATGGTGATGCCGGAGATGTCGGCTTCCTGGAAGGCGTCGGTGCCGATCAGCCCGCGGCCGACCTGCCCGGTGATCGCCACGACGGGGATCGAGTCCATGTGCGCATCGGCCAGCGGGGTCACCAGGTTCGTCGCTCCCGGGCCGGAGGTCGCCATGCACACGCCGACCCGCCCGGTGGCATGGGCGTAGCCGCTGGCGGCGTGGCCGGCGCCCTGCTCGTGGCGCACCAGCACGTGGCGCAGCTTGCGGGAGTCGAAGAGCGGGTCGTAGACGGGCAGCACCGCACCACCGGGGATACCGAAGATCGTGTCCACGTCGAGTTCCTCGAGCGAACGGATGACCGCCTGGGCTCCGGTCATCTGCTCCGGCGCGATCTCGCGAGGCCGGATCACCTTGGGGCTGGTGGACTGTACCGCCGCCACGGCCTGCTCACCGTTGGGTGTCGCCGGGCGGTGCGGTGGTCGCGTGGTCGGTGCGCTCACGGTGTCCTCTTGTCGTGTTTCGTGGGTGGTCGGACGCGTTCTCGGGCAGAAAAAAACCCCCGACAGCGGAGTCGCTGTTCGAGGGTGGCGCGTCGATGCTGGTGGCTATGCCCGGCAAAGGGCTAGCGCGGCATCAACGCGCCAACCAATTACTACGAGCATTCCCGGGGTCTGCATGACACTCGACGGTAGCCTCCGCACTGGTCATCGGTCAAATTCACCGACTCGGGAACCGGGTGGGTGCGCCGCGGTGCCAGAATCGGACCTGTGAGTTCCTCCCCCGCCCCGGCGCCCACGGCCCCGGTCGTCATCCGGATCTCGCCGATGGCCTACGTCGCGGTGGGGTTCTTCACCCTCGGGCTGATGTCGATGGTGCTGGCCAGTCCCCGCTGGTTCGCGCCGCTGCTGGTGCTGCCGGTGCTGGCCGCGCTGATGATCATGCGGTTGCGCACCGTGGCCGACGCGGAGACCGTCACCGCCCGGTCGGTGCTGGGCAGCACGACGATGACGTGGGACGACATCGTGGGGCTGCGCTTCGACCGGGCCAAGTGGGCGCGGGCGACGCGGCGCGACGGCACCGAGGTGCGGCTGCCCGCGGTCACGTTCAACACGCTGCCGCGGCTGACCGCCGTCAGCGGCGGCCGGGTGCCCAACCCCTACGAGTAGCCGGACCGGCGGTCAGGCCAGCGGGTTGGCGCCGTTGAGCAGCACCCACACGCCGATGCCCAGGCCGATCCCGAGCATCAACGCGACGAACGATCCGACGAACGGCCGGCGCGCCCAGCCGCGGCCGGCGTCGAATCCGTAGCGGCCGGGGCCGGTGAGGACCAGCGCCGCGGCCACCACGATCAGCGTCACCTGGAATTCGAAGCCGCCGGGCAGGAAGAACGGGAACCCGCCCTGCTCCTGCGCGGCGACTCCGGCCAGCAGGGCGTTGATCAGGTAGGCCAGGGCGACGGCCGCCGCCACCGGCGTGAACAGGCCGAGCACGAGCAGCAGGCCGGCGCCGATCTGCCCGACCGCGCCGACATAGGTCAGGATGCTCGCGTGCTGGAAGCCGGCCTCGGCCAGCGAGTCCCGGAACCCGCCGAGTCCCGGCCCGCCCCACCAGCCGAACGTCTTCTGCAGGCCGTGCGCGATCAGCAGCACACCCAGGCCGACGCGCAGCAGCATCAGCCCCAGATGCTGGGTGCCGCGCCGGTGCGCCGCGCGGATGCGCTCGTCGGTGGCCTCGTCGTAGCCGACCTCGACCGGCTCGGCGCCGAAGGGCGCCATGGGTTGCCGGCCGGCCGGGTGCACATACGGCAGCGGCTCGGGGTCGTTGATCAACCCGAACGCCGGCGCCGCGGGCGCCGCCTTGTTCGCGTCGTAGCGCGGGATCGCGGTGGTCTCGAAATCGCCGCCGTAGTTGGACGTCGGCAGGTCGTCTTCGGGGTCGACCAGGCTCGCCGAGGCCGGCCGGGCCGGATCGTCGGGGCGTTGCCAGGTGCGCGCGTCCGCGTGATGACTGGTCACGGGCGCCAGCGTAAGTGCTGATCACCGGCGAATCGCGCATTTACCACGGCGGTGCCGCGGCTGTCTTGCGATTGTTACCCACCTGTGCCGTGGCGCGTATCGCCGGGCGATCCGTAATCTGGCCAGCATGACAACGCGCCGGCCACTTCTCGGGGTGGCAGCACTGCTGTGCGCTGCGGTGCTCCTCGGGTCGGGCTGCGCGCGTTTCGACGCCGCACAGTCGCAGCCGTTCACCACCGAGCCGGAGTTGCGTCCGGGCCCGACCTCGTCGGAACCGCCGCCCCCGCCGCTGCCCGCCAAGCCGTTCCCCAAGGCGTGCCCGGCGCCCGGTGTGATGCAGGGCTGTCTGGAGAGCACCAGCGGGCTGATCATGCTGCCCGACAGCCAGTCGGCGCTCGTGGCCGAGCGCACGACGGGCGCGGTCAAAGAGGTGTCGGTGCGCGCCGAGCCGAAGGTGAAGACCACGATCCCGGTCGACCCGTCCGGTGACGGCGGCCTGATGGACATCGTGCTGTCCCCCACCTACGCCCAGGACCGGTTGATGTACGCCTACGTCTCCACCCCGACCGACAACCGGGTGGTGCGCATCGCCGACGGTGACGTGCCGAAGCCGATCCTGACCGGGATCCCCAAGGGCGCCACCGGCAACATGGGATCGTTGATCTTCACCAGCCCGACCACGCTGCTCGTGCATACCGGCGACGCCGGCAATCCGGCGCTGGCCGCCGACCCCGCCTCGACGGCGGGCAAGGTGTTGCGCATCGAGCAGCCGACCACGGTCAACCAGGCACCCACCACCACTGCGATGAGCGGCATGGGCCCCGCGGGCGGCATGTGCATCGATCCGTCGGACGGGTCGCTGTACGTCACCGACCGCACCCCGACCGCCGACCGGCTGCAGCGGATGACCAAGGACTCCAAGGTCTCGACGGTGTGGACCTGGCCGGACCGGCCGGGGGTGGCGGGCTGCGCGGCGCTGGACGGCACCGTGCTGGTCAACCTCGTCAATACGAAACAGACCGTCGCGGTGCGGCTCTCGCCCGACACGGGCGCGGTGACCGGGCAGCCCGAGGTGATCCGGCAGGACACCCGCGGCCACGCCTGGGCGCTGCAGCTGTCCCCCGACGGCAACGTGTGGGGGGCGACGGTGAACAAGACCACGGGCGACGCGGAACGCCTCGACGACGTGGTGTTCCCGCTGTTCCCGCAGGGCGGCGGCTTCCCGCGCACCAACGCCGACAAGACCTGATCCGCGTTCTGCCCCCGTGCGGGCGCCGCGCCGATAATGTCGTTCTCGTGAGTCGAGAACGCATTTTCGGAGGTGGCGGTGACGGGGCGGTGTGAGGGCAGGGTGGCGCTGGTGACCGGCAGCAGCCGCGGGCTCGGCAAGGCGATCGCCGCGCAACTGGCCGCCGAGGGGGCGACCGTCGCGCTCACCGCCCGCACCATGGAACCCGACCCCCGCTACGACGGCTCGCTGCGCCAGACCCGCGACGAGATCACCGCCGCCGGCGGCACGGCCGTCGCGATCGTCGCCGACCTGTCCGTCGCCGCCGAGCGCGACCGCCTGTTCGCCGAAACCGTCGACACCGTCGGCAGTCCCGACATCCTGGTCAACAACGCGGCCGTGACGTTCCTGCGCCCACTCGACGGCTTCCCGGACAAGCGCGCCCGGCTGATGCTCGAGATGCATCTGTTGGCGCCGCTGCACCTGTGCCAGCTGGCGATTCCGGCCATGCGCGCACGCGGCGGCGGGTGGATTCTCAACGTCACCTCCGTCGGTGGGGACCTACCGGGCGGGCCACCGTTCTCCGAATTCGACCGCACCGCCGGATTCGGGATCTACGGCACCGCCAAGGCGGCGCTGAACCGGCTGACGAAAAGCCTTGCCGCCGAGCTGCACGACGACGGCATCGCGGTCAACGCGGCCGCGCCCACCAACCCGGTGGCCACGCCGGGGGCCGGCACCCTCGATCTGGCCAAGACCGACACCGAGGACATCGCGCTGATCACCGAAACCGCAATGAGGCTGTGCACCGGCGATCCGAAGACGATGACCGGCCGCATCGCCCACACCCAGTCGTTCCTGCGCGAAGCCACGACCGGGTGACCGAGCTCGACCTCGACGCACTGCGGGACCGCCTGTCGAAGGCCGGGATCCGCGGCGTGCGGCCGCTGGCCGGCGGGGCGTCGAGCCTGACCTTCGCCGCGCAGCGGGGCGGCACATCCGTGGTGGTCAAGGTGGCCCCGCCGGGACACGCCCCGACCGGGCACCGGGACGTACTGCGGCAGGCGCGGATCCTCGCCGCGCTGTCCGGAACCGAGGTGCCGGTCCCCGAGCTGCTGTGGCAGGACGCCGGCGCGCCACCGCTGTTCGTGATGTCCCGGGTCCCCGGCGAGTGCATGGAACCGCTCTTCGACCCGCCGCCGGGCGCCGTTGATCCCACTGTGCGGCAACGGTTCGGTGCTGCCGCCGGCATCCTGGCCGCACTGCACCGCCACGATCCCGGCGCGCTCGGACTCGGCGCCGAACCGGTGGTGGACGCGGCCGCCGAGATCGACCGGTGGTGCGCGACGCTGGACACCGTCGACACGACGCTGGCGCCCGGCTGGGCCGAGGTCGCCGCCGCGCTGCGCGCCGATGTGCCGCCGGCCGTGGGGCCGGCCGTCGTCCACGGCGACTTCCGGCTGGGGAACCTGCTGGCCGACGGCCCGCGGATCAGCGCGGTGATCGACTGGGAGATCTGGTCGGTCGGCGATCCGCGGATCGATGTCGGCTGGTTTCTGGTCAACGCCGATCCGCGCACCTACCGACGCCCATCGCCCTACGCCGCCAGCGTGCCGCCGGTCGACGACCTCGCCGGCTGCTACGCCGACGCGCTCGGCGCACAGGTGCCCGACCTCCAATGGTTCATGGCGCTGGCGTGTTTCAAGTCGACGGCGACATGGGCGCTGATCGTCAAACACAACCGCAGGCGGGCACGGCCGCATCCGGACCTCGAGGCGATGGCGCGGGAGTTGCCGCACCTGCTGGCCCGGTCGAGGGCGCTGCTCGGTTAGCGCGGGATGCCCGCGAGCCGGTCGGCGAACTTGGCCTCGGCCGCCGCCCGCAGCCGCAGCAGGTGTTCCGACGGGAACGCGTCGGGGGCGGGTTCGACGTCTTTGAGCAGCTGGCGGGCCAGCGTCACCTTGTGCACCTCGGTGGGGCCGTCGGCCAGGCCGAGCACGAACGACTCGGTCAGGTACTGCACGAACGGCATCTCGTGCGACGTGCCGAGGGAACCGTGGATCTGCAGCGCCCGCGCCGAGACGTCGTGCAGCACCTTCTGCATCATCGCCTTGACTGCGGAGATGTCCGCGCGCACGGCCTTGTAGTCGTTGAACCTGTCGATCTTCCAGGCGGTCTGCAGCGTGAGCAGGCGGAAGGCCTCGATCTCCATCCACGAGTCCGCGATCATCTCCTGCACCATCTGCTTGTCGGCGAGCACGCTGCCCTGGGTGTAGCGGGACACGGCCCGCTCGCAGATCATGTCGTAGATGCGCCGGACCAGCCCCACCGTGCGCATCGCATGGTGGATGCGGCCGCCGCCCAGCCGGGTCTGGGCGACCACGAACGCGCCGCCGCGCGGCCCGAGCATGTGATCGCCCGGCACCCGGACGTTCTCGTACCGGACGTAGCCCTCGCGGCCCCCGCCACCGAGCGGCTGGTATCCGAGGCCGACGTCGCGCAGCACGGTGATGCCCGGGGTGTCGCCGGGCACCACGAACATCGAATACCGTTCATACGGCGGGGCATCCGGGTCGGTCATGGCCATGACGATGAGGAACGACGCCATCGAGGCGAACGACGAATACCACTTCTCCCCGTTGATCACCCAGTGGTCGCCGTCGGGAACCGCGGTGGTGGTGAACACCTTCGGATCGGCGCCGCCCTGCGGTTCGGTCATCGAGAAGCACGACACGATGCGGTTGTCGAGCAGCGGTTCGAGATAGCGCTCCTTGAGCTCCGGTGTGCCGTAGTGGGCGAGGATCTCGCTGTTGCCCGAATCCGGCGCCTGCGAACCGAAGACGATCGGTGCGCACTCCGACCGGCCGAGGATCTCGTTGAGCAGCGCCAGCTTCACCTGCCCGTAGCCGGGACCGCCGAGGTGCGGGCCGAGGTGGGTGGCCCACAGTCCGCGCTCCTTGACGATGTCCTGCAGCGGCGGGATCAGGGCCTGGCGCACAGGGTCGTTGAGGTCGTGGGATTCGGTGACCACATAGTCGACCGGTTCGCACTCCTCGCGCACGAACTCCTCGACCCACTTCAGCTGCGCCGCCCATTCCGGGTCGGTGGTGAAGTCCCACGCCATCGTCGTCGCCTCTCAGTCCTCGCCGCGCCCGGACCACCGGTGCCGGCGCGCCGCGGCGTCATCGGTGGCGTGGGTCAGCACCTGGTTGCGGTTCTCGAGTTCCAGCGCCGCGTCGAAACCCGCCGCGTCGGTGTTGACCTGCAGTGCGCGTTTGGTCAACTCCAACCCCAACGGCGCCAGTCCGGCGACCTGCGCGGCGAGGGCGACGGCGGTCTCGACGAGGAGGTCGGCTTCGACCACCTGGCTGACCAGTCCCCGACGGTCGGCTTCGTCGGCGGACACGGTGCGTCCGGTCAGCATCCAGTCGGCGGCCACGCTGGTGCCGACGATGCGGGGCAGGTGGTAGCTCATGCCCATCTCGGCACCCGACAGGCCCAACAGGATTGCGGCGTTGCCGAAACTCGCTGTGCTTGAACAGATCCGGATGTCCGACGCGAGGCACAGGGCCAGCCCGGCGCCGACGCAGGGTCCGTTCACCGCGGCGATCACCGGCTGCGGCAACGCGCGGACGGCCCGGGGCAACGCGGCCATCGCCTCCTGGAAGCGCATGCGCTCGATCGCCGGAGCGGTGGCAGCGAGCATGCCGGATCCGAAGTCCCGCACGTCGATTCCTGAGCAGAACCCGCGCCCCGAGCCGGTCAGCACCACGGCGCGCACCGCCCGGTCGGCCCCCACCACGCCCAGCGCGGCGGTCAACGCGTCGCGCATGACCCCGTTGATCGCGTTGAGCCGGCCGGGCCGGTTGAGTCGCAGCACGACGACGCCCTCGACCGGGGTGTCCACCACAACAGCCTGCGACGCGCGACCCGCTGCGGCGGCGTCGGCATCCGTCATCGGGCACCCTTTCCGTCGCCACCCCCAGCGTCGGCGAGAATGCCTTCGCGTCAAGCGAGAAGGGTATTCTCCAAAACCACCCGGCGCAACGATCGGGCCGCTTAAGCTGAGCGAGTGCCCAGCAAGTCGACGGCGCCGGCGGTGCAGCCCGCGGCGTTCCTGCGCACCACGCTGCCGCTCGACATGTCGGCGCTGAAACGCCTCGACAGCGGTCGCTACCACTCCATCTGGCTGCCCGACCACATGGTCAGCTTCTGGCCCGACTCGATCTGGACGCCGGAGTTCACCGACCTCGCCACCACGTCGCCGTCCCCCCACCGCCACCTCGACGGCATGGCGGTCGCCGCCGCGGCGGCCGTCCTGACCGAGCGCACGCCGCTGGCCACCGCCGTCGTCGACACGGTGCGCCGCCATCCCGCCTCGCTGGCGCAGTCGGCGCTGACCATCGACCACCTGGCCGAGGGCCGCTTCATTCTCGGCCTCGGCAGCGGAGAGCGCGAGAACATCGTGCCCTACGGTTTCGACTTCTCCCGCGCGGTCAGCCGGTTCGAGGAGGCCCTTCAAGTCATCCGGATGCTGTGGGAGTCGACCGGTCCGATCGACTTCACCGGCCGGTTCTACCGTCTGCACCAGGCTCGGCTCGACACCGAACCGTATGCGGGCCGGGCACCCAGGATCTGGATCGGCGCCAGCGGACCCCGGATGCTCGACCTCGCCGGCCGCTACGCCGACGGCTGGTGGCCCGCCGGCGCGTGGACACCCGAGCATTACGCCGACATGCTCGGCGCCGTGCGCGCGTCCGCGGACCGCGCCGGCCGTGACCCGATGGCCATCACCCCGTGCTACATCCAGGTCTGCCTGATCGCGCCCGACGAGGCGGCTCTGGCCGACATCCTGGCCGCACCCCTGGTCAAGGCCTTCCTGCTGCAGGTGTCCGCCGACACGCTGCGCTCGTTCGGCCACCGGCATCCCCTCGGAGACGATTGGCGCGGATTCCACGACATCGACCCGGCGACCATGACCCGCGAGCGCATCATCGACTTCCTCGACCGGGTGGACCCCGAGGCCATCCTGGCGGTCGTACCCCACGGCACCCCCGCCCAGGTCGCCCGCACGGTCAAGGCGTACGTCGACGCGGGCCTGCAGGTGCCCAAGATCCTCGACTACGGCGCGATGGCGGGGCTGCGGTACGCGGCCGCATCGGCCGACGCTGTTCGCGAGGCGGAGGACGAGTTGATGAGACTGTGCGGGATCGCGCCGTGACCGCGGCGCTGGATGCCGGGGAGATGCTGACCCGGGCGCAGGACGCCACCGGCCTGCACGACTACGGCGATCCGACACTGCCCGACCGGTTCGCCGTGGCGGTCGAACACCTCAACGGTGTGGGCCTGGACGCGGCCGGCAGGCGGCGCGCCGCCGAGGTGTGTCACTGGCTGCTGACCTCCCGGCTGGAGTTCTTCGCCGACCGCGACCGGTACCGCCTCGCCGACGAGGTGATCGAGGCGCCGATGTTCGTCACCGGCGAACCCCGTTCGGGCACCACGCTGATGCACGCGTTGCTGTCGGTGGATCCCGGCGCCCGCGCCCTGCGGTTCTGGGAGGTGATGTACCCGTCGCCCCCGCCCGGCCTGGCCGGCGCGGACGATCCGCGCCGCGCCCGCGCGGACGACGACTGGCGGGAGATCAACGCGAAGCTGCCGAAGTGGCTGCACAGCCACCCTTACAACGACATGCTCGGCGACGGGCTGCCCGAGGACGAACGCACCTGGGCGTTCGACTTCCGGGTGATGACGCCGACGGCGTGGTGGCGGGTGCCGATGCAGACCGTGGTGGGCGGGCTGCCGACCGATCCCGCCGCGCAGTACCGGATCCACAGGGCGATGCTGCAGCACTGCCAGTACCGGCGCCCACCGAAGTACTGGGTCTGCAAGGGGTTTCACGGCTCGCGGCTCGACGATTTCTTCGCCACGTACCCCGACGCCCGGCTGATGTGGCTGCACCGCGATCCGGTGCAGGTGGCCGCGTCCCGCACCATGATGATGGCTGACATCGGTGAGGGCATCGTCGGGCCCGTCGACCTGAAGGCGGCCGCGAAGATGCACCTCGACCTGACCCGCGCGAGCATCGCCAACACGATGAGCCACCCGCTGGTCGACGATGCGCGGGTGCACCACGTCCGCTATTGCGACTTCATCGCCGATCAGGTCGGCACCGCGCGGAAGTTCTACGAGTTCTGCGGCCGCGAACTGTCTCCCGCGGCGGAGCAGGCGATGCGCGCGTACCTGGCCCGCAACCGCGGCGATCGGTACGGCAAGTTCCGCTACTCGACGTCGTTGCTCACCGACATCGGCGAGGACATCGATGCGCTCAACGAGGAGTTCCGGCCGTTCCGCGACCGCTTCGGCGTCGCGATCGAGAAGCGGGACTGACGATCTCATGCACGACCGGATCTCGGTGCACAGTGTGACGTTCTCCGGTGCGCCGCTGCCCGAACTCGACCGCTTCTGGTCCGAGACGGGCCTGCGGCGGCTCAGCCTCATCGACTCTGAGCTGTTCGATCCCGCCCTGGCCCCGCTGATCGCCCAGCACGACTACCGCACGCAAGCCGTCTGCCACGTCTTCTCGACGGCCGACGCACTGCTGCGGGTCATCGACGCGGCAGCCGGCATCGGCGCCACGATGGTGTATCTGCTGACCGGCGGGCGCGGCCACCTGACCTGGCGTCAGGCCGCCGACCGGTTCAGCGAGGCGGTGGGCCCGTGCGCGGCGGCCGCGCGGGAGGCCGGCCTGTCGTTGGCCGTCGAGAACGCCTCCAGCCTGTACGCCGACATCCACATCGCGCACTCGCTGCGCGACACGATCACGCTCGCCGAGGCGGCCGGCCTCGACATCTGCATCGACCTCTTCCACTGCTGGGCCGAGGCGGATCTTGACGCGCTGGTGGACCGGGCACTGCCGCGGACGCGGTTGATCCAGCTCAGCGACTACGTCCTCGGTGACCGGTCGTTGCCCGCCCGCGCCGTTCCCGGCGACGGCGCGATTCCGATCGCACCGTTCGTCGAGCGGGTGCTGGCCGCCGGCTACCGGCACGGCTTCGATCTGGAATTGATCGGCCCGCGGATCGATGCCGAGGGCCGCGCCGAGGCCGCACGCCGGGCCTGCCGAACGGTGACCGCGATGCTCGAGCGGCTGGGCGCGTAGCAGTGGCGTTCGGTGACGGCCCTGACGACGAGGCGCTCGCGGCCGCGTGGGAGCGGTTCTGCGACCGGTTGAACGCCGCAGGCGCCCAGGCGTTCAAAGACCACAACGCCACGTCCGGCGCCCAGCGCGTCGACGCGCTGCGCTTCCTCACCCAGAACCTCGGACAGGCCTTCGATCTCGCGTTGGAGACCGCCGACACCCGCTACCCGATGGTGCACGCCTTCGTGACGCCGCTGCGCAAGCTGGGCGGCGACTGCGCGGATTTCACCTATCACCAGGCGTGGATCAACGGTGTCGACACCTACCGCATCACCGGAACACGCGGCGACGCACCGTTTATCAACATCACCGTGCAGGGCCCGCGGCCCGGCGGGCCCGATGTGCTGCATGAGCCGTTCGGGGACGTGCCGGAGGCCAATCTGTCCGGCGAGCAACTGTCCACCGGCCCCGGCGGGGAGGTCGAGATCCACATCGGCGGACCGGCGCGCGACGGGAATTGGCTGCCCACCACCGCCGGCTCGCGAAAGCTGTTCATCCGCCAGGGTTTCGACCAGTGGGACGAACGACCGGCCGAGTTGCGGATCGAGCGGGTGGGCATGGACGCGCCGCGCCCGCTGCCCACGGTCGCCGACATGCTCGCCGCGATCGACTGGGCGGGCGACTTCCTCACCGGCGCGATGGCCGACTGGCCGGACTACCCGTTCACCTACGGCGGCGTCGACGCCCGCCGGCCCAACCGGTTCCCGGCCGTCGACGTGACCGACGGGGATGACAAGCGGGGCCGGGCGGCGGCGAACATGTACTGGGAGCTCGATCCCGGCGACGCGCTGATCATCGAGTTCCCGGCTCACGAGGGACTCTGGTCGCTCACCAACATGGGCGTGTTCTTCACCAGCATGGACTACCTGTACCGGCCGGTGAGCTACACGCCGGGCCGGACCGCCGTCGACGGCGACGGCCGCATCCGCATCGTGCTGGCCCACGACGACCCGGGCTGCCACAACTGGATGGACACCCAGGGTTTCAGTCGCGGCAACGTCACCTACCGCCACATGCTCGACGGACAGCCGGCCGTGCTGACCACCCGGGTGGTCCGGCGCACCGAGTTGGCCGCGGCGCTACCGGCGGACACCGCCACCGTCACCGCCGACGAGCGCACGGCCCAGCTGCGGGCGCGCTTCGACGGCGTCCGGCGCAGGCACCGGATGTGACGCTCAGCTGCAGGCCGCGATCACCATCTCCTTGACCTGCGCGGCATCGGCCTGCCCCCGGGTGGCTTTCATCACCGCACCGACAATCGCACCCGCGGCCGCCACCTTGCCGCCGCGGATCTTCTCGACGATGTCAGGGTTGGCCGCCAGCGCCTCGTCGACCGCGGCCTTGATCACCGAGTCGTCGCGCACGACGGCCAGTCCGCGGTCGGTCATCACCTGCTCGGGCTCACCCTCGCCGGCCAGCACCCCCTCCACGACCTGGCGGGCCAGCTTGTTCGACAGCTTCCCGTCGTCGACCAGCTTGACCACCGCGGCCACCTGGGCCGGGGTGATCGGCAGCGCATCGAGTTCCACGCCACTCTCGTTGGCCTTCTGCACCAGGAAGTTGCCCCACCATGCGCGGGCGGCCTCGCTGGAGGCGCCGTGCTCGACGGTGGCGGCGACGAGGTCGATGGCGCCGTTGTTCACCAGGTCGCGCATCACCTCGTCGGAGATGCCCCACTCCTGCTGAATCCGCTTGCGGCGCAACCACGGCAGCTCGGGCAGCGTCTGGCGCAGCTGTTCGACGAGCTCGGCGGGCGGCGCGACCGGTTCCAGGTCCGGCTCCGGGAAGTACCGGTAGTCCTGGGCGGTCTCCTTGCTGCGGCCCGGCGAGGTGTAGCCGTCCTCGTGGAAGTGCCGAGTCTCCTGCACGATCCGGCCGCCGGCCTCCAGCACCGCGGCCTGGCGGCGCATCTCGTAGCGCACCGCCACCTCCACGCTCTTGAGCGAGTTGACGTTCTTGGTCTCGGTACGGGTGCCGAACTCGGCCTGGCCGGCGGGTCGCAGCGACAGGTTCACGTCGCAGCGCATCGACCCCTGATCCATCCGGACGTCGGACACGTCGAGCGCACGCAGCAGATCGCGCAGGGCGGTCGTGTAGGCGCGGGCGATCTCGGGGGCCCGGTCACCGGTGCCCTCGATCGGCTTGGTGACGATCTCGATCAGCGGCACCCCGGCCCGGTTGTAGTCGGCCAGCGAGTTCGTCGCCCCGGCGATCCGGCCGGTCTCGCTGCCCAGGTGGGTCAGCTTGCCGGTGTCCTCCTCCATGTGCGCGCGCTCGATCTCCACCCGCCAGGTGGTGCCGTCATCGAGCGGCACGTCGAGGTAGCCGTTGACCGCGATCGGCTCGTCGTACTGGGAGATCTGGTAGTTCTTGGGCTGGTCGGGATAGAAGTAGTTCTTGCGCGCGAACCGGCCCCAGGGCGCGATGTCGCAGTTCAGCGCCAGACCGATGCGGATCGCGGACTCGACGGCGGCCTGGTTGAGCACCGGCAGCGACCCCGGCAGGCCCAGGCAGACCGGGCACACCTGGGTGTTGGGTTCGGCGCCGAACTCGTTGGCGCAGCCGCAGAACATCTTGGTGGCCGTCGACAGCTCGACGTGCACCTCGAGGCCCATGACGGGATCGAAGCGTGCGACGACCTCGTCGTAGTCGAGCAGTTCGGCGGTGGCGACAGACATGCCACCGATCCTAGTGGGTCGCCTTCTGCCGGCGAGCAGACGCAAAGTCGCACGATCTCGGCCCGGGAAGCGCGACTTCGCGGGGGGTACCTCCCGCTTGCGGGGGCCTGCTCGCGGGGGACGTCAGCCGAAGAACTCCGCGGCGTCGTCGTAGCGGGACTGCGGGACCAGCTTCAACTGCCTGGTGGCATCGGCCAGCGACACCCGGCCGATCTCCTGGCCGCGCAGCGAGACCATCATCCCGTACTCGCCGGCGTGTGCCGCGTCGGCGGCGTTGACGCCGAACCGGGTCGCCAGCACCCGGTCGTACGGGGTGGGCGTGCCGCCGCGCTGCACGTGGCCGAGCACGGTGACGCGGACGTCGCGTTTGACGCGCTGCTCCACCTCGATCGCCAGCTGCTGGGCCACGCCGGTGAACTTCTCGTGGCCGAACTCGTCCATCCCGCCCTGGCGCAGTTGCATCGAGCCCTCGGCGGGTTTCGCGCCCTCGGCCACCACGCAGATGAAATGCGAGTCGCCGCGCACGAAGCGCTGTTTGACCAGCCGGCAGACCTCTTCGACGTCGAAGGGTTGCTCGGGGATCAGGGTCATGTGGGCGCCCGAGGCCAGACCGGCGTTCAGCGCGATCCACCCGGCGTGGCGGCCCATGACCTCGACCAGCATCACCCGCTGGTGCGATTCGGCGGTGGAATGCAGCCGGTCGATCGCCTCACTGGCCACGGTCAGCGCCGTGTCGTGACCGAAAGTCACGTCGGTGCAGTCGATGTCGTTGTCGATGGTCTTCGGTACCCCCACCACCGGCACGTTCTCCTCGGACAGCCAGTGCGCCGCGGTCAGCGTGCCCTCCCCGCCGATGGGGATCAGCACGTCGATGCCGTTGTCATCGAGGGTCTGCTTGATCTGGTCCAGGCCGGCGCGCAGCTTCTCCGGGTGGACCCGGGCGGTGCCCAGCACCGTGCCGCCCTTGGCGAGCAGCCGGTCGTTGCGGTCGTCGTTCTTGAGCTGGATCCGCCGGTTCTCCAGCAGCCCCCGCCAGCCGTCCTGGAACCCGACCACCGACGAGCCGTAGCGCTCATCACAGATGCGGACCACCGCGCGGATCACCGCGTTGAGGCCGGGACAGTCACCACCGCCGGTGAGAACTCCAATGCGCATGGCTTCCATCTTGCCCGTCGCCCCAGTGACATGCGCGAGCAGACGCAAAAGTGCCCTTTACGCCGCAGAAATGGGCACTTTACGTCTGCTCGGCACCGGACAGCTAGAGCGCGGTGGGCAGGGCGCCCCGGGCGGCCTCGTAGGCCGCGCCGACCCGGTACAGCCGGTCGTCGGCCAGCGCGGGCGCCATGATCTGCAGCCCCACCGGCAGGTTGTCGTCGGGCGACAGCCCCGAGGGCACCGACATCCCGCAGTGCCCGGCCAGGTTCAGCGGCAACGTGCACAGGTCGAACAGGTACATCGCCAGCGGATCGTCGACCTTCTCCCCCAGGGCGAACGCCGTCGTCGGCGTCGCCGGCGACACCAGCACGTCGACCTTCTGGTAGGCGGCGTCGAGGTCGCCCGCGATCAGCGTGCGGACCTTCTGCGCCTGGTTGTAATACGCGTCGTAGTAACCCGCCGACAGCGCATAGGTGCCGATCATGATGCGGCGCTTGACTTCCGGGCCGAACCCGGCGGCCCGCGTGAGCGCCATGACCTCCTCGGCGCTGTGCGTGCCGTCGTCCCCGACGCGCAACCCGAACCGCATCGCGTCGAAACGCGCCAGGTTCGACGACACCTCCGACGGCAGGATCAGGTAGTAGGCCGCCAGCGAGTGATCGAAGTTCGGGCAGTCCACCTCGGTGACCTCGGCGCCCAGCGCGGTCAGCTGGTCGACCGCCGCGGTGAACGACGACAGCACGCCGGGCTGGTAGCCCTCCCCGCGCAGCTGTTTGACCACACCGACCCGCACACCCTCGAGGTCGCCGGTGGCGCCGGCGCGGGCGGCCGCGACGACGTCGGGCACCTCGGCGGGCACCGACGTGGAGTCCTTCGGGTCGTGTCCCGCGATGACCTGGTGCAGCAGCGCGGTGTCGAGCACCGTGCGCGCACACGGCCCGCCCTGGTCGAGCGACGACGCGCACGCGATGAGCCCGTAGCGCGACACCGTGCCGTAGGTGGGTTTGACCCCGACCGTCGCGGTCAGCGCGGCGGGCTGACGAATCGAGCCGCCGGTATCCGAGCCGATCGCCAACGGCGCCTGGAAGGCGGCGAGCGCGGCGGCACTGCCGCCACCGGACCCGCCGGGCACCCGCTCGACGTCCCACGGGTTGCGAGTGGGCCCGTACGCGGAGTTCTCCGTCGAGCTGCCCATCGCGAACTCGTCCATGTTGGTCTTGCCGAGGATCGGGATACCCGCCGCCCGCAGCCGCACCGTGACGGTGGCGTCGTACGGCGAGCGCCACCCCTCGAGGATCTTCGACCCGCAGGTGGTGGGCATGTCGGTGGTGGTGAAGACGTCCTTGAGCGCGACCGGCACGCCGGCCAGCGGGGACGGCAGCGCCTCACCGGCGGCCACCGCGGCGTCGATGCGGGCCGCCTCGCCCAGCGCCTCGTCGGCGGCGACGTGCAGGAAGGCGTGATAGCGCTCGTCGGTCGCGGCGATCTGGTCCAGGCAGGCCCGGGTCAGCTCGGTCGACGAGACCTCCTTGGCGGCGATGCGGCCGGCCAGCGTGGCGGCGTCCTCGCGGATCAACTCGCTTGCGCTCATTCCGCCTCCCCCAGGATCCGCGGGACCGCGAAGCGGCCGTCGACGGCCTTGGGCGCCGCGTCGAGCGCCTCCTCCTGGGTGAGGCAGGGCTCCACCACGTCGGGCCGGGTGACGTTGACGTCGGTCAGCGGGTTGCCGGTGGGCCGCACCCCGGTGACGTCCACCGCCTGGATCGCGCCGACATGGGCCAGGATGGCGTCCAACTGCCCGGCGAAGCTGTCGAGTTCGTCCTCGGTCAGCGCCAGGCGGGCGAGTCGGGCGAGGTGGGCCACCTCGTCGCGGGAGATCTGTGACACGACCACGCAGCCTAGTCGTGGCGGCCGGACCGCACGTCGGCGGCGCTGGGAGTGCTCGAGTCGCTTCCCCACAGGGTCCGTGCGACAGTGATCGCCGTGCCCTCCTATCTGCTGCGGGTCCAGCTCGAGGACCGGCCGGGCCGCCTCGGCTCGCTGGCCGTCGCCCTCGGCTCGGTGGGCGCCGACATCCTGTCGCTCGACGTCGTCGAGCGCGGCGCCGGCTACGCGATCGACGACCTCGTGGTGGATCTGCCTGCGGGAACCATGCCGGACATGGTGATCACCGCCGCGGAAAGCCTGACCGGCGTGTACGTCGACACGATTCGTCCGCACACCGGGTTGCTCGAGGCGCACCGCGAGCTCGAACTGATCGACCACGTCGCCGCGGCGCCGGGCCGGACCGCGAAGCTGCAGGTGCTCGCCGACGAGTCGCCGCGCGTCTTACGGGTCGGGTGGTGCACGGTGGTGACGCTCGACGGATCAGCGCTGCGCCGCGTCGTCGGCAGTCACGGGGCGCCGGAGACCCAGGCCACCGAGGCCCCCTGGCTACCGCTGACGCACGCCGACGCGCTCGACGCCACCGCCGACTGGGTGCCGCAGGTGTGGCGCGACATGGACACCACGCTCGCGGCCGCACCGCTGGGCGACCCCGGTACCGCTGTGGTGCTGGGCCGACCGGGCGGACCGGCCTTCCGGCCGTCGGAGGTTGCCCGCCTCGGCTACCTCGCCGGGATCGTGGCGACCATCGTGCGCTGAACGCTCAGGCGCCCGCAGGCGTGGGATAACGGTCGTTGACGTCGGCGTTGGTGTCCTTGCGCGCGCAGTGCGCACAGCAGAAGATCGCCTCCTCGGTCTCGACGCCGTGGCCGAGGATCCGGCAGCCGCAGTGTGCGCACTCGGGCGCCACCTGCACCGCCGCGCATTCGATGCTGTCGAACGTCGCGCTGCGCCCGTCGGCCCACGTCACGGTGAACGCCTTGTCGTAGTGGTTGCCACAGGTGTCGCAGGTCGCCATGGATTCCCTCCTCTGTCGTCTCGGGCGAGGGTTCCCAGGCGGCGTCGGACCAAACCCGGTGCGCTGTTTCACCGATCGGCGCCGCGGGTATCGAAAGGCCTGGCGCGCAGCCCCTGCGCCAGGCAACCCACACCCGACATGCGGAGGTTCTCGCGTGGCATCCGAAAGCACATCCATCAGCACCGGCCAGGACGTCGTCGACTACCTGGTGGCCCAGCACGAGTCGATCCGGAAGCTGTTCATCGAGACGCTCGACGCCGCCGACGCCGACACCCGCCGCGCCGCGTTCACCCGGCTGCGGACCATGCTGGCCGTGCACGAGACGGCCGAGGAGATGATGGTGCACCCGCGGGTGCGGCGGAAGATCGACGGAGCCGACGCGGTGGTCGACGCGCGGCTGGCCGAGGAACACGACTCCAAGGTCGCGCTGTCCGAGCTGGAGAAGCTCGACATCGACAGCGCGGAGTTCTCCAAGGCGCTGATCCACCTGCAGGCCGCCGTCCTCGAACACGCCGAGAAGGAGGAGACCGAGGAATTCCCGCTTCTCGCCGAGCATCTCGACGCCGAGGAGCTGCAACGCATGGCCGTCTCCGTCCAGGTGGCCGAGCGCATCGCCCCCACCCACCCGCACCCCGGTGTGGAGTCCGCGGCGGCGAACTTCGCGGTCGGCCCGTTCGCCTCGCTGCTCGACAGGGCGCGCGACGCGCTGCGCGGCGCCGCCTGATACCCGACCGGCACATTCGCGGCGACCCCGACGGACGACGGCTGTTACGGTCGATTCAGACCGATTGAGCCTGCCGCCGTCCGGAAGGATCCCGTGTGGGAACGCTGTTGATCGTGCTGGCCATCCTGCTGCTCGCGGGGGCGGTGATCGCGCTGGTGCTGGCGATCAGGAAGCAGAACAAGCCCAAGACGCCTGCCGCGCGGACCGACCCGCTGCAGTTCTCGACGCCGCAGGAGTTCGGTCCGCGCCAGCTCGGTCCGGGCGCGATCGTCAGCCACGGCGGCATCGACTTCATCGTGCGCGGATCGGTCACGCTGCGCCAGGGCCCGTTCGTCTGGTGGGAACACCTGCTCGAGGGCGGTCCCGAACCGCTGTGGTTCAGCGTCGAGGAGGACGAGGGCCGGCTCGAACTCGCGTTGTGGACCCGTCGCAGCGATCTGGCGCTGCAACCCGGCGGCCCACTCGCCGCCGACGGCATCGCGTTCTCCGAGGTGGAACGCGGACGCGCGTCCTACACCACCGAGGGCACCACCGGTCTGCCCGCGGGCGGTGACATGGAGTTCGTCGATTACGCCGACGCCTCGGGCGACACCATGCTCGGGTTCGAGCGCTGGGCGCCGTCCATGCCGTGGGAGATCTCGATCGGCCGCACCGTGCTGCCCGGTGAACTCACCGTCTACCCGGCTCCCCCGGCCGGCTCCTAGAGGCGCACGCGTTGCCGTTCTACGAACTCGCGGTCGCCCACACCGACGTCGACGGCGCCGCCCTCGGACTGGCGCTCGACGCACCCGCCCCCGAACCGCTGGCCGGCCTCGTGCTGACCCATCCGGCGGGCGGCACCCTCACTCTCGGCGTCCTCGGCGCCTCCCATGTCATCACCGCCGAGCACGCCGGCCGCCGCTTCAGCGAGGAGGTGTCGTGCTCCGCGCAGGCGCGCGGCGGTGCCCTCCCCGCCCGTCATGACGCGCCAGGGTACGCCCTGACCAGCATGCTGAAGCGTTGTGGCGCAACGGAATTCGACGCACTGGTCGCCTCCCTGCGAGACCGGTGCGGCCGCGACCCCCATTGCCTGGGTGGCCGCTTCCCCGGTGACGACGCGGCGCTGACGGTGCTGGCGGCCGAGCCCGACGGCGCCGGCTGGCAATGGCACACCTGGCACCTGTACCCCAGCGCGGTCGGCGGCACCGCGGTCACCACGATCAGTCGGTGGCGCCCGTGAGCCGCGGCGGGCTGTTCACGCTGTCGGGCATCCTCGCCGTCGCGGGGGTGATCTTCCTGTTCCTGGGCGTATCGCTGATGGGCGGCAACATCCGCACATACGTGGCCGAGAACTATCAGGAGTACGCCAGCGACGGTGACGGCATCAATTACGTGTGCACGGGATCTCCCGCCACGGTGGCCGACGACCTGGCCGAGCACGTCCCCCCGGAGGCCCGGACCACCGACCAGGGCAGAACCTACCTGCGTTACGACGACGACATCGTCATCGTCGGCCCCGACGGCGCCCGGCCGTGCACCATCCGCGTCGAGGACCTCGGCGCGCGCTACAGCCGCGGCGGGTTCATCTTCCTCGGCCCCGGCTTCTTCCCCGGCTCACCGTCGGGGGGCGCCGGCGGCAGTTCCGGCGGCCCGGACGGTGCGAAGTAGCGCTCGCCATGACACCCACCACGAAGGAGAATCCGATGAACCTGGCCGTCGAGTTCGGCACCATCAGCGGTGAGAGCCTGGCCCAGAACGTGGTCGCCGCGCTGCTGTACTTCCTCGTCGGCGCCGTGGTGCTGGTCGCCGGTTTCGTGCTGGTCGACGTCCTCACGCCCGGCAACCTGCGCCGGATGGTGTTCGTCGAGTACCGGCCCAACGCCGTCGCCGTCGCCTCGGGCATGTACGCCGCACTGGCCATCGTGGTGGTCACCGCGATCGTCGCCAGCTCCGCCGAGCTCGGGCAGGGGCTGCTCGACGCCCTCGTGTACGGCATCGTCGGGGTGCTGTTGCAGGGCGTGGCGCTGGTGGTGCTCGAGGCGGCCGTGCCCGGCCGGTTCCGCGACCTGATCGAGGCCGAACGGCTGCACCCGTCGGCGATCGCCACGGCCGTCGTGCTGCTCGCGGTGGGAGGGGTGAACGCCGCCGCGCTGTCATGACCGTCACCGCCGCTTCCCCGGCGACCCGCTCGACCACGCGTTGGCGGGCGCTGCTGCTGGCCGCGGTCGCGGCCTGCGCGGCGTGCGGGCTGGTCTACGAGCTGGCCCTGTTGACGCTGTCGACCAGCCTGCACGGCGGCGGCATCGTGGCGACGTCGCTGATCGTCGCCGGCTACGTCGCCGCCCTCGGTGTGGGCGCCCTGCTGGTCAAACCGCTCCTCGGCCATGCCGCGATCACGTTCATCGCGGTCGAGACCCTGCTCGGGGTGATCGGCGGTCTGTCCGCGGTCGCGCTGTACGTCGCGTTCGCGTTCATCGGCGGCTCGACGTGGGTTCTGGTGATCGCCACCGCGGTGATCGGCTGCCTGGTGGGGGCCGAGGTGCCGCTGCTGATGACGCTGCTGCAACGCGGCCGCACCGCGGGCGCCACCGACAGCGGGCGGGTGCTGGCCAACCTCAACGCCGCCGACTATCTGGGCGCGCTGATCGGCGGGCTGGTCTGGCCGTTCCTGCTGCTCCCCCAGCTGGGCATGATCCGCGGTGCCGCCGCCACCGGCATCATCAACCTCGCCGCGGCCGCCGTGGTCGCGGTGTTCCTGTTGCGCCACATCATCTCCCGCCGGCAGCTCGCGGTCGCGCTCGGCGTGCTGACGGCCGCGCTGGCGGTGTTGATCACGCTGCTGGTCCGCGCCGACGGGATCGAGACGACGACCCGCCAGCGGCTCTACACCGACCCGATCGTCGCGTTCGACCGGTCGCCGTACCAGGAGATCGTGGTGACCCGCCGCGGCGACGACATGCGGCTGTACCTCGACGGCGGGCTGCAGTTCTCCACCCGCGACGAGTTCCGCTACACCGAGAGCCTGGTCTACCCCGCACTCGGCGCGCACGCCCGGTCCGTACTGATCCTCGGCGGCGGCGACGGACTGGCGGCCCGGGAAGTGCTGCGCGACAACCGGGTTCAGTCCATCACTCAGGTCGAACTGGACGCCGCGGTGGTCGACCTGGCCCGCACCACCCTGCGCGCGGCGAACGACGGTGCACTCGACGACCCCCGGGTGAGCGTGGTGATCGACGATGCGATGACCTGGCTGCGGACCGCGCATCAGGACTTCGAGGCGGTGATCGTCGACCTGCCCGACCCCGACAACCCGGCGTTGGGCCGGTTGTACTCAACGGAGTTCTACGCGCTGGTCTCGCGGGTGCTGACCCCCGACGGCCTGATGGTGGTGCAGGCCGGTAGCCCGTTCTCGACGCCGACGGCGTTCTGGCGCACCGTCACCACCATCGAGTCGGCCGGGTTCGCGGTGACGCCCTACCACGTGCACGTGCCGACGTTCGGCGACTGGGGTTTCGCGCTGGCCCGGCGCGGCGCGGACCCGCCGACCCCCATGATGCCGGAAAACGTTGCGCCGTTGCGATTCCTGAATCAGCAGGTGCTCGACGCGGCGACCGTGTTCTCCGCCGACGTCGCCCGTCGTCCGCTGGAACCGTCGACGCTGGAACACCCGCGCATCGTCGAGGACATCCGCCGGGGCTACCGCTAGCCGTCCCGCTGCGCGTCGCCGGCTTCGTGCTCCGCGTCCTCGGACGCCCGCGGACCGTTGGTCAGCAGTTCGCGGAAGCCGTCCTCGTCGAGGACCGGCACCCCGAGATCGATCGCCTTGTCGTACTTCGACCCCGGCGAGTCGCCGGCCACCACGTAGGCGGTCTTCTTCGACACCGAGCCCGCGGCCTTGCCGCCGCGGGCGATGATCGCCTCCTTGGCCTCGTCGCGGGAGAACCCGGTCAGCGATCCGGTGACCACGATCGACAGCCCCTCCAGGGTGCGGGCGATGCTGGCGTCGCGTTCGTCGGCCATCCGCACCCCGGCGTCGCGCCACTTCTCGACGATCGCGCAGTGCCAGTCGACGGTGAACCACTCCTTGACCGCGGCGGCGATCGTCGGTCCGACGCCCTCCACGGCGGCCAACTGTTCCTCCGACGCCTCGATGATCGCGTCGAGGCTGCCGAACTCGGTGGCCAGCGCCCGCGCCGCCGTCGGCCCGACGTGGCGGATGGACAACGCCACCAGGACCCGCCACAGCGGCTGCGCCTTGGCCCTGCCGAGGTTGGCCAGCAGCCGCCTGCCGTTGGCCGAGACCGCGCCCTTCTGGGTGGTGAACAGGTCGGTGCGCAGCAGATCGTCCTCGGTGAGCGTGAACAGGTCACCCTCGTCGGTGATCACCTTCGCCTTGAGCAGCGCGATTCCCGCCTCGTAGCCGAGCCCCTCGATGTCGAACGCGCCGCGGCCTGCGACGTGGAACACCCGCTCCCGCAACTGCGCCGGGCAGGTGCGCGAATTGGGGCAGCGGATGTCGGCGTCGCCCTCCTTGGCCGGGGCCAGTTCGGTGCCGCACTCCGGGCAGTGCGTCGGCATCACGAACTCCCGCTCGGAGCCGTCGCGCAGATCGACCACCGGGCCGAGCACCTCGGGGATCACGTCGCCGGCCTTGCGGATCACCACCGTGTCGCCGATCAGCACGCCCTTGCGTTTGACCTCCGAGGCGTTGTGCAGCGTGGCCAGGCCGACCGTCGAACCCGCCACCTTCACCGGCTCCATGTAGGCGAACGGGGTGACGCGGCCGGTGCGTCCGACGTTGACCCGGATGTCGAGCAGCTTGGTCTGGGCCTCCTCGGGCGGGTACTTGTACGCCACCGCCCAGCGCGGCGCCCGCGACGTGGAGCCCAGCCGGCGCTGCAGGGCGACCTCGTCGACCTTGACCACCAGCCCGTCGATCTCGTGTTCGACGTCGTGGCGGTGCTCGCCCCAGTAGGCGATCCGTTCCGTCACCGCGTCGAGGCCCTGCACCCGGGCGGTGTGCGCCGAGACCGGCAGCCCCCACGCCTGCAGCGCGCGGTACGCGTCGTGCAGGCTCGTGAAGGGGAACCCGCCGGGACTGTCGATGCGGCCCAACCCGTGGCAGATCATCCGCAGCCGACGCCGCGCGGTGACCGCCGGGTTCTTCTGCCGCAGCGACCCGGCCGCACTGTTGCGCGGGTTGGCGAACGGCGCCTTGCCCTCGGCGACCAGCCCGGCGTTGAGCTCCTCGAAGTCGGCGACGCGGAAGAACACCTCGCCGCGCACCTCGAGCACGGTGGGCACCGGGAACTCATCGGAGGCGGTGAGCCGCTCGGGGATGTCCTCGATGGTGCGGGCGTTGAGCGTGACGTCCTCCCCGGTGCGCCCGTCGCCGCGGGTGGCGGCGCGTTCCAGCCGGCCGTCGCGGTACACCAGGGCCAGCGCCACGCCGTCGATCTTGAGCTCGCACAGGTAGTGCGCGGCGTCCCCGATCTCCCCCTTGAGGCGGCCCGCCCAGGCGGCGAGTTCCTCGGGGTCGAACACGTTGTCCAGGCTGAGCATCCGCTCGAGGTGCTCGGCGGGGGTGAAGTCGGTGGCGAAGCCGGCGCCGCCGACCAGCTGGGTCGGCGAATCGGGGGTGCGCAGCTCGGGATGGGCGTCCTCGAGGGCCTGCAGCCGGCGCAGCAGCGCGTCGAACTCCGCATCGGTGATGATCGGCGCGTCCCGCACGTAGTAGCGGAACTGATGCTCGCGCACCTCGTCGGCCAGCTCCTGCCACGCGCGGCGGACATCGGGCGCCGTCGCCTCGTCAGCCTGCTGCGTCAGCGCCGCCTCGGCGTCTTTCGAGCTCACCTACGCAGGCTATCGAAGGGCACCGACAGCACGTCGGCATCGGTCTAGCCTGACCGTGTGCCGCATCCGATCATGTTCCGCGACGACGATCCGGGGCTGGCCCGGCTGCGCGAGATCGCGCTCGGCTTCCCCGAGGCATACGAGAAGGTCTCGCACGGCCGGCCCGGATTCTTCGTGTCGAAGATGTTCGCGATGTACGGCGGCAGCACCAAAGCGACCGGCACGATGGTGACCGTGCCGCACTGCGTGGTGGTGAAGGTCGACGAATCCGACCGCGCCGCATTGCAGCAGGACGGGCGCTTCTTCACTCCCGCCTACCTGGGCCCCTCGGGGTGGCTGGGCCTCGACTTCACCGTGGCCGACGTCGACTGGAGCGAGGTGCGGGAACTGCTCGACGCGTCGTACCGGTTGGTGGCGCCGGCCAGGTTCGTCGCGCGTCTCGACGAAGTCTGACCCACGCGGACCGTCGGCCATGGTTCGATTCAGGGACCATGAGTTTCGCCAGCCCGTACCCCGCCGTCCAGATCCCGACGACCAGCGTCTACGACTACCTGTTCGCCGGCCTCACCGAGGCCGACGCCCAGCGGGTGGCCCTCATCGACGCCAAGACCGGTGACCAGACCACCTACGGCGACATGCTCGCCCGCATCGACGCGTTCGCCGGCGCCCTCGCCGACCGCGGGATCGGTGTCGGTGACGTCGTGGGCCTGCTCGCGCCGAACAGCTCCGCATTCGCCATCGCGTTCCACGGCATCCTGCGCGCCGGTGCGACCGCCACCACGATCAACGCGCTGTTCACCGCGAAGGACGTCGCCAAGCAACTGACCGACTCGCAGGCCGCGATGCTGGTGACGGTGACGCCGTTGCTGCCGTCGGCTGCCGAGGCCGCCGCCGTCGGGCTGGCCGATGACCGGCTGGTGGTGCTCGACGGGCCCGGCGCCGCGGCCGACGGCCACCCCAACGCCGCCGACCTGCTCGGGCCCGCGCTGCCCGCGCCGGACGTCAGCTTCGACCCGGCGTCCCACCTCGCGGTGCTGCCCTACAGCTCCGGGACGACCGGAAACCCCAAGGGCGTCATGCTCACCCACCGCAACCTGACGGCCAACGTCGCGCAGATCCGGCCGGTGCAGGGTATGCAACCCGACGACCGGATCCTGGCGGTGCTGCCGTTCTTCCACATCTACGGGATGACGGTGCTGCTCAATGCGGCACTGCACGCGCGGGCGGCGCTGGTCATCATGCCGAGCTTCGACCTGACCGAGTTCCTGGCCAACCTCGCGAACTACCGCTGCACGTATGCGTTCATCGCGCCGCCGGTCGCCGTCGCGCTGGCCAAGCACCCGCTGGTCGACGAGTACGACCTGTCCTCGCTGACGGGCATCATGAGCGGCGCGGCGCCGCTGGACGAGGATCTGGGCCACGCGGTGGCCAAGCGGTTGGGCTGCGCGGTGGTGCAGGGTTACGGCATGAGTGAGCTCAGCCCGGTCAGCCATGTGACGCCGTTCGACGGCGGGCAGGAGCTGGTGGGCACGGTGGCTCCGCTGGCGTCGAGCGGCTGGACGGTGCCGAACTCGCAGAGCCGCCTCACCGACCCGGAGACCGGGGCCGAGATCGACCTGCCCGCAGAGGGTTTGAGCGATACCGGCGAGCTGTGGTTCCGCGGCCCCAACGTGATGGCGGGCTACCTCAACAACGACAAGGCCACGCGCGAGACCATCGACGACGACGGCTGGCTGCACACCGGCGACCTGGCCCGCGTGGACGCCAGCGGCTGCGTGTACATCGTCGACCGGCTCAAGGAGCTGATCAAGTACAAGGGCTACCAGGTGCCGCCCGCCGAGCTCGAGGCGGTGCTGCTGTCCCACGATGCGATCGCCGACGCGGCGGTGGTGGGCGTGGTGGACACCGAATCCGGCGAAGAGATCCCCAAGGCGTTCGTGGTGCGCCAGCCCGACGCCGCCCTGAGCGAGGCCGAGGTGATGGAGTTCGTCGCCGGGCAGGTGGCGCCGTACAAGAAGGTGCGCAAGGTCGAGTTCATCGACGCGATCCCGAAGTCGGCGTCGGGCAAGATCCTGCGAAAAGATCTGCGTCGCTGAGGTTTTGTTTCGACTTTGTCGCCGAGACCGCTGTGAAATCGCGAATCTCGCCGCTTTCGTGATCACAGCGCAGTCTCGGCGCGCAAGACGAAGGGCGCCCCATTCGTGGGGCGCCCTTCGGTATGTCGTGGGTCAGCGGGTGGTGACGTAGACGACGCGGTCGTCGTTGTCGTAGCGCACCGACACGATGCTGGACTCGTCGAGCGGCTTGGTCATGCCCTGCTGGGTGACGCGGACCTCGTAGCCGCGGTCGTCCAGCGAGCTGATGGTGTCGGCGGCGTTGCCGGGCCCGGCGGGGGCGGCCTGCGCGGGGGCGGCCAGGCCCAGGAAGGCTGCGGTGGCGGCGCCGGCGATGATGGTGGCGAATCCGAACTTGTTCATGTCACTGCCTCTTCGTATCCGTTCGGTCGGGAGGAGTTCCTGGCCGGTCTGACCTGCACAACCCGCAGGTCAGCGCGGTTCATCCCGCTGGCAGTGATTGACCGGCGCATGGCAGGAAGTGCTCGCTGAGACTGTGTGCAGCCTCAATGAGGCGGCGTGTCAGATCGCGTCGGGGTCGTCGGCGAACGCGTCGGCCGTCTTCTGCGCGAGTTCGATCGCGGTGCGCGCCCACTCCGGCGTCGCCGTGGCCAAACCGCAGGCGGGGGTCACGCCGATGCGCTCGCGCAGCACCGCCCGCGCGAAGCCGAGCCGGTCGGTCAGCGACACCGCGGCGCCCGCGACCTGCTCCACCGACGGCCGAGCCGCCGGCGGCGCGCCGGGCACCACCCCGAGCAGCACGGTGCGTCGGGAGTCGACGAACTCGCCGATGCCGTCGAGATCCTCGGCGGCCAGGGTCGTGACGTCCACGGCGACCGCGTGAACACTGCTGCGCTGCAGCACCTTCCACGGCACCCCGACCGCACAGCAGTGCAGCGCGACCTCACCGCCGACCCGGTCGACGCACTCGTCGAGCAGCTGCGTGGCGACCGCCTCGTCGACGGGGTGCACGGGCGTGAGGCTGGTGACGCCGGTGAGCCGGCCGGCCAGCGCCGCGGGCAGCAGCGGCTCGTCGAACTGCACGACCACCGGGGTCTCGAGCCGGCGGGACACCTCGGCACGGTGCACCGCCATGCCCTCGGCGAGTGAGGCCGCCAGATCGCGCAGCGCGCCGCGGTCGGTGATCGCGCGGTGTCCCCCGGACAGTTCGAGCTCGGCGGCCAGCGTGACGGGGCCGGGTGCCTGCACCTTGACCGTGCGGCCGGATCCGCGCAGACCGGCCTTCTCCCACGCCTCCTCGAGCGCGTCGACGTCCTCGTCGAGCAGGCTGACGGCTCTGCGTGCGGCGGCGCTGCGTCCGGCGGCGATGCGGTAGCCGCGGGGGACGGTGTCGATGCCGATGTCGACCAGCAGGGCGGCGGCGCGACCGATCATGTCGGCGCCCACGCCGCGCGACGGCAGCTCGACCAGGTGCGGCAGCGCGTGCAGTTCACCGACCACGATCTCGGCGGCCTGGCGCGGCGTCGCTCCCGGCCAAGACCCGATGCCGGTCGCGGCGGCGTAGACATTCACTCGTTTCACCCTATGCGACGCGGCTACTCTCGGCGTCGGGAAGGGGACGGCCATGACCGTGCGGGCGCTGCTGGCCTGTGGCGCGGCGGTGCTCGCGACCGGGTGCGTGTCGGTGGTCCATGGCACGGCGGTGCGGCCGGTGCCCGGTCTCGACGAGGACTCCCGCTCGCCCGTCGACGTCGACATGCTGATGCTCGACACCACGCAGATGCAGGCCATCACCGGCGCGGGTGAGGATCTCACGATCATCCCGACCATGGACGGCAAGATCCCGGTCGACATCGAACCGCTGATGGACAGCGTGCCCGATGAGTGTGGATGGCTGTTCGCCGAGACGCAGACCTTCGGCGACGAGGTCGAGGAGTTTCACAAGACGACCTTCCAGAACCCGCCTGACGGTGGCCTGATCTCGCAGGGCGCGGCCGGATACCGCGACGGGCCGACCGCTCAGCGGGCGTTCGACGCGCTGGTGGCACGGGTCGGCGGCTGCGACGCCACCGGTTACGGGCCGGCCTACGTCGGTGACTGGACCGCGACCCCCGACGCGCTCTCGACGCGGCCGGGCGCCTGCGGCCGCGACTACCGGCTCAAGTCGGCGGTGCTGGTCGAGGTGACGTTCTGCGCGTTCTCGGAATCGGTGCCGGGCATCGTGATGACGAACATCCTGGCCAAGGTGCCGGGCTGAGCCCGCACCTACCTAGCGTCCGTCCGCCCCGCTGATCGTCGCGCTGGCCAGCACCTCGTCCCCCTCGGGGGCGGGCCGGTAGATCACCATGGTCTGTCCCGACGCCACCCCGCGCAGCGGCCCGCGCAGGTCCACCGACAACACGCCGTCGTCGAACGAGGCGACGCCGTCGGCCAGCCCGCCGTGGGCGCGCACCTGCACCTGGCACTCCACCGGACCCGCGAACGGCGCACCGGCGGTGAACACCGGCCGCTCACCGCGCAACCGCCACACGTCGAGATCGTCGACGCCGCCGACGCGGACCGTGCCGGTCCCGGCGTCGATGCCGGTGACATACCGCGGCTGACCGTCCGGCCCCGGTCCGGCGATGCCGAGCCCCTTGCGCTGACCGATCGTGAAACCGTGCACGCCCTGGTGTTCGGCGAGTTTCGTCCCGCCCGCGTCGACCACCGCGCCGGGCCGCACGCCGATCCGCGCGCCCAGGAACGCCCGGGTGTCCCCCGACGGGATGAAGCAGATGTCGTGGCTGTCGGGCTTGTCCGCGACGGCCAGCCCGCGCCGGGCGGCCTCCTCGCGGATCTGCGCCTTAGGCGTGTCGCCGACCGGGAACACCGCATGCCGCAGCTGCTCGGCCGTCAGCACCCCGAGCACGTACGACTGGTCCTTGTCCGCATCGACCGCGCGGCGCAGCCGGCCGTCGGCCAGCCGCGCGTAGTGACCCGTCGCCAGCGCGTCGAAGCCCAGCGCCAGCGCCCGCCCGGCCAGCGCGGAGAACTTGATCTTTTCGTTGCACCGCACACACGGGTTCGGCGTCTCGCCACGCGCGTAGGACGCGACGAAGTCGTCGATCACATCCTCTTTGAACCGGTCGGCGAAATCCCAGACGTAGAACGGGATGTCGAGCACATCGGCGACGCGACGGGCATCGCCGGCGTCCTCCTTGGAGCAGCAGCCCCGTGACCCGGTCCGCAGCGTGCCCGGCGCCGCCGACAGCGCGAGATGCACGCCCACGACGTCGTGTCCGGCGTCGACCATGCGGGCGGCGGCGACCGAGGAGTCGACGCCGCCGCTCATCGCGACCAGGACGCGCATCTACTCCACCGCCCCCGAGGCGGCCAGTGCGGCCTGCCGGGCCCGGTCCACCGCGGCGGGCAACACCTCGAGCACCGCGTCGACGTCGGCGTCGGTGCTGGTGTGCCCCAGTGACAGTCGCAGCGATCCGCGCGCGCTCGCCGGATCGGCGCCCATCGCGATCAGCACGTGCGACGGCTGCGCGACCCCGGCCGTACACGCCGACCCGGTCGAGCACTCGATGCCCCTGGCGTCCAGCAGCATCAGTAGCGAATCGCCCTCACACCCGCGGAACGTGAAGTGCGCGTTGCCCGGAAGCCGCCCGGCCCCGGGCGCCCCGTTGAGGTAGGCGTCGTCGATCGTCGACAGCACCCCGTCGACCAGCCGGTCGCGCAGCGCCGACACCCGGACACTGTGGGCTTCCAGTCCGTCGACGGCGATCCGCGCCGCGGCGGCCATCGCCACCGCACCGGCGACATACGGTGTGCCCGAACGCACGTCGCGCTCCTGCCCGCCGCCGTGCAGCAGCGGCACACACGCCACATCGCGGCGCAGCAGCAGCGCGCCGACCCCGATGGGACCGCCGAACTTGTGCGCGGCCACACTCATCGCCGACAGCCCGCTGGCCGCGAAATCGACCGGGACCGCGCCGACGGCCTGCACCGCGTCGCTGTGCATCGGCACCGCGAACTCGGCGGCCACCGCGGCCAGTTCGGCGATCGGCGAGATGGTGCCGACCTCGTTGTTCGCCCACATCACCGACACCAGCGCGACATCGTCGTGGGAGCGCAGCACCTCGCGCAGCGCGGCGGGCGTCACCGATCCGTCCGGCTCGACCGGCAGCCACGTCACCTCCGCGCCTTCGTGCGCGACCAGCCATTCCACCGCGTCGAGCACGGCGTGGTGCTCGATGGGGGTGGTGACGATCCGGCGCCGCTGCGGTTCGGCGTCGCGCCGCGCCCAGAAGATGCCCTTGACGGCCAGGTTGTCGCTTTCGGTGCCGCCGGCGCAGAAGATCACCTCGGACGGCCGCGCACCGAGCAGCTGGGCCAGCGTCTCGCGCGCCTCCTCCATGCGGCGGCGCGCCACCCGGCCCGCGCCGTGCAGTGACGAGGCGTTGCCCACCGTCGCCAGCACAGCCGTCATCGCCTCGATGGCAGCGGGGTGCATCGGGGTCGTGGCGGCGTGATCCAGGTAGACCGACTTCGGCGAGGTCATGGCCCGTCCAGGATAGCCGTCGGAACAGCGGCCCCCGGATGGCCCGGTCAGGCGACCAGCGCGTGCGCGTCCGCGGGTGCCGGGGCGGCGCCACGCACCGCGGCCTCACAGCGTGCGGCCAGGTCACGACGGTCGTCGCCGGGCAGCTGCAGCGACTCCACGTTGATGTGGCAGACGGTGCGGCGGGCGGTGATCACGCGCTGCACCGAGGCCAGCAGCGAATCGTCGCCGACGAAGGCGGGCACCGTCGACTTCCGCCCGTCGCGGTGCCGGTAGTGCAGCCGCAGCGGCTGCACCGGCCGGCCCGCGTCGATCGCGGCCTGGAACATGGCCGGGCGGAACCGGCCGTAGCCGAGGCCGCACCAGGTGGTGCCCTCGGGGAACGCGACGACGGTGTGGCCGCCGCGCAGCCGGGTGGCCACCGCGTGCACCACCGCCGGCAGCCGGTGCAGGCTGGACCGGTCGATCGGGATGACCTTCATGAGGCGCACGATCGGTCCGAGCGCGGGCCAGTCGACGAGATCGGCCCGCGCGACGAACGACCCGGGCAGGACCGCGCCGATCGCGAAGATGTCCAGCCACGAGACGTGCCCGCTGACCACGAGCACCCCGCGCAGGTTGCGGATCGGCCCGCCCGAGATCGACATCCGCACGCCGAAGCAGCGCAGCATCAACCGGCAGTAGCCGCGCTGCAGGTGGGAGCGGCCGGGCATCGGCAGCGCAAGCAGCCACACGAACGCGAAGAGCAGTAGGGCGCAGGTCACGCGCACGGTGGTGCGCACCCTCACCCCCCACCGTCGGCCGGGCCGGTCGGCGCCGGCGTGCACGCAGCTTTCGTCGCAGGTGGCCCGTTGCAGCCAGGCGTGTTCGGTGGCGATGGTCACGATCCCAGCCCATTCGCCATGTCGCCGGCCGCCGACACCGACCGCAGCCGGCGTAGGTAGCGGACGTCGGCCCGGCGTTTGTCCAGCAGCGCCGGGAAGTCGCCGACGCCGAAGTCCGGGTCGTGCGCGGGCTCACCGCACACCTGGGCGCCGAGGCGCAGGTAGCCGCGCATCAGCGGAGGCACCGCCACCCGGGCCGGCGGTGCGATGTCGTCGAGTCCTCTGCCGTCCACGGTCACGGGCCGGTACGGGCGCACGGTGTAGCACGCCGGGGCGGCGTGGCGCCGGTTGACGAAGTCGCGCACACCGCGGATCTGGCTGCCCGGGGCCTCCCCCGGCGTGCCGTGCACCGGCACCGAGACGCAGCCGGTCACGTAGTCGTAGCCGCAGCGGTCCAGGTAGGCCAGGATGCCCGCCCACATCAGCAGCACCACGCCGCCGTTGCGGTGGTCCTCACGCACCACCGCCCGGCCCATCTCCACCAGCGACGGCCGCAGCGGGTCGAGCGCGCGGACGTCGAACTCGGTGGCCGTGTACAGGCCGCCCGCGGCGATCGCGCCCGGCGGCGGCAGCATCCGGTAGCAGCCGACCAGTTCGCCGGTCCGCTCCTCGCGGACCAGCAGGTGGTCGCAGTACTCGTCGAACCGGTCGGCGTCACGCCCGTCGAGCGCGCCGGCCAGTGCGAATCCCGGCTCGGAGGTGAACACGTCGTGACGGAGCCGCTGCGCGGCCTCGATGAGCCCGGGGTCGGTGGACAACAGCAGGCTGTAGCGGGGGATGTCCGCCGTTGCCGGTTGATCTGCGGCGATGAGTACAGAGGCAGTGCTCATAGCCAGCACGGTCGCTGAACCGTCCGGCGTGACGGCAATCACCACGTGACGTGTTCGTGCACGCTGGGTGACGAGTTGCCCGCCGGAGCGACTCAGGAGCCCACGAACTCGACGTTCTCGGCGACCGGGTTGCGCGGGGTGACCAGGCTGTTGGCCGCGAATCCCGGGTCGGCGTACCCGATCGACATCCCGCACAGCACGGTCAGTTCCTCGGGTATGTCCAACTGCGCGCGCAGCACCTGCGGGTACAGCGCGATCGCGACCTGCACGCAGCTGCCGATCCCGCGTTCGGTGAGGGCGAGCAGGAAGGTCTGCAGGAACATTCCGACGCCCATCGCGTCCACCGCCCCGAAGTCGCGGTGCATGCACACCACCCCGGCGACCGGGGCGCCGAAGAACGCCCAGTTGCGCCGCTGGGCCACCCAGCGTCCGGCGGCGTCGTCCCGCGCGATGCCCATCGCGCCGTAGAGCAGGGCGCCGCTCTCGGCCCGCCGCGCGGCGAATCTGGGTGGCAGACCGGCCGACGCCACCGTCGGGGGCGACGTGTCGACCGCGTCGAGCAGCGCGTCGGCCAGTCGCGCCCGCCGCTCACCGGTGACGAGGTAGACGTGCCAGGGTTGGGTGTTGGAGTTCGACGGCGCCCGCATCGCGATCGACAGGGCCTCGTCGAGCAGTTCCTGCGGCACCGGCTTGTCGGGGAGGAACATCCGCGACGACCGTCGCGCCAGCACCACCTCGTCGAATTCGCTCATGACCGCGGCACCCGGCGGTCCTTGCGCGCCTCGAGCTCCTCCTCGTCGACCGGCACCAGCATCGGCTGGCCCGGCCGGCACAGCATGGTGACCACGAACCGCAGCGCGACATCGTCGCGGTGGTTGGCGTCCGAGTAGTGGATGACGTCACCGCCCGGCTCCCAGAACGCCTCGCCTGCCGAGATCACCCGCGGCGCTTCGCCTTCGAGCTCGAAGAGCATCTCGCCCTCCAGGACGTAGCCGAACGCGGGCCCGCCGGGGTGGCGGTGCGGCGGCGCACCCGGGCTACCCGGAGGCCAGGTGATGACCGCGGTCATCACCTCGGCGTCGGTGGGGATGAACGGCGGCGTGACGCTCTGGATCACCGTCAGAGCGCTCATCAGGTCGGCGGGATCGTTCATCGGGTGGCCAGCCAATCGGTGAAGGTGGCGCCGACGATCGTGGCGCCGTCGCCGGTGACCAGGCTGTGGTCGTCGACCGGGGTGCCGAAGTAGGTGGCCGACGGATCGATCACGACGGCGGTGTCCGCACCCTGGGCGGCGAGCACCGCGCGCGCCATGTCGGCGAACGACATCTTCTCCGGCCCACCGATGTTCACCACACCATCGACGGGGGCCGCGGTCGCCGCACGGGCCATCTCGACCGCCACGGCGGCCGCGGCGATCGGCTGGATCCGCGCGTCGGGGGCGTGCACCTGCCCGTCGACGATCAGCGAGCCGGTGATCATCTCGGCGAATTCGTGGAACTGGGTGGCCCGCACGATCGTGTACGGCAACCCGGACTCGATCACCGTCTTCTCCTGCACCACCTTGGCCCGCATGTAGCCGCTCTCGGGCAGCGCGTCCGCACCGACGATCGACAGCACGACGAGGTGACCGACGCCGGCCTCGCGCGCCGCGGAGACCAGGTTCGCCGATGACCGGCTGAAGAAGTCCAGCACCGGACCGTCCTCGAACGACGGCGAATTCGTCACGTCCACGAGCACCTGGGCGCCGGCCAGCGCCTCCTGCAGTCCGTCGCCGGTCAACACGTCCGCACCCGAGGAGCGCGATACCGCGACGACCTCGTGGCCACCGCCGCGGAGCAGATCGACCACCTGGGTGCCGATCTGGCCGGTGGCACCGACGACCGCGATCTTGCGTGAATCAGTCATGTCCGAACACCTTTCGTAATGTGAGGTTGGCCAGGTCGATCGCCGCACTCGCCGCGGCGGTCTCGCGGACCGGGTTGAGCATCATGAAGTCGTGCAGGATGCCGTTGAATCGCACGCTGGTCGTGCGGACCCCGGCGGCGGTGAGCGCGCGGGCGTAGGCCTCGCCTTCGTCGCGCAGCACGTCGTTCTCGTCGACGATCACCAATGCCGGTGGCAGGCCAGCCAGTTCGTCGGCCGCGGCGCGCAACGGTGAGGCCGTGCTCTCCGCGCGCACCGCCACCTCGGGCAGGTAGCAGTCCCAGAACCACGCCATCGCCCTGGCCGTCAGGAACGGCCCGTCGGCGAATTCGCGGTAGCTGCCGGTGTCCTGGCCGGCGTCGGTGACCGGGTAGTACATCGACTGGTGGAGAAACGACACGTCACTGCGCCGCTTGGCCAGGATCGTCACCGCGGCGGTCATGTTGCCGCCCACCGAGTCGCCGGCCACGGCCAGGCGTGACGCGTCGAGGCCGTGGTCGGCGCCGTGGCGGGTGATCCACCGGGCGGCCGCATAGGCCTGCTCGATGGCCACCGGGTACTGCGCCTCCGGTGAGCGGTCGTACTCGACGAACGCCACCGCGGCGCCGGCTCCGACGGCCAGTTCGCGGACCAGCCGGTCATGGGTGGCGGCGTTGCCGAGCACCCATCCACCGCCGTGGATGTAGAGCACCACGGGCAGCGGCGCCTGCGCGCCGCGTGGGGTGACGATCCGCACCCGGACGTCGCCGTGATCGCAGGGGACCGTCACCCAGGTGTCGGTGACGTCGGGCATCGGCACCGGCTGCGCCTGGACGTCGTCGAGCACCTTGCGGGCGCCGGCCGGCCCGAGCTCGTCGAGGAACGGCGGCGTGGACCTCGAAGTGGCGAAGTCCCGGGCTGCCGGTTCGAGGATGTGGTCGGCCATGTCTCCCACTCTGGCCGTCACGGTCCGTGGCCGAACCCCGGAAAGTCCGTAGTCCGCCTACCGCCACGGGGCGTCGCGCAATTCGCGACGTGACCGGATGCCCAACTTGGCGAAAACCTTGCGCAGATGCCATTCGACGGTGTGCGCGCTGATGAACAGCTGCGCGCCGATCTCGGGATTGGTCAGCCCCGCGCCGGCCAGTTCGGCGATCTGCTGTTCCTGCGGGGTCAGCGCGTCGCCGGAGCGGGTCGGGCGTTTGGCGGCCTTCTCCCCGGTGGCCAGCAGCTCGCGTCGCGCCCGGTCGGCGAACGCCTTGGCCCCGATCACCACGAAATCCTCGTGTGCGGAGCGCAGTTCGGTTCGTGCGTCGCTGCGGCGGTTCTCCCGGCGCAGCCATTCGCCGTAGAGCAGCCGCGCCCGGGCGTGGTCGATGGCGATCGGGGTGCGCCCCAGCCGGTCGACCGCCTCCCGGTAGTACCGCTCGGCCGCCGCGCCCACGGTCACCATCGCCTGCACCCGCGCCAGCACGCCGAGTGCCCAGTCGGCGCCCGCAGGTCGCAGCCGCGCATTGACCTGCTCGAACGCGGCCGCGGCCGCATCCGGTTCGCCCGCCCGGACGGCGGCCTCCACCAATTCGATCAGCGTGCGGGTGTACAGGCTCAAATCCTCGAACTCGCACGCCGTGCGGGCGGCCGCCAGCGCGACCTGATACCGACCCAGCCCGTTGTGCAGGACGGCGGTGGCGTAGCCGGCGAGGCCCAGGATGCGCCCCTCGCCACGGTCGGCGCCGTCACGCAGCGCCGCCTCGATGACCGGCGTGGCCTGCGCCTCCTCGCCGATCCAGCCGGCCATGGTGAGCTGGTGGTAGCGCACCGGGCCGTGACCCGCGGCGACCGAGAGTTCGTCGGCCTTGGCGAGCAGCGAACGGGCCGCAGTCAGTTCACCGGCCAACACGTGGGCTCCCGCGCGGGACACCAGCGCCTTGGGCAGTACGGCCAGGGACCCCGATTCGGTGGCCAGCCGGACCGCGGTGTCGGCCAGCCGGCGTCCGGCCTCGGCGTCCCACAGCTCGTTGGCCAGCACCTCGTGCGCCAGGGGGTAGGCCTGCCACAGCCAGTTCTGCGGCCCCAGGGCGTCCACCGCGGCCCGCATCGCACCACTCGCGGCGGCGCAGCCGTCGAGAATGCGGGTGGCCAACGCGTCGACCACCAGATCGACCGGCCGCGGAACCCCCGTGCGCCGGGACGCCGCCCGGGCGGCTTCGGCGATGCGCCGCAACAGATCCGGGTCGCCCAGGCGGCCGACGTACATCGCCGCGCTGAGCGCGTCGAGGTGCGTCTCGGCGGCCAGTCCTGAGTCCAGGGCGTCGAGCCGGTGCGCGATGTCGGTCAGGCGGGTGACCGACGCGAGCAGCGTGGGCGCATGGTCGCCCGCGCGTCCGCGCGCGAACGTCACCTGCGCCCGCAGGCGTTCCAGGCGCGCTCGGCCGAGGTCGTCGAGCGGGGCCGCGTCGGCGACGGTGAGCATCTGCTCGGCGCCGTCGGGTCCGGCCGACGCGCACAGCGCCTCGGCGGCGGACAACGCGCGCTGACCGCGGGTCCGCGGATCCGGGGTGAGCTCCACGGCACGGGTGAGAAACGCTGCGGCAGCCGCGGATCCGCCGCGCTGGGCGGCCCGGTCCGCGGAGCGTTCCAGGTCTGCGGCGACCGACTCGTCGGGACCGAACGCCGCGTGGGCGCGGTGCCACGCCCGGCGATCGGGGTCCAACGTGGAATCGGTGACGTCGGCCAGCGCGCGGTGCGCGGCACGGCGCATGTCCGGATCGGCTGCCCGGTAGGCGGCCGACCGGACCAACGGGTGGCGGAAGCGAACCCGGCTGTCGATGTCGAGCAGCCCGTCGCGCTGCGCCGCGGTGGCCGCGCCGGGTGTCAGCCCCAGGTGCCCGGCGGCGCGGATCAGCAGCGTCGTATCGCCCAGGGGTTCGGCCGCAGCGAGCGTCAGCACCCGCCGGGCGTCGTCGGGCAGTGCCCGGATCCGGCCGGTGAAGTGGTTCTCGAGCTGCCCGGCCATCGGTGCGGCGTCGGGCCGGTAGTAGCCGCCGGCCAGTTGGGACGCGCTGAGGTCGCGGGGCAGCTCCAGCAGCGCGAGCGGGTTGCCGTGGGTTTCGGCGACGATCCGGTCACGGACCTGCGCGTCGAGCCGTCCGGGTGTCGCGGCGTCGAGCAGGCGGCGGGCGTCGGCATCGGCGAGCCCACGCACCGCCAGCTCGGGCAGTCCGGTCAGTTCGGCGGGGATCTCGCGCGTCGCGAACACCAGCGCGACCGGTTCGGCGAGCAGCCGCCGGGCGACGAAGCTGAGCGTCTGCACGGTCACCCGGTCCGCCCACTGCGCGTCGTCGACCAGGCACAGCAGCGGCCGTGCCGCCGCCGCGGCGGCCATCATTCCCAGCACCGCCAGTCCCACGAGGAACCGGTCGGGCGCCGGACCGGCCTTCAGCCCGAAGGCGATGGACAGCGCGTCGGCCTGCGGTGCGGGGACCGCGGTGAGGTGGCCGAGCAGCGGCGCGCACAGCTGCTGCAGCCCCGCGTAGGCGAGTTCCATGTCGGCTTCCACGCCGGCGGTGCGCAGCACGGTGACGTCTTGTGCGCACTGCTCGAGATGGCCCAGCAGCGCCGTCTTGCCGATGCCGGCCTCGCCGTGCAGCACCAGCACGCGGCTCTCACCGGCGCGCGCGGCCGCGACCACCTGTTCGAGGTGCGCGCATTCGCGGTCGCGGCCGGGTAGTGGAGGGTGCAGGGATGCGGTCGTCATGGCTACCGTGCAGTTTTCCGTACACAAAACCCCGGCGCCACAGGTGCGCCGGGGTTTCGCGTCAGTCGTCAGGCGGGGCGGGTCAGCCCTTGCGCGCCTTGACCTTCTCGGTGAGCTGCGGGGTGACCTTGAACAGGTCACCGACGATGCCGAGGTCGGAGATCTCGAAGATCGGCGCCTCTTCGTCCTTGTTCACCGCAATGATCGTCTTGGACGTCTGCATACCGGCCCGGTGCTGGATCGCGCCGGAGATCCCGAGCGCGATGTACAGCTGCGGCGACACCGTCTTACCGGTCTGGCCGACCTGGAACTGGCCCGGGTAGTAGCCCGAGTCCACCGCGGCACGCGAGGCGCCCACCGCGCCGCCGAGCGCGTCGGCGAGTTCCTCGACGATGCCGAAGTTGTCGGCGCTGCCGACGCCACGGCCGCCGGAGACGACGACGGTGGCCTCGGTGAGCTCCGGCCGGTCACCGGCCACCGCGGGCTCCCGCTTGGTGATCTTGGTGGCGTTCTCGGCCTGGGCGGGCACCTCGACGTTGACGACCTCACCGGCACCGTCGGCGGGCTCGGCCTCGACCGAACCGGCACGCAGTGTGATCACCGGGGTGTCGCCGGTGACCTCGGCCTCGACCGTGTAGGCGCCACCGAAGATCGAGTGGACGGCCTTACCGCCCTCCTTGACGTCGATGACGTCGGTCAGCACGCCGGAGCCGATCCGGGCGGCGAGGCGTCCGGCGATCTCCTTGCCGTCGGCGTTGGCCGACAGCAGCACACCGGCCGGGGAGTTCGACTCGGCCAGCGCGGCCAGCACGTCGACCTGCGGGGTGATCAGGAAGCTCTCCGCGTCGTCGGACTCGGCGACGTAGATCTTCGCCGCGCCCGCCGACTTGAGGCCGTCCACCAGCGGCTCGGCCGTGCCGGGCTTGCCCACCACGACGGCCGACGGCTCACCCAGCGCACGGGCGGCGGTGATCAGTTCGAGCGTGACCTTCTTCAGCGCACCTTCAGCGTGCTCGACGAGCACGAGTACTTCAGCCATGTTCTTCTCTGGTCCTTCGTGTCTCGATGAGTCTTAGATGATTTTCTGGGCCACCAGGTACTCGGCGACCTTGCTGCCGCCCTCACCCTCGTCGGTGACCTTCTCGCCCGCGGTCTTCGGCGGCTTCGGGGTCGAGGACAGCACCTTGGAGCCGGCGTTGGCGACGCCCACCTCATCGGACTCCACGCCGATGTCGGCCAGCGACAGCGTCGTGACCTCTTTCTTCTTGGCGGCCATGATGCCCTTGAAGGACGGGAAGCGCGGCTCGTTGATCTTCTCGTTCACGCTGACCACGGCGGGCAGCGGCGCCTCCAGGGTGAACACGCCGTCGTCGGTCTCGCGCTCACCGGTGACCTTGCCGTTCTCGACGGTGACCTTGCGCATGTGGGTCAGCTGCGGCAGGCCCAGGTACTCGGCGATGATGGCCGGCACCGCGCCGCCCGCACCGTCGGTGGCCTCGTTACCGGCGATGACCAGCTCGGTGCCCTCGATGGTGCCCAGCGCGCGGGCCAGCGCCCAGCCGGTCTGCACCATGTCCGACCCGTGCATGCCCTCGTCGACCAGGTGCACGGCCTTGTCGGCACCCATGGACAGCGCCTTGCGGATGGCCTCGGTGGCGCGCTCCGGGCCGGCGGTCAGCACGGTCACGGTGCCCTCGACGCCGTTGGCGGCTTCCTTCTCCTTGATCAGCAGCGCTTCTTCGACCGCGCGCTCGTTGATCTCATCCAGCACGGCGTCGGCGGCTTCCCGGTCCAGTGTCCAGTCGCCGTCGGACAGCTTGCGCTCCGACCAGGTGTCAGGGACCTGTTTGATCAGGACCACGATGTTCGTCATGAGATGGTTCGTCCTCCTCGATGAGGCCGGCCGTCGGTCGGCCCGTTACCACGTTTGTGGAACCTGGCATCATGTTACCCGTCGGTAACTAATGGCGGTTCGCAGGATCACCATAGCCGGTCAAAGTTTGTCGCCCGGCTTCACCTTCTGGACAGTGAACTGTTCGCGAATCGGCCACCGCGGCGTCGCCTGGGTTAGCCTGCGTTGCGATGAGCGCATTCGTTACCGGGCCCCGGGGGCAGAGCGACGACCACCTCCCCCTGACGGGTGAGCGGACCGTGCCCGGACTTGCGGAGGAGAACTACTGGTTCCGCCGCCACGAGGTGGTCTACGCCCGCCTCGCCGACCGCTGCACCGGCCGCGACGTGCTGGAAGCCGGCTGCGGCGAGGGGTACGGCGCAGACCTGATCGCCGATGTCGCCCATCGGGTGATCGCACTCGACTACGACGAGGCCACCGTCGCCCACGTCCGGGCCCGCTACCCGCGCATCGACGTGCGGCACGCCAATCTGGCGGCCCTGCCCCTGCCGGACGCGTCGGTCGACGTGGTCGTGAACTTCCAGGTCATCGAACATCTGTGGGATCAGCCACAATTCGTCGCCGAGTGCCTGCGGGTGCTGCGGCCCGGCGGGCTGCTGCTGATGTCGACGCCCAACCGCATCACGTTCTCCCCCGGCCTCGACACCCCGGTCAACCCGTTCCACACCCGCGAACTCAACGCCGCCGAGCTCACCGAACTGCTCATCGACGCCGGCTTCCGGCTCGAGGCGATGCTCGGGGTGTTCCACGGCCCCGGCCTGGCCGCGCGCGACGCCCGCCACGGCGGATCGCTCATCGATGCACAGATCGAGCGTGCCCTGGCCGACTCCCCTTGGCCGGCGGACCTGCTCGCCGACGTGGCGGCCGTGACCACCGACGACTTCGAGCTGACCGACACCCGGGACATCGACGACAGCCTCGACCTGGTCGCGATCGCGGTCCGGCCGTGACCGACCGGCCGTCCGGGGGCGACCCCGTCCCGGGTCTGTTCACGCTGGTCCTGCACACGCATCTGCCGTGGCTGGCCCACCATGGCCGCTGGCCGGTCGGTGAGGAATGGCTCTACCAGTCGTGGTCGGCGTCGTACCTACCGCTGATGCGGATGCTGCGCACACTGGCCGCCGAGGGCCGCGGGCACCTGCTGACGCTCGGGATGACGCCGGTGGTCACCGCCCAGCTCGACGATCCGTACTGCCTGGCCGGCATGCATCACTGGCTGGCCAACTGGCGGCTGCGCGCGCTCGAGGCGGCCACCCTGCGCGCCTCCACCGACACCACCCCGGCGTGCGCCCCGGCCGCGCTGCGGGTCTTCGGTCAGCGGGAGGAGGCCGAGGCCGACCGGGCGCTCGACGACTTCGCCACCCTGTGGCGCCACGGCGGCAGCCCGCTGCTGCGCGAGCTCGTCGACGCCGGCACCGTCGAGCTGCTCGGCGGCCCCCTGGCCCACCCGTTCCAGCCGCTGCTGCACCCGCGGCTGCGGGAGTTCGCGCTGCGCGAGGGCCTCGCCGACGCCCGGCAGCGCTACGGCGCCGCCCCGCGCGGCATCTGGGCACCCGAATGCGCGTACGCGCCCGGGCTGGAGACCGACTACGCCGCGGCCGGGGTCGGGCATTTCATGGTCGACGGCCCCTCGTTGCACGGCGACACCGCGCTCGGCCGCCCGGTCGGCGACTCCGACGTGGTGGCGTTCGGACGCGATCTGGCCGTCAGCTACCGGGTGTGGTCACCGAAGTCCGGCTACCCGGGTCACGCCGCCTACCGGGACTTCCACACCTACGACCACCTGACCGGGCTGAAGCCGGCGCGGGTCACCGGACGCAACGTGCCCTCCTCGGACAAGGCGCCCTACGACCCGCAACGCGCCGATGCCGCGGTCGACGCCCACGTCGCCGACTTCGTCGCGATGGTCCGCCGCCGGCTGCGCGACGAGAGCGCGCGCATCGGCCGACCCGCCCACGTGGTGGCCGCCTTCGACACCGAACTGTTCGGCCACTGGTGGTTCGAGGGGCCGACGTGGCTGGCGCGGGTGCTGCGCGCGCTGCCCGAAGCCGGCGTCCGCGTCGGCACGCTCACCGATGCGCTCACCGACGACTTCGTCGGCGCTCCGGTCCAATTGCCGCCCAGCTCTTGGGGTTCGGGCAAGGACTGGCAGGTGTGGGCCGGCGACCAGGTGGCCGACCTCGTCACCCTCAACAGCGAGGTCGTCGACACCGCGCTGAGCACCGTCGACAAGGCGCTCACCCAGCACGCCGCGCTCGGCGCCCCCACCCCGCGCGACGCGATCGCCGACCAGATCCTGCGCGAGACGCTGCTCACCGTCTCCAGCGATTGGCCGTTCATGGTGAGCAAGGACTCCGCGGCCGACTACGCCCGCTACCGCGCGCATCTGCACGCGCACGCCACCCGCGAGATCGCCGACGCGCTGGCCGCGGGCCGGCGCGCGCACGCGCAACGCCTGGCCGACGGCTGGAACCGCGCCGACGGCCTGTTCGGCGCGCTGGACGCCCGACGCCTGCCCCGATGACGCCGTGAAGGTCCTGCTCGTTTCGTGGGAGTACCCGCCGGTGGTGATCGGCGGCCTCGGCAGGCACGTCCACCACCTCGCGACCGCGCTGGCCGCCGCCGGCCACGACGTCGTGGTGCTCAGCCGGCGCCCCGCACGGACCGACCCCAGTACCCACCCGACCACCGACGAGGTCAGCGAGGGCGTGCGGGTGGTGGCCGCCGCGGAGGATCCGCACGAATTCGACTTCGGCGCCGACATGATGGCCTGGACTCTGGCCATGGGGCACGCGATGATCCGGGCCGGGCTGGCCCTGGCCGCCGGGGCCGGCCCGTGGCGACCCGACGTGGTGCACGCACACGACTGGCTGGTTGCGCACCCGGCCGTCGCGCTGGCCGGATTCTTCGACGTGCCACTGGTGTCCACGATCCATGCCACCGAGGCCGGCCGGCACGCCGGCTGGGTGGCCGGCGCGACCAGCCGGCAGGTGCACGCGGTGGAATCCTGGCTGGTGCGCGAATCCGATTCGCTCATCGCGTGTTCGGCGTCGATGAGCGAGGAGATCTCGACGCTGTTCGGCCCCGGCCTCGGCGAGATCCGGGTGATCCGCAACGGGATCGAGGCGCAGCGCTGGCCCTACGCCCGCAGGCACACCCGCTCGGGACCGGCCCGGTTGCTCTACCTGGGCAGGCTCGAATACGAGAAGGGCGTGCACGACGCGATCGCGGCGCTACCGCGGATCCGGCGCACCCATCCCGGCACCACGCTGACCGTGGCCGGCGACGGCACCCAGCTGCAGTGGCTCATCGAGCAGACGCGAAAACACAAGGTGCGCAGGGCCGTCACGTTCGTCGGACGGTTGGACCACGACGAACTGGTGGCCATGCTGCACACCGCGGACGCCGCCGTGCTGCCCAGCCACTACGAGCCGTTCGGCATCGTCGCCCTGGAGGCGGCGGCCACCGGCACACCGCTGGTCACCTCGACCGCAGGCGGCCTGGGCGAAGCGGTGATCGACGGTGAGACCGGGGTGTCGTTCCCGCCTCGCGACGTGCCCGCGCTCGCCGCCGCGGTACGCACCGTGCTCGACGACCCGCCCGCCGCCCAGCGCCGCGCACAGGCGGCGCGGGACCGGCTCACCGCGGATTTCGACTGGCGCACCGTGGCCGCCGAGACGGCCGAGGTGTACGCCGCCGCGAAACGCGGTGAGCGGCAATCGCACCGGCGGGTGCCGATCGTCGATCAGCCCCTGCCCGGACGCTCGTAGGCAACGGGCGCGATATTTGCTGAATCGGCGATTCCCGGCCGGTTGCTAGCATGGGTCCAGTGTCGGGCGCTCGCTGTCGAGGCGTGCTTCCGAGCTGGCGGTGACAGTCGTGACGAACGCGTCCGCATATCCCAGCCCCGAAAGTCCGCCCCCAGGAAGGTTGCTCGTTGCCAACAGACACCGCTGAACTCGGTGGCATCGCCGGCTGGGCCGTGACCCTGATGGAGCGGATCGGGGGCCCGGGTGCGGGCCTGGCGATCTTCCTCGAGAACCTCTTCCCGCCCGTGCCCAGTGAAGTGGTCCTGCCACTGGCGGGTTTCGCCGCGCGACTCGGCCGGCTGTCGCTGACCGAGGCCATCATCTGGACCACCGTCGGCTCGGTGCTGGGCGCGTGGTGCCTCTACGCCCTCGGCGCCTGGCTCGGACACGACCGCATGCGCGCGCTCGCCACGCGGATCCCGCTCATCGACGTCGAGGACATCGACAAGACGACCGCGTGGTTCGCCCGCCACGGCACCAAAGCGGTGTTCTTCGGCAGGATGGTCCCGCTGTTCCGCAGTTTCATCTCGATACCCGCAGGCACCGAGCGGATGAACTTCTTGCTCTTCACGATGCTCACGCTGTCGGGCAGTGCGATCTGGAACGCCGTGTTCATCGGCGCCGGATACCTGCTGGGCGCCAACTGGCACGCTGTCGAGCCGTACAGCGCCGCCCTGCAGTACGTGGTGCTCGTCGCCGTCGCGGGGTTCCTGGTGTGGTTCGTGTCCAAACGCGTCCGCCGGCGGCGGGCCGCCGCCGACAGCGCGTCCTGACCCCCGACGGCGTCAGAACGGCAGTGCGGCCACCGACACCGCGATCAGCACCAGCACCGCGCCCGCCAGCACGTACACCTCGCGGCGCGGCGTGATCCGGCGCGGCAGCGGGCGGGTCAGCAGGGTGCGCTGACGGCGCATCCCCATGACGTAGATCAGCGCCGCGATCACGACCGCGAACATCCCCGCGACCAGCCCGAGGCCCGCGCTGTGGTGCTTGAGGTCGCGCAACATCAGCAGCGCTCCGTTGGCGAGCACCGCGAACGACGTCCTGGTCCACGCCAGCGCGGTCCGCTCGGCCTGAAGACCGCGGTCGGCCGGCGCGGCACCGGTCATCCGCCCACCGCGCGGATCCCCAGGAACACCACGATCAGCGCCCCGATGACGACCAGTCCGATGCCGAGATAGGCCGGGGAGGGATGACGCGGGAACGGTGCGCCCGCCCGCATCGCCCGATCCACCTGGACCCAGCGGCGCAGCCCGACCCCCGCGGTCACCGTGGCCAGGACCGCGAGCAGGATCCCGAGCGTCCGCCGCGCACCGGGCACTCCCAGCTCCGGGACGAACTGCACGACCGCGACCGCCCCCGCCAGCAGGCCCAGCGCGGTGCGCTGCCAGGCCAGGAAGGTCCGCTCGTTGGCCAGCGTGAAGCGGTAGTCCGGTTCGGACCGGTGCGCGGACTCGTCGTCAGCCATCGTCGCGGGTCGCTAGCGCGCGGCCTTCTTACGCTCGATGTCGGCCAGCGCGGCGGCGAGCTCCGCGCGCTGCGCGGCCGACGTCTCCCACGCGAGCTTGCGGTTCTTCACCACCTTTGCCGGCGCGCCGACGGCGATCGAGAAGTCCGGGATGTCGCCCTTGACCACCGCGTGGGCCGCCAGCACGCAGCCCCGGCCGACCGTGGTGCCACGCAGCACGGTCACCTTCGTCGCGACCCAGGTGTCCGGGCCGATCCGCACCGGGCTCTTGACGATGCCCTGGTCCTTGATCGGCATCTCGATGTTGTCCATCTTGTGGTCGAAATCGCAGATGTAGCACCAGTCGGCCATCAGCACCGAATCGCCGAGTTCGATGTCGAGGTAGGTGTTGATGACGTTGTCGCGGCCCAGCACCACCTTGTCACCGATGCGCAACGACCCCTCGTGGGCGCGGATCGTGTTCTTGTCGCCGATGTGCACCCAGCGGCCGATCTCCAGCTGCGCCAGCTCGGGTGTGGCCTGGATCTCGACGTCTCTGCCGAGGAACACCATGCCCCGAGTGATCACGTGCGGGTTGGCCAGCTTGAACTTCAGCAGACGCCAGTACCGCACCAGGTACCAGGGGGTGAAAGCGCGGTTGGCCAGCACCCATTTCAGCGAAGCGGACGTCAGGAAGCGGGCCTGGCGCGGATCACGCAACCGCGAACCCCGCCACCGCTTGTGCAGCGGCGCACCCCACATCGTCGTCATGGCCGCAAAGCCTACGCGAGCGGCGACCGGCGGCCGGGTTACCCTCACGTGGGCCGCCAGGCTCGAAGGACGCGAACCCGAGGAGAGACACCGTGTTCCGGCGATTCATGGCGCTGGCGGTATCAGCGCTGGTGGGTGGTGTGCTGACCGGATGCTCGGACGACAACTCCTGGGTCGAGTCCCGCGCGGCGGCGGGCTGGCCCGCGCAGTACGGCGACGCCGCCAACAGCAGCTACACCCCCGCCGACGGCGCCGACGCGCTACGGCTGGAGTGGAGCCGGTCGGTCAAGGGGGACCTGGCCGCGGCGGTGGCGCTCGACGGCGACGGTTTCCTCGCCGCCAACGGCCAGACGCCGGCCGGCTGCTCGCTGATGGTGTGGGAGGCCGACAACAACGCCCGGCAACGCTGGTGCACCAGGGTGATCCAGCGCGGCGGTAACGCCAGCCCCCTGTTCGACGGCTTCGGCAACCTCTACGTCGGCCAGCCCGGCACGATGCTGGCCTTCCCCACCACGCAGTGGGCGCGCTGGCGCAAACCGGTCATCGGTGCGCCGACCACCCCCCGATTCCTCACCTCCGGCCAGTTGCTCGTCGTCACCCACCTCGGACAGGTGCTGGTGTTCGACGCCCACCGCGGCACCGTCGAGGCGACGCCGCTGGACCTCGTGGCCGGGATCGACCCGACCGACTCCGCCCGCGGCCTCGCCGACTGCCGGTCCGCCCGGCCGCAGTGCCCGGTCGCCGCCGCTCCGGCGTTCTCCGCCGCGGGCAACATCGTGGTGCTGACGCTCTGGGAACCCGGCGCCCCCGCGCCGGTGGTCGTCGGGTTGCGCTACCGCCCGGGTCAGTCGCCGCTGCTGGCGCAGGAGTGGAGCAGCGATGCGGTCGGCCGCGGTCCGCTGGCCAGCCCGGTGCTCTCCGCGGACGGGGCGACGGTGTACGTCAACGGCCGTGACCAGAAGCTGTGGGCACTCGACACCGCCGACGGCAGCGCGAAGTGGTCTCTTCACCTCGGCTACCTGGCGCAGACGCCGCCCTCGGTGTCCCCCGACGGGCTGATCGTCGCAGGTGGCGGCCCGGGGTCGGCGCTGACCGCGGTGCGCGACGCCGGCGACCGGGGCGAGGTGGTGTGGACCCGCGACGACGTCGGCCCGTTGACCACCGCGAGCCGCGCCGGCGACGTCGGCTACACCGTCACCGCCGCCGGCGAGGATGGTCAGGCGCTGCTGGCGTTCGATACCGGCGACGGCCGCACGGTGAACAGCTACCCGCTGCCCGAGGCGACGGGCTGGCCGGTCGGGGTGTCGATCGGCGCCGACGGCAGGGTGGTCGCGGCAACCAGCGACGGGCAGGTCTACGGCTTCGCACCGGAAGAATTGCGGCCGTGAGCATCTGCTCATCACATTTCTAACGCCGAGGTGACGCCGACTTAACAAAAAACCGCCGGTTCCGTGACATCATGCCGGAGGCGCCCGCCGCCCGGCGGGCCGGAATCGACGTACCGGGAGAGCGAGTTGTCGGAATTCCTGAGCGCGGTGAACGGCTACATCTGGAGCAACGCGCTGGTCTATCTGTGCCTGGCCGCGGGCCTGTACTTCTCCATCCGGTCACGCTTCGTCCAGGTTCGGCAGATCCCGGAGATGATCCGGGTGATGATTCACGGCGAGAAGTCGCCCGACGGCGTGTCCTCGTTCCAGGCCCTGATGATGTCGCTGGCCGGGCGCGTCGGCACCGGCAACATCGCCGGCGTCGCCACCGCGATCGCATTCGGCGGCCCGGGCGCGCTGTTCTGGATGTGGGCCATGGCGTTCCTGGGGGCGTCGACGTCGTTCGTCGAGTGCACACTCGGCCAGATCTACAAAGTGCGTGACAGCCTCACCGGCGAGTACCGCGGCGGACCCGCCTACTACCTGAGCCGGGCGATGTCACATACCGCGGCGGCACCCCTGTTCAAGATCTACGGCCTGATCTTCGCCGCCGTCACCATCCTGGCGTGCGGCCTGCTGCTGCCCAGCGTGCAGTCCAACTCAATGGCGGTCGCGATGAACAACGCCTGGGGCTGGTCGGAATGGGCCGTGGCCGTCGGCATCGTCATCGTGCTGGCGTTCGTGATCATCGGCGGCGTCAAGCGGATCGCCACGTTCGCCTCGATCGTCGTGCCGTTCATGGCGGTTGCCTACATCCTGTTCGCGCTCATCATCGTCGCGGCCAACGCCTCAGCGGTGCCGGAGATGATTCGGCTGATCTTCTCCAGCGCCTTCGGCATCGATGCGGCGTTCGGCGCCATCATCGGCGCGGCGATCATGTGGGGCGTCAAGCGCGGCATCTACTCGAACGAGGCCGGCCAGGGCACCGGCCCGCACGCAGCCGCCGCGGCCGAGGTCTCCCACCCCGCCAAACAGGGTCTGGTGCAGGCGTTCGCGGTGTACGTCGACACGCTGTTCGTCTGCTCGGCCACCGGCTTCCTGATCCTGTCCACCGGTGCCTACCGCGTCTACGAGGGGGAGAGCGCCGACGGCGCCGTGCTGGCCGACGGCGGTCTGCTGCCGGCGGACGTCGCCGTGGGCCCGACATACGCGCAGGTGGGTTTCGACACCCTGTGGAGCGGCGCGGGCGCCAGCTTCGTGGCCATCTCGCTGTTCTTCTTCTGCCTCACGACGATCATCGCCTACTACTACATGGCCGAGACCAACCTGCGCTTCCTGCTCGGGAAGGCCTCCCCCATGCGCCTGCCGTTCATCCGCGGCACGGTCGGCGGCACGGCCACCATGGCACTGCAGGCGCTGATCCTGGTGTCGGTGACCATCGGCGCCGTGTCCACGGCCACCGAGGCATGGACCCTCGGTGACATCGGCGTCGGACTGATGGCCTGGCTCAACGTGATCGGCATCCTGATCCTGCAGCAGCCCGCGTACAAGGCGTTACGGGATTACGAGCGGCAGAAGAAAGCCGGCCTCGATCCGGTCTTCGATCCGGTCACCCTCGGGATCCCGAACGCCACCTTCTGGGAGACCTACGAGCCGAAGTCCGGCCGGCGGGAACCGTCGAAGGTCTAGACCGCGAGGACCGGGGCCAGCACGGCGCGGGGAACCGACGCCTGCATGGCCCCGGCCGCCTCGGGCAGCAGTTCGCCCTGCCCGAAGAAGAAGATCACCGCGTCGTCGGTGATCGCGAAATTCTGGTAGTGCTTCGGGTCCATCCCGATATCGGGCAGCACCGGCTGGTCGATGCCCGTGCGGGCCTGCAGTTCACGCTGCACGGCGGGGAACACCAGGTCCAGCGGGCGTGAATCGGGTCGGAACAGGGTCTCGAACGTGATGGGCGCCTGCTTGCCGAGGTCGTAGGCGAACGCCTTGTACCAGGTCTGCGGGTGGGCTCCGCCGACGTTCTGGTAGATCTCCAGCACCAGGCTCTGGGTGCCCTGCGGGGCCAGCCCGGAGTGGTAGGCGGTGCCCTTGGCATCGAGCACGTAGGGCAGCCCCCGGGATCCGGGCATCTGCGAGACGTTGACGAAGCCGTCGCGGGTCTGCGTCAGGTACGCCGACACCGCCTGCTCGTCGGGGTATCCGGCCGGGAACGTGAAGTCCAGCGTGTAGTCGGCGGTCGCGTCGTGCACCTGGCAGGACTGTTCGGCGTTCAGGGCGCCGCCGAGGTCGGCACATGCGGTCTGGGCCGACGCCACGGCGGTACCGGCGAAGCCGGTCAGCACGGTGGCGGCCAGCAGCGCCGCGATCGAAGAGGCTCGTTTCATCACCGCAAGGGTACGTGGCCGGTCAACGTGACGGCCGACATATGAAGGCCGTTGCCCTACTTGCCGACCCGGTGCCCAGCCGGGTGATCACCACCGACAGTGCCGCGCCGCCGCGCGGTTTGAGCCGGTGCCGCAGCGCATCGGGGTCGACGTCGACACCGCGCACCAGGATTTCGACCGCCCCCGCGTCGTGGGCCGTCAGCGCCTGACGCAGCCGCCGTTCATGGAAGGCGACCTCCTCGAGCACCTCGAAGCCGCGCACACCGGGCGGTATCCGCTCCCCCGACAGATAGGCGATGGCGGGGTCGAGCTGCCACAGCCCGTGCCGCGCGGCGTAGTGGCGGACCAGCCCGGCCCGCACCACCGCACCGTCGGGATCGACGAGGAAACGCCCAGCGGGTGCGATCGGACAATCGTCGGGGTCGGCGTCGGTGACCTCTTCGCCGCGGTCGAGGAGGCTGGCCCGCCGCGTCACCCCGGCGGTGGTCAGCCCGGGCGACCACAGACACGCCTCGCGCACGCTGCCCGCCAGCGAGGTCACCTCCACCTCCCCGCGCAAGCCCAGCCGGCGCACGGCGTCGAAATCGATTCCGGGCGCACACTTCACGACCAGATCGCGGCCGGCATAGGTGTCGAACACCGCGTCCAGCGGCGGGGTGTAGTCCCTCGGGTCGAAGGTGCGCCGCCCGGCGCGTCGGCGCGCGGGATCGACGAGCACGACGGTGTCGCGAGTCACCGGGTACAGCGCGTCGGCGCGCAGCAGCGGCACACCGTCGCCGCCGGAATCGAGGTTGTGCCGCGCCATCGCCAGGCGCACCGGATCGAGGTCGCTGCCCACCACCTGGGCAGCCCGAATCCGAAGCGCGGCAAGCTCGGTGCCGATCGAGCAGGTGGCGTCGTGCACGCGCCGTCCGGTCAGCCGGTGCGCCCGGTGCGCGGCCACCGGCGCCGCCGTCGCCTGCTGCAACGCCTCGTCGGTGAACAGCCAGTCCCTCGCATCGGGCAGCTTGTCGGCGGCCTTGCGCCGCAGTCGCACCGTCTCCACGAGAACGGCGGCACGGTCCCCGAAAGACGTTCGCAGCGCGGCGATGTCACGGATCAGCGAGTCCGCGGTCAGCGGTCGACCGGCGGCGTCGCGAAGGGCTCGCTCGCCGTCGTCGCTGCGCAGATAGGCGACCGCGTCGAGATCGAACACCGCGCGGGAATCAGGCCGGTTTCACTCCGGTCACCATCACGTTGTAGAACCAGCCTTTCGGCACCACCCGCCGCCACACGTTGGCGTCGACCCAGCTCAGCGTGGTCCAGCTGTTGAACGCGAATTTCGCCCAGCCCCAGCCCAATCGGCCCGGCGGCACGGCAGCCTCGAAGGTCCGCACCGGCCAGCCCAGCATCGCCGCGGTGAATTCCTCACTGGCGGTGGCCACCTCGACCGCCCCGGCCGAGCGGGCCATACGCTCCAGATCGGCGGGGTCGAAGGTGTGCAGGTCCACCACGGCCTCCAGCGCCGCGGCGCGGGATGACTCGTCGAGCTCGGTCTGCGGCCGGCGCCAGTCCGACAGCACGGGCAGCTTGGTGACGTTGGTGGCGATGCGCCACGTCAGCGTCGACAGCTCACGGGCGTACCGGTTGCCGACCGTGGTCGGCTCCCCGGCGAACACGAACCGGCCGCCGGGTTTGAGCACCCGGATGACCTCGCGCAGGGATAGTTCGACGTCGGGGATGTGGTGGAGCACCGCATGGCCGACCACCAGGTCGAATGTGTCGTCCTCGTACGGGATGCCTTCGGCGTCGGCGACGCGACCGTCGACGTCGAGCCCCAGCGACTGACCGTTGCGGGTGGCCACCTTGACCATGCCCGGGGACAGGTCGGTGACCGATCCGCGCCGCGCCACCCCCGCCTGGATCAGGTTGAGCAGGAAGAACCCGGTGCCGCAGCCCAGTTCCAGGGCCCGGTCGTAGGGCAGTTCGCGCTGTACCTCCTCGGGCACCGCCGCGTCGAACCGGCCGCGTGCGTAGTCGACGCAGCGCTGGTCGTAGGAGATCGACCACTTCTCGTCGTAGGTCTCGGCTTCCCAGTCGTGGTAGAGCACCTGGGCCAGCTTCGAGTCCTTCATCGCGGCCTCGACCTGCTCGGCCGTCGCATGCGGGTTCGATGCGGGCAGCTCGGTGGAGTCGATACTCGTCATGACCGGCAGCCTAACCGGCGAAGGAGGCCTTGGCGGCGGCCAGCACCTGCGGCGGGTGGTCCCCGAGCCGGTCCAGCCAGGCCAGCGCGGCGTCGTACACGCCGTCGGGGGTGGCCAGCGTATCGACCAGCCCGAGGGCGAGCGCCTCCTGCGCGCCGACGAAACGGCCGGAGAACACCAGGTCTTTGGCCCGGCTCAGCCCGGCCGCGCGGGCCAGCCGCGCGGTGGCGTCCGCGCGGGGCGCCAGGCCGGCGAGCACCTCTGTCGACCCGACCTTGACGTTGTCGCCGGCCACCCGCCAGTCGGCGGCCAGCGCGAGGGTCAGCCCGCTGCCCAGTGCGTAGCCGGTCACCGCCGCCACCGTGGGCTTGGGAATCGCGGCGACGGCGGCGACCGCGGCGCGGGCCACCTCGTCGGCGGCCGCGCGTTCCGCGGGCGACAGCGCGCGCAGCGCCGGCACGTCGTCGCCGGCGCAGAAGATCTCGTGCCCGCCGAACAGCACGACCGCGTCGACGTCTTCGCGGCCGGACACCTCCGCGGCGGCCGAGGCCAGTTCGCGGTAGATCTGCCGGGTCAGCGCGTTGGTCGGCGGTCGCGACAGCAGCAGTGTCGCGACACCGGGCTGCTCCGGGTGGGTGTGGACGCCGACGAACTCCCGCACGCGGTCAGGCTCCCGGCGCCCGGTGGTTGCGGGCGGCGTTGTAGCGGTCGCTATCGAAGAACTCGATCTCCCAGTTGCCGTCCCGCACGGCCAGCGTGGGCTGCACGGCCTGGATGCGCCGCTCGACGGCGAGGACCTCCTCGACGGTGCGCCCGGCCAGCGCGTCGAGCTGGGTCCAGGTCGGCGGCAGCAGGAAGGACCGGCCCGCCGCGAAGTCCTCGAGCGCCTCCTCGGGGGTGATCCAGCCCGCCCGGTCGGTCTCGGTGTTCTCGCCGTCGGCGCGCTGACCGTCGGGCAGCGCCCCCACGAAGAAGTAGGTGTCGTAGCGGCGGGTGCGCTCCTCCTCCGGCGTCACCCAGTTCGCCCATGGCCGCAGCAGATCCGCTCGCAGCACCAGCTTCTCGGCGCGCAGGAAGTCGGCGAACGACAGGGACCGGTCGGTCAGCGCGCGGCGCGCGTCGCGGTACACCGACGCGTCGTCGACCAGCACATCGGGATCGTCGGCCGCGCCCGCAAACAGCACGCCGCACTCCTCGAACGTCTCCCGCGCGGCCGCGCAGACCAGTGCCTCGGCCGAGGCGGCGTCCACCCCGAGCCGGTCGGCCCACCACTGCGGCCCCGGCCCGGCCCAGGCGATGTCGGCGTTGCGGTCGCGCTCGTCGACCCCACCGCCGGGGAACACCATCACCCCCGCCACGAAATCCATCCCGGCGTGGCGGCGCATCAGGAATACCTCGTTGCCGCCCGGGTTGCCGCGGGCGGGGCGGATCAGCATCACCGTCGCCGCCGGGCGCGGCACCAACGGCTCGGGTGTGGACGTCGGTGCCGATTCGGTCATGACCGCCTCCTGTGGGCCGCGCGGGAACGGGTGCGCCGGGCGAAGAAGCGCCCGTCGATCACCTCGAGGGCGATCGACTGCCCGAACGCCTTGGACAGGTTCTCGGCCGTGAGCACGTCGGTCAGCAGACCGGCCGCGACGACCTTGCCCTCCGACAGGATCAGCCCGTGCGAGAAGCCCGGCGGGATCTCCTCGACGTGGTGTGTGACCAGCACCATCGCCGGCGCGTCCGGGTCGGCGGCCAGGTCGGCGAGCCGGGCCACCAGCTCCTCGCGTCCACCGAGATCCAGACCCGCGGCGGGTTCGTCGAGCAGCAGCAGTTCCGGGTCGGTCATCAGCGAGCGTGCGATCAGCACGCGCTTGCGCTCACCCTCGGACAGCGTGTCGTAGGTGCGGTCGGCCAGGTGTTCGGCGCCGACGCTCTCGAGCATGTCGACCGCCTGCTCGTAGTCGACGTCGTCGTAACGCTCGCGCCATCGGCCCAGCACCGCGTAGCCCGCGGACACCACCAGGTCGCGCACCACCTCGCCGTCGGGAACCCGTTGCGACAGAGCCGAACTCGACAGGCCGACCCGCGAGCGCAGTTCGGCCATGTCGGTGCGCCCGAGTCGCTCCCCCAGCACGTAGGCCGTGCCCGACGACGGATGCTCCATGGCGGCGGCGATCCGCAGCAGGGAGGTCTTGCCCGCGCCGTTGGGGCCGATCACCACCCACCGCTCGTCGAGTTCGACCGCCCAGGTGATGGGGCCGACCAGCGTCTGTCCGCCGCGCCGCAGGGTGACCTTGGCGAAGTCGATCAGCAGGTCCTCGTCGGTCAGGTCGGCTGCGTCTTCTTCCGGCACTCGACCATCGTGCCGCATTCGACGGGTGTCGCGCCCCGCGGGTCGACCTCCGCCCAGCCGCTGACCGCCAGCACCCGGACCGGGGTGAGCCGCAGGATCAGCTGCACCAGTGGACCGATCGCGAGCGCGTAGACGACGGTGCCGACACCGACGGCGCCGCCCAGGACCCATCCGGCGGCCAGCACCGCGGCCTCGATCGACGTGCGGACCAGACGCACGGACAACCCGCTGCGCCGCACGATGCCCGTCATCAGACCGTCGCGGGGGCCGGGGCCCAGTCCGGCGCCCACGTAGAGGACCGTCGCCAGTGCGTTGAGCACCACCGCACCGACCAGCCAGCCCACCCGCACCGGCAGTGCGGTGGGCGCGGGCAGCACCGCCAGCGCGGCGTCGACCGTCACCGCGATCACCACGACGTTGGCCACGGTCCCGACGCCGGGCCGGTTGCGTAACGGGATCCAGGCCAGCAGCACCGCGCCACCGACGACGGCCGAGGCCGTCCCGATCGTCATCCCGGTGTGGCGCGCCAGGCCCTGGTGCAGCACATCCCACGGGTCCAGGCCCAGCCCCGCGCGGACCATCAGCGCCATCGACACGCCGTAGGCGGCGAGGCCGACGAGCAGCACCGCACCCCGCACGGCCGCGGGCAGAAGCCGGGCCGGCACTACGCGTGGTCGGGGAAGCGCATGCGGATGGCGTCCAATTCGGCATGCATCCGCCGGGCGTCGGCGTCCCACTCGTCGAGGTCGCCGTGGTGGCCGGCGATGGCGGTCACGTCGTACAGATCGGCCAACGCCTGTGCCAGTCGAGATATCCAGTTCGAAGCCATAGTGCCATCGTGCGCAGAAGTGGCTTGCCATCCAATAGCCAGTTGGCGAATACTGGCTGCAATGACGCTCGACATTCCGCCCCGCGCCCTCGATCTGGCCCGCTTGATCCGGGAACTGGGTAACTGGCGCACGGCCAGTGCCACCGGCCCCGTCTACCAGGGCCTGGCCGACGGCGTCCGGATGCTCATCATCGACGGACGGCTCCCGGTCGGAGCCCGGATGCCCAGCGAGCGAGCGCTGGCCGACGGGCTGCGGGTGTCGCGCACCACCGTCACCGCCGCCTTCGCGCAGCTGCGCGACGACGGCTACCTGGTCGCCCGCCGCGGTGCCCGCAGCATCACCGCGCTGCCGTCCGCGCCCGCCGCGCCGGCCCCGGTGCCCGCTGCCCGCGGCGCGGTCAACCTCGCCAACGCCGCGCTGGCCGCACCGGCGCCCGCCGTCCTGGACGCCTTCGCCTCGGCCACCCAGCGGGTCACCCCGTACCTGCACGACATCGGCATCGAACTCACCGGGGTGCCGCCGCTGCGCGAGGCCATCGCCGCCCGGTACTGCGCGCGCGGGCTACCCACCGAACCCGACGAGATCATGGTGACCACCGGCGCGTTGCATGCGATCGGGCTCATCCTGGCCACCTACACCCAGCCGGGTGACCGGGTGCTGGTCGAACAGCCGACATACCACGGCGCGATCGCCGCCGTCACGACCGCCGGCGCCCGCCCGGTCCCCGTGGCGCTGACCGAGGACGGGTGGGATCTCGGGGCGGTGCACGCCGCGGTGCGCCAGCTGGCGCCCAGCCTGGCCTACTTCGTGCCCGACAGCCACAACCCGACCGGGCTGTCCATGCCGCAGCCGCAGCGCGAGGAGCTCGCCGCGCTCATCGCCGACACCCGCACCCGCACGATCATCGACGACACCATGACCGAGGTGTGGCTCGACGAGCCGGCCCCGCCGCCGGTCGCCGCCGCGCTCACCCGTCGCCGCGACCTGGTGCTGACCACCGGGTCGATGTCGAAGTCGTTCTGGGGTGGCCTGCGCATCGGCTGGATCCGGGCCGAACGCAGCACGCTGGCGACCATCGCGGCGCTGCGGCCGTCGATCGACATGGGCACTGCGATCCTCGAGCAGCTTGCGGCCGCCGAACTGCTGGGCGCCGCCGACGAGCTGCTGCCGGAGCGCCGCGAGATCCTGCGCAGCCGGCGCGCGTTGATGCTGGCGCTGCTCGACGAGCACCTGCCGGACTGGCAGCCGTGCCCGGGCCGCGGCGGGCTGGCGCTGTGGGTGCGGTTGCCCGCGCCGATGAGCTCGGCGCTGTCGGCCGCGGCGTCGCGGATGGGGCTCGACGTGCCACCCGGCCCGCGCTTCGGCGTCGACGGGTCACTCGAGCGCTTCCTCCGGGTGCCCTACACGCTGCCGCCCGACCAGATGCGTGAGGCCGTCGAGCTGCTGGCGCGCGCATGGCGCAGCATCACCGGCGCCGCCGGGCCGGAACCCAGCGCCCTGGTGGTCTAATTTCTTCGCGAGCAGACGCAGAAGCGCACGAAAGTCCGCTCAGAGGGCCACTTTGCGTCTGCTCGGCAGGCTCAGTCGGGGATGTCGACGCGCCGCACCACACCGTCCACGGCGTCGGCGGCCTCGATCTCCCCGCGGGTGATCCCGAGGATGAACAGCACGGTGTCGAGGTAGGGGTGGCTCAGCGAGGCGTCCGCCACCTCGCGCAGCGCCGGTTTGGCGTTGAACGCGACGCCAAGGCCGGCCGCGGCGAGCATGTCGATGTCGTTGGCGCCGTCGCCGACGGCCACCGTCTGCTCCATCGGCACGCCGGCCTGCTGGGCGAAGTTGCGCAGCGCCTTGGCCTTCCCGGGCCGGTCGATCACCTCACCGATCACCCGGCCGGTCAGCGTGCCGTCGACGACCTCGAGTTCGTTGGCCGCGACGAAGTCCATCATCAGCTCGTGCGCCAGCGGTTCGATCACCTGCCGGAAGCCGCCGGAGACGATGCCGCAGTGGAAGCCCAGCCGGCGCAGGGTGCGCAAGGTGGTGCGGGCGCCTGCGGTGAGCTCGATCTGTTCGGCGACGTCGTCGAGCACCGAGGCCGGCAGACCGGCCAGCGTGGCGACGCGACGGTGCAGCGATTCGGCGAAGTCGAGTTCGCCGCGCATCGCGGCCTCGGTGACCTCGGCGACCGCCGCCTCCGCGCCCGCGCGGGCCGCCAGCATCTCGATCACCTCGCCCTGAATCAGCGTCGAATCGACGTCGAAAACGATGAGCCGTTTCGCGCGGCGCTCCAGGCTGTAGTCCTCGAGCGCGATGTCGACGCGCTCCTCGACCCCGACGCGCGCCAACGCGCTCTGCAGTTTCTCGACCGCGGCGCCGGCCGGAACCGACACACGCAGTTCCAGACCGGTCACGGGGTAGTCCGACACCCCGCGGATGGTGTCGATGTTCACCCCGAGCGCGGCCAGTTCGCGGGCGACCGCGCTGAACGCCTCGGCGCTGATCGGCCGGCCCAGCACGACGATCGTGTGGGTGGACGGTTGGCGCATCACCGGCGTGCCTGCGCTGCGCTCGATCGTCACCTCCAGGCCGACGCCGTGGATCGCGTCGGTGACGTCCACGCACAGCGCTTCGCTCTCGGCGTCGCCCTCCGGCGACACCACGAGCACACCGAGCGTGAGCCGGCCCCGGATCACGACCTGTTCGACGTTGAGCAGTTCGACGTCGTGGCGGGACAGCACCTCGAACAGCGCCGACGTCACGCCCGGCTGATCGACCCCGGTGACGGTGAACAGCACCGACACCCTTCCTGCTGCGTTCATCGCGTGATGGCGCAGCAGTCCATCAACTGGACGCGTCGATCGGCTTGGGCTCGTCCGGATGGTGGTCGCGGCCGACGTGCGCCTCGGCCCGCATCCGCTCCACCATGTGCGGGTAGTGCAGCTCGAACGCTGGGCGCTCCGACCGGATGCGCGGCAGCTCGGTGAAGTTGTGCCGCGGCGGCGGGCAGGAGGTCGCCCACTCCAGCGAGTTGCCGTAACCCCACGGGTCGTCGACCGTGACGGGTTCGCCGTAGCGCCAGCTCTTGAACACGTTCCACACGAACGGCAGCATCGAGGCGCCGAGGATGAACGCGCCGATGGTCGACACGATGTTCAGCGTGGTGAACCCGTCGGTGGGCAGGTAGTCCGCGTAGCGGCGCGGCATGCCCTCGTCACCGACCCAGTGCTGCACCAGGAACGTGGTGTGGAAGCCGATGAACGTCAGCCAGAAGTGCAGCTTGCCCAGCCGCTCGTCGAGCAGACGGCCCGTCATCTTGGGGAACCAGAAGTAGATGCCGGCGTAGGTCGCGAACACGATCGTCCCGAACAGCACGTAGTGGAAGTGCGCGATGACGAAGTAGCTGTCGGTGACGTGGAAGTCCAGCGGCGGGCTGGCCAGCAGCACGCCGGACAGGCCACCGAGCAGGAAGGTCAGCAGGAAGCCGACCGAGAACAGCATCGGTGACTCGAATGTGAGCTGGCCTTTCCACATCGTGCCGATCCAGTTGAAGAACTTGATCCCGGTCGGCACCGCGATGAGGAACGTCATGAACGAGAAGAACGGCAGCAGCACCGCGCCGGTGGCGTACATGTGGTGCGCCCAGACGGCGACCGACAGCGCCGCGATGGCCAGCGTCGCGTAGATCAGCGTGGTGTACCCGAAGATCGGTTTGCGGGAGAACACCGGGAAGATCTCGCTGACGATGCCGAAGAACGGCAGCGCGATGATGTACACCTCGGGGTGACCGAAGAACCAGAACAGGTGCTGCCACAGCAGGACGCCCCCGTTGGCGGGGTCGTAGATGTGGGCGCCGAGGTGGCGGTCGGCGGCCAGGCCGAACAGCGCGGCGGTCAGCAGCGGGAACGCCAGCAGCACCAGGATCGACGTCACCAGGATGTTCCAGGTGAAGATCGGCATCCGGAACATCGTCATGCCCGGGGCGCGCATGCAGACCACGGTGGTGATCATGTTGACGCCACCGAGGATGGTGCCCAGACCGCCGACGGCCAGACCCATGATCCACAGGTCACCACCCGCGCCGGGCGAGTGGATGGCGTCGGTCAGCGGCGAGTAGGCGGTCCAGCCGAAGTCGGCGGCGCCACCGGGGGTGATGAACCCGGCGATCGCGATCAGCGCACCGAACAGGAACAGCCAGAACGAGAAGGCGTTCAGGCGCGGGAACGCCACGTCGGGCGCGCCGATCTGCAGCGGCAACACCAGGTTGGCGAACCCGAAGACGATCGGGGTGGCGTAGAACAGCAGCATCACCGTGCCGTGCATGGTGAACAGCTGGTTGTACTGCTCGTTGCTCAGGAACTGCAGCCCGGGGACCGCGAGCTCGGTGCGCATGAACAGCGCCATCAACCCGCCGATGAGGAAGAACGCGAAGCAGGCGACGCAGTACATGATGCCGATCAGCTTGTGATCGGTGGTGGTGATCAGCTTGTAGATCAGGTTGCCCTTGGGGCCGAGCCGCTCCGGGAACGGACGCCGTGCCTCGAGTTCACCGATTGGGGGCGCTTCGGCTACCAACAGGTCCTCCAAACGTTCGAACGGGACATGCCCGCGCTTGTTCGACTTGAATCCTATCCCTCGGCGGGCGCGGGGTCAGCCTGGGTCCTACATAACGTCGTAATTGGTCATCATCCGCCGCGCACAACGGCTCCGGCGAGGTCCGCGAGCAGGATGTTACCGTCGGCGCCGTGCCGATCAGCCGACCCCGGACGCAGTCGTGTGTGGCGTTGCTGACAGCGCTCGTGGCGGCGGTGACGGCCGGCTGTGGTCAGCTCGGCGACGCGCCGGCGGCCCCCGGCCCGATGACGTCGGTGATCACCAGCACCACGAGCATCGCCGGCGCCGGCGTCCTGGGCAATGACCGCAGACCCGACGAGTCCTGCGCCCCGGAACCGGCCGCCGTCGACCCCGGACCGGCCGAGCGCGAGGTGCGCCACGCCGCCGGGCAGACCCAGGTGCGGGCCGATCCGCAGCGCATCGTGGTGCTCTCCGGCGACCAGCTCGACGCGATGTGCGCGCTGGGCCTGCAGTCGCGGGTGGTGGCAGCCGCGGTGCCCGACGGCGATCCGGGCGTCCAGCCGTCCTATCTGGGCGCGGTCATCCACGATGTCCCGCCGGCCGGGACGCGCACCGCACCCGATCTGGACGCGATCCGGGCCGCCGCCCCCGACCTCATCCTCGGTTCGCAGGCGCTGACCCCCGACCTGTTCGCCGAGCTCGGCACCATCGCGCCGACGGTGTTCACCGGCCCGCCGGGACCCGACTGGCAGGCCAACCTGCGGGTCGCGGGGGCGGCCACCGGCCGGTTCGGCGCCGCCGAGCGGCTGCTCGGCGGGTTCGCCGACGCGGCACGCCGCACCGGCGCCGACAACGACGCCGCCCACTACCAGGCCTCGGTGGTGCAGCTCACCGACGACGCACTGCGCGTCTACGGGGTCGACAGCTTCGCCGGCAGCGTGCTGGCCCAGGTCGGCCTCGACCGCCCGGCCACCCAGCGCTTCACCGAGGAACCGTTCGTCGAGGTCGCCACGGGCGACTCGGCCGACTACGGGATCGCCGAAGGCGACATCGTCTACGTCTCGTTCGCCTCCGACGCCGCCCGCGAGCGGGCACCCGAGGTGCTCGACAGTGACGCCTGGCGGAAGCTCTCCGCGGCCCAGGACGGCCGCGTGTTCACCGTCAACGACGAGGTGTGGCAGACCGGGGAGGGCATCGTGGCCGCCCGCGGCATCCTGGCCGACGTGCGCTGGGCCAACGCGCCGATCAACTAGTCTTTCGCCCCGTGTTCCACATCCTCACGTTGACCTATCTCGAACCGCTCGAGGTCATCGACCGAACCCGCCCCGCTCATCTGGACTGGCTCACCGCCGAGGTGGCCGCCGGGCGCGTGGTGCTGGCCGGCCGCCAGGAGTCCCAGACCGGCGGCGTGCTGGTCACCGGCGACATCAGCGTCGAGGAGGCGCAGGACGTCATCGACCGGGATCCCTACCAGCAGGCTGGGCTGGTGCGCTATGACCGGCTGTCGTTCACCGCGGGCTTCCGCGCCCCCGGACTGTCAGATCGCTGACATATTCACGTATCGGGATTAGTCACCGCCACCGGGCGGTTACAGCTGTCCGGGCGCCTCATCGACGTGCGCCCGTTTTCCGCTCCATTCTCGCGAGCGAGCTGTACCAGACGATGAAGAGGACGAGATGACGACGACTGTTTCCGCGTATGCCGCCACGTCGGCGACCGAACCGCTGACCAAGACCACGATCACCCGCCGCGACGTCGGACCGCACGATGTGGCGTTCGACATCCATTTCGCCGGGATCTGCCATTCCGACATCCACACCGTCAAGGCGGAGTGGGGTCAGCCCAACTACCCGGTGGTGCCCGGCCACGAGATCGCCGGCATCGTCACCGAGGTCGGCGCCGAGGTGACCAAGTACAAGGTCGGCGACCGCGTGGGGGTCGGCTGTTTCGTCGACTCCTGCCGGGAGTGTGACAACTGCCGCGCCGGCCTGCAGCAGTACTGCAGCACGACCGGCATGGTGGGCACCTACAACGCCGTCGGCCGCGACGGCGAACCCACCCAGGGCGGCTACAGCGGCGCGATCGTCGTCGACGAGGAGTACGTGCTGCGCATCCCCGACAGCATCCCGCTGGACGCGGCCGCTCCCCTGCTGTGCGCGGGCATCACCACCTACTCCCCGCTGCGCCACTGGAACGCCGGCCCCGGCAAGAAGGTCGCGGTCATCGGCCTGGGTGGCCTGGGCCATCTCGCGGTGAAGATCGCCGTCGCGATGGGCGCCGAGGTGACCGTGCTGAGTCAGTCGCTGAAGAAGATGGAGGACGGGCTGCGTCTCGGCGCGAAGGATTACCGCGCCACCAGCGACCGCGCCACCTTCAAGCAGCTGCGCGGGTCCTTCGACCTGATCCTCAATACCGTGTCGGCCAACCTGAACCTCGCCGACTACCTCGGCCTGCTCAAGGTGGACGGCACGCTGGTCGAACTCGGGATGCCCGAGGAGGCGATGAGCGTTCCGGCGGGGGCGCTGGTGTTCGGCCGCCGCAGCATCGCGGGGTCGCTGATCGGCGGCATTCCCGAGACCCAGGAGATGCTCGACTTCTGCGCCGAGCACGACGTGCTCCCCGAGATCGAGGTCGTCGCACCGGATTACGTCAACGAGGCCTACGAGCGCGTCCTCGCCAGCGACGTGCGCTACCGCTTCGTCATCGACACCGCCTCGCTGCGGAGCTGATCGACGCGAAAACGGCCGGAGTGCGAATCGCACTCCGGCCGTTCAGCTTTCGGATCAGACGCCCAGCGTGCGCTGGATGTCGCCCTTCATCGCATTGAGCTGCGAACCCCAGTAGCCCCAGCCGTGGGTGCCGCTGGACGGGAAGTTGAACGTGGCGTTGCTGCCACCGGCGGACTGGTAGGCGTCCCGGAAGGCCCGGTTGCTGTCCTGGGTGATGTTCTCGAGCAGCTGGCCGGGGATGTCCCCGCCGCCACCGAGGTCGCCCGGGCGGCCGTTGCCGGTGTACACCCAGATGCGGGTGCCATTGCTGACCAGCCGACCCGCCTGCAGCGTCGGGTCGTTGCGCTGCCAGGCCGGGCCACCGCCCGGTCCCCACATCGCGGTGGCGTCGAAGCCGCCGGAGTCGCGCATCGCGAACCCGACCAGCGTCGGCCAGATGCCCTGCGACAGGTTGAGGAAGCCCGACAGCGAGCCGGCGTAGCTGAACTGACCCGGGTGGTACGCGGCCAGGATCAGCGCCGAGCTGCCCGACATCGACAGGCCGACGACGGCGTTACCGCTGGGCGAGATGCCCTTGTTGGCGGCCAGGTACGCCGGCAGCTCCGAGGTCAGGAACGTCTCCCACTGGTAGTTGTAGGTGCGGCCGCCGTTGCCGACGGCGGGCGACTGCCAGTTGGTGTAGAAGCTCGACGTGCCGCCGACGGGCATGACGACCGACAGACCCGACTCGAAGTAGTTCTCGAACGCGGCCGTCTCGATGTCCCACCCGCTGTTGTCCTCGCGGGCGCGCAGCCCATCGAGCAGGTAGACGGCCCTGGAGCCGCCGCCCTGGAACTTCACCGGGACGGTGGTGCCCATCGCGGCCGAGGGCACCATCAGTGTCTCGACCGGCAGGCCCGGGCGCGAGTACGCCCCGGCCGTCGCGGAGCCGCCGGCGACGGCGATCAGGCCCGGCAGCAGGAGCGCCGCCAGGGCGCCGGCGGTGAGCCGACGCCGCAGCATGTGCGTGAATCTCATATTCGTTTGCCATCCTCTTCAGCTCGCCGCACGGGCGCGCGTGTCGCAGAGATATGTAGTGAACCGGCGTGACGGCGCCGGCCTCGGATGCCGCTGCTTGGCATCCGCGCATTCGCAGGCAGGGCACCGCCGAGGCGGCGCCACTGATCGATATGTCGCCGCAGAGATGCCCGGCGTTACGCCGGCGAAACACCCGGTTCGGCCAGCGTTCCCCAAGAAGGCGTTGCACCTGTGTTAACAGTGTGTTCCCCCGGTTGTCGGGGTGCGCGAGGGGTGCGACGCTTCGTGCGGACTGCCACGGTGCAGACCGCCTCTCACCCCTCGATCCGAACCAGGAGGCCGCGGTTGAGCACTGAATCCGCAGCTGTCGACACCACCGCGCCGGCACCGGCGACCCTGAAGAAGGGCGCGATCGGCATGGTCGCGGTGATCTTCATGGCCGTCGCCAACGCCGCGCCCATCACCGCGATGACCGGCAACACCCCCATCGCGGTCGGCTTCGGCAACGGACTCGGCGCGCCCGCCGGGTTCCTGTTCGCCACGATCATCCTCACGCTGTTCGCGCTGGGCTACGTGGCGATGGCCAAGCACATCACCACCACGGGCGCGTTCTACGGCTTCATCTCCCACGGCCTGGGCCAGGTGTGGGGCATGGCCAGCGGCATGCTGGCGACCTTCGCCTACGTCGTGTTCGAGGGCTCGCTGATCGGTGGGTGTGCCTACTTCGCCAACGATGCGGTCAACACGATCCTCGGGGTGGACATCCCGTGGCTGGTGTTCGCGGTGGGTGCGGTGCTGGTGATCGGCGTGCTCTCGCACTTCCACATCAGCCTGGCGGCCGCGATCCTGGGCGTCACGCTGGTCGCCGAGGTGCTGATCCTGTTCGCGCTGGCCTTCTCGGTGATCTTCTCCGGCGGCGGGCCCGACGGCTTCATGCTCAACCAGACCGTGCTGCTCAACAATGCGTTCGAGAGCCTGCCCGCCGAGGCCTTCGGCACCGCGGCGGCCGCGGGGTCGATGGCGATCGGCCTGTTCTTCGCCTTCTGGTCGTGGGTGGGCTTCGAGACCACCGCGGTATACGGCGAGGAGTCGAAGAACCCGAAGAAGATCATCCCGCGGGCGACACTGATCGCGGTGATCGGACTGGGCCTGTTCTACACGTTCATCTCGGCGATGGTGCTGGCCGGCAACGGCGCCAAGGCGTCGGTCGAGGCATCGATCAGCGCGTCCCCGCTGGACCTGTACTTCGGGTTGGTGCAGGCCAACCTCGGCACCTTCCTGCTCGACGTGTACAAGATCCTGCTGGTCATCGGGTCGTTTGCGTGCGCGCTGGCGTTCCACAACGCCGCGTCGCGATACCTGTTCGCGCTCGGTCGCGAGATCCCGTCCGACGGTGTCCGCAAGACGGTCGGCGCGGCGCACGCCAAGCACGGTTCGCCGTACGTGGCCTCGGCGATCCAGAGCACGATCACGCTGGTGGTGGTGCTGCTGTTCGCGTTCTTCACCGCCGTGCAGGTGCCCGACGCCGACGGCGTGCCCGTCGACACCCCGTCGCTGGTGCCCTACACCAACATCTACGGGCTGCTGGCGCTGATCGGCACCGCGGCGATCATGCTGGTGCAGGCCATCTGCTCGGCGGCGGTGATCTCGTACTTCTGGGTGCGAAAAACCCACCGCGGCAACGTGATCACCACGCTGGTGTGCCCGTCGATCGGCGGGCTGGCGATGCTGTACGTGGTCTGGCTGCTGTGGGACAACCGGGCGTTCGCCGCGGGGTATGCATCCAACTCGCTGGTCTTCAAGGCGGGGCCGTACATGATCCTGGCGGTGTTCCTGATCGGCCTGGGCTACGCGCTGTGGCTGCGCTTCGCCCGGCCCACGGTCTACGCCGAGATCGGCCGCACGGTGATCGAGGACGCCCACGAGCGCACCGAGGAGGTCACCCCCTAGCGCGAGCAGACGCACAAGTGCCCGGAAACCGCGGTTTCCGGGCACTTGTGCGTCTGCTCGCGGCCAGCACCAGGGCGCCGGCGAGGGTCGCCGACGCCGGCCACAGCACCCAATTGCCGTACCGCGCGAACACGGTGTCGCTCGCGCCGAGCGGGACGTCCACCACGACCACGCCGCGTTCGGTCGCGGGATACCAGGCGAGCCGGCGGCCCCGTGCGTCGAACGCGGAGCTGACGCCCGACAGACCGGTGTGCACCGCCGCATGACCGACCTCGGCCGCGTGCACGGCGGCCTGGCTCGCCAACTGCGGTTGCGCCCAACTCCCCTGGTACGACGACGTGGAACTCTGATACGCCAGCAGCTGCGCGCCGTCGCGCACCAGCCGGCGCGGCAGGTCGGAGAACGTCGTCTCGAAACTGATCAGCGGCCCGATGGCGAGTCCCCCCTGGCCTTCGGTGTGCAGCACCACCTGCCCGGTGCCGCGCCGTCGGTCCTCGTCCGCCGCCTGGGTATGGCGGGTCGCCCAGCCGAGCAGCGGCCGCAGCGGCACGTACTCCCCGAACGGCACCAGCCGCGTCTTGACGTACTCGCCGCGCAATCCGTCCGGTCCGATGAGGACCGACGATTTGGAGATTCGGCCGCTGCGGTCCCGGGCGTCGACGTTGACGAGCAGGTCCGCGCCGACCCGGCGGGACAGGTCCGTCAACCTCCTCATCGCCGCCGGATCCGCGGACAGATCGACCCCGAGACTGCTCTCCCCCCAGACCACCAGCTCGACCGGCCGCCCGACCAGGCCCGCGGTGAGCGCTTCGCCTGCCGCCTGACGGGCCGTCGACTCCTCGACGTTGCCCGGTTGCACCAGCGCCACCCGCACCGTCTCGCCCGCCGCCGGCGCAGGCCCCGACCAGAACCAGGCCGGACCGAGCGCGGCGCAACTCACCGCCACCGCCACGGCCGTGGCGCGCGCCGGTACGCGCCGATCCAGCACCGCGCAGGCGATCGCGGTGTTGGCGGCCACGACCAGGAAACTCGTGAGCCACACGCCGCCCAGTGATGCGGAGGCCAAGGTGGCGGGCTGATTCCACTGCGACGCGCCGAGCAGTGCCCCTGGCCCGCCCAGACCCGGCACGGAGCGCACCGCTTCGGCCAGCACCCAGGCGCTCGGCACCACCGCGGTGGCCGCGAGGACTCCGCGGGTCGTCAGCGGTGCCCGCAGACACCGGTGCACCGCGACGCCCCACGGCGCCCACAGTGCGCCGAGTCCGACGGCCAGGACGAGAAGCAGCGGACCGGAACTCGGCAGCAGCCAGTACTGGGTGGCCAGGACGTACCCGGCCATGCCGGCACATCCCCGCAGCGCGGCCGCGCGGGCGCTCGGCGCGGCACGCACCACCAGCATCAGCGGAACCAGGCCGATCCACGCGAGCCACCACCACGACATCGCGGGGGACGCCAGCGCCGGCACGGCACCGAGGATCAGCGCCGCCGCGAGGCCCCACCATCCACGCGGCCCGGCGGTCACCGGCCGTGTTCCGTCACGTGGGCTTGCCCGCACGACGCCCAGTGTGCACCGGTGCCGCGTTACGGTGGAGCGCCCATGCAGGTCTCCACACTCGCGAGTGTCGGCTCCTCGGATTGCGAGCGCATCGCCGACGCCGCCCTGGCCCAGCCCGTCCTGGCGCTGACCAGCCTGGCCTACGTCATGGCCAGCGCGGTCGTACTGGTCTGGTCGGTGCGGTGGCGTGAGCCGTTCGCGGCGCTCGCCGGTGGGGCGCTGGCGGCGGTCGGGTTCGGCAGCGTCGCGTTTCACGGGCCGCAGCCATGGTGGGCGGGGCCCGCGCACGACTGGCCGATCATCGCCGTCGCCGTGGTGTACGCCGGGATGCTCGTCAGGAGCCGGCGATCACGGTCACCCTGGCTGGCGGCCGCCGGAGTCTTCGCGCTCGCGCTGGCCGCCTACGCCGTCGGCCGGACGGGATCGCCGCTGTGCCGGCCGGACAGCCTCTGGCAGTACCACGGCGCCTGGCACGTGCTGTCGGCGCTCGCCGCCGCGTTGGCCGCGCGTGCCCTGGCGCCGCAGCGCTCCGGGCTCTAGAAGTCCCAGTCCTCGTCTTCGGTGACCACGGCCTTACCGATCACATAGCTCGACCCCGACCCGGAGAAGAAGTCGTGGTTCTCGTCGGCGTTGGGGCTCAGCGCGGACAGGATCGCCGGGTTGACGTCGGTCTCGTCACGCGGGAACAGCGCCTCGTAGCCGAGGTTCATCAGCGCCTTGTTGGCGTTGTAGCGCAGGAACTTCTTGACGTCCTCGGTGAGCCCGACGCTGTCGTAGAGGTCCTGGGTGTACTCGACCTCGTTGTCGTAGAGCTCGAACAGCAGCTCGTAGGTGTAGTCCTTCAGTTCCTGCTGCGTGGCCGGATCCTGCATGGCCAGACCACGCTGGAACTTGTAGCCGATGTAGTAGCCGTGCACGGCCTCGTCGCGGATGATCAGCCGGATCATGTCGGCGGTGTTGGTGAGCTTGGCGCGGCTGGACCAGTACATCGGCAGGTAGAAGCCCGAGTAGAACAGGAAGCTCTCCAGCAGCGTGGAGGCGACCTTGCGCTTGAGCGGCTCGTCGCCCTTGTAGTACTGCATGACGATCTCGGCCTTGCGCTGCAGGTTCGGGTTCTCCTCCGACCAGCGGAACGCGTCGTCGATCTCGTTGGTCGAGCACAGGGTGGAGAAGATGTTGGAGTAGCTGCGCGCGTGCACCGACTCCATGAACGCGATGTTGGTGTAGACGGCCTCTTCGTGCGGGGTGAGCGCATCGGGGATCAGGCTGACCGCGCCGACCGTGCCCTGGATGGTGTCCAGCAGCGTCAGGCCGGTGAACACCCGCATCGTGAGTTCCTTCTCGTGGGCGGTGAGCGTGTTCCACGAGGGGATGTCGTTGGACACCGGCACCTTCTCCGGCAGCCAGAAGTTGCCGGTCAGTCGCTCCCAGACCTCGGCGTCCTTGTCGTCCTGCAGGCGGTTCCAGTTGATCGCCGAGACGCGGTCAATCAGCTTCATGCCTTCGCTCACCAGAACCCCACTTCACCAGGCTTTATCGGACGTCGCTGCGGATGCTCGGCAGCTACCGCCGACACTACTCGTAGTGGCCGACACCTCCGGGCAACCCAACATATTGGGTTGGCGGCGTGTCGCGCCAGCCTTGTCAACGGCCGCTTCCCAGCCCGTGTTCCACCGCATACATGCTCGCCCCGATCCGGTTCGACGCGCCGATCTTGGCGTAGATCCGCTCGACGTGGTTGCGTGCGGTCTTCTCCGAGATCACCAGGGCCGACGCGATCTGGCGGTTCGACGCGCCGCGGGCCAGCAGGCCGAGCACCTCCACCTCGCGCGGCGTCAGCCCGCCCGGCCGCAGCCCCGCCCTCGCGGACGGATGTCCCGCCGTCTGCAGCACGGCTTCGGCGGCGGCCGCGTCGACCCGGCCGGCACGCACGCGTTCGGTGAGCCGGCGCGCCGCGGCGTCCGGTGACATCTGCTCGCGGTAGGGCCTCGGCTCGCAGCCGGACCGGTAGGCGACCGCCGCGGCCAGGATCCGGTCGGGCACGGTCAGCGATCCGGCGCTCAGCCCGCGCGGGTACCCCGACCCGTCCAGCGCCTCGTGGTGGTTGCCGGCCAGTTCGGCGGTCGGCCGGAGACCGGGGACGCGGTCGAGGATTCGCACCGTGAGATAGGGGTGCAGGCGCATGCGCTCGTACTCGGCCGCGCCGAGCGGGCCGGGGCGCGACCAGATCTGGTTGGAGATCCCGATGCGGCCCAGATCGTGCAGATGCCCGGCGCGCCGCAGCAGCGCGACGGTGTCGGCGCCGAGCCCCGCGGCGGCACCGGCGCGGGCGGCCAGATCGGCGACCGCCCGCGAATGCCCGAAGGTGAAGGGGCATTTGAGGTCGACGAAGTCGCCGAGCGCCACCAGCAGGGCGTCGAGTTCGTCGGTGGCGAGCCGCCGGTGCGGGTCGGGCGCCTCGCGGAGCGCCGCCTCCCACACGTCGCCGGCGCCCGGCCCGGCGAGGATGGCCTCGGCGTCGGCGACGAACACGTCGGCCACGTGCGGATCGAACTGGCCGCCGCGGCGGCTGCGTGCCATCGCCACCGCGCCGCCGACCCCGTAGGTGCGGTGGTGCACCTCGACCAGGTCGGCGAGCTGCGCGACGCGGATGGCGATCGGCAGCTCCTCGCCGGCTGCGCCCGCCGGCAGCCCGCCACCGTCGAACCGCTCGAAGGTGTACGCCAGCGCGGCCCGCACGTCGGGACCGAGCCCGATGCGCTCGGCGAGCGTCGCGGCCGAGATGCAGTGGGAGTGCACCAGGCGCGCGATGTGTCCGCGTGCGTTGGCGAACAGGGTCGCCGCCACGGACAGCCGGTGCAGCAGCGGTTCACCGCGGCCGACGTTGCCGAGCAGGAACCGTAGATACGGCAGGCCGGACCAGTCGACCAGGTAGGAGTTCTGCCGGACGGCGATGTCGTCGCCGAACCAGCGCGCGTACTCGTGCGAATCGGCGTGGCAGCCGATCCACATGACCAGGCCCGTGTAGTAGACGCAGTCACGCTGCTCGCGGCTCAGGCCCAGGCGGTCGGCGATCCGGGTGCCGATCAGCGCCGAGCGCAGCATGTGTTCGGCGGGTTGGCCGAGGCCGAGGTCGATCGCCACCGACAGCGCGGCCAGTACCTCGGCTCGGCTGGGACTGCGCCCGCCCGGCGTCATCGGTCGATTGTCCCCTGGCGCGGCGTCTCGCGATCAGAGATACGCCGTACGGGTGACGGCCGTGTGACGGTCGGCGTCGAAGGTCTCGAAATGGCCGGTGCCCGCGACGCAGACGCCACGTTGGGGCAGCCGGAAGTCGCCCAGCCGGGCCTGCCGGGGCAGCGGTCCGGTGGGGCCCAGGTCGCTGCCGCGCAGCGTCGCCGACGACGCCTCGACCGCCCAGACCCGGCGCGGCGCCACCATGTAGGTCTGGCCGTTGGCGGCCTTGCCGCTCAACCGGATCGGCCCGGTGCGCAGTGCGGTCCCCGCGACGCGGCTGATCGCGTTGAGCGCGGTGCGATTCGTCCACGCCGGCTCGGGCAGCCGGCGGCCGATGGCGCTCATCGCCCGGGTGGCTGCGGTGGGCGCGATGTCGACGGTCCACTCGAGCAGGCCGGGAACGACGATGCGCAACGACCACGGACCCGTCCAGGTCACGTCGATGTCGCAGCGGACGGCGTCGTTGTCCGTCGCTGAACTGAAGTAGCGGGCACAGCTCTGCGGGCCGGGCGTGGTCGCATAGAAGGTCCAGCCACCTGCGGGGTCGCGGTGCCACACGGACAGATAGCCGGGCGCGAACGTGGTGGCCGGGAACTGCCGATAAGCCAGGTAGTGGCCGCTGCGGAACGGCAGGCCCATGATGCCGAAGCCCACGAACCGTTCGTCGTCACCGTCCGGAAGGACGGGATGATCGGTGACGGCGGCGACGATGTCGCGGGGTGATGAGGTGGTGCTGGTGATGGTCATGCACCGATCGTGCGGTCCATCGCGGGTCTGGCGCATGAGGCGACTGCCTCATCTTCAGGCGACGTGCTCCTGTTTGCGCACGCCCTCGTGCAGCGGCAGATCGGGGTCGATCCTGATGCCGAGCAGCTCACAGGTGCCGTTGATGGAACCGATCATGATCGTGGTGAGGTGTGCGACGAAAGCCTCGGACGGCATCCGGCGCGGGCTGTCCTGCTCGGTGCCCAGCCACCAGTCGGTGGCCGACGCGATCGACCCGAACGCGGCGTAGGCGGCGAGCTCGAGGGCGGCGGCGTCGAGCTCGATCTCACCGAGTTCGTTGTCGAACAACTCCGCCATGCCGAGCGTGATCTCGCGGCTCTCGTTGAGCGCGCGCATCGCCGACTCGCTCTGTTCGGCGAAGCGGCCCTGGATCAGGAACCGGATGACGTTGGGATGCTCGTCAACCAGCCGCACGTACTGTTCGACGGCCCGGCGGATCACCGCGCGGCCGGAGTCGACGGACAGGTCGATCGACGGGAAGATCGCGGTGCCCAGCATGTCGCGCAGCCGCTGGCCGATGGCCTGGAACAGGTCGGACTTGTCGGTGAAGTGCCGGTAGATCTTGGGCTTGGCGGTGCCGGCCTCCTCGGCGATCTCCCGGAGGCTGACCTCGGGGCCCTGCCGGTCGATGGCCCGGAACGCGGCGTCGACGATTTCGGCACGCACCTTCTTACGGTGCTCGCGCCAGCGTTCGCTGCGCGCGTCCACTTTGCCGCCCGGTTCGTCACCGGTGCGGGACCTCGGCCCTCGTCGCACCCGCCCACTGTACTCGCTCGGGGTGTGCTGACCTGCTCAGAACCGCCGTGAGCACGCCTTTCACCGGCACTGGCAGGAGCTTTGCCCGCAGCGCCGGTCGGCGACGACTTGGGTACTATCGCCACGACAGCCCGACAGACGAGACGAGATTCATGACTCAGCGATACGACCTGGTCATCGCCGGCGGGGGCCCTTCGGGCTCGGCCGCGGCGTGGCAGGCCGCACAGACCGGCGCGAAGGTGGTGGTGCTGGACAAGGCCGAGTTCCCGCGAGCCAAGCCGTGCGGCGACGGCCTCACCGCCCGAGCCGTGAGCTACCTGCAGAAGATGGGCCTGGCCGACGAGGTGGCCACGTACCACCGGGTCAACCGGGTGACGGTGTTCAGCCCCAGCGAATGGGAACTGTCGTTCCCCAAGCGCCCGGGCATGCCCGATCACGGGCACACCGTGAGCCGCGAGCACCTCGACACCGTGCTGCTCAAGCACGCCGAGTCGGCCGGCGCCGAGGTGCGCCAGGGTGCCGAGGTCACCGGCCCGATCGTGGAGAACGGCCGCGTGGTCGGCGTGACGCTCAAGAACGGTGAGAAGGTCTTCGGCGACGCGGTGATCGCCGCCGACGGCGCCTACTCCCCCATCAAGCGGGCGCTCAAGATCGATTCGCAGTACAACGGCTACCAGGCGATCGCGATCCGTTCGGAGATGCACGCCAACCGGCCGGACTCCGACAGCCTCGACATCTATCTCAAGCTGGCCTTCCAGGGCGATCAGCTGCCCGGCTACGGCTGGGTGTTCCCGATGGGCAACGGCCTGTTCAACATCGGCCTCGGCTACGTCAACAGCTACAAGAACTGGCAGTCGATCAACGCCACGCAGTTCCTCGGCGAGTTCCTGCGCACCCTGCCGCGGGACTGGGAGCTGCCGCCGATCGAAGAGCTCAAGAAGAACAAGAGCGTGCGGGCGTGGCGACTGCCGATGGGCTTCACCGCCTGGCCGCCGTGGCGTCCGGGTGTGCTGTTCACCGGCGACTCGCTGGGTGCGGGTAAGCCGGCGTCGGGCGCCGGGATCTCCAAGGCGCTCGAATCGGGGCTGGCCGCGGGCGAGTGCGCGATCGCCGCGCTCACCAACGGCGGACCCGACGACTTCACCAACTACGCGCAGAAGATGGAAGCGGCTTGGGGCCGGGAGTACAAGCGGGGCCGGTACTTCCACAAGCTCGCCGGTATCCCCGCGGTGGCGAACAACGGCATCAAGTTGATCGACAACGCGTTCTTCCGCGACCGGATGCTCAAGGCGCTGTACAAGAAGGAACAGGGCCCGCAGCACAAATACTGAGATTTCCGCCCCGCCGAATCATCGGCGCACCGCCGGGTGTGGACCTTCGGGCTCACACCCGGCGTTTGCTTTCCCCGGCGGTCGAGTGGCCAGTCATCGCGCGCTTCGCGGCGGTTCACGCGCGATACGTGGCCACTCGGCGTTGCTGAGTCAGCGCCGGCCGCGCGTGGACCGCCCCGGCTTGCGGGCGACCTTCCCCGCCGCAGCGCGGGCGGCCTGCTTGGCGAGGGTCTTCTCCCGTGCGGTCCGCTTGGGCGCCGGCTCGGCCTGCCCCCGCGACGACCCGGGTCTGCGGCCCCGCACGATGCCGATGAACTCCTCGATCAGCGCCGGCTGCGGTCCTTCCGGGACGGCGAGCGCCACTGGGCAGGCGGGTGCGTCGGTGATCGGCCGGTAGGTGAGGTCCTTGCGGTGGTGCAGCCGTGCCAGCGATTGCGGAACGATGAGGGTTCCCATACCGGCCGCGACGAGTTCAATTGCCGCGCCGGTCGTTTCGGGGCGGTGATCGACCGGGGCGCCCGGCGCCTGCGGCCAGGCGATGACGTCGTCGAGCGGCACCAGCACCGGTTCGTCAGCGAGGTCGGCTGCGGTGATCTCGTCGAGTGCGGTGAGGAGGTGATCGGCAGGCATCACCGCCACCGTCGTCTCCTCGTAGAGCGGGATGACGGCCAGCCCCGACGTGTCGGACGGCAGCCGCAGCAGTGCCGCATCGACGGTGCCGGCCCGCACCGCGGCGGCGGCGTCCACGGCGGCGACGGGGCACAACTCGAGGGGGACGTCGGGGTGGCGCTGCGCCCAGTTCCTGGCCCACTTCGCGGGCGTCCCGCCGGGGACGTAGCCGAGGGTGAGCGAGGGGTCCACGGCCTCAGGCTACCGATAGGCTGGGGCCATGAGCAGGCCGAACGCGCAGCAGATGAAGCCCGCTACGGCGGCGAAGAAGCTCGACGTGTACCTGCCCGCGACGCCGGCGGAGTTCCAGGAGAACGCGATCACCCGCGACGAACTCGCCGCCCTGCAGGCCGACCCGCCGCAATGGCTCACCGATCTGCGCAGGAACGGGCCGCATCCGAAGAACCTGGTGGCCGCCAAGCTCGGCGTGTCGATCGCCGGTCTCGCGCGCGGCGGCGTCACCGAGGCGCTCACCACCGAGCAGATCGATGCGCTGCTCGCCGACAAACCCGACTGGCTGGTCGCCGAACGCGAGAGCTACCAGAACGTGCTGCGCGAGGAGCGCCGCCTCAAGGCGCTGCGGGCTGACCAGGCTCGCGAGGGCTGAGGCCCGAACGCCGAGACTACGGAAGTTGACGGAGATTCCTCGTATTCCGTCATCTTCCGTAGTCTCGGCGCGGCCTCACAGCATGCAGCTGACGCAGCCCTCGACTTCGGTGCCCTCCAAAGCCATCTGGCGCAGCCGGATGTAGTACAGCGTCTTGATGCCCTTGCGCCAGGCGTAGATCTGCGCCTTGTTCACATCACGCGTGGTGGCGGTGTCCTTGAAGAAGAGCGTCAGGCTCAGCCCCTGGTCCACGTGCTGGGTGGCCGCGGCGTAGGTGTCGATGATCTTCTCGTACCCGATCTCGTACGCGTCCTGGTAGTACTCCAGGTTGTCGTTGGTCATGTACGGCGCCGGGTAGTAGACGCGGCCGATCTTGCCTTCCTTGCGGATCTCGATCTTCGACGCGACCGGGTGGATCGAACTGGTCGAGTGGTTGATGTAGGAGATCGACCCCGTCGGCGGCACGGCCTGCAGGTTCTGGTTGTAGATGCCGTGCTGCTGCACCGACTCCTTGAGCCGCCGCCAGTCGTCCTGGGTCGGGATGCGGATGCCGGCATCGGCGAACAGCTGGCGCACCTTGTCGGTCTTGGGCTCCCACACCTGCTCGGTGTACTTGTCGAAGAACTCCCCCGACGCGTACTTCGAGCGCTCGAAGCCCTTGAACGACGTACCGCGTTCGATCGCAATGCGATTCGACGCACGCAGCGCGTGGTAGAGCACGGTGTAGAAGTAGATGTTCGTGAAGTCGATGCCCTCTTCGGAGCCGTAGAAGATCCGCTCGCGCGCCAGGTACCCGTGCAGGTTCATCTGCCCGAGGCCGATGGCGTGGGAGTCGTTGTTGCCCTGCTCGATCGACGGCACCGACGTGATCGACGTCTGGTCACTGACCGCGGTCAGGCCGCGGATCGCCACCTCGATGGTCTGGGCGAAGTCGGGCGAGTCCATCGCCTTGGCGATGTTGAGCGACCCGAGGTTGCACGAGATGTCCTTGCCGACCTTGGAGTACGACAGGTCCTCGTTGAACTCCGACGGCGTGGAGACCTGCAGGATCTCCGAGCACAGGTTCGAGTGCGTGATCTTGCCCTCGATCGGATTCGACCGGTTCACCGTGTCCTCGAACATGATGTACGGGTAGCCCGACTCGAACTGCAGCTCGGCCAGTGTCTGGAAGAACTCGCGCGCCTTGATCTTCGTCTTGCGGATCCGCGCGTCGTCGACCATCTCGTAGTACTTCTCGGTCACCGAGATGTCGGCGAACGGCAGCCCGTACACGCGCTCGACGTCGTACGGCGAGAACAGGTACATGTCCTCGTTCTTCTTCGCCAGCTCGAACGTGATGTCGGGGATCACCACACCCAGCGAGAGGGTCTTGATGCGGATCTTCTCGTCGGCGTTCTCGCGCTTGGTGTCGAGGAACCGGTAGATGTCGGGATGGTGGGCGTGCAGGTACACCGCGCCGGCGCCCTGCCGCGCCCCCAGCTGATTGGCGTAGGAGAACGAGTCCTCGAGCAGCTTCATGATCGGGATGACACCCGAGCTCTGGTTCTCGATGTTCTTGATCGGTGCCCCGTGCTCGCGAATGTTGCTCAGCAGCAACGCGACCCCGCCGCCGCGCTTGGACAGCTGCAGTGCGGAGTTGATGGAGCGCCCGATGGACTCCATGTTGTCCTCGATGCGGAGCAGGAAGCAGCTCACCGGCTCGCCGCGCTGCTTCTTGCCCGAGTTGAGAAACGTCGGGGTGGCCGGCTGGAAGCGGCCGTCGATGATCTCGTCGACGAGCTTCTCGGCCAGTACGGTGTCGCCGGCGGCCAGCGTGAGCGCCACCATCACGACGCGGTCCTCGAAGCGCTCGAGGTAGCGCTTCCCGTCGAACGTCTTGAGCGTGTAGGAGGTGTAGTACTTGAACGCGCCGAGGAACGTCGGGAAGCGGAACTTCTTGGCGTAGGCGCGATCGAGCAGCGTCTTGACGAAGTTGCGGGAGTACTGGTCGAGCACCTCGCGCTCGTAGTACTCCTTCTGGATCAGGTAGTCGAGCTTCTCGTCCTGATTGTGGAAGAAGACCGTGTTCTGGTTGACGTGCTGCAGGAAGTACTCCCGCGCCGCCTGAGCGTCCTTCTCGAACTGGATCCTGCCCTCGGCGTCGTACAGGTTCAGCATCGCGTTGAGGGCGTGGTAATCCGTTTCGCCCGGAAGCGCGTGTGCGCCGGTGGTTACAGGCTCTGCAGCTGTGACGGTGGGTGCCACGTCGGTTGGTCCTTCCAGAAGTCCGCGAGTCCCGCCCGAACCGCCTGGACATCCTCCTGGGTGCCCATCAGCTCGAAGCGGTAGAGATAGGGGACGCCGCACTTGCGGGACACCACGTTGCCCGCGTAGCCGTACTCGGCGCCGAAGTTGGTGTTGCCCGCGGCGATGACGCCGCGGATCAACGACCGGTTGTGCTCGTTGTTCAAGAATGCGATGACCTGCTTGGGGACGTAGCCCCCGTCATTGACGTCCGGCGTGGCGCGCCCACCGCCGTAGGTGGGCAGCACCAGCACGTAGGGCTCGTCGACCTCGATCCGGCCGTGCAGCGGTATCCGGGTGACCTGGTCCGCGGGGAACCCCAGCTTCTCGACGAAGCGGTGCGTGTTCTCCGAGACACTGGAGAAGTACACGAGGGCACCCATCACTTATCCCTTCCAGGTCCTGTCCGCCGGAACCGGCCGCACACCCTGTGCCGGACGGATACCCGTCAGGCGGTGGCCGCCACCGCGCCCGACAGGGCCTTGATCCGGTCCGGGCGGAAGCCCGACCAGTGGTCGCTGCCGGCCACCACGACCGGCGCCTGCAGGTAACCGAGCGCCATCACGTAGTCGCGAGCCTCGCTGTCGAGGGAGATGTCGACGACCTCGTACTCGACGCCTTGCTTGTCGAGGGCCTTGTAGGTGGCGTTGCACTGGACGCAGGCGGGCTTGGTGTAGACGGTGACGGTCATCGGCGGCACGGCTCCTATCGCGGACGGCGGTGGTGACTGGTGACGGGCTGGCAACTGACTCGGGTACTTCATGTCGCTATCTGTTTCAGCGACGCGCAGGCCTCCGAAATTCCCGGCGGCCCGGGTGCGTCCGCGGTGGTCAGACCCCCGGACGACGCCCGTTCTGCGTCCCGATCGGCCTCCGGAACTCTGGTGGCTCTTCGGTGAGCAAGACACTACACCTAGTGGCCGACAAGACCTACGGATACAAGATGTTCTGAATGACATTTTTGGAATTCCCAGGTCGTAAGCACTTCGCCGGTGTGTGGACCGGCGTGTCGCCACACCCGCCGGTGGGTGTGTCGCTATATATGGGTCAGGTCTACCACCGGGCACCGACACGTCGCCCGGGGTCGCCGGCGCCCAGCGGCGCTCAGCAAACTCCCTCGAGGCGCTGGGCCGGCCCCGCATTCTCCCGACCGGCCCGGACTTCACGCGGCTCAGCGCATCGAACGCCGCGGTCGGTCACGGCACCATGGGCGTCAGACGCCGACGGCGGCACACCCCCGGTCGGGGTGTGCCGCCGTTGCGGCGCATTCTGGGTCAGCCCACCTCGGCGACCAGCTTGCCCACGATGTCGCGCACCTCGCCGGCGACCTCGGCTTTCTCCCGCGGGTGCTTACCGTCCAGCGACGCGCTGGGCAGCGAGAGCTTGAGGTCCTCGACCACCCGCGGCCCGGCGATGCCGAACGACTTGCGCGTCTCGTCATGGGCCCACGCCCCGCCGTAGCGGCCGAGCGCCGCACCGATCACCGCGAGCGGCTTGTCCTTGAGCGCGCTGTCGCCGTACGGCCGGGACAGCCAGTCGATCGCGTTCTTGAGCACCGCAGGGATGCTGCCGTTGTACTCCGGCGTGATCACCAGCGCCGCGTCCGCCTCGGCCGCCACCCGCCGCAGCTCGGCCACCGAGTCGGGCAGCGGATCGACGTCGAGGTCCTCGTTGTAGAACGGCAGCTCGCCCAGCCCGTCGAACGGCCGCAGCGTCACGCCGTCCGGAGCCGATTCCACCGCAAGCTCGGCGAGCTGGCGGTTCACCGACGCCGCCCGCAGGCTGCCCACCAACACCAGCACGTTCAGATCCGACACGTCATGTCCTTCCCTCGATGTCCACGTCCCCCGATTAAACCGGACTGCGGTCCGAATAATTCCGGCTGGGTTAGTGTGGTGTGGTGAGCGCCACCGACCGGTCCCTCGGCCTGCCGGTGGTCGACAGCGCGCCGCAAGAGCGCGGGGACGCCGCCCGCAACCGGATCCTGTTGATCGACGCGGCCCGCCGATTGATCGCCGAACGCGGCGCCGATGCCGTGAGCACCGACGATATCGCCGCGGCCGCCGGCGTCGGGAAAGGCACACTCTTCCGCCGCTTCGGCAGCCGCGCCGGACTGATGGTGGTGCTGCTCGACGAGAACGAGAAGCAACACCAACAGGCGTTCATGTTCGGGCCGCCGCCGCTGGGACCGGGGGCACCACCGCTCGACCGGTTACTCGCCTACGGGCGGGAGCGCCTCGAGTTCGTCCACCGCCACCACGCGCTGCTCTCCGACGCCGCGCGCGACCGGCAGACCCGGTTCAACGCGCCGATGGTCCTGCATCACGTGCACGTGCGCATGCTGCTGGCCTCGGCCGGCACCTCGGGCGACCTCGACGCCCAGGCCACCGCGCTGACCGCCCTGCTCGACGCCGACTACGTCGAGCATCGACTGGCCGAGGGCGCCACCCTCGACCAACTCGGTGACGCCTGGGAGGCCGTGGCGCGCAAGCTGTGCGGCACCTGATGCGCTGGATCCTGCACGTCGACCTCGACCAGTTCCTGGCCTCGGTGGAACTGCGCCGCCACCCCGAACTCGATGGGCTGCCGGTGATCGTCGGCGGCAGCGGCGACCCGACCGAGGCGCGCAAGGTGGTCACCTGCGCGTCGTATCCGGCCCGGGAGTTCGGCGTGCACGCCGGGATGCCCCTGCGCACCGCCGCCCGCAAGTGCCCGGACGCGGTGTTCCTGCCGTCGGATCCCGCCGCCTACGACGAGGCCTCCGAGGAGGTGATGACGCTGTTGCGCGACCTCGGACATCCGGTCGAGGTGTGGGGCTGGGACGAGGCCTACGTCGGCGCGCAGGTCGAGGACCCCGTGGCACTCGCCGAGGGCATCCGCGCCGTCGTCGCCGCCGGGACCGGTCTGTCGTGTTCGGTGGGCATCAGCGACAACAAACAGCGCGCGAAGGTGGCGACCGGGTTCGGCAAGCCGGGCGGGGTCTTCGTGCTCACCGAGGACAACTGGATGGCGGTGATGGGTGACCGCCCCGTCGACGCCCTGTGGGGTATCGGGCCCAAGACGCAGAAGAAGCTTGCGACGATGGGCATCACCACGGTCGCCGATCTGGCCGCCACCGACGCCACCGTGCTGACCCAGGCGTTCGGCCCGACCACCGGATTGTGGATCCTGTTGCTGGCCAAGGGCGGCGGCGACGACACCGTCAGCGCCGAACCGTGGGTGGCGCGCTCCCGCAGCCACGTGACCACGTTCCCGCACGACCTCACCGACCGTACCGAGATCGAGGCGGCCGTCGCGGATCTGGCCCGGCAGACCCTGGCCGAGGTCGTGGAGCAGGGCCGCGTGGTGACGCGCGTGGCGGTCACGGTGCGCACCAGCACCTTCTACACGCGCACCAAGATCCGTAAGCTGGCCGCGCCCACCACCGATGCGACGACGGTGACCGCCACCGCGCTCGACGTGCTCGGCCAGTTCCCCCTCGACCGCCCGGTCCGGCTGCTGGGCGTGCGCCTGGAGCTGGCCATGCCGGCTGTCACCGGCCACCGATAACCTCGCCCCATGCTGCAGACCGTCGCGATCCGCGGTTACCGCTCGCTGCGGGACGTCGTGCTGCCGCTGCGCCGGCTCACCGTGGTGACTGGCGCGAACGGCAGCGGCAAATCGTCGCTGTACCGGGCGCTGCGCCTGCTCGCCGACTGCGGCCGCGGTGAGGTGATCGGTTCGCTCGCCCGCGAAGGCGGGTTGCAGTCGGCGCTGTGGGCCGGTCCCGAGCAGACCGCGGGCGCCCGGCGCACCGGACGCGCCGAGGGCACTGTCCGCACCCGTCCGGTGTCGCTCGAACTCGGGTTCAGCGCAGACGATTTCGGCTACCTCGTCGACCTCGGCCTGCCCCAGCACGCCGGCCCCGGCTCGCTGTTCGCCCGAGACCCGCAGATCAAGCGCGAGGCCGTGTTCGCCGGTCCGGTGCTGCGTCCCGGGTCCACGCTGGTGCGGCGCGGCAATGAACACGTCGAGGCCAGTTCGGAGTTCGGACGCGGCTTCGACGATCTGACCCGCGCGCTGCCGTCGCACCGCAGCGTGCTGGCCGAGTTCCCCGGCGCGCTGCCCGAACTCGCCGCCGTACGGAATCGGTTGCGCGCCTGGCGGTTCTACGACGGTTTCCGGGTCGACACCGCCGCACCGGCCCGTCGGCCCCAGGTCGGCACTCGCACTCCCGTCCTCTCCGACGACGGCAGCGATCTGGCGGCGGCCACCCAGACCATCATCGAGGCCGGCTTCGACGATCTGGCCCGCGCGGTGGCCGACGCGTTCGACGGCGCCACCGTGCAGATCGCGGTGCACGACGGGCTCTTCGACCTCCAACTGCGTCAGCCCGGCATGCTGCGTCCCCTGCGTTGTGCCGAATTGTCGGACGGCACACTGCGTTTCCTGCTGTGGGCGGCCGCGCTGCTCAGCCCAGACCCGCCGTCGCTGATGGTGCTCAACGAACCGGAGACATCGCTGCACCCGGACCTGGTCCGCCCGCTGGCCTCGCTCGTCGCGACCGCCGCCGCCCAGACGCAGGTGGTGGTGGTGACGCACTCGGCCGCGATGGTGGAGTTGCTCGGCGCGGTCCCGCTCGACGAGGACGGCGATGCCGTCCAGCTGACCCTGTACAAGGACGTCGGCGAAACCCGCCTCGAGGGGCAGGGTCTGCTGAGCACCCCGCCGTGGGACTGGGGCCGCCGCTAGCGCCGCAGCGCCCGGCTGAACAGTACGTTGACCTGCCGCATCGCCACGCTGTAGGGCCACCACATGGTGCGCTTGAACAGGTACAGCGCCCGGATGTCGGGTGAGGTGTAGATGAGGTAGCGGTTGCGCCGCACGCCGGTGAGGATCCGCTCGGCCACGTGTTCGGGTGAGACGGCGTGACCGGCGAAGCGGTTGGTCCACTTCTGCACGTTCGGCGCCTCACGGTCGACACCGGCGATCTGCACGGTCTGCACCAGCGGGGTCTTCACCGCGCCGGGCACCACGACCGAGACCCCGATGCGGTGCCGGGCCAGGTCGAAGCGCAACACCTCCGACAGCCCGCGCAGCCCGTACTTGCTGGCGCTGTACGCGGCGTGCCAGGGCAGCGCCACCAAGCCGGCGGCCGAGGAGACGTTGACCAGGTGCCCGCCCCGGCGCGCCGCGACCATCGGCGGTACGAACGTCTCGATGACGTGGATGGGCCCCATCAGGTTGATGTCGACCATCGAGCGCCAGTGCTCGTGGGTGAGGGTGGACACGGTGCCCCACGCCGAGACACCGGCGATGTTCATGACGACGTCCATGGCGTCGTGGCTGCGGTGCACCTCGTCGGCGAACGCGACGACCGCGTCGTGGTCGGAGATGTCGAACGCCCGGTACGCGCCGACGGTGCCGCCCAGCGCGCGGACGTCGTCGACGGTGGTCTGCAGGCCGTCGGCGTCGCGGTCGGTGAGGAACAGTACGGCGCCCTCGCGGGCCAGACGCAGCGCGGTGGCGCGTCCGATACCGCTGGCGGCGCCGGTGAGAAGGCACCGCTTACCGGCGAACCCGCTGCGCTGCGTCATGGCGGTGACCCTACCGTTCGGCGGCGGACGGTCAGCCCTCGCGCAGGTCGGACCCACCCCACAGGCCGTACAGCCACAGCCGTTCGACCACCTCGACCGCGCGGGCCGGATCGTCGCGGCGCCCGACGAACGCGCTGTCCTGGGTCAGCGTCATCGAAGTCGTCGCGGTCAGCATCCGCACCAGCGCGGGCAGGTCGTCGGTGATCGGCCGGGCGCCGTCGTCCTGGCGGATCAGGCCGACGATCTTGTCGATGACCATGTCCTCGAAGTCGTTCATGATCTCGCGGATCTGCGCGTCGGTGCTCTGCGCGACCTTGCACGCCCGCATGATCGGATCGTTGCTCGCGAAGACCGCCGCGGCGTAACCGACCATCCGCCGCGCGAACTCCGACGGCGACTCGTCGGCCTCCCGGGGAGCGTAGTCGTGGCTCAGCTTGGCCAGTTCGGCCATCGCGTCGGCGACGATCACCGCCAGGACCGCGTACTTGGAGTCGAAGTAGAAGTAGAAGCCGGACCGGGCGACGCCGGCGTGTTCGCTGATCGTGCTCACCGACAGTTCGGAGAACGGCCGTTCCTCGAGCAGTGCCCGGACCGCGGCGACGATCGCGTCACGTTGCCGGTCGCCGCGACTGCGGCGGATCTCGGGCGATACGGAATCTGCGGTCATCGCTTCCCACCTTCGCACCGCGGCACGCCAGGAACAAACTTGACATGCGTCAAGTACGCCGGTCAGGATGAACGGAGGTGATGTCCACCACAGCGTTGTGATGATCAGGAGCGTTCAGATGGCGACCATCAGCACCCCGGACTATCTACTCGACCAGGCCAAGCGGCGCCTCACACCGTCGTTCAACAACTTCCCCGGCATGGGTCTGATCGAGCGCAAGCTGCGCAACACCGACTTCCCGCAGAAGCCGATGGCGACCCCGCCCCCGGGCACCGACCTCAAGGCGGTGATGGGCGACTCCGGCCTGCCCGTCATCGGCCACATGATCGAGATGTTCCGCGGCGGACCGGACTACCTGCTGCACGTCTACCGCAAGTTCGGCCCGCTCTACTACGCCGACTCCCCCGCCCTGGCGGCGGTGGCCGCGCTGGGCCCCGACGCGGCGCAGGCCGTGTACTCCAATCGCAACAAGGACTTCTCCCAGCAGGGCTGGGTTCCGGTGATCGGCCCGTTCTTCCACCGCGGTCTGATGCTGCTCGACTTCGAGGAGCACATGTTCCACCGCCGGATCATGCAGGAGGCGTTCGTGCGCACCCGCCTGGTCGGCTACACCGAACAGGTCGACAAGGTGGTCTCGCAGGTCATCGCGAACGACTGGGCGGTCAACGATTCGCGGTTCCTCATGTACCCGGCGATGAAGGAGCTGACCCTCGACATCGCCTCGATGGTGTTCATGGGCCACGAACCCGGCTCCGACAAGGAGCTGGTGACCAAGGTCAATAACGCGTTCACCACCACCACCCGCGCCGGCAACGCGATCATCCGCACGCCCGTGCCGCCGTTCACCTGGTGGCGCGGCATGCAGGCCCGCAAGCTGCTCGAGAACTACTTCGAGGAGCGGGTCAGGGAGCGTCGCGGCAAGGACGGTTCCGACCTGCTCACGGTGCTGTGTCACACCGAGGACGAGGACGGCAACAGGTTCTCCGACGAAGACATCGTCAACCACATGATCTTCCTGATGATGGCCGCGCACGACACCTCGACATCGACCGCGACCACGATGATCTACCAGCTGGCCAAGCATCCGGAGTGGCAGGAACGCTGCCGCGACGAATCCGACCGCCTCGGTGACGGACCGGTGGACATCGAGTCGCTGGAGAAGCTGGAGTCGCTCGATCTGGTGATGAACGAGTCGATCCGCCTGGTCACCCCCGTGCAGTGGGCGATGCGCCAGACCGTGCGCGATACCGAGCTGCTCGGCTACTACCTGCCCAAGGGCACCAACGTGATCGCCTACCCCGGCATGAACCACCGGCTCGAGGAGCTCTACCCGGAGCCGATGAAGTTCGACCCGCTGCGCTTCACCGAGCCGCGCAACGAGCACAAGAAGCACCGGTATGCGTTCAGCCCGTTCGGCGGCGGCGCGCACAAGTGCATCGGGATGACGTTCGGTCAGCTCGAGGTCAAGACGATCCTGCACCGGCTGCTGCGCAAGTACCGGCTGGAACTGCCGCACGCGGGTTACACCACCGAGTGGGATTACGGCGGCATGCCGGTGCCCAAGGACGGTATGCGCATCGTGCTGCGGCCGCTGCACTGACGCGGACCGCCGGGTTCGGCGAAGGGGCGCTGCGCCGCACCGACTCAGGCCGCGGCGAGCAGCCGGTTGGCGCATGTGATGACGGCGCGCAGCGCGGACTGCGTGGAATCCTTCGCCCAGCCCATCGCCCATTCGGCGTGGGCGCCGTCGGACCCGCGCAGGAACGTCGCGGTGTGCGCACCGGCCGAGACCTGGTGGAATGCGACCAACTCCACCGCGATGCCCTGGTCGTGGAGCATGGCGGTCAGGGCCGCGATGGGGCCGCTCGCCGCGGCGGTCGACGTGCTGATCCGGTCCCCCACCGCCAGCGTGGCCTGGTAATTGCGGGCCTGTGGCCCCAGGCGGCCGGCCGGCCGTTCGGCGTCGGTGCAGGACCACTGGCCCAGCCGCAGCGGACCGGTCGCGGTGGCGTACTCGGCGAGGAACGCACCCCAGGTCATGTCGTCGGCCTCCGTGCGCAGACCGCGGGGCAGCGGGGCCGGCAGGACGGACGCGATCGTCGAATGCGCAGATCCGTGCTGCGGCGCGGTCTCGATCTCGGTGGACGCCCACGCGGGTGATGCCGATGCGGTGATCATGTGCCGGTCTTCTCGTTCTCAGGAGGGTGACCGACGGTGTAGCAACGACCCACAGCGAGGGGTCGGTCGAGATCAGACCCCGCTGCGGGTTGCTACTACGAGTCGCCTTGGCACGTGGGTGAGCCTAGCCGTGCTGCACATGCGAGTGCAATCACATTCCGCGGTGGATTTCGGCGCCCCGCGGGCCGACTACTGTCCTCGCAATGGGTTGGCACGACATCGGCCTGCTGCTCGCCGCCGGGATCCTGGGCGGACTGACCGGCAGCATCGCCGGGTTGGCGTCGGTGGCGACCTATCCCGCGCTGCTGGCCGTCGGCCTGCCGCCGGTCGCGGCCAACGTGACGAACACCGTGGCGCTGGTGTTCAACGGCGTCGGCGCGGTGCTCGGGTCGCGGCCCGAATTGCGCGGGCAGGGCGCGTGGATCCGGCGGATCGCGCCGGCGGCGGCGCTCGGTGGCGCCGCGGGGGCGGTCCTGCTGCTGTCCACGCCGGCCGAGGGCTTCGAGAAGGCGGTGCCGTTCCTGCTCGGCGGTTCGGCGCTGTTCATCCTGCTGCCCCGCCGCTCCGCCCCGGCGCACCCGGAGGCCCGTCCGCACGCCGGCCCGGGAGAACTGGCCGCGATTCTGCTGATCTGCGTCTACGGCGGGTACTTCGGCGCTGCGGCCGGCGTGGTGCTGCTCGCGCTGATGCTGGCCAAGGGCAGCGACACGCTGGCCCACGCCAACGCGGGCAAGAACGTGGTCTCCGGGGTGGCGAACGCCGTCGCCGCACTGATCTTCGCAGTGTTCGCCCCGGTCAACTGGCTGGCCGTGCTGCCGCTGGGCCTGGGCTGCCTGCTGGGCTCGCGGTTGGGGCCGGTGCTGGTCCGCCGCCTGCCTGCGACACCGCTGCGGCGGTTGATCGGCGCGGCCGGGCTGGCCCTGGCGGTCCAGCTCGGCATCGACGCCTACCGCTGACTCACCGGAACGGATCGTCACCCTTGGCGACGCGGACGCCCAGCCCGATCAGGTTGGCGGCCGAATCATGCAGGCGCTCACCGGCTTCGCGCGTCGCCCGGCCGGCCAGATAGCGCGACCAGGTGCCCTCGATGACGATGGCGAGCTTGAAGCAGGCCACCGCGAGGTACCAGTCGAGGCGGTCGGTGCGCCGTCCGCCCGCGTCCCGGTAGGCGTCGAGCAACTCGCCTCGATCGGCCAGTCCACCCAGTGCGGACAGTTCCGCACCGGCGTTGATCGGGTTCGGGTCGTCCGGCCAGCAGATCAGCATCCACGCGAGGTCCAGCAGCGGGTCGCCGACGGTGCTCATCTCCCAGTCGATGAACGCCGCCAACTCGGGCGTGTCCCGGCGCAGCAGCACATTGTTGAGATGCGCGTCGCCGTGCATGATTCCCGGTTCGGTGTCGTCGGGCCGGTGGCTGTCCAACCAGTCGGCGAGCAGCCCCGCACCGGGTAGCGAGTCGGGGGCGTAGCGGTCGTGCCGGTAGCTGTCGAGAAGCCGGAGGAACTGCGGCACCTGCCGGGCCAGGAACGATCCGGGCCGTTTGATCGCGGCGAGTTCACTGCCCTCCCACGCCACGTTGCCCAGATGCGCCAGGCTCGCCGCGTAGGACAACCCGACCCGGTGGCGCATCGTGGCGTCGTCCCGGTACGCCGCGGTGACCTCGGTGCCGGGGTTGAACCCGTCGACCTCCTCCATCAGATAGAACACCACGCCCAGAACGTCGAGATCCTCGCAGCCGGCGATGAATCCGGGATGCGGCACCGGCGTTCCGGCGAGCGTGCGCAGCACCGCGATCTCCCGCTGCATCGTCTTGTCGCTCGTCGGCCGGGGATGTACCGGCGGGCGGCGCAGCACCATCGGCCGCCCGTCGAGACGAAGACGCACGACGACGTTCTGCGTACCGCCGGTCAACGGTGCGACGTCGGTGACCGTCGCGCCCAGCCCTTCCCGGTCGGCCCACCGCGTCAGCGCCGCCACATCGTCATCGGACAGGGTCGGCAGTTGCTGCTCGTCGTCGGGCATGCCGACATGGTGTCAGGCTTTGCGGCCCGTCAGCAGCAGATACTCCCATTCCATGCCCGCATCGCCCATCAGCTCGTCACCGAGCGCAGCGATCTCGCGATCGAGGTTCGCGGCCCGCTCAGCGTCGTCCCCGATGTTGCGATACGCGGCGATGGTGGGGCCGTAGACCGCCTTGAAGTAGTCGCGGAACTCTGCGCCGTCGGCGAAGTGGGTCACCGCCAGCATGCGCCGTTCGGCGGTGATGTCGGTGACGCGGTCACCGAACAGCTCGCGGACATGGCTTTCGCTCCCCCACAGCGGCGGCGGCTGCGCACCCGGCGGGGGCGGCGGCATGTAGGGCTTCATCGTGGCGAACAGCCTGCCGATGTGGCCTTCGGGCGTCCAATTGATCAGCGCGATGCGCCCGCCGGGCCGGCACACCCGCACCAGTTCCGCGGCCGAGCGGTCGTGGAACGGCGCGAACATCACCCCGATGCACGACATGACGACATCGAAGTCGTTGTCGCCGAACGGAAGAGCGTGTGCATCCCCCACCTGCCAGTCGAGGTCGAGGCCGGCCTGCGCGGCGAGCGCCCGTCCTGCCTCGAGCAACTCGGGGGTGAGGTCGCTGGCGACCACCGAGGCGCCGGCCCGGGCGGCCGGGATCGCGGCGTTGCCGGTCCCCGCCGCGACGTCGAGGACCCGGTCGCCGGGTCCGATGCCGGCCGCCTCCACCAGGACGGGCCCCAACGGGGCGACCAGGTCGGCCGCCAGTTTCGGATAATCGCCGGACGCCCACATGGCCCGGTGTTTGACCGCCACCTGCTGTTCGACGGTGATGGTGTCTTCGGTCATGACGTGCCTCCCTCGGTCGGTGCAGTCATCGTCGCGCCGTGCCGCACCCGAATCCAGTACTCGATCTGTACTGGTCGGCCCGGTTGGGGGACGATGAGACGGCGGGCGCTGAGGAGGTGGGCCGATGTCGGGTTACGGTCAGTTCTGTCCGGTGGCCAAGGCCATGGAGGTGCTCGACGAGCGGTGGACCCTGCTCGTGGTCCGCGAACTCCTGCTCGGTGGTTCACATTTCAACGAACTGCGGCGCGGGGTCCCGAAGATGTCCCCGGCGCTGCTGTCCAAACGGCTCAAGACCCTGGCCCGGGCCGGGATCGTCGACCGGGTCGAGATCGGCGGTCGCACAACCTATGTGCTGACCCCGCGCGGCCAGGAGCTGGCCCCGGTGGTCGACGCGCTGGGCACCTGGGGCGTGCGCTGGATCGCCGAACTCGGTGACGCCGATCTGGATCCGCACCTGTTGATGTGGGACATCCGCCGGTCGGTCCCCCTCGAGGCGTGGCCGCCCGGGCGGACGACGGTGGCGTTCCGGCTGTCGGGTGTCGACTTGCGGACGTCTCGGTGGTGGCTGGTGGTCACCGACGGGCAGGCCGACGTCTGCGACGTCGACCCGGGTCACGACGTGACGGCCACCGTCGAGGCGGGGCTGCGCACGCTGACCGAGCTGTGGCGCGGCGACTTCACCTGGGAGCAGGCGCTTCTCGATGGCCGGGTGACCGTGTCGGGTCCGGCCGCGGTGCGCCGCGCGGTGCCCGGGTGGATCGGCCGGGGAGCGCTGGCGGCGGTGCCGCGGGCGCCACTGGCCGAGGCCCCTTCGGCGCGGTGACCGACGCTGGGCCTCGGCTACCGCGCCGAAGTCACGCGACTACTTGGGGGCGAAGCGCTGACCGGCGTCGAGGCGGATGCACTGGCCGTTGAGCATCGCGTTGTCGACGATCGCGAGCGCCAGCTTGGCGTACTCGTCGGGGCGGCCCAGCCGCTTGGGGAATGCGGCGTCCTTGGTGAGCTGGGCGGCGAATTCGTCCGGGATGCCCTCGGTGAGCCCGGTGGCGAACAGGCTCGGCGCGATGGCCAGCACCCGGATGCCCAGGCTGCCCAGGTCGCGCGCCATGGTCAGGCACATCCCGGCGATCGCGGCCTTCGACGCGGTGTAGGCGACCTGGCCGATCTGCCCCTCGAACGCGGCGATCGACGAGGTGTTGATGATGACGCCCCGCTCATCGTCTTCGGGCTCGTTGCGGCTCATGTGCGCCGCGGCCAGCCGGCTGATGTTGAAGGTGCCGACCGTGTTGAGGTCCTGCACCTGGCGGAAGACGTCGAGATCGTGGGGGCCGTTCTTGGTCATGGTGCGCATCGCCGAGCCGCCGCCGGCCGTGGTCACCGCGATGTGCAGGCCGCCGAGCGCCTCGACGGCCGCGTTGAGCACGTCTTCCGTGCCGGCGAAGTCCATGACGTCGACCTCGTGGAAGGTGCCGCCGATCTGTTCGGCGACCTCTCTGCCCTTGGACTGCGGTCGGTCCAGCACCGCGACGGCGGCGCCGCGCTTGGCCAGCGCCTCGGCGGTCGCGCGCCCGAAGCCGGACGCCCCACCCACGATGACGGCCTTCTTGCCCTCGATCTCCATCTAGCTCCCTTTCCACATTGCGGTCGGACTGTAAAGGAACCTAGCCGACGTCACGGTCCTGTAAGGCTTTCGGGTGTCCCAGGCGCTACCTTGGCCGTCATGGCCGCACCCGAGCGCTCGACCCGCGCCTGGTGCGGGATCGCCGCCGCCGCGGTGGCACTGGGCGTCACCGAACTCGTCGCGGTGCCGTTCGGCCCGCGCGCCGACGCCAGGACCGCGGTCGGGTCCGCGGTCATCGACGTCACCCCCGGCGCGGTCAAGGAATGGGCCATCGACACGTTCGGGATGGCCGACAAGCTGGTGCTGTCGATCCTGGTGCTGATCGTGATCGCGGTGATCGCCGCGGTCGGCGGCGCCCTGGAGTCGCGGCGGGTTCCGGTGGGCAGCACGCTGATCGTCGCGGGCGGCGTCCTCGGATGCGCGGCCGTGCTGTCGCGTGCCGGGGCAGAGGTCGCGGACATCGTGCCGACGGTGATCGGCACGGTGTGCGGGGTGGCGGTGCTGCGGTTGCTGGTCTGCGGGCGGTTCGAGAACGCACCGGACCCGGCGCCCGGCAGCGGCGTGGACCGCGGCCGCCGGCTGTCGCTGATCACCCTCGGCTTCGTTGCGCTGGGCGCCGCCGCGGGGGCGGCCGGAGCCGCGCTGTCGCGGCGCGCCGCCTCGGTCGCCGGTGACCGCGCCGCGTACGCGCTGCCGCGCGTCGACGTTCCCGCCCCGGCGGTTCCGCCGGCCGTGCAGCCGCCGGGGGTGGCGCTGCCGTCGTTCATCACCCCCAACGCCGACTTCTACCGGATCGACACCGCGCTCAGCGTGCCGCAGCTCGGCCGTGAGCAGTGGCGGCTGCGGATCCACGGTCTGGTGGACCGCGAGCTCACCCTGAGCTTCGCCGATCTGGACCGGTTCGAGACCGTCGAGAAGGTGGTGACGCTGACCTGCGTGTCGAACCCGGTGGGCGGTGACCTGATCTCGAACGCGACCTGGGTCGGCTACCGGGTGCGAGACCTGCTGGCCGAGGTCGGCATTCGCCCGGAGGCCGACATGGTGCTGTCCACGTCGCACGACGGCTTCACCGCGGGCACCCCGGTCGAGGCGCTCACCGATGCGCGCGACGCGCTGCTCGCGGTCGGGATGAACGGCGAACCGCTGCCCACCGAGCACGGCTACCCGGCCCGGTTGGTGGTGCCCGGCCTCTACGGGTACGTCTCCGCGACGAAATGGGTGGTGGATCTGGAGCTCACCCGGTTCGACCGGGCCCAGGCGTACTGGACGAAACTCGGCTGGGGCGAACGCGGTCCGATCAAAACGCAGTCCCGCATCGACGTGCCGCGCGGTGGCGCCGACGTCGCGGCCGGCCCGGTCACGTTCGGCGGCGTCGCGTGGGCCCAGGACCGCGGCGTACGCGCCGTCGAGATTCGCGTCGATTCGCCCGGCGGACAGGGTGACTGGCAACCCGCGCGGCTGGGCGCCGGCTACGCCGACGACACCTGGCGGCTGTGGAGCCTCGACTGGGAGGCCACCGAGACCGGCCCGCACACGATCACCGTGCGCGCCACGGACAACACCGGCGCCGTGCAGACCGCCGACCGGGCGAACCCGGTGCCCGACGGCGCGACCGGCTGGCACAGCGTCACCTTCACCGTCACCTGAGCCGAGGAAAAGCCGGTGGCCGCCGACTCGGTGCCCCCGCTACGGTGACCCACCATGATCACTGCAGCCGACCGGTGGCGCGATGCGCTGCGCGCCGAACTGCTCACCGCCCGTAAGCGGCGGGACGCCGTGCGCGTCTCGGCACTGCGGTGCGCCCTGGCCGCGGTCGACAACGCCGAGACGCCCGATGTCGCCGCCGTGCACATTCCGACGGACGGTCCCGTCGCGGGCAGCGTCGCCGGCCTGGGCGCCACCGAGGCCGCCCGCCGGGTGCTCGGCGAGGAGGAGATCCGCGCGCTCCTGCGGGCCGAGGTCGAGGAGCGCCACACCGCGGCCGCCCAGGCCGAGGCCGGCGGCTTCCCCGACCGTGCCGACGCCCTGCGCGCCGAAGCGGCGGTGCTGACCGGCCTGCTCGGGTGATGTCACACCCCCGTGCCATGCTCGGGGAGTGCTGCTTGTCGACGTGGCGTCGGTGTCGGCCGAGGTCGGCGCCACCTCCGCCCGGCTCGCCAAGACCGCGCTGATCGCCGGTCTGCTGAGGCGGGCGGGTGCGGATGAGGGCGGCCGAATCGCCGCGGTGGTCGTGTCGTGGTTGTCCGGCGAACTGCCGCAGCGCCAGATCGGGGTCGGCTGGGCTGCACTGCGTTCGCTTCCGCCGCCCGCGGAGGACGCCTCGCTCACCGTGGCCGACGTCGACGCGCGGTTCACCGAGATCGGCGCCGTCGCGGGCAAGGGCTCGCAGGCCCGGCGGGCCGCGCTGCTGGCCGACCTGTTCGCCACCGCCACCCCGGCCGAGCAGACGTTCCTGCGCCGGCTGCTGACCGGGGAGTTGCGCCAGGGTGCGCTGATCGGGGTGATGGCCGACGCCGTCGCCAAGGCCACCGGGCTCCCGGCCGCCGGGGTGCGCCGCGCCGCCATGCTCGCCGGTGACCTGCCCGCGGTCGCCGCCGCCGCGCTGACCGGCGGCGATGCCGCACTGGCCGAGTTCACGCTGCAGGCGGGCCGGCCGGTCGGTCCGATGCTCGCCCAGACCGCGACCGGGGTGGCCGATGCGCTGCAGCGGTTGGGCGGCAGCGCGGTGTTCGAGGCCAAGCTCGACGGCGCCCGCGTGCAGATTCACCGCCGCGGCGGTGAGGTGTCGGTGTACACCCGCTCGCTCGACGACGTCACCGCACGGCTGCCCGAAGTGGTCGAGGCGGCCCTGGCGTTGCCGGTCACCGACCTGATCGCCGACGCCGAGGCGATCGCGCTGCGCCCCGACGGCCGTCCGCACCGGTTCCAGGTCACCGCGTCGCGGTTCGGCCGCGCCGCGGCCCGCGCCGAACATCCGCTGTCGGTGTTCGTGTTCGATCTGCTGCATGTCGACGGCGACGACCTCCTCGACCTCCCCACCGTCGACCGGGTGCGGGTGCTCGACGAGCTGGTGCCGGCCGCGCACCGGGTCGACCGGCTGATCACCGACGACGCCGAGGCCGCGCAGCGGTTCCTCGACGCCACGCTGGCCGCCGGCCATGAAGGGGTGATGGCCAAGGCGCCCGGCGCGCCGTACGAGGCCGGCCGCCGCGGCGCCGGCTGGCTGAAGGTCAAACCGGTGCACACCCTCGACCTGGTGGTGCTGGCGGTCGAATGGGGCAGCGGCCGGCGCAGCGGCATGCTGTCCAACATCCACCTCGGCGCCCGCGACCCGGCGGGCGGCGGTTTCGTCATGCTGGGCAAGACGTTCAAGGGCATGACCGACGCGATGCTGCAGTGGCAGACCGAGCGCTTCCTCGGCCTGGCCGAAGGACCCACCGATCAGTACGTGGTCCGGGTGCGGCCCGAGCAGGTGGTGGAGATCGCGTTCGACGGGGTGCAGACCTCGACCCGCTACCCGGGCGGGATGGCGCTGCGGTTCGCGCGGGTGCTGCGCTACCGCGACGACAAGTCCGCGGCCGAGGCCGATACCGTCGACACGGTCAGGGCGTTCCACGAGCGCGGTTGACGCGCACGAAAGCACCGGATTCGGCCCAACGCCGTTTTGGTCGGTGCAAGGATCGACTCACGTCCGACACTGTCGTCGCACCGAGGGAGGGACCGTGGCCACGCCCACCGCCGCATCCGAACGCTTCGAGGAGACCGACGGCGACGTCACCTATATCCGCACCGACCGGGACCTGCCGCCGGTCGCGATCATCGACCGGTCCCCGATCAGCACCAGGCACAAGATCGTGTTCGCGCTCATCGCCGTCGTGGGCGCCGTCGCCTGGGCGGTGATCGCGTTCTTCCGCGGTGAGACCGTCAACGCGGTGTGGTTCGTGATCGCCGCGATCTGCACCTATGTCGTCGCATTCCGCTTCTACGCCCGGCTGATCGAGATGAAGATCGTCAAACCGCGCGACGACAACGCCACGCCTGCCGAGCTGTTCGAGAACGCCACGGACTACGTGCCGACCGACCGGCGCGTGCTGTTCGGGCATCACTTCGCCGCGATCGCCGGCGCAGGCCCGCTGGTCGGCCCGGTGCTGGCGATGCAGATGGGCTTCCTGCCCGGGACCATCTGGATCATCGTCGGCGCGGTGTTCGCGGGGTGTGTCCAGGACTTCCTGGTGTTGTCGATCTCGACGCGCAGGCGCGGCCGGTCACTGGGGCAGATGGCCCGCGACGAACTCGGCGCGGTCGGTGGCGTCGCCGCGATCGTCGGCGTCCTGGTCATCATGGTGATCCTGCTGGCGGTGCTGGCGCTCGTGGTGGTGCAGGCGCTGGCCCAGAGCCCGTGGGGCGTCTTCTCGATCGCGATGACCATCCCGATCGCGATCTTCATGGGCATCTATCTGCGGTTCCTGCGGCCGGGTCGGGTCTCGGAAGTATCGGTCATCGGTGTGGTGCTGCTGCTGCTCGCGGTCATCTCCGGCAGTTGGGTGGCTGAGACCTCCTGGGGCGCTTCGTGGTTCGACCTGTCCCCGGTCGCGCTGAGCTGGTGCATCATCATCTACGGCTTCGCCGCGTCCGTGCTGCCGGTGTGGTTCCTGCTGGCCCCGCGCGATTACCTGTCGACGTTCATGAAGGTCGGCACGATCGCGCTGCTGGCCGTCGGCATCCTCATCGCCCGCCCCGTGATGGAGGCGCCGGCGATCTCGTCGTTCGCCGGGAGCGGGACCGGTCCGGTGTTCGCCGGGTCGCTGTTCCCGTTCCTGTTCATCACGATCGCCTGCGGCGCGCTGTCGGGCTTCCACTCGCTGATCTCGTCGGGCACCACGCCCAAACTGCTCGAAAAGGAAGGGCAGATGCGGCTGATCGGATACGGCGGCATGCTGACCGAGTCCTTCGTCGCGATCATGGCGCTGATCACCGCCGCGATCATCAACCAGCACCTGTACTTCACGCTCAACGCGCCGACCGCCCAGACCGGCGGCACCGCCGAGACCGCCGCGGAGTACGTCAACGGCCTCGGGTTGTCCGGGGCGCCGATCACCCCCGAGGAGATCAATCAGGCCGCCGAGAGCGTCGAGGAGTCCTCGATCGTGTCGCGCACCGGTGGCGCGCCGACGTTGGCGTTCGGCATGTCCGAGGTACTGAGCGACGTCTTCGGCGGCGCTGCGCTCAAGGCGTTCTGGTACCACTTCGCGATCATGTTCGAGGCACTGTTCATTCTCACCACCGTCGACGCCGGCACCCGCGTCGCCCGCTTCATGCTGTCGGACGGCCTGTCGAATCTCGGTGGCCCGCTGCGCAAGCTCAAGGACCCGAGCTGGCGGATCGGCGCCTGGATCTGCAGCGTGATCGTGGTCGCGGCGTGGGGCAGCATCCTACTGATGGGCGTGACCGACCCGCTGGGCGGGATCAACACGCTCTTCCCGCTGTTCGGCATCGCCAACCAGTTGCTGGCCGCGATCGCGCTGACGGTGGTGACGGTCGTGGTCATCAAGAAGGGCCACGTGAAGTGGGCGTGGATCCCCGGCATTCCGCTGGTGTGGGATCTGATCGTGACGCTCACGGCGTCGTGGCAGAAGATCTTCTCCGGTGATCCGAAAGTCGGGTACTGGACGCAGCACTTCCAGTACAAGAACGCGCTGGCCCAAGGCCAGGAGTCGTTCGGGGCGGCGAAGAACGTCGACCAGATGAACGATGTCATCCGCAACACGTTCATCCAGGGCACCCTGTCGGTGGTGTTCGCCCTGCTGGTGGTGATCGTCTGCGCCGCCGGTCTGGTGATGGCGATCCGTGCGGTGCGCGGTACCGCGCCGCCGTCCACGGAGGAGCCCGAGGTGCCGTCGCGGATCTTCGGCCCGTCCGGTCTGGTCACCACGGCGCATGAACGGGAGGTGCAGAAGCAATGGGACGCGCTACCGACCTCGTCGGCCAGATCCGTTGGTACGTCGGCTCACTGATGGGCGACAACCACTATCAGCGCTACCTCGAGCACCGGCGGCGCACCCATCCCGGCGAACCGGTGCTCAGCGAGCGCGAGTACTGGCGGATGCGGCACGCGGCCGCCGACGCCAACCCGGGCGCGCGCTGCTGCTGACCGCGCGATTTCGATGTGCTCGGTCGCGCTTCCCGCGACCGAGCACACCGAATCGCTGAGTCATCCGCGGTAGGCCCGCACGATCGGCTCCAGCTCGTCCGGAGTCGCGCCGTGCATGATCAGCGCGTCGGCGCCGTAGTCGAATTCGCGGCGGATCCGCGCGACGCACTGTTCGGGTGAACCGGTGGCCGCCGGCTGCAGCCACTCGTCGGGGATCAGCGTCGCGATGTGCTCGATCTGGTCGGGGGTGGCCTTGTGGTCGATGCCGCCGGCGATCGACGTCACGACCGGATCCTCCCGGAACCGTTGCAGCACCGCCGGATCCCAGTTGTTCGTCGACACGAGCAGATCGCCGTAGCCCTGCAGATAGGTTGCCAGCCGCGCCACCGTCTTCTTCAGCCGCAGCGCCTCGGGCAGGTGGTCGCCCACAGTGGCGAAACACGACCACACCCGCACCGTGGCGGGGTCCCGGCCGGCCTGTTCGGCCGCGGCCTTCACGGTGCGCACCGCCCGCTGCAGGGTCTCGGGAGTGAAGTAGGTGTGCAGGATGACGTCGTCGAATGCCCGCCCGCCCAGGGCCAGGGTCTGCGGCCCGAACGCGACGAGCGCCAGGCGGATGTCCTCACGGAAATCGGGATCCAGGAACAGCACCGGGTACGTGCCGAGCGGACCGTCGTGGTCGAAGATGACCTCACCGCGCCACAGCCGACGCATCACGTGCGCGAAGTCCTCCATCTGCGCGGTCGTGACGGCCGGTACGCCGAACGCGCTGTAGAGCGCGGCGATGCCGCGGCCGATGCCGAGGGTGAACCGGCCGCCCGAGAGCCGGTGCATGGTGGTTGCCCACGATCCGGTGATCAGCGGGTGGCGCGTGTTGTGATTCGTTGCCGCCGTGGCGATCTGCATCCGGCCGGTGACGGCGCACGCCGCGCCGACCAGCGACGACGCCTCCTTGACATTCCACCGTTCGCTGATGAACGCGGTCCCGAAACCGAGGTCCTCACCCCGGCGCGCCTCGTCCATCAGCGTGGCCGGGCCGTCTCCGCCGGCGCCCGCCAGCAGGTAGTAGCCGAGTTCGTCGAGCACGCCCTCGCTCACACCCACACCCTCTCGTCGTCACCGCAGGCCCCGTTCCGACCTCCATGCTCACAGGTCGATCACCTTTTCACCACGGGCGCGGCGTTCGACGTAGCACCGTGCCGCCCGGCGGATCGCCTCGGGCGCCGGTCCGGGGTGCCACCCGAGGTCACGGACGGCCTTGCCGTGGTCGGCGGGCGACGTCATGGCCAGCAGCCGGGCGGCGGCCGTATTCAACGGGAAGTCGGTGCCCAGCAGCCGGTTCGCGGTCCCGGTCAGCGCGGCGACCACGTACACCAGCGCCATCGGCACCCCGAACCTCGGCGGCCGGGCACCGACGGCTTGCGCGGCGACGGTGAACATCTCGCGGTGGGTCATGTACCGCTCGGAGACGATGTAGCGCTCCCCTACCCGGCCCCGCTCGGCGGCCAGCACCAGCGCCTCGGCGGCGTCGTCGATTCCCACCACCTCGGCGCCGACACCCCGCAGATAGACCGGTGCCCGCCCGAACGCCGCGGGCAGGCCGTGGTCGCGGGCATAGCGCAGCACCAGATCCTCGGCCCGGCTGCAGGAGTCGATGTAGGGCCCACCGGCCCCGGGCCAGTCGACCGGCGTGTCCTCGGTGACCGTCTGACCGTCCGCGCCGACGGCGATGGTGCCGATCGTGCTCAGGAACACGAACCGCTGCAGGTCCGCGGTGACGGCGATGTCGAGCACCCCGCGCAGCCCCTCGACGTTGGTGCGGAACAGCGGCCCCGGATCCGCCAGATGCGCGCGGGTGTCGACGACGCAGTAGAACACTACGTCGCGGTCGGCCATCGCGGCCACCACGGCCGCGGTGTCGAAGATGTCGCCGTAGCATCGCTGGACGTCGAGCCCGTCGATTCCTCTGGTGGAACTGGTGTGGCGCACCAAGACCCGCACCTCGTCGCCGCGGTCGACGAGCCGCCGGGTGACGGCGGCGCCCACGTTGCCGCTGGCGCCCAGCACCAGCGCCCGCCGCCGGGCGGGGGTGTCGCCCATGGTTGGGTTAGACCTCGATGACGACCGCGCCGCCCTGACCGCCGCCGGCGCACATCGCGGCGACGCCGATGCCCCCGCCGCGCCGCCGCAGATCGTGGATCAGCGTGGTGACCATCCGGGCGCCGGACGCGGCGATGGGATGGCCCAGGCTGCAGCCGCTTCCGGAGACGTTCACCGCGTCCTCGTCGAGCCCGTGGGCGCGGCATGCGGCGATCGGCACCGACGCGAAGGCCTCGTTGATCTCCCACAGCGCGACGTCCGACGCGCTGAGCCCCGCCCGGTCCAGGACCTTGCCGATCACCGTGACCGCGCCCAGGCCGGTGTCGCGCGGCGCGACGCCGGCCGCCGCCCAGGCGCGGACCGTGGCCAGCGCTGTCAATCCCTCGGATGCGGCGTAGTCGCGGTCGACGAGCACGGTCGCCGCGGCGGCGTCGTTGGTGCCGCTGCTGTTGCCCGCGGTGATCGAGAAGCCCTCGATCTCGGGATGCAGCACTTTGAGCCCGGCCAGCTTCTCGACCGTGGTGTCGCGCCGCGGGTGTTCGTCGACGGTGAACTCGGTGACGGTGCCGTCGGGCAGTTCCACCTTGAGCGGGACGATCTCCTCGACGAACCGGCCGGCGTCGATCGCGGCGACCGCGCGCTGATGCGACCGCGCCGCCCAGGCGTCCATCTCCTCGCGCGTGATGCCGGCGGCCTGTGCGGTGTTCCATCCGACGGTGATGGACATGTCCCGGGTGGGGGCGTCCGGCGTCTCGACGTGCGTGGGCGGCATCCACCGCTCCTCGAACTTCAGCTCCGGGCCGGGGATACGCCAGTTCACCAGCGGGGTCATCGACAGGGACTGCACACCGCCGGCGACCAGCACCCGCTCCATCCCCGAGCCGATCTGTGCCGCGGCGTTGCCGATGGCGGTGAGGCTGCCGGCGCAGTGCCGGTTCACCGACTGGCCGGGCACGTGCTGCAGGCCGGTGGCGTCGGCCGCGTAGCGGGCCAGATCGCCGCCGCCGTAATGGGATTCGGCGAAGACGATGTCGTCGATGTGCTGGGGGTCGACGCCGGAGCGGCGGATGACCTCGGGCAGCACCGTGGTGATGAGGGTCTCCGGCGGGGTGTTGACCAGCGCGCCCTTGAAGGACCGGCCGATGGCGGTGCGCGCGGCGCCGACGATGACGGGTGTGGACATGTGTACCGACTCCGGGGGTCAGGCCGCGTCCGCGGCGCCTTGCATGTTTACAGGCACCGTAGCATTTGTAAGGTCTGGTCAGTCTTGCGGATCGACGACACCGCGGGCGACCAGATGGGCGATCAGCGGCTCGGCGCCCGCCGCGAGGTGCTCGGACATCGCCGCGCGGGCCGCGTCACCGTCCCGCTCCCCCAGCGCCGCCAGCAGCCTGCGGTGGTGCCGCGTCGAGCGGTCCGGCCAGCCCTCGATGGTCGGGAACACCGACTCGGGCGCATAGCGGGTGATCTGCGACATCAGCTGGGCGAGCTTCGGCGAATCGGCGGCGACGTTGATCGCCCGGTGGAATTCGTGGTTGAGCCGGACCGCGTCCTCGCCGTCGCCACGGGCGTAGGCGTCTTCCAGCGCCTCCTGCAGCGCGGTGAGTTCGCGCAACTGGGCGTCGGTGACGTTTCCGGCGGCGCGCGCGGCGAGCTCACCGCCGACGTAGGCCTGCACGTTCGACACGTCGGCGAGGTCGCGCCGGGTCACCGGCAGCACCATGAACCCGCGCCGGGGCTGCTGCGCCAGCAGCCCCTCGGCGCGCAGTTCGAACAGCGCTTCCCGCACCGGTGTGACGCTGATGCCGAGTTCCGATGCCAGCTGTTCGAGCCGGATGTAGCGGCCGGCCGGGTAGGCGCCGTCGAAGATCCGGCGGCGCACGAAACGTGCGACGTCCTCGGCCAGCTGGGGTCGCGCGGCGAAACCCGGTGCGGACATGTCAGATCCGGTACTCGTCGAGCAGCCGCTTGCTGATGATGTTCTTCTGTATCTCGCTGGTGCCCTCGCCGATGAGCAGGAACGGCGCGTCGCGCATCAGCCGTTCGATCTCGTACTCCTTGGAGTAGCCGTACCCGCCGTGGATGCGGAAACTCTGCTGGGTCACCTCGGCGCAGATCTCGCTGGTGAGGTACTTCGCCATGCCCGCGGCCACGTCGTTGCGCTCCCCGGAGTCCTTCAGCCGAGCGGCGTTGACCATCATCAGGTGCGCGGCCTCGACCTTGGTCGCCATCTCCGCGAGCTGGAACGCGATCGCCTGGTGTTCGGCGATCGGCCTGCCGAACGTCTGCCGCTGCTGGGCGTAGCGCACGGCGAGCTCGAACGCGCGCAACGCCACCCCGCAGGCACGCGCGGAGACGTTGACCCGGCCCACCTCGACGCCGTCCATCATCTGGAAGAAGCCCTGCCCGGGCCGCTCACCGAGGACGTCGGCCGCATCGGCCCGGTAGCCGTCGAAGATCAGCTCGGTGGTGTCGATGCCCTTGTACCCGAGTTTGTCGAGCTTGCCGGGAATCGTCAGCCCGGGCGTGACCTCGCCGAACCCCTCGGGCTTCTCGATCAGGAACGCGGTGAGGTTGCGGTGCGGCTTGTCGGCGCCTTCGTCGGTGCGTACCAGTGCGGCCACCAGCGTGGAGCTGGCGCCGTTGGTCAGCCACATCTTCTGACCGTCGATCACGTAGCCGTCGCCGTCGCGGCGCGCCCTGGTCCGGATCGCCGCGACGTCGGAGCCGAGTTCGGGCTCGGACATCGAGAAGGCGCCGCGGGTTTCGCCGGTGGCCATCCGCGGCAGGAAGCGCTGCTTCTGGGCGTCGGTGCCGTGCTGGCGGATCATGTAGGCGACGATGAAGTGGGTGTTGATCACCCCGGACACGCTCATCCAGCCGCGGGCCAACTCCTCGACGCACAACGCGTAGGTCAGCAGCGACTCACCCAACCCGCCGTACTCCGGCGGGATCATCAACCCGAACAGGCCCATGTCGCGCATCGCGTCGACGATCGCCTGCGGGTAGGCGTCGGCGTGCTCGAGTTCCTGGGCGTTCGGGATGATCTCCCGGTCGACGAATTGCCGTACGGTCGCCAGGATCTCGGTCTGGAACTCGGTCAGCCCCAGCGTCTGCGCCAGTTTGGTCACGCGGCCACCCGCTCGAACACCGCGGCCAGCCCCTGCCCGCCGCCGATGCACATCGTCTCCAGCCCGTAGCGGGCGTGCCTGCGGGTGAGCTCCCGGGCCAGGGTGGCGAGCATCCGCCCGCCGGTGGCGCCCACCGGGTGCCCGAGCGAGATGCCCGACCCGTGGACGTTGGTCCGCTCCCGGTCGGCCGCGGTGAAACCCCACTCGCGCATCACGGCCAGCGCCTGGGCCGCGAACGCCTCGTTCAGCTCGATCAGGTCGATGTCGGCCCACCGCAACCCGGCCCGCGCGAGCGCGACCTCGGTGGCCGGGACCGGACCGATCCCCATCACCCCAGGCGCGACGCCCGCGACTCCCCACGACACCAGCCGCACCAGCGGCGTCAGTCCCAGCGCGGCGGCGTTCTCGGGAGTGGTGACCAGGCACATCGACGCGGCGTCGTTCTGCCCGCTGGCATTGCCCGCCGTTACGGTCGCGTCGGGATCCTGTTCCGACAGAACCGGTTTCAGCCGGCTCAGGGAATCCATCGAGGTGTCGGCGCGGGGGTGTTCATCGGTGTCGACGACCTCCTCCCCGCGGCGGGTACGCACCGTCACGGGGACGATCTCCTCGGCGAGGATGCCGTCCTTCTGCGCGTTCACCGCGCGCTGATGGGACGTCACGGCGAGCTCGTCCTGTTCGGCGCGCGAGATAGCGTACCGGCGGCGCAGGTTCTCGGCGGTCTCGAGCATGCCGCCCGGCACCGGATGGTCGCGACCGCCGGCGGTGGTGCGCCCGCGGGCCAGCGCGTCGTGGACGGTCACCCCGTGCCGCCCAGCGCCCCACCGCATATCGGTCGAGTAGAACACCACGTTGCTCATGCTCTCGGCGCCGCCGGCGACCACGACGTCACTGGCGCCCGAGCCCACCTGCAGGCAGGCCTGGATCACCGCCTGCAGCCCGGAGCCACACCGGCGGTCGATCTGCATCCCCGGCACGGTGACGGGCAGGCCCGCATCCAGGGCAATGACCCGTCCGATAGCGGGCGCCTCACTACTCGGGTAGCAGTGCCCCAGGATGACGTCGTCGACCGCGTCGGGCGCCAGTTCCGTCCGGTCCAGCAGCCCGCGCAGCGCGGCCACGCCGAGGTCGACCGCGGTCAGCGTGCGGAACATGCCGCCGTACCGCCCGATCGGCGTGCGCACCGGTTCGCAGATGACGGCATCGCGCATCAGAGGTGCCTACCGCCGGTGACCTCGAGCACCGTGCCGGTCATGTACGACGACAGATCGCTGGCCAGAAACAGCGCCACCTTGGCGACCTCCTCGGGCTCGCCGGCGCGACCCATCGGCACCTCGGCCAGCTTCTGGTCCCAGATGTGTTGCGGCATGGCTTCGGTCATCGCCGACCGGATGAGACCGGGCTGGATGGCGTTGACCCGCACGCCCAGGTGGGCGAGCTCCTTGGCCGCGGCCTTGGTCATCCCGACGATGCCCGCCTTGGCCGCGGAGTAGTTGGTCTGCCCGACCAGCCCGACCTTGCCGGAGATCGACGACATGTTCACGATCGCGCCGCGCTTGTTCTCCCGCATGACCGCCGCGGCCGACTTCAGCCCGTTCCAGGTGCCCTTCAGGTGCACGGCGATCACCTGGTCGAACTGCTCCTCGGTCATCTTGCGCAGCGTGGCGTCGCGGGTGATCCCGGCGTTGTTGACCATGACGTCGAGTCCGCCGAAGCGCTCGACCGCCGCGGCCACCAGGGCCTCGACCTCATCGGCCCGGGTGACGTCGCAGCGGACGGCGGCAGCGACGTCCGCACCGCCGAGTCGGGTGGCCGCGGCCTCGGTGGCGGCCTGGTCGAGGTCGCCGAGCACCACGCGGGCCCCCTCGGCGACGAAGCGCTGCGCGATCGCGTACCCGAGTCCCTGGGCGCCACCCGTGACGACCGCGGTCTGGCCGGTCAGCATCGACACCTGATCACCTGCCTGCTCGTCCGGGGCCCACACCGGGCCCGTTCGGCGCCGATCTTATTTCATATACGATATTTGTGGCCAGCCGATCCGACAGGAGGTCACCCGATGAGCGAGGTCAGTGACGAGGACTTCGGTGAGATCCTCGCCCAGACAAGGCATTTCATCCGCACCGCGGTGTTACCGCGGGAGTCGGAGATCGCCGACGGCGACCGGGTGCCCGACGACCTGCGCGAGCAGGCCAAGAAGATGGGGTTGTTCGGCTACGCGATCCCGCAGGAATGGGGCGGCCTGGGCCTCGACCTGCGCCAGGACGTGGAGCTGGCGATGGAGTTCGGCTATACGTCGCTGGCGCTGCGATCGATGTTCGGCACCAACAACGGCATCGCCGGTCAGGTCCTCGTCGGCTTCGGCACCGACGAGCAGAAGCAGCGGTGGCTGGCCGGGATCGCCTCGGGCGAGGTCGTCGCCTCGTTCGCGCTCACCGAACCCGGCGCGGGTTCCAATCCCGCCGGGCTGCGCACGCGGGCGGTGCGTGACGGCGTCGGCGAGGGTGCGGACTGGGTGATCAGCGGCAGCAAGCAGTACATCACCAACGCCCCGACGGCCGACCTGTTCGTGACGTTCGCGCGCACCCGGCCGGCCGACGCCGACGGCCCGGGCATCGCGGTGTTCCTCATCCCGGCCGATGCCGCCGGGGTCCGCGTTGGCGCCAAGGACGCGAAGATGGGCCAGGAGGGCGCGTGGACCGCGGACGTCTCCTTCGACGACGTTCGGGTGGGCGCTCACGCGCTGATCGGCGGCGCCGAGGACATCGGGTACCGCGCGGCGCTGACGTCGCTGGCGCGGGGCCGGGTGCACATCGCCGCACTCGCGGTCGGCGCTGCGCAGCGCGCGCTGGACGAGTCGGTGTCCTACGCGGCCACCGCCACCCAGGGTGGCCAACCGATCGGCGAGTTCCAACTGGTTCAAGCGATGCTGGCCGATCAGCAGACCGAGGTGATGGCCGGCCGCGCGCTGGTGCGCGACGCGGCGCGGCAATGGGTCAGCGGGGAGGACCGGCGGATCGCCCCGTCGGCGGCCAAGGTGTTCTGCACCGAGATGGCCGGCCGCGTGGCCGATCTGGCCGTGCAGGTGCACGGCGGCGCCGGATACATGCGCGACGTCCCGGTGGAACGGATCTACCGTGACGTGCGCCTGCTGCGCCTCTACGAGGGCACCAGCGAGATCCAGCGGCTCATCATCGGCGGCGGGCTGGTCAAGGCGGCGCGCAAACGCCAGGGCTCCTGACCGGCCGACCCACTCAACCGATGAAGCGCACGATCGCTTCGGCCACCGCCGCCGGCTTCTCGGCTCCCTCGATCTCCACGGTGATCGTCGTGGTGGCCTGAACGGCGCCGTCGAGGCGGTCCACCTTGGTGATCTCCCCGCGTGCGCGCACCCGCGCGCCGACCTTGACCGGGTTGATGAACCGAACCTTGTTGTAGCCGTAGTTGATCGCCATCGCGATGTTGTCGACCCGGTACAGGTCGTGGCTGAAGCGCGGCAGCAGGGACAGCGTCAGCAGACCGTGCGCGATCGCACCGCCGAACGGTCCGTCCGCCGCCCGCTCCGGATCGACGTGGATCCACTGGTGGTCATCGGTGGCGTCGGCGAACAGGTTCACCCGCTCCTGCGTGATCTCGAGCCATTCGGTCGGGCCGAGGGCACTGCCCTCCGCCGCCGCGAACTCATCCAGTCCACTGAAGGTCTGCACGGACGTCTCCTCTCCTTCCGCGGGTGGCGCCTCCCCCGCTGGGGAGCAATCTACGGTTCGCGGCCCCTCCCAGGCTGCGCGGGGCGGCCCCCGGGAGGGTCGCGACCGAGCGCAGCGGCCGACGGCTGAATTTGCTGAATTCGCACCACTTGGTTTAATCCACCGCTTCGCGGAGTGTATTTACCGCGACCACGACGGCCCCCTCTCCGCCATCCGGTCGCGCGCACTCACACCCGATTCTCGCCTAAAGGCTTTCCCACCGCATTCGGAACGGCAGCCGCTGTGAGCAATTCCGCCATCGGCGGCCGGGTCGGGCGTCGAATGCCACGGAAATGGTCGCGAGCAATCCTGCGATTCTGCATTACGCAACGACGCAGCGATTACTGACGGGACCGAAAATGACCGGTACCGGACAGCGCGTGAGATTCCCGGCGCATGGCGATTCGTCGATCCCCTGTCCGCCACAGCCGCACCGGCGCACGGAAGTCGGCGTGCCGCTCACCGCACACCCGTTTCACGACGACCCTCTGCGCGCATAGGCCGTCCCGCCGTTCCGCGCAACCGGCCGCCGGACTCCCTCCCCAGCTTCCAGCACAACGCCGTTTCGTGTGGCGAGCGGGCCTTGCTGGCAAAGCGCCGCGGCGCCGCGCGCGCCGGCAACGCCCGGCTCGGCCGGGGCACGCCGACGCGCCGCCCGCCCCAGACCGCCCGAGCCCTGTGGCCACCTCGCGCCCCGGCATCCGGTGACGCGTCGGCACCTCGGGCGCCCACGCCCGGCCGCATACTCCCGGCCCGTGGCGGACGGCGTCCCGGGCGGTCGGTGCCCCCCTTCGCGGAGCCCCGCACCACGCCCCGACACCGCGCTCATTCGGCAAACACGAGGGAAACCCGGCGCGAGGGCCGGCCGAGCCTTAAATCGGCCCGTCTGGATTTGACGAGTTCGCCAGATGGGTACTTTGCACAAACAACCAGCGGGGACCAACTCCGAGGCGATTGCCAACTTTGGCGACAGCTGCATAAACGCGCCTCTGCGGGGTATCCGGATCGCGCAACACTGGACAAGATTTTCTCGCTAGCTGGAATGCAACCCACTGTGAGCGGGATACTCAAGATCGCGGAATCGCAACACCGCGTGACGCGCACCCCGCTCAGCCGCGCCCTCCCCCGTGTGCGGCTGCCCGAAGGACGGACACTCATGACTGCTGCCCAGCTAGACACCTCGAGCCACGGCCTGCCGGTATTCGACCAGACCACCACCTGGTGGGATCCGGGAAGCGACTGCTCCATCGTGCTGGCGTCTCCCGCGTCCGAGCCCGAACTGTGGGCCGACTATGTTCGCGGAGCGCAGCTCAGCTATCAGAAGCACGGCGTGGAGCGCGCACTCGACATCACCGCGCGCCGCACCGACTCCACCGCGCTGTTCTGCGTCGGCCTCAACGATGCGGGCGCAGTCGTCGGCGGAGTGCGCGCCAAGGGGCCGTACACCGCTGTCGACGAGTGCCATGCGGTCGAGGAGTGGAACGGGCAGACCGGGTTGGACGCGGTCCGCAAAATGGTGGGCGACCGCCTCCCGTTCGGTGTGGTGGAAATCAAATCCGCATGGGTCACCGACCATCCCGAACAGAGCCGCGCACTCACCGACGTGTTGGCGCGATTCCCGCTCCATTCATTAGCTCTACTCGATTCTCAATTCGCGGTCGCCACCGCCGCGGCATATGTGCTGAACCGGTGGCTATCCTCGGGCGGCGTGCTGGCCGCCAAGATTCCCGCGACGCCTTATCCGGACGCGCGGTATCAGACCAAGATGATGTGGTGGGACCGGCGGACGTTCGCCAACCATGCCGACCCCAAGCAGCTTTCGACGATCTTCGCGGAGGCCCGCGTCATCGCCGCCCGGCAGGACGGGATGAGCGAACTCGCGTCCGCCGGTGCGACTCCGTGACGGCCCCCGACGGCACCGACCCGACCGCCCACCGGGCCATCGTCCTCGCCGAGGACGACGACCGCGACCGGGCGGAGCTGGCGCGGTTACGGGCCGACCCGCGGATCGACTTCGTCGACACCGCGCACCGGTTGCGTGCCGCACTATCAGGACTGTGCCCGCCCGCCGAGGCCGACGTGGTCGACGAAGAACCGCGGTGGGTGTACTTCCCGTGGCGCCGGACCGCGATCTCGGTGCTGGGACCGCGCGGGCACCGCCGGCTGCGGCTGGACCGTAACCGCAACCTGATCACGGCCCGGGAACAGGACCAACTCGGCCGGCTGCGGGTCGGGGTGATCGGGCTCAGCGTCGGGCACGCGGTCGCGCACACCCTGGCGGCGCAGGGGGTGTGCGGTGAACTGCGGCTGGCCGACTACGACGAACTCGAGTTGACCAATCTGAACCGGGTGCCGGCGAGCCTGCTCGACATCGGCGTCAACAAGGCCGTCGTGGCGGCCCGGCGGATCGCCGAGTTGGACCCGTACCTGCCGGTGCACGTGGTGCCCGACGGGGTGACCGCGGACGGCGTCGACGCCTTCCTCGACGGTCTGGACGTCGTCGTGGAGGAATGCGACTCGCTCGACGCGAAGGTGCTGGTGCGCGAACGTGCCCGCGCCCTTGGGCTTCCGGTGCTGATGGCCACGAGCGACCGCGGCCTGCTCGACGTCGAACGCTTCGACCTCGACCCCGCCCGTCCCCTGCTGCACGGCCTCCTCGGCGACATCGACGCCGCGACGCTGGCCGGTCTGAGCAGCCGGGACAAGGTCCCGTATGTGCTGCGGATCCTTGACGCCGGCGCACTGTCGCCACGGATGGCGGCCTCCCTGGTGGAGGTGGGCACCAGCCTGACGACGTGGCCGCAGCTCGCAGGTGAGGTCGCGCTCGGGGCGACCGCGGTGACCGAAGCGGTGCGCAGGATCGGCCTGGGCGAAGCGTTGCCGTCGGGGCGGGTGCGCATCGACACCGCCGCCGCACTGGACCGCGTGGATGATCCGCTGGCTTGGCCCGAACCGACCGACGACGGCGAGGCGCCGCCCACGGAGGCCGACGCCGGCGACGTCGTCGAACTCGTTGCGGCGGCGGCCGAGCGCGCGCCGTCCGGCGGCAACGCGCAACCCTGGCGCATCGACGTGCGCGACGGCGTCGTGCACGTGCGGCTGGCTCCGGAGGCGACCACCACGATGGACGTCGGCTTCCGCGGCAGCGCGGTGGCGTTGGGCGCGGCCGTCTACAACGCCCGTGTGGCCGCTGCGGCGCGACACCGCGCCGCCGAGGTGGTCATCGAGCGCGCCGACGAGGGCACACCGTTGCACGCGGCCATCCGGTTGGGACACGGCGGCGATCCGGCGCTGGCCCGGCACTATGGCGCGATGCTGCGCCGGGAGACCAACCGGCGGCACGGTTCGTCGACACCTCTGGGCGCGGACGCGGTGCAGGCGTTGCACGAGGCGGCTCGCACCGAGGGCGCCCGGCTGGCCCTGCTCACCGAGTCGTCTGACGTCGCCCGGGCCGCGGAGATCCTGGCGGCGGCCGACCGGATCCGCTATCTCACCCCACGGTTGCACGCCGAGATGTTCTCGGAACTGCGGTGGCCGGGCGATCCGGCGCCGGATTCCGGGATCGACGTGCGCAGCCTCGAACTGAGCCGGACCGATCTGGTGAAGCTCGACATCCTGCGCCGCCCGGAGGTGATGGCCAACCTGGCGCGCTGGGACGCCGGCACGGCGCTCGGCGAGGACACCTACGACCGCGTCACGGCCAGCGCCGCACTCGGCGTGGTGGTGATCGACGGCCAGACGCTGGCCGACTACGCCCGCGGCGGTTCGGCGATGGAGGCGGTGTGGATCGCAGCCGAGGAACACGGCGTGGCGGTGCAACCGGTCTCGCCGCCGTTTCTCTACGCCCATGACGACCGTGACCGGGTGGAGTTGTCGGGTTCGTACGCCTTGGAGCTCGAGCGGCTGCAATACACTTTCCGGACATTGACCGGCACCGCGTCACACGAGGGCCAGGCTCTGGTGTTGCGCTTCTCGATCGCACCGCGGCCATCGCTGCGGAGCAGGCGTCGGGTGCGCACCAACCCGGCGGCGGGCTGACGGAGGAACCGGAGGACGGGTGGCACCCAATCTCGAGCTCGTCGTCACGAACGTGGCGACGCAGCTGATGGCGGTCACCGCGGCCACCTCGGCCGAGGTGAGCCGGCGCGTACTCGCCGATCTGGCCACCTACTTCGGTGTGGACCTGGCATTCCTGCGCCATCACGATCAACGGCTGCGCTCTTCCGAGGTGGTCGCCGAGTGGCCCCCGCGGCCGCAGCACTCCCCGGAGGACCCGTTCCGGGTCGTGTACTTCGCCGACGCCGAGCCGCTGTTCGCGCAGACCGAGCACCTGGCCGAACCGCTGATCCTGCGCCCGCAGGCGCCGCAAGTGCCCGCGGGGCAGGCCGGCCCCACCACGCTCGCGGAGGTGCCGCTGCGTTCCGGAGACACCACCACCGGCATCCTCGGCCTCGTCGCCTACCGGCACCGCGAGTGGCCGCAGGCCGAAGTCAACGCCCTGCAGGCGATCGCATCGCTGTTCGCGCAGGTATTCGCCCGCATCGGCGCCGAGGAGCGGCTGCGCTTCCTGGCCGACCACGACGACCTCACCGGTCTGCACAACCGCCGCGCGCTGCTGTCGCACCTCGGCAACCGGCTGGCCGCGGGACGGCCGGGCCCGGTCGCGGTGCTGTTCTTCGACCTCGACCGGATCAAGGCGATCAACGACTACCTGGGCCACACCGCCGGGGACTGGTTCATCCGCATCCAGGCCGAACGGCTCGCGCAGGCACACGACGGCGAGATGTTCATCGCCCGGCTCGGTGGCGACGAGTTCGTCGTCGTGCCCTCGGCCCCGATGGCCGTGTCCGCCGCCGAGGCGCTGGCCTACCGGCTGCAGTCGATGCTGCACGAGCGCGTCTCGATCGACGGCGAGATGCTCACCCGCACGGTCAGCGTCGGCGTGGCGGTCGGCAGCCCGGGGATCGATGACACGTCGGATCTGCTCAGCCGGGCCGACCAGGCGGTGATGAGCGCCAAGAACGGCGGCGGCAACCACATCGCGGTGTTCTCCCACCGGATGTCGCTGGAAAGCCAGCTGCGCAACGACATCGAACTGCACCTGCAGAACGTCGTGGACAGCGGCGCCCTGCTGCTGCATTACCTGCCCGAAGTCGACATGCGCACGGGGGCGATCCTGGCGACCGAGGCGCTCGTGCGCTGGCAGCACCCGACGCGCGGCCTGCTGGCTCCCGACTCGTTCATCGGGGTGGCCGAATCCATCAATCTGGCAGGCGAATTGGGTCGCTGGGTGATGCGCACCGCGTGCGCGCAGTTCGCACGGTGGCGGGCGGCGGGGCTGGCCCGCGATGTCGTGATGCGAATCAACGTCTCGCCGGTGCAGCTGGTGACCGAGGGCTTCGTCGAGTCGGTCGAGGCGGTGATGCGCGACTTCGCGCTCGAGCGCGGCTCCATCTGTCTGGAGATCACCGAGAGTGTCGTCGTCCAGGACATCGAGACCACCCGGGTGACGCTCGCCGGGCTGAAGAACGCCGGTGTGAAAGTGGCGATCGACGACTTCGGCACCGGCTACAGCGTCCTGTCGCTGCTCAAGTCGCTGCCGGTGGACACATTGAAGATCGACCGGAGCTTCGTGCGAGACCTCGGGTGCAACCCCGGCGACCTCGCGATCATCCGCGCAATCGTCGCGCTGGCCGAGGCATTCGGCCTGGAGTTGGTGGCCGAAGGGGTGGAGACGGAGGTCGGCGCGATGACGCTGCTGCGCCACGGGTGTCACCGAGCCCAGGGCTTCCTGCTGTCGCGGCCCATTGCAGGTGAGGAGATGGAGCGGCTACTGGTTGCGCGGCGGGTGCCCGTTCACTTCTCGATAACGCCGGGTCTCTGACCGGCCCCGCCGCGCATCACGCAGCTGATGTGTCAGCACCCGCGTGGTGCCGGCGCAGGTGGCGCTGCGGGACGGCCCCGGCGGCGTGTTCGACAGCACCTCGACCCGGGCGAAGCGGCTGGCCGTCTGACGCACGAGCGCGACCTCGACCTCGTCGCCCGCGCGGAAGTCGCCACAGCCGTCGGTGATCGGCATGACGCCGGGGGCCAGCGTGACGCCGTGCCGGGCGCGGACCAGGCAGGGACCGGTCGAGGTGGCGAGCACCGCGCCGGCCACGACGCCGTCCTCGAATACGAGGCGTTGCAGTCGGGCGTCTGCGCGGACATCGATCCCCCGGCCGTGCGCCTCGTCGAACAGCCAGCCGACCAGGGGGTTCGTCCCGCCGGCCGGCGGGACCGCCATGGTGCCGATGAGTTTCGCCTCGACAGGTTCGTCATCGGCGGTGCGCATGGTCGTCGTCGCCCACCCGGCCACCCTGGTGTGCATCAGCCCGTAGGGCGACGTGAGGCACTGCACCACCCAGTTTCTCAGCCGGCCGCCGCGGAACGGCGGCACGGTACGGCTGCGCTGCTCGTCCGCCGACAGGTCACGTACCACTCGCACCGGCAGCTCGGCTTCCGGCAGGGGGTCGATGGACGCGAGCCCCTCACACAGTGAGGCGAAGTAGGCGTGGGTGTCGGTGTCGACCACCTCGTCGGCGAGCCAGCCGCCGTGGTGCGCGGGTGAGGAAGCCACCAGCACCTCGGCGTCGGCGTCGGCGGAGATCACCGCACTGGCCAGCGCCCCGATGACCCCGCCCACACTCAGGACGTCGACTTCCAGATCCCACATTGCGTTAAGTACCTCGCGATTGCTCAACGGCGACACGCCCGGCCGCCCGACGGAAAAGCGGGACGCTGCGGCGGCGTGACCGACAGCGCGGGGGAACTTCGTGGTGAAAGGTGACCGCGTGCTGCGAACCGACGAGGTGGGTGCCCTGGACCGAGACGATGTCGCGATCGCGAGGGGCTGCCGCGTGGATCCGGGTCGCCACGGCCTGTTCAGGGATTCGAGGGGGTTTGCCAGTACAGGCCGTGGCAACCGAATGAAGGTACCATCGGTCCGGGCGCGGGGAAAGCGCCGGCCGCCGTACCCACCGGGTGGGGACTTCCGCGCAGACGCCGGACGAGGCGCCGACGGTGGTAAGACCGGAAGTCATCACGCGCCGTACTTTACATACCTTTCGGATGTTACGCATCCCGATAGATGACCTAAGGTATTGACGATCGTGAAGTAATCGCGATCCACACCCCCGGGAGCGCGCAGTGGCCGAACAGGTCGATCGGAAAGCGGACGCCACACGGCGTCAGATCATCGAATCCGCCGCGGTGCAGTTCGCCGTGAAGCCGTACAGCCTGGTCAACCTCGATGACATCCTCGCCGACGCTGCGGTCACGAAGGGGGCGATGTACCACCACTTCCGGTCGAAGTACGCGTTGGCTTCCGAGATCGTCGACCAGTGGGTGGACCGCAGCGGCCGGGCGATCGCGGAGGTGGTCGCCCGTCGACACTCCGGGCTGGAGACGCTGGTCGACATCACATTCCTGGTGGCACTCGACGACATCGGCAATGCGACCGCGCGGGCCGGATTGAACCTCCTGGAATCGGTGGGCCGGACCGACGGCCTGCACAGCCGGGCGGTGGAGACCTGGGTGGCAGCGCTGTCGGTGATCACCCGCCAGGCCGTCGACGAAGGCGACCTCACCGGCGACGTGACGCCGGAGCAGACCGCCCGCACCCTGGTCGCCATCTACCTCGGCACCCGCCAGACCAGCTCGGTCGACGAGTGCACGAGCTACCTCGAGGGGTTACGCCAGGCCTGGACGCTGGTGCTGCCCGGCCTGGTCGACGCGGACCGGGTCGCGTATCTGTCCCGGTTCGTCAGCCGCCGCGCCGCCTTGGCCATCAAGAAAGCCAGCCCCCTACGCGCCGATACGCTGTGAGCATGCGCTGAAGAAAGCGGCGTGTTCTGGAGGTGGTCACGTGATTCGCCAGGCTCGCTCCGAGGCGACCCGACGCCGGATCATCGATGCCGCCGTCGACCTGTTCAGTGAAAAGGGTTATCCCGCCACCAGTTTGGGCGACATCATCGATCGCGCCGAGATGACCAAGGGCGCGCTCTACTACCACTTCGACTCCAAGGAGGCCCTCGCCGCGGTGATCATCGCCGAAGGCGGGGCCCGCCTGCGGGGCACCTTCGACACCATCGGCGATACGTCCTCCCCCGCGCTCGAGAGTGTCATCCACGGCACGTTCATGGTCGTGGACCAGATCGCCGCCGACCGGTTGGCCCGGGTGGGGATCTCCCTTCTGCGGGTGTTCGCCGGCTACAGCGAGGCGGCGCAGCGTACCTACCATGGCTGGCTCACCGCGATGGCCGACGATCTCGCCCGGGGTCAGTCCGAGGGCGACGTCCGCGACGACGTCGACATCGTCGCGGTCTCGGAGACTCTCGTCGGCGCCTTCATCGGCAGCGGCCTGCTCTCGGACGCCACCAGTGGCGGCACGGATCTGCGCGACCGGGTGGCCCGGCTGTTCCGGCTGGTGCTGCCCGCGATCGTGACCGACGAGTCGAAGGAGTACTTCGCGGAGTTCTTGGCCCGCGAGACCCGCCCGCGGCCACCGCAGGCCTGACGGCAGATCAGACCTCTTCGGACCAGAGCCGCTCGGTGAGGTCGAGGAACGTCGCCACCGCGACGGGGTCGTCGTCGCGCAGCAGCGCCGACTTGCTCATTCGCGCCCGCACGATGGAGCCGTCGCGGTGGGCGAGTTCGACGACGAGGTCGGCGTGTGCGTGCACCACTGACAGCGCCGACTCATCGGCGGGCACGGTGTGGAAGAGCTGGCGAAAGCGCATGGTCGCGACGTCTGCCTGGCGGTGTCCGACCATGTCGGCGAACGCCTCGTTGGCGAACAGGATCGCGCCGTCGTCGGCGATCGCCAGCACCGGAACCGGAAAACGCTCCAGCAGCACCAGGGCCGGCATCTGCCGCAGAAGTGTCATCGGCGATCGATCGCCCTGGCCCTCGCGTCGCCGCTCCACGGGTTCATTATCGCGGCCGGGAACGGTCCGTTACAGACAACGGCCCCCGCGGCATCACTTGACTAACTAGGTTTACTCTGTGTGCACACAGACCGTAGACGGGAGTGACCCATGGATCTGACGTGGTCGGATCGCGATCTCGCGTTCCGCGACGAGGTGCGCGGCTTCCTCGCCGAGAAGCTGACGCCCGACATCCAGCGCGCCGGGCGCCTGATGACCAGCGTGTACGCCGATCACGAGGCGAGCATGGCCTGGCAGGCGATCCTGCACGAGCGCGGCTGGGCGGCGCCCGCATGGCCGGTGGAGTACGGCGGGTGCGACTGGAGCCTCACCCAGCACTACATCTTCAGCCGCGAGTCCACGCTGGCGGGTGCACCGTCGTTGTCCCCCATGGGCATCCGGATGGTGGCGCACGCGATCATCAAGTTCGGCACACCGGAGCAGAAGGACTTCTTCCTGCCGCGCATCCTCACCGGCGAGGTGTTCTTCTGCCAGGGCTACTCCGAGCCGGAAGCCGGCTCCGACCTGGCGGCCCTGACCATGGCGGCGGTCGACGACGGCGACGACCTCGTCTGCACGGGCAGCAAGATCTGGACCACCCATGCCACCGAGGCGAATTGGATGTTCGCACTGGTGCGCACCTCCCGCACCGGAAAGAAGCAGCAGGGCATCACGTTCCTGCTGATCGACATGGCGAGTGCGGGCATCGAGATCCGGCCCCTGGTCATGACGTCCGGCGAGGAGGTGCAGAACCAGGTCTTCTTCGACGAGGTGCGGGTGCCGAAGGCCAACGTCATCGGCGAGATCGACGACGGCTGGACGGTGGCGAAGTACCTGCTGGAGTTCGAACGAGGGGGCGGCGCCGCGGCACCTGCCCTGCAGGTGCTCGCCGAGGAGATCGCCACCGTCGCCACCGAACAGCCGGGCCCCGACGGCGGCCGCCTGATCGACGACGCCGCGTTCGCACACCGGCTGGCCGATGCGCGGATCCGCACGGATGTGCTGGAGATCCTCGAGTACCGCGTGCTGGCCGCGGTGGCGGCGGGCAGAAATCCCGGGTCGGCGTCGTCGATGCTCAAGGTGCTCGGCACCGAACTCAGCCAGACCCTGACCGAGCTCGCCATGGCCGCCGCGGGCCCGCGCGGCCGGGTGTACCAACCACACGCCACCTGTCCGGGCGGCCCGGTCGCCGAATTCGAGCCTCCGGCCGACGGTTACGTCAGCGGACAACCATGGCAGGCGGTGGCTCCCCTGCGTTACTTCAACGATCGCGCCGGATCGATCTACGCCGGCAGCAACGAGATCCAGCGCAACATTCTGGCCAAAGCGGCATTGGGGCTGTAGATGGACTTTTCACTCACCAAGGAACAGGAACTCCTGCGCGACGGGCTGACGAGGTTCCTGTCGACCCGATACGACCTGGAGAAGAGCCGCTCGGCGGCCAAGACGGGTGCGGGTTGGCAGCCCGACATCTGGCGGGGCTTCGCCGACGAGCTCGGCATCCTCGGCGCGACGCTGCCCGAAGAGGCCGGCGGTATGGGCGGCGGTCCGGTGGAGGCCATGGTGATCGCCGAGACGCTCGGTCACGCACTGGTCGTGGAGCCGTTCGTCGACACCGTGGTGGTGGCGGGCGGGCTGCTGCACCGGGCCGGCGGCGCCGCGGCCGCGACGGTGCTGGAGAAGATCACCGAGGGGACCGCGCTCGCCGCGCTCGCCGCCACCGAGACCGACGCCGGGGACAGCTGGCGCCACGTATCCACCACCGCCGAACGCGACGGCGACGGCTGGGTGCTACGCGGGGAGAAGATCGTGGTCGCTTCCGCGCCGCTGGCCGGCTACCTCGTGGTGAGCGCGCGCACATCCGGCGACCGGGCCGACGCCGAGGGCATCTCGCTCTTCCTCGTCGACGCCGGTTCGGAGGCAACGGAACTGGTGATACACCCGTACCGCACCGTCGACGACCGCCGCGCCGCCGACATCACCTTCGACGGGCTCCGGGTGCCCGGGGACGCCCTGCTCGGCGCCGAGGGGCAGGCGTGGCCGTCGCTCGCTCGCGCCCGCGACGAGGGTGCGGCCGCGGTGTGCGCCGAGGCGGTCGGCGCCATGCGCCGGGTCCTCACCGACACCGTCGAGTACTGCAAGCAACGTCACCAGTTCGGCACTCCGATCGGCAGCTTCCAGGCGCTGCAGCACCGCATGGTCGACATGCACATGGAGCTCGAACAGTCGGTCGCCGCAACGTATCTGGCTGTGCTGCACCTCGACGACGGCGACGACGAGCGGGCCCGGGCGGTGTCCGCGGCCAAGGCCACGATCGGCCGCGCCGCGCGCTTCATCGGCCAGAACGCGGTTCAACTGCACGGCGGCATGGGCATGACCGAAGAGCTGGCGATCGGCCACTACTTCAAACGGCTCACCGCGCTGCAGTACGAGTTCGGGGCGACCGACCACCACGTCGCCCGCTACGCGCGCCTCACCCGGCCCTGAGTCAGCCCGGCGACGCGATCATCAGCACGCGGTCGCAGCGGTCGCGGGTCGCGGCGATCCGCTCGGCGTTCGCCTCGTCGACCGCTCCGACCCAGTGACGCGCCTGCGCTTCGTCCCGCCCTCCGGCGGTGTGCCGCGCCACCAGGCGCGCGTGGCGGACCGACCGGTCGGAGTCGAGGTAGTACAGCCGGTCCAGCAGGGGACGCACGTCGTCCCACAGCGCCAGGTAATTGCCCTCGGTGATCACCACGTCGGCCACCGCGGGCACCACCCGGCCGGCGGCCACCGGCTCCTCGATGCTGCGGTCGAAATCCGGCACGTACACGTCCCGCCGGCGGTGGGCGGGCGCCAGCCGGGACAGCGTCGCGACGTACCCGTCAACGTCGAAGGTGTCGGGCGCACCCTTGCGGTCGCGGCGGCCGAGGCGTTCCAACTGGACTGTCGCCAGGTGAAATCCGTCCATCGGCACGTAGCTCGCGGCGACGTCCCCCAGGGCGTCCACCAGATGCTCGGCGAAGGTCGACTTACCCGTGCCCGGCGGTCCGGTCAACCCGACGAGCACGCGACCCGACCGGCCCGCGCGCAACCGCCGCGTCTCCGCGGCCACCGCGGCGAGCGCGTCCTCGAAGGTCAGCGGTAGCGCATCGCCGGTGGGGCCCACACCCCGCGACTATAGGCCGCACCCGCTGGGTCAGCGCCGGCCCTCGTAGCCGCCGCCGTACGGATACTGTTGCCCGCCGGACGGTCCCGGCTGCTGTCCGCCGTACGGATCGGAGTATCCGGGGCTGGTCCCCGGCGGGGAGTACGGCGCGGTGGGCGGGCCGGACTGCGGATAGCCACCGCCCTGGGGGTAGCCGCCCTGCTGGCCACCGCCCTGCGTATAGCCACCCTGCTGACCGCCCTGGCCGTAGCCACCCTGCTGACCACCGCCCTGGCCGTAACCGCCCTGGGGGTAGCCGCCCTGCTGGGTACCGCCCTGGCCGTAGCCGCTCGAGGTGGCGGCGGCCGGGATCGCGGTGGTGGCGTCGGCGGTGCGGGCACGTTCGCTGTCGCGGTCGGCGAGCTTGGCCCGGATGGTGCGGCCCTCGTCCTCGGCCCTGGTGAGGTAGTCCTCCCAGCGCTGCTGCATCGGCTTGATCAGGCCGCCGCCGACACCCACCACCAGGATGCCGCCGATGGTGCCGAGAATGGCGACCAGTACCGGCAGCGTCACGGTCAGGGCGATGCCGACCTGGTTGAGCGCGGCGATGATGCCGAGGCCGAGGATGAAGACACTGGCGATGTTGGCCAGCAACCTGCCGTAGGACAGCCCGCTCAGCGCGTTCGACACGATGTCGCGCACCGCGGCCGCGATCGCGGCCGCCACGACGACGATGATCACCGCGACGAACAGTCTGGGCAGGAAGCCGATCACCCCGGAGAGCAACGCGCTGATCGGGTTGGGACCGAACACCCCGAACGCCATCTGCAGGACGAACAGCAGCAGCGCGTAGTAGACGATCTTGCTGACGATCGTCGAGGCGTCATAGTTGCTTCTGGCCAGCGCCTTGCGCACACCGCCCCGCTCCACGGCGCGGTCGAACCCGACCCTCTCCAGGATTTTGTCGACGGCCTTGGCGATCAATTTCGCGACGATCCAGCCGATGATCAGGATGACGAGGAACGCGACGAACTTCGGGGCGAAGTTGGCCACCGATCTCCACATGTCTCTGAGGGCGTCTTCCATGGTGTCCACTCCCGTTGGGTCGGGGCTCCCCGCAGCCGGTACTCGTTGTGGTGTTTGCGCGGTACCCAGCCACCCACCCAATAAACAACATCGTCAATTGCCGAAGCCCCCGCCGACCTGCCCGGTCCTCCCGGATCGTTGCGTTCGCCACTACGCTCGGTGCCCATGGGCGCACCATCGCCGTCTCCCGGGTGGTATCCCGACCCGACCGGCGCACCGGGACGCCGCTTCTTCGACGGCCAGACGTGGACCGACCACCGCAGCGCGCAACCCGAGCCGTCGCCCCCGCCGCCTGCAGCGCACGAATCGCACGGGTATGGGAAACCGCTCGCCATCGCGGCCGCCGTCGCTCTCTTGGGCGTGGTGCTGGTCGCATTGGTCGTCGGCAGGGGCGGCGACGACGGACCGGACCGGCTCGCGGCGCCGACGCGCGAGTCGGTGGCCTCCACGCCGACGGTGCTCCAGGAGGGCTGGGGCGCCCGGCCACCGACACGGGCCGCGATCGAGGCGATGCGGGAGTGGGCGGTGGCGTCGTCAGGCACCCTCGACACGGTCACCGAGGTGACCTTCCAGGTGCGTCCCCGGGTGGAGGAGGCGATGGCCGCCGCCGACGTCGCCGACATCACGTTCTACTGCCGCCAGATGGTCGCGCCCATCACCGTCGAGATGTCGGCGATCGTGAACACGCCCGATCCCGATCTGACCCGCGCGCTGCAATCGGTCGTCGCCAGCGCCCGAGACGTGGAGCAGCAGTGTGCGGCGCTACCGGACCCGCCGGATGAGGCATCCCTGGAAGCGCTGCACGCGGCGTTCGGCAGCGTCGCGTCGAGCCTCGAAGAGATGTCCGGCATCGTCGATCGCGACGCCGCCATCCTCGAGCGCGCCGGCCGGTAGGCGCCGCACCTCCAGCGAGCCGTTGCCAGGATCGCAGGATCCGACAGAATTCGCGTCTATGAGGTTCTGCGTCAGCTTCGGCGCGTAAGCCTCGAACGTTGCTGGGAGCCTGGAGCCGACTGTATTCAGTCGTCGAGGTAAACGGCGAGGTGGCGGGCCGTCAGCGTGGATCCCCGTGCCACCAGGTCGGCGGGCGTGCCCTCGAAGACGACGCGGCCACCGTCGTGGCCTGCGCCGGGGCCCAGATCGATGATCCAGTCGGCGTGTGCCATCACCGCTTGATGGTGTTCGATGACGACAACCGACTTCCCGGCATCCACCAGCCGGTCGAGCATTGCGAGCAGCTGCGCCACGTCGGCCAGGTGCAGACCTGAGGTCGGCTCGTCCAGGACGTAGATGTCCTTTCTGTCGGCACCGGTCTCGCTGAGCCGCGTCGCCAGCTTGAGCCGCTGACGCTCACCGCCCGACAGCGTGGTGAGCGGCTGACCGAGGGTCAGGTACCCCAGGCCGACGTCGGCCAGGCGGTCGAGGATCTTGTGCGCCGCCGGGGTGCGGGCGTCGCCGTCACCGAAGAACGTCAGCGCCTCTGACACCGGCATCGCGAGAACGTCGGCAATGTGCCTGCCGCCGAGCGTGTATTCGAGAACCGACGCCTGGAATCGACGGCCCTCGCACTCCTCGCACGGAGATTCGACGGTCGCCATCACGCCCAGCTCGGTGTAGATGACGCCGGCGCCCTTGCAGGCCGGGCAGGCGCCCTCGGAGTTCGCACTGAACAGGGCCGGTTTGACCCCGTTGGCCTTGGCGAACGCCTTGCGGATCGGGTCGAGCAGCCCGGTGTAGGTGGCCGGATTACTGCGCCGGGACCCGCGGATGGGTGCCTGGTCGATCGCCGCCACCTCGTCGCGCCCGGCCACCGAGCCGTCGATCAGCGAACTCTTACCCGACCCGGCGACACCGGTCAGCACCACGAGCACACCGAGCGGGATGTCGACGTCGACGTCGCGCAGGTTGTTGGTGGCGGCGCCACGGATCGGGAGTGTGCCGGTGGGTGTGCGAACAGTCCGCTTGAGCGCGGCGCGGTCGTCGAGGTGACGTCCGGTGAGCGTGCCGCTGGACCGCAGCGCGTCCACGCTGCCCTCGAACACCACCTCGCCGCCCGCGCTGCCGGCGCCGGGCCCGAGGTCGACGACGTGGTCGGCGATCGCGATGGTCTCGGGTTTGTGCTCGACCACGAGCACGGTGTTGCCCTTGTCGCGCAGCCGCAGCAGCAGGCCGTTCATCCGTTCGATGTCGTGCGGGTGCAGCCCGATGGTGGGTTCGTCGAAGACGTAGGTGACATCGGTCAGCGAGGATCCGAGGTGGCGGATCATCTTCGTCCGCTGCGCTTCTCCGCCGGACAGCGTCCCGGCGGGCCGGTCCAGCGAGAGGTAGCCGAGCCCGATCGCGACGAACGAGTCGAGCAGGTGCCCCAGCCCTGACAGCAGCGGGCCGACGCCGGGCTCGTCGAGCCCGCGGATCCAGTCCGCGAGGTCGCTGATCTGCATTGCGCAGACGTCGGCGATGCTCGCGCCCTTGATCTTCGACGACCGGGCCAGCGCGGTGAGCCGGGTGCCGTCGCACTCGGGGCAGACGGTGAAGGTCACTGCCCGCTCGACGAACGCGCGGAGGTGGGGCTGCATGGCGTCGACGTCCTTGGACAGGTACGACTTCTGGATCGTCGGGATCAGCCCGGCGTAGGTGAGGTTGACCCCGTCGACCTTGATCTTCGTCGGCTCCTTGTGGAGCAGGTCGTCGAGCTCCCTGTCGGTGTACTCGCGGATCGGCTTGTCGGGGTCGAAATAGCCGCAGCCGCGGTAGATCCGGCCGTACCAGCCGTCCATGCTGTAGCCGGGGATGGTGAGCGCGTTCTCGTTCAACGACTTCGACGCGTCGTAGAGCGCGGTCAGGTCGATGTCGGACACCGAGCCGCGGCCCTCGCAGCGCGGGCACATGCCGCCGGTGATGCAGAAGTCCCGGCGCTCCTTGACGGTCTTGCCGCCCTTCTCGAAGGTGACCGCCCCGGCGCCGCTGATCGAGGCGACGTTGAACGAGAACGCCTGAGGCGACCCGATGTGCGGGGTCCCGATGCGGCTGAACAGGATTCGCAACATCGCGTTGGCGTCGGTGGCCGTACCCACCGTGGAGCGCGGGTTGGCACCCATGCGTTCCTGGTCGACGATGATCGCGGTGGTCAAGCCCTCGAGCAGGTCCACGTCCGGCCGCGACATGCTCGGCATGAAACCCTGCACGAACGCGCTGTAGGTCTCGTTGATCAGCCGCTGCGATTCGGCGGCGATGGTGCCGAACACCAGCGAGCTCTTGCCCGACCCGGAGACGCCGGTGAACACCGTCAGCCGGCGTTTGGGCAGTTCGACGCTGACGCCTGTGAGGTTGTTCTCGCGGGCGCCGACCACCCGGATCACGTCATGGCTGTCGGCTACGTGGGAGGTGGCGGTCGTCGTCATCGTCGTCAGCGTCGCTCCTGGATACGGATCATGGTGCCGGCGGGATCACGCACGGCGCAGTCGCGCACACCGTACGGCTGATCGGTGGGTTCCTGGACGATCTCGGCGTCGCGGGCCTGCAGCCGCTCGAAGGTGGCGTCGAGGTCCCTGGTGGCCAGGACCACCATGGCGTAGGTGCCCTTGGCCATCATCTCGGCGATGGTGCGGCGCTCGTCGTCGGTGGTGCCGGGGTCGACCGCGGGAGGATGCAGAACGATGGCGGTATCGGGCTGGTTGGGCGGCCCCACGGTGATCCACCGCATCGTGCCGCCGCCCACGTCGAGGCGGACCTCGAAGCCGAGGACGTCGCGGTAGAAGGCCAGCGACTGCTCCGGGTCGTCGTGCGGCAGGAACGTGTTGTGAATGGTGATGTCCATGGCGCTCACCGTAAGTGGTGCGTGAGTGCCGCCGCTTCTCGATTCCTGACCGGTCTGGTGACCACCTTGGTGACGCACGACGGCGGCTCGCCGTCGGCGCCGAACGGCCTGCGCCGGTAGGCGCTGGGTGACATGCCGACCAGTTCGGTGAAGCGGGTGCTGAACGTGCCCAGAGACGAACAGCCCACGGTGAAGCAGACTTCGGTGACGGTGAGGTCGCCCCGGCGCAGCAACGCCATGGCCCGTTCGATGCGTCGCGTCATCAGGTAGCTGTACGGCGATTCGCCGTAGGCGAGTTTGAACTGGCGGCTCAGGTGACCGGCCGACATCCCGACCGCGCGGGCCAGCGCCTCGACGTTCAGCGGCTGGGCGTGGTCGCGGTCGATGCGGTCGCGCACCCGGCGCAGCCGCCTCAGGTCGTCGAGTCGCCGCTCATCGGGAGCCACCCGCGCAGCCTACGTCGGGTGCTCGTGGAAGTGCGCGAACCTCTCGTGTCCGCGGCGTGCTACCGCGGCGGCCAGTGCTCGATGATGCGTCCCTCGCAGCGCAATTGCACGGCGGTGTGGGGACGGTTCTCGGTCGCCCGCAGCCGGTCGGCGTAGATCTGGCGGGCGTCGGCCTCGTCGGCGCCGTCGATGGTGGTGGCCTGCAGTTCCTCGTCCGACGGTTTCGTGATGCCCGGATCGGTCGGCTCGATCACCACGACGTCCCACTTCGTTGTCATGTGGTCCAGTGTCCGTGACACGGTGGGCCGGCCTGTCATCGGGCCGGCCCACCGCTTGTCGTTCGGAGTTTCGGTCGCCGATCAGCGCTTCGGTGCGTGGGCGATGGCGCCGGAGAACTCCGCGATCGATCCGCCCGCCGCGATCTTCTCGCGCGCCGGCGCCTCGGCCTCTTCCTTCCCGCGGAGCAGGGCGCCGAGGCCGACGGCCTCCTCGGGCGTGAGGAATGCGACGCCGTCGGAGTCGCCGAACACCACATCGCCGGGCCGCACGACGGCGCCGCCGATGGTGACCGGCACGTTGATCGCCCCCTCGATGCCGCCGATCCGGGTGGTCAGCGGGCTGTAACCGCGGGAGAACACCGGGAAGTCGTAGGCCTGGGTCTCGTCGTGGTCGTTGATGGCGCCGTCGATCACCGCACCGGCAGCGCCGCGCGCCTTGGCGGAGAACGACACCAGGCCCCCGAAGCAGGACCGGCTGTGGTCACCGGACTGATCGACCACCAGCACGTCGCCTGGACGAAGGTGGTCGACCGCCAGGTGCACCGCGGTCGAATCCAGGTGCGGGATGCGGACGGTCACCGCCGTGCCGAGCACCCGGATCGGGCGCCGGTTGGGCACCAGCCCGAGCGCGAACCCGTGGTCCCGCAGATGGCCGAGGGTCGACACGCACACGTCCTGCAGCTCCGCCAGGAGCGCCGGGTCGACCTGGGTGGGCATGTCGTTCATCTGGAACATTCGCTCAAAGCCTCTCTGTCAAAGGGAGATTCGGTCGGTCACTGCGTGCCCGACATGGAGGGGAGGAAGGTGACGATCGCGGGGAAGGCGATGAGCAGCGCCACCACCACGAGGTCGGCCACGATGAACGGGACGATGCCGCGGAACACCCGGTCCAATCCGGCCTCCCGCACCGCACCCGAGTAGACGAACGCGTTCATCCCGACGGGTGGGGTGATCAGTGCCATCTCGGCGACCTTCACGATCAGCACACCCAGCCAGATTCCGTCGAAGCCGTAGCTGGACAGGATCGGGTGCAGCAGCGGCGCGGCGATCAGGATCATCGAGATGCCGTCGAGGAACATGCCCATCGGCAGCAGGATGGCCAGGCACAGCACCAGCACCAGGTACGGCGGCAGATCGGCTCCGGTCACCGCGCTCACCAGCGATGTGCTCGCCCCGCTGAGCGCCAGCACGTAGGTGAACACCCCGGCGCCGGCCATCAGCAGGAAGGTCATCGCGGTCAGACCGATCGTCTCCCGGAGCGATTCGCCGATCTCGCGGAGCCAGGCCGGCGGCCGGGTGCGGACCATCAGGATGACCAGTGCGGCAAGCGCACCGAACGACGCCGCCTCGGTCGGGGTCGCCACCCCGAGGTAGATCGTGCCGATGGACACGGCGAAGATCACCGCCAGGTAGAGGAAGCCGGTGATGTCCAGGCGGGTCGGTGCCTCGGGTTCCCCGTCGACGGTCGCGACGCCGCCCGAGCCGCCCACCTCTCGATCGGTGCCCGACGCCCCGGCACCGACGAGCGCGGGTTCGCGTCGCCGCTGGCGGGCGACCAGCGCCACGATGGTGACCGCGTACACCGCGATGGTGAGCAGCCCCGGCCCGATCCCGGCGATCAGGAGCTGGCCGATGCTCTCCTCGGTGACCACGCCGTAGAGGACCAGGACGATCGAGGGTGGGATGAGCACGCCGAGCGTGCCACCGGCGCAGACCACACCGGCGGCGAGCCGGATGTTGTAGCCGGCGCGCAGGATCGCGTCGGTCGAGACCCGCGCCATCGTGGCCACCGTCGCCACGCTCGACCCGGTGACCGCGGCGAACAGCCCCGACCCGGCCAGCGATGCCAGGGCGGCGCCGCCGGGAAGCCGCCGCAACGCCGCCGAGGCCAGGTCGAAGCCGGCCTGGGCGAGGCCCGCCCGGACCGCGAAGATCCCCATCGCGATGAACAGCGGGATGATCGTCAACGAGTAGTCGGCGGCGGTGGAGAAGGGCTGATTGGCCACGGTGCTGGTCGCCGCGCCGGTTCCGCGCAGCAGCAGGACGCCGGCGAACGCCGAGATCATCAACGCGAACGCCACGTGGAGCCGGATCGCCAGCAGGGCGAAGAACAGCACGAGGACGACGATCAGGACGATGCCGGTGGTGGCGGTCATCGGTGGGCTCCGTTCTGCTCGGCGCGCAGAGCAGCCACGGTCAGCAGCTCCTTCCAGATGGCCACCACGAAGAAGGCGACGAAGGACACCAGCAGCACCAGCTTCGCCGGCCACGTGGGCAGTCGGAGAATGGTGTTGGTGGTCTCGCCGCGGGTGGCCGCGCTGGCGAGGACTTCGGTCAGGCCCCACACCAGCAGCACACCGAGACCGAGCAGCAGAAGCGCGCGGATGGCGGAGAACACCGCCCGGGTCCGCACACCGAACCGGCTCTCGAACAGCTCGACCGCCACATGCCGGCCCTCGACCTCCGCGGACGCGAGGCCGAGGAAGGCGATCGCCACCAGCAGCATGGTGGCGATGTCGACGGTGCCCAGGATCGACCGGTCGCGGGCGGTGCGGCTGACCACGTCGGCGACGGTCAACAGGATGACCCCAAGCAGCAGGACCCCCGCCACGATGCTCAGCACCCGTAGGGTGAGCGTCACCGGCCGGGGGAACGTGATGTTCTCGGTCACAGCTCCTCCCCCTTCAAGCAGTCGTAGAACGGATCGGCGTAACTCGAGCCGGCGGTTTCCTCGCGGATGATCCGGCGGTAGTCCGCCAGCACGCTCGCGGCGTCGTATCCGCGCTCGGCGTACCGGTCGACCCACTGTTCGGCGATTCCGGCCCGCTCCTTCCACGCCTCGACGTCCCCGGCCGGCATCGTCGACATCTGCGTGCCGCTCGCGCGCAGGTCGCTGCATGCCTGCGCGCCCAGCCTGTCCATCTCCTCCAGGCCGTTGGAGATGGCGTTGCCGGACGCCGCCGCGATCGCGTCCTGGAACTCCTGCGGCATCGACTCCAACAGCTCGGCGTTGATCACCACGATCGAGGACGAGTAGGCGCCGATGCCGGGGTCGACCAGGTACGGCGTGGTCGTCGACAGCCCGAAGGTGGGCAGGTTCGCGATGGCCAGCGCGGTGTACCCGGCGATGACACCCCGCTCCATCGATTCGTAGATGTCGGTGGCCGTCATCGCGACGGGGTTCGCATCCACCGCCACCAGTGCTTCGGAGGTGAGGCCGCCGGACCGGATGCTGCGGCCGGCGAGGTCACGCGGCGTGGCGGCGGGCTGCTCGAGCCCCACCAGGTTGATCCCGAGCGGCAAGGGGAACAGCAGGTGCACGCCCTGACGCTCGAAGTCGTCGCGGTAGGTCGTGTTCTCCTCGTAGAGCCGTTCAATGGCCGTCATCTGCACTTCGGGATTGTTGGTCTCGAAGGGCAGTTCGATGACGGTGAACATCGACAGGTCCGATGCGGCGTAGATCGAGCCGACCTGCGCGAGGTCCGCCCGGCCGTCCAGCGTCGCCTGCACGGACTCGCCGGCGTCGACGAGGCTCTGAGAGTAGTGGAACTGCACCCGCACTCCCCCTTCGGTGCGATCCTCGACCTCCTCCGCCCACCGCTGCATGGTGCGCGACTGGTCCGAGGTGGGCGACGAGTAGGTCGTGTAGTGCAGCACGTACTCGCCGTCGCGCACGGCGCAGGACGACAGGGCGATGGCGCTCACCGCGACCGCGGCGACCGCGGCGGCGCGGCGCAGCCGCCTCCGCAGCTGGGCACCCGACCTCATGTCATGCCTCCGGCTGGACGCGGTAGCGCCGGAGTGTGAGGGCCGGATTGACCGTGCGCACGCTGTCGAGCCGGCTGCGCTCCAGGCGGGCCACCCCGATCCCGGCGGCTTCACCCAGGGCGGCCAGCGGGATGCCCATCGGGTCGAGGATCACGCTGTTGCCCGACCCGGCGGGGGCGATCTGGTCGGCGGCGAGCACGAACACGGTGTTCTCGATGGCCCGCGCCCGCAGCAGGGTGTTCCAGTGGTACTCCTTGAGCGGTCCGGGAACCCATTCGGCGGGCAGCGCGATCACGTCGGCACCCGCGTCGACCAAGGCGCGCGAGGTCTCCGGGAAGCGCAGGTCGTAACACGTCTGCATGCCGACGGTGAAACCGTTGACCTTCAGCAGCTGCGGCGTCGACGGGTCGGCGGCGATGACGCGGTCGGATTCCTTGTATCCGAACGCGTCGTAGAGGTGGACCTTGCGGTACACCGCGGCGACCTTGCCGTCCTGGATTCCGACCAGGCAGTTGTGGATCTTGCCGTTCTCGGCGGTCTCGTTCACGCCGGCGATGACGGTCAGGTTCAGCTCGGCGGCGGCCTGCGCGAGGCGGGTCACCGAGGGCCCGTCCAGCGACTCGGCGGTCTCGACGAAGCGGTCGTCCATCGTGGGGACGGTGAACACCGCGTACTCGGGGAGCACCACCAGCTCGGCTCCGCGCTCGGCCGCCTGCCCCAGCAGGTCGATCATCGCCTCGACGTTCGCCGCCTTGTCTTCGGACGGGGCGAACTGCGCAATGGCGGCGGTCAAACTCATCGGGTGCTCCTCACGTCGTCCTGGATCTTCTGAAGGCTCTGCCGGATGGCGGTGAACCCGGTCAGCATGGCCCCGTACTGCATGGCGGCCACAATCGTGTGTGCCCCCTCCTCCACGGCCAGCTGCTGCTCGGCGGCACTCCAGGCCGGAAGCAGCCACGGCTTCCCGGCGGCGTTGGCCGCGCGTGCGAGGTGGCGCAGGTCGGTGAGGTCGGCGTCGGTGACGCTGTAGGCGCCGCGGTCCCGGCGCAACGACAGGTCCGACGGTCCCACGAAGATCCCGTCGACCATCGGCAGGTCGAGGATCTTCTTGATGTCGTCGAACGCGGACGCATCCTCGATCATCGGGTAGCAGTGCGTCTGGCGGTCCTGAATCGCGACCCAGTCGTCGGTGAACCCCTTGTAGCCGGTGGTCCGTCCGCCGGCGAAGGACCGGTCGCCCAGCGGCGGAAACTTGGCGAACCCGCAGATCTCCGCGGCGTGTTCGGCGGAGGTGATGTGCGGGATCGCCACCGCGTCGGCGCCGAAGTCGAGCGCCTGCTGGATCGGGCCGCGCTCGGGGCCGAGCACCTTGGCGATCACGCGCATGCCCTTGGCGCGGATGAACGGGATGATCCAGTCGAGTTCACGCAGGTCGAACAGGCCGTGCTCGATGTCGAGGACCACGGTGTCGTAGCCGGCGAGGAAGCCCATCTCCACGGCCGCCGCAGAAGGTTCGGTGAGCCAGATGGACACCGGCGGGTGCTGGTTCTCGGGCGGGGATGTCATCGGTGATTCCTCTTCTCGGGTGACTGGACTCTCAATGAGTCGAGTGGACGACCTGGGACACAATATGTCGACAGCTTGTATACACGCGGAGTACAAGCCGTGTAAATGGTTGAATACTAAGCATGTCCCGCGAGGGCCGCACGGTGGCGGCCGAGATCAAGACGTCCGCCGGCCAACGTGCCTACACGTGGATCCGCGACGCAATCCTCAAGGGCGAGTTCGCGGAGGGCGAGTTCATCGACGAGGTCGCGCTGGCCGCGCGGGTGGGCACGTCACGCACCCCGGTCCGCGAGGCGCTGCAGCGGCTGCAGGTGGAGCGCTACGTCGACCTGGTGCCGCGCCGCGGCGCGCAGGTCCGCGTGGTGACCGCGGTGGAGATGCGGGAGATCTACCAGGCGCGGTTCGTGCTCGAATCCGACGCGCTGCGGACGATCTGCCAGCGTCAGGCCGGCGTGCCGGAGAGTGCCCGCGCACTCGTCGCCGACATGGAGGACGCGGGCCGCGCCCACGACTGGAACCGGTTCTCGCAATTGGACCAGCTGTTCCACTCCGAGCTCGTCCGCCATCAGCGCAATGCGGTCATCGCCGAGCTCTACGACTCCCTGCAGCCCCGTCAGGTCCGGCTGGGCACGCGCACGCTCACCGAGGCGCCGTCACGCCTGGCCATCATCGAGCACGAGCACCGGGACCTGATCGAGGCGATCGACCGGCACGATGTCGAGGCCAGCGTCGAGGTGCTGCGGCGGCATCTGCGAGAGATCCCCGAGCTGGTGGACGCGTTCTCCGGCCGCCGCGGGGCCGCAGGAAGCCCGTAGTCGCGCGGTCCTCGTTTCCGGGTCGCCTGCTGGCCTATTATCTGCGTATGAATGCAGATAAGCATCGACCCATCGCCGAGGACCAGGTCCGGCTGGTGGTGGAGGTGCTGCGCATGCTGGCCGACCCCACCCGCATCCAGCTGTTGTGGGCGTTGACCGACGATGAGATGTCGGTCAACGAGCTCGCCGAGGCCATCGGCAAACCCGCGCCGTCGGTCTCGCAGCACCTGGCGAAACTGCGGATGGCGCGGCTGGTCCGCACGCGCCGGGCGGGAACTACCATCTTCTACAGCCTGGAGAACGAGCACGTCCGCCAGCTGGTCACCGACGCGGTGTACAACGCCGAGCACGCCGGCCCCGGCGTACCGCCGCACCACCGCGGAGACGCTGCGCTGCGGCCACTTCCGAGCCATCGATCCGCGCGAAAGGCCTAGCGGGATGACGCATTCCTCGCACCACGCGCACCCACATCGCCGGGGATTCCGGGGCGCGGTCGCCGAGGTGTTCGCGCCGCACTCGCACGACACCGCCGACAGCGTGGACGGTGCGCTGGAGTCGTCGGCGGCCGGCATCCGCGCCGTGAAAATCAGCCTGCTGGTGCTGGGCGCCACCGCGGTGGCGCAGGCGGCGATCGTCGCCGCGTCGGGGTCGGTCGCGCTGGCCGCGGACACCATTCACAATTTCTCCGATGCGTTGACCGCGGTGCCGTTGTGGATCGCGTTCGCAGTGGGCGGCCGGGCCGCGACGCGCCGCTACACCTACGGATTCGGCCGGGTCGAGGACCTCGCCGGGCTGTTCGTGGTCGCGATGATCACGCTGTCGGCGGTCGTTGCCGGGTACGAGGCCGTGCGACGGCTCGTCGACCCGCAGCCCATCGAGCATCTCGGCTGGGTGGCGCTCGCGGGGCTGGTCGGCTTCGTCGGCAACGAGTGGGTTGCGCTGTACCGCATCAAGATCGGCCGACGGATCGGCTCAGCCGCGCTGGTCGCGGACGGTCTGCACGCGCGCACAGACGGGTTCACGTCGCTCGCCGTACTGCTCAGTGCGGGCGGGGTCGCGCTGGGCTTCCCGCTGGCCGATCCGATCGTCGGTCTGGTGATCACGGTGGCGATCCTGGCGGTGTTGCGCACCGCCGCACGCGATGTGTTCCGCCGCCTGCTCGACGGTGTCGATCCGCAGCTGGTCGCCACCGCCGAACGCACGCTCGCCGACCAACCGGGCGTGCGGTCGGTGCGCAGCGTGCGGATGCGCTGGATCGGTCACCGTCTGCACGCCGACGCCGAACTCGACGTCGACCCCGGCCTCACGCTGAGCGAGGCGCACCGCGTCGCGCACCGCGCCGAACACGAGCTGAGCCATGCGGTTCCAAAGCTGGAGACCGCGCTGATCCACGCCTATCCGGCGGGCGACCACGCGCATTCAGCCGGGCATTCCTAGCCGCTGCCGTCCGCCGACGGGAAGGGCCCGCCAGGTCGTCGACCTAGTTGGTCGATGGTGGTGGGTGTGGTTCGAAGGGGCGGTACCACCACCAACCCATGCGTTCCCCGGTGGGGCCGGCATACGGCGGGACCGCCGGGGCTGGTGTGGTGGGTGGACGGGCCAGCGACCCCGCGCGTAGTGGTCGGCCGTCGTCGTCGGTGACGGTCAGGCGGCCGGCGGTGCCGCTGATGGTGATGACGCCGCGGTGATGCAGCCGGTGGTGGTACGGGCACACCAGCACCAAATTGTCGACGTCGGTGGGGCCGCCGTCCTGCCAATGCCGAATGTGATGGGCATGCAAACCCCGCGTCGCACCACACCCGGGGACCACGCAGCAGCGGTCCCGATGCTCCAACGCGCGGCGCAGCCGACGGTTGATGCCGCGCGTGGACCGTCCGGCGCCGAGGGGTTGGCCGTCGCGTTCGAACCACGCCTGGAATGTGGCGTCACACAACAGGAAGGCGCGGTCCTCATCGGACAGCATCGGCCCCAGGTGCACTCCCGCGGCTGGCTTGTCCACATCGAGGTGCACGAGCACGGTGGTGCGCTGCCCATGCGGGCGCCGAGCGACGTCGGTGTCCCAGCCGGCCTCGATGAGGCTCATGAACGCGTCCACCGTGGTCGGGAACGAGGGTGCCTGCTCGGGCGGCCGGCCGCGCGCATCCACGCCGTGCGCGTCGTACTCGGCGTCGTGGTCGCGCTTCCAGTCAGCGATCAACCCGTCCCGATGCGACTGCAACGCGGCGTCGAATTTGGCCGCCTCCAGTGTGGTGAGCCGGATCCGCCACGTCGTGTAATCCCCGTCCTCATGCTTGGCGATCCAGGACTCGGGTTCGGGTTTCGGCTTCGGTTGCGGGCGGGGTTCGAGTTTGACCATGGTGCGCAGCTGGGTGACCGTCGCGTGCTGCGCCAACTCCACATAGTGCTCATCGGATCCCTCGGCGGCGCCTTTGGCAATCACGCCGACCTGATCCAGCGACAGCCGACCCTCCCGCAGCGCCTCAGCGCAGCGCGGGAACTGCTCGAGCCGATGCGCCACCGCCACCATGGTCTCGGCGTTACTCGGCGAGGTGCCCGTCTTCCACGCCACCAGTGACGCGATGGATCGGCACCCGGTGGCACCCCACAACCCGGCACCGTCGATCTCGGCCACGATCTCCGCCAGCCGGCCATCGATCGCATTGCGCTGACCGCACAGTTCCGACATCTCCTCGAACAACAGCCCAAGGCGTTCCTGCGGAAGCAAAACCGTTGCGGTCGAGGACATGAACCCATCAAAACAGAGGGGTACGACATCGAGTCCGTGTCATCGATCGCGGCGACCAACTGCCTCGATGAACGCTCACGGTCTCGCTTAGTGGACACCGCTTCGGGTATGACACGAGCATGCTCCGACACTCGCTGTACGAAGGATTGATCGCCGGGACGGCGGGCGTAGTCGTGATGACGGTGGGCGAGAAATTGGAACAACGATTGACCGGCCGACCTGACTCCTACGTACCCGCTCGGGTTTTCGAGCGACTCACGGGAAGGGCCGAGTCACCGCGCGAACAGCCCCGCTCGTTCAACTGGCTGATGCACTTCGGGCAGGGTGCGCTGCTGGGCGTGCTGCGATCGGTGATGGCCGAGGTCGGTCTCCGCGGACCGCTGTCCTCGGCGAAATTCACTGTTGTGCGGTTGACCAATGATCAGATCCTCGAAAACGCCACCGGAGTGGGGGCACCACCGCAGACCTGGCCGCGCGGCGAGCTGGTCCTCGACGTCTTTCACAAAGCGGTGTACGGCTTCACCACGGGCGCCGTCGCCGATGCCCTCGCCGCGCGACGCGGCCCTGGCCCCGGACAGCGCCACGCCGAGCAGCGAACCGGCCGGCGTAGCGATGTCGGCCCGTTGGCGCGCGAACGCTCGATGAGCCGCTGAGATCGGTCGCCAGGTAATCATCCTTATCCCTGACCGCCGGCTCGGCCTCACCACCTGACCTACAGCTCCGTGGCGGACCCAGAACGACAAGAAACCCCATTCCAACGTGGTCGGAATGGGGTTCTCAGAAGTGGAGCTAAGGGGATTCGAACCCCTGACCCCCACACTGCCAGTGTGGTGCGCTACCAACTGCGCCATAGCCCCGTGATGTCGTGCTCATCGAAGTTACACCACGACCGGTGGCCGCTCAAAATCGCTGCTCACGGCACTTCACCGCCGGCTTCGGGCCCGAGCGGACGCGCCGGCGTGTGCCCGGTGGACGGCCGCGGCCGGGTCTCCGGCGCGAACACCCAGAACACCGCCGCGATCGCGAGGATCAGCCCGCTGATCAGAAACGCCCACCCGAACGAGGTGTACTGCGCGATCAGGCCGACCAGCAGCGATCCACCGATCGAGCCGAAATCGGCCATCATCTGGAACGTCGCGACCGCGGTGCCGCCGCGCGACTTGTTGCCCACCACGTCGGCGACCGCGGCCTGCTGCGGTGAGACGAAGATCCCGGTGGCCGCACCCGCGACGTAGGCCGCGGCGAAGAACACCGGCAGCGATGTGGTGAACCCCACCAACGCGGTCGACACCGCCGCCAGCGCCAGCCCGAAGATCAGCAGCTTGCGCCGCCCCAGCCGGTCCGACAGATAGCCGCTCGGGATGACCACCGAGATGTTGCCCACCGCGAACGCGGTCAGTGCCAGCCCGGCCGCCGCGGGCCCCCGGCCCAGCACCTCGACGATGAACAGCGGCACCAGAGCGATGCGCAACCCGAACGACGCCCACCCGGTCGCGAAGTTCGAGAACAGCGCCGCCTGGTACGCCCGGTGCCGGAACACCGTGCGGAACGGCACGGGCGTCCCGGTGTCCTCATCGGATTGCGCCACCACCGCGGAGTTGCGCAGGCTGACGAACACCACGGTGGCGGCCACCAGCAGCGCGGCGCCGTAGATCACGAACGGCGCCGCCAGACCGAAGCCCGCCGTGAGGCTGCCCAGGATGGGTCCGCCCACCGAACCGACCATGAATCCCGACGAGAACAGCCCGGCCGCGCGCCCGCGGGCGTCCGGCGGCGAGATCCGGATCATCAACCCCAGCGACGACACCGTGAACATCGCCGACCCGACCCCACCCAGCGAGCGGAACAGCAACAGCTGCCAGTACGTGTCCGCGAACGCGCACGCCGCGGTGGACAGCGCCACGATGATCAGGCCACTGATGTAGACCCGCCGCTCCCCCAGCCGCTGCACCAGCAGGCCCGCGCCGGGCGCGCCGATCAGGCGCATCACCGCGAACGCGGTGACGACGAACGTCGCTGCCGCGATGCTGACGCCGAAGTGCCGCGCGTACTGCGGCAGCACCGGGGCCACCACCCCGTATCCCAGCGCCACCACGACGTTGGCGACGACGAGCACCCAGACTTCGCGGGGCAGGCGTTGCTTCGGCGGCGCCGAACAGTCCCCCTCGGAGACCGAACTCAACAGATGACCGAACTCAAGAGATGACCTTGTTCACCACTTCGCGCGCCGCCTCCTGCACCTCCGTGAGGTGTTCGGCACCTCGGAAGGACTCCGCGTAGATCTTGTAGACGTCTTCGGTTCCCGAGGGTCGCGCGGCGAACCAGGCGTTCTCGGTCGTCACCTTCAACCCGCCCAGCGGGGCGTTATTCCCCGGGGCGGCGGTCAGCTTGGCGGTGATGGGCTCACCGGCCAGTTCGGTGGCGGTCACCTGATCGGGCGACAGCTTGCCCAGCCGGGCCTTCTGCTCGCGGTCGGCGGGCGCGTCGATCCGCGCGTACGTCGGCGCCCCGTACTTCTCGGCCAGCTCGGCGTAGCGCTGCGACGGCGTCTGTCCGGTCACCGCCACGATCTCCGAGGCCAGCAGCGCGAGGATGATGCCGTCCTTGTCGGTGGTCCACACCGACCCGTCGGTGCGCAGGAACGACGCCCCCGCGCTCTCCTCGCCACCGAAACCGATGCTGCCGCTGATCAATCCGTCGACGAACCACTTGAAACCGACCGGCACCTCGATCAGCGTGCGGCCCAGCCCGGCCACCACCCGGTCGATGATCGACGAGCTCACCGCGGTCTTGCCGACGGCGGTGCTGCCCGGCCAGTCCGGCCGGTGGGTGTAGAGGTAGTCGATCGCGACGGCGAGGTAGTGGTTGGGGTTGAGCAGGCCACCGTCAGGGGTGACGATGCCGTGGCGGTCGGAGTCGGCATCGTTGCCGGTGGCGATCTGATACTCGTCCCGGTTCGCGATCAGCGAGGCCATCGCGTTGGGCGAGCTGCAGTCCATCCGGATCTTGCCGTCGGTGTCGAGCGTCATGAACCGCCAGGTGGCGTCGACCAGCGGATTCACCACGGTCAGGTTCAACCCGTGGCGTTCGGCGATGGCACCCCAGTAGTCGACACTCGCCCCGCCGAGCGGGTCGGCGCCGATGCGCACGCCTTCGGCGCGGATGGCGTGCAGGTCCACCACGTTCGGCAGATCGCCGACGTAGGCGTTGAGGTAGTCGTGACGCTGCGCGGTCCCGACCGCCTTGGCCAGCGGGACGCGCTTCACGTCGCGCAGGCCGCCGCGCAGGATTTCGTTGGCTCGCTTGGCGATGACGCCGGTGGCGTCGGTGTCGGCGGGGCCGCCGTTGGGCGGGTTGTACTTGAACCCACCGTCGCGGGGCGGGTTGTGCGACGGGGTGACGACGATTCCGTCGGCGAGACCGCTGTCCTTGCCGCGGTTGAAGCGCAGGATCGCGTGGCTGACCGCCGGCGTCGGGGTGTAGCGATCAGTCGAATCGATCATCGCGACAACGTCATTGGCGGCCAGCACCTCCAGCGCCGATGCCCACGCCGGCTCCGACAGCGCGTGGGTGTCCCGGCCGATGAACAGCGGGCCGGTGGTGCCCTGCGCGGCGCGGTACTCGACGATCGCCTGGGTGGTGGCCAGGATGTGCGCCTCGTTGAACGCCGCGTCCAGGCTCGAGCCGCGGTGCCCGGAGGTGCCGAACACCACCTGTTGCGCCACGTCGTCGGGGTCGGGCGCGACGGTGTAGTAAGCCGTCACCACTTTCGCCACGTCGATCAGGTCTTCGGGTTGCGCCGGCTGCCCGGCGCGGGGATTGGCCGCCATGGTCATCGATTCTGCTCCCTTGCGACGTGGCGTTGTCCGACGGTTCGGTGTATTCCCGCCATACTCTCGGTCATGCCTCGATTCGACGGTCGCGAACTGGCCGCGGTCTTCATCGGCGGCGCACTGGGCACACTGGCCCGCGCGGGTTTCGAGGAACTGGCCGCACCGGATCCCGGTCGCTGGCCGTGGCCGACGTTCACGGTCAACATCGTCGGCGCGTTCCTGCTCGGGTACTTCACCACCCGGCTGCTCGAACGGCTGCCGGTGTCGGCGTACCGCCGCCCGCTACTGGGCACCGGCCTGTGCGGCGGGCTCACCACGTTCTCGACGATGCAGGTCGAGACCGTCCGGATGCTCGAACACGGCCACGTGGCGCTCGCCGTTGGCTATACCGCCGCCAGCCTCGCGGCCGGGTTGTGCGCGGTGCTGCTCGCCACGGCGCTGGTGCGCCGGGTCCGGTTGCGGCGGTGACCGCGGCGCTGTGGGTGGGCGTGCTGCTCGCCGGTGGCGCGGGCGCGGTCTGCCGGTTCCTGGTCGACCGGGCGGTCACCGCCCGGCTGTCGCGGCCGTTCCCACTGGGCACCCTGGTGGTCAACGTCAGTGGGGCGCTACTGCTCGGCGTCCTCGGCGGCCTGGCGCTCAGCCCGGCCGTCGCGCTGCTGGCCGGCACCGCGTTCGTCGGGTCCTACACCACGTTCTCGACGTGGATGCTCGAGACGCAGCGCCTCGCCGAGGAACGTCGCATCGCACCGGCGGTCGCGAACCTCGTCGTCAGTGTGGTGGCCGGGTTGGCGGCGGCGTGGCTCGGCCTGTTCCTGGGCGGGCGACTGTGAACCACGATCTGCTCAAACTGACCGCCTACTTCGGTGAGCGTCAACGCAGCGGGGCGCAGTTCACCGCCGATGCGCTGCTCGGCCTGCTCGCCGACTCGGCGGTGGCCACCAGCATCGTGGTGCGCGGGATCGCCGGCTTCGGGCCGAAACACGAGCTGCGCACCGACGTCACGCTGAGCGCGTCGGAGGACCCACCGATCGCGGTGGCCGCCGTCGACCGGCCCGAGGTGCTGGCCCCGCTGGCGTCCGCGGTGGCCGATCTGGTGTCCCGCGGTCTGGTGACCCTGGAACGGGCCCGTTCGGCGGACCCGCTGAGGCCGGCGGGGCGGTCGGTCAAGGTCACCGCCTACGTCGACCGTGGTGCGCGGGTCACGGGCGCACCGGCCCATGTCGCGGTCTGCGCGCTGCTGCGCCGGCACGGCTTCTTCGGGGCCAGTGCGCTGCTGGGCGTCGACGGCACGGCCCACGGGCGGCGGGTGCGGGCGGCGTTCTTCAGCCGCAACGTCGCCGTACCGGCAATGGTCATCGGGGTGGGTCCCGACGCCGGCGCCGCCGCGGCGCTCGACGAACTCGCGGGCCTGCCGGCCGTCCGGATGCTCACCGTGGAGGCGGTGCACCTGTGCAAACTCGACGGCGCGCTGGTGTCGGTCCCACCCGCCACGGCGACACCGTGGCAGAAGCTGATGGTGCACACGTCGGCGTCCGCGCTGCACGACGGCATGCCGGTCCACCGGGCGCTCGTCGCGCAGCTGCGGGGCGTGCACTCCTCGGCGGGCGTCACGGCGCTGCGCGCGGTGTGGGGTTTTCAGGGCGAGTCGGAAGCGTTAGGGGACAGTGTGTTTCGCCTCGGCCGGCAGGTCCCGGTGACGACGATCGTCGTGGACAGCCCGGAACGGATCCGCGCCGGCTTTGCGGTGATCGATGCGCTCACCACTCGGCACGGCCTGGTCACCAGCGAACCGGTCCCGGCGGCGTTGTGGATGGACAGCGGGGTGCGGACGGGAGTTCTGCGAACCCCATGACCCCCGGTGGTAAGCCTAGCCTAACCTGAATATCGGGTGTACCGTCCGGCGCGTGCAATCGACTACTCCGGAGTCGGTCAGCGCGACGCTGACCGAGATCCTGCGTGACGACATGAACGTCGACATCCGCCGGGTGACCCGCGAGTCCCGCCTGATCGACGACGTCGGGCTGGACTCCGTCGCCTTCGCCGTCGGCATGGTGGCCATCGAAGACCGCCTCGGCGTCGCGCTCACCGAGGCAGACCTGCTCAGCTGCGACACGGTCGGCGACCTGGAAGCCGCCATCCTGGCCAAGGTCCCGTCCACGCGAACCACGCCGTGAATCCGCTGGCGTCAGCGCTCGCCGATGCGATGACGTCCAGCAGCCGTGACCTCGTTGTCCTCGATCCGGACGCCGGCGGCTGGACCCGTCATGCGTGGGTGCAGGTGCATGAACGCGCCGAGCGGATCGCGGTCCGCATCGGCGAGGACGGCGCAGGCGCCGTCGGACTGGTCGGCGACCCGACCGTCGCGCTGATCGCGGGCATCCCGGGCACCCTGTACGCGGGTGCGGCGCTGTCGATCCTGCCCGGACCGGTGCGGGGCGCGGACCTGGCGCAGTGGGCCCGGGCCACCGCCGACCGGTTCGCCGCCATCGGGGTGGGCACGGTGTTCACCCATGGCGCCCACCTACAGGCGCTGCGCGCGACGGGTGCACGCCTGCACATCCACGACGTCACGCAGGTCGCCGGCGGCCCGCAACCGGCGTTCGCCGCGCCCGCCGCGGTCGGGGACGTCGCGGTGCTGCAGGGCACCGCCGGGTCGACCGGCACACCGCGCACCGCCCAACTCTCCCCCGAGGCGGTCCTCAACAACCTGCGGGGCCTGCTCACCCGGGTGGACATCGGCGGCGACGACGTCGGGTGCTCCTGGCTGCCGCTCTACCACGACATGGGGCTGACCTTTCTCCTCACCGGCGCACTGGCCGGCGCCGAGGTGTGGCAGGCCCCGACCACGGCGTTCGCGACCTCCCCGTTCAGTTGGCTGCAATGGCTGACCGACAGCCGCGCAACCCTCACCGCGGCGCCCAACATGGCCTACGGGCTGCTCGGCAAGTACGCGAGCCGGCTCGGCGACGTGGACCTGGGCACGCTGCGGTTCGCGCTCAACGGCGGTGAGCCGGTCGACTGCGACGGCACCGCCCGCTTCGCCGCCGAGATGGGCAGGTTCGGATTCGACGCCGCGGCGCTCTCCCCCTCCTATGGGCTGGCCGAATCCTGCTGTGCGGTCACGGTTCCCCTCCTCGGGTCGGGACTCCAGGTCGACGAGGTGCACACCGGCGGGCACGGGGTGCGCAGGCACGCCGTGGTCGGCGAGGCGATCCCGGGTATGCAGGTGCGCATCTGCGCGACCGACGGACACCCCGGGGACATGGGCGGCCGCGAGGTCGGTGAGATCGAGATCCGCGGGTCGTCGATGATGACCGGCTATCTCGGCGAGGATCCACTGGTCGCCGAGAGCTGGTTTCCCACCGGTGATCTCGGCTACTTCGCCGACGGCGGACTGGTGGTGTGCGGTCGCGCCAAAGAGGTGATCACCGTCGCCGGGCGCAATATCTTCCCCGCCGAGGTGGAACGGGTCGCGGGTCAGGTGACCGGTGTGCGTGCGGGGGCCGTCGTCGCAGTGGGATCCGACGGCAGCGCCGTGCGCCCGGGCCTCGTGATCGCCGCGGAGTTCCGCGGCACCGACGAATCGGGCGCCCGCAGTGAGCTGGTGCAGAGGGTGGCCTCCGAATGCGGTGTGGTGCCGTCGGACGTCATATTCCTCCAACCCGGCGCGCTGCCCCGGACATCGTCCGGGAAGCTGCGCCGGCTGGACGTCAAACGGAGATTGGCGGAGGTGAACCGGTGACCCTGGCGACGGAGACCACCGACGACTACCTGAACCTGCTCGACCGGGTCTTCGACGAGCAGGTGACCGCCTGGACGGCTGAAGCCGAAGCGACCGAACGGTTTCCGCGTCACCTCATCGAACATCTCGGCAGGACGGGGGTGTTCGCGGAGAAATGGGGGGACAGTCAGCAGCCCGACGTGGCCAGGCTGATCGCGCTCGCCCTGGCGCTCGGCCGGCTGGGCTCGGCCGGGATCGGGGTCGGGGTCAGCCTGCACGACTCGGCGATCGCGCTGCTGCGTCGCTTCGCCAAGAACGACTACCTGCGCACCATCTGCGAACAGGCCATCCGCGGTGAGGCCGTGCTGTGCATCGGCGCCTCGGAGGAGTCGGGCGGATCGGACCTGCAGATCGTCGGTACCGAGATGCGGTCCGAGCGCGACGGATACACCGTGCGCGGGATCAAGAAGTTCGTGTCCCTGTCGCCGATCGCCGACCACATCATGGTGGTGGCGCGCAGCGTGGACCACGACCCGACCAGCCGGCACGGGAACGTCGCGGTGATCGCGGTGCCCACCAGCCAGGTGTGGGTCCAGCCGCCCTACCGCAAGGTGGGCGCCGGGCCGCTGGACACCGCGGCCGTGCACATCGACACCTGGGTCCCCGCTGACGCGCTGGTCGCTCGGCCCGGTACCGGCCTGGCGGCGATCTCGTGGGGGTTGGCCCACGAGCGGCTCTCGATCGCCGGCCAGGTCGCCGGCGCCTGTCAACGCGTCATCGGAATCACGTTGGCACGCATGATGAAACGCCGGCAGTTCGGCCACACCCTCTACGAGCATCAGGCGCTGCGGATGCGGATGGCCGACCTGCAGGCGCGGGTCGACATGCTGCGCTACGCGCTGGCGGGCATCGCCGCCGGGGGGCGCCTCGACCTGCGGGCGGCCGCGGCGATCAAGGTGAGCGCGGCGCGGCTCGGCGAAGAGGTGCTCTCGGAGTGCATGCACATCTTCGGCGGCTCGGGATATCTCACCGACGAGACACCGCTGGGGCACTGGTGGCGCGACATGAAGCTGGCGCGGGTGGGCGGCGGCACGGACGAGGTGCTGTGGGAGCTCGTCGCGGCGGCCATGCGGCCCGACTACGACGGCTACGCCGAGCTGATCAACTCACCCACCGGCGACGATTAGTCAGCCGGAGCGGGGGCGTCCTGCGGGGTGCGCGGCAGGGCGTAGAGCGCCATCCGTCGGTTGGCCATGTCGTGCTCGCCGAGGAATGTGCAGCCGGCGAACTCGCACACCCGGCGCGCGCCGCGGTTGCGATGATCCGGGTCGAACATGATGCGACGGCAGCGCTCCTCCTGTGCGAACACACTCGCCACCACCCGGGGAAGCAGCATCGGCGCGAAGCCGCGGTTGACGAAGTTCAAGTCCGCGATCGCCGCGTGGATGCCGATGTCGTAGGGGTCGGCGTCGTACCGCGGCGCGATCGAGTCCTTGGCCGCCCGGTACAGCTCGATGTAGGCCGCGTCGGTGCCCTCGTAGCTGCCGATGATCGGCAGGGAGTACTGCCCGTCGAGTTGGGCCTGCAGATAGCGCCGCCACCGCTGCGGCGGCCACGGGTACTCCCAGGCCTCGACGAGGTGCGGCCGGTTCATCCATTCGGAGACCATCTCAGCGTCGGTATCCGCGTCGGCGACCCGGAGCGCGAACGGCTCGGTCAGCAGTGGCAGGGGCGGCGCAGGCACCGCGCGCACCTCGTCGGAGATCGCTGTCAGCTCGCGCGCGAGTACCGGCTCGAGCGCCTCGTCGATGTCGGTCATCAGACGGGCCAGCCTACCCGAAGAGCCAGGTCATCTTAGGGTTACCTATATCCGCGCGGCACCGGAGCGGATGTTTCGCCGCCCCGGCGACCGGAAAGTCCTCCCCCATGCCTGAGCCGCACAACCACTGGGAGGTCGAACCCGGCTTTGCGCTCGAGAAACTGTGCACATCCACCGGAGCCGTGGAAGCGGACGACGTGCGGGACACCTACTACGACACCGCCGACGGCGACCTGCGTTGCTTCGGCGCCGCGTTGCGCCGACGGGAGCGCGACGGGTCGGTCAGCTGGCGCCTGGAGGCGCCTGGCACCGAACCCGTCGACGTCACCGTCCAACACGCCGACGGCCCCCCTGAGCAACTGGTCGCGATGCTCACCGGGATCCGCCACGGCAAGGCGGTGGCCGACGTGGCGACCGTGCACCGGACGCGGCGGACATACCGTCCGGCGGACGGGCTGACGCTCATCGACGAGCAGTACCGCGGCTCGGCCGGGCCGCAACTGCTGGCGTGGCGCCGGGTCAGCCTGGCGGGGAACGCCACCGACGCGAAGACGGCCCGGCAGCTGACCCGCCGACTCGAGAAGGCCGGCGCCCGGCAGGCGCCCGATGTCTCGCCGCTGCAACGCATCCTGCCGGCCAGGGGGGCTCCGGACGGCCGCCGCGACCCCATCACCGCGTACGTGGGCGACCAGATCGACGTGATCTTCGCCGGAGACGTCGGGCTGCGGCGCGGCGCCGACCCCATCCACGACACCCGGGTCGCGATCCGGCGGCTGCGCAGCACCCTGCGGGTGTTCGGCACGCTGTTCGACCCGTCGGCGGTCGGCAACCTGGACGACGAACTGAAGTGGTTCGCCGGCCTGCTCGGGGAGGTCCGCGACCGGCAGGTGCAACGCAGACGCTTCGCCGAGGTCCTCGACAGTTGGCCGCCCGAACTGGTTCTCGGCCCGGTCGCCGCGCGGATCGACGGCGACCTGCTCGGCGAGCAGACCATCGCCCGCCGCGCCGTCACCGAGGCGATGGACTCCCCGCGCTACCTCGAGCTGCTCGCGGTCCTGGCGCGCTGGCGGACCGACCCGCCGGTGCGGCGCACGGATGCCGCGACGCTGTCCAAGCGGGCCCGCCGTGCCGAACGCAAGGCCGACGAGCGGCTGGTGGCCGCCATCGAAACCCAGGACGGCGCCCAGCTGCACCGGGCCCGCAAGGCCGCCAAACGCGCGCGCTACGCCGCCGAACTACGAGCCCCCGCCGACCGGCGCGCGCAGCGAACCGCGAAGCGGTACAAGAAAGTACAACGCATTCTCGGTGACCATCAGGACAGCACGGTGGCCGCGGACATCCTGCGGCGGTTGGCACTCTCGGCGGGCACCACTCCCGGAGAGAACGGCTTCACCTTCGGGCTGCTCTACGCCCGCGAACAACAGATCGCCCACGACGCCCGCCGAAAGGCGCGGGCGCTCACCGGCTGACCGCGCGCCAGCGCTCGGCGAGTCCGGCGACCCAATCGGTGGCCGCGGCGGCGTCGCCGGGCGGGCTCTCCACCAGGACGAGTTCGTCGACGCCGGCGTCGGCCAGCCGGTCCGGGTCGCCGGGGCGCGGGTCGCGCAGCGCGACGGCGATCCGCAGGTCGCCGCGGTCGCGGCCGGCGTTGTCACACAGGTGGTTCAGGGTGTGCAGGCGCTGCGCGACGTCCTCGACGCCGTCGAGGTTGAAGCCGTACCAGCCGTCACCCCACGCGGCCACCCGGGCCAGCGCCGCGTCGCTGTTGCCGCCGACCACGATCGGCACCGCGGGACGTTCGAAGGGCTTGGGGTTGACGCGGACGGCGTCGAACGCCACGAACTCACCGCGAAACGACGCCACCTCGTCACGCCAGAGGGTGCGCATGGCGGCGACGTACTCGGCGGTGCGGGCGCCGCGGCGCGCGAACGGCACGCCGAGCGCGTCGAACTCCTCGCGGGACCAGCCGGTCCCGACGCCCAGGGTGAGCCGGCCGCTGCTGAGCGTGTCCAGCGACGCCGCCTGCTTGGCGGTCAGCACCGGATTGTGTTCGGGCAGCAGGAGAACGCCGGTCGCCAGACCGATCGTGGTGGTGACCGACGCGGCGAAGCTGAGCGCAACGACGGGGTCGAGCCAGTCGGCGACCGCGGGGACGGCGATGCGCCCGTCGTCGGAGTACGGGTAGCGCGACGCGCCGTCGTCGACCATCACCACGTGCTCTCCGCACCACAGGGTGGCGAAGCCGCAGTCCTCGGCGGCGACGGCCACCGCATCAATGACGTCGCGCCGTGCGCCGGTGCCGATTCCGAGCGCGTGTAATCCCAGGTGCATGCGCGCATGGTCTCACGCAGTCAGCAGGGCCGCCCCTCCGCCGACCAGCGCGATCACTTTGACCGCTTCGAACCCGACGTAGACCCAGTGTGCATGCGAGCGCGGCCCGTCGCCGCCGGCGAGCACCGCGTCCGAGCGCCGACTGAGCCGGGGCCGCACCAGCGCGACCTGGACGAGCAACATCGCGACCGCCACACCGGCGCCGATGACGGCACCCGTCGACCGCGACCCGACCACCAGGGCCACCACCACGACCGCCGCGAGCACGGCCTCACAACCGTTGAGCGCGCGGAACACCAACCGGCCGATCCCGAGGCCGATCTGCAGGCTCACGCCCGGCGCCCGGAACTTCAGCGGCGCCTCGAGGAACGAGATGGCCAGCACCATGCCCAACCACACGAAGATCGCGGCGACCGCCGCGGCCGAGGCTGCGTTCACATCCGGCAGACTATGCCAACGCGGACGTGCCAGGCTGGAGTCATGACCGACCGGGACCGGGTGGCCGAACTCCAGCGTTGGCAGGACAGCGGTGCGGTGTGGAGCGTGGTGACCCGCTCCGCGGACCGGGTGACGATCGCGCTGCTGCGCTGCGACGGCGGCGAGGAGGTCGACCGGTTCACCTCCGGCGATTCCGCACTGCTGCGGTTCGTCGGCGACCGCCGCGACAGCACGGAATGACGCTCAGCCGAACAGACCGTCGAGCGCCTTGCGCTCGAGTTCCTGCCACCGCCGCACATGGTCGCGAACCTCGTCGATCTCGGCGGGTTCGAGGTGGTGCGCGCCGTCGGGCGTGATCCGGCACAGGTCCATCGGGCCGCCGACCGTCGGCGAGGTCTCGTCGAGTGCGTCGAGCACCCGCAGCGCGGCCACGACGCCGTAGTCGACCGGGCGCTGGTCCATCCGGAAGTTCGCGAGCAGGGCCCGGGCCTGTTGCGCCAGCGGCGCGCCGCTGCCGACGGCGTGGAAACCGATGTCCTCGTAGTGGCCGATCAGCCCGTGCGGGTCGATGTCGACGATGAACGGCGCGCCGTTGGAGTAGCCAGCCGCCAGCACGTACGTCGCCGGGGTGGATCCGCTGCTCTGCTCGCCGGGGACGTCCTCGATGAAGTTCTCGTAGTGGTGCTTCAACACCGGGACCACGCGTTGCTGCATCGCACGTCCGACGTCGCGGGCCTCGACGATGGTCTCGGGTTGAGCGTCGAAGAGCTGCTCGAGGTCGAACAGCACCGCCCGCGAGCCGCTGCCGCCCCAGGCCGCGTGCCCGCCGAGGCCGTGCAGCTTCTGCGCCGGATACGTCAGACCCCGTGCGGGTTCGGTGATCTGCGAGTCGGCGGCGAGCACGATCCCGTCGGCGCAGCGCAGCGCGATGACGACCGTCACGGCGCCGCCACGCGATCACGCGGGGACACCTGCGCCCACACCGGCCCCGCGGCGACCGTGGTGTAGGGCGTCACGAGTGGGAAATCGTCACCCATCGAACAGATTTCGCTCGACCGGATCAGGGTGGCGAGCGCCAGCGTGGCCTCGAGCATCGCGAAATGCTGCCCGATGCAGGACCGCGGCCCGCCGGCGAACGGCACGAACTGCCAGCGGTCGCGGTCCTTGGCGTTCTCCGGGCTGAACCGGTCCGGGTCGAACTCCAGGGGCCGCTCCCACAGCGCCGGATCCCGGTGCACCGCATAGATTCCGATGCCGACGAGGCTGCCCTTTTCGACCCGGTAGCCGTCGATCGCCAGGTCGCGCAGCGCCAAGCGGCCGACGCCCGCGGCGGGCGGGCACAACCGCAGCGATTCGTTGAGCACCTGAACGGTGTAGCCCAGCCGCGACACGTCGTCGGGGGTCAGCAGGCGATCCCCGATCTCCGCCACCTCGGCCGCCACCCGCTCCTGCATCTCGGGATGGTGGCCCAATGCCCACAGCGCGTAGGTGAGCAGCGTGGCCGTGGTGTCGTGGCCGGCCAACATGAACACCAGAAGTTCGTTGCAGATGTCGTCGTCGCTCAGTGCCTCACCGGTCTCGGGGTCCCGCGCGGCGATCAGCGCCTGCACCAGCGGGGCGTCGCGGGTCGGGTCGGCGCGGCACGCCTGCAGGATCTCGGCCGTGACCGCCTTCATCGTCGCCACCGCGGCGGTGGCGCGGCGGCGCTGCGGGGTCTGCAGCCAGCGCGGCGCGCGGATCGGTTTGAGCGCGCGGTCGGCCGCATAGCCGGCCGCGACGGGCAGCGGGTCGGCGATCACGTCGGCGCGCGCATCGAGGTCCAGGCCCAGGATGGACCGCCCCAGCGAGCGCATTGTGAGCCGGCGGCACTCCACGTCCAGGTCGACGGTCGCAGCAGGGCCGGAATTCTCGTCGGCCCAGCCTTCGGCCACCATCTCCGCCGCCCGCGACATGTGCCCGCCGAACGTGCGCACGCTGGGTTTGGTGAACACCGGTTGCAGCGCGCGGCGGCGCGGGATCCACGGCACGTTGGGCAGCACGAACAGGCTCTTCCCGCCGAGGTCGCGTACCTCGTCGTGGACGCGGCACCGTTCGGCGACGGTGTGGTTTCGGGCGAGGACGTCGCGAATCCCCGCCGGGGACATCACCACGACGATCTGCGGGATCAGCCAGCGCGGTCCGAGCTTGAGCCGGATCACCGGGCCGGCGGCCTGCCGCAACACCTCCTGACCCGTGTGGAAGCCACGGACCAGGCCGAGCAGCTGCCGGTACGGCAGCGGGTTCTTCGGGGGCAGGGGCAGCGATCGGACGTCGACCGTCTCGTCCGCCACTGTCGTGTCGAGTGTGTCGCGGGAAGTCATCGCCTCCATCATCGCGGTCCGCGCCGCGGTGCGCACGCACTACCCGGGCGTCGCCTCCCAGCCACCCCGGCGCAGAACCCCGCTGACCCGCAGGTTCCCGTCGAGCACCACGAGGTCTGCCCGCGCGCCCACGACGGCTCCGTGCGGCGGCAGTCCGAGCGCCCGCGCCGGATTGACCGACGCCTGCCGCACCGCGAGCAGCAACGCCTCGTCCCCCGGCAGACCGCAGTGGGCGACCGCGAATCGGACCACGTGGTCCATCGTCGCCGTGCTGCCGGCAATGGTGTCGGTCCCGGCCACCCGGGCGACGCCGCCGACGACGTCGACGTCGATCGGGCCGAGCCGGTACACCCCATCGGCCACCCCCGCCGCCGACATCGCGTCGGTGATCAGCGACACCCGGTCGGCACCGACGCTGCGGGTCACGTGCCGGTAGATCGCCGGGTCGACGTGCACGCCGTCGGTGATCAACTCGACGGTCACCCGCGGATCTTCGAGCAGCGCGATGACGGGCCCGGGTTCGCGGCGGTCGATCGGCCGCATCGCGTTGAACAAATGGGTGCCCACCGTGGCGCCGGCGGCGATCGCCGCCCGGGTCTGCTCGTAGGTCGCCTCGGTGTGCCCGACCGCGACCACGACACCGGCTTCGGTCAACTGGCGGAGCGCCGCCGGCGCACCGTCACGTTCGGGCGCCAGCGTCACCATGCGGATGGCGCCGTCGGCGGCGTGCAGCAGCCGGCCGATCTCGGCCGGGTCGGGATCCCGCATCAGCGTGGGTTGGTGGGCACCGCAGCGGGTGGTCGCCAGCCACGGCCCTTCGAGGTGGATACCGTCGATCCGCCCGGCGCGCACGTCGCCCGCCAGCGCGGTGACCTGTGCGAGCAGATCGTCCGGTGCCGCGGTGACCAGTGACGCGATCATCGAGGTGCTGCCGTGGCGGCGGTGCAGGGCGACGGCGCCGGCGGCCTCACCGGGAATGGTGAAGCTGGCCCCTCCCCCGCCGTGCACGTGGGTGTCGACGAACCCGGCCGCCAGCGTGACCGCACCCAACGCATGGTCCGCGCGCCGGGGTGGCGCGCCGGGGCCCACGGCGGTGACGGTGGGCCCGGACGTCTCGATCCACCCGGGCCGCAAGACGTTGCGGTCGGTGACGACGGCATCGGCGGTCAGCAGCACTCAGATGCCCTGCCACTGCGGTTTGGCGCGGTAGGTCTCGCGGTAGTAGTCGATCAGCTGCAGCCGGCCGGCCGCGGCCTCGTCGAGCAGCACCGTCACGTGCGGATGGTGCTGCAGGATGGTCGCCGGCCACAGCGCGCTGACCGACCCCTCGACCAGGTGGTGCACCGCTTCGGCCTTGCCCCGGCCGGTGGCCACCAGGATCACGTGCCGCGCCTCCATGATGGTGCCGAGCCCCTGTGTGAGGCAGTGGGTGGGCACCGCGTCGATGTCGCCACCGAAGAACCGGGCGTTGTCGATACGGGTCTGGCGGGTGAGCGTCTTGATCCGGGTGCGCGACGCCAACGAGGAGCCGGGCTCGTTGAACGCGATGTGCCCGTCGGTGCCGATGCCGAGGATCTGCACGTCGACGCCGCCGGCGTCGCGAATGGCGGCCTCGTAGGCCGCGCAGGCGGCGGGGATGTCGGCGGCGACGCCATCGGGACTCTGCACGGCCCCCTCGGCGAAGTCGACCCGGGACACGAACACCTTGTCGATGACGTTGCGGTAGCGCTCGGGGTGCTCGGTCGCCAGCCCCACGTACTCGTCGAGCGTGAATCCACGGGCCCGCGCGAACGACAGGGTTCCGGCGGCGTGGCGGGCGGCGAGTTCGTCGTAGATCGTCAGCGGGGAGGAGCCGGTCGCCAGGCCGATGACGGCGTCGGAGGTGCGGTGCAGCAGCGATTCGATCGCGTCGGCCGCGACGGCGCCGATCTGGGCGGTGTCGCCCAGGATGATGACCTCCATTACTTGGTGGCGGTGAACAGCGTTGCGCCGGTGTCGATCTGGGCGCCGGCATCGACGGCCTCGGCGGGGGTGACGTTGCCGGGCTCGCGCTCGTCCATCACCACCACGGGCACGATGGGGTTGAGCCCCTTGGCCTCGACCGCGGCCACGTCGTAGGTGATGATCAACTGGCCGGCGGTGACGTCGTCACCCTGGTTGGCGTGGGCGGTGAAGCCCTCGCCGCCCAGCTGCACGGTGTCGATGCCCAGGTGCACCAGCACGCCCACGTTGTCCGCGGTGAGGACGACGAATGCGTGCGGCAGCAGTTTGAGCAGTTTCCCGCTGACCGGAGCGACGGCGTCGACCACCGTGCGGGCCGGGTCCACGGCGGCGCCGTAGCCCACCATCCCCTGCGAGAACACAGGATCGGGCACGTTGTGCAGGGCCACTGCACGCCCCCCGACCGGGGCGAGGACGGGCGTCATGCTCACTGATCACTCCTTTGTCTCCGGTCACCAACAATACGAGCGTGACGGCCTTCCGTTCACCGGTTCTGGTCTAAGCTTCCGCACAGCTTCGGCGGCGGCAAGGGTGCCGCGGGGAAGGCGGCTGGCGATGAGCGATACGGCGAATTCCGAACGCACAAGCGCGAAATCGGGTCTGCGGATCCCGGGGTTCGCGCAGCTGCAGCGGCTCGGCAAGAGCCTCATGCTGCCGATCGCGGTGCTGCCCGCGGCGGGCATCCTGCTCCGGCTGGGCCAGCCCGACCTGCTCGGCCGCATCGAGGCGCCCGTCATCGGGGCGTTCTTCAAGGCGATGAGCGCCGCCGGGGACGCGCTGTTCGCGAATCTGCCCCTGCTGTTCGCCGTCGGTGTGGCGATCGGGTTCGCGAAGAAGGCCGACGGGTCGACCGCGCTGGCCGCCGTCGTCGGCTACCTGGTGGTGGACGCGGTGTTCACCACGATGTCGCCGATCGTGCTGGCCGGCGAGCTCGACAAGGCCGGGGAACAGGCACAGATCAACTACAGCGTGTTCGCCGGCATCGTGGTGGGCCTGCTGACCGGGTGGCTCTACGACCGGTACCACACCATCCAGTTGCCGTCGTATCTCGGCTTCTTCGGCGGGCGGCGATTCGTGCCCATCGTGGTGTCGCTGGCCAGCCTGTTCCTCGCCTTCGCGATGAGCTACTTCTACCCGATCTTCGACATCGCGCTGACCGGCCTGGGCGAGTTCATCGGCGGCGCGGGTGCGCTGGGCGCCTTCGTCTACGGCTTCGCCAACCGCATGCTGATCCCGCTTGGCCTGCACCACATCCCGAACTCCTACATCTGGTTCATCTACGGCGACTACCAGACCCCCGGCGGCGAGGTCGTCACCGGTGAGCTCACCCGGTTCGCGGCGGGCGATCCGACCGGCGGCCACCTGACGTCGGGCTTCTACCCGATCCTCATGTTCGGCCTGCCCGCCGCCGCCCTGGCGATGATCCACGTCGCGAACAAGAGGCAGCGCAAGCTGGCCGTGGGCATCCTCTCGGCGGCGGCGCTCACGGCGTTCCTCACCGGTGTCACCGAACCGCTGGAGTTCGCATTCATGTTCGTCGCGTTCCCGCTCTACGTCATCCACGCGGTGCTGACGGGCCTGTCGCTGGCGATCGCCTACGCGCTCGACATCCACCTCGGGTTCTCGTTCTCCGCGGGGTTGATCGACCTACTGCTGTACGGCACCGCGCCGGCGGCCAAGAACATCCCGCTGCTGATCGCGATGGGCCTGGTGTTCTTCGTCGTGTACTACCTGCTGTTCCGGTTCGCGATCACGCGCTGGAACATGCGTACGCCGGGCCGCGAGCCGGAGGCGGAGTTCGAGGCCGAGCAGCGCGCCAATCTCGGCGAGGGTGCGGAGTCGGCGACCGCCGTGACGGCCGGACCTGGCACCGCCCCCACAACCGCAACGGCCACCGCGCCCGCTCCCGCACAGAGCCGCACCGAGCAGATCATCGAGGCGTTCGGCGGACGGGAGAACCTCGTCAACGTCGACGCGTGCATCACCCGACTGCGCATGGAGGTCGCCGACAAGGGCAAGGTCGATCAGGCCAGGCTCAAGAGCCTGGGCGCCGCCGGGGTGCTGGAGGTCGGCAACAACGTTCAGGCGGTGTTCGGCACCGACTCCGAGGCGCTCAAGAACGACATCCGCGACGCCCTCTAGTCGCGCTCGGCGGCGCGCCTCCTGGTCGCGCCCCACAAGCCCACCGCGATGCCTACGACTGCCCCGCCGAGGCCGATGACGCGCTGCCCGCGCGTCATGTCGTGATGGGCGTCCAGGCCTCCGAGCAGGTCCGCCGCGTCGGCGCCACCCGAGGCCAGGAACCACCCTCGGGTGTCACGGCCGCGCAGCGCCGCCACGGTGAGCAGGCCGCCGATCAGCGCGTCCCGGTAACCCATGCTCCGCAGCAGGAGCCGGGCGGCGCCGACGGGCTCGTCGCGGCCGCCCCACAGCCGGTCGGCGCGGACGGGGTCGACGAGAAACCAGACGCCTGAGGCGAGTCGGATGCTGCCTGCGGCGAGCCCGGCGTGATCGATCGGCATGGTCGATCACCCTAGGTTCCGGCGGTCGATCTGGCCCGAGAACAGCGAAAACGCCTCTCAGCAGCTATAATTGGGGTTGCGTTCGCGTCTCGACAGCGGCGCACCTCATCGTCGCGGGGCCGCACAGCACCGCGATGCCGGTGGCGGTATCGAGCAACGGCGGCCCCATGATGGCCGACCCTGGCCCCCTCGCCCACGAAGCCGGACCCCTCAGCAACGTCGTCCACCGCGGGAGGTCCCATGACGAATCCGGATGTCACTCTGCTTGCTGCCCTGCTCGACCGCTCGGGGTCGATGCAGACGTCGAAACAGGCCACCGAGGACGGGTGGCGCGAACTGATCAACGAGCAGCGGGGGCTGCCGGGTGAGTGCTATCTGACCCTGGCCCAGTTCGACACCGTCTACGAACGCCTGTATGAGTGCGTCCCGATCGCCGACGTGCCCGAGTTCGTCGTCGAGCCGCGCGGACGGACCGCGCTGCTCGACGCCGCCGGCAAGTTCATCACCGAAGTGGGCGCGCACCTGGCGGGGCTGCCCGAGGAGCGGCGGCCCGGCCAGGTGATCTGCCTGATCATGACCGACGGGATGGAGAACGCCAGCCACGAGTGGACGTGGTCGGCGGTGCGCACACTGATCACCCAACAGCGCGACCAGTGGCAGTGGCAGTTCGTCTTCATCGGCGCGAACATGGACGCCGTCCACGTCGGCGGGCGGATGGGGATCGCCGAGGCCACCTCGATCACCTACGACGACGCCGACTACGACGCCACCCGGGCGGTCACCGACATAGCCCGCGACATGGTCGGGCGGATGCGGCGCCGCGAGCCCGCGGCGTTCTCCGAGGCGGATCGCCGGGCGGCGATGGGGGAAGCGACCACCTGACCCGACATCGACGACGGCAGGCCAGGACTCCGGTCCTGGCCTGTCTCGTTTCAGCTCGACACTTGACTGTGAGGTGGCTCACAGTAATATGACCAGTGGTCATAACCGCCCCGGAGGAGGCATCCATGCCGACGGTGACGTGGTCTCGTCTCGACGGGGAACGCCGCGCCGCGGTGCTGGCGGCCGCGGAGTCGGAGTTCGCCGCGCACGGTTTCTCGCGGGGCAGCCTCAACGTCATCGCCCGCCGCGCCGGCGTGGCCAAGGGCAGCCTGTTCCAGTACTTCGCCGACAAGCGCGATCTCTACGCCTTCGTCACCGACGTGGCGAGTCAACGCGTTCGCGCCTATATGGAGGAGCGGATCCGCGACCTCGGCCCCGACCGGGAGTTCTTCGGGTTCCTCACCGATCTGCTCGACGCCTGGGTCGCCTACTTCGCCGACCATCCCCGCGAGCGGGCCTTGCACGCCGCCGCCAGCTTCGAGGTCGACACCGAACCCCGGGTCAGCGTGCGGGCCGTCGTTTACCGCCACTACCTCGAGGTGCTGCGGCCCCTCGTGCAGACCGCGCGCACCCGCGGCGACCTGCGCGCCGACGCGGACACCGACGCCCTGCTGTCGCTGCTGCTGATGATCCTGCCCCACCTCGCGCTGGCGCCATACGTGCGGGGGATGGACCCCGTGCTCGGGCTCGACGAACTGTCGCCCGACCAGCCGGCGCTGGTGATCCGCCGCTACATCGCCGTACTCGCGGCGGCATTCTCGCCGCCCGCCCCACCACCCGTCAGCCCCACGACGACAGAAGGAGTGCTCACCCATGACTAGGACACGATCGGACTCGCTGGCCGCCGGCGGACTCAACTGGGACAGCCTGCCGCTCAAGCTGTTCGCCGGGGGGAACGCGAAGTTCTGGAACCCCGCGGACATCGACTTCTCCCGCGACCGGGCCGACTGGGAGTCGCTGTCGGAGCTGGAGCGGGACTGGGCCACCCGGCTGTGCGCCGAGTTCATCGCCGGTGAGGAGGCGGTGACTCAGGACATTCAGCCGTTCATGGCGGCGATGCGGGCCGAGGGGCGGCTCGGCGACGAGATGTACCTGACGCAGTTCGCCTTCGAGGAGGCCAAGCACACGCAGGTGTTCCGGATGTGGCTCGACGCGGTGGGGATCACCGGCGATCTGCAGGGATACCTCGACGACCTGCCGGCCTACCGGCAGATGTTCTACGAAGAGCTGCCCGCATCACTCGACGCGCTGGCCGGCGATCCGTCGCCGGCCGCGCAGGTGCGTGCGTCGGTGACCTACAACCACGTCATCGAGGGCATGATGGCGTTGACGGGATACTATGCGTGGCACCGCATCTGCGTGGATCGCGGGATCCTGCCCGGTATGCAGGAGCTGGTGCGGCGCATCGGGGACGACGAGCGGCGCCACATGGCGTGGGGCACGTTCACCTGCCGCAGGCACGTCGCCGCGGACGACGCCAACTGGTCGGTGTTCGAGACCCGGATGAACGAGCTGATCCCGTTGGCGCTGAAGAACACCGAGGACGCGTTCGCGCTGTACGAGGAGATTCCGTTCGGGCTGTCGATGGATGAGTTCCAGCAGTACGCCGCCGACAAGGGCATGCGGCGGTTCGGCACGATCAGCAGCGCACGGGGCCGCCCGCTGGGCGAGATCGACGTCGACTACACGCCGCTGCAGCTGGAGGACACCTTCGCCGACGAGGACCGGCAGGCGCTGGCCGCCTCGGCGTGACCCGTTGCTGCTGATCACCGGCCCCACGGGCAACGTGGGCACGGAGCTGGTCGACCTTCTCAACGCCGTCCCCGACCTCGCGTGGCGCATCGGGAGTAGGCATCCGGATACGTTGCGGGCGCGGGGCACCTCGGCCGAGGTGGTGTCGCTCGACTTCTTCGAGCGGTCGAGCTGGGGACCGGCGTTGGCCGGGGTGACGACGTTGTTCCTGTTGTTCCCGCTGCCCGGCAACAAGGCCGCCCGCGACGCGATCGTGCCGTTCGCACACGCCGCGCAACGGGCGGGATGCTCGCGCGTCGTCTATGTTTCGGTGTTCGGCGCCGACCGGGTGCGCTTCATCCCGCACTCCACGGTGGAGGCCACGCTGCGGGACAGCGGCATGGCCACGACCATTCTGCGGTGCAGCTTCTTCATGCAGAATCTGCACCGCTCTGTCTCCACCCACGGCGTCGACATCGCCGACCGCGGTGAACTGTTCATTCCGGCCGGTCGCGGTCGGACCACGTTCATCGACGCGCGGGATGCCGCCGAGGTGGCCGCGTCGGTACTTCAGCAGCCGGAAGGCCATCAGAATGCCGTCTACCACCTGACCGGTTCGGAGGCGCTGAGCATGGTTGAGGTGGCCGCGGCGCTCACCGATGCGCTGGGGCGACCGGTGCGGTACACCGACCCATCTCTGCTCAACTTCGCGCGCCGACTGCGGAAGCGGGGTGTCGGCTGGGACAGCATCGGATTCATGTCGGGTGTCTACACGCTGACGCGCATGGGTCGGAATCAGCCGATCACCGACGACGTGCACCGACTGCTCGGCCGCCCGCCACGCCGCCTGGAGGAGTTCTTGCGCGACAGCGCCTGGCGCTGGCGTGACCGCGCCTGGACATGACGGCCGCCACGGGCGTACGACGTGTCGGCAAGGGATTCGCCGAGGTCATGCCAAGGCCGCGGGCAACTGGGTCAGCCGCACCTAGTTGCACCCGCCCGCATTCACCCATCTGCCGTTGTAGCTGACGCATCCGCTGACATTCGGCGGGGGCGGTGGGTCATACGGCATGGGAGCGTAATACGCCGGCGGTGGAACATACGGCGCCACCGCATCGGCGATATTGGCGCACCCACTCACCGACACGCGGCGGCCGACGCTGGCACACACGTCGGCGTCGGCGACACCGGGCGGCTGAATGATGAGAACTGCACCCGGGATCGCCACGAACGCAAAGACACTGGCCGCCGCGGCGGCAAGTGTCCGTGTCCGGATATTCATCGTGTCACTTCCTCACCGCGGGCGCTGACCCGCGAAACGCGGACGTCACGGCGGGCCGAGCGGTCCCGCCGGCGCGGGCGCATCGCACCGACTCCGCAGCTCGGTCAGCGGCTGGCGGATCCCGTTGATCTCCGCCTCGACCTGGCGGTTGGCGGTCATGTAGTCCTGCACTCTGCCGCGGACCTCTTCGTTGGGCAGCCCGCGCAGGCTGGTGAAGAAGTTGTTGACCTCCGGATGGGTGAACAGGTAACCCGCCATCGCCGTCCCGACCGTGCCCGACGCCTGGGCCAGGTCACCCGCCGTACACCCGGGCGGCGGCGGAGGAGGCGGAGCGGGTTGAGCGGACGCCGGAGAGGCGCCTCCCAGGAGCAAGCCGGCGGCGCCCATGGCCGCAATCAGTGTGGTTCGTATGGCGTGAGATGACCGCGACATGCATCGACTCCTTCACCGTGCCGCCGAGCACTGACGCCACCGTAAGCACATCGGGCCGCGACTCGTGGGAATTGTGCAGATCTCACTGCGAACCGAACAACGGGTCAGTTGGTGTAGCAGTACGAGTCGCTGGACGCGTCGCCGCCCTGCAGCCGGGTCTGATGCACCCGCATCCCGCGGAAGTCGTCGCCGTGCGGAAAGAACCGGTTGTCTGTCACCAGTCCGCCGGAGACGGTGTCGGCGTCGAGCCTGGCCATCCACGCCCCCACCCCCTCGGGGTAGACCGCGTCGTCCCACGCGGCGTACAGCGAATTGGTCAGGTACACGCGTCGGCCGTCGCGGCTGATCTCCACCATCTGCGGGCCCCCGCCGAGCGGCAGCTCCGGAGCGGCCGGGTGTGGCTCACGACGGACCATTCCGCCGAGGCGCAGCGACGCCGTCTCGCGCGGATGGAATGGGTCTGCCACGTCGTACTGCTTGAGTTCACCGGTGCCCCAACAACTCACATAGAGCCATCGGTCGTCGACGGACAGGTCGATGTCGGAGACCAGCGGGGGCGCCGCGCCGAACGGCCGGAACAACGGAGGCAGGTCCTCGGGGTCCGCCGGCTCGGCCGGAATGGTGATCACCTTGGTGGCGACCCACTCGTCATCCGTCCGGCGCCACAACCACACCGAAGCCGACAGGTCCTCGACGCTGACCACGACGCCGACGAATCCCCACGCCTTCGACGGGTCGTGCGCCGGACGCAGTTCGAGCACCATCTGATGGGCGTCGCCCAGGTCGATGCGCTGGGTCAGTGTGCGCCCAGACATGCTCCAGAAGTTCAGGTGATGGCCGAATCTGCGTCCGAGGAGGTCCTCGGGGTTGATTCCCTTCTCGAACATCGACGGGCTCGCCCACTCCGAGGTGATCACGGTGTCGTAGTTCAGGTGCCACCACACGTCATAGGCCAGCGTCTGCGGGCCGCGGTCGTGCTCCCACGCTCCGATTACCTCGAACGTGTCGTGGTCGATCAGGGCCACGCCGCCGGGACCGTCGGCGCCGTCCGCCCCGCCCAGCGCCGACAGGTAGATGCCGTCCGGCCCGCAGTGCACGGTGTGCGGCCGGGAGTACCCGGCCTTGGCGGCGAGTTCACCGGCGTCGATCGTGTGCGTCACCACCGGGTGGCGGTGATCCGGCTTGGTGTCGAGGACATAGATCGTCGACGAGCGCAGGCCCGGCACGAGCAGGTACCGGCGCTCCAGGTGGCCGGCGTGGCCGTCGTGACACAGCGCGCTCGAGCAGGCGTTCCAGCCGAAGTGGTGCAGCTCATTGCCCGCCGTCGGCAACTCCGACCAGCCGACCACGTTGCCGTAGGTCACCGAGCTCTCGTCGCAGTCCAGCACGGCCAGCGCATCATTGCGCCGGCCGGCCGGGTCGAACGCCGCGACATAGGCGACCTGCTCGGGGGCTGCCGCGACGGCCGCGCTCGGGCTGCGGTAGAAGGTTGAATCCGTCGTGGGCATGACTCCTCCTCGACTCACGCCCGTCCGCCCGGCCGCCGTGACGGGCAGTCGACGTGACGGGCCAGGTGGATTCGATACTGCGCCGTGGACGAGGAGCTGTCCATCCCCGGTTGAGCCCCGAAGGAGGTCTCAACGGACTAGAACTGACTTACTGCCGCGAAGCGTCAAGCGCCTCCGTGAGCACGACCGCGTCCTGTTATTCGACGGACCGCCCTCGAGTCGTCCATATCGCGCGTTCCGAGTGGTGCAACGCGTCACCCACGATGCTGTCCTCTTCCAAGAGGCGGGCCACCATTGCCGCCCTGGTTCCGACTCCCAGCTTGGTGAAGACTCGCCGAAGGTGCGTCGAAACGGTCCACAGGCTTATGTCGAGTACTCGGGCGATGCTCTTATTGGTGAGGCCTTTAGCGACCATCCTGGCGATTTCGAGCTCGCGCGGGCTGAGGTTGAGGCCATTGAGGCGATCACCCCCGTCCAGTGGTAAGCGCAGCAGTACGTACCTCGCATTACCGATAGCCGTGTCGAGCAACAGTTGTTGATCCATTTGCTGAGGATTGACAGCCGTCTCGCCAATTGCAGCCACCGCCGTGGAGATTTGATCCATGAGTTTCCGAAGGGAAATTTCTTCTGCGGATACGGCCGTAAGGGTGATGCGATTTGCACGGGGTTCTGAATAGTCCACGATGGGCTCGCTCACACGAACCTCCCCCCAATCGACTGCGTCCCGCAACGCAATAAGAACATGTCGATCTGCACGTCATTATGGTCGGTGTGAACCTGCCATGTGCGCCTGTCCCGGTTGCAACAGCCTCGCCCATGGTAGCGAGCACTACTCGCCGGGGACTAGTCCCCCCAATGGGGGACACATGATCGAGGGAGTTCGGATTGACTCCTCGACAAGCGTGACTGTCGCTGCCGTGCACCCCCACTTTGAATGGGCTCCACAGTGCCATGCCGCTGTTCAAAGGAGACCCCAATGCAGACACGCGACCGCGAGCTGGAAACCGAACTCGAGGGCGAATTCGAAGAAGAGTTCGAAGATGAATTCGAGGGCGAGCTCGAAGGTGAATACGAGCAAGAGTTCGAGCTCGAGGGAGAGTTCGAAGAAGAATTCGAACTCGAAGGCGAGTTCGAAGGCGAGTACGAACAAGAGTTCGAGCTCGAGGGAGAGTTCGAAGAAGAATACGAACTCGAAGGCGAAGAGTTCGTCCGTCGGATACGTCGCATCGTCCGGAATCCTGTCTTTCGACAGATTGCCCGGGCCGCGGTGCCGGCGATCGCCGGCGCGATCGGTGGCCCGGCCGCGGGAATGGTCGCGCGCACCATCACATCACGGGTGCTGCGGGAGGCCGAGCTCGAGTATGAGGGCGAGTACGAGTTAGAGGGCGAGTGGGAGGCGCGCCCAACGCCGGCACAGGCGTCGGCCGAAGCGCTCGCAGCCGCCGCCAGTAGGGTTCAAAGCGAGGCTGAGGCCGAGGCCTACATCGGTGCTGCCACCATCCACGCATTGTCCCCTCGCGATCGGCGCGCGTTGGCGCGGCTGCTTCCGCATATGGTCCGCGGAACGGCCGTGTTGACTCGCATTCTTCGACGCCGGCGAGCAACCCGGCCCGCTGTTCGGGCGATTCCGACCATCGTGCGTAGGTCCGGGACGGTTCTTGCGCGTCGCTCGGCCACCGGCCTTCCGGTCACCCCGAGGGTGGCTGGGCGGGTGATGGCAGTCCAGACGCGGCGAGTGCTCACCAACCCGCGCACCGCCGCTCAAAGCTTGCAGCGGAACGTGGTGATGACGCGGCGCGTCGCACGACCGGCCGGACTGGCGGGTACCTCACCGCGACCCCGCCCGGGGGCCCCCCGGCAACTCGTCCGCGCGCCGGTCATGCGATAGCGCACATAACGGTCCGCTTCGCCACCGAAGGCACGCGAAATGTCGAGTACTGCGGCGACCTACTCGCCCAATGGTTCGAGGGCTGCATCCCGAGCCAGACGCGGCGACACTCCCGTTCCCCGGGAGTTGTTGACGTGGGTGAGGGTTCAGTCTGACAACGCGGACCGCTACAGCGAGGCGTTACGCCCCTTCAGCCGCGACGAATTCGGCAGTGGAGTCGAGGCGCCCAGCGAGGGGCACATCGAGGCGGCCAACGAGCTTCTCTCGGTTCTGCGCGACGACCTCGCCCGGCGCGTCCGCGACCTCCGTGTGCTGACCCGGGCTACGGTGAACGAGCCGAGTTCCCGCAACATGCGCAGAATGGCGGCCCATAAGGAGCGCACTCATCTGGCCGCTCGGCGCGTCGAGCAGATCTGGGACTTCTATTTTGAGTTGTTCGGCCAACGTCAGTCCCGATTCGGGTCGTGGCTCGTCGGATGCGATCGCATTGCACTCGACTGCTATCAGTACGCGTATCTGGGCATCGGCACCAATCGGTCCGTGCCGGCGCCACAGGCGTTCTGCTACATGCGTACAGGGTTCTCGCCCGCGACGTTTCGGCGCGGAATTCCGATGCGGCGGTTGGGTCGTCGGCTCAACCCGTTCCCATTAATCCAGCTGCCCTATCACCGGCTCACAAATCCGTGGACCCTCGGGGCGATCCTGCACGAGGTTGCGCACAACCTGCAGAACGATCTCGGGCTGGCGGCCGCAATTCCCGATGCGGTGCGGGCGCGGTTACTGGAAGCCGGCATACCACCGACGGTAGCGGCGGTATGGGTGCGTTGGAACCGTGAGTCGTTCGCCGACATGTGCGGCGTCCTGCTGGGCGGTCCCGCGGTGGTGGCATCGCTCTACGACGTCATCGCCCGCAGCCCAGCCACAGTCGTCGCGTACTCGCGGCGCGGTCCGCACCCCACACCCTATCTGCGCGCGTACCTATCATTGGAATTACTGCATCGGTTGGGTTTTCACCAGGACGAGCGGCAGCTTCGAGCGATCTGGACCCGCATGTATCCCACGGTGCGAGGGGGCACTATTCCCGTGCCGATTCTCGCGACGTTCGACCGGGCGCACCGCATCGTCGTCGATGCGATGTGTTTCACACCGTTTCCTTCGCTCGGCGGCAGAGCCGTCGCGCAGGTGCTGCGGTTCGAGACCAAGGAGCAACAAATGATTGAGGAGGCCGCACGCCGGCTGGCTACCGCGACCGATCCCGGTGTCGTTCCAGAGCGATTCCTGATAGGCGCTGCTCGATTCGCGCTAGACCGTCGCCTCGCGTCACCCGACGTCGTGACGACCAACTTCTATCGGCACTTGGCCAGGAGGTGAGCTATGGCGCCACAAAGCCCCTTTCATCCACTTCAACAGGCGATCTCGGACTTTCAATCATCCATCTCGGCAGCACGCGCAGTGCTAGGCGACAATCCGAGTCCGCCGCAACCGGTTGAACCTTGCGTGGGGGCCCTCGAGATGATCGAGGCGCAGGCCGCCGATCGAATGAGCCCGAACGCCGATGCGGCGGTTGAGGCCGCAGAGAACAACCAGCACAACGAGTGGCGCGCGCGTCTCGCCGAAGCGCATGACGCATGGCTCGACATCGTTGAGAGCTACCAGGAACGGGTCAAGACTTTCGATGTCGGTCATGCGTTGGCACGAATCAGCCGCTCTTCGGAAACTAAGAGGTGGGCGGAATCCTCGCGTGTCGCTATCGAAGACATCGATGCGCCCTACCACCGAGTTCACCGCGCCCTCTACGACACCTGGGTCGAGTTCAGCGGATTAGTCGAACATCTCTTGGCTAGAACAGAAGGGCCTGTAACCGTTGCCGAACAACGGATTACCGAAGTCGATGCCGAAGTCAGCGGCAGCCAACCGGAGCCCGCTAAAGGTGACATCTTCGCTATCGTAGCGGGCCCGCTGGCGAACACGGTGAAGGAAGTGGACGCTGCGGTGGCGGCCGCGCTCGCCAAGGAACTGGCCCGGCTTCCCCTGTCCGACGTGGTAGAGAGTCTGCAGGACACCAGGGCGGAGGTGGAAGCTCAGCAGGCCTACTCGAAATCTGCCCGAACGCATCTGTGCTCGGACACCGAGTCTTTCGAAGAGGCGTTCGCCTACCAGTTGCGGTCGTTCTTCGCTGCCGTCGGCAGCCGGCTGAACGGTACGTTTAACTTGGTGACGCAACGCGATAACGCTGCCCCGGGTACATCACCGCATGCCCTGCTCTGCGCTCTCCTGCGGGCGGCCGCCGAGGCCTGGAATGGTGTGGAAGCAATCGACGATTACATCTGTGACGGAGGCGGCTCACAATGATCTACGACTTCGCACAGACGAGTTTGAGTTCGCTATCGGCCAAATTCGGCGAGCTAGCCGAGCAGTTCAGCATCCTCGCCGAGGCACTAAGGGTCGGCTCCCCAGTGCTGGCAGCCCAGGTGTCGGAATTGCAAACTGACGCGGTCGCCTTGGCCACGTCGATCGGCGGTGCCGCCAGCGGAATACCGGCGAGCGGCACTGCCAAAGGCGCCCTGGAGACTGCCCGCCTGACCTTCGGGAATGCGGGTGCGGCCTTGAGTAGCGGGACGACGGACCCGAACATGCCGCCGATGCTCGGCTTAATACCGCGATTCAACGGACTTTTCGGTGACGCCGCGAAACCCACCGACGGCGCCGAGGTGACGAACTGCCGGTTACTGCTCGAGGAAATCCGGGACATGATCACCGAGGTGCTCGGCGACATTGAATCCGTCACCGACATCGAGGTCGGCCCGTCGTTCAGCCTTCGGGGAATCCGCGGCGGTGTAGACAACCTGACCGCGTATCCGATGTTGGTGTCGGACACAGACGGCGCGCCGGCCACGTCAGGTGGGGCGCCCGGCACGGTGGCTGCACAACGGCTCGTCGACACCGCGATGCGCCAGACGCTGGGCCGGCTGCCGAAATACACCGACAGTAAGGCATTTCTCGCGGCATTAAACCAGTCATTCGAAATCAAGGCGGTTGACGGCCAGACCATGGTCAGCTGGCGGGCCCGCTCTTACGTCGGTCAAACGGAACTTGGCGGTGGAGTCACCGGTTTCCAGGCAAGCCTGTACGCACGCGCCCGCGAGGCTCTCGCCGCGTCGCTGCCGTTGTTGCAGAGCCTCAAGCCGTTGCGTCCGGACGCCGACGTGGAGGAGATGGCGGCGGCCAGGTCGATCGTCCAGACACAATTCAACGCGCTGGTAGACGAGCTTGGCATCGAGGGCGGGCCACGGATAATTCGTGTTGACGAATTCTTCAACCTGCTCCTGCGTCAGGAAGTCTTCGGCCTCGACAACCGGCGGGTTCCCGGCGGGATGCTCGGATACCTGGGCGACGTTTACGGACTACGCCGGGAGCTGGTCAACACCATTGATGAGGAAAGGGCATTCTCAGACTTCCTTCTGGTGCGTGATTACATCAACACCGTCGAACAGAGCTGGACGACATTCCGCGACAGCCAGTTCGGCCGCGACCTTGGCACACGGCTGGTGCTGCTGTCGAACGCCTTACAGGTCGTCGCCGAATCGGTCGACGAGGTAGAGGCCGCTATGGATTCGGTGTTCGTCGGACCTGCCGAGCGTTCGGTCACCGCGTTCCGTATCGGCAAGGGCCGCCGCATGCTGGTGTCCGAACTGCTTTCCTGGATAAGGTCATTCACGACAGGGGAAGCACCACAGTTGGCTCAAGACGGCGGCCGCCGAGGAGTAGGGGCCATCATAGGCACCGCCCGGCAGTTGGCGGATCTGACCGACGCGCTGATCGACGCCCTGGCCGACCAGAGCATGCCCGCCGGATTGCGGCATCCGCGTGTCAGGCAACCGTTGACCGAAACTCGCGGCTACCTAAGCAGGGTGGCAGAACTCGCGGGTCAAGTACACCGAGCCTAACCGCCGGCGACAACAGTGAGAGCTTAGGAGAAGTCACCGATGGCTACCGAGCAGGAGTACCAGGCACTCCAGGACCGCGTTGCCGCCCTGCGTCGCGAGTTGACCTCACGATTGGGTACAGAGCTGATCGCGAATCCTCAACTGTCCGAGGCTTTGATCAAACAGGTCGACAACCTGTTCCAGGCGACGGTCGAGGCCGACCGCAGCGCGCCGCCACCACCGGACAAGGGCCTGGCGGCGCTGATCGGCCTCGGCCCTGAAGCAGCACCCGATCTCGGGTCTACGCGCATCCCGCAGGGCGTTACGCCCTACGACGAATCGGTCACTTCTGAGCGGGTGATCGCGGTCGGCGATCTTTACTACATCTTTCAGCACGAACGCATCGGAGTATTCCGGGTCATCCGCAAGTTGCAGGAACTATTCAGAGCGGGCACGGTGCGGCTATCCGGTGGCGCCGGCGCCTATGGCCTGTACCAGTTCGATCGTCGCGAGGTGCTCCGTTACACGCAACGCGACCGCCACGCGGCGTACCGCCGGGTGCTCGGCTATGGCACCGCAATTGTGCCTACCGGCGCCCGCGTCAACGCCGACTTCCATCCTCAATTCGGTCATTTCGTCAACCAAGTGGCGCTCTTCTGGCGCGATAAGCGCGTTAGCGATGTCATCCGCGAACGGTCGCACGATCCCAGTTTCGGCAGCGTCGCTATCGTCCGTCGCGCCGGGCTCGACCTACGCAACAACCTCAAGTTCAGTTCATTCGGTCATCTCAACGTGCTGCGGGTGGAGGTCATGCAGCTGCTCGATGAGGCATTCCGGATACTCGAGGCCGACGATGTGAAGCGTCTGTTCGGCGCCGACAACGCATGGGACGTCGTCGAAGAAGTACTGATCCGGTACTTCCGGGAGCGGGTCATCACCTCCCCTCGGCAACGCATGGCGGTATCGGGGCGAGAAATTCTCCGGTGGCTCGCCCAGCCACACATACTGAACCGCGGCCGCGCCGAATTCGAAACCCTGCTGCTCGAGATTGCCGAGTACGCCGAGGAGTGGCTGACCAGCGCGCAGGCGATCGGTGTCGCCGGCCGCCGCCCAACCGGTCGCGTGTTGCCGTTCGAGGGCCGTCGCCACACGCTGCAGGTCGCGGCCGCCAACGGACAGGCGCGGCTGTGACCGCCCCGGTGGCCCGCTCGACCCGGTCCGGCGCCTGCGGCTGCTCCGGGAGCTGTCGCGCCGGAGAACAGTACGGCGGCGAACGCCTCATCGTGGGCGCCGACAGCCGGCGCCTCACTACGGCCACCACTCGGGCCCCGTTCCGCTACATCTGCAACCTGGAATTATCCGGGTGGGCGATGTGTAGCGGGACTCTGATCGGCCCGCGCACGGTTCTCACCGCAGGCCACTGCCTCGCCGGTAACGTGGCGGCACGGATCCGTGTTATTCCCGGCAGGAACGGGTCACTGGAACCGCTGCCGGCTACCAGGGGGTCGGGGATCTTGCTGTATCCGGGGTACGCGCCGGCTGGCCCGACCGACATCGGCATCCTTCGACTAGTTGATCCGATCGGGTCGACAGTCGGATTCTGGACCAGCCGGCACACGGTCAGGCCGTTCGATTCGACGGGCACCTCCATGTCGGCTCGGCTTCCATTGGCGGCAGGAGTCCTGCGAGTGAATCTCTCCGGATATCCAGCCGACATGCCGGCCGCCCGGCGATTTCGTTGCCGCGCGGGGGGCACCTGCCGGAACTCCGACTTGGGCCCACCCCGAAATCGGCTGATTTGCGGAACCTCTCAGTACCGGTCGTTCGATAGGACGGTCTCTCTCGGGCAAGGCATGCTCACGTACCGCAACGACACCTGCCCGGGCCACAGCGGTAGCCCCGTGTGGATCAAACGCCATCCGTCCATGGGCGGCCGTGTCCTCGTGGGTGTGCACGTCGGCGGCCATACAACTGGCAACTCGGCAGTGCTGCTCAGCACTCGCCATCTCAGGTGGATCGCCGCGAACATCCGATGATTCACTATGTCGGCTTACAGCGCCGGGTTCCCGCCGGACGAGCGGCGTACCTCCTACGCGACGCCATCGCGTGCTGCCGGTTCCCCTCCGTCAGTTCGGATCCGAGGCATCGGCGGGATGTGCGGGCGTGCGCCAGCTGGCTGGCACAAAGATACTCGGTACCACCGTTTCGCGACGTCACGATCGATCGAGCCGGTGGGCAGCCGCTGGTTGTCGCCCGGTCGCAACGCCGCGCCGGGTATCCTCATGCGCTCCTCTATGGCCACTTCGATGTGCAGCCCGCCACTCCTCTGTCGGCATGGCGCTCGCCTCCATTCGAACCGCAGGTCCGCGGCGACCGGTTGTTCGCCCGCGGCGCATCCGACGACAAAGGGCAGCTGCTGACCCACCTACACGCGGTCGAGGCGCTCAGCCTAGTCGGTCCTCTACCGGTCGACGTGACCGTGGTGCTCGACGGCGCCGAAGAGATCGGCAGCCCCGGCCTTCGGGAATGGCTTTCTATTCACCGACGCGAGCTCGATTGTGAGATAGCGGTCATTTCCGACACCCGTATGCCGGGACCCGATCAGCCTGCGCTGACGGTCGGTCTTCGCGGGTCCCTTTCCGCCCGCATTGTGGTGCGCGGCCCGGCGACCGATCTACATGCGGGAGCATTTGGCGGCGCAGTCCTCAACCCGGTCCACGCGCTATCGAACATTGTTGCGGCGCTACACGATCGTAGTGGCCGGATTACCATTGACGGCTTCTACGACGACGTCGCCCCCCCGGCACGGCGCGGCCGCGACGGCGCATGCGCTTCCGATTCCACGGCCATTCGGCGAGCCTCTGGCGTACCCCGGCTTTGGGGCGAGACCGGCTTCTCGGCGTGCGAACGGATCACCATCCGCCCCGCTCTCAACGTCACCGGTATCACCGGTGGACATGTCGGTCCGGGCAATCGCAGCGCAATTCCAGCCCAGGCCCGCGCCGTGACCAACGTGCGATTGGTTCCCGATCAGCAGCCCATGCGGATAGCTGAGCTGTTGCGGGCGTTTGTTGCCCACCACATACCGTCCGCGGTCACGGCCGAGGTGACGACGCTGACCGCGACTTCCCCGGCGACGATACCGGTCGATCGTCCCGTATTGGCAGCCGCCGCGAACTCGCTCGCAAGGGCGTTCGGTGAACGTCCCCGCTTAGTGCGTTCGGGAGGAACGATTCCCGCGGTGTCGATGATTGAGGAGCAACTCGGCGCCGTACCCGTGCTCATGGGATTTGGACTTCCCGACGACAACATGCATGCCGCCGACGAGAGCACTCACCTTCCGACCCTGTTGCGTGGAGTCGACGCGCTCGTCGATTTCTTCGCGTCGCTGCACCCGGTTGGTGAGGGTGTCACCGGGGAGCGGTATAGCGCACCCGGATACCGTTGATTCCGTTGCACGCGAGCAGCCGCGCGAGTTCGGCGGTGGCTTCGCGGCTCGCCACGTGCCATTCCAATGGGAGCCCGGCGCGGCGCGCCACCTCCTGTTCCCGCCTTGCCTGTGCAAGCATCCTATGCACCCATCGAAGCGCGAAACGCACGTTCATTCGGTTGGCCCGACCGGCCAGGGTAGACGCCGCCCGCATGAAAAGCCCATTAGGGGCGAAGTACTTGGCATCTAAGAGGATGCCGGCGCGTAGGCCGTCGAAATCCGCTTGCAGACGCCCGCAGGTGACGCGGTAGTCCCAGGCCGGCGAGCAGCCGGTGATCTGGCGTTGATAGGCCGCCGCCGCACCCGCCATGTTGCGTCCAGCATGCATCTGTGGAACCCACTCCCCAGTGCATCCTCGGTGCATCCGGCGGCCCCGGCAACGGCCCGGTCGCACGGATGCCCCTCCGCGTCCAAGGCCTGCGGGCGCCATCCCAGTCATCCGACGCTCCTTCCCACTGCGAAGCGTCCCGCATTCCGCCGGTACCGGGAAGTCACACATCTGGGAACGCGGCGGTTCAGAGGTTTCGTCAGGTGACCGGCCAGCGTCTGCTTCAATCCCGCCGCGAAGGATCTCGTCACACCCACGGTTACAACGCTTCGGGTTCGGCGCAGGCCAGACGTTGTCAGCCCGCCCACGAGCACGCCACTCGCCCGCCTAGCCGATGATCTTCAAATGCCAACGTTTAGACCGCGCAGCGCTACGACGCGAGAGGCGACTGATTTCGCGTTTCACGATCATTCGCCGCGGACGGCGCGCTGTCCATCCCTGAACGGCCCCGAGCACGGCGTCACCGTTGTTAGCATCGCGCCGTGCACGATCCGGCCAAGCCGCCCGATCACAGCGGCATCCGATCCGTCTCCCGACGCCGGGCACTCACCTATGCGCTCCGCGCGCCCGTCGTGCTCGCGTTCGGTCCGGCCGTCACGACCTTCGCCGCCCACAAGGCATCGGCCGCCGAGCTGAAGCTGATCGATTTCACCCACCGGCAGGTCGCGCCGGACCTGATCAAAGCGGCGGGTTTCGCCGGCGCGCTGGTCTACGTCTCCGAGCTACGGCCGGGCGCCGACTTCGACTTCAAGCCGGTCACCAAGAGCTACACGGATGCGCTGCGCGCGGCGGGTCTGCATGTCGTCAGCTGCTATCAGTACGGCAAACCCGGCTGGCCCACACCGTCGGACTACACCCGCGGGCACGCCGGAGGCGTCGCGGACGGCCGGACGGCCCTGCGCCTGCACTCCGCGGCCGGCGGGCCGGCCACGGCGCCGATCTTCTTCAGCATCGACGAGGACATCGACGCCGACACCTGGAACGGCGTTGCCGTCGAATGGCTGCGCGGAGTCAATTCGGTTCTCGGGGTGGAGCGCACCGGTGTCTACGGGCACGCGCGGGTCTGTGCGTGGGCGATCGCCGACGGCGTGATCGGTCGCTCGACGACCCCGGGGCACTGGTGGGCCTGGCAGACCAGGGCGTGGTCCGGGGGCGAGCGCGAACCGCGGGCGGTGCTCTACCAGTCCGTGGTCGTCACCGCCTCGGATCCGGGTGTGCGACTGGGTAATACGAGCGTGGATGTGGACGAAGTGCTGGCCGCCGACTTCGGGCAGTGGGATCTCGACCGAGGGTGAGGATCGCCTTCAGCGCGGCGCGCCGCGGTAGAGACCGAGCGCCCGGGCCGCCGCGGTCGCCACTTCTCCGCGCAGTATCGAGATCGGTGCGTTGCCGCGTGGATGGATCGCATTCGCCAGGAGGACGACGAAAGTGTCTGAACCCGGATCGATCCACATCGAGGTGCCCGTGAAGCCGGTATGGCCGAAACTGCCGACGGGAAAGATCACGCCGCGGGGCGCGGACTGGGCGGTGTCGATGTCCCACCCGAACCCGCGCAGGTTCTGTCCCCCGATCGCCGGGTAGTTCGGCGCCAGCAGCGGGTGGCGGGTGTTGGGTGTGGTCCGCAGGGCGTCCGCCGAGGCCTGGTGCGCCGCTGCGGCCTGGTGCGCGGTGTGTCCGGGTTGCGCAGGAGTCGTCATCAGTTCGAGCGTCTCCCTCCGCAGCGGGAACGCGCTGGGGCGGTTCGCGAGCCGGTCCAGGAGCGCCTGCGCGAAGATGCCGACGTCGTGCGCCGTGGAGAACACTCCGGCGTGCCCGGCCACGCCGCCCATGCGGCGCGTCGTCGTGTCGTGGACGGCACCCCTGAGCAGGTGGTCCCAATCGGGATTGGTCCTCGGGTCGCGACGGCCTTCGTCGTCGTGGGCCGTCGGCGCGATGCGCGCGAGAGCATCGGTCCGCCAGGTTCCCGCGGCACAGGTGACCGGCAGCGCGCCGCGGCCCGCCGAGGCCCACCGCAGGACGGCTCCGCTCATCGTGTGCGGACCGCACGCCTTGTCCGGCGGAAGGTAGCGCGTATCGGACATTCCGAGCGGGGCGAAGATGTTCCGCTCGGCGTAGACGTCCTCCGGTTCGCCGGTGACCTTCTCGATCAGCGCGCCGAGGAGGATGAAATTGATGTCCGAGTAGCGGAAGACGTCGCCGGGCCGCGATTGCAGTGGCGAGGTCAGCGCACGACGGATGCCCTCGTCCTTGTCGGCGCGGATCAGGCCCCACGGATCGTCGAGGTTCACGTCCGGCGCCTCACCCGAGAAATGGGTGAGCAGCATGCGCACGGTCACCGCCGCCCGGTGGGCATCGGCCGCGGGGTTGAACGCGGGCAGGTACTTCTGCACGGGATCGTCGAGGCCGACCTTGCCCTGTTCATGAAGTTGCATGACGGCAACAGCGGTGGCGAGGCACTTGGTCAATGACGCCAGGTCGAAGATCGTGTCCTTGGTCATCGGCTCGGCCGGCGCCGCGGCCCCGTCGAGTCCGGGTTCGCCGGCGAGTTTGCGTACCCCGTAGGCGTGCTGGAAGACGGTGTGACCACCGTGCCCGACCAGCACCACCGCGCCGGGCAGCCGGTGCGCCGCGATCGCGTCGTTCACCAGGTCCGACACCGTGGAGAAATCGGCGCTGATCACGGGTCGAGGCGGCGGAGCAGGAGCGGGAAGCGCGGCCTGCGCCGGCCGAGGCGCGGCAACCGCGGTCGTGGTCGGGGCGGTCACGCTTCGGCTCAGCGCCGACTTCGCGGAGTGGTGGCCGGAGGGAGCGACAGCGAGGGTAGCGACAACGAGGAAAACAGTTGCCACAGCAAGGACAAAGCGCATGCCGCGGCCGGCAGGAAGGATGCGGGCTAGCACGTCACGGGCCATCGATACGCCGTCATGGTCAGGATTGCGGTCGGACAACAGCATAGGCGGCAACTCCCGGTGCCGGTGCCCGGATTGCGCCGCACGGTCAGCGCCGCACTTTCCTGCTGCAGACGGGCCAGGCGCCCCAGCCCTGAGTCGCGCGGGTGGCCTCGGCGACGGCGATCTGCTCTTCGCGGGTGGCCAGGTCGGCGCGCGGCGCGTACCGCAGGCCGCCGAACGCCTCCCAGGTGCTCTGCTTGAACTGCACGCCGCCGTAGAACCCGTTGCCGGTGTTGATCGCCCAGTTGCCGCTCGACTCACAGGACGCGACCTGGTCCCACGCGGTGGTGGTCACCCGTGGCACCTGAGTGCCCGGCTTGGCGCCGACCCGCTGCACCTGCGGTCGGGCGGGCGAGACGACCTCGCGCGCCACCACCTGCCGCGCGACCGGACGGCCGTTGACGGTCGATACTGCGAAGGTGACGTTCTGGGTGCCGGGTGCGCCCGGATCGTCGACGATGCTGCGGCTGAGGTTGAGCGCCGGGTCGTGGATGCGCCGCAACGGGGCCGGCAGGGGCAGGCGCTCAGAAACCCTGAGCTCCCTGATGCGGGTCACCACGACCCGCATGCCCGCGCTGACGGGCGTGGCCGCGGGAGGCGAGACCTTGTCGCTCTGCTCGAGCGGCGCGCCGGCGGCCGTGAGCAACTGGCCGACCGTCGCAGCCGCCAGGCGTTCGTCGCTGCGCACGCCACCGTCATCGATGTGCACCTGTTTGGGGGTGACCACCGGCAGCGCCATACCGGCCACCGGCACGTGATCGGCACGAGAGGCCGTGACGGGTGCCGCCTCGCTCAGTGACAGGTCCCTCATGGCGTCGCCGACGGTCACTGCGGTCGTCCACACCCGCCGGCTCGGTTGTCCATCAACCGAGAGCTCCAGCGGTCGACCGCGGCGCAGCACGATGGTGTCGGACTCGTGCACCGGCTGACCGGCGGCCGGACTCAGTTCATCGTGATCGCCGACGGCATAGCCGTTCTCCCGCAACACGTCGACCACTCGTGACTTCATGGTCGACACGGTCATCGACGCCCCGTCGACGGACAGCGTGACGCGCTTGGTCGCCGCCACGGTGTACCCGCCCGCGACCATCAGCACCACCAGAACCGCGCCGACCAGCGCGCGCCGGGCATTCGACCTCACGGGCTTCCGCGTCTCGGCCTCGGCCGTGTCGGTGCGCTCGGCCTCGGACAGCAGGTCCAGCACATGCTCGGCCAGCTCATCCCGCGTCACGCCGTCCAGCACGACCCGTCCCAGCCGGGGTACCCCTGCCGCCTGACACAGCGTCAACGCGTCGGTGAACAGTGCCGTCAGCGCGGCCAGGTGCCGCCTCCGGAACTCCGCGAGCGCGCGGTGATCCGGGAGCTGTCCCGCGGCCAGCCACCGAAACTCGTTATCCTCGACGCACTTTCGTTCGATCGTCCGTGAGGAGAACACCCCGTTGGTGTATCCGTACAACAGCAGGCTCACGAGCAAACGCAGGTCGGAGGCGGGCGCATCGTGCTGGTCGATCTTCGCGGGCCTGATCGGCGTGAGATCGATGTGCTCGTCGACCAATACGGCGATCAGCCGGGCCGGCCGCAGATCCGACGTCTCATCGCTGGGCACCCGGGATGCCCTGTGCGGCAGGTAGGCTCGGCCTCGCATCGCGCTACCTCGGGCGATTCACCGTCGTGGGGTCCATCAGCGGTCAATGATGCCTCCGATCCGGCGCGCAGCCGGTCATCCCGCTCGGCGTGTTCGCCGGGTGTTGCTCGTTTCGTACTGGGCACGCGGGGGCACCGCTGGTTCTCGCCGCCGAGGTGGTGTGGGACCGTGTCGTGATGCGCGCTGTCGTCTTCGAGGAGTTCGGCGGCACGGTCGATGTGCGTACCGTCGCGGATCCGGTCCCGCCGCCGGGTGGAGTGGTGGTCGAGGTGCACGCAACGGGCCTGTGCCGCAGCGACTGGCATGGGTGGATGGGTCACGACGACGGAATTGCGCTCCCCCACGTTCCGGGTCACGAATTGGTGGGCCGCATCGTGGCGGTGGGTGAAGGCGTTCACAAGTGGCAGGTCGGTGATCGCGTCACCACACCGTTCGTGTGCGGATGCGGCCGGTGCCCATGGTGCCGCGACGGTCAGGCCCAGGTGTGTCCGGACCAGACGCAACCGGGCTTCACCCACTGGGGGTCTTTCGCCGGCATGGTGGCGCTGTACGCCGCGGACACCAATCTGGTGGCCGTCCCGGATTGGGTCGACGACGCTGCAGCCGCGGGGCTGGGCTGTCGGTTCGCCACCGCGTATCGCGCGCTGAGCGCCCGGGCACGGGTGCGCGCCGGCGAGTGGGTGACGGTCATCGGGGCCGGCGGTGTCGGCCTCAGTGCGGTGCACATCACCGTTGCGTTAGGCGCCCGGGTAATCGTGGTGGACCGTGCGCCGGGCGCGCTCGAGCTGGCGCGCAGCCTGGGTGCGGAACACACACTGCTCGCCGACGGATCCGATACGGCGGCGCACGTGCACGAACTCACCGGCGGGGGCAGCCACGTCTCCGTCGATGCCGTGGGGTCCCCGGCGGCGTTGACCGACGCGATCCACAGCCTTCGGCGGCAGGGACGCCACGTGCAGATCGGTCTGCTGCCGAATGTGGCCGGGCACCCTGCGGTTCCGATGGACCGGGTGATCGCGTGGGAACTGGACGTACTGGGCAGCCACGGGATGTCCGCGCCGGACTACCCCGCCATGCTGGCGATGATCGAGGCGGGCACATTGCGCCCGCAGGAGATGGTCGAACGGATCGTCGGTTTGGCCGAGGGTGCGCGTCTGCTGCCCTTGGTGGGTACCGCGGCGCCCGTCGGCGTCACGCTCATCGACCCGAGGCAGGAATGAACCAGATGCCGAACGACGACGTGCACCGTCGCCTGAGCCCTGAGCCCGCGGCGGGCTACGTCTACCGCACGGCGTGGCCCGTCCCGACCGGCGACATCGGTGAGCAGCTGCTGCTGCGCCTCGACGGGGTGGCCCGCTACATCCAGGAGGTCGGCGCCGAGAACCTGCTCGATGCCGGCGAAGCCGAAGCGCACCCCCACTGGCTGGTCCAGCGCACGGTGATCGACGTGATCGAACCGATCGAGTGGCCCAACGAGGTGTCGTTCAGCCGCTGGTGCTCAGCGCTGTCGACCCGATGGTGCACCATGCGCGTCAACCTCGTCGGCAGCGAGGGCGGCCGCATCGAGACCGAGGGTTTCTGGATCGCGATCAACGAGAAGACCCTGACACCACAGCGGGTCTCCGACAGCCTGATCGAGAAGTTCGCCAGCACCACCGAGGAGCACCGTCTCAAGTGGCGACCGTGGTTGACGAACCCGGCGGACACCGACGCCGCCGCGCCGTTCGCGTTGCGCCGGACCGACATCGACGTCTTCGAACACGTCACCAACACCGCCTACTGGCATGCCGTCCACGAGGTCATGGCCGTGGCACCCGAGGTGTGCCGGCCGCCGTATCGCGCCGTCGTCGAGTACCGCCGACCGATCAAGTACGGCGAGGACGTCACACTGCGGTGGGTGCGCGACGACGAGGTCGACATCGCCATCACGGTGGGCGACGAGGTCCGCGCCGCGGCGCTGCTGCGCAGACTCGATTGACTTCTTTCGCCCGCAGTGGCCGAAAAAGAGAACCAGGCCAGAGACCGTGTCTCTGACCTGGTTCTCACCGGTGGAGCTGCCGGGAATCGAAACCGGTACCGATGTTGGCCTGAGCTGCGAAAACGCACCCAATTACGACGCCAAACCCCGGCGAACAACGTGAGTTGACCTGCGGAGACATCGAACGATGTTGATCGGATCAACAAGCTCGATCGGTGACCGCACCTTGGGCGACGGGCGGATTCCCAATCGGGCAAGCTGGAGTTGAACTGATCAGACGTCCACACCCGCGCGTCCTCCAGCTACCGGGAATCGAGTCACCGACCTCGGCACGCCGCGTTCCACTACTACTGTGGTAGTCCTCTACGGTCGTACTTCGGCGAGTGACCAAACCTCCGTGTACGCGACGTCGGCGAGCAGCCGAGTGCGCTCGTCGATCTCCTCCTCAGTCCACTTGGTGGCGTTGAGGACGAACGGGTCCACGTAGAGACCCTCCGCTGCAGCCGTCCGCAACAGCTCCAACTTCGCGTCGAACGGCTTCGTACCCAGCCTCTCGTTCAATTCCTTCGGCACCAGGATCATGTTCCCGAGCCGCGATATCGCGAGATAGGAAACCGGCCCGCCGGTCTGCGCTTGCGGAGCCAGGTGCTCGATGGTCATCTCAGAGAAGTCGATGGGCGCATTGTTCTGGTGCTGCTGCAGCCTACGGAGGGTGTATTGGACCAGCCGTGCCTGCTGTGTGAACACCCGCGAGTACCTGACCTGCGCGAAGGCGGCTGCAAACTGGTCGAGGGTCGGCAGTCGTTGGCCTGCGGAGATCTTGGCGTGAAGGTCTCGCAGCACCGCCACCTTTTCCTGACCGGCTGCTGCTGCGAATAGTTGGCGCGCGTGCGTCGCGTACATCTTCGATATGCCGCCGGATGATGGTTGGCTGGCGACTGCGGTAGAGAGAAAGTGGAACCGCTCGATCGCGCAGATCGCTGCGAGTGCGTGCTTGAGTTTCAACTTCCCGGAGTCGTAGTCACGCCAGATCGCGAGGAGCCAGGGAAGCGGCTGGCGGACTCGGAAGGTCTGCAACGCGGTGAAGGCCTCCCTGATGGGACGCTCCTCCCGCTGCCAGTCGCTGCGGAACTCCGGCTCGTTGATTTCCCGGTACAGACGTGCGTCGAGAACCAACCCCTCCAGAAACGACATCGCTTCGCGCTTGCGCACCGTTTTGCGGACCGTCTTGCCTAGATCGGCCTGGGCCAGGTAGTCGCGGCGGGACAGCCAACTGTGCAGCAGGAACCTGTCGATCGGGATGTCGACCCGAGATGCCGTCAGGCTCTGACGTATGAGCGACCACTTCTCGCGAGCCGAGTCGTTGGCCGGGTTGTCCGTACGGAGATGGGAAAAGAGGTGGCTCTTCACCAGGTCAGCCGTCGCGAGGTCCCGACCGCGAGAGTTGAGAGTCTGGAAGATCACGGTGGCGTCGTCCTCGTTATCCACCTCGACGGTGATCAGACGCAGTCCGAGGATTGTGTCTCGGAGCTTGAGCAGTTTGCCTTTCACCTTGTTCGCTTCTCCGGCGATCGCGTTGCGGAGCCGAATCTTGAGCGCGTCGGCGGCCTGTCGGAGTAGCTTCTCGGCGTCCGAGATGGGCGGGTCGCCGTGCTTGGCGTAGGTCTGCATGTAACGCAGGTAGGGGCTGTCCTCGTCAGTCTGCAGGACGAAGTGGCTCTTGTTGTCGAGCACGCTGCGCCGCTCGATGAGGTTGTGCAACCCCGCTGCCTCGTCGGACATGCCGACGCGCTGCAACTCATCGCGCAAGATGCAGAGCAGCAGGGTGATTGTCGTCAGGCGCTGCTGGCCGTCGACTATCCCCTGCAGCCCGTGGGTGGACTGGAAGAGCACCATCGAGCCGATGAAGTAATCGCTGCTGGCCCCGTGGATGTCGTCCCAGAAGTCGTCAACCTCTTCCTTGGTCCACTCGTATGGTCGCTGAAACCGGGGAACCTTCAGGAAGTGGCCCTGGAGGACCTCCCCGATCGTCCTGTCGTCGCTCTTGACCTTCATCAGGCGAGAGACGTTCTGACCGCAGAGACGACCGCCTGAGCCAGTAGGGGCGGCACCGAGTTGCCAAGCTGCGCTTGCACACTAGATCGCGTGCCGACCAACTCGAACTCGTCGGGGAAGGTGAAGAGCCGCTTCACCTCGGCCACGCGCAGACGTCGGTTCTCCCAGTGGAACGGGCCGACGTTCGGACCGGGCTGAGCCTGGATGGTGGGCGACGGCTTCTCGGGGTCGAGCTTGAGCAGGAAGGACCAGTACCGGCTCCTCCAGGTGAACAGGGGGTCCGGGTGCCCACGCTCCTTGGTGTAGTAGAGGTAGTTCTCTCCGGGCGGGATGCCGGGGAGGAGGTGCCCATACTGCCCGCGATGCTTCTCCTCGCGCTCGGGGTCGGTGACCAGACCGTCCAACGCCTCCCCGGCGGTAACGTGAGGCCGTTCGGCGTTGCCCGTTCTGCGGCGTTCCCACCGACCGCCGTGGGTCGGCTCCGGGTGCACGGGTGTGGGCTTACCCTTGGGCGCTCCGATGATGAACAGGCGCGGACGGGCCTGCGGCACACCGTAATCAGCGGCGTTGAGGACCTTGACGTTGCAGTGGTAGCCGGCCTCGTCGATTTCGCGTAGCAACCGGGTAAGGGCAGGCCTGCTGGCCTTGTTGTTGTACGTCAGGGCGTAGACATTCTCAAGGACGAAGGCACGGGGCTGAGCTTCACGGAGGACCCGTGTGTAGGCCTGCAGCAGCGAGGCGTCCGGGTCAAGTCCCGACCGCTTCCACTCCAGCCAGAACCCGCTCTTGGAGAAGGGAGTGCACGGGGGACCCCCGAGGAGCAAGTCCGGGCGCTGACCTTTGCGCAGGCCTGCGGCCTTCAGGATGTCGCTCGTCGGGGTGTCGAGAATGTCCCTCTGGATGACCGGCGAGGCGAGGGAGTCGAAGTTCTTCTCCATCGTGAGCGCCGCGTCCTTGTCGCGTTCGACGGCTGCCCGGACCTTGAATCCGGCACCCTCCGCGCCAAGGTCGAGTCCGCCAGCGCCGGAGAACAGAGAGATCGCCACGCCGTTGCTGCTCGCCATTCGATTAGCTTCCCACGGTGCGCTGACACGGGCGGGTATTGCCAGGTCACGTGTCTTCTTCGGACATCTTCTGGAACATCTGCTCGACGACGCGGGCGGTCTTGAACTTATAGGCGCGCCAGTAGGCGTAGAACTCCTGGGGCGTTTCAAACGCGCCCTTGCCCTCACGGAGCGCGGTGATGTTCTTGACCGCCCCGATGTACTCGCGGGTCGTCGACGACCGCTGCTTGCTGGCGATCCTCCACGGCTGCTGCACGATGAGCTCAAGATCCTTTACTCGCTCCGACGAGTCGACGTCGAGCGTGTAGATCGCAATCACGTCGAGGTGGGAGGTGTACTCGGCGAAGGGCCGGAAGGTGCCCGCGAATCTGTGCTTAGGGTGACGGAAGTAAGTGTTGCCGGTGTAGAGGGTGATGGCGCTCTGCGTCGAGTCGAGCGGCTGCCCGTTCGTTCTTACGGCACGTCTCGCGGCCTTGATGTCGATCGCATGAAAGCCGCCGCCGAAGGCCGCACCGCTGATCTCCAGGTCGGGGTAGCCACGTTCGGTCCCGTGCACAACCTCGCCGCCGGGGACGGCGGCTATGCGCTGCGTCAGGAAAGCCACGATGCTGACCTCCAACACGTTGGCCAACGCTGCAGACTCCTTGGGCAGAGGTAGGAGGTGCCCACCGGCACCGAGTTGATCTCGAAGGTCCGCTGCGTTCTTTGCTATAAGGGGGTACGGGTGGTCACCGTCCACCTGATAGACGCCGCCCACCTCAAACGTGTACTCCGCGCACTGCAGGCGAAGCCACTCTTCCAGGTCAAGGTCGTCCGCCACGGCAGCACCGTATCGACATCCGCGACGACCGTGCTGGAACCCCCGGCGCACGGCGTGCCGCTGCACGACCGAGGCGGGATCGAAACGCACGAGGACGCTACTGGGGATCAGGGGTGATCCACTCAGGAGGCCGTCAGATCACGCGGCTGGATCGTCTGTCGTGAGATACCGATACACCGTGGCGCGAGAGACTCCGAGCAACTTGGCGATGTCGGTGGCATTGATGCCCTTCGCCCGCATGCTGCGTGCCTTGGCGGCGGCATCGTCGTCGACCTTGCGGGGACGACCACCCTTCCGCCCGTTGGCTGCTGCCGCTGCGAGACCGGCGCGGGTGCGCTCGATCATGGTGTCGCGTTCGAGCTGAGCGAAGGCCGCCATGATGGTGAGCATGGCCTTGCCCATCGCACCCTCGGTGTGGAGGCCTTCGGTGATGCTGCGGAAGCCGATGCCTCGTGACATCAGGTCATCGACGACGGAGAGGACGTGCTGGGTGTTGCGCCCGAGGCGGTCGAGCTTCCAGACAACCAGTACGTCGCCTTCGCGAAGGTGATCGAGGCAGGCGTCGAGTCCGGGTCGGGCCGAAGTCGACCCGGAGACGCCTTGGTCGCGGAAGACTCGATCGACACCCGCCTCGCGCAGAGCGTCGAGCTGCAGGGCCATGTTCTGGTCGGCGGTCGAAACCCTCGCGTAGCCGATGTTGCCCACTAAATCCCCTGTCTCATAAACCTGTCGCAAACCGAGTTAAGAGAATAGCAGTTTTGAGACGGGTTTTCGAGACTGTCGGGCAGTCGTGTTGGCGCAGGTGGTCAGGTCCCGGAGATTCGTCGCGTCTCAGTCGCAAGAACCCATCGTTTTCGAGACGTACTGACGTGATGTGTCAGGCGCAGTGAGCATGATGGGGCCATGGCCAACCCAAGAGTCTGGATTTCCACGACCGCCCGTGACGTCGCCGTCGGTCCTGATGGACCCGGATCGCACTGGCAAGAGGTGGGCAGCATCAACACCACCTACGAGAAGACCCTCTGGGACAACGTGAAGGTTCTCATTGGTCTTCGGCCCTCAGCGCCACGCCTGACTGACTTCTATCTCGACGGTGACGCGAACAACCCGTGGGTTGTAGGCGTTCAGCATCACGACCGCAAAGATCCATTCTGGCTCGCAATCGACCCATACGGCGACGGCACCCGTTACCTCGTCACCGTCAAGCGAGCCACGGTGGGCCTGCTGGCGCGCCGATCTGCTGAACCGCACCCTGGTCTTCTTGACCGACCAGTCGCGATCGGTATCCGCCTCAAGATGGAAGACAACCGGGTGTTCGAGTCCTTCGGCGCGTAGGCGGCGACGCGGGTCTGCACCCCGGATGACCTTACGGGAGACCTAGCCACGGGGGCCCTGTCGAAATCGGCCCGACCCCCGTGACATGTGGAGGCACCGGTACCTCTAGGCATCGACTCCCCGGCCCTCGGCGACGACCTCCACACCATCGCCGGTGTACTCGACCACCGTCTCGCCGGTATCCCGATTGTCTACAGCCGCTAGGACTTCCACGGTGTCGTCGACTCCAACCAGGCACGCCTCCACGATGTACCCGTGGCAGCCCCACACGCCGTCGATCCCCTGCCAGGCGGAATGGCAGTCCCCTCGGCGTCAACCTCGTCGTACAGCTCCTCGTAGGTAAGCGCAGTCGGTCGACATGGGTCCGGTACAGCCGCACCACACAGCCCTCCTCCGATTGAGCTGTCCTCCGGCTGACGGTCGGTTCAAAGCTCCTACCGACGGCTTGGATTAGAAACGGGGCGTTTGCACTTACAAGCGCGCCCATTCGCAGTGCCTGCTGGCATTAATGCTGGTCCCGGAGTTCCACGATCGTGTCGCCTTCATGATCGACGCAATCCCGTAGGGGGAACTTCTTGCACATTGTTGGTTTGGACCATAGTTGCGCTACAGGGCGTACAGGCCTGGCGGTTGACATGCCCTACGGCACGAGACACGGGAGTCCTACCGCTCATCAGCAGTGCGGTGCACCTGCCGTTCATACGGCTTTCCTGAATAGTCGGTGGGGTCATGACCCCAGTCCATGACCCCAAGGGCGAAGCACCGCTTGAACAGCGATAACGACCTTGATCGAAGTGGGGTCACGGCTGGGGTCATGACCCCACTCACCGACGGGAACCGAGTTCGTATCCGCCACCGCTACACGCAGCGACCTCGCCGTTGTCCAGGAGGATGTCCAGCACCGGGTCCATATCGGGACGCAGCGTGCTTGTGACAGCCTTGCTGAGCTCACGCCGGCTGGCCCGCCCATGGCGGGCCAGCTTGCGCAGGATCGCGCCTCTGATGCGCTGCTGTCGCTCCCCGGTGAGCCTGTCTTCCAGGATCGCCTGGCGGTCGGCCTGGGCGTGTGCTCGCGCAGTGTTCTCCCGCTTACGGCGGTCGGCCAGCTCTGTGCGCATTCTGGCGCGTGTGCGGTTCGAAACCTCGATCAGGTGACTGGCGATGTCCCAGTCGTCCTCGGTTATCTGGCCACGACTATCGAGTAGCGCGAGACCGAACGCCGCCTTGAGCTGAACCAGCATCAGGTGTTTGTCGAGCGGATCGACCTCCTCGCTGCCGATTGAAACCAGGTAGTGGTGATCGCGAACCGCACGCCGAGCTTTTTCCGGCACCCCGATCAGATGCACACCGTCGGTGGCCAGGATTCCGCCGAGGGTAGGAATAACTACCCGTGCGGGCTCGACGTCCTCCCCGTCTACATCTGGTCGCAGCGCCAGTGGGTCGATGGTGGGCAGCCACATGAACCGCTGCGGCAGGCCGTCCTTTTCCCGACTAAGGAACACGTCGGTGTTCTCAGGCTGCGCACCCACGCCCAGGCACAGCCGATAGCTGTGCGGGGCCACTGACGTGGTCGTGGCGCGCTGGGCGTTCTGGAATCCGATGGGTTCACCCATGTAGGCCTTGAGCAGTTCACCAACCAGGGTGCCACCCTTGCGGTCGGCCAGAGCGGCCAGCGAACTGACCTCGCTCACTTCGACGTTGGCCGCGACCTGCGCCAGCTCGTCACCATTGCCGTATCCCCGAAAGATCCGGGCCAGGCCCTCACCGGAGCCGATGGCGGCGGGGGGTGGATCGGGAAGAACATCGCCGTTCGGCGTGACGAACTCCACCGCTCGCCTCGCCACCGCGCTGGCGATGCCCTTACCCTGCCCGGACCGTCCCACGCTGACGGTGAAGAAATTCACCGAGGCGTTGTCACCCACGACAGGCGGCAATTGGACGTTGGGTGGGACCAGAGCGATGGCCCGCCGTAGTACGCAGCCCAGGACCGCGTATGGCGCGGCGCGGCGCGCTCGGGAGTACCGCAGGATCTGGGCCAGGGTGTCCCTCCGCTGCCAGAAGGCAGCGTCTTGCTCGACTTCAACTTTGACGTCGCCTTCCCGCTCTGCGGCGGCACGTCGGGCCTTCACCCCGAACGGGTCTGCGGAACCTGGACCCTCCCGCTCCGGCACCGGACGCGGATTGTCCATGCCAGCGGTCATCCCACTGGTGATACAGGTGTCCGCTTCATCTCTGGAGAGCCCGCACCTCTCGGCGGCATCCTGCAGAGCTACCTCGGCGCGTGCGCAGTCCAGGCCCGCGCCCCCGACATACTGTCCGAACGTGAACGCCACTCGGTTGAGGGTGTCGTTACGGCAACCCTCCACCGCCTCGGCCACCTCCTTCGCGCCGTTGGCGAGAACTGCGTCGAGGTAGGCGCGCTGACGGGCATCAGGTGGTGTGCCATCCCACGGCTGGCCGAGTTCGGCGCTGGCAACCCGCCGGGGGGCGTACTCAGCCAGCCAGGCGACCAACGCCCGCGCTCCGTCGGGATCTCCGTGAGTACGCAGCGCAGCGAGGTCATTAGTGACAATCTCGTAGCCCTTGCCGTCGTACTTCGGGCGGCGCGTACCGGGCAGAAACACGTTGGCACCGCCTGCCTGTAGGTCCACGCCTGGCAGACCAGGAAGCTTTCCGTGCACGGTGTGGATGTCCTCACGCCACGCGCCATCGATGTAGAAGTGTCGTCCACACGATGGAGTGATGACCTCGGCGAAGACCCGCACGTTGAGGTCGGCGAGCCACTGTCGCACAGTCTCGATGTCACCGCCGTTGCGCGGATCGACGTCGACCACGATGAGACGTCGACCGGTGTTGGCGCAGACGCACATGTCCACCTCGAACCCCGCCAGCCGAAAGGCGTTGTGCTCGGCCAATACGTGCTGCCAACGCTTCGGACGGTGGAACTCCCCTTTGCCGTCGGCGCGGGCACGTCCTATCCATAGCGGCACCGAGACGTCGTCGAGGTCCAGTAGGAACTGCCGCTGGCCCTCGTCGACATACCTAAACCAATACGGACTCCCGGTATCCTTGCCCTCATCTCCGTTGATCGCGTGAGTGTCCTGGGCCGGTTCGATGTTTCCCGCATCGGGCCGGTTCTCTGTTTCGGTCACGATGCGAAGACCTCCTCGACGTGTTCGGCGTGGGGCCCTCCACCGGCGCGGTAGTTGTAGTCGCCGAGGTTGTCCTCAAACACATCCGGGCCTGCCTGCGAACGGCGAGGCCTGCAGTGCGACATCAACCAGGGCGTATCGACGGTCACAGGCCCATCACCCGCTTGCGTGAAGTGGACGTCAGTCCCGAACGCGCAGGAATTGCCGCTGCCGGAACCCGGCACACTTCATTCGAGCAGGCAGCGAGGGCATCGACGATGTCCTCTTCGGTCATCCGCCAGTGCCGCCCGACTTTTCGGCCTGGGAAGGCACCAGCACGGAGCTTTTCTATCAGCCACCGTTCGGACGGTGCGCCCATCCGGTCAGCCGCGTCGGCGCTGGAGTACGTGAGATTGGTTGTGGACACGAAGGACCCCTTCTGATCAAACTGATCAGACCCTTGGGGTCTCCTTCGGCACATCCTGCAGAGCAGGTCGAAACGACGATAGCAGACCCGAAAGAGCTTTAGGGAACACGCAAGCGGCGTTCAGCATATCGAAATGTCTTGCGGGAATACAGAACCCGTATAGCAACTAGAACTTATTCCCCGCCGAGAGCAGCACCGATCGCATCGGCGGCGACCACCATCGACCGCCGGTCGATGTGGCTGTAGAGCGAGATCGTGGTATTGATCGATTCGTGGCCGAGGTGCTGCTGGATGACGGGCAATGGAACACCGGCCAGGACAAGCCAGCTCGCGCAGCTATGCCTCAGATCATGAATCCGGGGTTTGAGGATGGGGGCTTCCACGGTGCTCGTGATGGGGTTGCCCTCGGCGTCCTTCGTCGGCCAGGTCCGCTCGACGGCGGCAGACCATACGCGATCGTGGAATCCGTTTCCCTTGACGAAACTTCCGGCTCTATTGACGAACACCCACTCGCGGGTCAGGTCGAGTTTGTTCAACGTCGCCCCCGGCACGTTGATCGTGCGCACCGACTTCTTCGTCTTGGGCGGACCGAGTTCGTAGCCGCCTCGGTCGTAGGTCCGCTTCCAGGCCCTAGTGATCCTCACCGTGTTGCTCGTCAGATCGATGTCGGAGGGCTTGAGCGCGGTGGCCTCGCCCCATCGAGCACCGCTAGCCACTAGAAACTCGACCAAGGGCTTCCAGTGCTCGGTGACGTTGTTAAGCAGACGGGCGAAGTCCTGGTGGGACAGGCAGACCATGTCCGGTCGTTCCGAGGTCGGCAGGCGCTGCCCCAGTGCCGGGTTGGTGGGGATGCGCCCGGCGCGGACGGCGGCGTTCAGAGCCGAGGACAGGAAGCCGTGCTTGTTGCTGATCGTCTTGCCCGATGCTCCGGCAGCGGCCATGTTCTGGGTCCACTTGGCCACGTGCTCGCGGGTGAGCGCGGTCAGCGGGAGTTCACCGAGCGCCGGTCCGATGTCCTTCTTCAGATACGACCGGTAGTCCCAGAGCGTCGACTTACGCAGACCGGTCAGATGCTCGATGTGGTGCTCGATCCACTCAGCCACCGTCGTGGTCGAGCCTCCCGAGTCGGCGGCGAGAGCCGCCAGCGCCTGCTCGGGTCCGAACTTCTCGACCAGGCCCTTGAACTTCTTCGCGGTCACGAGGTCCTCGAACGAAGTGGAAGTCTGTTTGCCGTCGAGCCGGTAGAGGACCTGGACGTAGGTGGTCCCGTCCTTGCGGGTGCCCGGCCTCAGCGATGCCATGGCGGCGACTATAGACCGCGATGTTGATGGGATGTTGATGGAAAAAGAAAACTGGTCAGGGCCTTTGGCCCTGACCAGTGCTTTCTCGGTGGAGCTGCCGGGAATCGAACCCGGGTCCTACGGCATTCCCTCAAGGCTTCTCCGTGCGCAGTCCGCTGTGCCTCTACTCGGATCTCCCGGTCTCGCGAACTCGCCGGGATGACGATCCCAGTCGCTGTTTGATGTCCCCATGGGTCCCGCGACCGAACCCATGGGTGGGTCCCTCTAGATGACGCCAGGGTCCGGGCCGAGGGCCCTCCCGGTCTGACGGATTAGCTTCGCTTAGGCAGCGAGAGCGTAATCGCGCTGATTGGTATCGGCGCTTAATTGGTTGCAACGACGCTTACGGTGGTCTCTTGCCTGCACCGGCACGCTTCCCTTGATTCGATGCGCGAAGTCGAAACCGTTCAGCCCCTCGCATCCCTGCCGACCTTCGACAGGACTGTCCATCCTACGCGAGACTCAACCGCGGACTCCACGGATTTCTTCCCGCGTGCAATCAGGGGCGGGCCGCCAGCGCGTCGACGAGCTCACCGATCGGCATCGCCCGTCCGAACAGGTGCCCCTGCACGAGGTGGCCACCCGCGGCGGCGATCATGTCGGCCTGCGCGCGCGATTCGATCCCCTCGGCGATCACCTCCAACCCCAGCGCATGGCACAGCCCGATCACCGAGCGGTACAACGTCACATCGGCCTCCGCGCCGACGGCCAGGCTGCGGTCGAGCTTGACGATCTGCACCGGCAGCGAGTGCAGGTAGACCAGCGAGTTGTAGCCCGCGCCGAAGTCGTCGAGCGCGACCTTCACACCGCTGGCCGTCAACCGGCGGATCGCGGCGGCGCCGTCCGCGAGGTCGACGATCGGCACCTTCTCGGTGATCTCCACGACCAGCCGGCTCGGCGGCAGACCGTGCCGGGCCAGCGTCGCCGCCAACCGCTGTTCGAACTCGCGGTTGCCCAGCCGCGCCGCGCCGACGTTGATGTGGATGTCGAGGTCCAACCCGGCGGCCACCACCTCGCGACACGCCAGATCGAGCACGAGATGGTCGAGGACCGCACCGAGCCCAGCGGACTCGGCCACCGCGACGAACGTCTCCGGCGGAATCTGAATGCCGCTCGGCGCGGTCCACCGGGCCAGCGCCTCGATCGCCGTCGGATGTCCGTCGGGCAACCGGACAACCGGCTGATAGGCGATGCCGAACCCGTCCGGTGCCCCGCCCCCGGCCAGGCGCAGCGCGGTCGGGAAGTCGATGGATTCACCGGCCGACGGTTGATAGACCACCGCGGTGTTCTTGCCGAGTCGCTTGCCCGCGTACATCGAGATGTCGGCCTGCCGGAGCAGGTCGTCGGGGGTGGGTGCGGACCCGTTGATGCTCGGCCGGACCAGGCCCATGCTGGCATGCACCCGGACCGAGGATCCGTGCACGGCGAACGGCTGACGCAGCGCGACCCGCAGGCGGTCGGCGACCACCTCCGGCGCATCGTGCTCACCGTCGACCAGGATCGCGAACTCGTCGCCGCCGATGCGGGCGAGCGTGTCGGCCGGGGTGACGCACCGCTGCAGCCGTTCCCCGACCGCGCGCAGCAGCTCGTCGCCCGCCGCGTGGCCGAACTGATCGTTGACCTCCTTGAAGTCGTCGAGGTCGACGAAGATCAGCACGAACCGGCCCGCGTCGATCGCTTCTTCGAGCCGCTCGGCGAACAGCACCCGGTTGGGCAGACCGGTCAGCGAATCGTGGTGCACCTGATGGGCGAGCCGGCGCTGCACCTCGTAGAGCCGCCCGGTCAGCTGCCGTTGGGCGCGCATCGCGATCACCTGCCGGACCGCGATCAACACCACCAGCAGCAGCGTCACGCAGATGACCAGAACGCCCAGTCGGCGACCGATGATCAGGTGGAACGCCAGCAGGTTGGCGACGCCGATGAACGCGATGTAGGGCATCACCAGTTGGGCCCAGTCCATGGCGTCCTCGCCGGTTCCGGCCCGCTCACGCGAGGGCCGATCGAGCACCGCGAACAAGATCAGAAGGGGTCCCAGCGTGAAACCGACCGCACCCCACATGACCGCACCCGCCATGTCGACGCTGTACAGATACGCGATCAGGCGTTCCGACGAGGCGATCAGCAGCACCCCGGTCGACAGCAGCAGGTAATTGCCGCGGTAACGGCGGTTGCGCGGGAAGGCCATCGCCATCAGCACCGCGACCACCACGACGGCGAGCTCGAGCAGCGAGTACGCCACGACCACCGCCACGCTGTCCGACCGCGGTACCGACGCCCCGGTCACCGCTCCCGCCCCGGCCAGGATCATCAGGATCGAGAACGACGCCGCGGCCACCAGTCCGTCGAGAACGGCGACGATGCGCGACGGCCGGCCGGATCCGTCCGCCCGCCCGGCGGCGCCATTACCGGCGCGGGCCAGCAGGACCATCGCGGCCAGCGACAGCACCGGCGGCAGGAAGTAGGCGACCACGCCGACTGCCGGTGCGGGTCCGTCATCGACGACGGGACCGCTCAGCCACCACAACGACTCGGCGATCAGCCAGCTCGACATCGCCGCCAGCACCAGCAACCGCCAGGTCTTCGCGACACCGCGCTCTCGTCGGGCGACCACCGCAGCGCAAACCATGACCGAGACGCCGACGCTCGCCTGGAGGACCACCTCGCCGATCCGGGCCACGTGGTCGCCCCACGGGGCGGAGGCGTTGACCAACACTGCGACGATGACCGTCACGAGGAGCCCGAGATGGAACGGGTAGCCCTTGATCGACAACGCCCCTCTTCCGACGGCTCCGCTCAGCAACATTAATCGGCGTCTGCAGGAGCCGTCAGCTGACCGGGCAAATCGTTGCGAACGCGCAGTGATGAGTCAGAACTTGCCCTTGGCGCGGCGGCCCAGTTCGCGGACGACCTCGCGTTGCGCGTCCCGGCGCGCGATGTCCTGACGCTTGTCGTGCGCCTGCTTGCCTCGGGCCAGCGCCAGTTCCACCTTGACCTTGCCCTCGGTGAAGTACAGCGACAGCGGCACCAGGGTCAGGTTGCCGTCCTTGATCTTGCCCAGCAGCTGGTCGATCTGCTTGCGGTGCAGGAGCAGCTTGCGGTTGCGGCGCGGCGCATGGTTGGTCCAGGTGCCGTGGTGATACTCCGGGATGTGCAGGTTGCGCAACCAGATCTCGCCGTCGTCGACGGTGGCGAATGCGTCGGCCAGCGAGGCCTGGCCGTCGCGCAGGCTCTTCACCTCGGTGCCGACCAAAGCGATCCCGGCCTCGTAGGTGTCGAGGATGGCGTAGTTGTGCCGGGCCTTGCGGTTGCTCGCGATGACCTGGTTGTTGCGGTCTTTGACCACCGGTTTTTTCGCCACGCTCTACCTTCGCACGTAGAGGCGCAACGTGACGTAGGCGGTGACGCCGGCCATCGCCACGCCGAGGAAGAACAGGATCGGCGAGATGTAGAGGATGTCGGCGTAGTCGATCCGCGCGATCAGGTTGGCCCGATAGAACTGGTCGAGCGCGTTCTCCAGGAACGCCGCGCGCACCACCACCAGGCCCAGCACCGCGATGACCACGCCGATCAGCGCGGCCAGCATCGCCTCCAGGAGGAACGGCAGCTGGGTGTACCAGCGACTCGCCCCGACCAGCCGCATGATGCCGACCTCGGTGCGCCGCGTGTAGGCCGCCACTTGGACCATGTTGGCGATCAGCAGCACCGCGCCGATGGCCTGCACCAACGCCACGGCGAATGCGGCGTTACTCAACCCGTCGAGCACGGCGAACAACCGGTCGACCAGGTCCTTCTGGTTCTGGACGCCCTGCACCCCGGGTTGGCCGACCATCGCCTGGTCGAACTCCTCGTGCTGTTCGGGGTTCTTCAGCTTCACCACGAACGACGCCGGGAACGCATCCTTGCCCGCGACGTCCCTGTACTGCGGGAACTTGCGGATCGCGTCCTCGTAGGCGTCGTCGCGGTTGAGGAAGACCACCGACTGCACGTCGTCGCGGCCCTCGAGCTGGGTGCGCAGACCCCGGCACGGTTCGGCGTCGCACGTCGGATCGCTCGCCGACACCTCAGGGGTGAGGAACACCTGGCTCTCCACCCGGTCCAGGTAGATGTCGCGCGAGTTGTCGGCCAGGCGGATCACCAGCATGCCGCCGCCGAACAGACCGATCGAGATCGCGGTCGTGAGGATCATCGCGACCGTCATCGTGACGTTGCGACGAAGTCCGGTCAGGACCTCATTGATCAGGAATCCAAAACGCACTTAGCGATCCATTCCGTAGACACCGCGCTGCTCGTCGCGGACCAGGCGGCCCAGCTCGAGTTCGAGCACGCGCTGGCGCATCGAGTCGACGATGTGGTGGTCGTGGGTGGCCATCAGCACCGTCGTGCCGGTGCGGTTGATGCGCTCCAGCAGGTCCATGATGTCTTTACTGGTCTCGGGGTCGAGGTTGCCGGTGGGCTCGTCGGCCAGCAGCACCAGCGGCCGGTTGACGAACGCGCGCGCGATGGCCACGCGCTGCTGTTCCCCGCCGGACAGTTCGCCCGGCAGCCGGTTCGCCTTGCCCGACAGCCCCACCATCTCCAAGACGTCCGGGACCACCCGGTTGATGGTGTCGGGTTTCTTGCCGATCACCTCGAGCGCGAACGCGACGTTCTCGAACACCGTCTTCTGCTGCAGCAGCCGGAAGTCCTGGAACACGCAGCCGATCACCTGACGCAGGCTCGGGACGTGCCGGCCGGGCAGCTTGTTGACATGGAACTTCGACACCCGGATGTCACCGGAGGTCGGTGAGTCCTCGGCCAGCAGCAGCCGCATGAACGTCGACTTACCCGAGCCCGACGGCCCGATGAGGAACACGAACTCACCCTTGTCGATCTTGAGTGACACGTTGTCCAGCGCGGGCCGCGCCGAGGACTTGTACTGCTTGGTCACATGGTCGAGGGTGATCATCACGGCACGCCAGTGTAGCGGTGCGCCGCCGCGGCGACGGCTACGGCGGCGGGACGGGAAGTCCCGGGAACAGCGGCGCCGGTGACTCGGTGGTGGGAGTGACCGTCACGGTCTGCGGGGGCAGCAAACCGGGTCCGTCGGGGTCGGTCACGGTGGTCGTCGGGGTCGACGTGGTCGGCGACGTGGGCGTCGTCGGAGTGGTCGGGGTGGTCGGCGACGTGGGTGTTGTGGTCGTCGGCGTCGGCGTCGTGGTGGTCGTCGTCGTCGGGGCGCGGCGCGTGGTGGGCTCCTGCACCTGGGTGCGCGGCACCCAGGTGTAGTCCGGGTCGGGTACGAATCCGGGTGGGACGATCTGCTGCGCCGGGGGTTCCGGCGCGGGGGCAGGCGGTGTGTAGATCTGCTGGAGCCAGGACAGCGCAATGAACGCGACCACGAGCCCCACGGTGGACGTGCGCACCCGTCCGCCCGGCATGTAGCGGGGCCATCCGTGGTGGTTGTTGCGCCAACCCTGGATCCGCTGCACGAGGCTCACTGCTTCGACTCCGTCCGGCTCGGCACCGGCGCCTCGCCGTGGCCGCCGATGGTGTCGACCTTCGGACTGTGGTCGGAGGTGGCGATGCCGGCCCGGTTGAGGGCGGCGATGATGCGGATGCGCAACCGCCGGCCGACCTCGAACTGCTTGCCGGGCAGCGTGCGGGCCACCATCCGCAGGTTCACAGTGTCGACCTCGATGCTCTCCACGCCCATCAGCTGCGGGGTGTCGAGCAGCAGCGCCCGTAGCGCCTTGTCCTCCATGGCGTCTTCACCGACCGCGTGCAGCAGCTCGTTGACGCGGTTGAGGTCGGCGGTGGTGGGCACGGGGATGTCGACGACGGCCCGGGCCCAGTCCTTCGACATGTTGAGCGAGCGGACGATGTTGCCGTTGGGGACCGTGAACACCTCGCCCTCGCTGGTACGCAGCTTGGTCACCCGCAGCGTGACCTCTTCGACCGTGCCCTCGGCGGCGTCCGTCGCGCCGATCATGTTGAGCTGGACCAGGTCGCCGAACCCGTACTGGCGTTCGGTGATGATGAAGAATCCGGCCAGCAGGTCCTGCACCAGCTTCTGGGCGCCGAAACCGAGCGCCGCACCGAGCACCGCCGCGGGCGCCACCAGCGAGCCGACCGGCACGTTGATCACCGACGTGATCTGCACGGCGACCACCACGAACAGCACCGCGATCGACACCCAGGAGATCACCGACGCCACGGCCTGACGGTGTTTGGCGCTCTCGGAGCGGACCAGCTGATCGCTCTCCTGGTATTCGGCGTCGATGCGCCGGGTCACGCGGCGCGCGGTCCAGTTGATGAACCGGGCGGCCAGCAGTGCGCCGATGACCAGCAGCGCGATCTGCACGCCCTTGGTCAGCAACCAGGCGCCGATCTCACCGTGCCAGAAGTTGTACCAGCCGTCGGCGATCGGATTCGCGAGGAGCGTCTCAGTCGTCATCGCGCCGGTTACGCCAGCGGATACCCGCCTCGAGGAATCCGTCGATGTCGCCGTCGAGCACCGAAGTCGGGTTGCCGACCTCGAACTCGGTGCGCAGATCTTTGACCATCTGATACGGGTGCAGCACGTACGAGCGCATCTGGTTGCCCCACGAACTGCCGCCGTCGCCCTTGAGGGCGTCCATCTCGGCCCGCTCCTCCTGCCGTTTGCGTTCCAGCAGCTTGGCCTGCAGTACCCGCATCGCCGCCACCTTGTTCTGCAGCTGCGACTTCTCGTTCTGGCAGGTGACGACGATGCCGGTCGGGATGTGCGTCAGGCGCACCGCCGAGTCGGTGGTGTTCACCGACTGTCCGCCCGGACCGCTCGAGCGGTACACGTCGACCCGCAGATCGGTTTCGGGGATGTCGATGTGATCGGTCGTCTCGACCACCGGCAGCACCTCGACGTCGGCGAACGACGTCTGACGGCGGCTCTGGTTGTCGAACGGGCTGATCCGCACCAGCCGGTGGGTGCCCTGCTCCACCGACAGCGTGCCGTAGGCGAACGGCGCATGCACGGCGAAGGTGGCGCTCTTGATGCCGGCCTCTTCGGCATAGGAGGTGTCGAAGACCTCGACCGGGTACTTGTGCTGTTCGGCCCAGCGGATGTACATCCGCATCAGCATCTCGGCCCAGTCCGCGGCGTCGACGCCGCCGGCGCCGGAGCGGATCGTGACGACGGCCTCGCGCTCGTCGTACTCCCCCGACAGCAGGGTGCGGACCTCCATGGCCTCGACGTCCTCGCGCAGTTTGGCGAGTTCGGCGTCGGCCTCGGCGAACGCTTCGGTACCGCCCGCTCCCCCTTCCTCGGCGGCCAGCTCGTACATCACGGGCAGGTCTTCGAGGCGCTGGCGGAGTTCCTCGACGCGGCGCAGCTCGCCCTGGGCGTGCGACAGCTCGCTGGTGACCTTCTGAGCGTGGCTCTGGTCGTCCCACAGCTTCGGGTCGGCGGCCTGGTGTTCGAGCTTCTCGATCCGGGCGCGCAAGCCGTCGACGTCGAGCACCCTCTCCACCGTCGTCAGGGTGGTGTCGAGGGCGGCGATGTCGGCTTGACGGTCGGGATCCACGGGAAATCAGCGTACCGGCGCGCCGGTTCGCCGTGACTTCCGGCGGCTGGACGGCCCCGCGTTTAGAGTCGGGTGGGTAACCAGCCCGACCGCGTCGCGACAGCCCATTGCGCGTGGCCGGGCAGCGACAGAAGGCACCCTCACATGCCCCAACAGCGCCCGTACCACGTCGCGATCGTCGGATCCGGCCCTTCCGGCTATTTCGCCGCGTCGTCTCTGCTGAAGTCCGCCGATTCCTCCGACACCGCCCGCGACGTGCGGGTCGACATGTTGGAGATGCTGCCTACGCCGTGGGGGCTGGTGCGGTCCGGCGTGGCGCCCGACCATCCGAAGATCAAGTCGATCAGCGCTCAGTTCGAGAAGACGTCGAGCGATCCGCGGTTCCGGTTCTTCGGCAACATCGCCGTCGGCGAACACGTGCAGGCCGAGGAGCTGGCCGAACGCTACGACGCGGTGGTCTACGCGGTCGGGGCGCAATCCGACCGGTCGCTGAACATCCCCGGCGAGGACCTTCCGGGCAGCGTCGCCGCCGTCGACTTCGTCGGCTGGTACAACGCCCACCCGCACTTCGAGCGGATCTCACCGGACCTGTCGGGGGCGCGCGCCGTCGTGGTCGGCAACGGCAACGTGGCGCTCGACGTGGCGCGCATCCTGATCACCGATCCGAAGGCGCTGGCCCGCACCGATATCGCCGACCACGCGCTGAAGTCGCTGCAGCCGTGCGGTGTCGAGGAGGTGGTGGTGATCGGCCGCCGCGGACCGCTGCAGGCCACGTTCACCACGCTCGAGCTGCGCGAACTCGGCGCCCTGGAGGGTCTCGGCGACGTCGACGTGGTGGTCGACCCCGCCGATTTCGCCGACATCACCGACGCGGACCTCGAGGCGGCGGGCAAGACGGTCAAGCAGAACGTGAAGGTGTTGCGCAGCTACGCCGACCAGCAGCCGACGGGGGCGAGCCGGCGCATCGTGTTCCGGTTCCGCACCTCCCCCATCGAGATCAAGGGCACCGACCGGGTCGAGTCGATCGTGCTGGGCCGCAACGAGCTGGTCGACGACAACGGCCGCGTCGTCGCCAAGGACACCGGCGAACGCGAGGAGCTGCCCGCGCAACTGGTGGTGCGCGCGGTCGGCTACCGCGGTGTGCCCACGCCGGGCCTGCCGTTCGACGAGCGCTCGGGCACCATCCCGCACGCCGACGGCCGCATCGAAGGGCGCCGCAACGAGTACGTCGTCGGCTGGATCAAACGCGGGCCGTCCGGGGTGATCGGCAGCAACAAGAAGGACTCGCAGGCCACCGTGGACACACTGCTCGCCGACCTGCGGGCGGCCGAGCTCGCCGACTTCCCGGCCCAGCACGCCGACGAGCTGACCGAGTGGCTGCTGTCGCGTCAGCCGAAGCTGGTCACCGACGACCACTGGCAGGTGATCGACGAGCACGAGCGGGCGGCGGGCGAGGGCGCCGGCCGGCCGCGGGTGAAGCTGACCAGCGTGTCGGAGCTACTGCGGATCGGCCACGGCTGACCGTTCTGACAGGTCCGGCGACTTGTCGTACCCCGTCGGTAATGTCGAACACATGTTCGAAGTGGTTGACACCGATCAGGCGGCGCTCATCGCTCAGATCGCCGCGCTGGAGAAACTGAAAGCCAAGGCGGCCGCGGCGCAGGCGCGGGCGACGGCGGCCCTCGATGAACGTCGGCGCGCGGCCGAGGCCGCCGCCGGGATGCCC
>NZ_SPQO01000049.1 GCF_004570325.1 Mycobacterium sp. PS03-16 | reverse complement strand
GCTACCACATGTACCCCGCCCACGCCGCGTTCGGCGGCTACAAGCAATCCGGCATCGGCCGCGAAAACCACGCCATGATGCTCGACCACTACCAGCAGACCAAAAACCTCCTCGTCAGCTACAGCAATAAAGCCCAAGGCTTCTTCTGACCGGTCCCGTTCCCCCGCGAGCAGACGCAAAAGTGGCCTAAAGTTGCCTTAAATGAACACTTTTGCGTCTGCTCGCGAGAAGAAGGTGACTCCGCCACGCGCGCTGATCACCGCGGCCGCGGCCGAGCTGCTGACCACTCTGCAGGGCCGGCACGGGGCGCTGATGTTCCACCAGTCCGGCGGCTGCTGCGACGGGTCGTCGCCGATGTGCTATCCCGACGGCGATTTCATCGTCGGTGACCGTGACGTGCTGCTCGGCGTGCTCGACGTCGGCGACGGGGTGCCGGTGTGGATCTCGGGCCCGCAGTTCGAGGCGTGGAAGCACACGCAGCTGGTGATCGACGTGGTGCCGGGCCGCGGCGGCGGGTTCAGCCTCGAGGCGCCGGAGGGCAAGCGGTTCCTCAGCCGCGGCCGCGCTTTCACCGACGCCGAGAACGAGGCGCTGGCCGCCGACCCGCCGCTGACCGGGATGCAGTACGCCGACGGCGCCCGGCCGGCGCAGCGCGCGCCCGTGGTGGCCGAAGCCGAAGAGGCGTGCCCGATACCTGCGAGGCGCGCCGACCGCGTGCAGCCGTAGCGGCGCGTCTCGGCGTTATCGTCGAGATCGTGATCCCGCTGCCGCGCGTATGGCTGCTGACCAGTGCGATGCTGGTCGGTGCCGCGGTCGGGTTGATCGCGGCGGTCACCGCGACCCTGCTGATCACCGCGTCCGTGCGCCCCGACATCACGATCGCGCTGGTCACCGGCGTGCCCGGGGCGCTCGGGCTGCTGATGATCCTGACCTCCGGGCGACGCTGGGTGACCACCGCCGGGGCGTTCACGCTGGCCATCGCGCCGGGATGGCTGGGTGCGCTGGCGCTGATCGAGGTGGTCAACGGTGGCTGACGCCAATCGCGACTCCGCGACGACGGGTGAGCCGACGTCGCCGTACCTGCCGACCTTCGACACCGGTGGCTTCAGCCATCCGGACCCGCTGACGCCGCTCGCCGCCAAGCCCGAACCCACCCTCACCCTGGACCGCGAACCGGAACCGCTGGCCTATCAGGCCTTCAGCCTCGATGACCTCGAACGGGTCACGGTCGCGCCGCCACCGCCGCCGGTCGTCGTCCCCGGCGCCTACCAGTTCGTCAAGCGCTGGGTGTTCGCGCTGATCGTCGCCGCGGTGTGGGTTATTGCCGCACCGGCCGGTGCGGGTTTCTACTACTGGTGGGTGGGCGACACCGACGTCGACAAGACCTGGCCGGTGTACGGCGTGCTGGTCTACCTCATCGTTGCCACGGTCGCCGGCCTGGTGGTCGCCACGGCCGCGAAACGCCCGCTGATCTCGGCGCTGGCGATCGCGTTGATGTCGGCCCCGGTGGCGTCGACCGCCGGGGCGGCCGCCCTCTACGGCGCCTACGTGTTCGGGTGGCTCACCCTCTGACGTGAACCGGCACCTGCACGGTGCGGGTTCATGTGTTCAGATAGACAGATGACGTCCCGCACCGGACGGGCGCGCACGCTCGCCGTGGCCGCCGCCGCCGTCTTGGCGGCGGCTGGTTGCGCGACGCCCTCCCGGTCCGCGCAGCCAGACCAGATCGTCCTGGCCGACGCAGGAGAACTCGGCGGCTTCAACCCCGTCTCCGGCTACGGCGAATCCGGGGTGTCACCGATCTACGAGTCGCTGTTCCGCCCGCACAGCGCCACCGACGACACGGTCCCCGACCTGTTCCCCGCGCTGGCCGGCGCCGACCCCGAACCGGTCGGCCCTGGCCGGTGGCGGATTGCGCTGCGCGGCGACGTCACGTTCTCCGACGGCAGCACTCTGAACGCCGACGACGTCGTCGCGACCTATGCGGCGGTCAAGGATCCCCGCGTGGCGTCGCCGATCGCCACCAACGTCGCACCGGTCAACCGGGTGAGCGCCGACGGTGACGACGCCGTCATCGTCGATGTCGACGCCACCGACCCGAAACCCTTCCTGCTGTTGGGCATTCTGCCGTCGGAGAAGGTCGAACCCGGCCCGGCCGCCGACTGGGCCGTCAACACCGAACCCGTCGGCACCGGGCCCTACCGGCTCGAGCGCCTGCGGCCCGATCAGGCGGTCCTGGTCGCGCGCGACGACTACTGGGGCGAACCGCCGCAGGTGCGGCGGCTGGTCTACACCTACACCCCAGACGACAACACCCGTGCCCAGCGCATCGTCGCCGGGGAGGTGGACGGCGCGAATCTGCCGCCACGGCTTGTCGATTCGGTCGGCGACGGCGGGGTCGAGACCGTCGCCGTGCAGTCCGCCGACTGGCGGGCGGTATCGCTGCCCGCGGGCAACGTGTTCACCGCGGACCCCGCGGCCCGCCTGGCGATGAACCACGGCGTCGACCGCGACGCCGTGGTGCGCGACGTACTCGCCGGATACGGGCGACCGGCCAGTACCCCGATCGCCGAGGTGTACGGCGCCGCGTACGAACCGGCCGCCCAGTTCGGCTTCGACATCGCGCGGGCGACGACGCTGCTCGACCAGGCCGGATGGCGGCCCGGTCCCGGGGGTGTACGCGAAAAGTTCGGAGACCGAGCGTCATTCGAGCTGCTGTACAACGCCCAGGACACGCTGCGCCGCGATGTCGCGGTGGCGTTCGCGGCGGCGATGCGACCGCTGGGCATCGAGGTGCGTCCGCGCGGCACCAGCTGGGACGAGATCGACACCCGGTTCGCCGACGCGGCCGTCGTGCTGGGCGGCGGGTCTACGCCCTACAGCATCGACTCGCAGGTGTACGACACCCTGCACACCCGCGTGCCGGATTCCTCGCTGTACTCCAACCCGGGGAACTTCACCGCCCCCCGGCTCGACGAACTGTTGGAGGAGGCCCGCCGAACCGCGCCCGGAGCGCGCAAAGACGCGGTGTACCGGCAGATCCAGTCGGCCTACGCCCAGCAGCCGTCGCACGTGTTCGTCGCGTTCGTCGATCACACCTACGCCTACCGCGACACCGGCTGGCGGCAGGTCGCGCCGATCCTCGAACCGCATGCGCACGGGGTGTCGTGGGGCCCGTGGTGGGATCTCGCGGCATGGACACGCTGACCGCACCGCGGCCCCGGGCCCACCGGGCGAGGTCGCGAAACGCTCTGCGCCTGCTGCTGATCCGTCTGGCCGTCGCGCTGCCCGTCACGGTCGGGGTGTCGGTGGCGATGTTCGCGATCGCGTCGCTGTCGCCGCTCGACCCGCTGGTCGCCTACCTCGGCGACGATGTCCAGCGCGCCACCCCCTCGCAACGGGAGGCGATGCGCGCCGCCTACGACACCGACCTGCCGTGGTGGCAGGCGTGGTGGGACTGGTTCACCGGCCTGCTGCGCGGCGACCTCGGCTGGTCGTCGACGCAGTCGCAGCCGGTCACCACGGTGCTCGCCGAACGAATGCCGTTCACGCTCGGGCTCTCCGGCGCGGCGCTGCTGCTCGCGGCGGTGGCCGCGATCCTGCTCGGCTGCCTGGCCGGGATGCGCCGCGGCGGCCTGCTCGACCGCATGTGCACCGGGCTCTCGGTGCTGTTCGCCGCGGTGCCGCCGTTCGTCGTGTCGCTGGCCCTGGTGGCCGTCGTCGCGGTCGGGCTGCGCTGGTTGCCGGCCTCGGGCGCGAGCGCTCCGGGCGACGACTACCACCTGACCGGGGTGGCCCGGCATGCGGTGCTGCCGCTGATCGCGCTGACGGTGTCGCAGCTCCCATGGCTGCTGCTGAGCACCCGGACCGCGGTCGTGGCGGCCTGCGGATCGGATGCCGTGCGGGCGGCGCGGGCCCGCGGCATCGACGGCGCCACCCTGCTGTGCGGGCACATCGCACCGGTGTCGGTGCTGCCGACCCTGGCGCTGCTCGGCACCCGGCTGCCCGAACTGATCGCCGGCGCGGCGATCGTCGAGACCGTGTTCGGCTGGCCCGGCATGGCGGCCGTACTCGTCGAATCCGCTGCCGCGCTGGACTTCCCGCTCCTGGCGGCGCTGACCGTGGGCTCCGCACTGGCCGTGCTGGCCGGTTCGGCGCTGTCGGATGCCGCGGCGGTGGCGCTGGACCCGCGCATCGGGATGCCCGCATGACCGCGCTCGCCGCACCCCGCCGCGCCCGCCTCGAGTGGCCGTGGCTGGTGATCGCGGTGATCGTCGCGGCGGCCGTCACGATTCCCGCGCTGGCCGGGGAGCAGATCGCCGACTTCTCCGCGGCCCTGCGGGGGCCGAGTGCCGACCACCTGGCCGGCACCGACCACTCCGGATACGACCTGCTGGTCCGGTCCGCCGAGGGCCTGCGGATCTCGCTGGTGATCGCCGCGGTGTGCGCGCTGGCCGCGACCCTGCTCGGCGTGCTGATCGGGGTGGCTGCGGCGCTGACCGGCGGGTGGATCGACGCGGTGGTGATGCGCCTGGTCGACGGGTTCAACGCGCTCCCGCACCTGGTGGTCGGCATCGTGATCGCCGCGATGTGGCGGGGCGCCCCGCTGGCCATCATCGCCTCGATCGCGCTGACCCACTGGCCCGCCGTCGCCCGCGTGGTGCGCGCCGAACTGCTCGCGGTCGCCGACGCCGGCTGGGTGCAGCACGCGCGCCTGGCGGGGGCCACGCGGTGGTTCATCGCACGCCGCCACCTCGTGCCCGCGGTCACCGGCCAGGCGCTGGTCGCGATGGTGATGCTGCTGCCGCACGCGGTATGGCACGAGTCGACGCTGTCGTTCCTCGGCGTCGGGCTGTCGCCCGACCGGGCCAGCCTCGGCACGCTGCTGGGTCAGGCCCGAGGCGACGTGCTGACCGGGGCCTGGTGGACGCTCACGGTGCCCGCCGCCGCGCTGATCGTCACCGCACTGGCGTTCGCGTCGGCCGGCGCCGCGGTGCGCCGGCGCAGCGCGCCCCCGGCCGGGCAGGTGTGGTGACCGCCGCACCCGCCGCGACGCTGCGCGGCCTCACCGTCGACATCGCCGTCCGTCGCGGCCGCCGCGCACCGGTTGTGCGTGTCCTCGACGGAGTCGACCTCACCGTCCCGGCGGGACGGGTCACCGCCCTGATCGGAGAGTCGGGCTGCGGTAAATCCTTGGCCGCGCTGGCGCTGTGTGGTCTGCTGCCGCCCGGTGCCCGCGCCACCGGGACGATCACCGTGGCCGGCGCGGCGATCGGCGCCGCCGACGAGCGGCGCTGGCGCGCGCTGCGCGGCAAGCACATCGGTGTGGTGCCGCAGTCGGCGGCGACGTCGTTCACTCCGGTCCGTACGGTCGGCGCGCAGGTCGCCGAGGTGTGCGCGCGGCTGGCCGCCGACCGTCCGCCCGCCGACCTGTTCGGGGCGGTGCGGCTGCCCCGGAACGTGGGGGACCGGTACCCGCACGAACTGTCCGGCGGGATGGCGCAGCGCGCCGCCATCGCCGCCGCGCTGGCCGGCCGGCCCGGCCTGCTGATCGCCGACGAACCGACCTCCGCGCTGGACGCGGCCAACGCCGACGCGGTGTGGGCGCTGCTCGCCGATGCGGCGGCCGGTGGCGCCGGTGTCCTGGTCATCACCCATGACCTGCCATCCCTGTTGCGCGCCGGGGCCTGTGCCGAGATCGCGCTGATGCGCGACGGCGCCGTGCTCGGCCAGGCGGACACCGCCGCAATGCTCGACCGTGCGGACGACACTGAGGGCTACGCGCGGCGGTTCTTCGCGACGACGCCTGCGGTGAACCGGGCGTGAGGGACCACCACCTCGACGCCCGGGGCGTCACCGTCGCGTTCGGGGACGCCCCGGTGCTCGACCGCGTCGACCTCACCGCCCGCACCGGCGCCATCACCGGCGTCACCGGCCCGTCGGGTTGCGGCAAGACCACGTTGCTGCGGGTGCTGGCCGGACTGCACCGGCCGGACGCCGGCACCGTCCGCTACGACGGGGCCGTCACTGCGCCGCGGGGCGGGGTGGCGTTGCTCGCCCAGCATCCGCGGCTGGTGTGCAACCCGCGGTGGACGCTGACGGCGATCATCGCCGAACCCGCCACCATCCGCGGCGAGCGCGCGGCCGGTCTCGACGACGTGGCCGTGCGCGCCGGACTCGAGCCGTCGTTGCTGGACCGCTACCCGGGGCAGGTCAGCGACGGCCAGCTGCAACGGGCCTGTGTCGCCCGAATCCTGATGCAACGCGCGGCCTTCGTCCTGTGTGACGAACCGACCGCGATGCTCGACCCGATCGCCACCGACCACGTCGCCGGGGTGCTGCGCGAGATTGCCCGTACCGCGTGTGTGGTGCTGGTGAGCCACGACCGGGCGCTGGTCGAGGAAGTGAGCACCCACGCCGTCGCCCTGCCGGTTCGCGCCGACCACTAGTGTGGGGGCGTGACCCACTATGACGTCGTCGTTCTCGGAGCCGGCCCCGGCGGATACGTCGCGGCCATTCGCGCTGCCCAACTCGGGCTGAACACCGCCATCGTCGAGCCCAAGTACTGGGGCGGCGTGTGCCTCAACGTCGGTTGCATCCCGTCCAAGGCGCTGCTGCGCAACGCCGAGCTGGCCCACATCTTCACCAAGGAAGCCAAGACCTTCGGCATCAGCGGTGAGGCCAGCTTCGACTACGGCGCCGCGTTCGACCGCAGCCGCAAGGTCGCCGAGGGCCGCGTGGCGGGTGTGCACTTCCTGATGAAGAAGAACAAGATCACCGAGATCCACGGGTACGGCCGGTTCACCGACGACCACACGCTCTCGGTCGACCTGAACGACGGCGGTACCGAGGAAGTCACGTTCGACAACGTCATCATCGCGACCGGCGCGCACACCAAGTTGGTGCCGGGCACGTCGATGTCGGAGAACGTGATCACCTACGAAGAGCAGATCATGGAGCGCGAGCTGCCGGGCTCGATCGTCATCGCGGGCGCCGGCGCGATCGGCATGGAGTTCGCCTACGTGATGAAGAACTACGGCGTCGACGTGACGATCGTCGAGTTCCTGCCCCGCGCGTTGCCCAACGAGGACGCCGAGGTCTCCAAGGAGATCGAGAAGCAGTTCAAGAAGCTGGGCGTCAAGATCCTCACCGGCACCAAGGTGGAGTCCATCCGTGACGAAGGGGCTGACGGCTCGGTGATCGTCACCGTCAGCAAGGACGGCAAGTCCGAGGAGCTCAAGGCCGACAAGGTCATGCAGGCCATCGGCTTCGTGCCCAACGTCGACGGCTACGACCTCAAGAAGGCCGGTGTCGAGCTCACCGACCGTGGCGGCATCGCGATCGACGACTACATGCGCACCAACAAGCCGCACATCTACGCGATCGGTGATGTGACCGGCAAGCTGCAGCTCGCCCACGTCGCCGAGGCGATGGGTGTGGTCGCGGCCGAGACCATCGCGGGCGCCGAGACGCTGCCGCTGGGCGACTACCGCATGATGCCGCGCGCCACGTTCTGCCAGCCGCAGGTGGCCAGTTTCGGGCTCACCGAGGAGCAGGCCCGCGACGAGGGCTACGACGTCGTGGTGGCGAAGTTCCCGTTCACGGCGAACGGCAAGGCCCACGGCATGGGCGCGCCCGCCGGCTTCGTCAAGCTGATCGCCGACAAGAAGTACGGCGAGCTGATCGGCGGCCACCTCATCGGCCACGACGTCTCCGAACTGCTGCCCGAGCTGACGCTGGCGCAGAAGTGGGATCTGACCGCCAACGAACTCGCGCGCAACGTGCACACCCACCCGACGCTGTCCGAGGCCCTGCAGGAGTGCTTCCACGGACTCGTCGGCCACATGATCAACTTTTGAGAAACGAGATCGTCGCCGGGGTCGGCGGGCTGGTGATCGGCCACATCCTGTGGCTGATCGCGATCTCGCTGGCCACCGACACCAGCGACGTCAGCACCTGGGTGCTGGTGGTCGCCGGGGCGTCGTTGCTGGTCGCCGCGGTGGCCGGCTATCTCGGGTGGCGCAAGTACGAGCACAAGTCCCATGTGTGGGCGACGTTCCTGTGGGGACTGCCTGCGCTGCCCGTGCTGTTCTCGCTGATCGTGCTCGGCGTGACGTATCTCTAGCCCCCTCTGGGCGGCGCTCAGTCCGGGAAGTCCAGCGGCACCTGCAGCGTGGAGATCGTCGCGGCCAGCCCGTCGTACTGCGCGGCCAGCATGCAGAACTCGATGAGCTGCACCTTGGTCAGATGACGAGCCAGCGCCTGCCAGGTCTGTGACGACACCCCGCGGGTGACGACGAACTCGTCGGTCGCGGTGATCAGCAGCCGCTGCCGGTCGGTCAGGCCCTCGGCGTCGGGGCCTTCGAAGATCCTGGCCTGCAGCTCGGGACCGAGCCCGCGGCTGCGCGCCAGCCGGCGGTGCTGCTGCAGTTCGTATTCGCAGTCACGCAGATGGCCCACGCGCAGGATCACCGTTTCGGCGTCCTGACGTGACAGCTTGCCGAGTGGGCCGAGCAGCACCCCGCTGTAGGGCAGCCACGCCAGGAACAGCAGCCGGTGCTGGCCGAGCGTGTCGAAGAGGTGGAAGCGGGGCGCCCGGATCTGCCGGGCTCCGAGCCGGGCGGCGACCCAGCCGATCGGACCGAGTTCACGCAGGCTTCGGGTGGCGGGGATGCGAGGGCTCGCGCTCATCTGATCGAGTGTGGCACACCGATTTCGCGTTGCGGCGCCGCCGGGTGGGCCGTCACGAGCGCTTCACCAGATACGGCGACACCGTGGAGCGGTGCTCGTCGAGGTCCAGTGCCCGGCCGAGCGCGGGAAACGCCCGCTGCGGGCACTTGTCGCGTTCGCAGACCCGGCAGCCGGCGCCGATCGGCGTCGCGTTGTCACCGGACAGCTCCAGGCCCTCGGAGTAGACCAGCCGGTTGGCGTGGCGCAGTTCGCACCCCAGCCCGATCGCGAACGTCTTCCCGGGCTGGCCGTACCGCGACGCCCGGCGCTCCACCGTCCGCGCCACCCACATGTAGTGGCGGCCGTCGGGCATCTGCGCGATCTGTACCAGGATCTTGCCCGGGTTCGCGAACGTCTCGTACACGTTCCACAGCGGGCAGGTGCCACCGCTGGACGAGAAGTGAAAGCCGGTGGCGGACTGCCGTTTCGACATGTTCCCCGCACGGTCGACGCGGACGAACGACAGCGGCACCCCCCGCATCGACGGCCGCTGCAGGGTGGACAGCCGGTGAGCGATGGTCTCGTAGCTGACCGAGTAGAACGCCGACAGCCGTTCGACGTCGTAGCGGAAATTCTCGGCGACGTCGTGGAATTGGCGGTAGGGCAGCACGGTGGCGGCGGCGAAGTAGTTGGCCAGGCCCAGCCGCGCCAGCGTCCGGGACTCGTCGCTGGTGAATTTGCCCTCGTCGACCATCTCGTCGATCAGCGCCCCGAATTCGAGGTAGGCCAGTTCGGTGGCCATCTTGAACACCGTCTGCCCCGACGACAGGTGGCCGCTGATCTCGAGCGTCTTGGTCTGCGGGTCGTACCGGTGCAGCACGGTGTCGCCCAGGTCGATACGGCGCACGATGTGCACGCCGTGCACCATCGTCAACCGGTCGGACAGCTCGCGGGCCAGTTCGGCGCGGTGCATGCGCATGCGGATTGTGAGATCCTCGGCGGCGGTGTCGAGTTCGTGCAGATAGTTCTGACGCTGATAGAAGTAGTCGCGGACTTCCTCATGCGGCATCGTGATCGAGCCGCTGCCGCTGCCTCCCATGCCGGCGCCGCTGTAACGGTCCTCGGTGGCCGCTGCCAGCTGAGTGGTGGTCAACCGGTAGCGGCGGTGCAGGTTGACCATCGCGCGCGCCAGCGTGGGGTGCGCGGCGACCATGTCGGCGATCTCGGGCAGGTCGACCTCGACGCCGATGTCGCGGTCCATGGCCACCTCACGCAGTTCGGCCACCAGTCGCGTGTCGTCCTGGGAGGCGAAGAACGTGGCGTCGACGCCGAACACCTCGGTGATTCGCAGCAGCACCGCCACGGTGAGCGGGCGCACGTCGTGTTCGATCTGGTTCAGGTAGCTCGGCGAGATCTCCAGCATCTGCGCCAGGGCGGCCTGGCTGTAACCGCGCTCACTGCGCAGCTGCCGAATCCGCGACCCGACGAAGGTCTTCGCCATGTGACCAGCGTACCGAGGGACTAGCACCGCTGTGAACGGCCGCCTTCGCAGCCTTGGCAGATCGTCGGCTGTGGCACGATCGGTGCGCCTGGCATGATTCCGCTAGGCAGCGACGATGGAGGGTTCCGACGTGACCGCGAACAAGGTGGCGGGCGGCAGCGGCCTGGCGAAGACCATGATGCCGGTGCCGGATCCGCACCCCGACGTGTTCGACACCGGATGGCCGCTGCGCGTCGCCGACATCGACCGCACCGGCCGGCTGCGCTTCGACGCCGCCACCCGCCACATCCAGGACATCGGCCAGGACCACCTGCGCGAGCTGGGCTTCGAGGAGACCCACCCGCTGTGGATCGTCCGCCGCACGATGATCGACCTGATCCGGCCGATCGAGTTCAACGACATGCTGCGGCTGCGGCGCTGGTGCTCGGGCACGTCGAACCGCTGGTGTGAGATGCGGGTGCGCATCGACGGTCGCAAGGGCGGGCTGATGGAGTCCGAGGCGTTCTGGATCAACATCAACCGCGAGACCCAGGGCCCGGCGCGCATCGCCGACGACTTCATCGCGGGCCTGCGCCGCACCACCGAGGTCGACCGGCTGCGCTGGAAGGCCTACCTGTCCGCGGAGGGCCGCGAGGACGCCGACCAGATCCGCGAGTATCCGGTGCGGGTGTCCGATATCGACCTGTTCGACCACATGAACAACTCCGTCTACTGGTCGGTGATCGAGGACTACCTCCACAGCGCCCCGCACCTGCTCGAGGCGCCGCTGCGGGTGACCATCGAACACGACGCGGCGGTGGCGCTCGGCGACAAGTTGGAGATCATCAGCCACGTCCATCCGGCCGGATCGACCGACAAGTTCGGCCCGGATCTCGTCGACCGGACTGTTACAACGCTCACATATGCGGTCGGCGATGAGACGAAAGCGGTCGCCAGCCTCTTCGCGCTCTGAATCGGTCACGTTTAACAGTACGACCGTACTGACCAGCGCAAATCGGTTACCGGCAAGTAACGTCTGAACCGGTTCAGGCGAGGGAGACCTTCGCAACCTTCGCAGGCTTACGGGGGTCGTTGGCAAAAGTTGGCTACTGAAACGGGTGGACCTGCGGTTATGCCGTGGTGCATCCTCGGGTTAGCACAACAGTGAAGTTGCTCAGGTGTTAACAAGTCGGTTCAGCCGGCGGCACCGGCAGCGCAGCCAACGAAGGAGATCCGATGTCGACGGTCGGCCAGCCGAAGAGCCCCGAGGAAATCAAGAAGGACTGGGACACGAACCCCCGGTGGAAGGGCATCACCCGCGAGTACTCCGCCGAGGACGTCGTCGCGCTGCAGGGCTCCGTCGTCGAGGAGAACACGCTGGCCCGCCGCGGCGCCGAGGTGCTGTGGAACCAGCTGCACGACCTCGAGTACGTCAACGCGCTCGGGGCGCTGACCGGCAACATGGCCGTCCAGCAGGTGCGCGCCGGCCTCAAGGCCATCTACCTGTCGGGGTGGCAGGTCGCCGGTGACGCCAACCTGTCCGGCCACACCTACCCCGACCAGAGCCTCTACCCGGCCAACTCGGTGCCGCAGGTCGTGCGCCGCATCAACAACGCGCTCATGCGCGCCGACCAGATCGCCAAGGTCGAGGGCGACACCTCGGTCGAGAACTGGCTGGCCCCGATCGTCGCCGACGGCGAGGCCGGCTTCGGTGGCGCGCTGAACGTCTACGAGCTGCAGAAGGCGATGATCGCCGCCGGTGTCGCCGGATCGCACTGGGAGGACCAGCTGGCCTCGGAGAAGAAGTGCGGCCACCTCGGTGGCAAGGTGCTGATCCCCACCCAGCAGCACATCCGCACTCTGACCTCGGCCCGCCTGGCTGCCGACGTGGCTGACGTGCCCACCCTCGTCATCGCCCGTACCGACGCCGAGGCCGCCACGCTGATCACCTCCGATGTCGACGAGCGCGACCAGCCGTTCATCACCGGTGAGCGGACCAAGGAAGGCTTCTACCGGGTCAAGAACGGTCTGGAGCCGTGCATCGCCCGCGCCAAGGCCTACGCGCCGTACTCCGATCTGATCTGGATGGAGACCGGCACCCCGGACCTCGAGCTGGCCCGCAAGTTCGCCGAGGGCGTCAAGGCCGAGTTCCCGGATCAGATGCTGAGCTACAACTGCTCGCCGTCGTTCAACTGGAAGAAGCACCTCGACGACTCGACCATCGCGAAGTTCCAGAAGGAACTCGGCGCGATGGGCTTCAAGTTCCAGTTCATCACGCTGGCCGGCTTCCACGCCCTCAACTACTCGATGTTCGATCTGGCCTACGGCTACGCCCGCAACCAGATGAGCGCCTACGTCGAGCTGCAGGAGCGCGAATTCGCCGCCGAGGAGCGGGGTTACACCGCCACCAAGCACCAGCGTGAGGTCGGCGCCGGCTACTTCGACCGGATCGCCACCACCGTGGATCCGAATTCGTCGACCACCGCGCTCGCGGGCTCGACCGAAGAGGGTCAGTTCCACTAAGAAGTAATACTGCCGAGCGCACGGTTGTTGTACGCAAACGTCGACCAGACGTGTCAACAACCGTGCGCTCGTCGTCTATGAGGAAGTGGCAGTGAGCAATTCCATCGAACGAGTAGGTGTGGTCGGCACGGGCCAGATGGGCGCGGGCATCGCCGAGGTGTCGGTCCGGGCGGGCGTCGAGGTGCTGGCCTACGAGCCGACCGAAGAGCTGACCGCGGCAGGCAAGGCGCGGATCACCAAGTCGCTCGAGCGCGGGGTGAGCTCGGGCAAAGTCACTGAGCGCGAACGAGACGAGGCGCTGGCGAACCTTCGCTTCACCACCGACCTGGCCGAGCTGGCGGACCGTCAGCTGGTCATCGAGGCAGTGATCGAGGACGAAGCGGTCAAGGGTCGCATCTTCGCGCAGCTCGACGAGATCATCACCGATCCCGATGCGGTGCTGGCGTCGAACACCTCCAGCATCCCGATCATGAAAATCGCTGCGGCAACGAAGAATCCGTCGCGCGTGCTCGGCCTGCACTTCTTCAACCCGGTGCCGGTGCTGCCGCTGGTGGAGCTGGTCAACACGCTGGTGACGTCGGAGTCCGCGCTGGAGCGGACGTCGGCCTTCGCCAGTGACGTGCTGGGTAAGCAGGTGGTGCGCTGCGGCGACCGGTCCGGCTTCGTGGTCAACGCGCTGCTGGTGCCGTACCTGCTGTCGGCGATCCGGATGGTCGAAGCGGGGGTGGCGACGATCGAGGACGTCGACAAGGCCGTCGTCGCGGGGCTGTCGCATCCGATGGGGCCGCTGCGGCTGAGCGACCTGATCGGCCTGGACACCATGAAGCTGATCGCCGACTCGATGTACGAGGAGTTCAAGGACTCGCACTTCGCGCCGCCGCCGCTGCTGTTGCGGATGGTCGAGGCCGGTCAGCTGGGCAAGAAGTCGGGCCAGGGCTTCTACAAATACTGACGCCCGCTGCACGGTTGTTGTACGCGAACGTCGAGAAGGCGGGTCAACAACCGTGCAGCCGTTGTGCCCGCGCGCGGCGCACCCGGTCGACCACTTCCGTTTTGCGGTACCGCAGCTGGGTGGAACTGACGCGCACGATCAGCCAGCCGCGTGAGGCGAGGAACTCGAGCCGCTCGATGTCGGCTGCGTAGTCCTCCGGGTTGAGGAAGTGTTGCTCACCGTCGTATTCGACGCCTACCTTCAGCTCCGGCCAACCCATGTCGATGCGCCTGCGCACCCGTCCGCGGTCGTCGGCCACCGGAATCTGCGTGATCGGGCGTGGCATACCTGAGCGGACGAGCAGGAGGCGCAGCCGCGTCTCCTGCGGGGATTCCGCGCCCGCGTCGACAAGCGCCAACGCTCGGCGGGCCCGCCGGACGCCTCGCGCTCCGGCGTATCGGTCGGTGATGTCCGCGATCGACGACGGCGGCACCCCGGTGGCGTTCAGCAGGGCGTCGATGCGCATGACGCCCATCTGCTCGGGAAGCCGCCGGCCGAGGTCGTACGCTGTTCGCGCCACTGTCGTGCACCGCATGCCGTCCACCGTGCACACTTCGTCGTCGCGAAAGGCGTTGCTTTTCGCGATCATTCCCGCTGCGGCGGGTCGACGCGAGTGAGCGATCTCAACCGGTGCCTCATCGGGAATCCACCGACTGCCGTGAACGGCTGCCGCGCAGTGGCCGGTCAGCGTCGCCCGTCGGCCACTCCACAGCCAGGCGGCGCGCGCTCGGTCTGCGGCCGTCAGCGTATCGCCACGGCGTGCGTAGACGTTGCGATACACCATCGTGTATCGCCTGCGAAGGTCGCGCCGCGTCAGCTCACCCGACGCGAGGGACTCCGTAGCGACGATCAGAGTGGCGGACACGCTTCTGATGGTGGGCCACCGAGAGGTGCACGCCTTTCAGTAACCGCTTGCCTGTGGATAACCTGCGGTGACTGCACGGTTGGTGTACGTAAACGCCGAGAGGGGGCGTACATAATCGTGCAGTCGGCGCGCGCGGTCAGGCCGACGCCAGCCGCCGGCGCTCCGCCTCGACGTCGAAATCGGCAGGCGGCCAGGACATGTTGAGCCCCTTGAGCGCCTCGATGAGCAGTTCGGTGATGGCCAGGCGGCTGTACCACTTGCGGTCGCACGGGATGACATACCAGGGGGCGTAGTCGGTGGACGTCCGGTCCAGCACGGCCTGATACGCCTGCTCGTACTGCGGCCACAGCAGCCGCTCGTCGATGTCGCCCGGGTTGTACTTCCAGTACTTCTCGGGCCGCTCGAGCCGTTCGGCCAGCCGCTTCTTCTGCTCCTGCAGCGAGACGAACATCGCGACCTTCACCAGCGTGGTCCCGCTGTCGACCAGTTCGCGTTCGAAGGCGTTGATCTCGTCGTAGCGGGCGCCCCACACCTCCGGCGGCACGAGGTTGCGCACCCGCACGATCAGCACGTCTTCGTAGTGCGACCGGTCGAAGACGCCGATGTGCCCGGCCGGCGGCAGGGCGTTGCGGATCCGCCACAGGTAGTGGTGCGCCAACTCCTCCTCGGTCGGCTTGCCGAAGCTGACGTACCGGATGCCCTGCGGATTGGCCGCGCCCACAACGTGTTTGACCACTCCGCCCTTACCGGCGGTGTCCATGCCCTGCAGGATCAGCAGCACCGAGCGGGAGTCGCCGGCGCGGCTGTTGGCGTACAGCTTCTCCTGGAGCTCCCCGAGCCGGATGCCGCGTTCGGTGTGCAGCGCCGGCGCGTCCTCCTTGCGGCCGCGAAAGCCCGGGGTCGCGCTGGTGTCGATGTCGGCCACCTTGTCGCCGGGGCGGAACCGCAGATGTTCATGAGGTTCGTGCGACCACAGCGCCGGGAGATCCGAATCCATGCTCAACGTTCTAGCAGTTGCGGCGGCAAGATCGGCGACGGATGGGGCATCGACCGGAATCTCTCGAGCGACCCGCCCACCTCCACGATGCCGCACAGCGCATTCCACGACAGCATCGTCAAGTAGTCGATCAGCTCCTCGGCGGTCATGCGCGGATGTGACATCCACGAGTGCGTGGCCAGCTGGACCCCGCCGACCGTGTGATACGCCCATGGCTCGACACCGCCGGTGTCCATCCCGGCCTCGGCCATCCGCCGCCGCAGCATCACCGCGAGCATGCGGGCGATGATCTGCTCGGAGTCGGCGACCGCCTTGCTCTTGCTCGCCGAGTTGTTCGCCATCACGAAGCGGTACGGCTCGGGCTCGGCGGCCACCGTCTCGACGTAGACCTTGATCACCTCGCGGGTGAGGTCGTACCCGTCGAGATTCGCCGACAGCGCCGCGGCCATGTTGGGGATCAGAGTGGTCTGGGCGAACCGCATCATCACCGCGGTGGTGAGGTCGTTCTTGTCCACGAAGTAGCGGTAGAGCACGGTCTTGGACACGCCGATCTCCGCAGCGATCTCGTCCATGCTGACGTTGCTGCCCTGACGGCGGATCGCTTCCAGGGTGCCGTCGACCAGTTCATTGCGCCGTTCGACCTTGTGCTGGTGCCAGCGCCGTTTGCGTCCGTCGGTTTTGACCGCCACCGGTGGGGTCTGCTCTTCCACTATCCCCGTCGTCCCATTCACTAGTACCTCTCGATACTAAGGCCGACGGGAGGCTGCGGGCTCGTCGGATCGGTGTGGTCGTACCGATAGCGGATGATGGAACTCGTGGCATCCACAGAGCACGCAGCACGGCCCAGCTTCGCCGAGGCCCTCGCGGGCGCGGACAGTGCCGCCGACGCCGAACGCCGCCGCGGTCTGCGGCGCATGAAAGCGGTGGCCCTGAGCTTTTTGCTCGGCGCCACGGTGATCTTTCTGGTGTGCACCTGGGCCCAGTCCCAGGGGGCGCCCGGGTGGGTGGGTTACGTGCGCGCCGCGGCCGAGGCCGGCATGGTCGGCGCGCTGGCCGACTGGTTCGCGGTGACGGCGCTGTTCCGTCATCCGCTGCGTATCCCGATCCCGCACACCGCGATCATCAAACGGAAGAAAGACCAGCTCGGCGAGGGGCTGGGCGCATTCATCCGGGAGAACTTCCTGTCCCCGCAGAACGTCGAGACCAAGCTGCGCGACGCCGATGTCGCCGCCCGGGTGGGCAAGTGGCTGTCCGACCGCGGGCACGCCGAACGCGTCGCGAAGGAGACCGCGACGGTGCTGCGGGTGCTCGTGGAGATGCTGCGCGACGAGGACGTCCAGCAGGTGCTCGACCGGATGATCGTCAAGCGCATCGCCGAGCCGCAGTGGGGTCCGCCGGTGGGCCGGGTGCTGTCGCAGATGCTGGCCGAGGGCCGGCAGGAGGCGCTCATCCAGCTGCTGGCCGACCGGGCCTTCGAGTGGTCGCTGAACGCCGGCGAGGTGATCGAGCGGGTGATCGAACGCGACTCCCCGCAGTGGTCGCCGCGCTGGGTGGACCACCTCGTCGGCGACCGCATCCACCGCGAGCTGATGGACTTCACCGACAAGGTGCGCCGCAACCCCGACCACGAACTGCGCCGGTCGGCGACGAAGTTCCTGTTCGAGTTCGCCGACGACCTGCAGAACGACGAGGCCACGATCGCCCGCGCGGAGAACGTCAAGGAGCAGATCATGGCCCGCGACGAGGTGGCGCGGGCGGCCGAGACGGCGTGGAGCGCGGCCAAGCGCATCATCCTCGAATCGGTCGACGACCCGTCGTCGGCGTTGCGGGAGCGTATCGCCGATTCGGTCATGCGGATCGGGGAGAGTTTGCGCGACGACGCCGAACTGCGCGACAAGGTCGACCGCTGGGTCATCCGCGGCGCACAGCACGTGGTGGGCGAGTACGGCGCCGAGATCACCACGATCGTCACCGACACAATCGAGCGGTGGGACGCCGAGGAGGCCAGCGACCGCATCGAACTCCATGTCGGCCGTGACCTGCAGTTCATCCGGATCAACGGGACGGTCGTCGGTGCGCTTGCCGGCTTGACGATCTATTCGATCGCGCAAATACTTTTCTGACCTGCGCTAACTGAGTGCTTGCAATTGTTAGCACTGCGGCGTACGGTGGACCCTGTCGTTAATCGGATACCCGATATCGAGGGGGTGACCACTCATGCAGCAGGACGAGAACCTTGCCGCGGTGGTGACCAACGCTGCGCAGGACATCGGAAGCTTCATCCGGAGCCAGCGGGAAGCAGCGCAGGTGTCCGTACGGCAACTGGCCGAGAAGGCCGGCGTCAGTAATCCCTACCTCAGCCAGATCGAGCGGGGATTGCGCAAACCGTCCGCCGACGTCCTCAGTCAGATCGCCAAGGCGTTGCGGGTCTCCGCCGAAGTGCTCTATGTGCGAGCCGGGATCCTCGAACCCAGCGAGCCCAGCGAGGTCCGCGACGCCATCGTCAACGACGCGGCGATCACGGAGCGGCAGAAGCAGGTGCTGCTCGACATCTACACCTCGTTCCGGCAACAGAACGAGGCCTTGGAGAGCGCAGACAACGCAGTGGACGAGGGTTCGCCGACTGACGAGCCGATCGACAACCCCCTGGAAAACGCCACACCACAAGATCCCGGAAAGGACATCCGACATGGCTGACAACAACGCCCAGCTCGACATCGAAGACCTGAAGGCCCCGCTGCTCGCCGCCGTCGGCGCCGCCGATCTGGCGCTGGCCACCGTGAACGAGATCGTCGCGAGCCTGCGCGAGCGCGCCGAGGAGGCCCGCACCGACGCCAACACCCGCGTCGAGGAGAGCCGCGCCCGCATCAACAAGCTGCAGGAGGACCTGCCGGTCCAGGTCAGCGAGCTGCGCGACCGGCTGACCTCCGAGGAGCTGCGCCGGGCCGCCGAGGGCTACGCCGAGGCCGCGCAGAGCACCTACGCCAAGCTGGTCGAGCGCGGTGAAGCCGCGCTGGAGCGGCTGCGCAGCCAGCCCGGTGTCGCCGACGCCGCCAGCCGGGTCGAGAGCTACACCGACCAGGCCGTCGAGCTGACCGAGCAGGCCCTGGGCAACGTCGCCACCCAGACCCGCGCCGTCGGTGAGCGCGCCGCGAAGCTGGTCGGCGTGGAGCTGCCCAAGCGCACCGAGGACGCCGCCGAGCCGGTGAAGGAAGCCGCGAAGAAGGCGCCCGCCAAGACGCCGGCCAAGAAGGCCCCGGCCGCCAAGAAGGCGCCCGCCAAGAAGGCCCCGGCCAAGAAGGTCACCCAGAAGTAATTCGACGCATCCGATGAGGCCCGCATAGGCTGGTGAGGTGATACTTGCCGACCTTGCGGGCCTCATCATTCTGGGGCTCGTACTGATCGTGTTGGTCTTCGGCGTCTACGCGTTCGTCCACGCCGCGATGCAACGCACCGACGCCTACACCGCGGCCGGGAAACTGACCAAGCCGGTGTGGCTGGCCATCCTCGGCGGCGGGGTGCTCCTGCTGCTGCTCTTCCGCGACGCGTTCGGCGCCGCGATCTGCGCCTGCGCGGCCGGTGTCTACCTGGTCGACGTGCGCCCCAAGCTGCTCGAGATCCAGGGGAAGTCCCGGTAACCGTGCGACTGTCCCTCACCGCCGCCGCGACGGCGGCCCTCGTCCTGCCGATCATGGCCACGGGTCTCGCCGTCCCGGCGGCCAACGCGCAACCCGCACCGCCGCCGCCCTACGTCGACCACGTCGAGTGGGCCAAATGGGGCGACCTGTCGAGCCTGCGGGTCTACCCGACCGCCGCGGGCCGAGCGGCCGCGGGACAGGTCGGCACCACCGCCCAGGCCGACCACGCCTGGGCCGAGGTGCTCGCGGCCTCCCCGGACGCCGATCTGCCCGGGCTGCGCGCGCAGTTCGACTGCCACTGGGAATGGGCGGAATTCGCCGAACCCGGCAAGACCAGCTGGAACCTCGAACCGTGGCGCCCGCAGGTCGACGTCGCCCAGCTGCTCGCGGCCGGCTGCAACCCCGGCGGCACCGAAGAGCCGTTCTAGATGGGCCGCTGGACCCGCGACGAGGTCGCCGAACTCGTCGACCACACCCTGCTCAAACCCGAAGCCACCGACGCCGACGTCCGGGCCCTGGTGGCCGACGCCGAGGACCTCGGCGTCTACGCGGTGTGCGTGTCCCCGTCCATGCTGGCCGCGGTGCGCGCCGCCCGCACACTGGACCTGGAGATCGCCACCGTCGTGGGATTCCCGTCCGGTAAGCATGTTTCGTCGGTCAAGGCGCACGAGGCCGCGCTGGCCGTGGCGGCCGGTGCCGGTGAGGTCGACATGGTGATCGACGTCGGCGCCGCCCTCGCCGGGGACGTCGATGCCGTGCGCGCCGACATCGCCGCGGTGCGCGCGGCGATCACCGACCGGGCGGTGCTCAAGGTCATCGTCGAATCCGCCGCGCTGCTCGGGCGGGCCGGCGAACAGCGCCTCGTCGAGGTGTGCCACGCCGCGGCCGAGGCCGGCGCCGAATTCGTCAAGACCTCGACCGGCTTTCATCCCGACGGCGGCGCCTCCGTACGGGCCGTGGAGATCATGGCCGCGACCGTACGGCCCGGACTCGAGGTGAAGGCCAGCGGCGGTATCCGCACCGCCGCCGATGCCGTCGCGATGCTCGACGCGGGCGCCACCCGGCTCGGCCTCTCGGGGACCCGCGCCGTGCTGGACGGGCTGGACTGACCCGTCACAACTCGTTGAAGCAGGGGTCCTCGCCGCTCTTGGGGATCTCGCCGTTCTGGCTGGCGAACACCGCGGACACACCGGTGTCGGTGACCTCGACGCTCTGCGCCCGGATGTCCATCGGATAGTTCTGGGTCAGCTCGGCGGTGAACGCGTCCAGCGCGGGCTGCACGGCCTCGCGGGGCAGCGTGAAGCCCAGCCCGGTCAGCTGCACGACCTGCAGCGAGATGCCTCCGTTGACCACCTGGGGTTTGGCGGTGATGCTGCCCAACGCCCCGTCGAGTTCCAGCGTGCCGGCCGACGGGTCGGTGGACACGCCGGTCAGGAAGCTGCCGAACAGCGGGATCGCGTCCTGCACGGTCTGCTTGATGCCGTCGGACGCCCAGGTGATGTTCGCGGTCAGGGAGCCGACCGAGCCGCCGGAGTTCGCGGTGTCCTCGAGCCGGACGTCGCGGATGTCGATGGCGACCTTCATGCCCTTCGCGTCGCGGATCTGGTTGCCGGCCGTCTCGATGTTGATGTTCGTGTAGTGACCGGTCATGTGCTGCAGCAGGAACGGCGGCAGCGCCCCGAACGACGCGGTGGCCTCATCCTGCACCACGCACGACACCACCCGCGACACCACGTCGTCGGCGCGGTTGCGCGCGTACAACTCACCGCCGAGCAGACCGGCCGCGATGAGCGCCACCACGATGACGACGGCGAGCACGATCGACAGCGGATCGCTGAACATGTCCCGGACCTTCGCCAGGAACGAACCGCCCTGTTTCGGGGGTTCGCCGCCCGGCCCGGTGAACGGCGGGGGAGGGCCCTGCGGGGCCGACGGCGGAGGCGGCGGCGGGATCGGCGGCTGGTTGGCCGGACGGGCCCAGGGATCAGTCACGCCCGCGATTCTGCCCTACGCGGACTGTCGACGGCCGCGCGGTTGTCGAGCACCGCGACGGTCTCCCTGACCTCGCGCGCAGCGTCGAGGTCCAGATCGGCGACCAGGAGCTGCGGTTCCGCACCCGCCGCGACCAGCACGTCGCCGGTGGCCGACGCGATCAGGCTGCCGCCCACCCCGGTGGGTCCGGACGCCGCCACTTCGTCACCGGGGTAGGCCTGGTCGACGGCCGCGACGAAGCCGGTGGTGTCCAGTGCGCGGGCACGCGCCAGCAGCGTCCACTGGTCGAGTTTGCCGGGACCGGCACCCCACGACGCATGCACGGTGATGAGCCGGGCGCCCCGGCGCGCGAGCTCGACATAGAGCTCCGGGAACCGGACGTCATAACAGGTGGTCAGCCCGACGTCGACGCCGGCGACGGTGATCAGCGTCGGCTCCGAACCCGGTGCGACCGTACGGGATTCGCGGAACCCGAACGCGTCGTAGAGGTGAATCTTGTGGTAGTGGCCGTCCACCCCGCCGCCGGTGGCGAGCAGCGTGTTGGTCACCCGGCCGTCGCCCGACGGGGTGAACATGCCGGCCACGACGGTGATGCCGGCGCGCTCGGCGATTGTGCGCACCTCGGTCGCCCACGGCCCGTCGAGCGGTTCGGCGACGGGTTTGAGCGGCACCCCGAACCGGCACATCGTCGCCTCGGGGAACAGCACCAGCGCCGCGCCCGCGGCGGCCGCGCGGCGGGTGTAGTCCTCGACGATCCGGAGGTTGGCCGCGGGATCGGTCCCCGTGGTGACCTGGGCACACGCGATCCGCATGCGCTCAGCCTACGGGCGCGACGCCGGCCTGATGGCGCGCCCGCCGGCGCGACCCCGGCCTATGGCGCGACCGTCGCCCACGGGACGGACAGCACCCCGTCGCGCATCCGCCGTCGCGGCGGCTCCACCGGAACCCCCTCGGCGCGCAGCAACTCCAGCATCGCGCGCCAGCGCACCCGCGGGCCGAACACCCCGTGCCCGGCGACGCTGGCCCACGCCCGGTCCGCGGCGGTGAGCAGCCCGTGAATCGGCTGACCGGGCACGTTGTGGTGGATCAGCACCTTGGGCAGCCGCTCGGCCAGGTCCGAGGGCCGGTCGATGGCGAACGGGTCGCACGCCAGCGTCAGGCTGAGCGGCCCCGCGGCGTCGAGCAGCACCCACGCGCAGCGGCGGCCCAGTTCGTCGCAGGTGCCGTCGATGATCAGCCCGCCGGGCGCCAGCCGCTCCGCCATCACCGCCCAGGCGCCCGGCACCGCCTCGACCGGATACTGCCTCAGCACGTTGAACGCGCGGACCAGCACCGGCCGCAGCCCGGCCAATTCGAATCCGCCCAGCCCGAACTCCACCCCGTCCGCCGCCGCGGCCCGGCCGGCGGCCACCCGTTCCGGGTGGATCTCGAGACCGACGACGCGCACGTCGGGGCGCACGGTGCGCAGCCGGGCCGCCAGCTCCAGCGTGGTCACCGGCAGCGCGCCGAACCCCAGGTCGACGACGACGGGGTCGGCGGCGGTCTGCAGCGCGGTGCGCACCCGCGCGGCATGCACCAGCCAGCGGTCGCTGCGCCGCAGCCGGTTGTAGCCGGTGGTACCGCGGGTCAGAACGCCGATCGGGGGGCTCGAACGCAGCGTGGGCTCGGGCATCGGCGTCAGCGGCGGCCGTGGACCCGGGCGGCGGTGAAATCGCGCTCACCATGGAACAGGTGGCGCATGTTGGTCAACACGAGGTCCTCGAGGGTGCCGCCGACCAGCGGGATCGACACCTTGCACTCGCTGCTCACCCGCAGCGCGCAACCGGTGGCGGTGTCCGCCAGGCCGTAGCGCCCGCCCAGCCGGCCCGGCGCGCGCGGCATGGTGGCGGCGAACGTGCCTGCCGCGTGTTGCGCGGCGTCGTCGAACGGGCCGAAATGCTGTTCGCGAGTGATCACCAGGTCCACCGGCATCACCTTGCGGGCCACCGGCGGCAGATCGTCGCGCGGCATCACCTGCCGCAGGGCGATGTCGGTGCCGCGCTCGTCGGAGCGGAACAGCGTCAGCTCGGTGCGGGGATTGAGCCGCCGGTACGCCTCGGTCAGGCCCTGCCAGTACTCCTCGGAGGTGAACTGGTCATAGATCCGGGCGGCCGGCGCGGTGAACGTGACGGTGTACTCCATCCGCCGGCCCATGACGCCTTACCGTACGCGGATGTCAGGCGTTCTCGGTGATCCACTCCGTGGTGAACCGCTGTTCGGCGATGATCAGGTCGACCAGGCCGGTGCCGATGAAGTTCTCGATCTTGCCGCCGACCAGCGGCACCCGTACCTCGACGGTCACTCGTAGCGTCAGCCGGGCGCCGCCGTCGTCGCGCGGTTCCAGCGCCGCGGTGCCGGTCAGCGAGACCGGTGCGCCGGGGATGCTGCCGGTGACGGTCGCCGAGGCGCGGCCGTCGCGCACCGCACTCCACGTCTCCTCGCGCTGGATCGACAGGTCGCCGCGGTGGAACTGCGTGACCACGCCGGGGAGCCGGTCGGCGCGCAGGATCTGGGTGGTCGTCACATCGATGCCGCCGTCGGCGTCGACCGTCATCTGGTCGAGGGTGGCGTGGTCGGCGCCGGAGTCCGCCAGCCGGGCCAGCCAGTACTGCTCGTCGGCGAAGGCGCGGTGCACGTCGTCGACGGTGCCCTCGTACTCGGCGGCCAAGTCGAATGAACGGGGCATAGCTGGCCACGCTACCGTTACGGCCCGTGGCTGGCGGCGGGCAGGAGCGAAGCGACCCGGGGATGAACCGCGACGACGAATTGGCGGGCGCGATCGTCGAATCCGACGTCGCGCTGGCGGCGCTGACCACGCTGCGCGTCGGACCGGTCGCCCGCACCCTCGTCACCGCCGCCAGCACCGAGCAGCTCGTCGCCGCGCTGCGGGCGCCGGCCACCCGCGACGCGCTGATCCTGGCCGGCGGGTCCAACGTCGTGCTCGCCGACGACCTCACCGACCTCACCGTCATCCGCATCGCCAACACCGAGATCACGGTGCGCGACGGCGTCCTGCGCGCCGAGGCCGGGGCCAACTGGGACGACGTGGTGGTCACCGCGCTCGCGCACGGGCTCGGCGGGCTGGAATGTCTGTCGGGCATTCCCGGCTCGGCCGGTGCGACGCCGGTGCAGAACGTCGGCGCGTACGGCGCCGAGGTGGCCGACACCATCCGCCGCGTCCGGCTGCTCGACCGCCGCACCGGCGCCGACGAGTGGGTGCCCGCCGAAGCCATGGCGTTCGGGTACCGCACCAGCGTGCTCAAACACTCCGCGCACGCCGTCGTGCTGGAAGTCGAGTTCGCGTTGCACACCGACGGCCGCAGCGCCCCGCTGCGCTACGGCGAACTGGCCCGCGCGCTCGACGCCGAACCCGGCACCCGCGCCGACCCGCTGCGCGTGCGCGAGGCCGTGCTGGCGCTGCGCGGCGGCAAGGGCATGGTGCTCGACGACCCGGACCGCGACACCTGGAGCGTCGGCTCGTTCTTCACCAACCCGGTGGTGGCGCGCGCCGATTACGAGCGGGTGGCCGCCGCGGCGGCCGGGCCGGTCCCGAACTATCCCGCCGGTGACGGCCACGTCAAACTCGCCGCGGGCTGGCTGGTGGAGCACGCCGGGTTCGGCAAGGGCTACCCCGGCGACGGCGCGCCGGCCCGGTTGTCGACCAAACATGCGCTCGCTGTGACCAATCGGGGTGAAGCCACCACCGCGGACGTGATTGCGCTGGCCAGGGCGGTGCGCGACGGCGTCCGCACCGCCTTCGGTATCGAACTCACCCCCGAGCCGACCCTGGTGGGGTGCGCACTCTAGGTATCTTTGGTACACGTGAGTGCTGCCGAGAACCTGCCGCCGATCAACCGTCGGCGCGCGCTGACCGCCCTGGCGGTCGGATTCGTCGCGCCCGGCGCTCTGGCCGCCTGCAGCAACGCCACCAGCGGTGCGCCCAGCCCCGCCGAGTCACCCGCGTCGGCGTCGCTGACGTTCGAACCGGCCACCTCCGCCGCCGGTGTCGCGCCGACCGCCCCCGTGCGGGTCGAGGTGTCCGACGGTTGGCTGCAGAAGATCGCGCTGATCAACCCCGACGGCAAGCCCGTCGCCGGCGCGCTCAACCGCGAGCGCACCGCTTTCACCACCAGCGAGCCGCTCGGCTACGGCGTCACCTACACCTGGTCGGGTTCGGCGGTGGGCGCCGACGGGAAAGCCGTGCCGGTGCAGGGGGAGTTCACCACGCTGGACCCCGCGGTCCAGGTCAACGGGCGTTACCAGCTGGCCGACGGGCAGACCGTCGGTGTGGCCGCGCCGATCATCCTGCAGTTCGACGCCTCGGTCGACGAGGCGGACCGCGCGACGGTGGAGAAGGCGTTGACCGTCACCACCAACCCGCCCACCGAGGGCAGCTGGGCGTGGCTGCCCGACGAGGCCGCCGGGTCGCGGCTGCACTGGCGCAGCCGCGAGTACTTCGCCCCGGGGACCACCGTGCGGGTCGACGCCAAGCTCTACGGCGTGAAGTTCGGTGCGGACGCCTACGGCGCCGCCGACTCGTCGCTGGACTTCAGCATCGGCCGCCGCCAGGTGGTCAAGGCCGAGGCGTCCAGCCACCGCATCCAGGTGATCGACCAGGCCGGTGCGGTGATCATGGACTTCCCGTGCAGCTACGGAGAGGGCGACCTAAACCGCAACGTCACCCGCAGCGGGATCCACGTGGTCACCGAGAAGTACGAGGACTTCTACATGACCAACCCGGCGGCCGGTTACGCCAACGTGCGGGAGCGCTTCGCGGTGCGGATCTCCAACAACGGCGAGTTCATCCACGCCAACCCGGCGAGTCTGGGTTCGCAGGGCAACAGCAACGTCACCAACGGGTGCATCAATCTGTCGGAATCCGACGCGCAGCAGTACTTCAACACCGCGATGTACGGCGATCCGGTCGAGGTCACCGGCACCCGCATTCAACTGTCCTACGCCGACGGCGACATCTGGGACTGGGCGGTGCCCTGGGAGGAGTGGAAGGCGATGTCGGCGCTCAACGGCGACGAGCCGCCGTCGGGGGTGCCCAGCACCGCCCCGGTCACTCCGTCGAACGCCCCGCAGCCGGTGAACGGACGGCCGGGCGGTTAGTCCACGTCGCCGGCAAGTGCTTCAGCGGCGGTTGAAGCGGGAGCCACTGGCTCCACTGACCTGATCCCGGGGGCGGACCACGATGAGATCCAGGTCGACGTGCGACGGCCGGCCGGCGACGAATCCGATCACCTCGGCGATGTCCTCGGCCACCAGCGGGGTGACACCCTGGTAGACCTTGTCGGCGCGTTCGGCGTCACCGGCGAACCGGTTGAGCGAGAAGTCGGTCTGCACCATGCCGGGCGCCACCTCGGTCAACCGCACGGGCTGCCCGAGCAGTTCACTGCGCAGCGTGCGGTGCAGGATCCCCTGGGCGTGCTTGGCCGAGGTGTAACCGGCCCCGTTGTCGTAGATCTCCACCGCGGCGATCGAGGTGACCGTGACGATCAGCCCGTCGCCGGAGGCGATCAGCTTGGGCAGCAGTGCCCGAGTGACGTACAGCGTGCCCAGCACGTTGGTCTCCCACATCCAGCGCCAGTTCTCGACGTCGGCATCGGCCACCGGCTCCAGACCGCGGGCGCCGCCGGCGTTGTTCACCAGCACGTCCACCCGGTCGAGGCGGTCGGCGAGCGCGGTGACCGCGGCGCTGTCAGTGACGTCCGCCACAATCGCCGTCCCGTCGATCTCGGCGGCCAGCGCCTGCACCCGCTCGGCCCGGCGAGCCACGCAGACCACATGAAACCCTTGTGCGGCAAGGGTTCTCGCTGTCGCTTCACCGATTCCGGCGCTGGCGCCGGTGACCACCGCTACGCGCCGGCCCGCTTGTGGAGTCGTCATGGGCCCAACTGTAATTGCCATGCTAAGTTCGCTCTGTGTCCGGAATCGGTCAGGCCTTCGACGCGCAGCACTGTTGTTGTTGTCGCGTCCTCCGCCGCGCCTGACCCCACCGAGGGATTGACCGTCCCGTCGAGTCGCAGGTGTGGCCAGCAGCCAGCCACCGACTCTTCCGAAGGACATGTCTCGTGCGTACCGCCGTCATCTCCACCCCTGCTTCACCTGTCGCGGTGCGGCGTCCGTCCGGCAACAAGCCGCTGACCGTCGCGTCCGCCCGCCACTCACGCGCCCTTTCCGTCGTCGTTCCGCCCCTCGCGGTGGCCGACGCCGCGGCCGCCGCCGTGTTCGCCGCCGCGCGCGGCCGCACACCGATCGCCCGCGACACCATCGCCCGGCGCACCGGGCTCAGCATCGCCACCGTCAACCGCCAGGTCACTGCGCTGCTCGACGCGGACCTGCTGCGCGAACGCGCCGACCTGGCCGCATCCGGCGCCGTCGGCCGGCCCCGCGTCCCGGTCGAGGTGAACCACGAACCGTTCCTCACCCTCGGCATCCACATCGGGGCCAGCACCACCAGCATCACGGCCACGGACCTTCTCGGGCGCACGCTGGACACGGTCGAGACACCCACCCCGCGCGCCGGGCAGGACGCGGCCCTCGCGACGCTCGCGGCCAGCGCCCGCCGCTACCTCGCCCGGTGGCACCGGCGCCGCCCGCTGTGGGTGGGGGTGGCCGCCGGCGGTGCTGTCGACGGCCACACCGGTGTGCTGGACCACCCCCGGCTGCGCTGGTCGCAGGCCCCGGTCGGCCCGGAGCTGGCCGACGCGCTCGGGCTGCCGGTGTCGGTGGCCTCCCACGTCGCGGCCATGGCCGGCGCCGAACTGCTGCTCAGCGGCCGCCCGCCGGCCGCCGCGCCCGGCGCCACCAGCCTGTATGTCTACGCCAGGGAGACCGTCGGGTTCGCGCTGTCCCTCGACGGGCGGGTGCACTCACCGGTCGGCGGCCCCGGCACCATCGCCGCGCTGCCCGCCCATTCCGAGATGCTCGGTGGCACAGGACATCTGGAGACCACGGTCAGCGACGAGGCGGTGCTGGCCGCGGCCCGGCGCGCCGGCCTGGACGCGGGTGGGGCGCCGACGTCGGCGGCCGTGGTGCGC
>NZ_SPQO01000048.1 GCF_004570325.1 Mycobacterium sp. PS03-16 | reverse complement strand
CACCAACGACGCCCGCTGCGCAGCCCTTGCCCCCTGGCTCGACTACTACAACAATCAACGCCGCCATTCAGCCCTCGGAGGACAACCCCCGACCAGCCGACTGTCACCAACCTGACTGCCGAGTACATCTAGAGCGCGTCGAGGACAGCCCGCAATCTGGTCGCCACCTCGTCGGCGATCGGCCGCAGGTCTGCTTCACCACTGACGTCGACGAGCATCTGCGGGTCCATGGCCTCGACGATGACGGTGTCGTCGGCATCGCGGTCGGCGCGCACCACGACGTTACACGGCAGCAGGAGTCCGATCTGGCGGTCGACGTCGACGGCGCGGTGCGCCAGCGGCGGATTGCACGCACCGAGGATCAGATAGTCCTCCATGTCCTCGCCGAGCTTCGCCTTGAGTGTGGCCCGCATGTCGATCTCGGTCAGCACCCCGAAACCTTGCTGCGACAACGCCTCCCGGGTCCGGGCGACGGCGTCGTCGAACGAGGTGTGAAGCACGGTAGTCAGTGCGAATCCCATGATGACTCCTCCTTGCTGCGCGAGCGGGACGGGTACGGCCCCGCGCTTAGCGGGGTCGCGTGACGATCACCGGGATGCGCGCCGCCTGCACCACCGCGGTGCTCACCGAGCCCAGCAGGGTGCTCGCGACAGCGCCGCGGCCGCGGCTTCCCACCACGAGGAGTTGCGCGGACTCCGACCGCTCGACCAGTCGCCGGGCCGGCTGATCGCGAACCACCACGCCGTGCACGGTGACGTCCGGGAAGCGTTGCCGCCAGCCGGCCAGCTGCGCCTCGACTTCACGCTCCACATCCGGGCGGACCTGGTCCCACTCGGCGTCGGGCAGCTCGAACGCGTTCGGTGACCACCAGGCGTGCATCGCGATCAGCTCCACTCCCCGGCGACCGGCTTCACGGAAGGCCAGCTCGGTGGCCGACTCCGCGTCCGAGGACCCGTCGAAGCCGAGCAGCACGGGTGCCGCGGCGTCGGTGTGGGCGGACCCCTCGTCGTGAATCACCGCGACCGGGCAGTGCGCGCGGTGCAGCAGCGCGGTGCTGACCGAACCGAGCACCGTGCGCGCGAACGCACCGCGGCCACGGCTACCCACGACGACCATCAGGGCGTCCTTCGACATGTCGACCAGCGTGGTGGCAGGCGGGGCGACGGCGAGTTCGGTCGACACCGTAACGGCTCCGTCGGTCAGGGACCTCGCTCGTTGCTCGGCATCGCGCAGGATCTCCTCGCCCGTCTCGCGCTGCCAGTCCACCAAACGCTCCGGTACGGGGACTGCCGACCAGTTGCCCAACGACGGTGGAATGGCGTAGACGATGGTCAACGGGACCCCGTGCAACGCCGCCTCGGCGGCAGCCCACCGCAGTGCCGGGTCGGACGACGGCGAATCGTCAACGCCCACAATGACGGTCGAATCGGGTGGGGCAGCGGTCATCAATCCTCCTGGTCTCGGTCACGGCGTCACATCACGATTATCACGCCGACGGTGGTGACCTTGGGCCCTATGCGCGGCTCTCAACGACTGCCACCGTAGAGGTGAGCGGTGAGAGAAGGAGCCATGACCACAACGAAGCCCGAGATCGGGATCATCGAAGGCGCTGTCGATCTTGCGTGCCGCGCCCCGTCGGTGCACAACAGCCAGCCGTGGCGGTGGATCGCCGACCGCACCGGTCTGCAGCTGTTCCTCGACACCGACCGGTTGGTGGCCACCGACAGGTCCGGTCGCGAGGCACTGATCAGCTGCGGCGCCGTCCTCGATCACCTGCGGGTCGCGATGGCGGCCTGCGGCTGGATCACCCACATCGACCGCTACCCGAACCCGAACGACCATCTGCACATCGCCAGCGTCGACTTCTCGCCGATGTCCTACGTCACCGACGCCCACCGGTCGCGGGCCGACGCGATCCTGCACCGCCGCACCGACCGCCTCCCGTTCGGTCCGCCGGCCGACTGGCCGTCCCTGGAAACGCTGCTGCGCAGCGCCGTCGACGACACGGTCGCATTGGTCGACGTGGTGCCCGACGACGCCCGGCCGCAGCTGGCCGAGGCGTCGCAGCTCACCGAGTCGCTACGCATGTACGACTCGGAGTATCACGCGGAGCTCGCGTGGTGGACCGGCCCGCTGGAACTCTCCGACGGGATCCCGCACAGCTCGCTGGTCTCCGCGGCGGAGAGCGACCGCGTCGACATCGGGCGGGCCTTCCCCGTCGTGAACCATCGCGAACGGCGCCTGAGCCTGCTCGAGGACCGGTCGACCGTGCTCGTGATCTCCGCCCACGACGACACCCGCCGCGACGTGCTGGGATGCGGTGAGACGCTGTCGCAGATCCTGCTCGAGGCCACGATGGCGGGGATGGCGACCTGCACGCTGACCCACATCACCGAGACCGCGGCGAGCCGCGAGATCATCGCGGCGCTGATCGACCGTGATCATCCGCAGTTGCTGATCCGGGTCGGCCTGGCGCCCGCCCTCGACGAAGTGCCGCCGCCGACGCCGCGCCGGCGGTTGGCGGACGTGCTCACGCTGCAACTCTGAACGACGCCCGAGTGAGTGCAGGAGGCGACATGCGCGACGAGCCCAGCCAGAACCCCGCCGTGGTGGTCGGAATCGACGGCTCCCGGACGGCGTTGAGCGCGGCGCTGTGGGCGGTCGAGGAGGCCGTCAGCCGCGACGTGCCCCTGCGGCTGCTGTATGCGATCGAACCACCCGGCGAGCCGGCGGATCCGACTACGGCGGCCCGTGCGCTCGCGAACGCCGACGTGGCTCTGCGCGAGATCTTCGTGGTCGTCGAATCGATGGGCACACCGGTCCGGATCGAGGCCGAGATCGTCCAGGACCGTCCGGAGCACGCCCTGCGCGCCGCGTCCCGGGCCGCGGTGCTGCTGTGCCTGGGCGCACTGGGACTCGGCCACGCGGGCGGCCGGCGGATCGGCTCTGTCGCCGCGACGGTCGCCCGGGACGCACACTGCCCCGTCGCGATCGTCCGCCGTCACGACCCGGTGCGCCGCGGCGCGGGGTGGGTGATCGCCGAAGTCGACGAATCACCGGACGGCGACGCGGTTCTCGCCTGTGCGCTGCGCGAGGCGCGGCTCCGCCGGGCACCGCTGCGAGTGCTGGGTATCCGCCGGCCGGACGGGGACGATGATCATGGCGCGCGCGGCGGGTGTGTGCTCGTCCGCACCCATCTCGACAAGCGACTGGCCCGATGGCGCCGCGCCTACCCCGACGTGGCGGTGGAGGCTGTGGCCGTCAGCGGATCGACCACCGATTACGTTGCCCGGGAGGCCGAAACGATTCAGCTGGCCGTGGTCGGCCAGGCCAGGGCGACCGGCCTGGCCGACATCACCGGACCGGCCGCACACGCCGCGCTGCACGACACCGCCTGTTCGGTGCTGATCTGCAGCCGCCACGGCGCGCTGTAGCGGCCACGGCTCGGACTGGGCGCTCAGCCGGCCGGCTGCGACCCGCCCACCACCGGTGTCTGCCCGTTGGGCGCCGGTTCAACGCCCGCCCGGTTCAGCATGGCCGGCAGGTCGATCCCCGACGCCTTGAGGGCCTCGACGATCTTGGCGACCGCCAGCGGGCTCACCCCGAGCAGACCGCCGACCGCGTCCTGCGTGTCACCGGATCCGCCGATGATCGACAGCCGCTCGATCTCCGACAGCGGCATGGCGGCCGCCTCGGTGGCCTTCACCACCGAGGCCAGCACGTCGGGCAGCGTCTGCAGCCGGGCCGCCTCGGGGGAGTAGGTGTTGAGCGCCGCGGCGATCTCCTTCTTACCGGCGGCCTCGGCGACCAGCTTGGCCTTGATGCCGTCGGCCTCGGCCTGCCGTTCCACCCGCAGCGCGTCGGCCGCCGCCTTGCGGGCGTCGGCCTCGGCCTGACCGGACTGCCGGGCGGCCTCGGCCTGCGCCTGCGCGGCCAGGATCGCCGCCTGCCGCTGACCCTCGGCGCGGGCGATGTCGGCCTGTCGCTGGGCCTCGGCGGGGGCGATGACGTCGGCCTGCAGCGCGGCCTGGGCCTGTTCGCTGCGCCGCTGCTCGACCTCGATGCGCGCCTGTACGCGGGCCGCCTCGGCCTGCTCGATCGCGATGCCGACATCCTTCTGGGCGCGGGCGTTGGCCAGCGGACCGGCCTGGTCGGCCTGGGCGTTCTCGGCCTCGGTCTGGGCCCGCAGCCGGGCCAGCTCGACGTCGCGCTTCTGGTTGGCGGTGGCGATCGCGGTGTCGGCCTCGGCCTGGGCCACCGACCCCGCCTGGCGGGCCTTGGCCGACTGGATCTGCGCATCGCGCTCGGCCTCCGCGGTGCCGACGGCGGCGTCGCGCTTGACCTCGGCGATGCGCCGCTGGCCGAGCGATTCGAGGTACCCGTTGCGGTCGGAGATGCCGGCGATCTTGAGGACGTCGACCTCCATACCGATGCGGGCCAGATCGCCACCGGCCTCCTCGACCACGCTGCGGGCCAGGGTGTCGCGGTTGGAGTTGAGGTCCTCGACGGTCATGGTCGCGGTGATGCCGCGCAGGCTGCCCGCGAGGATCTCGTTGATCTGGCGCTGCAACTCCTGAAGGTCGGAGGTGAGGAAGCGCTGCACGGCGGTCTGCACGGCCTCGTCGGCCGAGCCGATGCGCACCAGCCCGACGGCCTCCACGTTCACCGGCACGCCGTTGTTGGACAGCGCGTTCTGCAGGTTGATGCTGACGTTGAACGGTTCGAGGCTCATGATGTCGACGCGCTCGATGCCCGGCACCCGGAAGCGGGCGCCGCCGCGGACCACCTTCGGTTGGCCGCGGCCGGTGAAGACGGCCACCTCGTTGGGCGGCACCTTGATGTAGTTCTTCACGTAGATGACCGGCACGACCACCAGCAGCAGCAGGCCGGCGATGACGGCGATCACGACGATGAGCAGTGTGGACACGGGCGTTCGCTTTCGTTGGCGGGTGCGTGTGCGGTGGATCTATAGGTCGGGGACGGCGACGACGTGGACGAAGTCGTTGTCGACGTCGGCGATGTAGACGGGCGTGGCCTTGGGCAGCGGCGCCGGTTCGGCGGTCCGGGCGCGGGCGCGCACCCGGGTGCCGTCGGCGTCGACGAACGACACCTCACCCCAGCCGTCCACCGGCACGTCGAGGGTGACGGTGCCCAGCAGGCCGACGTAGGACGCGCGGCCCCGGTGCGAGTTGGCCTGTTGACGGCGCAGATAGGGGAGCAGGACGCCGTTGAGGACGGCGATCAGCGCGACGGCGGCCGCTGCCGCGACCGCGCCTGCGTCCGGTGCGCTCGCGCCCGCCCAGGTCGCGATGAGCCCGCCGGTGCCCGCGCCGAGCACCCCGGCCGACAGCGAGGTGAGGCTGAGGAACGGCAGACCGTCCGCGGGCCCGGCGTGCGGCCCGCCGTCGGCGCCCACATCGGCCAACAGCAAAGCGGACAGCAGCGCGACCGCGCCGACCACGAACGCGCCGAGGTAGGCGGCGGTCACCGTGGCGTCCAGCCGCCGACGTGCCGAGACGGTAGCCTCACGGTGATCATTCTGGTCGCTGCCGGGCGCCTTCGATGCGGCAATTCCGGCGATTTTGGGGCGGGCCGCGCAGCAGGTAGTATCGACCAACGGTGCGGCACTCGCGCCGACTCCTGCGTGCCTCTGGTTTGAAGGAATATCCGATCACCGGCTCACGTTTTGTGGTCGGGGCCGAGCTGTGCCAGTGCACACGTCGCCGCGTGCGGCGGCGGGCGCCGACAACCAGAAGACAACGGAGGATCTCCGAAAAGTATGGCCAAGAAAGACGGTGCCATAGAGGTCGAGGGTCGCGTGGTCGAACCCCTGCCCAATGCGATGTTCCGCATTGAGCTGGAGAACGGTCACAAGGTTCTCGCGCACATCAGCGGCAAGATGCGGCAGCACTACATCCGCATCCTGCCCGAGGACCGCGTCGTGGTGGAGCTCTCGCCCTACGACCTGTCCCGGGGTCGCATCGTGTATCGCTACAAGTAAATCCAGACAGAACGACTCGAGAAGGATCTGCACGCCGTGAAGGTGAACCCGAGCGTCAAGCCCATCTGCGACAAGTGCAGGGTGATCCGTCGGCATGGGCGGGTCATGGTGATCTGCTCCGATCCGCGCCACAAGCAGCGGCAGGGCTGATCGTGGCCGGCCCAAGGGCCGGCCAACCCTCAATGACAACTCAATGCTGACCTCCCAGTACCACTGAGCGACATGGGGTCGCTCGACGCCGATGCGCCAAGCGCATCGGTTACGCCCGGACGGAGGCCGGGCCCCTCCGCCGGAGGGAACGGACTGGGACAAGACCTCCGCCAAGAAGAAGGAATGGCACACCCATGGCCCGACTAGTGGGCGTTGACCTCCCGCGCGACAAGCGCATGGAGATCGCACTTACCTACATCTACGGCGTCGGCCGTACCCGCTCCCAGGAGATCCTGGAGGCGACCGGGATCGACCGGAACCTGCGCACCAAGGACCTGACCGATGATCAGGTGACCCAGCTGCGCGATTACATCGAGGCGAATCTCAAGGTGGAGGGCGACCTGCGCCGCGAGGTGCAGGCGGACATCCGCCGCAAGATCGAGATCGGCTGCTACCAGGGCCTGCGCCACCGCCGCGGCCTGCCGGTGCGCGGCCAGCGGACCAAGACCAATGCGCGCACCCGCAAGGGCCCGAAGCGCACCATCGCCGGCAAGAAGAAGGCCAGGTAAGCAGATGCCACCGAAGAAAGCCGCCGCTTCCTCCGCGAAGAAGGGGCAGAAGACCCGCCGCAGGGAAAAGAAGAACGTTCCGCACGGCGCCGCGCACATCAAGAGCACGTTCAACAACACGATCGTGTCCATCACCGACCCCCAGGGCAACGTCATCGCCTGGGCGTCGTCGGGTCACGTCGGGTTCAAGGGCTCGCGTAAGTCGACGCCGTTCGCCGCGCAGCTGGCCGCCGAGAACGCCGCCCGCAAGGCGCAGGAGCACGGCGTCAAGAAGGTCGACGTGTTCGTGAAGGGCCCGGGCTCGGGCCGCGAGACCGCCATCCGGTCGCTGCAGGCCGCCGGCCTCGAGGTCGGTGCGATCGCCGATGTCACGCCGCAGCCGCACAACGGCTGCCGTCCGCCGAAGCGGCGCCGGGTCTAGGGAGGAATCAGGAAATGGCTCGTTACACCGGACCCGCCACCCGCAAGTCGCGCCGTCTCGGCGTCGACCTCGTCGGCGGCGATCAGTCGTTCGAGAAGCGCCCCTACCCGCCCGGCCAGCACGGCCGCGCGCGGATCAAGGAGAGCGAGTACCGCACCCAGCTGCAGGAGAAGCAGAAGGCCCGCTTCACCTACGGCGTCCTGGAGAAGCAGTTCCGTCGCTACTACGACGAGGCCAACCGGCTGCCCGGCAAGACCGGTGACAACCTGCTGCGCATCCTCGAGAGCCGGCTGGACAACGTCGTGTACCGCGCCGGCCTGGCGCGCACCCGCCGGATGGCCCGCCAGCTGGTCAGCCACGGGCACTTCACCGTCAACGGCGTGAAGGTCGACATCCCCAGCTACCGGGTGGCGCAGTACGACATCATCGACGTCAAGGACAAGTCGCTGAACACCGATCCGTTCGTGATCGCGCGGGAGACCGCGGGCGACCGGCCGATCCCGTCCTGGCTGCAGGTCGTCGGCGAGCGTCAGCGCATCCTGGTCCACCAGCTGCCCGAGCGCGCGCAGATCGACGTGCCGCTCACCGAGCAGCTGATCGTCGAGCTCTACTCGAAGTAGTAGGACTTCCCGGCCGTCCGGATGGCGGCCGGGAAACACTTCCTCACCTTGGTGGGGAAGACACGCGGCATCAAATGGTGGTTGCCGTAGAAGGAGAAAACACAATGCTGATCTCTCAGCGCCCCACACTGTCCGAAGAGACGGTTGCCGACAACCGCTCCCGGTTCGTCATCGAGCCGCTGGAGCCGGGCTTCGGCTACACGCTGGGCAACTCGCTCCGGCGCACGCTGCTGTCGTCGATCCCCGGCGCAGCGGTCACCAGCATCCGCATCGACGGCGTGCTGCACGAGTTCACCACCGTTCCCGGGGTGAAGGAAGACGTCACCGACATCATCCTGAACCTCAAGAGCCTGGTCGTCTCCTCCGAGGAGGACGAGCCGGTCACCATGTACCTGCGTAAGCAGGGCCCCGGTCAGGTCACCGCGGGCGACATCGTGCCGCCGGCCGGTGTGACCGTGCACAACCCCGAGATGCACATCGCCACCCTCAACGACAAGGGCAAGCTCGAGGTCGAGCTGGTCGTCGAGCGCGGCCGTGGCTACGTGCCTGCCGTGCAGAACAAGGCCTCCGGCGCCGAGATCGGCCGCATCCCGGTCGACTCGATCTACTCGCCGGTGCTCAAGGTGACCTACAAGGTGGAGGCCACCCGTGTCGAGCAGCGCACCGACTTCGACAAGCTGATCCTCGACGTCGAGACTAAGAACTCGATCACCCCGCGTGACGCGCTCGCTTCGGCGGGTAAGACGCTGGTCGAACTGTTCGGGCTGGCACGGGAGCTCAACGTCGAGGCCGAGGGCATCGAAATCGGCCCGTCGCCTGCCGAGGCCGATCACATCGCCAGCTTCGCGCTGCCGATCGACGACCTCGACCTCACGGTGCGGTCGTACAACTGCCTCAAGCGCGAAGGTGTGCACACGGTGGGCGAGCTCGTCGCCCGCACGGAGTCCGATCTGCTGGACATCCGCAACTTCGGCCAGAAGTCCATCGACGAGGTGAAGATCAAGCTGCACCAGCTGGGTCTCTCGCTCAAGGACAGCCCGGCCACGTTCGATCCGTCCGAGGTCGCCGGTTACGACGCCGCCACCGGCACCTGGAACAGCGATGCCGGCTACGACCTGGACGACACCCAGGACTACGCCGAAACCGAACAGCTCTAAACAGAACGTCCGTCCCGGCCCTACCTGATACGGGGGCCGGCCCCATTTAGGAGAAGTCGCAATGCCCAAGCCCACCAAGGGCCCTCGCCTCGGCGGGTCGTCCTCGCACCAGAAGGCGCTGCTGGCCAACTTGGCCACGTCGCTCTTCGAGCACGGCCGGATCAAGACCACCGAGCCGAAGGCGCGGGCGTTGCGTCCGTACGCGGAGAAGCTGATCACCCACGCCAAGAAGGGCTCGCTGCACAACCGGCGTGAGGTGATGAAGAAGATCCGCGACAAGGACGTGGTGCACACGCTGTTCGCCGAGATCGGTCCGTTCTTCGCCGACCGCAACGGCGGCTACACCCGCATCATCAAGGTCGAGCCGCGCAAGGGCGACAACGCCCCGATGGCGGTCATCGAGCTGGTGCGGGAGAAGACGGTGACGTCTGAGGCCAACCGGGCTCGCCGGGCCGCCGGTGCCCAGAAGGTCGCGGCCGCCGCGGCGCCGCAGGCGGCCGTCGAGCCGGAGGCCACCGAGGGTCCGGTCGCCGAGGACACCGCTGCTGCCGACACCGAGGCCACCACGGCGGAGGAACTGCCGGCCGCCGAGGACACCACGGCCACCGAGGCGTCGCGCTCGACCGAGACCGACGACCCGACGGCCGAGGAGACCGGCGACGAAGGTAAGGCCGACGACGCCAAGTCCTGAGCACGCTGTGAACGAGCCCGCCACCGACTCCGGTGGCGGGCTTGCTCATCTCTCCAGTCGCCCGGTAACCCGTCTTCGGCTCGATGTCAGCTACGACGGCACTGAGTTCGCCGGCTGGGCCGTGCAGGCCGGTCAGCGCACGGTGGCCGGGCTGATCGACGAGGCGCTGTCGACGGTCTTCCGGACCCCGGTGCAGGTGCGGGCGGCCGGGCGCACGGACGCCGGGGTGCACGCCACCGGACAGGTGGCCCATGTCGACGTGCCCGCCGAGGCGCTGTCACACGCCTATCCGCGCACGCCGCGGCCGCACGAGCCCGAGTTTCAGCCGCTGGTGCGCCGCCTCGGCCGCTTCCTGCCGCCCGATGTCCGCGTCCGCGACATCGTCCGCGCGCCCGACGGCTTCGACGCCCGCTTCTCGGCGCTGCGGCGCCACTACGAGTACCGGCTCGGCACCGCGGCCTACGGGGTGCCGCCGCACCTCGCCCGCTTTGTCACCGCGTGGCCGCGGCCGCTCGACGTCGACGCGATGTCGGAGGCCGGCCGCCACCTGGTCGGCCTGCACGATTTCGCGGCGTTCTGCCGGCACCGCGAGGGTGCCACCACGATCCGCGATCTGCAGCGCCTGGATCTGACCCGCGACGGCGCTCTGATCACCGCCCACGTCACCGCCGATGCGTTCTGCTGGTCGATGGTGCGCTCACTTGTCGGTGCGTTGCTGGCGGTGGGGGAGGGCCGTCGCGAACCCGCGTGGTGCGCGGCGCTGCTGGGGGCATCGCGTCGCTCGAGCGACTTCGCCGCCGCACCGCCGCAGGGACTGACGCTCGTCGGCGTCGACTATCCGCCGGACGACCAGCTGGCCGCCCGCACGCGGGTCACCCGGGACCTGCGCGTCATCGACTAGCGATTCGGGCGTGGTCGGTTGCGCTGGGCGCGACCGACCACGCCGAAATCGCTAGATGCGGCCGACGATGAAGTCGGCGGCCTGATTCACCATGCCGGCGTTGACGTAGGCCCGCGCCGCGTGGTCGGGCCAGTTGCCCTCCCAGGTGTTGGGGTCGGCCGGGCTGCAGATCGGGTCCGCGCCGTGGCACAGCTCGATCGTGCGTTCGCGGTAGAGCGGACTGAAGTTGGTGATCGGTCCGACCCAGGCGATCCCGTTGCCGAACAGCGCGATCGCCGCGATGTGGCGGTCCATGCCCGGGGGCAGCGGCTTGTCGAACCCGAACGCGGCGATGGGCGCGGCCAGGACGACGTCGGTCACCGCGGCGCCGAGCGAGTAGCCGCCCAACACCAGCCGGGTGTCGGGGCAGCGTCCCGCCATGTCCTGGATGCGTGAGCTCATATCGTTGGCGCCCACGTCGATCTCGGTGTCCGCCGGGTACTGCACGGTGTAGAGGTCGATGTCCTTGTCGGTCTTGCTACGCAGCGCACTGATCAGCGCATTGCCGATGACGCCTGCACCAGGGGCCTCGGTGCGGCCCCGCGCGAAGATCAACTCCGCCTGCGGGCAGGCCTGAGCCGCGGCGACGGGCGCCATCTGCGGGAGGACGGCCGGTACGGCGAGCAGTCCGGCGGCGGTCAACACCGAGGTGATCAGAACGAGAGTGCGGCGCACCCAGGCGGCCGACCGAGAATGATCTTGCACCCCGTCGATGGTAATTGACCTTGACCGCCCGCGCCGAGGCATTGCACCGCACCGTGCGGTGCGACCTCAGGCCAGGCCGGCGGCGAAGCTCGCGGCCTGACCGACGAACGGCGAGGTCTCGTAATGCGTGTGCGCGAACGGATTGCGGCCGTCGGAGCAGATCGGGTCGCCGTCGCTGCACAGGTCGATTCCGCGGCCGGCGAACAGCCCGCGGGCCGACACCGGATTGCCGAACTTGGTGGCCGGGTTGCCGAACACCGCCACCGCGGCGACGTCGGACGCCAGATTCGCGGGCAGCGGTGGGGCCGAACCGATGTCGCCGATCCGGTTGCCCAGTGGCGGCACCCCGGCGAGCATGTCGACGACCGCGGCGCCCTGGGAGTAACCGCCGAGCACGAACCGGGTGCCGGGGCAGACCGAGGACACCGACGCGATGCGCGCGGTGGCGTCCGCGGCGCCGGCGGCGGTGGTCAGGAAGTCGTACGTCGCCGGGTAGTTCACGCCGTACGTGCTCAGCGTGCGGCCGCCGAGCATCGGTCGCATCGCATCGGCGAGCGCCTGCCCGACCCGTCCGATCCCGGCGGGTTCGCTCGTGCCGCGGGCGAATATCAGCTCGACGTCCGAACAGGCCTGGGCGGCGGCGGTGGAGGCGGGAGCCGCGACGACGAGCGCGCTGACCGAGACGGCGGTCACCGCGGTGGCGGCCAGACGCGCACCGGCACGAAGCAGTTTCACCGGCACATGATCACATAGATGGGCTAGCTACGGCCAACAGAGTCGCCGACCGGCCACTCGTCGCGCGGGGTTTCGGGCCACATGGCCTCGGCGACCACGTCGCGCCGCCCGGGGGCGACGGCGTCGCGGCGATCGCCCGCGCGGGCCAGCGCCAGGCCGATCAGCACCACGGCACCGCCGATTCCCTGCACGGCCGTGACGGATTCGCCGAGCAGCAGCCACGCCGCCAGCACCGCGAACATCACCTCGGACAGCCCGACCAGAGAGGCGAACCGGGGCCGCAGCCGGGCGATGCCGACGATGCCGAGGGTGTAGGCGATCGCGGTCGGGAACAGGCCCAGGGCGATCACCGGCACGATCCACGGCACGGTCCAGCCGGCGATGATCGCGTCGTTGGCGGTGAAGGTCATCGGCATGACGCCGGCGACGCCGAGCAGCGCGGTGGTGGCGCCGCCGACGGCCAGACCGGCGGCCGCCAGCGTGATCGGGTGCAGGCCGCCGTCGTCGCCGGTGGCCGCCTTGTCCGACATCAGGAAGTAGCACGCCGCGCAGACCGCGGCGGCCATCCCGAAACCGACACCGACCAGGTTGATGTGCGCACCGGCGAAGACGTCGAGCACCAGCATGATGCCCGCGACCGCCAGCGCGACCCCGGCCAGCGTGAGGTTGGACGGGCGGCGGCGGCTGGTCAGCCACACCCACGCGACCACCAGGATCGGCGAGGTGTACTCCAGCAGCAGCGCCACGCCGACCGACAGGTGCGAGACGGCGTTGTAGTAGAAGAGCTGGGCGCCGGCGATCGGCACGAGACCGTAGGCCAGCACGGTCCGCCAGTGTGTCCGCGCCTCCCGGACCCAGCCGGGCCGCGCGGCGGTCGCGAACAGCGCCATCAGCAGCGCGCCGCCGGCCAGCCGCGCGGTCACCGCGGCGGTGGGGCTCCACCCCGCCACCATCAGCGATTTGCCGAGCGGCCCGGACATGCCGAACGCGAATGCGGAGGCGACCGCGAACACCAACCCCGACCGGAAATGGTCGACGGCCGCGGCCGGTGACGCGGTTGCGGCGCGGGACGCGGCCATGGGTACCTCCGGAGGTGTAATGAGTAAAATGGGCTTTGGTCGTGACCATATCGGCGGAGGGAGTCATGAGTCAAATGAATTTCACTCATGACACGGAGCTCACAGTGCGGGCCGCGTGTGCGCTCATCAACACCGATCGGGTCGAGGGCGAACAACTCGGCGACCTGGACGCCCTCGACGCGTTCCTCGATGAGTACGGCTGGACCGGCCGGCGTGACCGGGACCAGAACGAACTCACCGAGGTGCGGCGGTTGCGCGCGCGGTTGGGCACCATCTGGGCGGCCGCGGCGGACGAGGAGCGCACTGTCGGCCAGGTCAACGCGCTGCTGGCCGACACCAAGGCGACCCCGTGGCTGACCCGTCACCCCGAGATGCCGCAGTGGCATCTGCACCTGGCCTCGATCCACGACCCGCTCTGGCAGCGGATGGGCGCGGAGATGGCGATGGCGTTCGCCGACCTGGTCCGCGCGGGGGAACTGCGACGGCTCAAGGTGTGCGCGGCGCCCGACTGCGAGGCGGTGCTGATGGATCTGTCCCGCAACCGGTCACGCCGGTTCTGCGACACCGGCAACTGCGGTAACCGCCAGCACGTCGCGGCCTACCGGGAACGACGGGCCCGCGACGACGGCTGACGCCCTACAGGTCGTCGCCGCCGAGCTGGTCGGCCTTGTCCAGCACCGACGGCCGGTCGCACGACGCATAGCGGGCCTGGTTGCCGCCGGCCCGCCGTGCGTCGTACATCGCCATCGTCGCGATCGTGATCAGCTCGTCGAGCAGATCCTGCGGCGGGCAGGAGCCCAGTCCGCGCATCGGGGTGCTGACCACGCCCATGCTGGCCGTCACCCGCGGCGGGGTGGCCGCGATGGCCGCGCGTACCCGCTCGACCAGTGGGAAGGAATCGGTCGAAGAGAACGTGTCGGCGATCAGGTACTCGTCATCGCCGACCCGGGCGACGAAGGCGTTGCGCCGGGTGGTCTCCCGCAGCGTCTGCGCGATCGCGACACGGGCGCGGTCGCAGGCGATCTCACCGTCGGTTTCGGCGAGCAGGCGCATGCTGTCGAGGTTGATCACGACCAGCACGAGGCGCTGATCATCGTCGCGGCTGCGGGAGACGACGTGGCCGGCGGCGCGGTAGAACGCCTCGCGGTTGAGCAACCCGGTCAGCGTGTCGATGTCGGCGTTGTCGACGTCGATGTCGACGGCGTACAGCAGCAGATGGCAGACGAACGGCACGGCGACGTTCACCGCCATCACGATGACCAGTGACGTGACCGCCCACACCGGGTCGCCGCCCTCGGCCAACCGGAACGCCAGTACGACGGTGGTGAGCCCGGCGGCCACGAGCGTGAACACGAGCACGCGCGCGGTGTGGAACAGCGCGACATACCCGCCGAGCACGGCGAATCCGGCGGCGAGCAGCAACCCGGCCCGCGGATCGGACATGATCAGCGACCCGACCGCGAGATTGGCGGTGGCGATCACCACGAAGGCGCCCGACTGGCCCCGGGTCGGCCACCGCCGTCGCAGCCACCCCAGCGCGATGACCAGGCAGCTGGCGGTGACCGCCCAGCCGAGCCACCGCTCGGCCGGATGCTGCGGCCCGGCGCCGCTGAACTGCATGGCCAGCGGTACCACGCCCAGCGTCGCGACGAACAGCGCGATCATCCGGCAGGTCAGCGACTGGGCCTCGCGGGCGGCGAGGAAGGAGGTCAACCAGTAGAAGTGCTCGGGCTGGCGCCAGTAGGACCGCATGGCTTTGAACATCGGCGCGCACCTCCCCGTGAGTCATCCACTGTAGGCGCGCGCAGCGACACGCACACCGAACTGACACACCCGGTTTCGACCCGCCGAATCGGCGCACCGACCGGCCCCGGCCCGCCGTTAGGCTCGACGCGGGGGAGGACATGGGGCGACCGACGACCCGGCTGCACGTCAGCGGGTACCGATTTCTGACGCGGCGTATGAGCCACGCGTTGGTGCGCGGCGACCTTCGGATGATCGACGACCCGCTACGGGCGCAGTCGATCGCCCTGGCCGCCGGCATCGTGCTGGCTGCCGTCGCGCTGGCCGGCTGCGCCGTCCTGGCGTTGCTGCGACCGCAGCCCGGACTGGCGGACGCCGCGATCGTGGCCGAACGCGGCACCGGCGCGCTGTACGTCCGCATCGGCGACACCCTGCATCCCGTCCCCAACCTCACCTCGGCGCGGCTGATCGTCGGATCCGCCGAGGAGCCCCGCACCGTGGACCCCGCGGCCCTCGCATCGGCAGCCCGCGGCCCGCTCGTCGGGATCCCCGGGGCGCCGGCCACCGTCGCCCCTCCGCTCGTGGCATCCGAGGCGGCCTGGACGGTGTGCGACACCGAGGTCGCGACGACCGTGCTCGTCGGACCCGGCCCGGCGGGCGCGCTCGCGGCCGACGCCGCGGTGCTGGTGCACCCCCGCTCCGAGGGGCCCGCGACGACCTATCTGCTCCACGGCGGCCGTCGGTACGCGGTCGATCTGCGCGACATCGCGGTGGTGCGCGCGCTCCACCTCGACGGCGTGCGCCCGCGACCGGTGTCGCGAACGCTGCTCGACGCGCTGCCCGAGAACCCGCCACTCACCGCGCCCTCGGTGCCAGGCGCCGGCAAGCCCGGCGCACTGGCCGGACACCCGGTCGGAGCCGTCGTCACGGTGTCCCGGGCTGGGGCCGGCGAGTACTACGTCGTGCTGGCCGACGGCGTCCAGCGCATCGGTGAACTCACCGCCGACCTGATTCGCTTCACCGTCCCGCAGCGCGGCCGCGACATCCCCACCGTCGCCGCCGACGCGGTCGCCGCCGCCGGAATCACCGACTTTCTTCCCGTCGACACCCACCCGGCGCGCGTCACGGTGGCCGATCCCCGGACGCTGTGTGCGCACTGGACCACCGACGGGGCGGGCGCCGTGCACACCGCCGTGCTCGACGGCGCCGACATGCTGCGCGATGCGTCCGGAATCGTCGAGCTGGCCCAGGCCGACGGCGCCGGGCCCGCCGTCGACGCGGTGCGAATTCCGCACGGGCGCAGCGTGCACGTGCGGCCGGTGAGCGTCACCGGGGGAGGCGGCGATGCGCAGCCGCGCTACCTGGTGAGCGGCCTCGGGGTGCTCTACGGGCTGGCCGGTGACGACACCGCGCAGCGGCTGGGTCTGCGGGCGCCGCCGCTGCCCGCCCCGTGGCCGGTCCTCGCGCGTCTGCCGCGGGGGCCCGAGTTGAGCCGCGCCGCAGCGTCAGTGGTGCGCGACGTCGTCGAGCCGGCGCCGCGGCCCGCGCGCTGAGGCGCCCGCGGCGAGCACCGCGATCACGACGCACACACCGGCACCGGCCATCGCGAGACGGCGGTGCCGCGGGTCCGCACCCGCGTCGACGGGCGGGTCCAGTGCGCGCAGGCGGCTCTCCGGCGGACCGGCGGGCGCACCGCCGCTGACCGCCGCCACCACGTCGACGATGCCGTGCCCCCGCAGCGGATCCCACCCGCCGGGCGGGTGGTGCGCGGTGTCCTCGATCCGCTGCATCACCTGACGGGCGGTCAACTGCGGCCACCGCGCCCGCACGAGGGCCACCACCCCGGACACGACCGGCGCCGAATAACTCGTGCCCGCGATCGGCTTTCCATCCCGGGTTGCGGGCAGGGTGTCGATCAGGCCTTCACCGTCCGGGTCGAGCGACACGACGTGTTCGCCGGGCGCGGAGACGTCCACCCAGGGCCCGGCGAGGCTGAACGGTGACGGCGCACCGTCGGCCCCGGACGAGGCGACGGTGAGGACCAGATCGTCGTACCAGGCCGGGCTGGCCACCGAATGCACAGCGGCCCAATTTGATTCGGCTGCCGCGGTGGGGTTCTGTTCGGGGCACTGGCCCGGCCCGCCCACGTTGCCCGCCGCGGCGACCACGACGGCGTTGCGCTCGTCGACCGCGTAGGACAGCGCCGCGCCGAGCGCGCGGTCGTCGAGGATGTCGGCGGCCGGCAGGCACGCGACCGACGACACGTTGATCACCGTGGCGCCGCGGTCGGCGGCGGCGCGGACGGCCCGCGCCAGCGTGTGCACATCGCCGTAGCCGGTCGCCGCCGGATCGTCGGCCGGGCCGAAGGTGTTGCTGGACTGCCGGATCGCGAGCACGGTGGCATCGGGCGCCACGCCGTTGAACGCGCCGGTCGCGGCGATGATCCCGGCGACCAGCGTGCCGTGGCCGTCGCAGTCGTCGGTGCCGTCACCGGTGGAGACGTAGTCGCCCCCGGCCAGCAGTCGCGGCAGCAGCCGGTGGCGGCTGACCCCGGTGTCGATCACCGCGACGGTCTGCCCGGCCCCGCGGCTGAGCGGCCACACCTGCGGCAGGTCCAGCATGGCCAGTTGCGTGGTGCCGGACGCCGCACCGAGTTCCGGTCCGCCTCCCGCACAGTCCCTGCGCTGCTCGGTGCGCTGAGTCGGGGCGGGTGGTCCAGCCGGGGGGAGCAGGGTGTCATCCACCGGTGGGGGTGTCACCGCAGATGCGACCGCCATCGGTGCCGCCATCATCAGCCCGCCGACCAGGACAGTTGCCGCACCTCGCTTCAGCAGCGTCACAGCAGGCTCGCATGGCGGACCACGTCGAACAGCCCGAGCGCCGCGCACGCCGTCGGCACGACCGCGGCCAGTGCAACATACTCGGCGACCTCCACCGCGCGTGCGACCACGGGCGTCGATTCGGAGCGGGCGTCGTGGCAGATGGCGACGACACCGCCGGCCACCGCCGCCGCGGCCGCCCAGTGCCCGTGCTGCGGTATCGCGGCGACCGTGCAGCAGAACGTCGCGGTGAGCGCCGCCACCCCGGCCAGCGTGAGCCCGGCGCGGCACCGACCCGATGCGTAGGTGCGGCCCCGCAGCAGCAGCGCCGCCCCGACCGCGGCGCCGAACACTGCGCCGGCCGGCCACGCCGCGGACCCGCGCGCAAAACCGATTGCGGCCGAGGCGAATACGAATACCCCGCAGCATCCCAGCACCAGTCCGGTGAGCATCCGGTGCCCGGCGGCCGCCCGGTACGCGGCGTCGTCGACCGGTGCGTCGGTCAGCGACGCCGCCGGCGCCAGCCCGGTCAGCGCGATCGAGATCCGCGGCGCCGCGGTGAGCACCCCGAAGGCGAGCACCGCCAGCACCACCCCCACCGCGGGGACCGGCAACCGCCACACCACCGCGGCGCACCAGCCGGCCGACGTGATCAGCGCCCCGGTCACCAGCGCGGTCAACAGCATCGGCGGCCCGAGACCGAACCGCAGCAGCACCGACGACATGGCGGCGGCGGCCGCGGCGGCCAGCAACGCCTGCTCCGGTCCGAGCGGCCCGCCGGTGAGCTGCGACGCGCACACGGCGGCGGTCACCACGGCCAGCACCGCGAGCGGACCGCCGACCCACAGCCGGCGCCCGGAGCGTCCGGCCGTCACCGCGACCGCGGTGACGCCGCACAGCGTCACCGCCGCCGTCACCGTGGACAGCCACTGCCCGGGCGGGACGACCGGCCACGCGACCAGACCGGCCAGCGCGATCCACAGCCCCGCCGACGACCGCAGCGCGCGGGTGTCCGTGGGCGGCGCGGCCGTGGCCGCCACCGCGGTGGCGAGGTCGGTGCGGTCGAACCGGGGTAGGGGTTGCGCTGCGTCGCGCAAGACCAGCAGGTCCCCGTCGCCGACGTCCTGATCGGCGAGGGCGGCGTCCTCGTCGAGAACCGTCCCGCACAATCGGGACAATCGCCAGTGCCGGCCCGGTCCGACTTCGGGGGCCGCGAGCCGGACGATGTCGGGCAGTAACGCCGCCAGCGGCAGATGCGCGGGCACCACCAGATCCGTTGCGGTCCCGTCGTCTCCGGCGTGCACGGAGATGCGGTACACCTGTGCCGACATGGGCCTCCCCCCGGTCGATGGCGACGTCGCCACCGTAGCGACACCGAAGGACACCTCAACGCAGAAAGGTTCGCGGCTGGGGACAGGGAACCGCACGCGGATCCGGCGCGTCGAACACGACGATGGACAACACCGGCCTGCCCAGCGCCGGGGGTGAGCTCTCGGTGCAGGCACCTCCGGCGGTTCCCGCGGCGACCGGTGCGCATCTGCTCGCCCGGCTGCTGCCGATCGCCGTGCTCGTGGCCGCGGCGGGAATGATGGTGCTGTACTTCACCTCCGGCGCCGCGCACACTCGCGGCCCGATGTCCGGGTTCTTCCCGGCCATGATGGCGGTCTCGCTGCTCGGCACGCTGGCGTTCGCCGCACGCGGATCGCATCGCGGCGCTGAGATCGACCGCCATCGTCGCGACTACCTGCGCTATCTCGACGGAGTGCACCGCGCGGTGGCCGACGCCGCGGCCGAGCAGTACCGCAGCGGCCACCACCGCGACCCGGCACCGCAGACGCTCTGGGCCGCGGCCGGCGGACCACGGCACGGCGAACGCGTCCCGGGCGACGTCGATTTCGCTCACGTCCGGATCGGCCTCGGTGACCGTCCGCTGTGGCTCCGGCTCGTTGCGCCCGCGCGCGGAACCGCCGACGACGTCGACCCGGTCACCGAGGCGGCGCTGCGCGCGCTGCTGCACGACCGGTCGACCGTCGAGGACCTCCCGATCTGCGTGGCACTGACCGGCGCCGGCGTGATCGGTGTCACCGGCGATCTCGGCGCCGCCAGGGATCTGGTCCGCGCCGCGGTGTGCCAGCTCGCGACCTGGCACCGCGCCGAGGACGTCGCGGTCGCCGTCGCGGCCAGCACGGAAGCCCAGCCGGAGTGGCAGTGGTGTAAGTGGTTACCACATCAAAGAGGCGGTCCGGCAACGCTTTCCGTGGTGATCGTCGACGGTGTGCCCGCCCCGGGTGCCGCACCGGACACGACGGTGATCTGCGTCGGCGTAGCTCAGGGCGACGTGGTGCTCGACGTGAGCGCCGACGAGGTGGTGATCCGTCGCGGCGCCGACACCCGGGCGTGCCGACCCGATGCGCTGTCCCGAGTGCGGGCCACCGCGTGCGCGCGCCGACTGGCCGCCGTCCGCACGCTTCCCGCACGCGCTGTGCGGCGCGACTGGGCCGGCCTGATCGGCCTCACCGACCCGTCGGCGCAGGCTCCGCACCAGGGCTGGCGGCCACGCGGACCGGCCGACACCCTGCGTGTGCCCATCGGATTGACCGACGGCGACCTACCGCTCGAGCTGGACCTCAAGGAAGCCGCCGAGGGCGGTATGGGTCCGCACGGCCTGTGCGTCGGTGCCACGGGATCGGGGAAGTCCGAGTTGCTGCGCACACTGACGCTGGGACTGGTCACCACCCATCCGCCGGAGACGCTGAACCTCGTCCTGGTCGACTTCAAGGGTGGCGCGACCTTCCTCGGTCTGGAACGGCTCGCCCACGTCTCGGCGGTGATCACCAACCTCGCCGAGGAGGCGCACCTGGTGGCCCGCATGCGCGATGCGCTCGCCGGAGAGATGCACCGGCGGCAGCACCTGTTGCGGGCGGCCGGAAACGTCGCCAACATCGGCCGTTACCGGCAGGCCCGCAGCACCCGGCCGGACCTGGCGCCGCTGCCCGCGCTGGTGATCGTCGTCGACGAGTTCTCCGAACTGCTCAGCCGGCATCCCGACTTCGCCGAGCTGTTCGTGGCGATCGGCCGGGTGGGCCGGTCGCTCGGGATGCACCTGCTGCTGGCGAGCCAACGTCTGGACGAGGGCCGGCTGCGCGGCCTGGACACCCACCTGTCCTATCGCATCTGTCTGAAGACGTTCTCGGCGAGCGAATCCCGTGCCGTGCTGGGCGTACCCGACGCCCACACCCTGCCCAGCACACCCGGCGTGGGATATCTGAAGACGGCGTCGGGGGAGATGACGCGTTTCCGGGCCGCGTACGTGTCGGGGCCGTCCGCGCGGTGCGAACCGGCCCCGGCCGTCACCGCACCCGCCTTGCTCACCGCCGCGCCGGCCATCGAAGAAACTGCACCACCGCTGAACCCGGGCACCGGTCCCTCGATCCTCGACGCGGTCACAGCCCGGCTGACGGGTCACGGCACGCCGGCGCATCCGGTATGGCTGGCGCCGCTGGCCCAGCCGCCGACCCTCGACGCGGTACTGTCCCGGTCGCCGTCCGACCAGGCCCGTCCACTGTCGGTGCCGATCGGGTTCGTCGACTGCCCGTTCGAGCAGCGCCGTGACCTGTTGCGCGTCGACCTCGAAGGGGCGACCGGAAACGTGGTCGTGGTGGGTGGGCCGCGGTCGGGCAAGTCGACCGCGCTGCGGACGCTGGTATTGGCGCTGGCGGCCACCCACGATCCCCGCGACGTCCAGGTGTACGGGGTCGACCTCGGGGGTGGCGCGCTCGCCGCGGTGCGGGATGTGCCGCACGTGGGCGCCGTCGCGGGCCGCCAGGACGGCGAGTTGATCCGGCGCATCGTCGCGGAATGTGACGCGCTGGTGCGGCGGCGGGAGGCGGCGTTCCGCCGTGCCGGGGTGGATTCGCTGCGCGAGTACCGGACCCGTTGCACCAGTGGCGAGTTGAGAGAAAACGGTGATCCATACGGCAACGTGTTCCTGGTGGTCGACGGATGGGCGGTGCTGCGCCGGGATCTCGAGCACCTCGAGGCGGCGATCAGCGCGCTGGCCGTGCAGGGGCTGGCCTACGGCGTGCACGTGGTGCTCACCGCCTCCCGGTGGGCAGATCTGCGTCCCGCGCTCAAGGATCAACTCGGCACGCGGATCGAGCTGCGGCTGGGGGACCCGGCCGAATCGGAGATGGACCGTCGCCGCGCCCGCGACCTCGGCGACGCTCCGCCGGGACGGGGCCTGACCCGGGAGGGCCGCGAGCTGACCGTCGCGCTGCCGCGCCTGGACGGACACGCCGGTGAGGAGGGGCTCGCGGCGGCGCTCGCCACGGCCGCCGACACGCTGAGGGTCCGGTACGGCGGCCGCGCCGCTCCGCGGATCGCGACGCTGCCGCTGCTCGTGCACCGTGCCACCCTCGACCCCCTCGAAGGCGCGGACCGGGCCACGCGCGTCGCCCTGGGCGTCGGGGAGCACGAACCAGGTTCCGTCACAGTGGATTTCGGTGCACAGCCGCATCTGCTGGTGTTCGGCGACGTGGAGTGCGGTAAGACGGCGGTGCTGCGCACCCTGTGCCGAGGACTGGTCGAGGCCAACACCGCCGACGCGGTGCAACTGCTCGTCGTCGACTTCCGGCGCACACTGCTCGGGGTCGTCGAATCCGGGCATCTGGCCGGGTACGCGATGTCGGAGGCGACGCTCACCGCTGCCGTTGCCGCGCTCACCGACCGGCTCGCCGCGCGTATGCCCGACGCCGACGTCACCCAGCGCCAATTGCGCACGCGGTCGTGGTGGTCGGGCCCGGAACTGTATGTCGTCGTCGACGACCACGACCTGGTGGCCGGGGGAGCGGCGCTCGCCCCGCTGTTGGGCTACCTCCCGCTCGCCCGCGACGTCGGCCTGCACGTCGTCGTGGCGCGGCGCTCCGGCGGCGCGGCCCGGGCCATGTTCGACCCGCTGCTGGCGCGGCTGCGCGACCTGGGCGCGACCGGCCTGATGATGAGCTCCGGGCCCGAGGACGGGGTGCTGCTCGGTGGTGTGCGGCCCGCGGCGCTGCCGCCCGGGCGCGCGACGCTGATCACCCGGGGCAGGCCCGATCAGCTGATTCAGGTGGCGTGGACGGATCCGCCGTGACCGTCGTCGAGGTCGGGCCCGCCGCGGTGCGCGGACCGGCCGCCGTCGATGACGAACTGGCCGCGGCGGCAATCGAATCAGTCGACGACGCGCTGATGCTCGTCGACGACCGGCCGGTCGCCGTGGCGCAGGTGTGGGTCCAGGTGCTGCGCTCGGCCGCCGGCGAGGTCGATGGCGGACTGCTGCTGGTGCACCCGACGTGGTGGCCCCGGCGACGGGTCGAGGTGGTGCTCGGCGCCGCCCGCGAACTCTGCCCCGCCGTGGTGGCGGTGGCGCGATCCGCAGTGCTCGCCGACGGTGCGGCCAGCGTTGTGGAGATCGGGCCCGAGCACGTGGTGATCGCGGCGCGCACGACATCGACCGTGGTCCGCACACGCGAGCGCGCGGTCATCGCCGCGGTGGTCGACGCCGTGGCGGAGTCGGGTCCGGTCCTCGTGGACGCGCCGACGCGCATCGACGGCGCCACCGCACTCGCGGAGGCGATCGTCGGGGCGTTGCGCGCCCGCGGGACCACCGCCTCGGTGTGCGGTCCACTGACCGTGGGCAGGGCGGCTGCGCGGCTGCCCAGCCCGCTCGCGCCCGCCGTGCCCGAGCCCACCCGGCGCGGGTCCTTCCCCCTCACTCGACCGCTTCCCGTGCTCGCCGGCGCCGTCGTCACCACGCTCGTCGCCGCGGCGGCCGCCCTCACGCCGGCGGCCGACCCGTCGCAGCAGGAGTCCGCGGTGCTGCTGACGGAAGGCCACGTCGCGCTGCTGGTTCCGGCCGGCTGGGCCGTCGAGCGAATCACCGTCGGCAGCGGTTCGGCCCGGCTGCGGATCGCGGCGCCGACAGAGCCCGGCGTCGCGCTGCACCTCACCCAGTCGGTGTTGCCGGGACCGCACACCCTCGATCAGGTCGCGGCCGCACTGCGCGCCGCCCTCGGCGGGGAGCGCGCCGAGGTGTTCACCGACTTCCGGCCCGCCGACCAGCGCGCGGGGCGGCCGGCCGTCACCTACCGCGAGCACCGGGCCGGACACCGGACCGACTGGATCGTCCTGGTCGACAAAGCCGTGCGCATCGCCATCGGGTGCCAGGGCCCACCCGCGGGCTCCGCCCTGCTCCAGTCGGCGTGCGAGGGCGCGGTGCGCTCGGCGCATGCGGTGGCCTCAGAAAAGGCCGCTCCAGAGGGAACCGGATGACCGGGCGTGCCGTCAAAAGAAGAAAGGACATCAGCAGAAGGGAACGAGTCCGATGACCACAGCCGGCGGTGGAGCGCTCACCACCGATTTCGAACTCATGGGCACGGTCGCCGGCGCGATCGACGCCCGCAACGAGGAGATCCGCGCGATGTTGCACACCTTCATCGGCCGGATGACCAGCGTGCCGCCGGAGGTCTGGGGCGGGGTCGCCGCGACGCGCTTCCGCGAGGTGGTGGACCGCTGGAACGCCGAATCGCTGAAACTGCACACCGCGCTGCAGCGGATCGCCGAGACCATGCGCAGCAATCAGCAGACGCTGCTGGCCGCCGCGGACGCGCACTCCGCCCAGATCGCCGCCGTCGGCACCACCCTGTAGCCCGGAAAGTAGAGCCCATGGAACACGTCCTGTCGTACGACTTCGGCGAGATCGAGTACACCGTCCGCCAGGAGATCCACTCCACCCACGCGCGGCTCAACGCCGCCCTCGACGAGCTCAAGTCGCAGATCACGCCGCTGCAGCAGGTCTGGACCAGGGAGGCGGCCGACGCCTACCGCGTCGAGCAGAGCCGCTGGGACCAGGCCGCGGCGTCGCTCAACGAGATCCTGTACGGGCTGGGCAACGCGGTGCGCGACGGCGCGGACGACATGGCCGCCACCGACCGCAGCGCCGCCCAGGCCTGGGGCGCCTAGCCCGGCCCGAAGACCCTGTGCGGTCCCGTCCGGGAGGGGAGCCCGGCGGGACCGCACAGTTCGTTCGGCGGGACGGCGTCGGGATGGCCGTGGAGCGCGTTTTGACCTGCACCGATGCGCGCGGGTAAGCTCCCACGTCGGCGTGCGGTGCAGGTCAGGGTTCTCGGGTCAACGTCGGCCGCCGAGAGTCGCCCTCCGCCACGCCGGGCCGTCACCCGGGTCTCCGGGATCCCACTGCCGGGGTGTGAACCCCGACTTGAGAAAGGTAAGCGCTGTGCCTACGTACACGCCGAAGGCGGGTGACACCACACGTTCGTGGTACGTCATCGACGCCACCGACGTGGTGCTCGGCCGTCTCGCCGTCGAAGCAGCCAAGCTGCTGCGCGGCAAGCACAAGCCGACATTCACGCCCAATGTCGACGGTGGTGACTTCGTCATCATCATCAATGCCGAGAAGGTCGCCATCGGTGGCGACAAGCTCACCAAGAAATTCGCCTACCGGCACTCGGGTTACCCCGGCGGTCTGCGCAGGCGCACCATCGGCGAGCTGCTGCTCAAGCACCCGACCCGCGTCGTCGAGAACGCGATCGTCGGCATGCTGCCGCACACCAAGCTCAGCCGTCAGGTCCAGAAGAAGCTGAAGGTGTACGCGGGCCCGACGCATCCGCACGCCGCGCAGCAGCCGATTCCGTTCGAGATCAAGCAGGTGGCGCAGTGACCGAGAGCATCGAGACGACCGAAGAGGTCACCGAGTACGCCGAGCCGCGTGAGCCCGTCTACATCGACCGCCCGATCCAGACCGTCGGCCGCCGCAAGGAGGCCGTGGTGCGGGTGCGTCTGGTGCCCGGCACCGGCCAGTTCAACCTCGACGGCCGCACCCTGGAGGACTACTTCCCCAACAAGGTGCACCAGCAGCTGATCAAGGCTCCGCTGGTGACCGTCGACCGGCTGGAGAGCTTCGACGTGTACGCCCACCTCGATGGTGGCGGCCCGTCCGGGCAGGCCGGTGCGCTGCGCCTGGCCATCGCCCGTGCGCTGATCCTGGTCCAGCCCGAGGACCGGCCCGCGCTGAAGAAGGCCGGCTTCCTCACCCGTGACCCGCGCGCCATCGAGCGCAAGAAGTACGGCCTCAAGAAGGCCCGTAAGGCGCCTCAGTACAGCAAGCGCTGATCGCACGTCCGAATCGCCGGGTACGTCTCACGACGTGCCCGGCGATTTGCGTTTGTGACCGGACACACAGCGCGAATTCAGGAAAGAATGAGCGCGTCGGCCTAAGCGCCGAAACTCATCTGTACCCAGTGACGTTGCTGGAATTCGGAGCACCATCAGTTAATTAGTGGGTTTCAACTACGCGAGGCAATTTGCCGGACGGCATTGAGTTCCGGCGGACGAATCGGAAATGTGCGGACACGAGGCCGCGGGCGCCGCATATGGGGCGTCGGCAGACCGGATCTGCCTCCGGCAGCGAGTCAGTCACTCGCGTTCGATCGGGCCGTGGCCTCGTGACTGAAAAGGAGTAGTTGATGACCGACATTCTCAAGACCATGGTCAAGACCACCACCGCCGGCGCCTTCGTGGGCGGTTCGCTGTTCACCGCCGGCCTCGGGCTGGCCCACGCGCAGCCCGTCGAGGCGCCCGATGGCCTGGTCACCGTCGCCGTCGGCGACGCGACGATCCTCGAGGGTGTGGACACCAATACCGCCGCCGACGCCGCCAGCGCCATCTGTGGCGCCCCGGTCGCGGACGTGTCGGCGCTCGCCCAGCGAGTGGACGCCGAGGGTGCGCCGCTGACCGTGTGCGAGGGCCTGCCCGGCGGCACGCTGGCCATCCAGAACGCCGCACCGGTCCCGGCCCAGCCGCAGGCCGCCGACAGCGGCGAGGGCACGCAGAGCGCCCCGGAGGGTGAGTCCGACGAGGGCGCGCCGGCCGACAGCGCTCCGAGCGAGGCGGGTGACGCCGGGGAGACCGGTGAGATCGCTCCGGCCGAAACCGGCTAGGAATTCCCAGGTGCACCGCCCGCGTCCGCCACGGATGCGGGCGGTGTGCTTTTCTGCGGTGGTGCTGAGCGGAGAATCTTCAGGCCGTGAGTAACGAACCGGGTGCCTGGCGCGGATATAGGAAGTAGCGCCTGACCTGCCCGGCACGGGCACATTCATTGACGCGGTAGTTAATTAGTTGGCGCCTAGTATACGCTTTGCTGGCGAATTTCCCGCGGGAAATCAGTTTGATAATTCCCCGATCAAGGAATGCCTTGCTCGGAAGCGCGGGCGTCGATGACGACGGCAGGCCAATCCTGCCTCCGGTGCGGGTCAGTCGCCCGTCGGGGGATCGGACTGTGCTTCTTCGACTGAATGAGGAGTGACTCAATGAAGACGATCGTGAAGCGCGTGTCCGCCGGTGCTGTGATGGGCGGAGCGCTTCTGTGCTCAGCCGGACTCGGCCTGGCCAACGCGCAGCCGCTGCAGTTGCAGGACGGCTTGGTCAACCTCGCTGTCGGGGACGTGACGGTTCTCGAAGACGTGAATGTCGGCGTCGCCGCCACCGTTGCCGCCGCAATCTGCGATGTGGCCGATATCGGCAGCGTCAATGTCCTCGCCGAAGCCGCGGACAGCGGTACGAATTCCGACTCCGTCTGCACCGTTCCGGGTGGCGACGTCACGCTGCAGCAGAACGCCGGCACCCCGGGTCAATCCGGCCAGGCGCCGGGCGGCGGCCCCGCTCAGGCTCCGGGCAACCCGACTCCGCTCGGCCCCAACCAGTAATCGGGCCACCCACCGCACCGCCCGCATCCGCCACGGATGCGGGCGGTGTGCTGTCTGCGTCTCGCCCCGATACCGATCCGGCGACGGCCCGAGTGCGGCCGCGGCGAGTTGGCTCCGCGGCCCGCAAGTGTGAGATGTTGGAGTCCATGGCTCGACTGTTCGGCACCGACGGGGTGCGCGGAGTCGCCAATCGCGAGCTGACCGCTGAACTCGCATTGGCGCTTGGTTCTGCGGCGGCCCGTCGCCTGGGCTCCGGCGGACACGCGCGCCGCCGGGTCGCCGTCGTCGGTCGCGACCCACGCGCCAGCGGGGAGATGCTCGAGGCCGCGGTGATCGCGGGACTGGCCAGCGAGGGCGTCGACGCCCTGCGGGCTGGTGTGCTGCCCACTCCCGCGGTCGCCTACCTGACCGGTGCGTACGACGCCGACTTCGGCGTGATGATCTCCGCCTCGCACAACCCCATGCCGGACAACGGCATCAAGATCTTCGGCCCCGGCGGCCACAAGCTCGACGACGCCACCGAGGACCGCATCGCCGAACTCGTCCATCAAGGCCCCGGAGAACGTCCGGTCGGTGCCGCCATCGGCCGCGTCGTCGACGCGCCCGACGCCCTCGACCGGTATCTGCGCCACGTCGGCAAGGCCGTCACCACCCGCCTCGACGCGCTGACCGTCGTCGTCGACTGTGCCAACGGCGCCGCCTCGGCCGCTGCACCCCAGGCCTACCGCGCGGCCGGCGCCAACGTGCTGACCATCAACGCCGACCCGGACGGGCTCAACATCAACGAGGGCTGCGGCTCCACCCACATGGAGACGCTGCAGTCCGCGGTGGTGTCCTACGGCGCGGACCTCGGCCTCGCCCACGACGGCGACGCCGACCGCTGCCTGGCCGTCGACGCCAACGGACGGGTGATCGACGGTGACGCGATCATGGTGATCCTCGCGCTGGCGATGCAGGAGGCCGGTGAGCTCACCGCCAACACGTTGGTCACCACGGTGATGAGCAACCTCGGGCTGCACCTGGCGATGCGCGCGGCCGGAATCGAGATCCGCACCACCAGCGTCGGGGACCGCTACGTCCTCGAGGAATTGCGCGCCGGGTCCTATGCGCTGGGCGGTGAGCAGTCCGGCCACATCGTGATGCCGGACCTGGGCACCACCGGCGACGGCATCCTCACCGGCCTGCGGCTGATGTCGCGGATGGCCCAGACCCGCAGGCCGCTCGCGGCGCTCGCCGAACCCATGCAGACCCTGCCCCAGGTGCTGATCAACGTCTCGGTCGCCGACAAGGCGACCGTCGCCCAGGCCCCGTCGGTGCAGTCGGCGGTCGCCGAAGCCGAGGCCGAACTCGGCGATACCGGACGAATCCTGTTGCGCCCGTCGGGAACCGAACAGGTGGTCCGAGTGATGGTGGAGGCGGCCGACGAGGACACGGCGCGGCAGCTGGCCGTCCGGGTCGCCGAATCGGTGAGCGAACACCGCTGACCTGAGGCGGAACCGGTGGCGCTGCCAGCGCGTCCTAACTGGCATGGGAGCAGCTGACCCCGCCCGCATCGATGTCGTGGCGCTGACCGCGATCGCGGCGCGGTACGACGACGCCGCGGGTCTGGTCGACACCGCCGTGCGCACGCATCTGTCCGCGTTGTCGTTCGACGGCGCCTCGGCGGGCCGGGCCTACGGCGGGCACGGCGACGCGCTCCGCCGGGCCCTCGACGACCTGGGATACGCGCTGAGCGACTGGTCGAGGGCCGCATCGGGTATCGCTGCGGGCCTGCGGGCCAGCGCCGACCGCTACACCGAGGCCGACGCCCGTGCCGCCGATAGGGTGCGGTGAGCCGCGGTGGCCCAGCTGTTCGACGTCGCCGGCCGGCTGGCCGAGGGCAGATCCGCCGTCGACCACTTCGCGCAGTACCTGCGCGCCTGCGAGGCGCTCGGCCATTGTCACGCGGTGCCCGGTGCGGTCGACGATGCCTACGGCAGCGAGGACGGGCTCGACCTGCGCGCACTCGACGCCGACCATGCCGCTCTGCAATCCGCGGTGCGGGTGGCGCGGACCGCGGCGCAGATTCAGGACGACCAGCTGGTCGAGCTGGCGGTGGCCTGGCGGGGCGGCGGAGGTCAGGCGGCGGCAGAGTTCCTGCGCCGCCACGGCGAGGCCTCGGCGCGTGCGACCGCCGCGCTGGCCACCGCGGCCGATGCGGTGGCCGGCCTGCGCGACGACGTGTGGCGGATCGTCGACGACAAGGTGGCCGCGAGCGAGGAGGTCGACGCCCGCACCGACGGCGTGCGCGGAGCGTGGTTGGCCGCCGCGCAGACGGTGAGGACGGGGGTGGGGGATCGGGCGGCCGCGAGCGAACTCGTCGACCAGCACGTGAAACCGTTCGTGGACAGCGATATCGAGGCCGAGTGGGTGGCGACGCTGGAGGCCGCGCGCGACGCGATCGCCCGGTGCTTCGACGCGGCGATCGGCACGGTCGGCGCGGAACCCGCCGCGGCGTTCGAGATGCCCGACACCGGCGGCGCGGCGTGGGCGGCGCCGGCCGGGTACGGCGGTGGCGCAGCCCCGGCGCCCGCTGTCGGCGCACCGGCGTCTCC
>NZ_SPQO01000047.1 GCF_004570325.1 Mycobacterium sp. PS03-16 | reverse complement strand
GCTACACCACCCAACGCCACAACGGCCGCACCGAATGGATCCCCCCACCCCACCTCGACACCGGCCAACACCGCATCAACCACAACCACCACCCCCACCGCTACCTCACCACCCACAACACCGACGACAACGCCGACGAGGACGACGGCAGCCCACCGGGTGAGGGCCCACCCGACGACGCCCACCGCCAGTAGCCATCGACACCACCAGGTGCCGGGCAGGGATGCACGCATGCGGCCAACCACCCGGCAAGATCGCCGTTCGTTTCATCCGCGCGATCCGCGGTAACACTGCAACGCACGCAACCGCAGGCCGCGCCTCGTGGTGCCACCACCACTCCGGGAGCCGGCTACCCGAAACAGTTGCGGCGACAGGAAGGATTCAGCCCATGGCACTCGACGACGACGACATCACCACCTCCGGCAGCGGCGGTGAAGGCACCGCCGACGGCGGCTCCAACCCGCAAGGCCATGACGGCGGCGCCGACGGCACCGCGGCAGGCGAGGGTACCGCCGACGGGGGCTCCAACCCCGAGGGCCACGACGGTGGCGCCGACGGCACCGCAGGCGGTGAAGGGACCGCCGACGGCGGCTCGAACCCCGAGGGCCACGACGGCGGCGCCGACGGGACGGCCTGACGGCCACCCGATGCTGAGCCGCTGCATCGCGACCGACCCCCACACATTCGCCACCGAATACTGGGGGCACAAGCCGCTGCTCAGCCGCTCCGACGCGCTGCCCCGCGACTTCGCCGATCTGTTGTCGCCCGCCATGGTCGACGAGCTGATCGCCGAGCGCGGGGTACGCGCGCCGTTTCTCCGCCTGGCCAAAGAGGGCAGCGTCCTGGCCAAAGACTGCTACCTCGGCCCAGCCGGCTTCGGCGCCGAGATGCCCGACCAGGTGGACTCGGCAAAAGTGCTGGCGCAGTTCGCCACCGGCGCGACCCTCGTCCTTCAGGGTCTGCACCGGCTGTGGCCGCCGCTGATCGAGTTCGTCCGCCAAGCCGTCGACGACCTCGGCCATCCCGTGCAGGCCAACGCCTACATCACCCCGCCGACCAACCGCGGATTCGACCCCCACTACGACGTCCATGACGTCTTCGTCCTGCAGACCGCCGGCCGCAAGCGATGGACCGTCCACGCCCCGGTGCACCTCCATCCGCTGCCGTCGCAGCCGTGGACCAACCACCGCGAGGCGATCGCCGACCGTGTCGCCGATGAGCCCGTCATCGACACCGTGCTCGAGCCCGGCGACTGCCTGTACCTGCCGCGCGGCTGGGTGCATTCCGCGCAGGCCCTCGAGACCACCTCGATCCACCTGACCGTCGGAGTCTCGGCCACCACCGGCCTGGACGTGGCGCGTGCTGTCGTCGATCAGCTGGCGTCTCTCGAAACGTTCCGGGAGTCGCTGCCGATGGGCGGCGCCCCGGCGAACCGCGACGAACTGGCCGCTACCGTCACGAAGGTGATGTCCCACATGGTCGACGCGCTGCGCGGCGACGCGGCGGGGCTCGGTGACGGCGCCGCCGCGCGCCTGGCCGATCGCTTCGCCGACCGCACCCGCCCGGCGCCGGTCCGGCCGCTCGCCGCCCTCGAGGCCGCCGAACACGCCGACACCACCACGGTGCAGTGGCGCCACGGCCTCATCGCCCATGTCGAACAGCACGGTGACCGGGTGGCGCTGCGGCTGCCCGACCGGGTGATCACGTTCCCGCGGTCGTGCGCCCCGGCGGTCGAGGCCTTCCACCGCGGCCTGGTGGCCGACGCCACCGCGGTGCCCGGGCTCGATCGCGCCGACGCCACCGTCCTGATCCGCCGCCTCCTGCGGGAAGCCGTCCTGACGCCTGCGCCCTGACGCGGATGCCCTCCGTCACCCGACTGCCGTGCAGCGATCAGTCGCTGGCCCGCGACGATCCGATGTACGCCACCGCGTCCGCCGGCTCGAACTGGGTGCTGCTCGAATTGTGCGGCGGTTGGGGGCCTTCGGCGTTCCTACAGTCACCGGGCATCATCGACCCCCAGCTCGGACGCTCGGTGGTCCGGCGCATCGAAGCCGCCGGTATGCGGATCGCCGCGATCCGCCGTCCCGGCCGTCGTCCCACCACGCGGCGGTGGCGGTGGTTCATCGCGCAGTCGACCCCGGGCACTGAGGCGCTCTACGCCGGCGAAGTCGACGGCCCGCAGGACTACCTCGACCTCTCCCTCGACGGCAGCGACGGCACGCCCGTCACCGATCCCGTGGTGGCGATCTGCGCGCACGGCAAACACGACCAGTGCTGCGCGGTCCGCGGCCGCAGCGCCTGTCAGGCCATCGCCGCCGATTATCCCGATTTCGCCTGGGAGTGTTCACATCTCGGTGGCGACCGCTTCGCGGCGACCATGCTGGTACTGCCTGAGGGGCTCTGTTACGGCCGGGTCGACTCCGCCGACGCGGCGGGACTGGTCCGCCTCTACCTCGACGGCCGCGTCGACCACAGGTTCCTGCGCGGGCGCACCTCACTCCCGCACGCGGTGCAGGCCGCCCAGCACTTCGCGCGCGAGAGGTACGGCGACGACCGTATCGCCGCGCTGGCGCCGCTCGACGTGGTGCGCGCCGAGCACGAGATCCGCGTCGTGCTGCAGGCCGACCCGGCACCCATCGAGGTCCGCCTGGCCGAAGAGCTGTCCGAACCGCTGCTGTCGCAGTGCCACGCGCAGGTCGCCGGGCGGGTCCGCATCTTCACGCTCGTCTCGATCCACGCCGGATGACCCCGCCCCGCGGAAGCCGGCCCCGATCCGGCACGCTGTCTGTGTCATGACCGCGGCCCCCCTGCTCGACGACGCGAGCGACCTGTCCGCCCTGCGCGCGCGGGGCGCCGACCCCGACGAGCTGTTCACCGCGTTCGCCGCCTGGGCCGAGGACAACGGCACCGCCCTGTACCCGGCGCAGGAGGAGGCGCTGATCGAGCTGGTCAGCGGCGCCAACGTGATACTCGCGACCCCGACCGGGTCCGGGAAGTCGCTGGTGGCCACCGGCGCCCAGTACGCCGCACTGGCGGCGGGCCGGCGCAGCTATTACACCGCGCCGATCAAGGCGCTGGTCAGCGAGAAGTTCTTCGCGCTGTGCGGGGTGTTCGGCGCGGCCAACGTCGGCATGCTCACCGGGGACGCCGCGGTCAACGCCGACGCCCCGATCATCGCGTGCACCGCCGAGGTACTGGCCAACATCGCGCTGCGCGACGGCGGCGCGGGCGGCCGACTGGGCAGCGAGCCGGTGCTGGTGGTGATGGACGAGTTCCACTTCTACGGCGACGCCGACCGCGGCTGGGCCTGGCAGGTGCCGCTGCTGGAGCTGCCCCGCGCGCAGTTCCTGCTCATGTCGGCCACGCTCGGCGACGTCACATTCCTGCGCGAGGACCTGACCCGGCGCACCGGCCGGGAGACCTCGCTGGTCGCTAACGCCGAACGCCCGGTCCCGCTGTTCTACAGCTACGCGACCACCCCCATGCACGAGACGATCGCCGACCTGCTCGAGACGAAACAGGCGCCCGTCTACGTCGTGCACTTCACCCAGGCCGCGGCGCTGGAGCGGGCGCAGGCGTTGATGAGCGTCAACGTCAGCACCAAGGACGAGAAGGCCGCGATCGCCGACCTGATCGGCGCGTTCCGCTTCAGCTCGGCGTTCGGGGCGACGTTGTCGCGGCTGGTGCGCCACGGCATCGGCGTGCACCACGCCGGGATGCTGCCCAAGTACCGCCGCCTGGTCGAACAGCTCGCGCAGGCCGGGCTGCTGAAGGTCATCTGCGGCACCGACACGCTCGGCGTCGGCATCAACGTCCCGATCCGCACCGTGGTGTTCTCGGCGCTGTCGAAGTACGACGGCACCCGCACCCGGTTGCTCAACGCCCGCGAATTCCACCAGATCGCCGGGCGGGCCGGCCGCGCCGGGTACGACACCGCAGGCACCGTCGTCATCCAGGCGCCCGAACACGAGGTCGAGAACCTCAAACAGTTCGCCAAGGTCGCCGACGACCCGAAGAAGCGCCGTAAGCTGGTGCGCCGCAAGGCCCCCGAGGGCATGGTGCCGTGGAGCGAGTCCACGATGACCCGGCTGGTGGCGGCCGCGCCGGAGGCGCTGACCAGCCACATGCGGGTGTCGACGGCGATGATCCTCGACGTCGTCGCACGCCCCGGCGATCCGTTCGCCGCGATGCGCCGGCTGCTCACCGACAACCACGAGCCCCGCAAACGCCAGCTGCAGCTGATCCGCGAGGCCGTCGGCATCGCCCGCTCCCTGCTGCAGGCCGGGGTCGTGGAACGCCTCGCCGAACCCGAGCCCGACGGGCGGCGCTACCGGCTGACCGTCGACCTGCCGCCCGATTTCGCACTGTATCAACCACTTTCGACGTTCGCGCTGGCGGCGATGGAGTTGCTCGACCCCGAGTCCGACACCCACGCGCTCGACGTGGTGTCGGTGCTCGAGGCCACCCTCGAGGATCCGCGGCAGATCCTCGCCGCGCAGCTGAAGAAGGCCAGGGGCGAGGCGGTCGCGGCGATGAAGGCGGAGGGCATCGAGTACGACGAACGGATCGCGCTGCTCGACGACATCACCTACCCGCGACCGCTCGACGAGCTGCTCGGCCACGCCTTCGAGACCTACGTGCGCAGCAACCCGTGGGCCGCCGATGCGCAGCCCGCGCCGAAGTCTGTGGTCCGGGAGATGTGGGAGCGGGCGATGACGTTCCGCGAGTACGTCAGCGAGTACGGGTTGACCCGCTCGGAGGGTGCGGTGCTGCGCTACCTGTCCGACGCGGTCAAGGCGCTGCGCTCCGGCGTCCCGGCCCAGGCCCGCACCGAAGAGGTCACCGACATCGTCGAGTGGCTCGGCGAGCTGGTCCGCCAGGTCGACTCCAGCCTGCTCGACGAGTGGGAGCAGCTCACCAGCCCCGATCAGCCGCTCGACGCGCCCGTGACGGTCCCGGTCCGGCCGCGCCCGGTCACGGGCAACGAGCGCGCGTTCACCGCGATGGTGCGCAATGCGCTGTTCCGGCGGGTCGAGCTGTTCGCGCGCCGCCGGTGGTCGGCGCTCGGCGAACTCGACGGCGGCAGCGGATGGAAGGCCGACGACTGGGCCGAGGTGGGCGAGGCGTACTTCGCCGAGCACGGGGACGTCGGCACCGGCGCCGACGCACGCGGCCCGGCGCTGCTCATCATCGACCGGGGTGCCGACGTGTGGCGGATCCGCCAGATCCTCGACGACCCGGCCGGGGACCACGATTGGGGCTTCGACGCCGAGGTCGACCTCGCGGCCTCCGACGAGGCCGGCGAACCGGTGATCGAACTCAACGACGCCGGCCGCATGGACTAGCAGACCCGACCTACGATCGATGACATGGCCGACGACCTGGTAGTCACCGATGTCCCGTTCACCCACGATCCGTGGGCGGCCGCCCGCGACCGCTACGACGGGATGCCCTACCGGCGAGTCGGCAGATCGGGTCTGCTGCTGCCGGCGATCTCACTCGGCCTCTGGTACAACTTCGGCGACAACCGGCCGTTCGACACTCAGCGCGAGATCCTGCGCTACGCCTTCGACCGCGGCATCACGCACTTCGACCTCGCCAACAACTACGGTCCGCCGTACGGATCGGCCGAAGAGAACTTCGGCCGGATGCTGCGCAAGGATTTCCGGCCGTACCGCAACGAGCTGATCATCTCCACCAAGGCCGGGTGGGACATGTGGCCGGGCCCGTACGGCCAGCTCGGTGGGCGGGCCTACGTGCTCGCCAGCCTCGACGAGTCGCTGGACCGGATGGGGCTGGACTACGTCGACATCTTCTACTCGCACCGCATCGACGCGAACACCCCGCTGGAGGAGACGATCAGCGCGCTGGACACCGCGGTGCGGACGGGGAAGGCCCGCTACGTCGGCGTCTCGTCGTACTCGGCCGCCAAGACCGCCGAGGCGGCGGACATCGCGCGGCAAATGGGCACGCCGCTGGTGATCCACCAGCCGTCCTACTCGATGCTCAACCGGTGGATCGAGGGCGGCCTCACCGAGGAGCTGCAGAACGCCGGGATGGGCGCGATCGCGTTCACCGCGCTGGCGCAGGGGCTGCTGACCGACCGCTACCTGCAGCAGCCGGCCTCCGACATCGACCGCGCCACTGCCCGCCCGACCTTCGACAACGAGTTGGTGACCGACGAGGTGCTCGAGCGGCTGCGCGGGCTGGCCGGGATCGCCGAACGCCGCGGGCAGACCCTCGCCCAGCTGGCGCTGGCCTGGGTGCTGCGCGACCCGACGGTGTCCTCGACGCTGGTCGGCGCGTCGAGCGTCGCGCAGCTCGAGGAGAATCTCAAAGCCCTCGACAATCTCGGGTTCACCACCGAGGAACTCGACGAGATCGACCGGTACGCCTCGGATTCCGGCATCGACATGTGGCGTGAGAGCTCGGATGTCTGACCGCAGGCCGTAGGCGCGGGTGGTGCGCGAGCTCGTCATCCTCGGCACCGCCAGCCAGGTGCCGACCCGACACCGCAACCACAACGGCTATCTGCTGCGCTGGGACGACGAGGGCTTTCTGTTCGACCCGGGCGAGGGCACCCAGCGGCAGATGCTGCTGGCCCGGGCCGGCGCGAGCAGCGTGACCCGGCTGTGCCTCACCCATTTCCACGGCGACCACTGCCTCGGTGTGCCCGGTGTGGTGCAGCGGCTGTCACTCGACGGCGCCCGCCACCCGGTCCACGCGTACTACCCGGCGTCCGGGCAGGAGTACTTCCACCGGCTGCGGCACGCCACCCCGTTCCACGACGTGACCGATGTGCGCGAGCATCCGGTCGCCGCCGACGGCGTTATCGCGACCGGTGACTTCGGTGTGCTGGAGGCGCGGCGGCTGGATCACTCCCTCGACGCGATCGGCTACCGGCTCGTGGAACCCGACGGCCGGCGGTTCGTCCCGGACCTGCTCGCCCGCTTCGGGCTCCACGGCCCCGCGGTCGGTGAGCTGAGCCGCACCGGTGCGCTGGAGGTCGGCGGGCAGCGGGTGACGCTGGCCGACGTGTCCCGGCCGCGCCGCGGCCAGCGGGCCGCGTTCGTCATGGACACCCGGCTCTGTGACGGCGTGTACGCGCTGGCCGACGGCGCGGACCTGCTGGTGATCGAGGCGACCTTCCTCGACGCGGACGCCGAGCTGGCCGCGCGGTACGGGCACCTCACCGCGCGCCAGGCCGCGCAGGTGGCCACGGACTGCGGTGTCCGGCGGCTGGTGCTCACCCATTTCTCCCAGCGCTATCCCGACCTCAACCGCCACTGCGAGGAGGCGGCCGAGGTCTACGACGGCGACCTGTTCCTCGCCGAGGACCTGATGCGGATTCCCGTGCCCGCCCGCGGCTGACGTCACGTTTACGCCGGCGTCGCGGGGTACTCCTCCCACGACTGTCGGCCAGCGGAGCGAAGGAGGTCCGGTGACACCGGACGAGCGCGTCAGCGTGGTAGTGATCACCCACAATCGGTGCACCGAGCTCGACCGGACCCTGCACCGGCTCGCCGAGCTGCCGGAGCGGCCGGCGGTGGTCGTGGTCGACAACGCCTCGACCGACGGGACCGCCGACAAGGTGCGCACCCGCCATCCGGAGGTGACGCTGCTGACGCCGGGCCGCAACATGGGCGCGGTGGGCCGCAACCTCGGTGTGCGCCATGTCGAAACGCCGTATGTGGCGTTCTGCGACGACGACACCTGGTACGACCCCGGCGCCCTCACCCGGGCCGCCGACCTCCTCGACGCCCACCCCGAGCTGGCAGTGGTGACCGCGAGCATCATCGTCGAACCGGACGGCCGGCTGGACGCCATCTGCGATGAGATGGCCGACTCACCGCTGGACCGCGCACCCGGCATCCCGGGGCACCCGCTGCTCAGCTTCCTGGCCGGCGTCTCGATCCTGCGCCGCGAGGCGTTCCTGTCCGTCGGCGGCTTCTCGGAGCGGCTGTGGCTCGGCGGCGAGGAGGAGCTGCTCGCCTCCGACCTCGCGCGGGACGGCTGGCTGATGACCTACGTGCCGGAGATCGTCGCCCATCACCACGCGTCGCGCGTCCGCGACACCCACCTGCGCCGGCGCCACGGCATCCGCAACACGCTGTGGTTCACCTGGCTGCGCCGGCCGCTGCCCGCGGCCGCCATGCGCACGGTGCGACTGCTGCGCCGGCTCCCCCGCGACCGGGTCACCGCGTCCGGCATCGGCGACGCGGTGCGCGGGCTGCCGTGGGTGCTGCGCGAACGCCGGCCGGTGCCCGCCCACCTCGAACGCGGCTACCGGCAGCTCGAGGACATGCAGCTCAACGGCGGCGCCCGCAAGTACGTCTCCTGACTCAGCTGCGCGGCCACGCGCGGTCGCGCAGCAGCCGTAACCCGTTGAGCGCCACCAAAATCGTGGAACCCTCGTGGCCGGCCACCCCCAGCGGCAGCGGAAGATGCCCGACCAGGTCCCAGATGACCAGCACGACGATGAACGTCGCGGCGATGGCCAGGTTCGCGACGACCACCCGGCGGGTGCGGCGCGCCAGGGCGACGACCGCGGGGATCGTCGACAGGTCGTCGCGGGTGATCACGGCGTCGGAGGTCTGCAGGGTCAGGTCGGAGCCGGAACGGCCCATCGCGACGCCGACGTGCGCACCGGCCATCGCGGGTGCGTCGTTGACACCGTCCCCGGCGAACAACACGCTGGCACCGCCCTGCTCGAGGTCGCGAACCGCGGCCACCTTGTCCTCGGGTAGAAGCCCGGCGCGGACGTCGGCGATGCCGACCCGATAAGCGAGATACTCTGCGGCAAAACGGTTGTCCCCGGTGAGCAGCAGGGGCCGCACGCCGAGCCCGGCGAGCCGGGACACGGCGTCGGCGGCCTCCTCGCGTGGGCGGTCGGTCAGTCCGAGCACTCCGGCCGCACGGCCGTTGACCCGCACCACGACCGCGGTGTGGCCGTCGGCCTCGAGGTCGGCCACGATGCCGGCCCCGGTGTGATCGGCGTCGGCGAGCAGCGCGGGGCTGCCCACCTCGACGACGTCGTCCCCGACCAGGGCGCGCACCCCGCGTCCCGGGGTGGAACCGAAATCCGTTGGCGTGGCCACATGCAGCCCGGCGGTGCGGGCGGCGGTGACGACGGCCCGCGCCACGGGGTGCTCCGACGGGTACTCGGCCGCGGCGGCGAGCGCCAGCAGCGGGTCGGCGTCCATGCCGGCGCCGGGCAGCACCCGCACCGCGGTCAGCGTCGGCGCGCCGTGGGTCAGGGTGCCGGTCTTGTCGAACGCCACGTGTGTGACGCCGGCCAGCTTCTCCAGCACCACAGCCGATTTCACCAGCACGCCGTGTCGGCCCGCGGTCGCGATGGCGGCGAGCATCGGCGGCATCGTAGACAGCACCAGCGCGCACGGCGACGCGACGATCATGAACGTCATCGCGCGCAGCAGCGCCGATTCCAGGTCGGCGCCGAAGAGCAGCGGAACGGTGAACAGCGCGACCGTCGCGGCCACCATCACCACGGAGTAGCGCTGTTCGACGCGTTCGATGAACAACTGCGTGCGTGCCTTGGTGGCGCTGGCCTCGGCCACCATCGCCGCGATGCGGGCGATGACGGTGTCGGCCGCCGGCCGCGTCACCCGCACCCGCAGCGTGCCGGTGCCGTTGACGGTGCCGGCGAACACCTCGTCGCCGCCGGCCTTCGCGGCGGGCAGCGGTTCGCCGGTGATCGTGGCCTGAGCGACCTCGCTGGCACCGTCGATCACGATGCCGTCCCCGCCGATGCGTTCGCCGGGGCGGATCAGCAGGACGTCCCCGACCTCGAGGCGCTCGGTGTCGACGGTCTCCTCGGCGCCCGCGGCCGTCAGCCGGGTGGTGGTCGGCGGGGCGAGGTCGAGCAGGCCGCGCACCGAATCCTCGGTGCGGGTGGTGGCGACCGCCTCGAGTGCGCCGGAGGTCGCGAAGATGACGATCAGCAGCGCCCCGTCGAAGACCTGCCCGATGGCGGCCGCACCGATCGCCGCCGCGACCATCAGCAGGTCGACGTCCAGCGTCCGGTCCCGCAGCGCCTTGAGCCCCGCGAGTCCGGGCTCCCATCCGCCGGCGGCGTAGCAGGCCAGGTAGAGCACCCACCACACCCACTCCGGCGCACCGCCCCACTGGGCGGTCAGGCCGACGGCGAACAACGCGGCCGCGGCCGCAGCCCACCGCACTTCGGGAAGCGCGAACGCCCGCGTCCGCGGCGCGCTACGGCCGGCGCTGTCGCGGGGCGGGGCGACCGCTGTGCTGGGCATGTCGACAGTCACCCGACGATCCTATATGCGCACTCATGCAGATACGCAAGCAGAAGCACAGATCGATGACCGAGTAGCCAGCTCAGCGGTATAGTTCCGGGCGTGCACACCTCGATCGCCGGGTTCACCATGCCCACGGACGAACAGGTCGGCCGCGCCACCGACGTGTTCCGGATGTTGAGCGATCCCACCCGCATCAAGGTGCTGTGGGCGCTGTCGCAGGGTGAGACGTCGGTGGCCTGCCTGGCCGAACTGGCCGACGTGGCGCCCGCGGTGGTCAGTCAGCACCTGGCGAAGCTGCGCCTGGCGGGCCTGGTCAGGGGCCGCCGCGAGGGCACGTTCGTGTACTACTCACCCGCCGACGACGACGTGCTGCGCGTGCTCGGTCAGGCGTTGTTCGGCGACGAGTCGGCCCGCTCGGCCAGCACGCCGGCGAACTCCTCGGCGTAGGCGAGCTGCCGGCGCAACCGCTCGGCGCTCTCCTGGGTCTTCTCCCGGTAGTCGCGGAGGCACCGCACCGCGGCGTCGCGCTGATCGGCGGTGGCGTCCCCACTGTCGAGGACATCGAGGGCCGCCAGTAGATCCTTCATCTCGGCGAGCGTGAATCCCAGCGGCTTCATCCGCCGGATCACCAGCAGCCGGTGGACGTCGTCCTCGGTGTACAGCCGGAAGCCACCCGCGCTGCGCGCCGACGGCGTCACCAGCCCGACGTCGTCGTAGTGCCGGACGGTCCGGATCGACAGCTCGGTCCGCGCTGCCACCGTTCCGATCTGCATCTGTTCGCCGCTCCTGCCACTCACCGCGACTCCCCTCGTGGCACACCGGTCGCTGCGCGTGTCCCGGCGTGATGACCGCCCACTCTAACGCGGAGGAAGGTTTCGCCCGGGCCCGCTGTCCGGCAGTTATCCACCGGCAGCCCCATTAGCGGCCCGGCCGTGGCCGTCGGTGGGCGATACTGAGCAAATGGCGCGGGGGGTGGTGCGGTGAGCGCGCTCGACGGGTTCTACACCGCGTGGGGCAATGCGCGACGCACGTTCGGCGCGGGCCCGCCGCAGGGCGGGGAGTCCTACGACGCGAGCGCTGGCCTGGCGCGACTCGGCGCCGCGGTCGCCACCGCCGCCCCGGGAACTGCGTGGTCGGGCAGCGCGGCAAGCGCGTACGACACCGCGAACGACCATCACCGGGCGGCGCTGATCCGGCTGGCCGAACTCGACCGCCGGCTCGGGGCACATGTCGACCGGTCCGCCGACGTCGTCACCGCGGGTCGCCGCAACCTCGACGCGCTGCACCGGTGGGTGACCGATGCGGCCACCAGCGTCCCGCCCGGCAAGCTCGGCGACACCATGCTGATCCGCATCGCCAATCGCGGGCTCGACCAGCTCAGCGAAGTAGTCAGCCGGACGCAGGCCGAGTCGGTCAGCGTCGCACACCACCTGCGCGGCCTCCTGGACCTCTACGAGGACCTGTTCGGTGATCTGGTCGGCGAGCCCGCCGCGGACGACGAACCCGATGAGGCCATCCGCGTAACCGATCTGTCATCGGGTGACATCGAGCGCATCGATCGAGCCAACCGCGAACTGCTGCAGGGGATGGCCGACGAGTACAGCCGCCTGCCTGACGGCCAGATCAGGACCGATCGGCTGGCCGACATCGCCGCGATCCGCGAGGCGCTCACGGTGTTCGACTCCCACCTGCTCTACCTGGAGATGCCGGCCGACCCCTCGCAGATGATCCCCGCGGCCACCGCGGTGGGCGATCCGTTCCGCGCCGACCACGTGTCGGTGTCGGTGCCCGGCGTATCGAGCACCACCCGCGCCGCCGTCGCGGGTATGACCCGCGAAGCCGAACAACTCCGCATCGAGGCCACGCAGGTCGCCGAGAAGGCGGGCGAGAGTACCGATATCGCGACGGTGGCCTGGCTCGGGTACCAACCACCACCCACCCTGGCCGCCCCCGAGGTCCTCACCGACGACCTCGCTCAGGCCGGGGCGCGGGACTTGACGAGCTTCCTGCGGCAGCTCGACGGGGCGTCCCACAATCCGGGCCAGACCACCGCGCTGTTCGGGCACTCGTACGGGTCGCTGACATCCGGTATCGCGTTGGGCGACGGCGCCAGCGCCTACGTCGACAATGCGGTGCTCTATGGGTCGCCCGGCTTCCAGGCGACCTCGACGGCCGACCTGGGCATGCGCGACGACAACTTCTTCGTGATGAGCACCCCGGACGACCCGATCAACGCGATCGGCGCGCTGGCTCCGGTGCACGGCTGGGGTTCGGACCCGAACGAGGTCATCTACGGCGACGTCTTCGGAGGTGAGGCACCCCGCTACCGGTTCCCGCACCTGGAGACCGACGCCGGCTGGACGCCCGTTCCCGGCCTCGAGTACAAGACCGGCGCCTCCGGCCACTCCGAATATCCCCGCGACGCCGGTGAACGTATGACCGGGTACAACCTGGCGGTCATCCTGCTCGACCGCCCCGACCTCGCCGTGACGGAGACTCCGAGACCATGACCGACACGAGGGCGGGCCGCACCCGCGCGCGGGTGGCCGCGCTGCTGCTGTGCGGTGCGCTGACCCCACCGACAGGCGGATGCACCATGAGCGATCATCCGAACGAATCCCCCACCGTCGCAGGCGAAGACAAGGTCGCGCTGATCGACGGCCTGCGCGACAAGGGGTCGTTCGAGGAGGAACGCCGACGGCTCAACGACACCGCAACGGTGATCGCCGAACGCATCGTCGCCGCCGTGCCAGGACAGACCTGGCGGGTGACCGATGATCCGAATGTGCTGACGCTGAACCGGAACGGGCAGTCGTGCGACGACCTGACCGCCGACATCGCGCGCCGCCCGAGCTCGGACTCGGTCGCCTTCGGCCGGACGTTCACCGCCGACGAGTTCACCACCGCCGTCGGCATCGTGCGCGAGGAGGCCGCCCGGCTCGGCGCAACCGAGGAGTCGTCGCTGTTCGACGAGACCGCCAAACGCGACTTCGACGTCCGGGGCAACGGTTACGAGGTCAACCTGGGTCAGATCACGGCCGCCCGGCTCAACATCACCGGCGGCTGCCGCCTGCTGCAGTCGGTGCTCGACCTGCCGCCGGGTCAGCTGCCGCCGGAGCCGCCGATCGTGCCGACACCCTGACCGGTTGTCACGCCGGGGTGGGCACGTCGGCCTGCCACCGCGCCCGCCGCTCCTCGAGGCTCTGCTCCCACCACGGCGGCGTGCCGCGCTCACCGAGCGCCACCTTGGCCGCCTGCACCCCCGCCCGCGCCCGCCGTTCTCGGTCGGTGCCCACGGTGCGCCGCACCTCGCGCCGCCACGCCATCAAGACCCGGGTGAGTTCGGCGCGCCGCGCCTCGGGGATGGCCGGGTCGGTGGCGCGCCAGCGGCGACCGTCGATCACGACGTGATGACCGTCCTCGGTCAACCGCGCCTCACCCACGTCGTGAGCATGCCACCGCGCAATTGCTGCCAGGGCCCCATCAATCACTGCCAGTGGAATTCAAACCCCTGAGCTGCGGGTTTGACCAGTCAGACCGGGACGAAATCCCCGGACCGAGCCACTGAGAGAAGTGAGAACGATGCAGAAGTTCACCGCCGCCACCCTGTTCGCCGGCGCCACCGCCGCCGCCTTCATCGGCCTGGCCGCCCCGGCCGCCGCCGCGCCCGCCGGCCCCGGCAACGCCGCCGACACCATCAGCAGCCTCGACGACCGCGGCTACCAGGTCCGCGTCACCCAGCAGGGCATGACCAAGCCGCTGGACGAGTCGGCGATCGTGTCGGTCCGCTACGACAACGACGACCGCGTCGTCTACGTCACCACCCGCTGACACCGGCACGACCGCAGCTACCGCGAGAACGGGCGCCCCGCAGGGGGCGCCCGTTCGCGTTGGCCCCCGCGAGCGGCGCGGAACGTCGAGGACACTGCACAGTCCACGCTGTGGCGAAGCGGTGACGTCTGACCCCGACCGGTTGAACCGCGGCAACGCGGTAGGCAATAGTGGGTGCAGTGAGGAGGCTGCGATGAGCGAGGAGGGTGCTGTCCGCGTCGACACCGGGCGCTACGCCTCGTGGACCTCCGTCCCCCACCCCGTCGTCGTGGTCGATGCCGAGGGCGTGATCCGGGCCCGCAGCGGTTCCGTGGCCGCCCTGCTGCCCGCGGCCGAGCCCGGCGCCGTCCTTCGCGACGTCGCCCCGCGCTGGCTCTCCGAGGCCCACGACCGCCCGGCCGCGCCGACCGCGGAGGCATCGGGCCCCCTGGCCGACCGCGTTCTCACCGCACGTCCCTCCGCTCTGCCCGACGGCGACACGGCATGGTGGCTGGTCGACGACACCGACGGCCTGCTCGCCGAGGCACACCGCGCACTGGCCCGCGAGCGGGAACGGGCGGCGTTCCTCGACGAGGCGTCGGCGGTGCTGATGGCCTCGCTGAACATCGACCGGTGCATGGATTCGACCGTCGAGATGGCGGCGCGGCACCTCGCCGACGCCGCGGTGCTGGTGGCTCCGGTCACCGGCGGCCACGTGCCGGTGGTGTGCAGCGGCGCCAACGGCACGGTCCATCACCGCCGCGTCGAGGCCGATCCCGCCGCGGTGGCCGGACTATCCGAGGCGCTGCGCGGCTTCCCGCCGGTCCCGTCACGGTGGCTCGACCCGGCAACCATGCCCGCCTGGCTGCTGCCCGAGGACTTCGACGGCCCGGTCGGGTCCGTCGTGATCACGCCGCTGCCCGGCCACGGCGTCCCCGCCGGAGCGCTGGTGCTGCTGCGGCGCAGTTCGGAGGCGGCGTTCAACGAGGGCGAAGAGGTGTTCGCGCGGCTGTTCGCGGCCCGCGCCGGGGCTGCGCTGTCGGCGGCGCGGCTGTACGCCGAACAGTCCGCGATCACCCGCACGCTGATGCGCGACCTCCTTCCGCCCCGCCTGCAGCGCCTCCACGGCATCGAACTCGCCGGCGGGTACCGCGCGTCGGAGGACCACCAGGTGATCGGCGGCGACTTCTACGACGTCCATCCCGCCACCACACCGGACGGCGAGACACTGATCATGCTGGGCGACGTCTGCGACAAGGGGCTCGAGGCCGCCGTCCTGACCGGCAAGATCCGCAACACGCTGCAGGCGCTGGCACCACTGGCCGAGGATCACGCCGGCGTGCTGCGACTGCTCAACAGCGCACTGCTCGCCGCCCACCACACCCGCTTCGCCACCCTGGTGCTGGCCTCGATCGCACGCCGGGAGGGTCAGGTCGCCTTGCGGCTCACCAGCGCCGGCCACCTGCCCCCGCTGATCGTGCGCAACGACGGCGGTGTCGAAGAGGCCGACACCCGCGGCACGCTGGTCGGGGTGATGCCACAGATCCGCGCCAGGACCTTCGAGACGGCGCTGGCGCCGGGCGAGACCTGTCTGCTCTACACCGACGGCGTCACCGAGGCCCGCGGCGGCCCGCTGGGCGGCGACATGTTCGGGGAGCCCCGACTGGCCGCCGCGCTCGCACAGTGCGCAGGCCTGCCCGCCGAGGCGGTGGTCGAGCGAATCATGATGCTGACCTCGCAGTGGGTGGGCGCCCGCGCACACGACGACATCGCCGTCGTGGCCATCACCGCGCCGCGGCGGACCCACCTGAGCGCCGTAGACGGCCACACCGCCGGGAGGTACACCGCGTGAGCACCCGGGACGTCGATGCCACCTGGCTCGACGACGCCACCGATGTCACCGGCGCCGCCGATGCGCTGATCCGGGAGCGGCTGTGGGGCGCCGCGCTCGACGGAGATGAATATGCCGCGGCAGCAACGGTTTTCGCGGCGATCGAGCAGGGAATGGCGGCGGAGGACGTTCTGCTCGACGTCATCGCCCCGGTGCAGCACAAGGTCGGCACCGAATGGGCGGCCAACCGGATCACCGTCGCCCAGGAGCACGCCGCCACCGCGATCAACGACCGGGTGATCGCCGCGCTGGCCCACCACCCCGCCGCCCGACCAGCCCCGCGCGCCGGCCGGGTGACCGTGGCGTGCGTGGACGGCGAGTGGCATGCGCTGCCCGCCCGCCTGCTCGCCGAGGTGCTGCGCCTGCGCGGGTGGGAGATCGATTTCCTCGGCGCGCAGGTCCCCACCCCGCACCTCATCGCGCATCTGCACCACCAGGGGCCCGACGCCGTCGCGCTGTCGTGCTCCATCCCCACCCGGCTGCCCACCGCGCACGCCGCGATCACCGCGTGCCAGGCGGCAGGAGCCCCGGTGCTCGCAGGCGGCGCCGCGTTCGGACCCGACGGCCGCTACGCCCTGCAGTTGGGCGCCAATGCGTGGGCGCCCGACGCGCGCGCGGCCGAACAGCGCCTGCGCCGCGGTTTCGCCCGGGTGAGTCCGGCCGCCGCCCATCAGCCCATCGACGACCTGCCGCATCTGGCCGACCAGGAGTACACGATGGTCCGCGATTCGGCCGCGCGGCTCATCGGCACCGCGATGGACGACTTGGACAACCGCTTCCCCGCCATGCGGGACTACTCCGAGCAGCAGCGGCAGCACACCGTCGAGGACCTCGCGCACATCGTCGAGTTCCTGGGCACCGCGCTCTACGTCGACGACGACGATCTGTTCACCAGGTTCATCACCTGGACCGCGGACATCCTCACCGCCCGCGGTGTGCCGGCGGCGTCACTGCAACCGGCCCTGGAATCCCTTGCCGCGCAACTGCACGACCATCCCCGCACCCAGCGCATCCTGCGCGCCGCCCACACCGTCCTGAGCCCACCGGCCACCGACCCCACCCGCACCGCATGAAACTCACCGTGACCACCGACAAGACGGCCCGGTCGGCAGGCGTGCACATCGCCGGCGACCTCGACTTCCTGAGCACCGGCGAGTTCGTCGACGCCGTGTGCACGCTGGTGTCCGACCAGCCCGGGCTGTGTCACCTGCGCCTCGACTTCGCCGCACTGACGTTCTGCGATTCGGCGGGCCTGTCGGGGCTGATCGACATCCACCGCCACGCCGCCGCGGCCGGTGTGCAGCTGCACCTGGACCGCCGGCCTGCACACCTGGACCGGGTGCTCGACATCACCGGCATCCTCGACCACCTGACCACACCACCGGCAGTGGACGGCGCGACCACGGGCGCGCGCACCGGTCCGGCCGCGGGTGAGTCCGGACTGGGCTGAGAGCGGGCGCTGCCGAGCGCCACACATCACCGCCGCGGCGGTATCACGACCCGCGGGACGCTCGCGCAGCCAGCACCGCGACCAGCTGCTCGGCGGTGAGCGTCCAGCCGTTGTGGAAGTCGTCGAATTCCGTTGCGGGAACGAGGCGGTGTTCGATCGCCATGTGTGTGTCGGACTCGCCGGCCGGGGTGAAACGGACCTCCACGACACTGGTCACGGTCGGATCCGGCCAGTTGGAGTTGCTCCACGTGAACCGCAGGAGGTGCGGGCGGTCGATCTCGAGGAACTGCCCGGTGATCAACACCCGGGTGCCCTCATCGTCGACGTCGAAGCGCAGGATGCCGTCGACCCGGGGATCGAGGTCCACCCCGACGACCCGCGAGGGGCGTGGGCACATCCACTCCGTCAGCGCGTCCGGATCGAGCCATTCGTCGAACACCTCGGCCGGGGGTGCGGGCATGATCCGTTCGACGCGGATGGTCGCGGTGTCGGTCATCGCGCGGCCCGCTTCCGGCGCAGCCGCGTGGCCAGTGCGTCCGCGCTGGCCGACCAGAACTGCGTCTGCTCGGCCATCCACTGCTGGGCCGCGGTCAGCCCCTCCGGGCGCAGCGACAGCCAGTGTTCGCGGCCGCGCACCTCGCGGGTGACCAGCCCGGCCGACTCCAGCACGCCGACGTGGCGGGACACCCCGGCGAACGACATCGGTAGCGGCGCAGCCAGATCGCTGATCCGGGCGTCGCCCTCGCGCAGCGCCTCGATCAGCCGGCGCCGGGTCGGGTCCGACAGTGCGGCATAGGCGCGGTCCAGCACCTGATCTTCAACCACCTTGTTGACTATAGCCGAGATCAGTGGTGTGCTGGCTTCATCAGACATTCAACTGTTCTGTTGAACATTTTGGTCGAGGGAGCACCCATGCACACACCGCCGATCGTGTCGGCGTCCGAATGGCACGACGCCTACCAGCAGATGCTCGTCAAGGAGAAGGAGGTGACCAGGGCGCGCGACGCGCTCGCCGCGATGCGCCGGCGGATGCCGTGGACGGAGGTGACCACCCCGTACGAGTTCGAGGGACCGGCGGGCCGCCTGTCCCTACTCGACCTGTTCGACGGCCGCAGGCAGCTGATCGTCTACCGGGCCTTCGTCGAACCGGGTGTGCAGGGCTGGCCCGAGCACGGCTGCGTCGGCTGCTCACTGATGGCCGACCACATCGGCAACCTCGCACACCTCAACGCCCGCGACACCACGCTGGTCTACGCCTCGCGCGCCGGCCAGGCCGACCTGGCCCGCGTCAAGGCCCGAATGGGTTGGCACCACCCGTGGTTCACGATCACCGACAACTTCGACGTCGATTTCGGAGTCGACCAGTGGCACGGCACCAACGCGTTCATCCGCGACGGCGACCGCATCTTCCGCACCTATTTCATCGACAACCGCGGCGATGAGATCTTCAACAACACCTGGCACTTCCTCGACATGACCGCACTCGGCCGCCAGGAGACGTGGGAGGACTCCCCGCCCGGTTACCCGCAGACCGCACCGTACGAATGGTGGTGCTGGCACGACCAATACGGCCAACGCGCCCCGTCACGCTGGTTCGGCGACCCGGATCCCGACGACCCGAAGGATCCCCGCCCACCGCGGCCCGCCGAGGACGGGAACTGCTGTGCCCCCCGCTGACGCGCAGCGCAGCGCCCGGCTCTACCAGGACACCCGGGAGCGGATCGTCTTGCTGGTCAGCGGACTCGGGGATGCCGGCTGGCAGACACCCGTGCCCGCCTGCCCGGGATGGTCGATACGCGACGTCGTCTCTCACCTCGCCGCGGTCGCCGAGGACTGGGCGAGCGGACGGCTCGCCGGTGCGCCCAGCGACGAGGAGACGGCCGAACACGTCGCGCGGTACCGCGACCGCGACACCGCTGGGCTGCTCGACACCTGGCACGCGGCGGCCGCCCAGCTCGAGCGGCTGGCGCACACCCGCGCGCTGGTCCCCCCGCTGGGCGATGTCGTCACCCACGAGCACGACATCCGCGCGGCGCTCGACCGTCCCGGCGCCCGCGACACCGCCGCGGTACGCGTGGTCTCCGACCAGCTGCTCACGATGCTGGCGCCACCGGTGCCGCTGCGCGTGATCGTGGAGGACGCCGAGTACCGCAGCGGACCCACCGACGGATCCGAGATCCGCTTGCGCACCAACCGATTCGAGTCCGTGCGCTGGCGAACGGGACGCCGCAGCCGCGCTCAGCTCGCCGCGATGGACTGGTCGGCCGATCCGGCGCCGGTCCTCGACCACCTCTACCAGTTCGGACCCGCGACGGCCGATCTGCGCGAGTAGTCAGCCCTCGTGCTCGACCGGCGTCGCGGCGCGGTGCACCCCGAGCAGGTACTCGTAGGCCGGGGCGTTGATCCCACTGACCGTCATCTCATCCTCGGTGAGCTCGCGCCGCACCTTGGCGGGAACACCGGCCACCAGCGACTGCGGCGGCACCGTCATGCCCTGCGGCAGCACCGCTCCGGGGGCGATCAGCGACCGGGCACCGACGGTCGCGCCGTTGCCGATCACCGCGCCCATCCCGATCAGGCAGCCGTCCTCGACGGTGCAGCCGTGCAGGACTGCGTTGTGCCCCACGGTGACCCGCACGCCGATCCGCACGGGGAAGCCCGGGTCGGCGTGCACGGTGGCGCTGTCCTGGATGTTCGAGCCCGGCCCGACCTCGATGGGGTCGAACTCGGCGCGCAGCGTCGCCGAGTACCAGACGCTGGCCTTCTCCGCGATCGTGACGTTCCCGATCACCGCCGCGTTGGGGGCCACCCAGCACTCCGGGTGCAGACGGGGAGCGTGGCCCTCGAGGGCCAGGATCAAGGGCTGCGCCATGCGGCACATCATGACAGACCAGCAACTCGGATCCGCGCCGCCGAACCCCTCGCGTAGGCTGATCGGACCACACCACAATGTGGTCCGACCAAGAGTTGATGCAGGAGCCGTGGATGCGCATCGCCCTGTTCGCGACGTGTCTGGCCGACGCGATGTTCCCCGACGCCGCGATCGCCACCGTGACACTGCTGGAGCGCCTCGGCCATCAGGTGGTGTTCCCCGAGCAGCAGACCTGCTGCGGCCAGATGCACGTCAACACCGGCTATCTGACCGAGGCGACCGGTCTCGTCGCCCACCACGTCGAGGTGTTCGAACGGTCCGGGTGCGACGCGGTGGTGGCGCCGTCGGGGTCGTGCGTCGGCTCCGTGCGCCACCAGCACGCGATGGTCGCGCGGCGGGCCGGCGCGCACGACCTCGCCGAGCGGGCCGAGGCCATGGCCGCGCGGACCTACGAGCTCTCGGAGTTCCTGGTCGACATCCTCGGCGTCACCGACGTCGACGCCTACTACCCGCACCGGGTCACCTACCACCCCACCTGCCATTCGCTGCGCATGCTGCGGGTCGGCGACAAACCCCTGCAGCTGTTGCGCCACGTGCGTGGGCTGGACCTCGTGGAACTGCCCGCGGCCGACTCCTGCTGCGGATTCGGCGGCACGTTCGCGATCAAGAACGCCGACACCTCGACCGCGATGCTGGCCGACAAGATGGCCAACGTCATCGACTCCGGCGCCGAGATCTGCACGGCCGGGGACTCGTCGTGCCTGATGCACATCGGCGGCGGCCTGAGCCGCATCCGGGCCGGGATCCGCACCGTGCACCTCGCGCAGATCCTCGCCGCGACGGACCGCGCCGGCCAGGCGGGCGCCCGATGACCGGCGCGCACGGCGTGGGCAACCTGCGCGGTGAGCTGCCGTTCCCCAAGGCCGCGCGCACCGCGCTGGCCGACACCCAGATGCGGCGCAACGTCGGCCACGCCACCCGCACCATCCGGACCAAACGGCTCGGTGCCGTGGCCGAATGCGCGGACTGGGAGGAGCTGCGCGCGGCGGGCAGCGCACTCAAACAGGACGTGCTGGCCCGGCTGCCGGAACTGCTCGTCCAGCTCGAGGAGGCCGTCACCGCCCGTGGCGGTGTCGTGCACTGGGCCCGCGACGCCATCGAGGCGAACGCGATCATCACCGACCTGATCGCCGCGCGCGGCGTCGACGAGGTGGTCAAGGTCAAATCGATGGCCACCCAGGAGATCGGCCTCAACGAACACCTCGAGGCGCACGGCATCGCGGCCATCGAGACCGACCTCGCCGAGCTCATCGTGCAGCTCGGCCACGACACCCCCAGCCACATCCTGGTTCCCGCGATCCACCGCAACCGGTCGGAGATCCGAGAGATCTTCGAGCGGGAGATCCCCGGCGCAGGCGCCCTCACCGACGAACCGCGGGTGCTCGCGATGGCCGCCCGCGAACACCTGCGCCGCAAATTCCTCTCGGCCCGGATCGCGGTGAGCGGCGCCAACTTCGGCGTCGCCGAGACCGGCACGCTGGCCGTGGTGGAATCCGAGGGCAACGGCCGGATGTGCCTGACCCTGCCCGAGACGCTCATCACCGTGATGGGGATCGAGAAGGTGGTGCCACGGTTCACCGACCTCGAGGTGTTCATGCAGCTGCTGCCGCGGTCCTCGACCGCCGAGCGGATGAACCCCTACACCTCGATGTGGACCGGCATCCATCCCGGCGACGGACCGCGGGAGTTCCACCTCGTTCTGCTCGACAACGGCCGCACCTCGGTGCTGTCCGACCCCGTCGGCCGGCCGGCGCTGCACTGCATCCGCTGCAGCGCCTGCCTGAACGTGTGCCCGGTCTACGAGCGCACCGGCGGCCACGCCTACGGTTCGGTGTATCCCGGCCCGATCGGCGCGATCCTCTCGCCCCAGCTCACCGGCACGCGCGGCCACGACGACCCGAATGCGTCGCTGCCCTACGCGTCGTCGCTCTGCGGCGCCTGCTTCGACGCCTGCCCGGTGCGTATCGACATCCCCGGCATCCTCGTCCACCTGCGCGCCCAGCAGGTCGACGCCGACCGGGGCGGCCTGCCCGGCGGCCAGGACATCGCGATGAAGGCCGCCGCGTGGGCGATGGCCTCGTCGAAGCGGTTCGCGCTCGCCGAGAAGGCGCTGGGCGCCGGCCGGGTGGTCGCCGGATCCGGTCACCGCATCACCGCGCTGCCCTGGCCCGCCTCCCGCTGGACCTCCAGCCGCGACATCCCCGAGCCGCCCGCTGAGACGTTCCGCCAGTGGTGGGCCCGCACCCACCGGGAGGACACGCCATGAGCGACGCGAGAGCCGTTGTCCTGCAGCGGATCCGCAGCGCGCTGGCCGCAGCGCCGGCCGCGCCGGTCGAGGTGCCCCGCGACTACGACCGCGCGCCGCTGACCGCCGCCGGTGACGTCGAGCGTTTCGCGGAGACGGTCAGCGAGTACCGCGCCCGGGTGGTCCCGGTCAGCGAGGCCGACATCGCGGCCACCGTCGCGTCGCTGCTCCCCGACTCGGCCCGCGTCGTCGCCCCGGCCGGGCTGCCGCGGGACTGGGTGCACGGCGTGGAGGTGCGGTTCGAGGAGCCGGCCGCGCCGCTGTCGGTGGACGAACTGGCGGCGATGGACGCCGTGGTGACCGGATGCGCGCTGGGTGTCGCGGCCACCGGGACCATCGTGCTAGACGCCGGGCCGGCGCAGGGCCGACGGGCGCTGACGCTCGTCCCGGACCACCACATCTGCGTGGTGGCGGCCGGACAGATCGTCGACACCGTGCCGCAGGCGTTCGCGGGCCTCGACCCGACCCGGCCGCTGACCTTCATCTCGGGCCCGAGCGCCACCAGCGACATCGAACTCGACCGGGTGGAAGGGGTGCACGGGCCCCGCACGCTCGACGTGCTGATCGTCGCGTGAGCGTGCCGGTCCGGGACTGCCGGGGGGCGGTTGTGCGGGCGCGGGCCGAGCCGTAGAGAATGGCGGCATGGCGCAGATAACGTTGGGTGGAAATCCGATCAACACCGTCGGCGAATTGCCCGCCGTCGGGTCGCCGGCTCCGGAGTTCACGCTGACCGGGACCGACCTGGGCGAGCTGGCCAGCAGCCAGTACCGCGGAAAGCCGTTGCTGCTCAACATTTTCCCGTCGGTCGACACGGGGGTGTGCGCCACCAGCGTGCGGACCTTCAACGAGCGGGTCGCCGGCAGCGGGCTGACCGTGCTGTGCGTGTCCAACGACCTTCCGTTCGCCCAGAAGCGGTTCTGCGGTGCCGAGGGCATCGAGAACGTCGCCACCGGCTCCGGCTTCCGCGACGACTTCGGCGCCCAGTACGGCGTGACCATCACCGACGGTCCGATGGCCGGGCTGCTCGCGCGTGCGGTGGTCGTGCTCGACGCCGACGGCAAGGTGGCCTACTCGGAGCTGGTGCCCGAGATCGCCCAGGAGCCGGATTACGACGCGGCCCTGGCCGCGGTCGAGTCGCTGCGATAGCGCGGCCCGCGCCGAGCGGCGCGAACGTCCACGTAGGGTGACCACAGTATGGTTGGACCACAGCGAGCCGCTAAGGTGACCTGTGCAACACCATGACGGCACGGAAGTTCGCGCGAGTACGGAGGCACCCCAGTGACCAGTTCTTCCACTGACCAGGGCCACCTCGTGCGGCCGACCAAACGGTACGACTACATCGACGACGGCGCGGCCATCTACGTCGACTCGTTCGCGACGATCCGCCGGGAAGCCGACCTGTCACGCATCCCTGCCGAGGCCGAGAAGCTCGCGGTGCGGATGATCCACGGCACCGGCCAACCGAACCTCACCGACGACCTGGTGATCCATCCCGGCCTGGTGCGGGCCGCCCGGTCGGCGCTGGATGCCGGGGCGCCGATCCTGTGCGATGCGTACATGGTCGCGACCGGGGTGACCGCCAGCCGGCTGCCCGCGGGCAACGACGTGCACTGCTACCTGCGGGACCCGCGGGTGCCCGACCTCGCGCGCGCGTGGCGAACCACCCGCACCGCGGCCGCGGTCTCGCTGTGGGAACCGCTGCTCGACGGGGCGGTGGTCGCGATCGGCAACGCGCCTACCGCACTGTTCCACCTCATGGAGATGCTGCTCGACGGGGCGCCGCGGCCTGCGGCGATCGTTGGCTGCCCGGTCGGGTTCATCGGCGCCGCCGAATCGAAGGATGCGCTGATCGCGTTCGCCGACACGCATGGCATCGACATCCCCTACGTGACCATCCGCGGCCGCCGCGGGGGGTCGGCGATCACCTCCTCGGCGCTCAACGCGCTGGCCTCGGAGGCGGAATGACCGCGCAGGCACCCGTCGGCCGGTTCTACGGCGTCGGGCTGGGCCCCGGTGACCCCGAGCTGATCACGCGCAAGGCCGCCCGGGTCATCGCCGGCGCCGACGTCATCGCCTACCACGCCGGGGTCAACAAGTCGTCGTACGCGCGCAGTATCGCCGCCGACCTCATCCCCGCCGCGGCGATCGAGGAGGAGCTGCGCTACCCCGTCACCACCGGCGCCACCGATCATCCCGGCGGCTACGCGGGCGCCCTGGCCGACTTCTACGAGGAGGCGGCCGCCCGGCTGGCCGCCCACCTCGACGCCGGACGCACCGTCGCGCTGCTCGCCGAGGGCGACCCGCTGTTCTACGGCTCGTACATGTACATGCACGACCGGCTGGCCGAGCGCTATCCCACCGAGATCATCCCCGGCATACCGGCGTTCACCGCCGCCACCGCGGCCACGGCGTCCCCGCTGGTCCGCCAGACCGACATCCTCACCGTGCTGCCGGGCACCCTGCCCGAACCCGAACTCGCCCGCCGGCTGGCCGACACCGACGGCGCGATCATCATGAAACTGGGCCGCACGTTCCCGGCGGTGCGCCGTGCGCTGGCCGCTGCGGGCCGGCTGCCGCATGCGCTCTACGTCGAACGCGCCAGCCACCCCGAACAGCGGTGGATGCCGGTCGCCGACGTCGACGAGACGACGGTGCCCTACTTCTCGCTCATCGTCGTCAACGGCGACTCGCTCAACGGCCGCCGGTCCCGCGGCACCGAGGCCGCCGCACCGGCGGTGGCCGCACCCGTCGCCGAGGCCGCCGAACTGCTCGTCGTGGGGCTGGGGCCCGGACCGGCGCAGTGGCTCACGCCAGAGGCGGCCGCCGCGCTGGCCGAGGTGGACCACGTGGTGGGCTACGCGCCCTACGTGGCCCGGGTCCCGCAGCGCGAAGGCCTGCAGCGCCACGCGTCGGGCAACACCGTCGAGGTCGACCGTGCCCGCTTCGCGCTGGACCTGGCGCGCCGCGGCGAGAAGGTGGCCGTGGTGTCCGGCGGTGATGCGGGCGTATTCGGCATGGCCGCAGCGGTTTTCGAGGCCGCCGAGGATCCGGGGTACGCCGGGGTGCCGGTGCGCGTGCTCCCGGGGGTCTCGGCGGTGCAGGCGGTCGCCGCCCGCGCCGGTGCACCGATCGGCGCAGACTTCGCCGTGATGAGCCTGTCCGACCGGCTCAAACCCTGGTCGGTGATCGAGAACCGGTTGCGCGCGGTCGCCGAGGCCGACCTCGTGCTCGGGATCTACAACCCGGCGTCGCGGTCGCGGCCCGACCAGATCGCGGTGGCGCGCAAGGTGCTGCTCGAGCACCGCGCCGCCGACACCGTCGTCGTGGTGGGCCGCGATGTCGGGCGCGACGGGGAGTCGCTGGAGGTCACCACGCTGGGCGACCTGGACCCCGAGACCATCGACATGAAATGCCTGTTGCTGGTGGGCGCCTCGGCCACCCGGGTGACGCAGTCCGGCCGGGTGTGGACCCCGCGGTGGGTGCGATGACGGCCGCCGTCCAGTTCGTCGGCGCCGGGCCGGGTGCGGCGGACCTGCTCACCGTGCGGGCCGTCCGGCTACTCGCCGACGCCGACGTGGTGCTCTACCCCGGCACCTATCTCGACCCGTCGGTCCTCGAGAATTGTTCACCGGCCGCCGAACTCGTCGACACCCAGGATCTCGACCTGGACGCGATCGTCGACCGCATCGTCACCGCGCACACCGCGGGGCGGCGCGTGGTGCGGCTGGTCTCCGGCGACCCCTCGCTCTACAGCGCGGTGTCCGAACAGACCCGCCGCCTCGACGCGGCCGGCGTGCCGTGGGCGCTCACCCCCGGCGTCCCCGCGTACGCCGCCGCCGCGGCCCGGGTCGGCCGCGAGCTGACCGTGCCCCTGGTCGCCCAGTCGGTGGTGCTCACCCGCACCCAGCAGCGGTCCACGCAGATGCCCGACACCGAATCGCTGGCCGCGTTCGCCGCGACCCGCGCCACGCTGGTGCTGCACCTGGCGATCACGCGGATCCGCCCGCTGATGGCCGAGCTCGCCCCGTCCTACGGGCCCCAGTGCCCGGTCGCCGTCGTCTACCGGGCCTCCCAGCCCGCCGAGGTGGTGCTGGTGGGCACCGTCGCCGACATCGCCGATCAGGTGGAGGCCGCCGGGCTGCGGCAGGCCGCGGTGATCCTGGTGGGCCGGGCGCTGGCCGGCCGGCCCGACCCCTGCGCGGGCGACAGCCACCTCTACGACCCGGCGCGCGACCGGTCGGTCAAACAGGTCGGCGGGCTGCGGTGAGTGCCCCGGCACCGACCTTGGCCGGCCTCTACGACGTCATCCACCGCCGCCGCGACACCCGACGGGAGTTCACCGGCGCACCGATCGACCGCGCGGTGCTCGACCGGGTGCTCGGCGCCGCGCACGCCGCCCCGTCGGTGGGCATGTCGCAGCCGTGGGACTTCGTGCTGGTCCGCTCCCCCGACACCCTGCGGGCGTTCCGCGGACACGTCGCCCACGAGCGGAATGTGTTCGCGCACAGCCTGTCCGGGGAACGGGCCGAGACGTTCTCGCGGATCAAGGTGGAAGGCATCTGCGAATCCGGCCTCGGCGTGGTGGTCGGCTACGACCCCACCCGCGGCGGCCGCCAGGTGCTCGGCAGGCACGCCATCGACGACGCCGGCCTGTACTCGGTGGTGTGCGCGATCCAGAACCTGTGGCTCGCCGCCACCGCCGAAGGCCTCGGCGTGGGCTGGGTGTCGTTCTACCGCGAGGAGTACCTCCGGACGCTGGTCGGCATGCCCGAGCACGTCCGGCCCGTCGCCTGGCTGTGCGTGGGCCGGGTGGCCGATCTGCCGGAGGTGCCGGACCTGGAGCGCTACGGCTGGCGCGCCCGCTCACCGCTGTCGTCGGTGGTGCACGAGGAGCGCTACCGCGCCCGCTGAGCCCAGCTCCGCGTGTACGCCCACTGCGTCACGGCCCGCGCGGGCGTCCATCCGGTGAACGTCCCGACCGGCGCGGCGTGCTCGGTGTGGATGCGGGTGAGCTCACCGCCGTGCTCACCGTAGGCGGCGGCCAGGACGGCCTCGGTCTCGACCGTCACGCCGTGCACCACCAGCCGTCCGCCCGGCCGCAACACCTCCAGGCAGGCCGGCAGCACCCCGGGCCGGGTGGCGCCACCACCGATGAACACCGCGTCGGGAGACGGCAATTCGGCCAGCGCGTCCGGCGCGCGGCCGTGCACCACCTCGAGCCCGGGCACGCCGAGCGTGCGGGCGTTGCGGCCGATCCGCTCGGCGCGCGCGGCGTCACCCTCCACCGCGATGGTCCGGCACGTGGGATGGGCACGCATCCACTCGATGCCCACCGACCCCGCGCCCGCGCCGACGTCCCACAGCAGCTGTCCGGGCACCGGCATCAGGCGGGCCAGCGCGGCCGCCCGCAGATCCCGCTTCGTCAGTTGCCCGTCGTTCTCGAACGCCTCGTCGGGCAGGCCGCAGGCCCATCCCGTCAGCAGCGGCCCGGCCAGGTCGAGGGCCACCACGTTGAGCCGCGGCGCCGGACCGGAATAGGTGGCGGCGGTGGCGTCCACCCGCGTCTCGGCGTCGCCGCCGAGGTCGCCGAGCACCACCATCCGGCTGGCCCCGTAGCCGCGCGCCACCAGCAGCGCGGCCAGGGCGGCGGGGGTGTCCTCATCAGAGGACAGCACCAGGACCCGGCGGCCCGGTGCCAGTTCGCGCAGCGCGGCGTGCGGATCGCGGCCGACCACGCTGACCACGGCGGTCGACTCCGCCGACCAGCCGAGGCGGGCCCGTGCCAGCACGGTCGACGACACGTGCGGGATCACGCTCACCCGGTCGGCGCCGAGCAGCGCCACAAGCGTGGTGCCGATGCCGCTGAGCAGCGGATCACCCGAGGCCAGCGCGACGACGCGGCGGCCGTGCTGCTCGTCGAGGAAAGCCGGCAGCGCCGCGCGCAGCGGCGACGGCCAGGCCAGCCGCTGCTGGCCTTCGACGTCGGGCAGCAGCCCGAGCTGACGCGGCGCGCCGAGCACCACCTCGGCGTCGAGAAGCGCGGACCGCCCGGTCGGCGCGATACCCGGCCAGCCGTCGGCACCGACACCCACCACGGTGAGACGCACGTCGACGACCGGCACGGCGGCGATGCTAGCGTGAGCGGTGCGAGGTGCCCCTTCGCGCCCCGAGTCGGAAACGGCGAGGCAAGCCCCTGGGGAGAATCTGGGAAGTCCGGTGAGAATCCGGCACAGGCCCGCTGCGGTGATCCGGGCCCCTCCTGTGCGTCAGGGGTGGGATCCGGTCAGTCCGAAGACCGGCCTCGCGCGTAACCACGCCGGTTCGCGTCACGAGCGGAGCCTCACATGCTGCAGCTGTACCCCTTCACCGCTGTCCTCGGCAGCGATCCCGACGCACCGGGCGGGCTCGACGACATGGCGCTGGCCCTGGTGCTCACCACGGTGTCGCCGCGCATCGGCGGCGTCCTGGTCCGCGGCGAGAAGGGCACCGCGAAGTCCACACTGGTGCGTGCGCTGGCCGATGTGCTGCCGCCGATCCGCGTGGTGGCCGGCGACCGCTTCTCGTCCGATCCGGCCGACCCCGACACGTCGTCCCCCGACGGGCCCTTCGCCGCGGACTGCGCGGTCGAGACCCGCCCCGTGCGGCTCGTGGAGCTGCCGGTGGGCGCCACCGAGGACCGCGTCGCCGGCTCGATCCACCTCGGGCGCGCGCTCACCGACGGCGCCGTGGACTTCGAACCCGGTCTGCTGGCCCGCGCCCACCGCGGCATCCTCTACGTCGACGAGATCAACCTGCTCCCCGACCACCTGGTCGACCTGCTGCTCGACGCCGCGGCCATGGGCCGGCTGACCGTCGAACGCGACGCCGTCTCGGTGACCCACGCCGCGAGTTTCGTGCTGGTCGGCACCATGAACCCGGAGGAAGGCGAGCTGCGCCCACAGCTGCTCGATCGCTTCGGGCTCACCGTCGAGGTGGCCGCCCCGCGCGACCCCGCGGAGCGCGCCGAGGTGGTGCGCCGGCGACTGGCGTTCGACGCCGACCCCGCGGGGTTCGGGGAGCGCTACGCCGACGCCCAGCAACGGTTGCGCACCCGCATCGAACGGGCGCAGTCACTGGTGGGCCGGGTCCGGTTGAGCGACGAGATGCTGCTGCGGATCGCCGAGGTGTGCGCGGCGTTCGGCGTCGACGGGCTGCGCGCCGACATCGTGACCGCCAGGGCGGCCGCCGCCCACGCGGCCTGGCAGGGCCGCGACGAGGTGACCACCGAGGACATTCGCGTGGCCGCACGCCTGACGCTGCCGCACCGGCGCCGCCGCAACCCGTTCGATTCCCCCGGCCTCGACGAACAGGAACTCGACGACCTGCTGCCACCCGACGACGGCAACCCCGATCCCGAACCGGACCCCGACGGACCCGGCGGGGGCAGCGACGCCCCTGCCGAGGACGGCGCCACCCCGCCGTCCGGCGAGGACCGCGGCGACGCCGGCGCCCCGGCTCCGCAGCCGCCGCCCTCGCCGGTCGGCGCCGGTCAGCCGTACCGCACCCGGCTGTTCACCGTGGCGGGCGTCGGCGAGGGCCAG
>NZ_SPQO01000046.1 GCF_004570325.1 Mycobacterium sp. PS03-16 | reverse complement strand
GATCTGCACCAACTGGCTGGTGATGTTCATCGTGCTGATCATCCTGTCGGTGGTCGCCGGCATCTACGCCGCCCGCGGCGTCCTGCGCGCCTTGGGGAAGCTGAGGCAGCGCGGGCGCACCACCGCCTGATCAGCTCGGCAGGGCGCGCTCGAACAACTCCTGCAGCGCGATCCAGTGCCGCTGGGCGGCCTCCTCGTCGTAGGGCGCGTTGTCGGGCACCGCGAAGCCGTGCCCGGCCGGATAGATCTCGACGGTGTGCTCGACACCGGCCGCGGTGAGCGCCTTGTCGAGGGTCTCCGCCTGGGCGGTGGTGAACGAGTTGTCGTTCTCGGCGCCGGCGACGTACACGGTGGCGGTCATCCGGTCGGCGAGCAGGTGCGGGCTGGACTCGTCGTCGGTGACCAGGCCGCCGCCGTGGAACGATCCCGCCGCCGCGACCCGCTCGGGCAGCAGGCCGGCGACGATCACCGACATTCGGCCGCCCATGCAGTAGCCGCACACGCCGAACCGGTCACCGCGGACCTCCGGCCGGCCGGCCAGGAAGTCGAAGAACGCCGCCGCGTCGGCGGCCATCTTCTCCGGCGTGATCGAGCCGATCATCCCGAACAGGCGTGCGCGTTCGGACTTGTCGCCGAAGACCGTGCCCATGTCGAACGGCTGCCAGTCGCCGCTGCGGTAGTACACGTCGGGCAGCAGCACGGCGTGCCCGAACCCCGCGAGCCGCGCCGCCATCTCCTGGAACGTGGGGCGCACACCGCCGGCGTCGGGGAACATCACCACACCGGACCACGGGCCGGGGCCGTTGGGCGTGTGCAGGGTGACCGGACAGGAGCCGTCGGCGGTGGTGACGGTGGTGCTGATACTCGGCATGGCTACCGTTCTACTCGCACGCGCTGGCAGTAGGCTGGCCGACGTGCCGATCCCCACGCCCTACGAGGACCTGCTGCGGGAGGTCCTCGATCGCGGCACCGCGAAATCCGACCGCACCGGGACCGGGACGCGCAGCCTGTTCGGCCACCAGCTGCGTTACGACCTCTCGGCGGGCTTCCCGTTGATCACCACCAAGAAGGTGCACCTCAAATCGGTGGTCTACGAGCTGCTGTGGTTCCTGCGTGGCGATTCGAACGTGCGCTGGCTGCAGGAGCACGGCGTCACCATCTGGGATGAATGGGCAAGCCAGACAGGTGAACTCGGCCCCGTTTACGGGGTGCAGTGGCGGTCCTGGCCGACGCCGTCGGGCGAACACATCGACCAGATCAGCGCGGCGCTGGAACTGCTGCGGACCGATCCGGATTCGCGGAGAAACATCGTCTCGGCGTGGAACGTCGGCGAGATCCCGCAGATGGCACTGCCGCCGTGCCACGCGTTCTTCCAGTTCTACGTCGCCGACGGCCGGCTGTCCTGTCAGCTCTACCAGCGCAGCGCAGACCTGTTCCTGGGGGTGCCGTTCAACATCGCGTCCTACGCGCTGCTGACCCACATGATGGCCGCGCAGGCCGGCCTGGGGGTGGGCGACTTCGTGTGGACCGGCGGGGACTGCCACATCTACGACAATCACATCGAACAGGTCACCGAGCAACTGAGCCGCGATCCGCGCCCGTACCCGGAACTCGTGCTTGGGCAACGAGATTCGCTGTTCGACTACACCTATGAGGACGTCGTCGTGCGTCACTACGACCCCCATCCGGCGATCAAGGCTCCGGTGGCGGTGTGAAGACCGTCGGACTGATCTGGGCGCAGTCCACCTCCGGGGTGATCGGTCGCGGCGGGGGCATCCCGTGGCGGCTGCCCGAGGATCAGGCGCGGTTCAAGGAGCTCACCCTCGGCCATACCGTGGTGATGGGCCGGCTGACCTGGGAGTCGCTGCCGGCGAAGGTGCGCCCCTTGCCGGGCCGCAAGAACATCGTGCTGAGCACCCATCCCGACTATCTGGCCGATGGGGCTGAGGTCGTCACCGGCATCGATGCCGCCCTCGGTGACGATGAGACGTGGGTGATCGGCGGCGAACGGATCTACACGCTGGCGATGCCGCACGCCACCCGCTGCGAAGTCACCGAGGTGGAGATCGACCTGAAACGTCAGGACGCCGACGCCATGGCCCCCGTGCTCGGCGCGGCCTGGGCGGGCACCACCGGTGACTGGCAGATCAGCGAGTCCGGCCTGCGCTACCGCTACCACAGTTACGAGCGGGCCGACCGCTGACTGAGCCCCGGAATGTCTCCGAACGTCGCGGCGTTGCCCAAGACGACCGGTCATATAGAGCGGTTCACGGCAACGAACGGGAGACCGCGATGACACTTCTCGACGAGGTCATGGCCACCTACGGCGGCGCTGACCGCTGGAGGCAGGTCGACACGATCAGCATTCACCAGACCGTCGGCGGCGTGCTGTGGCCGCTCAAGGGGGTCGCCGGCATCCTCGACGATTCCCGGGTGGAGACCCGGGTGAGGGACCAGCACGTCTGGCACCGCCCGCTGCCGGTGCCGGGGCTGCGCTCACACTTCACGCCCGACCTCGTGGTGATCGAGCAGGACGATCCCGCGCACGGCCGGGTCGACGCCCTGGGCGACCCCCGCGCGTCGTTCGCCGGGCACACGCTCGAGACACCGTGGTCCGTTCTGCAGCTGGCGTACTTCGCGGGATACGCGATGTGGACCTATCTGTCCGAGCCCTATCAGCTGACCCTTCCCGGCGTCGTGACCGAGGAACTCGGCGAGTGGCGCGAGGACGGGCAGACCTGGCGCCGCCTGGGGGTGCACTACCCGGACCACATCGCCACGCACAGCCGTGACCAGGTGCTCTACGTGGACGCTGACGGTCTGCTGCGCCGCCGGGACTACCAGGTCGACATCGCAGGCGGATCACCGGCCGCGCACTACATGGCCGACCACCACGAGTTCGACGGCATCGTCGTGCCGGTCACCCGGATCGTCCACCCGCGCGACGACGCAGGGCGGCCGGTGCGAGACACCGTCACCGTGTCCATCGACATCGACGACGTCCGGATCAACTGAAGGAGACGTGTGCCGAGGCCGAGCCTGCGAGACGCGTTGCTGGACGCCGGATTCGACGAACTCCATGCCGGCGGGTACGCCGGCACCGGGGTGGCGGCGATCGCGGCGGCCGCCGGCGCGCCGAAAGGATCGTTCTACAACCACTTCCGCAGCAAGGAAGCGCTCGCCGTGGAGGTTCTCGCGCGGTACGGGCGGCAGCGGCGGCTCGACCTGCTCACCGAGCCCGGGGTGCCGGCGCGGCAACGGATCGGAAACCATCTCGATCACCTCCGCGCCGATCTCGCCGCCCACGGCTTCCGGCGGGGGTGCATGTACGGCAACTTCGCCGCGGAGGCGCCCGCAGACGCACCCGAGGTCACCGCGGCGGTGGCCGCCGCGCTCGAGCGCTGGCGCACCGCGCTGGCCGGAACCATCCGCGACGGACAGCAGGCGGGTGAGATCGATGCCGGACTCGACGCCGGAGCCGCGGCCCAACTGATCGTCGACGCGTGGGAGGGCGCCGCCCTGCGCGCGAAGACCACCGGCGACAGCGCCCCCGTCGACAACGTCGCCGCGCTGGTCTCCGACCGCATCCTGTCGGTGCCATAGGCGACGATGACCTGATGGCCGCCTCCCTCACCGTCGCGCAGGCCCGCCGGATCGCCGTGGCCGCGCAGGGCCTCACCGAGCCGAGACCGCGCGGCCCGGTGACGCGGGCGCACCTGCGCCGGCTGATCAACCGCATCCAGGTGCTGCAGCTGGACTCGGTGTCGGTGGCCGTGCGCGCGCACTACGCCCCCGTGTTCAGCCGGCTCGGCCCGTACGACCGTGGCGTGCTCGACGGTGCGGCGTGGGCGCACTCCTCCCGGGCACCCCGGCTGCTGGTCGAATACTGGGCCCACGAGGCGGCGCTGATGGCCGTGGACGACTGGCCGCTGCTGCGATGGCGCATGCGCGAATACACCCACGGCCGCTGGGGCACCCACATCGTCAAGGCCAACCCTCGCCTCGTCTCCGATGTGGTCGCGGCGGTCACCGAGCTCGGCCCCGCCACCGCCGGGCAGATCGAGGACTATCTGGGCGCCGCGCAGCGCGGCCGCAAAGGCCCGTGGTGGGACCGCAGCGACACCAAGTGGGTGACCGAGGCGCTGTTCGCCGCCGGGGTGCTGACCACCGCGACGCGGGTGGGGTTCGCCCGCCACTACGACCTCACCGAACGGGTGCTGCCCGCCGAGGTGGTGGAGCGCGAGGTCGGCGACGACGAGGCGGTGCGTGAGCTGTGCCTGCGGGCGGCCGGCGCGCTGGGCGTGGCGACGGAAGCCGACATCCGCGACTACTTCCGGCTGGCGGCCAGAGCGGCCAAACCCGCGATCGCCGACCTGGTCGCCGCCGGTGAACTCGAGCCCGTCGCGGTCGACGGCTGGGCCGCCCCGGCCTACCTGCGGGCCGGGCAGACCGTGCCGCGCCTCGACCGGGGCACCGCGCTGCTGTGCCCGTTCGATCCACTGATCTTCTTCCGGCCCCGCGTCGAGCGGCTCTGGAACTTCCACTACCGCATCGAGATCTACACACCGGCGCCCAAACGGCAGTACGGGTATTACGTGTGGCCGTTCCTGCTCGACGGTCGGCTGGTCGGCCGGGTGGACCTCAAGGCCGACCGCGTGAGCGACGCCCTGCACGTCGTCGGCGCGTTCACCGAGCCGGGGGAGGACGCCGGGTATGTGGCCGCCGCGCTGGCGTTGGAGTTGAAGACCATGGCGGCGTGGCTGGGCCTGGCCGACGTCACGGTCGGGGAGCGTGGCGACCTGGTGGCCGTACTGCGCGCCGCGCTCTGAGCGCTACACCTGGCCGCGCAGATCCGGCCACGGTGGCCGGCGCACCATCGCCACACCGGCCAGCGTCGCCGACACCAGCCCGACCAGGATGCCCATCAGCGCGATGCGGGTGCCGTCGGCCGCCGGACGCCATACCGACTTGCCGTCCTTGATCACGAACACGCCGACCGGCTTGGTCACCGGGACGATCGTGGTGCCGTCGGGAGCCTGATACGGCTCGCCGAACACGGTCGACGGGGCGGGGCCGGCGGCCGGGACGGGGTGGCTCTCTCGCAGGTTCATGTCACCTGCTTACCTCGGCGACGTCGGGCAGGTGCCGGTTCGCGTGTGCGGTGTCATACGCGACGCGCCGGTCGCGGCGGATGAGGCCGCACACCCGACGACGCGCCCGCCCGAGGACCCGCCCACCCGACGGCCCGGGCAGACCCGGCCACGCCATAGGCTCACCGCGTGGCCGAGACCGCGCCGCTGCGTGTGCAGCTGATCGCCAAGACGGAATTCCAGACGCCGCCCGACGTGCCATGGGACACCGACGCCGACGGCGGGTCGGCACTCGTCGAATTCGCCGGCCGGGCCTGCTACCAGAGCTGGTCGAAGCCGAATCCGCGCACCGCGACCAATGCCTCCTACGTCCGCCACATCATCGACGTCGGGCATTTCTCGGTGCTCGAGCACGCGTCGGTGTCGTTCTACATCTCCGGCATCTCCCGGTCCTGCACGCACGAGCTGATCCGGCACCGGCACTTCTCCTACTCGCAGCTGTCGCAGCGCTACGTGCCGGAGCGCGACGCGCAGGTGGTGGTGCCGCCCGGCATCGAGGGCGACCCCGAGCTCGAGGAGATCTTCGCCGCGGCGGCCGACGCCAGCCGCGCCACCTACACCGAACTGCTCGCCCGGCTGGAGGCCAAGCTGGCCGACGTCCCGAACGCCACGCTGCGCCGCAAGCAGGCCCGCCAGGCCGCCCGGGCGGTGCTGCCCAACGCCACCGAGACCCGCATCGTCGTCACCGGCAACTACCGCGCCTGGCGGCACTTCATCGCGATGCGGGCCAGCGAGCACGCCGACGTGGAGATCCGCCGGCTGGCGATCGCCTGCCTGCGCGAGCTCGTCGCGGTCGCCCCCGCGGTGTTCACCGACTTCGAGATCACCACGCTGTCGGACGGCACCGAGGTGGCGACATCGCCGCTGGCTACGGAAGCGTGAGGTCCAGCGGGTAATCTTGCGCCCGTGAGCACCAGCGGATTCGACGTGACGGCCCGGTTGGGCACCGTGCTGACCGCGATGGTCACCCCGTTCAAGCCCGACGGCACGGTCGACACGGACGCCGCTGTGCGCCTGGCGAACCACCTGGTCGACTCGGGATGTGACGGTCTGGTGCTGTCGGGCACCACGGGGGAGTCCCCCACCACCACCGACGACGAGAAGCTGACGCTGCTGCGTGCGGTCCTCGACGCGGTCGGCGACCGGGCGCGGGTCATCGCCGGCGCCGGGAGTTACGACACCGCCCACAGCATCCACCTGGCCAAGGCGTGTGCGGCCGAGGGGGCGCACGGTCTGCTGGTCGTCACGCCGTACTACTCGCGGCCACCGCAGGCCGGCCTGCTGGCCCACTTCACCGCGGTCGCCGATGCCACCGCACTGCCGGTCGTGCTCTACGACATCCCGCCGCGCTCGGTGGTCCCGATCGAATGGGACACCATCCGCGCGCTGGCGCAGCACCCGAACATCGTCGCGATCAAGGACGCCAAGGGTGACCTGCACGGCGGCGGGCAGATCATCGCCGAGACCGGACTGGCGTACTACTCCGGCGACGACGCGCTGAACCTGCCCTGGCTGGCGATGGGTGCGGTCGGCTTCATCAGCGTGTGGGGCCACCTGGCCGCCGGCCAGCTGCGCGAGATGCTCTCGGCGTTCACCTCCGGTGACGTCGCCACCGCCCGCAAGATCAACGCGACGCTCGGCCGGCTCGCCGCCGCCCAGGCCCGCCTCGGCGGCGTCACGCTGTCCAAGGCCGGGTTGGGTCTGCTCGGCTTCGACGTCGGCCAGCCACGGTTGCCGCAGGTGCCCGCCACCGCCGAGCAACTCGCGACGCTGGCCGAGGACCTGCGGGCCGCCGCGGTGCTGCGGTGATCGCGTGAACACCGAACTCAAGCCCCCGAAACCGCTCGCGGTCGGCGGCCTGAGGGTCACCGCGCTGGGCGGCATCAGCGAGATCGGTCGCAACATGACCGTCTTCGAACACCTCGGCCGGCTGCTGGTGATCGACTGCGGCGTGCTGTTTCCCGGGCACGACGAACCGGGCGTCGACCTGATCCTGCCCGACCTGCGCCACATCGAGGGCCGCCTCGACGACATCGAGGCCCTCGTGCTCACCCACGCCCACGAGGACCACATCGGCGCCGTGCCGTTCCTGCTCAAGCTGCGGCCCGACATCCCGGTCGTCGGGTCCAAGTTCACCCTCGCCCTGGTCCGCGAGAAGTGCCGCGAGCACCGGATCAAACCGAAGTTCGTCGAAGTCGCCGAAGGGCAGCGCAGCACCCACGGCGTCTTCGAATGCCAGTACTTCGCGGTCAACCACTCGGTGCCGGGCTGTCTGGCCGTCGCGTTGCACACCGGCGCCGGCACGGTGCTGCACACCGGCGACATCAAACTCGACCAGCTGCCCCTCGACGGACGCCCGACCGACCTGCCCGGAATGTCGCGCCTCGGCGACGCCGGAGTGGACCTGTTCCTGTGCGATTCGACGAACGCCGACCGGCCCGGCGTCGGACCGTCGGAGAGCGAGATCGGCCCCACCCTGCACCGGTTGATCCGTGGGGCCGACGGCCGGGTGATCGTGGCGTGTTTCGCCTCCAACGTCGACCGGGTGCAGCAGATCATCGACGCCGCGGTCGCGCTGGGCCGGCGGGTGTCGTTCGTGGGCCGGTCGATGGTGCGCAACATGGGCATCGCCCGCGAACTCGGCTTCCTGAAGGTCGAGGACCGCGACCTGCTCGACATCGGTGCCGCCGAGATGATGCCGCCGGAGAAGGTCGTGCTGATCACCACCGGCACCCAGGGCGAACCGATGTCGGCGCTGTCGCGGATGTCGCGCGGCGAGCACCGCAGCATCACGCTGACCGCCGGAGACCTCGTGGTGCTGTCGTCGTCGCTGATCCCGGGCAACGAGGAGGCCGTCTACGGCGTGATCGACGCGCTGGCCAAGATCGGCGCCCGGGTGGTCACGAATGCTCATGCGCGCGTCCATGTCTCGGGTCACGCCTACGCCGGCGAGCTGCTGTTCCTCTACAACGGCGTCAAGCCGCGCAACGTCATGCCGGTACACGGCACCTGGCGCCACTTGCGGGCCAACGCGGCGCTCGCGCAGCGCACCGGTGTGCCGCCCGAGGCGATCATGCTGGCCGAGAACGGCGTGAGCGTCGACCTGGTCGGCGGGAAGGCGAGCATCGCCGGTGCGGTCAGCGTCGGCAAGATGTTCGTCGACGGGCTCATCACCGGCGACGTGGGCGAGAGCACGCTGGGCGAACGGCTGATCCTGTCCTCCGGTTTCGTCGCGGTCACCGTGGTGGTGCACCGGGGCACCGGACGGCCGGCCGGGCCTCCCAACCTGATGTCGCGCGGGTTCTCCGAGGATCCCAAGGCGCTGGAACCGGCCGCCCGCAAGGTGGCGGACGAGCTCGAGGTGCTGGCGAACGACGCGGTCACCGACCCCGCGCGGATCGCTCAGGCGGTGCGCCGCACGGTCGGCAAGTGGGTGGGCGAGACCTACCGCCGCCAGCCGATGATCGTGCCGACCGTCATCGAGATCTGACCCTCGACGCGAAGTTCACCCATTCGAACGAGGTGCGGCGCCCGCCGGCATGGTTGATTGGCTTCAGCGTCAATTCCTGTCCATCGGACAGTGGGGGCGTCACGCAGAGGAGGAGCGCCGTGCCGAGAGTCGATCACCCGTAACGGGCACCGCGTCCATGCCCGCCGGGGTTCGGGCATGACGCGCCCTTCTCTGCACCGCAATCGCGTTCGCGCGCTTGCGGATCCGGGGGCCGCCGGGGCCGCCGCCGTTCTCGCGGCGGTTCCGGCGCTGGCTTTATCGTGTTGTTCCGCAGCGTCGTACCGCTGCGTCATCGTCATCGGGGATTCACCATGCACGCTCATCAGCTCGTTCATCCTTGGCACCTCACGTGGGACTGGGCCCGTGCGCACCGGCGCCCGGCCGTCCTGGTGATCCATCACGCGCCGCGCGTGCTGCCCGAACACCGCTCGCACTACTACCCGTCGCGCTGCAGGTACCTGGAGTCGGCGGCCATGTCGCGGGCGATGTACCGGCTCTGAGGTCCGGTCACGGGCTGGAGCGCAGCAGCAGGCGCATCAGTTCGGCCTGACGGTGCGTGCCGGTCTTGTCGAAGATGTGCTGCAGGTGGGTCCGCACCGTCTGCAGTGACACCGACAGCTCGTCGGCGATCTCCTTGATGGTCGAACCGCGCACGATGCGCTCCGCCACCTGCGTCTCGCTGCGGGTGAAACCGTAGAGGTGGCCCCACAGCGCCCCGGCCGGCAGCGCGTCACCGGTGGTGTCGACGACGACGAGCAGGGCGGCGGCCCGGGTCGGATGGTCGTCGCCGGGTTGCAGCGGGACGACGTGAATCACGAACGCGCGCCTGCCCGATGGTCGCGGGCAGGTGAAGCTGTGCCCGGAGCGCGATCCGGCCCGGCCGGCCAGCGCGGCGTGCAACGCGTACTCCAGTTCGCGCTGTGTGCGCCGGTCAGCGGCCTCCAGTCGTCCGTCGCGCAGCGTCAGACCGTCGCCGTGCGAGAGGACGCACTCGGCCGCCGCGTTCGTCTCGATGACGCGCCCTGCCGCGCCGACGATCACCATGGCGTGGCGGATGGTGTCGAGCGTGCTGCTGAGCATCGCGTCGTGGCGGTCGGTGCTGCGCAGGTCATGCGCCACCCGCAGGGCCTGCTGCAGGTGGCCGATCAGTTCTGCGAACACCTCGACGCGTTCGGCGGTCGCGAATGTGCCGTCCCGGGACCCGGTGTGCACGACGAAGCAGGCGCAGACCGCACCGTCACCGAGCCGGACGAACAGGCCGTCCTCGATGTCGTTGGGATGCAGCCAGTCGGCGTAGAACTCCGAATGACGGTGCGGGACCAACAGTTCGGCACCGGTGCGCACCGCGCCGACCGGCCCGCCACGCAGATCCGCCAGGGGCCGGTCGAGGCGGGCGAAGTGCTCGGTGTAGCTACGCCGCGCCGCGTCGGGGAGCGTGGTGTCGTCGATCGACCAGATCGGGGCGGATGCGGTGGTCAGCAGGGCGCCGCCGTTGCCGCCGAGCGTGTCGGCGATGTCGCGGATCGCGCTCTCCCAGCGGTGGGGAGAGGTCGCGGCCGCGTAGATCCCCGCGGTCAGGCGCGAGAACTCCGCCAGCGTGAGCATCGCCGGGTCGCCGAATCTTCTCGTTGCGCCTGCACAGGGTGCCCCTTCCGGTGGGGTATGCCCGACCGTAACCGGTCGGCGGCCACCGTCGTCCGGTTTGACCAAGCCGCTCACACGGCGTCGAGGCGGTATCCCATCCCGCGCAGCGTGACGAACCGTTCGGCGCCCAGCTTGCGCCGCAGATACCGCACGTAGACGTCGACGACGTTGGAGCCGGGGTCGTAGTCGTACCCCCACACGTGGCTGAGCAGCTGCTCGCGGGACAGGACCTGGCCGGGGTGGCGCAGGAAGGTCTCGGCCAGCGCGAACTCCCGCGCCGATAGATCCACGGTCCGGCCGTCCACATCGGCCCGCCGCGTCCGCAGGTCCAGGCGCAGCCCGCCGTAGGACAGCACGGTCAGCTCCGTGGCGCGCTCCGAGGTCAGCCGCAGCCGGACCCGCGCGAGCAGTTCCTCGAACCGGAACGGTTTGGGCATGTAGTCGTCGGCGCCGCCCTCGAGGCCGGCGACGGTGTCCTGCACGCTGGTGCGGGCGGTCAGCACGATCACCGGGATCGTGTTGCGTTCGGCGCGCAGCTTGCTCAGCACCGCGAACCCGTCCATTCCGGGCAGGCCGATGTCGAGCACCATCAGGTCGAAGCCGCCGGTCGTCGCGTAGTCGTAGGCGGACGGGCCGTCGCCGACCACGGTCACGGTGAATCCGTTGGCGGACAGCCCCTTCTGTACGAACGACGCGATGCGGGGTTCGTCCTCGGCGATCAGGATTCGGGCCATCGCGCCTCCAGGTGTCCCGGGATCAGAACGGTGAACGTCGCACCGCGTCCGGGCATGCTGTCGAGCAGTACCTCGCCGCCGTGCGCCACCGCGATCGCCCGCACGATGGACAGGCCCAGCCCGGCGCCGTCGGAGGACGGGCCGCGCTGATCGCCGCGGGCGAACCTCTCGAAGATGTGGGCGCGGTCGGCGTCACTGACCCCCGGCCCGCTGTCGGCCACCCAGAATCGCAACCAGCCGCCGGACAGCTGCGAGCCGACGCCGATACGGTCACCCGGTTCGGTGAAGCGGCACGCGTTGTCGGCGAGCGCCACCAGCGCCTGGGTGATGCGCTGCGGGTCGAGCACCGCATTGACCGGCGCGGCCGTTTCGAGCACGAAGTGCCGATCACCCAGTCTGGTCAGTTTCTCGAACACCTCCTCGGTGAGGGCTGCCACGTCGACCAGGTCGGTGTGCAGGAACGTGGGCTGCTCGGAGTGCGCGAGCAGCAGTAGGTCCGAGACCATCCGGTTCATCCGCTCGAGTTCGTCGTCGACCAGGGCCACCGTCGAGCGCACGTCCGCCGGATCGGCCGCGTCGACCACTTCGAGGTGGCCGCGCACGATCGTGATCGGGGTGCGCAGTTCGTGGCCGGCGTCGTCGATGAACCGGCGCTGCGCGGCCACCCCGGACTCCACCCGGTCGAGCATGCCGTTGAGCGTGCTCACCACCGCGTCGAGCTCGTCGCGGTCGGCGGCGCCGCGCGACGGAATCCGCATCGACAGGTCGGTGTCGGTGATCGTGTGCGCGGTCTCCACGACATCGCGCAGTGGCCGCAGGATCCGGCCGGCGATGAGCCAGGCCGCGGCGGCGGCGCCGAGCGTCGTCACCGAACCGACGATCAGCATCAGACGCGCCGCGGTGTCCGCCTCCTCGCGTTCGGCGTCGCCGAGGTAGGCGGCGACGATGACACCGCGCGCGGTGTCGCCGTCGAGGGCGACGGGAATGGCCAGGTACCGCACCTCGCCGACCTGCGGATGCTGATAGCGCCCGGAGGCCGGGGCGGTCACCGACGCGACCTGCGCGGCGAAGTCCGGGTCGCGGGCGAGCACCTCCTGGGCGCCGGGTTCCTGGCGGCTCTGGGTGCGGTACTCGCCGTCGACGTAACCGAGGAACTTCTCGTTGGGACGCGCGATGTTGTAGGCGATCGCCTCACGGATCACCTCGTCCACGCCGGCGAACGGTTCGCCCGTGCGCGGGTTGACCCCGGGTTCGGTCAGCTCGCTGAACTCCTCGACCTCGAAGCGCAGCGCCTCGTCCATCCGGGTGTTGATGCTCGAGATCAGCAGCCGCCACGTCACGAACGTCACCACGCCGAGCGCGGCGAGCACCAGCAGCAGCATCCAGCCGATGATGCGGGTGCGAGCGGTCGACGGCAGCAGACGTCGCCACCGGGAGGTGGTCGGCGGCGCCGGCGGCGCGGGATGGGTCATGACGGTCTCCGGGGGTGCGGCGTGCCGACCATCCTGCCCGGCGGGTCCGCCGCCGCGGGTCAGCACGGATGCGATCTCAGTCATCCCCGCCGTCGTCACCGTCGTCGCCGTCCTCCCAGTCGTCGTCGCCGCCGTCGTCCCCGTCGTCGTCGGTCCAGGTGACCGGCGGCGGCGGGGCGGGCACGTCCTTGGGTTGCGGGGTCTGGCGCGCCGGGGTCGGCGGCGCGGCCGGCGCGGGGGAGGGCGGTCCCATCCGGGCCGGCGGAGCGGGGTCGGCCGGCGGTGCGTTGGGCGCGGGTGGGCTCAGCGCCGGGGTCTGCACCGTGATCGGCTGCAGCGGCGCGGAGTCGGACGTCGGCAACAGCGCCATGGTCGCGGCGCCGACACCGCCGGCGGTCGCGAGCACGGCGAAGACGATCAGGGCGGCACGCATGAGAACCAGCGTGTGGCGCCGGGATGGACCCGCGGTGAGCCCGGGATGAGAAGGTTCTCATCTCCGGCTCGTCGGTCAGCGCTTGTTCACGTAGCCGGCGTCCACGGGCAGCGTCACGCCGGTGATGTAGCGGGACTCGTCGGAGGCCAGGAAGGCGACCGCGGCGGCGATGTCCTCGGCGTCGAGGGTCTGCACCGGCAGCGCGTTGCTCATGTCAGGCCCACCCGGATTCTGCTGGGCCAGGCCCTCGAGCCAGCTGCGGGTGAACTCGTTGTCGATCATCGGGGTGTTGACCCCCGCCGGGTGTACGGAGTTCACCCGGATGCGGTGCGGGGCGAGGATGTTGGCGTACACCCGCATGATGCCCACGATCCCGTGCTTGGCCGCCGCGTATCCGATGGAGCCGGCCATCGGCGAGGCCAGCCCGACCAGCCCGGCCACCGAACTGGTCAGCACGATCGAGCCGCCGTTGCCCGCCTTGATCATCGGGCGCATCGCGACGTCGACGGTGTGGAACACGCCGGTGAGGTTGACGTCGATGACGTCCTGCCAGGCGTCCTCACCGGCCATCGGCGCGATGCCGGCGTTGGCGACGACGATGTCGAGCCGGCCACCGAGGGCCTCCACACCCGATCGCAGTGCGTTCTTGAGCGCGGCCCGGTCGCGCACGTCGGCCTGGGCGGCCACGATGCGGGCGCCGGTGTCTTCCACCAGTTTCACGGTGGCGGCCAGGTCGTCCGGGGTGGCGAGCGGATAGGGGACCGACGTGATCTGGTCGCACAGATCGACCGCGATGATGTCGGCCCCCTCCGAGGCCAACCGCAGGGCATGGGCGCGCCCCTGGCCGCGGGCGGCGCCGGTGATGAACGCGACCCGGCCCGCCAGCGGGGCGTCGGCACCGGTCATGGTTGCGGCTCCGGCGTCGATCAGGGCCGCAGCGCGCCCTTGGCGGCGTCGCCGGCCACGACCGGCCGGGCCACCTTGATGTCGGGTGCGTCGGCGAGGTGCTCACCGATGTCGGCGAACATCTGCGTGACGGCCGGCGCGCCGCCGTGGGTGGCCAGCGCGTCGCCGTCGGCCCACTGCTCGACGAAGATGAACGTGCCGCCGTCGACCTCGTGCAGCGAGTACAGGTCGCATCCCGGCTCGTCGTGCACCGCGGTGATGGTCCTGGTCAGGATGTCGCGCACGGAGTCGACGGACTCGGGCTTGACCTTCAGGGTGGCGACAACGGTCACGGGCATGGGCGATGGACTCCTCGCTGAGTGGGCCTCGATCAGACAGGTGTCCACTTTACGCACGCGCCACCGCCCGGAGACCGAGCCGCAACCAATCTGTGACCCGTGTGGCAGATGGTGATTCTGGGGCGGGTGCGACTAGGCTGGGACGCATGGCAGGTAAGACCGTCGCCCGCTCCGGCACCCGTTCGAGCAGGTCAAAGGCCACGCCTCGGACCGGGACGCGCAGCGGCCGGTCCCCGAAGGCCGCGCCCCGGCGCAAGCCCGCGCCGCGTCGCGGACCGTCGCCGGTCGCCTCCGCCGGCGCGGCCGTCGGCCGCGGCGCCCGGGCGGGCTGGCTCATGCTCGCCAAGGGCGCAGGTTCCACCGCGCGATCGGTGGGCCGGGCCCGCGAGATCGAACCGGGACACCGGCGCGACGGCATCGCGCTCGCGCTCCTGGCGATCGGCGTGGTGGTCGCGGCCGGCTCGTGGTTCGGCGCCGCCCGCCCCGTCGGGGAGTGGATCGACACCATGCTGCGGGCGCTGGTCGGCGATGCCGTGCTGCTGGTGCCGTTGGCGCTGGCCGCGATCGCCGTCGTGCTGATGCGCAGCGAACCCGACCCCGAAGCCAGGCCCCGACTGGTGTTGGGCACCGCGATGATCACCCTGCCCGCGCTGGGTCTCTACCACCTGTGGTCGGGATCACCCGAGGCGCCGGGCGAGCGGCAGGACGCCGCCGGATTCGTCGGCTTCGCGATCGGCGGTCCGCTCGCCGACGGCCTGACCGCCTGGATCGCCGCGCCGTTGTTGTTCCTCGGTGTGCTCTTCGGTGTCCTGCTGATCACCGGCACCACCATCCGCGAGGTGCCCGACACCGTGCGGGCGATGTTCGGCACCCGCGGCTACGCCGACGACGGCTACGACGACTACGACGGCTACGACGACGGCTACGACGACGATGGAGAGTACGACGACGACCGGGGCGGCGGCACGGACCGCCGCCGCGCCTCGGACGACTTCTCCGACGGCTACTACGACGATCCGGGCGCCGCGCGCGACGAGCAGATGTGGCCGACCGGGTCGCCGATGGACAACTACCCGCTCGACCCGCCGGACGCCGACGAGGCACCCACCGTCCCGGAGCTCACCGCCGCCCCCGCACCGGCGCCGGCCGCCGAGCCGAAGCCGCGGCGGAAGAAACCGTCGGCATCCGAGTCACGGCCGGCCGCCGAGGGCACCGGAGACACTCTGTCGCTGGACCGGGTGGTCGAGGGCCCGTACACGCTGCCGTCGCTGGATCTGCTGATCGCCGGTGACCCGCCGAAGCTGCGCAGCTCGGCCAACGACCGGATGATCGACGCGATCTCGGAAGTGCTGCAGCAGTTCAAGGTCGACGCGGCAGTCACGGGCTGCACCCGCGGCCCCACCGTCACCCGCTACGAAGTCGAGCTCGGCCCGGGTGTGAAGGTCGAGAAGATCACCGCGCTGCACCGCAACATCGCCTACGCGGTCGCGACCGAGAGCGTGCGCATGCTGGCGCCGATCCCCGGCAAGTCGGCCGTCGGCATCGAGGTGCCCAACACCGACCGGGAGATGGTGCGGCTGGCCGACGTCCTCACCGATCCCAAGACCCGCCGCGACCACCATCCGCTGGTGATCGGGCTGGGCAAGGACATCGAGGGTGAGATGATCTCGGCCAACCTGGCCAAGATGCCGCACCTGCTCGTGGCCGGCTCGACCGGTTCGGGTAAGTCGAGCTTCGTCAACTCGATGCTGGTGTCGCTGCTGGCGCGGGCCACCCCCGACGAGGTCAGGATGATCCTGATCGACCCGAAGATGGTGGAACTCACGCCGTACGAAGGCATTCCGCACCTCATCACGCCGATCATCACCGAACCCAAGAAGGCCGCCGCGGCGCTGGCCTGGCTGGTCGAGGAGATGGAGCAGCGCTACCAGGACATGCAGGCCTCGCGGGTGCGTCACATCGACGTGTTCAACGAGAAGGTGCGTTCCGGCGAGATCACCGCGCCGCTGGGCAGTCAGCGCGAGTACAAGCCCTACCCCTACATCCTGGCGATCGTCGACGAGCTCGCCGACCTGATGATGACCGCGCCCCGCGACGTCGAGGACGCGATCGTGCGCATCACCCAGAAGGCGCGCGCCGCCGGCATCCACCTGGTGCTGGCCACCCAGCGGCCCTCGGTGGACGTGGTCACCGGCCTGATCAAGACCAACGTGCCGTCGCGGCTGGCGTTCGCGACGTCGTCGCTGACCGACAGCCGGGTGATCCTCGACCAGCAGGGCGCCGAGAAGCTCATCGGCATGGGCGACGGGCTGTTCCTGCCGATGGGCGCCAACAAGCCGATCCGGCTGCAGGGCGCGTTCATCACCGACGAGGAGATCCACGCCGTCGTCACCGCCACCAAGGAACAGGCCGAACCCGAGTACACCGAGGGCGTGACGGCGGTCAAGGCCGGGGAGCGCAAGGATGTCGACCCCGACATCGGCGACGATATGGACGTGTTCCTGCAGGCCGTGGAACTCGTCGTGTCGAGTCAGTTCGGTTCGACGTCGATGCTGCAGCGCAAGCTGCGCGTCGGCTTCGCCAAGGCCGGCCGGCTGATGGACCTGATGGAGACCCGCGGCATCGTCGGCCCGTCGGAGGGCTCCAAGGCGCGCGAGGTGCTCGTCAAACCCGACGAGCTGGCGGGCACCCTGGCGCTGATCCGCGGCGGGTCGGACGCCGTCGGCAGCGTTGACGACGAGTGATTTCGGTGTGGTCGGTCGCCGCCGGACGCGACCGACTACACCGAAGTCGCTAAAGCGTCAGCAGCATCCGGGTGTTGCCGAGGATGTTGGGCTTGACGTAGGAGAGGTCCAGGAACTCGGCGACGCCGGTGTCATACGAGCGGCACATCTCCTCGTAGACCTCGGCGGTCACCGGGGTGCCGTCGATCTCGGTGAAGCCGTGCCGCGCGAAGAACTCCACCTCGAAGGTGAGCACGAAGATCCGCTGCAGGTGCAACTCGCGGGCCACCTCGAGCAGCCGGGCCACGATGCGGTGCCCGACGCCGCGGCCGCGCACCTTGGGATGCACCGCGACGGTGCGCACCTCGCCGAGGTCGGCCCACAGCACGTGCAGCGCGCCGCAGCCCACCAGCTCGCCGTCGAGTTCGGCGACCCAGAACTCCTGCACGGATTCGTAGAGGGTGACGAGGTTCTTCTCCAGCAGGATCCGGCCGGCGTAGATGTCGACGAGCGCCTTGACGGCGGGCACGTCGGAGGTGGTGGCCCGTCGCACGACCATGTCGCCGGCCGGCGTCTGATCCGCTGCGCTCACGGGTCCGAGGGTATCCGCTGGGTCACCCGATATTCTGTTGCGGTGTCGGGCCCGTCTCCTACTGATCCGGTGGTGCCGCGCGCCCGAGTGGCGAATATCGCCAATGTGCTCACCGGCGTGCGTTTCGTGCTGGTTCCCGTGTTCCTTGCCGCGTTGTTCGTCGGCGACGGACACGAAACGTTCTGGCGGGTAATGGCATTCGTGGTGTTCGCGGTGGCGGTGATCACCGACCGGTTCGACGGCGCGTTGGCCCGCAGTTACGGCATGGTCACCGAATTCGGTGCGCTGGCCGATCCCATCGCCGACAAGGCCCTGATCGGTTCGGCGCTGATCGGGCTGTCGATCCTCGGGGATCTGCCGTGGTGGGTGACCATCGTCATCCTGGCCCGCGAACTGGGCATCACGGTGCTGCGCTTCGCGGTGCTGCGCCACGGTGTGATCCCGGCCAGCCGTGGCGGCAAGCTCAAGACGCTGGTGCAGGCCGTCGCCATCGGGCTGTTCGTGCTGCCGCTGGCGGCGTGGCCCGGCCCGTGGTTGGTGGTGGCGTGGGTGATCATGGCGGCCGCCGTCGTGCTGACCGTCCTCACCGGCCTGGACTACGTGATGTCGGCGGTGAGGGACTCCCGTGAACGACCCGCTGGTCACTGAGGAGGCCCGCGCGCTGGTCGCCGACCTCACCGTCCGCCACCACAGCGTCGCCACCGCCGAATCGCTGACCGCGGGCCTGCTGGCCGCGACGCTGGCCGGCGTTCCGGGCGCCAGCGCGGTTCTGCGCGGCGGCCTGGTCACCTACACCGAGGACACCAAGATCTCGCTCGCGGGTGTCGCGCCGCAGGTGCTCGACGCCGTGGGACCGGTCGCCGCCCCGACCGCCCGGGCGCTGGCGGTCGGTGCGCGTCAGCGCTGCGCGGCCACCTGGGGCGTCGGCCTGACCGGTGTGGCCGGCCCCGAACCGCACGGCGGCCACCCGGTGGGCACCGTGTTCCTGGGGCTCGCCGGCCCCGTCGACACCGAGGTGGCCGAACTCGCGCTGAGCGGGTCGCGCTGGGACATCCGGGTCGCGGCCGTCGCCGCCGCGATCGCGCGGTTGCGGGTGCTCGTCGCGCGGCAGTGACCCGATGGTGAGCCGAAATTGTGCGCTACGGGTGGGAACCCTGCCGCGTATCCCCGCGTTGTGCAGGTAGCAAACCGACCCGACGAAGGAGGGCACATGGCGGCATTGCTGCGCGAGGTGATCGGCGACGTGCTGCGCCGCGCCCGCACCTCGCAGGGCCGCACGCTGCGGGAGGTGTCCGACACCGCCCGGGTCAGCCTCGGATATCTGTCGGAGGTGGAGCGCGGCCGCAAGGAGGCCTCCAGCGAGCTGCTCAGCGCGATCTGCGACGCGCTCGAGGTGCCGCTGTCGCGGGTGATGTCCGACGCCGGCGAGGAGCTCGCCCATCAGGAGCGGGCGGCGGCGCCGGCCCGCGCGTCGGCCACCATCGACGTCACCACCAAGGTCGTGATCCCGCACACGGTGTCGATGGCGGTGGCCTGACCGCTCATCACCCCCCGATCGGGGGTGTGGTGACGTGCGCGGAACCGATAAGTTGGCAGAGAAGACACCGGACCCAGTCGACAAGACCGAAGGCGGAGTGAACCAATGGCCAATCCGTTCGTCAAGGCGTGGAAGTACCTCATGGCGCTGTTCAGCTCCAAGGTCGACGAGTACGCCGACCCCAAGGTGCAGATCCAGCAGGCGATCGAAGAGGCGCAGCGCCAGCATCAGGGACTGACCCAGCAGGCGGCGCAGGTGATCGGCAATCAGCGACAGCTCGAGATGCGGCTGAACCGGCAGCTGGCCGACATCGAGAAGCTGCAGGTCAACGTGCGTCAGGCGCTCACGCTGGCCGATCAGGCGACGGCCAACGGCGACGCCGCGAAGGCCACCGAGTACAACAACGCCGCCGAGGCCTTCGCCGCGCAACTGGTCACCGCCGAGCAGAGCGTCGAGGACCTCAAGACCCTGCACGACCAGGCGCTGCAGGCCGCCGCGCAGGCCAAGAAGGCCGTCGAGCAGAACGCGATGATGCTGCAGCAGAAGATCGCCGAACGCACCAAGCTGCTCAGCCAGCTGGAACAGGCCAAGATGCAGGAGCAGGTGAGCTCGTCGCTGCGGTCGATGAGCGAGCTGGCCGCCCCCGGCAACACCCCCAGCCTCGACGAGGTGCGCGACAAGATCGAGCGTCGCTACGCCACCGCGATGGGCGAGGCCGAGCTGGCGCAGAACTCCGTGCAGGGCCGCATGCTCGAGGTTCAGCAGGCCAGCGTGCAGATGGCCGGACACTCGCGGCTCGAACAGATCCGCGCGTCGATGCGGGGTGAGGCGCTGCCGTCCGGCGGTGCACCCGCCGCGCAGCCCAACCCCGCCACCCCGGCCGCCAACCCGGCGCAGGCGACGCCGGAAAACCCGCTGTCCCAGTAACTCCCGCATGAGGTGACGCAGTGAAGACGCAGACGAGGCACGGTTCGACGGCGTGGCGCAGCCTGATGCAGCGCGGTGTGGACACCGCCGCCGAACTGTCCGACGTGGTGGCCGACAAGCTGTACGCCGCCTCCGACCCGCGCGCCAAACTGCTGCGTAAGCGGCGGTGGGCCCTGCGGCTCGGGCTGTTCTTCGTCGTCACCACCGTGTTCTGGGTCCTGGTGACCGCGGTCCTGGCCGCGTGGAGCACACCGTTCTGGGTGTTCATCATCACCGGCGCGATCGCGGCCGGTGCGATGTTCCCGGCCACGCTGTTGCTGCTGCGCTACCGCTGGCTGCGTGCCGAACCGCTGCCGCCCGCCCGGGTGCGGGGGGCGCGGCGGCTGCCGCCGTTCAATTCCGCGGCCCGGCCGCCGATGGCCGCGCTGGCCGCCGCAGAGCGGGGCCTGTTCTCGCTGCTCGGGGTGCTGGAGCGGGGCCGGATGCTGCCGCCGGACGAACTGCGCGAGCTGACCGCGGCCGCGCAGCACAGCGCCGCCACCATGGCCGCCACCGCCGCCGAGGTGGTGTCGATGGAGAAGGCGATGGCCTCATCACCCCGGTCGCGCGCCCACCTCATGCCGACGGTGTCGGCGTTCACCGCGCAGATGGATCAGGGCGTGCGCCAGTACCACGAGATGGTCGATGCGGCAGCCCAACTCGTGTCGGTGCTCAACAACGGCCCGATGTCGAGCTCGCCGATGTACGGCAGGCGCTACCGCGACGAACTGGTCAACGCCACCGACCGGTTGCAGGGCTGGGCGCAGGCGTTCGACGAGCTGGGCCAGTTGCGACGCGGCGCCTGAGACCTACAGCGTCGGCCGCAGCGCCGGGAACGGCACGGCCAGCAGGCCGCGCACGATGCCCTTCGTGAAGTCGAACATGTCGAAGTGGTCGCGCCACAACGTGATCTTCCCGGCGTGGACCTCGAAGGACCCGCACACCCAGAACTGCACGCGCACCCGCCCGAAGACCAGGACATCGGTGCGCTCGGTGAGCACCGTGTTGCCGTCGGCGGCGATCCGGTGAATCTTGACCTCGAAGCCGAGCCGACCCTGGCCGCTGCGGAAGATCTTCGTGAGCCGTTCGCGGCCCCGGATGGTCGGGAAGCCGACGTTCTGCCAGGCGATGTGGTCGGCCATCAGGGAGTCGGCCGTGTCGAAATCCTCGTCCTGCAGCGCGAACAGGAACGTCTCGACGGCGCGCGCATTGTCCGTGCGGTCCACCGCGGTGCCGGAGGCGGCCGGGGTGATACCGGTGCTCGATTCGCTCATGGTGTCACGGTAGTCCTGCGGCGTGCGGCGGTGAAGGCTGTGGCAGGGTGGGCGGGTGCGCGTCGCCGTCGTCGCCGGCCCTGACCCCGGTCACGCCTTTCCCGCCCTGGCGCTGTGCCGCAGGTTCGCCGCCGCCGGCGACGAACCGGTCCTGCTCACCGGGGTCGAGTGGCTCGACACGGCCCGGTCGGCGGGTCTGGCCGCCGAGGAGCTGGCCGGCCTGGATCCCACCGACGTGGACGACGATGCCGATGCGGGCGCCAAGATCCACCGGCGGGCCGCCCGGATGGCGGTGCAGAACGTGCCGGGACTGCGGGCACTGGCCCCCGACCTCATCGTGTCGGACGTGATCACCGCCTGCGGCGGACTGGCCGCCGAACTGCTCGACATCCCCTGGGTGGAGCTCAACCCCCATCCGCTGTACCGCCCGTCGAAGGGACTGCCGCCGCTGGGCAGCGGTCTGGCCCCCGGGGTCGGTCTGCGCGGACGGGTCCGCGACGCCGTCATGCGCGCGCTGACCGCCCGGTCGTGGCGGGAAGGGTTGCGGCAGCGTGCCGCTGCCCGGGTGGGAATCGGCCTGCCCGCCGAGGATCCCGGCCCGCTGCGGCGGCTGATCGCGACGCTGCCCGCGCTGGAGGTGCCGCGCCCGGACTGGCCCGCGGAGGCGATCGTGGTGGGGCCCCTGCACTTCGAGCCGACGTCGGCGGTGTTGCCGGTACCGCCCGGCGACGGCCCCGTGGTTCTGGTCGCCCCGTCCACGGCGAGCACGGGGGAGCGGGGACTGGCCGAGGTGGCGCTCGATGCGCTCGTGCCGGGTGACGGGCTGCCGGCGGGGTCGCGGGTGGTGGTGTCGCAGCTGTCGGATGCGGGCGGTCCGGTGCCGCCGTGGGCGGCCGTGGGCCTGGGTCGCCAGGACGAACTGCTCACCCACGCCGACGTCGTGGTGTGCGGCGGGGGCCACGGCATGGTGTCCAAGACCTTGCTCGCCGGCGTGCCGATGGTGGTGGTGCCCGGTGGTGGTGACCAATGGGAGATCGCCAATCGTGTTGTCCGACAGGGCAGCGGGCAGCTGGTGCGGCCGCTGGGCGCGGAGGCGCTGACGCGGGCGGTCGCCGAGGTGCTCGCCGGGCCGCAGTACCGGGCGGCCGCCCGTCGGGCCGCCGGGACAGCGACGCGGGTCACCGATCCGGTACGGGTGTGCCACCGCGCCCTGGCGTAGGTTGGTGTCGTGCGGTTGACGGAGTTCCGCGAACTCGTGGAGAACCAGTTCGGCGCGATCCGCGGCCAGTCGCTCCTCGCCGACCACGTGCTCAGCGATCTGGGCGGCCGCACCGCGGCGCAGGCCATCGAGGACGGGGTGGAGCCCCGCGACGTGTGGCGGGCGCTGTGCGCCGCTTTCGACGTCCCGCGCGACCAGTGGTGACGGGTCGCCGGTAGCCGCGCGGGGCCCGTTCGGCGCGCCTCCTTGCCATCGAACACACGTTCGCTACTGTGGGGGATGTTCGACGGCTAGATGCTGGTCAGGCCGACTTGTCGGTGGCTACCTCTAGCGTCACGGCCAACTGATCGACACCGGTCAACGAACACGACTACCGAAAGAGGCACCATCATGGCACCGCAGGCCCCCGATCGCGAGAAGGCCCTCGAACTCGCCCTGGCGCAGATCGAGAAGAGTCACGGCAAGGGTTCGGTGATGCGGCTCGGCGACGAGGTCCGCGCACCGATCTCGGTCATCCCGACCGGCTCTATCGCGCTGGACGTGGCGCTGGGCATCGGCGGGCTGCCGCGCGGCCGCGTCATCGAGATCTACGGTCCGGAGTCCTCGGGTAAGACCACCGTCGCACTGCACGCGGTGGCCAATGCCCAGGCCGCCGGCGGTATCGCGGCGTTCATCGACGCCGAGCACGCGCTGGATCCCGACTACGCCAAGAAACTGGGCGTCGACACCGACTCGCTGCTGGTCTCCCAGCCCGACACCGGTGAGCAGGCCCTCGAGATCGCCGACATGCTGATCCGGTCGGGCGCGTTGGACATCCTGGTCATCGACTCGGTGGCCGCGCTGGTGCCGCGCGCCGAGATCGAGGGCGAGATGGGTGACAGCCACGTCGGCCTGCAGGCCCGGCTGATGAGCCAGGCGCTGCGCAAGATCACCGGTGCGCTGAGCAATTCGGGCACCACCGCGATCTTCATCAACCAGCTCCGCGAGAAGATCGGCGTGATGTTCGGCTCGCCGGAGACCACCACGGGTGGTAAGGCGCTGAAGTTCTACGCCTCGGTCCGCATGGATGTCCGGCGTATCGAGACGCTCAAGGACGGCACCGACGCGGTGGGTAACCGCACCCGGGTCAAGATCGTCAAGAACAAGGTGTCGCCGCCGTTCAAGCAGGCCGAGTTCGACATCCTCTACGGCAAGGGCATCAGCAAGGAGGGCTCGCTGATCGACATGGGTGTCGAGCACGGGTTCATCCGCAAGTCCGGCTCCTGGTTCACCTACGAGGGGGAGCAGCTCGGGCAGGGTAAGGAGAACGCCCGAAAGTTCCTGCTGGAGAACGCCGATGTGGCCAACGAGATCGAGAAGAAGATCAAGGAAAAGCTCAACATCGGCGCGGTGGTGACCGATGACGGGAACGGTGATGTCCTTCCGGCCCCCGTCGACTTCTGAGGCCGACCAGCCTGACCGTGAGGAGCAGGCGCGGACGTACTGTCTGCGCCTGCTCACCGCCCGGGCGCACAGCCGCGCGGAGCTGGCCGGCAAGTTGGCTCAGCGCGGTTATCCCGAGGACGTCGGCGAGCGGGTGCTCGACCGGTTGGCCGGCGCCGGCCTCGTCGACGACGAGGACTTCGCCGAACAGTGGGTCCGATCCCGCCATGAGCACGCTGGAAAAGGCAAGCGCGCGTTGGCCGCTGAGTTGCGCCGCAAGGGTGTCGACAACGAGGTGATCACCTCGGCGCTGGCCGATATCGACACCGGCGCGGAGCGTCAGCGGGCCGAACAGCTGGTGCGGGACCGGTTGCGTCGCGAGCGGCTCGACGATGATGCGGGGGCTGAGGCGAAGGTGATGCGGCGGTTGGTCGGGATGTTGGCGCGCCGAGGCTACGGACAGTCGATGGCACTCGATGTCGTCACGGTGGCGCTCGCCAACGAGCGGGAACGCCGGCGGGTGTAGGTCAGGCGTCGCCGGCGAGCTGCTGGAGCAGGCGCAGGAAGGTGGCCCGATCGTCGGCGGGAAGCCGTGACAGCCAGCGGTGCTCGCCTCGCTGGATGTCGATCTGTGCGGCGTCTTTGACCGTGCGACCGGCTTCGGTGATGGCCAGGAGGCGCACCCGGCGGTCGTCGGGAGCCGGGTGGCGCTCGATGTAGCCACGCCGCTGCAATTCCTCGAGGGTCGGGATGATGCGGGTCTTGTCCGCATTGATCGCCTCGGCCAGGGCGGCCTGGGTGCGCATCGGCGCCCGGTCGAGGGCGACCAGCACGCTGTACTGCCACATCGTCAGGCCGTGCTGTTCGAGGATCGGCACCTCGGCGGCGGCCAGGTCGCGCAGCAGGGGCGCCAGTAGCGCCGCGAGATCGGGACGCCGCGTGGACATGGACCGATCCTAGGCATTGCCGATATGGTAAGCGTGTGCATATCATAGGCACATGCTTACAAATGTTGATGTCCGTCCCCAGCACCGCACCGCCGTGCTCGCCTCCGTCGACGTCGTGTCGGCGGTGACGGGCGCCGATCTGGGCCGGCCGACGCCGTGTGCCGGCTGGGATCTCGGCGATCTGCTCGCCCACATGGCCATCCAGCACCGCGGCTTCGCCGCTGCGGCACGGGGCCGCGGCGCCGATCCTTCGGTGTGGGATGCGGAGTCGCTCGCCGACGCGGTTCGGCGGGACCCCGCGGGTACGTATGCCGCGGCCGCCGACGAGGTGCTCGATGCGTTCGCCGCCGAGGGCGTGCTCGAGGTGTCGTTCGCCATCCCCGACTTCGGCCCGGGCGTGAGTGTGCCCGGGGCGCAGGCGATTCAGTTCCACTTCGTGGACTACGTCGTGCACGGCTGGGACGTCGCCCGTGCGCTGGGTGTGCGCCGTTCGCGCTCCCCGACGAGGTGGTCAACTCGGCCGCGCCTCTCGTGTTCGCCGTCCCCGACGGGGACCTCCGCACGCAGCCGCACAGCCCGTTCGCGCCCGCGCTGCCTGCCGCTGCCGCCCTCGCCGCCGAGCCCGTCTTCGACCGGATGCTGCGCCACCTCGGCCGCTCACCGCAGTGGACGCCCTGACGGTCTCAGAGGGCCCGTGCGCCCGGGGCGCCCTCCTGCTCGACCGCATCGGTCTCCAGCGGGGCCGGCCCGCGGCGCGAGCGCCGCATGCGGCGTTCCAGCCGCGTCGCCAGCGCCGACAGCGCGAAGTTCACGCTGATCATCAGCAGCGCGATCACGATGAGCGCCGGGATGTAGTTGCCGTAGGACGAGCCGACGACGGTGCCCTGCCGGACCATTTCCACGAACGTGATCTGGTAGCCGATCGCGGTGTCCTTGAGCACGACGACGAGCTGCGAAACCAGTACCGGCAGCATCGACGTGATCGCCTGGGGTAACAGGATCGACCGCATGGTCTGCCCCCACCGCAGGCCCAGTGCCGACGCCGCCTCGGCTTGACCGCGGGGCAGCGCGTGGACGCCGGCGCGGACGATCTCGGCGATCACCGCGCCGTTGTAGAGCGTCAGCCCGGTGATGACACCCGCCAGCGCGAGGTACTTGGACTCGAAGACGTCGTAGAACGCGTACAGGAAGTACGCGAAGATCATCATGATCAGCACGGGGACCGCGCGAAAGAACTCCACGATCACCGCGCACACCCACCGGACCGGCGGGATCGTGGACATCCGGCCCACCCCGAGCAGGAACCCGAGCGCGAGCGCCAGCACGATCGACACCGCCGCGGCGGTCAATGTGCCCTGCACACCGGGCAGCACGTACGTCGTCCACAGGTTCGAGGTCAGGAACGGCTCCCACTTGGCCGCGTCGAGCTGTCCCCGTTCCTCGAGCCGCGAGTACACCACCCACGCCAGCCCGAGCGTGATCACCACCGTGATCACGCTGACGATCAGGTTGCGGGTGCGCGCGCGGGGCCCCGGCGCATCGAACAGCACCGTGCCGCTCATCGCTGATCTCCCTGTCCGGTCACCGGGCCACCGCCAGCCGTCTGCCCAGCCAGCCGAACAACAACCCGAGCGGCAACGTCAATACGACGAAGCCGGTCGCGAAGATCGTCCCGACCGTCATCAGCGCCGCGGTGTTCTCGATCATCTCCTTCATCAGCAACGCCGCCTCGGCCACCCCGATCGCCGAGGCGATCGTGGTGTTCTTGGTCAACGCGATCAGTACCGACCCCAGCGGGATCAGGACGGCGCGAAACGCCTGCGGCAACAAAATCATCCGCAGGTTCTGACCGAATGTCAGCCCCAGCGAGCGGGCCGCCTCGGCCTGGCCGAGCGGCACGGTGTTGACCCCGGAGCGCACCGTCTCGCACACGAAAGACGCGGTGTAGACGGTCAATCCGAGCACGGCCAGCCGAAAGTTGCTGTCCTCGATCGACGTCGGCGACTGCCGGTCGGCCAGCGTGATCCCCAGCGTCTGGCTGATGCCGAACGAACAGAACAGGATGATCAGGGTCAGCGGCGTATTGCGCACGACGTTGACGTACGCGGTGCCGAGCCAGTTGAGCATCGGCACGGGCGACAGCCGCATGGCCGCCAGGATCGTGCCCAGGATCAACGCCCCGACCGCGGAGAACACGGTCAACTGGATCGTGGTCCAGAACGCCGCGAAGATCTCGTCGCGGTACTCGGTGAATATCTCCACGGTCGGAGCGTTGTCCTCGCGTCAGTAGCGGTCGACCTGCGGCGGCGTCGGCGCCGTGATGCCGGCCGGGCCGAGGTTCTTGTCGAACGCTTCCTTCCAGGCGCCGCTGGACTCCATCTTCTCGATCGCGTCGTTGATCTTGTTGCGCATCTCGGTGTCGTCCTTCTTCAGGCCGATGCCGTAGCGCTCCTCGGAGAACGTGTCACCGACCAGCTTGAACGCCCCGGGATCCTGGGCGGCGTACCCGGCCAGGATCACCTCGTCGGTGGTCACCGCGTCGATCGCGTTGTTCTTGAGCGCCTCGATGCAGGCCGAGTAGGTGTCGTACTGCTGCAGCTGCACACCCGGGTACTCGTCCTTGATGCGCTGAGCCGGCGTCGAACCGGACACCGAGCACAGCCGCTTGTTGTTCTGCAGCGACGCCGCGCCGGTGATGTCGGTGTTGTCGGCGCGCACCAGCAGGCTCTGGCCGGTGATCAGATAGGGGCCGGCGAAATCGACCTTCTCCTTGCGGGAGTCGGTGATCGAGTAGGTGGCGACGATGTAGTCCACCTGGTCGTTCTGGATCAGCGTCTCGCGCTGCGCCGACGGGGCTTCCTTCCACTCGATCTGCTCGGGGGTGTAGCCGAGCTCACCGGCGACGTAGGTCGCGACGTCGACGTCGAAACCGCTCATCGTGCCGTCCGGGTTGCGCAGGCCGAGGCCCGGTTGGTCGAACTTGGTGCCGATGACGATCGAGTTGCCGTCGCCACTGTCACCGCCGCCGCCGCACGCGGTCATGGCCAGGGAGAGACCGGCGGCCACCGCGACCGCGGCCGCGGCGCGTCCTAGCGAGCGCGTGCGCGAGGGCATCGAGATGAACGGCATGAATCGGGTTCCTTTCGCCGGGCGTTAGTGATGGAGGATCTTGCCGAGGAAGTCTTTGGCCCGCTCCGTGCGGGGGTTGTCGAAGAACTGGGCCGGTTCGGCATCCTCGACGATCGCGCCGTCGGACATGAAGACCACGCGATCCGACGCCCGGCGCGCGAACCCCATCTCGTGGGTGACCACCAGCATGGTCATACCGTCGGCGGCCAGCGCCGACATCACCGCCAGCACTTCGTTGATCATCTCCGGGTCCAGCGCGCTGGTCGGTTCGTCGAACAGCATGACCTTGGGGTTCATCGCCAGCGAGCGGGCGATCGCGACGCGCTGCTGCTGGCCGCCCGACAGCTGGGCGGGGTACTTGTCGGCCTGATTGGCCACCCCGACGCGCTCGAGCAGCGCCATGGCGGCGTCGCGCGCGGCGTCTTTGCCGAGCCGGCGCACCTTCATCGGCGCCAGCGTGACGTTCTCCAGGATGGTCTTGTGCGCGAACAGGTTGAACGACTGGAACACCATGCCCACGTCGGACCGCAGCTGCGCGAGCTTGCGACCCTCCTCCGGCAGCACCTCGCCGTCGATCGCGATGGACCCCGTGTCGATGGTCTCGAGCCGGTTGATGGTGCGGCACAGCGTGGATTTGCCCGACCCCGACGGGCCCAGCACCACGACGACCTGGCCGCGGTCCACGGTGAGGTTGATGTCCTTGAGCACGTGCAGGGCGCCGAAGTGCTTGTTGACCCCCTGCATCGAGATCATCGGCACCGACAGCGACGCCGGTTCGACCACCCGCGCGTCCGGTCCGCTGGTGTCCCCGGCCGTTTCCATGGGTGCAGACCTTACCCAGGGAAGGCGTGATGTGCCCGCATCTCGTCAATCCGGCGTCCCCGTACCATGGGGCCGTGACTTCGACGGTGACGCAGCAGGCGGCGGGCGCGCGGCCGCACGACGCGCGCACCTATCAGGTCCGCACGTACGGCTGCCAGATGAACGTGCACGATTCCGAGCGCCTGGCGGGCCTGTTGGAGGCCGCCGGCTACCGGCGCGCCGACGACGGTGGCGACGCCGACGTGGTCGTGTTCAACACGTGCGCGGTGCGTGAGAACGCCGACAACAAGCTCTACGGCAACCTGTCGCACCTTGCCCCGCGCAAGGCCGCCGACCCGCAGATGCAGATCGCCGTCGGCGGGTGCCTGGCCCAGAAGGACCGCGACACCGTGCTGCGCCGGGCGCCGTGGGTCGACGTGGTGTTCGGCACCCACAACATCGGCGCGCTGCCCGCGCTCCTCGAACGCGCCCGCCACAACCGCACCGCGCAGGTCGAGATCGCCGAGGCGCTGCGGGAATTCCCGTCCACCCTGCCCGCCGCCCGGGATTCGGCCTACTCGGGCTGGGTGTCGATCTCGGTGGGCTGCAACAACACCTGCACGTTCTGCATCGTCCCGGCGCTGCGCGGCAAAGAGGTCGACCGGCGCCCGGGCGACATCCTCGCCGAGATCCAGGCGCTGGTGGACCAGGGTGTGCTCGAGGTGACCCTGCTGGGCCAGAACGTCAACGCCTACGGCGTGTCGTTCGCCGACCGGGAGCTGCCCCGCGACCGCGGCGCGTTCGCCAAACTGCTGCGCGCCTGCGGGCGTATCGAGGGGCTGGAGCGGGTGCGGTTCACCTCGCCGCACCCGGCCGAGTTCACCGACGACGTCATCGAGGCCATGGCCGAGACGCCGAACGTCTGCCCGACGCTGCACATGCCGCTGCAGTCGGGCTCCGACCGGGTGCTGCGCGCGATGCGCCGGTCCTACCGCGCCGAGCGCTACCTCGCGATCATCGACCGGGTCCGCGCCGCGATCCCCCACGCGGCCATCACCACCGACCTGATCGTCGGCTTCCCGGGCGAGACCGAGGCGGACTTCCAGGCCACCCTCGACGTGGTCGCGGCCGCCCGCTTCTCCAGCGCGTTCACCTTCCAGTACTCGAAGCGGCCGGGGACCCCGGCGGCCGACATGCCGGACCAGCTCCCCAAATCCGTTGTCAGCGAACGCTATCAACGACTGATCGAGCTGCAGGAGAAGATCTCGCTCGACGAGAACCTGGCCCAGGTGGGCCGCACGGTGGAGCTGCTGGTGGCCACGGGGGAGGGCCGCAAGGACGCCGCCACGGCGCGGATGTCGGGGCGCGCCCGCGACGGCCGCCTGGTGCACTTCGCGCCCGGGGGCGGCGACATCCGCCCCGGCGACATCGTCACCACCGTCGTCACCGGCGCCGCGCCGCACCACCTGATCGCCGACGGCGCACTGCTGTCGCACCGTCGCACCAGGGCCGGCGATGCGCACGCCTCCGGCATCCGTCCGCGCACCGGGGTGGGCCTGGGTATGCCGGGAGTCGGCGTGCCCGCACCCGCACCGGCCACGAGCGGGTGTTCCCGATGAGCGCACCGGGCGACCACAACGGGTTCGAGTCCTACAAGGGCGACATCGAGGCCGCCGAACAGCGGGTTGCGCGCTATTTCGACCCGGGCACAAGGGCTCTGGTGGTCGCGATCCTGGTCTTCGTGGTGCTGCTGTCGTTCGTGCTGCCGCACACCGGCGGCGCCAGGGGATTCGACGTGCTGGTGGCCACCGACGCCGCTGCCCGCGAGGGCGTGTCGCTGCCGTCGCGGGTGTTCACCGTGCTGGCGATGGTGTTCTCCGTCGGATTCTCGATGCTGGCGCTGCTCACCCGCCGGTGGGCGGTGGCGTGGGTGGCGCTCGCCGGATCCGCGGTCGCCAGCGTCATCGGCATGCTCGCCGTGTGGTCGCGCCAGACCGCCGCCGAGCCCTATCCGGGGCCGGGCTTCGGCCTGGTCATCGGCTGGCTCGCGGTGATCGTGCTGACGTTCCACTGGGCGCGGGTGGTGTGGACCCGCACGGCGGTACAGCTCGCCGCCGAGGAGGAGCGCCGCCGCCGCGCCGCGGAGAACCAGCACAGGGGCCTGCTGGACACCCTGGGTGACGAGCGCGACTCTCGCGACGATCGCGACGACCGGCCCGGCGACGACGCCGCCGGACGCTAACCGCGCCGCTTGCCCAGCGACTGCGCGGCCGCCTCGGCCCACTGTCGCCACTGTTCGGCGTTGGCCCTGGCCTGCTCGGCGTCCTTGGTGCGGCCCGCCGCCTCGGCTTTGGCGGCCTGACGTTCGTACTGCTCGGCCCGCTCGCGGAACTGGTCGGCCCGGGCCTGGGCCTCCGGATCGACCCGGTTGGCCGTCGCCGCGTCGCGGATCCGCTGCTCGACCGCCCGCAGCCGGCGTTCCAGGTCCGCACTCCGTTCGCGGGGCACCTTGCCGATCGCGTCCCACTTGTCGCCGATCGACCGCAGCGCGGCGCGGGCCGCGTCCAGGTTCGACGTGTCGAGCGCCTCGGCCTGGGCGAGCAGGGCCTCCTTGGCCGCCGCGTTGGCCTTGAACTCGGCGTCGCGTTCGGCGCTGGCGGCGTTGCGGGCCGAGAAGAACGTGTCCTGGGCGGCTTTGAACCGCTGCCACAGTGCGTCGTCGACGTCCTTGGCGGCCCGGCCCGCCGCCTTCCACTCGGTCAGCAGATCCCGGAACGCCGCGCTGGTGGCGCCCCACTCGGTGGACCCGGACAAGGCCTCGGCCCGCTCGCAGAGCGCCTCCTTGGCCTGCCGCGCGCCGGCACGCCCGCGGTCCAGCTCGGCGAAGTGCGACCCGCGCCGCCGGTTGAACGTCTCGCGCGCCGCCGAATAACGCTTCCACAGCGCGTCGTCGGTCTTGCGGTCCAGCCCGGTGATCGTGCGCCACTCGTCGAGGATCTCGCGCAGCCGGTCACCGGCGGTCTTCCACTGCGTCGACGTGGCGGCCAGCTCCTCGGCCTCGGCGGCCAGCGCCTCCTTGCGGGCCAGCTGGGCGGCGCGCTGCTCGTCGCGGCGGGCCCGCTCGGCCTGTGCCTCCTCGTCGGCGTGCTCGACGATCGCGGTCAGCCGCGCCGCCACCGAATCGACGTCGCCGAGCACGTGCGCCTCGGGCAGGGTCTCGGCCAGCGCGGCGGCCGCCGACTTGATCTTGCGGGCGTCGCCGGTGTGGCTGGCCAGCCGGCGTTCGAGCAGCACGACCTCGGTGAGCAGATCGTCGAAGCGCCGCCCGAAGTGCGCGAACGCGGCCTCCGGATCACCGGCCTGCCAGGACCCGATGACCCGTTCCCCCGATCCGGTGATCAGCCATACCGTGCCGTCCGGGTCGACCCGGCCGAAGCGGTGCGGATCGCTGGACGGCGGTGCGGCGATCGCCGGCGCCGGCTGCGCCGGTCCGGGTGTCGGTCGCGG
>NZ_SPQO01000045.1 GCF_004570325.1 Mycobacterium sp. PS03-16 | reverse complement strand
CATCGAACACACCGGCTACACCACCCAACGCCACAACGGCCGCACCGAATGGATCCCCCCACCCCACCTCGACACCGGCCAACACCGCATCAACCACAACCACCACCCCCACCGCTACCTCACCACCCACAACACCGACGAGGACAACGGTGAGGGCGACGGCGGGAACGACGAGCCGGAATAGCCGGCCACACAGTCAGAGTGGTGAGGCTCCTCGGAGGTGCTCGAAGATCAACGATGTCTGTGTCCCCGCGACGTCGGCATCGGCGTTGAGGTTCTCGACCACGAACGCCCGCAGGTCCTCGGTGTCACGAGCGGCCACATGCAGGATGAAATCGTCGGCGCCGGCGAGGAAGTAGACGTCCATCACCTGAGGCTTGCCGCGCATCTCCTGGATGAAGCTGCGAATCTTCCCGCGGGCGTTGGACTGCAGCGTCACCGAGATCATCGCCTGCAGGGCCAGGCCGATCGCCGCGGGGTTGATATCGGTGTAGAACCCGCGGATGACTCCGAGATCCTGCAACCGGCGCACCCGGCCATGGCAGGTTGATGGCGCGATCCCCACCAACTCGGCGAGTGCACTGTTCGAGATGCGGGCGTCGGCGTGCAGCGCGGTCAAGATGCGCCGGTCCACGTCGTCGATGTCTGCGAGCCGAAAATCCTTCGGCGAACGCGGTGTGCGCATCGCCACCTTCGCGGAATCTTCATTCACAGCTCGAACATATCGAAGTTACGTCGATCTTATTGCCTTAATGCCGCAATTTCTTCACACTTTGAGAAGCCAACACGACTCGAGGAGCGATCATGCGCGTCGGAATCCCGACCGAGATCAAGAACAACGAATACCGCGTCGCCATCACGCCCGCCGGCGTGGCCGAACTGGTCCACCGCGGGCACGACGTGCTGATTCAGTCCGGTGCCGGCGACGGATCGGCCATCACCGACACCGACTTCAAGGCCGCGGGGGCGCAGATCGTCACCACCGCCGACGAGGTGTGGGCCGAGGCCGACCTGCTGCTCAAGGTCAAGGAGCCGATCGAGCCCGAGTACTCCCGCATGCGCGAGGGTCAGACGCTCTTCACCTACCTGCACCTGGCCGCGTCGCGGCCGTGCACCGACGCCCTGCTGGCGTCGGGCACCACCTCGATCGCCTATGAGACCGTCCAGACCGCTGACGGTGCGCTTCCGCTGCTGGCCCCGATGAGTGAGGTCGCCGGCCGGCTCTCCGCGCAGGTCGGCGCCTACCACCTGATGCGCACCCAGGGCGGGCGCGGCACCCTGATGGGCGGCGTCCCCGGTGTCGCACCGGCCAAGGTCGTGGTCATCGGCGGCGGAATGGCCGGCGACAACGCCGCGGCGGTGGCATGGGGCATGGGCGCCCACGTCACGGTGTTCGACCTCAACATCAACACCCTGCGCAAGATCGACGCCGAGTACGGCGGGGCGATCGAGACCCGCTACTCGTCGCGCCTGGAGCTCGAGGAGGCCGTCAAGCAGGCCGACCTGGTGATCGGCGCGGTACTGATCCCCGGCGCCAAAGCGCCCAAGTTGGTGACGAATTCGACTGTCGCGCAGATGAAGTCCGGCGCGGTCCTGGTCGACATCGCGATCGACCAGGGCGGCTGCTTCGAGGATTCCCGGCCTACCACCCACGACGACCCCACCTTCGCCGTGCACGACACGGTGTTCTACTGCGTGGCCAACATGCCCGGCGCCGTGCCGCGCACCTCGACGTTCGCGCTCACCAACGCCACGATGCCGTATGTGCTCAAGCTCGCCGACAAGGGCTGGCAGGCGGCCTGTCAGGCCGACGCGGCGCTGGCCAAGGGCCTGTCCACCCACGGTGGCGCCCTGCTCAACGAGCACGTCGCCACCGACCTGAACCTGCCGTTCACCGATCCGGCGACCGTCCTGGCCTGACCCCGGCAAAGCTCAGTCGAGGATGTCACCGTCGACGTAGAACCACCGACTTGCCCGAACGGCGAACCGGGACCGCTCATGCAGCGTCCCGGTTCGTCGGCCTCGACGGTGGTGCGCGACGAACTCCACCTCGCCGGCGTCCTCACCCGGTGAGCCGCCCGCGACCGTGAGGATCTGCAGCCCCGTCCACTCCAGGTCCCCGTCCAGCGCGACCGTGTCCGGACGGGTGCGCGGATGCCACGTCCGCCACACGTAGTCGGCGTCCCCCGCGGCGAACGCGCTGTAGCGCGACCGCATCAGCTCCTCGGCGGTCTGCGCGCGCCGCTCATCGGTGTGCAAGGGCAGGCAGCATCCGCCGAACGGGCGGTCATTCCCACACGGGCACGGGTCTGTCGCACGCATCCCCACAGTCTGCCCATGCGATTCTCGACACCTGTCAAGTACGGTGGGGGCATGCCGCTCGCCGACGTCTTGAGCTCCGTGCCCACCACCACCGCCGAGGCGCTCGCGGTGTTCGACGCCGCTCCGGCCGTGCCGGCTGAGGCGATGATCGGAACCTGGCACGGCTCGGAGCTGCCGACCGGCCACCCGCTCGACGGCCTGCTGGCCGCCAGCGGCTGGTGGGGTAAGCAGTTCGTCGACGAAGAGACCGTGCACCCGCTGCTGTTCCCGACGGCCGACCGGACCGGGCTGTGGGCGGTGAACCCGGTGCTCGCCTTCAGCGGTGTCGGTGTCGCCGCGCGCCTTCCCGTGCTCAAACGCCGGGACAGCTCCGGGCTCATCACCGCCATGCGCCCGGTGCTGCGGACCCGCTCCCCGAAGGCGCGGCTGCGCACCACCCGCTACCGGGGCGTCGACACCGCCACCATGGTCTACGACCAGCTCCCGGTCAACGACGTCTTCCGCCGGCTGGACGACGACTGCGTTCTCGGTGCGATGGATCTGCGCGGTTCTGCCGCGCCGTACTTCTTCGTTCTCGAACGCGACGACTCACTACCCGTTCACTAGTTGCGGGAACACCGCGGCCGTCACCTCGCCGATCAGCGGCCGCATGTTCTCCGCATCCGGATTGTCGGTCGCCGACCGGGTCATGACCGCGAGCAGGACCCGCTGGCCCTTCGGGCCGTAGGCGATGCCGACGTCGTTGGTGGTGCCGTAGTCGCCGCTGCCCGTCTTGTCCGCGGTGGTCCAGCCCGTCGGGAGCCCGGCCCGCATACTCGACGTCTCGTTGGCCCGCATCCAGTCACCGAGCAGCTGCCGCCGCGCGGGGGTCAGCACGTCGCCCGTGAGCAACGCACGGAAACCGCCGGCCATCGCCTCGGGCGTGCTGGTGTCGCGCGGGTCGCCGGGCACGGCCGAGTTCAGCTCGATCTCGAAGCGGTCCAGCCGCGACCGCGGGTCGCCGATGCCGCGGGCGAAGCCGGTGATCGCGGGCGGCCCCCCGACGTTGTGCAGCAGGATGTTCGCGGCCGCGTTGTCACTGACCTGCAGGACCGCCTGCGACAACTCGTCCAAGGTCATCTCGCCGCCGGCGCGGGGCCCGGTGCGCGGCGAATTCGGCTGTAACTCAGCGGGATCGACGTACAGCCGCTGATCCAGCGAGCGCTCACCGCGGTCGACGAGCGAGAGCACCAACCCGGCCAGGTACGCCTTGAACGTCGAGCACATCGCGAACGACTCCTGCGCCCGGTGCGCCACGGTCCGGCCGGTGTCGAGGTTCGTGCCGAACACGCCGATCACCGCGCTGTTGGCCCGTTCCAGCGCCTCGAGTCCCGCGGCGGGCGGCTGCGCGGAGGCCAACGGTGCGGCGTGGGCAGCGAGCGCCGCGGCGCCACCCAGCACCACGGTGGCCGACAACAATCTTCTGCGGGTCAGGGCATCGGTCATGACTCGATTGTCGCCCGAGCGCCTCCCACGCCGCACCCGCGGGGGTGTCTTCAGCGGCCGATCGACCGGATTTTTTGCGGCAGAGCCGATTTCGACCGGTGCGGACCGAGCACCGCCGCCCCGAAGGGCCGGGTGAGGAGTTGCCGGGCCACGGCGTTCACCTCGTCGATGGTCACCGCGGCGATCTGGTCGAGGGTGTGGTCGATGGTGCGGTGCCGTCCGTAATTCAGTTCGCTGCGGCCGAGCCGGTGCATCCGCGAACCCGAATCCTCCAGTCCGAGCACCAGACCGCCGCGCAGCGAGCCCTTCGCGATGCGGCACTCGTCCTCGGTGATGCCGTCCCGGGCCACCGCCTCGAGCACGTCGGTGGTGACCCGCACCACTTCGGCGAACCGCTCCGGCAGACACGCCGCGTACACGGACAGCGCGCCACTGTCGGCGAAGGTGTCGACCGTTGAGTACACCGAGTACGCCAGGCCGCGAGTCTCCCGAATCTCCTGGAACAGGCGCGAACTCAGGCCGCCACCGAGCGCGGTGTTCAGCACGGACAGCGCCCAGCGGTGCTCCCAGTGACGCCCCGGTGTGCGCACACCCAGCGACAGATGCGTCTGCTCGGCATCGCGGCTGATCAGCTCCAGCGTCGGGCGTCCGGTGACGCGGCCGGTGCCCTTACGCGGCGCGACCGCGGCCCGCCCCTTGACCAACCGGTCGCGGAAGTGCGCGCGGGCCAGGGCCACGACCTCGTCATGGTCGACGTTGCCGGCCACCGCCAGCACCATCCGCTCGGGCACATAACGCCGGACATGGAAGGAGTGCAGCTGAGGACGCGTCATCGCCTCGATCGATCCGACGCTGCCGATGACGGGCCGGCCCACCGGATGCGAGCCGAACATCGCCGACAGGAAGACGTCACCGAGGGTGTCCTCGGGGTCGTCGTCGCGCATCGCGATCTCTTCGAGCACCACGTCGCGTTCGAGTTCGACGTCCTCCGGCGCGCACCGGCCGCGCAGGACGACGTCGGCGACCAAATCGACGGCGAGTTCCAGATCACTGTCGAGCACGTGCGCGTAGTAGCAGGTGTGCTCGCGCGCGGTGAACGCGTTGAGTTCGCCACCGACGGCGTCGACCGCCTGGGCGATGTCGACCGCGGTGCGGGTCGGCGTCGACTTGAAGAGCAGATGCTCGAGGAAGTGGGCGGCGCCGGCAACCGTCGCACCCTCGTCACGGGAACCGACGTTGACCCACAGGCCGACCGAGGCCGACCGCACCGACGGGATGCGTTCGGTGACGACCCGCAGTCCGCCGGGCAGCGTGGTGCGGCGCACCGTGGTGTCATCCACGGTGGCCGCCCCCACGCGTCCCACGCCGCGCCGCAGCGATCGCCTAGCTGCTGGCGCTGGCGGCATCGGCGGGCGCGGAATCCTCGGTCTTACCCGAACCGTCGGCGCTCTCCGCCGACTCGTCTTCGGCCACCAGGACCAGCGAGATCTTGCCGCGGTTGTCGATGTCGGCGATCTCCACACGGAGCTTGTCGCCGACCTTGGCCACGTCCTCGACCTTCGCGATGCGCTTACCGCGGCCCAGCTTGCTGATGTGCACCAGCCCGTCACGGCCCGGCAGCAGCGACACGAACGCCCCGAAGTCGGTGGTCTTGACCACCGTGCCGAGGAACCGCTCGCCGATCTTGGGCAGCTGCGGGTTGGCGATCGCGTTGATCTTGTCGATCGCCGCCTGGGCCGACAGCCCGTCGGCCGCACCGACGAACACCGTGCCGTCGTCCTCGATGGAGATCTGCGCGCCGGTCTCCTCGGTGATCGAGTTGATCATCTTGCCCTTGGGCCCGATGACCTCGCCGATCTTGTCGACCGGCACCTTGATCGTGGTGATCCGCGGCGCGTACGGGCTCATCTCGTCCGGCGCGTCGATCGCCTCGGCCATGACCTCGAGGATCGTGGTCCGGGCGTCCTTGGCCTGGGCCAGCGCACCGGCCAGCACCTGCGACGGGATGCCGTCGAGCTTGGTGTCGAGCTGCAGCGCGGTGACGAAGTCCTTGGTCCCGGCGACCTTGAAGTCCATGTCGCCGAACGCGTCCTCGGCGCCCAGGATGTCGGTCAGCGCCACGAAGCGACGTTCGGTGCTGCCGCCTTCAACTTCCACGTCGTCGGACACCAGGCCCATCGCGATACCCGCGACCGGCGCCTTGAGCGGCACACCGGCGTTGAGCAGCGCCAGCGTCGACGCACACACCGACCCCATCGACGTCGAACCGTTGGAGCCCAGCGCCTCCGACACCTGCCGGATCGCGTACGGGAACTCCTCGACGCTCGGCAGCACCGGCATCAGCGCCCGCTCGGCCAGCGCGCCGTGGCCGATCTCGCGACGCTTCGGCGAGCCGACGCGGCCGGTCTCACCGGTCGAGTACGGCGGGAAGTTGTAGTGGTGCATGTAGCGCTTGGTGGTCTCCGGCCCGAGCGAGTCGATCTGCTGGGCCATCTTGATCATGTCCAGCGTGGTGACGCCCAGGATCTGGGTCTCGCCACGCTCGAACAGCGCACTGCCGTGCGCCCGGGGCACCACGGCCACCTCGGCGGACAGCGCGCGGATGTCGGTGATGCCGCGGCCGTCGATGCGGAAGTGGTCGGTGAGGATGCGCTGGCGCACCAGCTTCTTGGTCAGCGAGCGGAACGCCGCGCCGATCTCCTTCTCGCGGCCGGCGTACTGCTCGGCCAGCCGCTCGAGCACCTCGACCTTGATCTCGTCGGTGCGGTCGTTGCGCTCTTCCTTGCCCGCGATGGTCAGCGCCTCGGAGAGCGCGTCGGTGGCCACCGAGGACACCGCGTAGTACACGTCCTCCTGGTAGTCCGGGAACAGCGGGTACTCGCGGGTCTCCTTGCCGGCGCTGTCGGCCAGCTCCTGCTGGGCGGTGCACAGCGCGGCGATGAACGGCTTGGCCGCTTCGAGGCCCTCGGCCACGACGGTCTCGGTCGGCGCCTGAGCGCCGCCGGAGACGAGCTCGATCACCTTGTCGGTGGCTTCCGCCTCGACCATCATGATCGCCACGTCTTCTTTTCCGGCGTCGTCGACCTTCCGGCCCGCGACGACCATGTCGAACACGGCGTCCTCGAGCTGCTCGACGGTCGGGAACGCCACCCACTGGCCCTTGATGAGCGCCACGCGCACACCGCCGACCGGCCCGGAGAACGGCAGGCCGGAGATCTGGGTGGACGCCGACGCGGCGTTGATCGCCAGCACGTCGTAGAGGTCCTTGGGGTCCAGGCTCATCACGGTGACGACGACCTGGATCTCGTTGCGCAGCCCCGACACGAACGTCGGACGCAGCGGCCGGTCGATCAGGCGGCAGGTCAGGATCGCGTCGGTGGAGGGCCGGCCCTCACGGCGGAAGAACGAGCCGGGGATCCGCCCGGCGGCGTACATCCGCTCCTCGACATCGATGGTGAGGGGGAAGAAGTCGAAATGGTCCTTCGGGGCCTTGCTGGCGGTCGTCGCCGACAGCAGCATGGTCTCGTCGTCGAGGTACGCGACGACCGAACCGGCGGCCTGCTGGGCGAGGCGGCCGGTCTCGAAGCGGATGGTGCGGGTGCCGAAGCTCCCGTTGTCGATGACGGCGGTGGACTCGAACACGCCCTCTTCAATCTCAACTGCAGACATTGACGTCAGTACAGCCTCTCTGAATTCATTCAGCTGTTTCGCGTCGTCACGCCGAGAGCACTCACCGGGTTCACAACCACCGGCGCTGATGCGGCTACGGCCGTCGATCGAAGCTGCCGGGAACCTGGCGGTCACCGGCAGCCACTACCGAAGACCGCCCGATCAGGCAGGCCCTGGCATGACACACGGGAACGAAGCCCGCGGACCGCGGGTTCGCACCCATAACGTCCGAGCCGACATGGTCTCGAACACATCCATGCTACATGGCGGGTCCCACCGGTCCGGTAGCGCCGAGCGCGCGGGTGTCACACCTCGAGGCGGGCGCCGACGATGACGGTGCGGTCCAGCGGCAGGCCGAGATACCCCGAGGTGTCGGCGGCGACGTACGACGTGGCGAGGTAGATGCGCTTGCGCCAGCGCGGCAGTGTCGGCGCCGGACCGACCGCGAGTTCGAGCTTGTTGAGGAAGTACGACGTCGAGCCGGCCTCGAGCGGCCGGTGCAGCGCGGCCGGGTCCAGTCCTCGCAGCGCGGCGGGCACGTCGGGCACCTCCGCGTAGCCGAACCGCGCGGTGGCGTGGAAGACGCCCAGCTCGGTCTGCCCGAGGTCAGTGAGCACGATACGGTCCTCGTCGGCCACCCGCGGGACCGGATCGGTGAGCACCGAGACGACGATGACCTGCTCGTGCAGGACGTGGTTGTGCTTGACGTTGGCGCGCAGGGCCAGCGGCGCGGTGAACAACCCGCGGTTGAGGAACACCGCGGTGCCGGGCACCCGGACCGGGGCGGAGTCGCGGTCGGTGAGCGTGGCGACGTAGTCGGCCAGCGGGCCCTCCCGGTCGGCGCGCGCTCGGCTGACCACGTCGCTGCCGCGTTTCCAGGTCATCATCACCGTGAACGCGCCAACCGCGATGAGCAGCGGCAGCCAGGCGCCGTGCAGCAGTTTGGTCAGGTTGGCAGCGAAGAACGCCAGGTCGACGGCCAGCAGCGGGACCGCCCCGGCGATCACCAGCCACAGCGGCGTGCCCCACCGCCGGTGCGCGACGTAGAAGAACAGCAGCGTGGTGATCGCGATCGTGCCGCACACCGCCATCCCGTACGCGTAGGCCAGCGCCGCCGAACTGCGGAAGGACACCACCAGCGTGAGCACGGCGACCAGCAGCATGCCGTTGATGAACGGGACGTAGATCTGTCCCGACGCCGACGCCGAGGTGTGTGCGACCCGCAACCGCGGCAGATAGCCGAGCTGGATGGCCTGCGAGGCGACGGAGTAGGCGCCGCTGATCACGGCCTGGGAGGCGATCACCGTCGCCGCGGTCGCCAGCAGCACCATCGGCAGCAGCGCCCAGCCGGGGATCAGCAGGAAGAACGGCGCGTCGACCGTCCGGGCGTCGCCGAGCACGAGCGCACCCTGACCGAGGTAGCTGATCGTCAGCGCCGGCAGCACCACGAACAGCCAGGCCCGGATGATGGCGGTGCGGCTGAAGTGGCCCATGTCGGCGTAGAGCGCCTCAGCGCCGGTGACCGCGAGGACGATCGCGGCGAGCGCGAAGAACGCGTACCGGGAATGCTCGGTGACGAAGGTCAGCGCGTGCAGCGGGGACAGCGCCTCCAGGATCCGCGGATGCGCGGCGATGCCCCGCACCCCGCACGCCGCGATCGCCGCGAACCACAGGATCATCACCGGGCCGAACAGCCGCCCGACGGTCGCGGTGCCGCGGCGCTGCACCGCGAACAGGACCACGATGATCACGACGGTGATGGGGACGATCCAGCGTTTCAGGGGGGGCTCGACCAGCTCCAGACCCTCGACCGCGGACATGATCGAGATGGCCGGGGTGATCATGCTGTCGCCGAAGAACAGCGAGGCCCCGAACACCCCGAGCCCGGCCAGCACGACCGTGACCCGCCGGTTCGACGTCCCCGCCAGCCTGCGGAGCAGGGTGATGAGCGCCATGATGCCGCCCTCACCGTCGTTGTCCGCGCGCATCACCAGCGTCACGTAGGTGACGGTGACGATGATCATCACCGACCAGAAGATCAACGACACGACGCCGTACACGTTGGCCGCGTTGACCGGCACCGGGTGCGGATCGGCGGGGTTGAACACGGTCTGCAGCGTGTAGATCGGGCTGGTGCCGATGTCGCCGAACACCACGCCCAGGGCACCGATCACCAGGCCGGCGCGCATCGCGGTGCGCGGTGACACCGCGGTGGGCGCCGGCGAATCGACCTCGGAGTCCCTGGGCACACGATCTCCGTCGGTGCGCGGCGGAAGAAGGGGACCGGACAGCAGTCCGCGACGGATGCTAACACCGACTCGGCGGCGTCGCGGGGCAAAGAGAACGCGGCCGGGCCGCCGTGAGGGGCCCGGCCGCGTCAGCGGCTCTGCGGGTGCGTCAGCGACGCAGACCCAGCCGTTCGATCAGCGAACGGTAACGCGCCACGTCGACCTGCGCGACGTACTTCAGCAGCCGGCGGCGACGGCCGACCAGCAGCAGCAGTCCGCGCCGCGAGTGGTGGTCGTGCTTGTGCTGCTTGAGGTGCTCGGTGAGGTCCTGGATCCGCTTGGTCAGCAGCGCCACCTGGGCCTCCGGCGAGCCGGTGTCGGTGTCGTGCAGGCCGTACTGGCCCAGGATCTCTTTCTTCTGCTCGGCGGTCAGCGCCATGAAACAACTCCATCCATCGGTCCGCGGGGTGACAAACAAAGACGACGCGGCCGCCGCGAACTGCAGCACACGTCGTTGACGCAGAAGTCTAACAGTGTTCAGCGGGCGGACAGAATCGCGCGCGCCCGGTCGGTGTCGCCGCCCATCGCGGTGATGAGCTCGTCGACCGAGCCGAACTTCTCCTGGCCGCGGATCCGCGCGACGAAATCGACCGCGACGTGCTGCCCGTACAGGTCGGCGGTGGTGTCGAGGACGAAGGCCTCGACCGTGCGGGTGCGCCCGGAGAACGTCGGATTGGTCCCGACCGACACCGCCGCCTGGTAGCGCTCACCGGGGATGACGGTGCCCATGACCGGGCCGTGCCCGAGCACGGTGAACCAGGCCGCGTAGACGCCGTCGGCCGGGATCGCGGAGTACATCGGCGGTGCGACGTTGGCGGTCGGGAAGCCCAACCCCTTGCCGCGGCCGTCGCCGCGCACCACCACGCCCTCGACGCGGTGCGGGCGGCCCAGCGCCTCGGCCGCGGCCACCACGTCGCCGGCGTCGACGCAGGACCGGATGTAGGTGGAGGAGAACGTGACGCTGGCATCCCGGCGCACCTCGGTGACCTCGGAGACCAGCGTCATCCCCTCGACCGCGAAGCCGAACCGCTCACCGGCCTTGCGGAGCAGGTCGACGTTGCCCGCCGCCTTCTTGCCGAACGTGAAGTTCTCGCCCACCACGACCTCGACCACATGCAGCCGCTCGACCAGCAGCTCGTGGATGTAGCGCTCCGGGGTGAGTTTCATGAAGTCGGCGGTGAACGGCATGACCAGGAAGACGTCGACCCCGAGTTCCTCGACCAGTTCGGCGCGGCGGGTCAGCGTGGTCAACTGCGCGGGATGGCTGCCCGGGAACACGACCTCCATCGGATGCGGGTCGAACGTCATCAGCACGGTGGGCACGCCGCGGGTGCGCCCGGCCTTGACCGCGTGGTTGATCAGCTCGGCGTGTCCGCGATGGACGCCGTCGAAGACCCCGATGGTGAGGACGCACCTGCCCCAGTCGGTGGGAATCTCGTCCTGCCCGCGCCAGCGCTGCACGCCCCAAGCGTACGGCGCGCCGCGGGCCGCGGCTGCGCTAGATGGCCCAGTCAGGCAAAGATTGCCTAAACTTCGTCAATGTGAGTCCTGACAGCAACCCCCGTGACCTGACGACGGTGGCGCAGGACTATCTCAAGGTCATCTGGACCGCCCAGGAGTGGTCGCACGAGAAGGTGAGCACGAAGATGCTCGCCGAGCGGATCGGCGTCTCGGCCTCGACCGCGTCGGAGTCGATCCGCAAACTCGCCGATCAGGGCCTGGTCAACCACGAGAAGTACGGGGCGGTGACGCTGACCGACGACGGCCGCCGCGCCGCGCTGCAGATGGTGCGCCGCCACCGCCTGATGGAGACCTTTCTGGTCAGCGAGCTCGGCTACAGCTGGGATGAGGTGCACGACGAGGCCGAAGTCCTCGAGCACGCGGTGTCCGACCGGATGCTGATGGCCATCGACGCCAAGCTGGGGCACCCGACCCGCGATCCGCACGGCGACCCGATCCCGGCCGCCGACGGTCAGGTGCCCACCCCGCCGGCCCGGCAGCTGTCGGTGTGCGAGAACGGCGACGCCGGCACCGTCGCGCGCATCTCCGACGCCGATCCCGAGATGCTGCGCTACTTCGACAGCGTCGGCATCAGCCTGGACTCCCGGCTGCGCGTGGTGGCCCGCCGGGACTTCGCCGGCCTGATCTCGGTGGCGATCGAGGGCTCCGACGGCGAGGAACACGCCACGGTCGACCTGGGACATCCTGCCGCCGAGGCGATCTGGGTCGTCGCGGGCTGAGCTACAGCGTCGCCGGTCGCACCACGACCACCGACCGGGTGCGTTTCGGCCCGTCCTCCAGCAGCGCGATGACCGTCCCGTCGGGCGCCGTCGCGGCGTACACACCGTCGATGCCCGCGGGTTCCAGCGCCCGGCCGTGGCGCGCCGAATCCGTCTCCGCCGCAGTCAGATCGCGACGCGGGAACGCCAGCAGGCAGGCCTCGTCGAGCGGGTAGCTCAGCTGCGGCGCATCGGCCAGCGCGTCCAGGGTGCGCGCCAGGTCGAGGCCGAAGTCGCCGACCCGGGTGCGTCGCAGCGTTGTGAGGTGTCCGCCCACGCCGAGGGCGGCACCGACGTCGCGGGCCAGCGCCCGGATGTAGGTGCCGCTCGAACAGTCCACCGCGACATCGACGTCCACCACGTCACCCAACCGCCGGGTGGCGAGCACGTCGAAGCGGTCGATGCGGACGCGGCGGGCCGCCAGCTCGACGCTGCGACCCTCGCGCGCGAGCTTGTAGGCGCGCTGCCCGTCGACCTTGATCGCGCTGACCGAGGAGGGCACCTGGTCGATGTCGCCGCGCAGCGCGCCCACCGCCGCGGCGATCTGCGCGTCGGTGACCCCGGCGGCCGACGCCGTCGCGGTGATCTCGCCTTCGGCGTCCTCGGTGGAGGTGCTCTGGCCCAACCGGATCGTGGCGTCGTAGGACTTGTCGGTCGCGGTGAGCAACCCGAGGATCTTGGTCGCCCGTTCGATGCCCACGACCAGCACCCCGGTCGCCATCGGGTCCAGCGTGCCGGCGTGTCCGACCTTGCGGGTACCGAACAGGCGACGACACCGGCCGACCACGTCATGGCTGGTCATGCCGCCGGGCTTGTCGACGACGACGAGCCCGGGGGCGGGTGCGCCACTCACAGCACGATGGCCGTCAGCGCGAGGCCGTCACGGACCATCCACCGGCCTTCCAGCGTGGTCAGCGGTGGCCCCGATTCGGCGGCCGGGTCGATGAGCACCGTGGAGGTGAACCGGCCGGTGGCGCCGGACGCGTCGACGTCGAACGTGATGTGCGCGTCCTCGAAACCGAGCCAGCGGTGGGTCAGCGGGAACCACGCCTTATAGGTGGCCTCTTTGGCGCAGAACAGGATCCGGTCCCAGTGCAGCCCCTCCGGCAGTACACCGAGCGCGCTGCGCTCCTCGGGCAGGCTGATCGCGTCGAGCACACCCTTGGGCAGGACGCCGTGCGGTTCGGCGTCGATGCCGACCGAGCGTACATCGCCGCGGCGGGCGACCGCGGCGCCGCGGAAGCCCTCGCAGTGGGTCAGGCTGCCGACCACCCCGTCCGGCCAGCGCGGTTCGCCCTTGTCGCCCTTGAGGATCGGCACCGGCGGCAACCCGAGTTCGCCGAGGGCCTGGCGCGCACAGAACCGAGCCGTGACGAATTCGTTGCGCCGCTTGGCGACCGAGCGGGCAATCAGCGGCTCCTCCTCGGGCAGCGGCCTGGCCTCGGGCGGATCGTCGTAGCGTTCGGCGCTCGCGACCGCGCTGGGCACGACGGCGGCGAGCAGGCTCACCGGTCGGTCCGCCGCTCGATGCGCTCGCGGATCTTGGTCTGCATCTTCTGCGCGTTCTCCCGCATCTCCGGGGTGATCTCGAAGTGGCCGCCGAACTCGTTGAGATAACCCGGCGGATACTTCGGGTCCGGCAGGATCTGACGTAACCACCGATAGGGCTTGCGGCGCCGCCATTCTCGCGGATAGCCCACCGACACCTCTTCGAACCGCACGTCGTCGTACCAGGTGGTGCGCGGGATGTGCAGGTGTCCGTACACCGAGCACACCGCGTTGTAGCGGGTGTGCCAGTCCGCGGTCGCGGTGGTGCCGCACCACAGCGAGAACTCCGGGTAGAACATCGCATCGCAGGGTTCGCGGACCATCGGGAAGTGGTTGACCTGCACGGTCGGCATCATCCAGTCGAAGTCCTCGAGCCGCTTGCGGGTGTAGGCCACCCGGTCGCGGCACCAGGCGTCGCGGGTCGCGTACGGCTCGGCGGACAGCAGGAACTCGTCGGTGCCCACCACGTTGCGTTCCCGTGCGATGGCCAGCCCCTCGGATTTGGTGCCCGCCCCGGCGGGCAGGAAGCTGTAGTCATAGAGCAGGAACATCGGCACGATCGTGGCCGGCCCGCCCTCCTCGGTCCATACCGGATACGGGTGCTCGGGCGTCACGATGCCCATCTCGTCGCACATGGTGACCAGGTAGTCGTAGCGCGACTTGCCGAAGATCTGCAGCGGGTCCTTCTGGGTGGTCCACAGCTCGTGGTTGCCCGGCACCCAGATCACCTTGGCGAAGCGGCGGCGCAGCAGGTCCAGTGCCCACCGGATCTCGTCGGTGCGCTCACCGACGTCGCCGGCCACGATCAGCCAGTCGTCGGGAGAGGCGGGATGGAGCGACTCGGTGACCGGCTTGTTGCCGGTGTGACCGGTGTGCAGGTCACTGATCGCCCACAGCACCGGCCGCCGGTCGCGCGATTGCTGTGAAGTCACCACAACCGACCAGCCTAACCACGCGCCGCGTGGACCCCGGTCCGACAACTAGAACGTGTTCTCGTTTACCGTCTTGTGCGGGCTGTGCGGCGGCTACACTCCCCGCAGGGTCGGACCACGACACGGCGGTGTACCGCCTTGGATCAAGGGGGTGTGATGGCCGCCAGGCTGCGAGTGCTCTCGGCGTTGTGCGCGCTGTTCGCGGCGGTGATCGTGGTGGTGACCGCCGACCCGCCCGGCGGCCCGGCCACCGGCCGGGTCGATCTTCGGTCGACCTTCTTGCCGATGACCGGGGCGTCGACGACGATCAAGTACCCGGTGATCGAGACCACCGACCCGTCGCCGTTCGACCCGTGCCGCGACATCCCGCTCGACGTGGTGCAGCGCGCCGGGCTGGCGTTCACCCCGCCGACCCTGGAGGACAGCCTGCGCTGCAAGTACGACGCGGGCAGTTTCCAGATGACCGTCGAGGCGTTCGTGTGGCGGACATACGAGGAGACGTTGCCGGCCGACGCCGTGCAGCTCGACGTCGCCGGCCATCGCGCCGCGCAGTACTGGATCATGAAGCCCACCGACTGGAACAACCGGTGGTGGATCACCTGCGCGCTGGCCTTCGACACCAGCTACGGCGTCATCCAGCAGGTGTTGTTCTACTCGCCGATCTACTCCAACCCCGACGTCGACTGCATGCAGACCAACCTGCAGAAGGCCCACGAACTGGCGCCGCACTACATCTACTGAGTCTCATCTACCCGACTCGGCCCTGAGGTGCTCCGGCGCGCCGCCTGGGTAGCCTTCGGGTGGTGACCGCCGTCTCCTCCGCTGCCACCTCCCCGGCGCCGCGCTCGGCGCTCGGCCGCCTCACCGGACGCGCGCTGTCGCGGGTGCTGCGCCTGCCCCCGCACACCTGCGAGTTCACCGTGCACCGGGTGCTCGTGCCGATGCGCGACGGCGTCGACCTGCGCGCCGACCACTACGCGCCCACGACCGCGGATCCGGCCGGCACGCTGCTGGTCCGCTGTCCGTACGGCCGGCGGTTCCCGTTCGCGGCGCTCTACGCCGCGGTGTACGCCGCCCGCGGTTACCACGTCGTCCTGCAGAGCGTGCGCGGCACCTTCGGTTCCGGCGGCGACTTCGACCCGATGGTCAACGAGATCGCCGACGGCGCCGACACCGTCGCGTGGCTGCGCGAGCAGGATTGGTTCACCGGGACGTTCGCCACCATCGGCCTGTCATACCTGGGTTTCACCCAGTGGGCGCTGCTGACCGATCCGCCGCCGGAGATGACCGCCGCCGTGATCACGGTCGGGCCCCACGACGTCAGCGGACCGCGCTGGGGCACGGGGTCGTTCGGGCTCAACGACTTCCTCGGCTGGAGCGACCTGATGGCCCGCCAGGAGGAGCCCAGCCGGCTGCGGGCACTGCTGCGCCAGGCACGGGCGCAACGTCTACTGGCGCGCGCCACCAGCGGACTGCCCGCGGGCGAGGCGGGCCGCACCCTGCTGGGCACCGGCGCGCCGTGGTGGGAGTCGTGGCTCGACCACCCGGAGGCCGACGACCCGTTCTGGGAGTCGCTGAATCTCCGTCGCGCACTGGACACCACCGAGATCCCGGTGTTGCTGATCGGCGGCTGGCAGGACGTGTTCCTCGACCAGACCCTGGTGCAGTACCGGCGGCTGCACGAGCGTGGTGTGCCGGTCGGATTGACGGTGGGTCCGTGGACGCACAGCCAATTGATGACCTCGGCCGCCCCGACCGTCATCCGGGAATCGCTGGACTGGCTCGGCACCCATCTGGGCGGCGCACCCCCGGGCCGGCGCCGGCCGGTGCGGGTCTTCGTCACCGGTCGCGGCTGGACCGACCTGCCGGACTGGCCGCCCGTCATGCCCGAGATCACGCGCTACCTGCAGCCGCAGGGCCGCCTCGGGGTGACGGCGCCGCCCGAGACGGCGCCCACCGCGCGGTTCACCTATGACCCGGCCGATCCGACGCCGACGGTCGGGGGCCGCTTGCTCTCCCCCGCGGCCGGCTACCGCAGGGACTTCGGCCTGGCGGCACGGCCCGACGTGCTCAGCTTCACCGGCGACCGGCTGCCCAATGATCTGTATGTGGTCGGGACACCGGTCGTGGAACTCGCGCATACGTGCGACAACGCCCACAACGACCTGTTCGTGCGCATCAGCGAGGTCGACGCCAAGGGGCGCTCCAGCAATGTCAGCGACGGATACCTCTGCGGTGCGCCGATCTCCGGCTCGGTGCGCATCGAGTTGGACGCGGTCGCGCACCGGTTCCGGGCCGGGTCCCGTATCCGGGTTCTGGTCGCGGGCGGGTCACACCCCCGCTTCGCCCGCAACCTCGGCACCGGCGAGTCGCTGGCCACCGGCCGCCGGCTGGTTCCGGCCGCCCACACCGTCCACCTCGGCGACGGCGCGTCGCGGCTGCTGCTGCCCGCGGGCGAGCGGCCACCGTCAGCCGACTGACCGGCGCACCCGCTCGGCCACCACGGCCAGCGCCTCGTCCTCGTGCACCGGTGGCCCGACGGCGGGCGCCACGGGCAGGTCGACCCAGCTGGTGCACCCGGCGTACTGCGGGGTGCGGTCGATGTGCACCGGTTCGACGAGGGGGCGGATCTGGACGACGAGCACCGTGAGCCGGTGGCGGGGCCGGAAGTCCAGCCGGTCGGCGTGAACCGACTCCGCGGTCCAGATGTGCAGCGGCTCGAGGTCACCGATCCCCTCGGGCCGGTGCACCTCCACCGCGGCGACGACGCTCGCCGCCGCCCGCAGGGTCAACGCCGTCTCGGTGCTGTCGCCGGCCGCCGGGACGAGCAGGTCGCGGTGTTCGGGCCGGACCCGTTCGGCGTGGCTGTGCGCGACGGTCGGGAACAGGAGGAAGCGCCGGGCATCGAGGCTGAACCGCTTCTCACCGATGCCGCCCTTGCGCAGCAGCACGGTCTGCCTGCCGTCGAGCATCGCGTGCACCGCCGCGCTCCACTCCTTGAGCGCCGGGGTGCAGACGTCGAGCACCGGGCCGCTCACGCCAGGTTGAGCCGCGCGCGGACCTCCGGACGGCGCAGCGGCGGAACGGTCTTGGGCGGCTGGCGGCGCGCAGGCAGCTGGGACAGCAGCCGCGTGGTGGTCGCGGTGACCTCGGCGACCGCGGTCTCGAACGCCTCGCTGTTGGCGGCCGTGGGGCGGGTGATACCGCTGACCTTGCGGATGTACTGGCGGGCGGCGGCCTCGATCTCCTCGGCCGTGGCCGCCGGTTCCAGGCCGCGCAGCTCGGTGATGTTTCGGCACATGACAGCCACGATAGGCCGGGCGGCTAGCGTCTAGCGGCATGAGCAACGCTGACACCGCCGACATCCTGCTGATCGACACCACCGACCGGGTGCGGACCCTGACGCTGAACCGGCCGCAGGCCCGCAACGCGCTGTCGGCGGCGCTGCGTGAGCGGTTCTTCGGGGCGCTGCGCGACGCCGAGTACGACGACGCGGTCGACGTGGTGATCGTGACCGGCGCCGACCCCGTGTTCTGCGCCGGGCTGGACCTCAAGGAACTGGGCGGCACCACCGCGCTGCCCGACATCTCACCGAAGTGGCCGTCGATGACCAAGCCGGTGATCGGCGCGATCAACGGCGCCGCGGTGACCGGCGGCCTGGAGATCGCGCTGTACTGCGACATCCTGATCGCCTCGGAGCAGGCGCGGTTCGCCGACACGCACGCCCGTGTCGGTCTGCTGCCGACCTGGGGGCTGTCGGTGCGGCTGCCGCAGAAGGTCGGCATCGGTATGGCGCGGCGGATGAGCCTGACCGGGGACTACCTGTCGGCCGCCGACGCGCTGCGCGCCGGCCTGGTCACCGAGGTGGTGGCCCACGCCGATCTGCTGCCCACCGCGCGCACGGTCGCCGCGTCGATCGTCGGCAACAACCAGCGGGCGGTGCGGTCGCTGCTGGACTCCTACCACCGCATCGACGAGGCGCAGACCGGCGGCTCACTGTGGCTGGAGGCCGACGCCGCCCGCCGGTGGATGGCCTCGGCCACCGGGGACGACATCGCCGCCAACCGCGCCGCGGTGTTCGAGCGCGGCCGCGCCCAGGTGCGCTAGCCCGTCAGGGCAGGCAGCACCAGCGTGCGGTAGCGCTCCTTCATCGTCTCCAGCACCACCGGACCCGAAGTGGCCCACACGGTTTCGTTGAAGATCTCGACCTCGACGTCACCGGTGTACCCGGCGTCGCGGACCAGCGCGGCGATCGCCGCGAAGTCGATGACGCCGTCGCCCATCATGCCGCGCGAGACCAGCGGGTCCGGGGTCATCGGGACCAGCCAGTCGCAGATCTGGAACGAGCTGATCCGACCGGCCGCACCGGCGGCGGCGACCGCGTCGGCGAGCGCCGGATCCCACCAGACGTGGAAGGTGTCGACGACGACGCCGACGGTCTGGGCCGGGAAGGGTGCGGCCAGGTCGAGCGCCTGGTTCAGCGTCGAGATGACCGCGCGGTCGGCGCAGAACATCGGGTGCAGCGGTTCCAGCGCCAGGCGCACGTCACGCTCGGCGGCGTACGGTACCAGCTTCACGAGCCGCTCGGCGAGCCGGGCCCGGGCGCCGGGCAGGTCGCGGTCGGGGATGCCGCCGGCGACCATGATCAGCTCCGGGGCCCCGACGGTGGCCGCCTCGTCGATGGCCCTGCGGTTGTCGTCCAGCGCCGCGTCGGCGTCGGCCACCGCGGTGAGGAAGCCGCCGCGGCACAGACTGGACACGCGTAAGCCGTTGTCGCGCACGATCTTCGCGGCGGTGTCCACACCGGCCTCGGCGACCCGGTCGCGCCACAGCCCGATCGCGGGCAGACCCGCGGCCGCGGTCGCCTCGGCCGCTTCACGCAGGGTGAGCGCCTTGGTGGTCATGGTGTTCAGCGACAGCCGGCCGAACTGCCCACTCATCAGCCGACCCCGTTGACGGTCAGGAACGTGCGCATGCGGTGCGCGGCCAGGTCCGGGTCGGTGAGCAGCCCGGCGTGGTCGGCCAGCATGAACGCCTTGCACAGGTGGCTCACCGAACGCCCGCTCGCCAGCCCGCCGACCATGGTGAATCCGCGCTGGTGGCCGTTGAGCCATGCCAGGAACGCGATGCCGGTCTTGTAGTAGTACGTCGGCGCGGCGAAGATGTGCCGCCCCAGCGCCCGGGTGGACTCCAGGATCTCCAGCGCGCGGGCGGGCTCACCGGCGTCGAGGTGTTGCAGTGCGGTCGACGCGGCCGGGTAGATCGCGGCGAAGATGCCCAGCAGCGCATCGGAGTGGTCGCGCCCGGCGAATCCGTCGCCGACGATCAGTTCCGGGTAGTTGAAGTCGTCGCCCGTGTAGAGCCGCACGCCGTCGGGCAGCGCCCGGCGCAACGCGACCTCGTGGGCGGCGTCGAGCAGCGACACCTTCACTCCGTCGACCTTGTCGGCGTGCGAACGGATCAGCTCGCGGAACGTCGCGGTGGCGCGCTCGATCTCGGCGTCGCCCCAGTATCCGCGCAGCGCCGGGTCGAACATCTCCCCCAGCCAGTGCAGGATCACCGGGCGGTCGGCCTCGGCCAGCAGCGTGCCGTACACCGACAGGTAGTCCGCCGGTGACGTCGCCACCGCGGCCAGGGCCCGCGACGCCATCAGGATCACGTTGGCGCCCGCCTCGCGGACGACCGCGATCTGTTCCCGGTAGGCGTCGGTGATCATCCCCAGCCCGCGCGCCCCGGGGGGCACGGCGGCGAGGTCGAGCTGATCGGTGCCCGCCCCGCACGCGAGCCGGCCGCCGACGGTGGCGGCTTCGCGGCCGCTACGCCGGATCAGCTCACGGGTGGCGGGCCAGTCCAGGCCCATCCCGCGCTGGGCGGTGTCCATCGCGTCGGCGACGCCCAGCCCGTACGACCACAGTTCGTGGCGGTAGGCCAGTGTGGTGTCCCAATCCAGATCGGCCGGCGCGCCGGGGCTGGTGTCCCCCAGCGCACGCGGCACCACATGCGCTGCGGCATAAGCGATCCGGGATTCGATCGGCCGCGTCGGCCGCTGCCACGGACCCGGCTCACCGAGTCCATAGCTGTGCAGGGCGCCGTCGAGGGGCAGGACGACGGTCGCGGTGGCGCGGGACGCGCTGGTGGTGGTCACAGCACGATCTCCGGCACCTCGAGGCGACGGCCCTCGGCGGAGCTGCGCAGCCCGAGCTCGGCCAGCTGGACCCCGCGGGCGGCCGAGAGCAGGCCGAACCGGTGGGGGCGTCCGGCCAGGACGTCGCGCAGGAACTCCTCCCACTGCAGTTTGAAGCCGTTGTCCAGGTCGGCGTTGGCGGGCACCTCCAGCCACTGGTCGCGGAACTTCTCGGTGACCGGCAGATCGGGGTTCCACACCGGCTTGGGGGTGTGGGCGCGCTGCTGGGCCACGCAGCGGCGCAGCCCCGCCACGGCCGACCCATGGGTGCCGTCGATCTGGAATTCGACGAGCTCGTCGCGGTAGACGCGCACCGCCCACGAGGAGTTGATCTGCGCGACGACGCCGCCGGAGATCTCGAAGATGCCGTAGGCGGCGTCGTCGGCGGTGGCATCGTAGGCCGCGCCGGACTCGTCCCAGCGGGTCGGAATGTGGGTGACCGCGCGGGCGGTGACCGCCTGCACCGGGCCCAGCAGGGCCTCCATTACGTAGTTCCAGTGGCAGAACATGTCGACGGTGATGCCGCCGCCGTCCTCGGCGCGGTAGTTCCAGCTCGGCCGCTGGGCGGGCTGCTGGTCACCTTCGAACACCCAGTAGCCGAATTCGCCGCGCATCGACAGGATGCGGCCGAAGAAGCCCTCGTCGACGAGCCGGCGCAGCTTGACCAGCCCGGGCAGGTACAGCTTGTCGTGCACCACGCCGGCGACCACGCCGGCGTTCTCCGCCATCCGCGCCAGTTCCACGGCCTCGGTGAGGGTCTCGGCGGTCGGCTTCTCGGTGTAGACGTGCTTACCCGCCTTGATGGCCGCGGTGAGCGCTTCGACGCGCCGCGAGGTGACCTGGGCGTCGAAGTAGACGTCGACGGTCGGATCGGCGATCACCGCCGAGGCGTCGGTGGTCCACTCCGTCACCCCGTGCTCGGCGGCGAGGTCGGCGAGTTTGTCCGCGTTGCGTCCCACCAGGATCGGTTCGACGTCGACGCGGGTGCCGTCGGAGAGCAACAGTCCGCTGTCGCGCAGTGGGAGGATCGAGCGCACCAGGTGCTGGCGGTAGCCCATGCGCCCGGTCACGCCGTTCATGGCGATGCGCAGGGTGCGGCGGCCGGCAGGTTGGCCGGGGGAAGATGCCATAAGGAGAAGTCCTTGTTTCTCTGGCCGGCGTCGGTGATTCGCGCCGGCGAGTGCTGTCGTGGGAACGGCACCGTCACTTGTCCTCAAGGACCATGCGGTGTCAGCACTTCGGAATGCGCTTTCCACGGTAAGCTGTCGGCACCAGCCGGTCAACCCCTGTGCCGAACGACCGGCCCGCAAGAGGGTGAGAACAGCGATGGCTGCGGTACGACTGCAGGACGTGGCAGCGCGGGCGGGCGTCTCCCAGGCGACGGCGTCGCGCGTGCTCAACGGCTCGTCGCGGGTGCCGGGCGAAGGGGTCGCCGACCGGGTCCGCGCGGCCGCCCGCGAACTGGGCTACGTCCCGAACGCCCAGGCCCAGGCGCTGGCGCGGGCCTCGACCGGCCTGCTCGGACTGGTCGTCCACGACATCGCCGACCCCTACTTCTCGTCGATCGCGCGCGGCGTGCAGACCGCCGCGCGCACCGCGCGCAAACAGGTGCTGCTCGCCGCCACCGATCGCGACTTCGATGTCGAACGCGAGGTGGTCAGCACGTTCATCGCCCACCGCGCGGATGCGATCGTGCTGGCGGGTTCACGGCAGAGCGGCGACCTCGACCGCGACCTGGAGGCCGAGTTCGGCCGCTACCGCGACAACGGCGGACATGTCGTGGTGATCGGCCAGCCGCTGGCCTTCGGCGGCGCGGTCGAGCCCGAAAATCATTTCGCCTCAGGGCAACTCGCGGACGCACTGGTCGACGCCGGACACACCGATTTCGCCGTCATCGGCGGGCCGGGCAGCATCCGCACCGCGGTGGACCGCCGCAACGGCTTCGTCGAGGCGCTCGGCCGCCGGGGCCTGACCCCGCTGGTGGAGGTGTCGGGTGCGTTCACCCGCGACGGCGGCCACTCCGCGGCGCGGCGGCTGGCCGCCGCCCTGCAGCTCGAGCCCGGCGCCGGCGGCCGTCCGGTGTGCGTCTTCGCGGTCACCGACGTGATGGCCATCGGAGCCATCGCCGCATGGCGTGAGCTGGGCCTGGTGGTGCCACGCGACGTATGTGTCGCGGGCTTCGACGACATCCCCACGCTGCGCGACCACATGCCGAGCCTGTCGACGGTCGTGCTGCCGCTCGAGGAGATCGGTGTGCGGGCCGTCGAGCTGGCGCTGTGCCGGGACGCCGGCACCGCCGACCAGCGCGAGCGCATCCCCGGGACCGTGGTGCTGCGCGACAGCACCCGGCTGCCCTGACCTTTCCGGTCGCGGCGCGCGCCACCAAGGCGTTGACACTGTGCGCTGAATCACGTTACGGTGGGCCTCGCTTCGGAAAGCGCATTCCCAGTCGGGTTCCCGACCCGAGCCACTGCGAACTTAGGACATTCCATGGCGGTAACGGCAGCAGCCGGCGTGCGCCCCTCCGGGGGCGATGACGCACCACCGACAACCCCGTCGACTCCCCCGCGGCGCACCCCGGGGCGCCCGAGCTTCTCGGCCCGGCGCACCCTCGCCGGCATCTGGCGGCCCGTGGCCCTGGTCATCGCGCTGCTGGCCGCCTGGTGGGCGGTCACCGAAGCCGAACTGGTCGCCCCCTACATCCTGCCGTCACCGGGCGACACCTGGCGCACGGCCCAGGAGAACGCGGCCTACCTGGCGCAGAACACCTGGGTCACCACCTGGGAGACCGTGGTCGGCTTCCTGATCGCCGCGATCGTCGGCGAATTCGTCGCCGTCGTGATGATCTACTCGGCCAGCTTGGAGAAGACGGTGTACCCGCTGATCCTCTTCGCCCAGGTCATCCCGAAGATCGCGATCGCACCCCTGTTCGTCGTGTGGCTCGGCTTCGGGCCGTCGCCCAAGATCCTGGTCGCGGTGCTCATGGCGTTCTTCCCGATCGTGATCTCGGGGCTGGCCGGCCTGCGTTCCGTGGACCCCGAGATCCTCGAACTGACCTCCACGATGGGCGCCAGCAGGTTCAAGACGTTCATGAAAGTCCGCTTCCCCGCGTCGCTCCCTCAGCTGATGTCGGGCCTGAAGGTCGCGGCCACCCTGGCGGTCACCGGCGCGGTGGTCGGCGAATTCGTCGGCGCCAACGAAGGTCTCGGCTACGTGATCCTGCAGGCCAACGGAAACATCGACACCGCAATGCTGTTCGCCGCGCTGATCATCATGTCCCTGCTCGGCATCGTGCTGTTCGCGATCATCGAGATCGCCGAGAAGCTGCTCATCCCCTGGCATTCGTCGCGCCGCACCGTCAATTCCGCCGTCTGACCACCCCACTCAACGAGGAGAACCCCATGACGTCCATCCGCCGCCGCGCCACCGTCGCGGCCGCCGCCACCACCGCGATGCTCACCCTGGCCGCCTGCGGCGGCAGCGGGGGTGGCAGCAGCGAGTCCAGCAGCCCCGCCGCACAGGGTGAGGGCGCGCAGAACTCGGCCAACCTGATGCTCAACTGGTACCCCTACGGGGAGCACGCACCGTTCTACTACGGCGTGCAGGAGGGCATCTTCGCCAAGCACGGCATCGACCTGACGATCGACGCCGGCCAGGGCTCCACCAAGACCGTGCAGGCCATCGGCTCGCAGCAGGCCGACTTCGGCTGGGCCGACACCCCGGCCGTGCTGAGCAACATCGACAAGGGCGTGGAGGTCAAGAGCGCCGGGGTGTTCCTGCAGACCACCCCGTCGGCCGTGCAGGTGTTCGCCGACTCCGGCATCAACACCCCGCAGGACCTGGCCGGGCGCACCATCGCGGTCTCCGCCGGCGACGCCCCGACCACCACCTTCCCGATCTACCTCGACAAGGTGGGTGTGCCCGAGGATCAGGTCACCCAGCAGAGCCTCGACGCCGCGGGCAAGATGGCCGCGATGCTGTCGGGCCGGGTGGACGGTTTGATCGGCTTCGCCCACGACCAGGGCCCCACCATCGCCAACAAGAGCGGGCGTGAGGTGCGCTACCTCAAGTACTCCGATGCCGGGCTGAACTTCTACAGCAACGGGCTGATCGCCAACCAGGCCACCATCGCCGACAACCCGGAGCTGGTGCAGTCGATGGTCGACGCGACCAGCGAGGCGTTCGCCGCCGCCGCCGAGAACCCGGAGGCCGCGGTCGACGCGATGGCCGGCAAGGATCCGCAGATGCCGCCGCGCGAGGTGCTGCTGCAGCAGTGGGAGCAGACGATCCCGCTGCTGAGCACCCCGGCGACCGCCGACCAGGCGCCGGGCACCAACGCCAAGGAGGACTGGACCACCACCATCACCACGCTGTCCGAGGCCGGGCTGCTGGAGTCGGCCAAGGATCCGGCGGAATACTGGGACTCGTCCTTCACCCCGCAGGCCGGGCAGTAGGAGGACGCGACCATGTCGACCGCGACCATGACCCCACCCGGGACCACCGTGACCTCAGACGCCATCACGATCGAGAACCTGACCGTGACGTTCTCGTCCAAGCGGGCGACGGTGACCGCCCTCGACGACATCGACCTGCGCGTCGCCGACGGCGAATTCGTCTCGATCGCCGGCCCCTCGGGGTGCGGCAAGTCGACGCTGCTCAAGGTCGTCGCCGGGCTGACCGACTCCACCTCCGGATCGGTGCGGCTGCGCGGCCGCGACGTCCGCGGCCCGCAGCGCGAGATCGGATACGTGTTCCAGCGGGCCGCGCTGCTCGAATGGCGTTCGGTGCGCCGCAACATCCTGCTGCAGGCCGAGATGCGGGGCATGCCCCGTCAGCAGGCCGCGCGGCGCTGCGATCACCTCATCGAGATGACCGGTCTGTCCGGCTTCGAGAACGCGCTGCCGCATGAGCTGTCCGGCGGTATGCAGCAACGTGTCTCGCTGTGCCGGGCACTGCTGCACGAACCGGACGTGCTGCTGATGGACGAACCGTTCGGCGCGCTGGACGCGCTCACCCGCGAGAAGATGAACGTCGAACTGCACCGCATCTGGCGGGAGACCGGAACCACGGTCGTGCTGGTCACCCATTCGGTGGCCGAGGCCGTGTACCTGGCCAACCGCGTGGTGGTGATGAGCCCGCGGCCGGGCCGGATCGTCGAGACCCTCGACGTCGACCTGCCCGATGACCGGGAGTACGCCGCCACCATGGAGCGCCCGGAGTTCATCCGGGTCGCCAACCGGGTGCGCGACCTGCTCGGCAGCTCCACCGCCGCAGATTAGATCCCGCGAGCGTGCGTGTCTGCACGTCCGGCACCCGGTGTGTCGGCTGCAGCCACGCACGCTCGCAAGGTGTTTCAGCTGTGCTCGCCGGCGAGTTCCTCGATCGTCATGCCGTCGACGAGACGGTCCAGGGCGCCGGTCATCGTCGGGCACTCCCGCGCGGGGTGATCGGTCGGACACCCCAATGCGTGGGTGAGGAACCGCTGGGCCCCGCGGGCCCGGGCGATCACCCGGTCGAGCTCGGCCATCTGCTCGTGCACCGTCTGTCGCCACTGCTCACTGGGCGCGTCGAGCACCGCCGCCGCGGTGTCGAGCGGCACACCCAGCCCGTGGAAGATCTTGAGCAACGCCAGCCGGCGCAGCTCGTCGGTCCCGTACATGCGCCGGCCGGACTGTCGTGCCTGCGGGCGCACCAGTCCACGGTCGTCGTAGTAGCGCAGCGTCGACGGCGCCATCCCCAGCCGGGCGGCCGCCTCGCCGATCGGAATCGCCTCCATCCGGCCATTTGACTTCAACCGGGCTTGAACCGGCAAGGTCGAGACCATGACCGACTCCACCACCATCGTCAACCACCACGCCGACCAGCCCGGGTTCGCCGGACCGGCCGGTGCACTGTTCGCGCTGGTCTTCCTGCTCACCGGACGCGGTAACGCCCACCTGGCCGCCGACGTCGCCGGGGTGGCGCCGGGCGACCACGTCGTCGACGTCGGCTGTGGTCCGGGCACCGCCGCACGGGTGGCCGCCCGCCGGGGCGCCCGGGTCACCGGGGTCGACCCGGCCGCCGTGATGCTGCGGGTGGCGCGGGCCGTCACGCGCCGTTCGGCGCGGATCACCTGGGCGCCGGGCGGCGCCGAGACGCTTCCGGTGCCGGACAGGTCCGCCACCGTGGTCTGGGCGCTGGCCACCGTGCACCACTGGCCCGACGTCGACGCCGGCCTGGCCGAGGCGTACCGCGTACTCGCCCCCGGCGGACAGCTGCTCATCGTCGAACGCCGGGTGACGCCCGGCGCCACCGGCTTCGCCAGCCACGGCTGGACCCCGCGGCAGGCGGAAACCGCTGCCGCGCTGTGCCGTTCGGCCGGCTTCACCGAGGCCGGCGTGACCGCGCACCAGCGTGGGCGGCGGGGCGCGTGGACCGTTCGCGCCGTCCGGCCGCGCGACCTATGACGTGCCCGGCACCAGCCAGCGCCCCGACAGCGTGCGCCACCCGACGAACAGCAGCCGCAGCACCATGAACGTCGACAACCCGGCCCAGATGCCGAGCAGGCCCCAGCCGAACGCCAGCGAGAGCCAGATCAACGGCAGGAAGCCGATCAGCGCGCTGAGCAGGGTCGCGTTGCGCATGAACTTCGCGTCACCGGCGCCCAGCAGCACCCCGTCGAGGGCGAACACCACTCCGGCGACCGGCAACTGACCGACCAGGAACCACCACGGCACCCCGATCTCGTCGAGCACCGTGCGGTCGTCGGTGAACACCGCGGGCAGCACCGAGGCCCCGGCCGCGAACACCAGCGACAGCGCCCCGGCGGCGACCGTGGAGAACAGCGTCACCCGCCACGCGACAGATTTCGCGTGCGTCAGATGCCCGGCGCCCAGCGCCGCACCGACCAGCGACTGCGCGGCGATGGCCAGCGAATCCAGCACCAGGGCAAGAAAGTTCCACAGTTGCAGCACCACCTGGTGTGCGGCCACCGCGGCCGCGCCGAACCGCGCGGCCACGGCGCCGGCCGAGACGAAGCACGCCTGAAACGCGACCGTGCGCAGCACCAGGTCCCGGCCCATCACGAGCTGGGCGCGCAGCACCGCAGGCTGCGGGCGCAACCGCACCTTCTCGGTGAGCAGCGCCCAGCCGAACAGTGCCGCGGCCAGCCACTGACCGACGATGTTGGCCACCGCCGAACCCGGCAGACCCAGCCGCGGCGCCCCGAGCCAGCCGTACACCAGCAGCGGGCACAGCACCGCCGACACGGCGAAGCCGAACACCACGTAGCGCATTGGCCGCACCGTGTCCTGGACCCCGCGCATCCAGCCGTTGCCGGCCGCGGCCATCAGGATCGCCGGCACCGCGAGGCTGGCGATCCGGATCCAGGGCAGCGCCGCCTCGGCGATGTCACCGCCGGCCGCCAGCGCCGACACCAGCGGCACGGCGAAGATCTGGACGGCGACGACGATGACGGTGCCGACGCCCAGGGCCAGCCACGTGGCCTGGACACCCTCGCGCACCGCTGCCGCCCGGTCCCCCGCGCCGTAGAACCGGGCGGCGCGCGCCGTCGTGCCGTAGGACAGGAAGGTCAACTGGGCGGTGAGCACTCCCATGATGAGCGCACCGATCGCCAGGCCGGCCAGGCTGAGCGCACCGAGCCGGCCGATGACGGCGAGGTCGAACAGCAGATAGATCGGCTCGGCGGCAAGCACTCCCAGCGCGGGCAGGGCCAACGCCGCGATGCGCCGACTCGTCGCCGGAGCGGTCGGCGTCTCGGGCTCGCCCACTCAGCCCAGCGCTGCGCGCAGGGCCGCCACCACATCGTCGGCGACGCCGCTGGCCGAGTACCCGGCCGCCAGCCGGTGACCGCCGCCGCCGAAGGCGCTGGCCACCGACGCCAGATCGATGGACTTCGCCCGCATCGACACCGACCAGTGCTGCGGTTCGATCTCCTTGAACACCGCGGCGACCTCGGCCTGCGCGGTGGTGCGGACGATGTCGACGATGCTCTCGACTTCCTCCGGCCGCGCGCCGGCCCACTCCTCGTGCGGCACCAGCGCGTACACCAGCCCACGTCCCTCGACCGCCTCGGGCACCAGCCGCGCCGAACCCAGCACCCGCGACAGCATCGGCAGCCACGCGAACGGATGGGTGTCGAGCAGGGTGCGGCTGATCCCCGCGTTGTCCACGCCCATCTCCACCAGCCGCGCCGCCAGCTTGTGCGCCCGCGCGCTGGCCCAGCGGAACGACCCGGTGTCGGTGGTCAGCCCGGCGTACAGGCAGTGCGCGACACCGGCGTCGATCGGCTTGTTCCACGCATCGAGCAGGTCGGCGATCAGCATGGTCGTCGAGTCCGCGGACGGGTCCACGAAATTCGCGGTGCCGAACAGCTGGTTCGACGCGTGGTGATCGATGACCAGCACGCGGCGGCCCGGCTCGGCCAGGTCGCTCAACGCGCCCAGCCGGTTGACGCTCGGGATGTCCACGGTGACCACCAGATCGGCGTCGCGACGCATCCGCTCCGGCGCCACCAGCAGATGGCCGCCGGGCAGCGACTGCAGCGAGTCGGGCAGCCGGTCGGGCGCGGCGAAACCCACCTGCACATGCTTGCCGGCGTGGTCGAGCACCAGTGCGAGCGCCAGCCCGGCGCCGATCGTGTCGGCATCGGGATAGACGTGACAGACCACGCTGACCGTCGTGGCCGCGGCCAGCATGTCGGCTGCCCGAAAGGCATCCACCCGCGTGCCGGCAGGTGCGTCAGTCGTCTTGTCGATAGCGGTCACCGGTGTCCTCAGCATCGAGTTCGGCTTGAATCTCTTCAAGCCCCCCGGTTTCGCCCTCCGCCCCACTCACACGGTACGGGTCGGCGTCACCGGCATGCTTGGCACCCTGACGAACTCTCGCCAAATCCTCATCCGCGGCACGTGCCCGCGCCAGCAGCTCCTCCATCCGGTGTGCCGCATCCGGCACGGTGTCGCGCTCGAACGCCAGCGTCGGGGTGAAGCGCACCCCGAGCGCGGCGCCCACCTTCGAGCGCAACACCCCTCTGGCCTTCTCCAGCCCGGCCGCCGCGCCGGCGTAGTCCGGCTCCTCGTCCAGGCTGCGCCCGATCACGGTGTAGAACAGCGTGGCGTCGTGCAGGTCGCCGGAGACCTTGGCGTCGGTGATCGTCACCCCGGCCAGCCGCGGATCCTTGACCTCGTACTCGATCGCCGAGGCGACGATGGTGGAGATGCGCTTGGCCAACCGCTTCGCTCGTGCGGGGTCAGCCATCGGTCAGGTCCTCGCCTTCTCGACCAGCTCGTACGTCTCGACGATGTCGCCTTCCTTGATGTCGGAGTACGTCAGCGTCAGACCGCATTCGTACCCGTCGCGCACCTCGGTGACGTCGTCCTTCTCGCGACGCAGCGACGAGACGGTGAGGTTCTCGGCCACCACGACGTTGTCGCGCAGCAGGCGCGCCTTGGCGTTGCGCCGCATGATGCCCGACTGGACGAGGCAACCGGCGATGTTGCCGACCTTCGACGACCGGAAGATCGCACGGATCTCGGCCCGGCCGAGCTCGCGCTCCTCGTAGATCGGCTTGAGCATGCCCTTGAGCGCGCTCTCGATCTCGTCGATGGCCTGGTAGATCACCGAGTAGTACCGGATCTCCACACCCTCGCGGTTGGCCAGCTCGGTGGCCTTACCCTCGGCGCGGACGTTGAAGCCGATGATGATCGCGTCCGACGCCGACGCCAGGTTGACGTTGGTCTCGGTGACACCACCGACGCCGCGGTCGATGACGCGCAGTTCCACCTCGTCGTCGACCTGGATGCCCAGCAGGGCCTCCTCGAGCGCCTCGACCGTACCGGCGTTGTCGCCCTTGAGGATCAGGTTCAGCTGGCTGGTTTCCTTCAGCGCCGAATCCAGGTCCTCGAGGCTGATGCGCTTGCGGCTGCGGGCGGCCAGCGCGTTGCGCTTGCGCGCACTGCGCCGGTCGGCGATCTGGCGGGCGATGCGGTCCTCGTCGACGACGAGGAAGTTGTCACCGGCGCCCGGCACCGACGTGAAGCCGATGACCTGCACCGGACGGGACGGCAGCGCCGCCTCGACGTCCTCGCCGTGTTCGTCGACCATGCGGCGGACGCGCCCGTAGGCGTCGCCGGCCACCACCGAGTCGCCGACCCGCAGCGTGCCGCGCTGGATGAGCACGGTCGCCACCGGGCCGCGGCCACGGTCGAGGTGCGCCTCGATCGCGACGCCCTGGGCCTCCATGTCGGGGTTGGCCCGCAGATCCAGCGACGCGTCAGCGGTCAGGATCACGGCTTCGAGCAGCGCCTCGATGTTGACGTTGTTCTTCGCCGAGATGTCGACGAACATCGTGTCGCCGCCGTACTCCTCGGGCACCAGACCGTATTCGGTCAGCTGGCCGCGGATCTTGGCCGGGTCCGCGCCCTCCTTGTCGATCTTGTTGACCGCCACCACGATCGGCACGTCAGCGGCCTGCGCGTGGTTCACGGCCTCCACCGTCTGCGGCATCACGCCGTCGTCGGCGGCAACCACCAGGATCGCGATGTCGGTGGCCTTCGCACCACGGGCACGCATGGCGGTGAACGCCTCGTGACCCGGGGTGTCGATGAACGTGATCGGCCGCTCGCTGCCGTCGAGATCGACGGCCACCTGGTAGGCGCCGATGTGCTGGGTGATGCCACCGGCCTCCTCCTCGCGGACGTTGGCCTGACGGATCGTGTCCAGCAGTCGGGTCTTGCCGTGGTCGACGTGACCCATGACGGTGACCACCGGCGGCCGGAACTCGAGGTCGTCCTCGCCGCCCTCGTCCTCGCCGTAGGTGAGGTCGAACGACTGCAGCAGCTCGCGGTCCTCGTCCTCGGGGGACACCACCTGCACGACGTAGTTCATCTCGCTGCCGAGCAGTTCCAGCGTCGAGTCGTCGACGGACTGCGTCGCGGTCACCATCTCGCCGAGGTTGAACAGCGCCTGCACCAGCGAGGCCGGGTTGGCGTTGATCTTGTCGGCGAAGTCGGACAGGGACGCACCGCGCGCCAGCCGGATGGTCTCGCCGTTGCCGTGCGGCAACCGCACGCCACCGACGACCGGCGCCTGCATGTTCTCGTATTCGGCGCGTTTCGCCCGCTTCGACTTGCGACCCCGCTTCGGGGCACCGCCGGGACGGCCGAACGCACCGGCCGCGCCACCGCGCTGACCGGGACGGCCACCGCCGCCGCCGCCGGGACGACCGCGGAAACCTCCGGCAGCCGCTCCGCCTGCACCGGCGCCGCCACCGGCACCGCCGCCGCGGTAGTTACCGCCGCCACCACCGGGACGACCGCCACCGGCGCCGGGCCCACGGCCACCGGGACCGGGGCGCGGCCCGCCGGGACGACCCGAGGGTGCGCCGGGACGCGGGCCCGCCGGACGCGGCGGCATGTTGTTCGGGGACATGCCGGGGCGCGGCGTGCCGGGACGCGGGGCGCCCGGACGCGGCTGCGGCCGCGGCATCGGACGCTCCACCGGCTGCTGCGAGGAGAACGGGTTGTTGCCGACACGCGGGGTGCGCGGAGCCGGCTTGGGCGCCGGGCCGGGGCGCGGCCCCGGAGTCGGACCCGGCCGTGCGGGCGACGGCGCGGGGGCCGGAGCCTGGGCAGCTGCGGCCGGCGGAGTCGCAGAT
>NZ_SPQO01000091.1 GCF_004570325.1 Mycobacterium sp. PS03-16 | reverse complement strand
CCAACTCATCAACCGCCGCCGCGAACGCCGGCTCCTCGGCCAACAACCGCCGACCCATCCCCGCCCACTGCGACCCCTGACCCGAGAACACGAACACCGTCCCCGACCCACACACACCCTCATGCGCCGCAACGACACCGGCGGCGGCGCCACCGGTGGACAGCGCACGGAGCCCGGCGACGACCTGCGCGTGCTCGCGGGCGCAGACGGTGGCGAAGGCGCTGTGGCGGGCCCGGTGGTGGTTGAGGGTGTGGGCGATCTCGGCGAGCGGCACGTCGCGGCCGGATTCGGTCATCCAGTCCGCCAGGGCGCCTGCGGTCGCCGCGATCCGCTTGGTGGATCGCCCGGAGACGACCAGGGTGTGAACGGGTGAATCAGGTTGTGTCAGCGGGGTGGTCGGCTCGGGTTCGGGTTCGGGTGCTTGTTCGATGATGATGTGGGCGTTGGTGCCGCTGACCCCGAACGACGACACCCCGGCCCGACGAGGCCGATCCACCGCCGGCC
>NZ_SPQO01000090.1 GCF_004570325.1 Mycobacterium sp. PS03-16 | reverse complement strand
CCCGGACGGAGCGGTCGAGTCATACCGTCTGACCGGCCCGGGCGGCTGGGACGCGTGGGACTGGTGGGACATGCCGAGCGGCGTGTCACGCGAGACTCGCCGAGCAGCCCGTCACGAAAGCATCACGGAGTGTTTGGATCGGCAGCATCCCTTTCGGGCCCGGAAGCGGGCGCTCTCTTCCCACGAGACGGGTAGGTGCATGGCCGGCCGACGACGCGCGACCAGCTCGGCGGGAGCCTCGGCTCCCGCCCGGCCCCGGGCTCATCGTGCTGGGTCGTCGCCGGTTCGCCGGTCGCCGTCCGGCCATCGCCGGGGGCCGCTGCTGCTGGCGGCAGTGGTCGCCGGAGGGCTGATCGCCGGGGTCACCGGCGTCACCGGCGCGCCGGACGCCGCGGCCGAGCCGGTGTCGGTCCTGGAGGCCCGGTTCGCCGCCGAGGAGGACGCCGCACTGCTGCCGCAGGCCGCCATCTCGGTGGCCGAGGCCGAGGCGCGGCTTGCGGAGGTCGCCGCG
>NZ_SPQO01000044.1 GCF_004570325.1 Mycobacterium sp. PS03-16 | reverse complement strand
GCCGTGCCGGTGCCTGTCGCGCCGCCGGTGCCGGTGGTGGCGGCCCCGCCGGTGCCCGCGGCCCTACCACCCGTTCCGGTCCCCGCTGTGCCCCCTGCCGCCGTGCCCCCACCCCCACCGCCACCGGCAGAGGTTCCACCACCGCCACCACCCCTGCCGGTCGCGCCGCCACCCCCACCACCGCCGCCACCCCCACCACCTCCGGCGGCACCGCTTGTGGAGGCGGCCGGGGTGCCCGCCCCACCGGTACCGCCGCCACCAGCCGTGGAGGTCGCCGCGGTGGCGGATGCGGCGGCCTCCGCGGTGCCCGCGGCCGCGAACGCCCCGTTGGCCGTGCCGCCGGCCATCACGCTGCCGTCGGTGCCCGGACTGCCGGTGCAACTGCCGACCGAACTGTCGATGCCGCGCGACCTGGTGTGCGAGGGCACGGCCTGGTCGGCGTCCGCCGGAGACGCCGACTGACGCGGACCCTCACAAGCGGCGGTTGTGGCTTCTACACTGGCCGGCGTGCAGCGCCTCAGCCCTCGCATGCCCGACCTGATCTCGCTGGAGGTCCTGCTGGCGATCGCGCAGACGGGCAGCCTGAGCGCCGCGGGACGCGAATGCGGTATGACGCAGCAGGCCGTGTCGGCTCGCGTCGCGGCCATGGAGGCGCAGACGGGGGTGCAGCTGGTGCGCCGGGCGAAAACCGGCTCCGCGCTGACCGATGCCGGTGTGGTCACGGTGCAGTGGGCCGACCGACTGCTGGCCGTCGCGCACGAGGCGGACGCCGGGCTGGCCACCTTGCGTGCCGACAGCCGCAGCATGGTGCGCGTCCACGCCAGCCTGACCATCGCCGAGATGATGCTGCCGCGGTGGGTGGTCACGTTCCGCGCCGCGACCATGCAGTACGGCAATCCGGCACCCGAGGTGATCCTCACCGCCGCGAACAGCGAGCGCGTCATCGCGGCGGTCCGCGACGGGACGGCCGACGTCGGTTTCATCGAGAGCCCGGGCGCGCCGAAAGGGCTGCGGAGTCGCGTCGTCGCGCACGACGAGCTCGTGCTCGTCGTGCCCGCCGGGCACCGGTGGACCCGGCGGCCGCAACCTCTCGAGATCGGCGAGCTGAGCCGGACGCCGCTGGTCACGCGCGAAGCGGGCTCGGGGACAAGGGATTTCCTCGCCGCGGCGCTGCGTGACGCCGGCTGCGCCGAACCGGCGCCCCCCGCGCTGGAGTTCTCCACCGCGTCCGCGGTGCGGGCGGGTGTCCTCGCCGGTGCCGGTCCGGCGGTGATGAGCCGGGCCGCGGTGGCCGACGATCTCGCGCTCGGCCGGCTGCGGGCCGTCCCGGTGAGTGGGCTGGACCTGCACCGTGCATTGCGCGCGGTCTGGGTCGGAGCACGCACCCCGCCCGCGGGCGCCGTTCGAGACCTGTTGAGCCACATTGCATCGGTCGCGAAGGCGTCGCGACCGGCCGGTGGGCGCACCGCGGACCACTGACGTCGCGCCCTTGGTAGGTCACAAATGTTGATTGTGACTGCGGCCATTCCCTCCGGTGCCGCCGGTGCCTACCGTCGAATCTGTGAACACCGCGAAGCATTCGGCACCGGCGAGCGTGCGCCAGCTCGGCAATCTCGGCCCCAACTGGTTCGCCGCGGTGATGGGCACCGGGATCGTCGCCACCGCCGCGGCCGGCCTGCCGGTGCACTTCTCCGGGTTGCGGGGGTTCGCCCTGGTCGTCTGGCTCGTCGCGGCGGCGCTGCTGGTGGTGCTGCTGGTGGCGGTCGGATCCCACTGGCTGCGCCATCCCACGGTCGCGCGGGACCACGCCCGCAACCCGCAGATGGCGCATTTCTACGGGGCGGCGCCGATGGCGCTGCTCACCGTCGGGGCGGGTGCGCTGCTCGTCGGCAAGGACCTGATCGGCATGGACGCGGCGGTGCAGCTGGACTGGGTGCTGTGGTCGGCGGGAACCGTGAGCGGGTTGTTCACCGCGACCACGATCCCGTACCTGATGTTCACCCAGCACGATGTGGGACCCGATGCGGCGTTCGGCGGATGGTTGATGCCTGTGGTCCCGCCGATGGTGTCCGCGGCCACCGGCGCGATGCTCGTCCCGCACATGGCGCCGGGCACCGGGCGCACCACGATGCTCTACGGCTGCTTCGCGATGTTCGGCCTGTCGCTTTTCGCGGCGTTCATCATCACGACCCTGATCTGGAGCCGGCTGGTCCACTTCGGCACGTCGGGCACGGCGCGGGTGCCGACGCTGTGGATCGTGCTGGGGCCGCTGGGTCAGTCCATCACCGCGGCCGGGCTGCTCGGCAGCAGCGCGTCGGCCGCAGCGGACCCCGAGGTGGCGCAGGGCATGCGCATCTTCGCGGTGCTGTTCGGCGTGCCGGTCTGGGGCTTCGCGGTGCTGTGGATCTGCCTGGCGACGGCGTTGACGGTGCGGACCCTGCGCCGGGGCATGCCGTTCGCGCTGACCTGGTGGAGCCTCACCTTCCCGGTGGGCACCTTCGTCACCGGCACCACCCAGCTCGCCCTGCACACCGGCCTGCCCGCGCTGCGCGTGGCCGCCGTGCTCTCCTACGTCGGCCTGCTCGTCACGTGGTGTCTGGTCGCGGTGCGCACCGCGCACGGCAGCGTCCGCGGTGAGCTGCTGAGGACACCGCCGTCCACGGCCGCGGTCCCGGCGACGAAGGACCTCATCGGCGCCGGCCGGCTCGGGTGAGCGGCCCGGTCAGTCGCCGAACGTCTCGCGAAGGAAGACGCCCAGCGAACGCCACGCACGCTCGGCGACCACCGGGTGGTACTGGATGCCGCGCTCGGGCTGATCGGCGAACGGCGCCATGAACGCGTGCATGGCACCGCCGTAGGCGTGCAGCTGCCAGTCGGCGCCCCGCGCGGTCAGCTCCCGGCCCAGCGCGACGACGTCCTCCGGCGGCGCCAGCGGGTCGTCCCACCCGTGGTGCACGGCGATGCGGGGGAGGGTCTTTCCGGTGTTTCCGCGGGCTGAAGATCCGCCCGGCGGCGTGAGCAGCCCGTGGAAGCTGACCACCGCGCGAAGGGGATGGCCGGCCCTGGCGACGTCCAGCACGCACAGTCCGCCGAAGCAGAAGCCGATCGCGGCCGTCCGGCCGGCGTCGATCTGCGGGGCCGTGAGCAGCGCGTCCAGCACGGCCGACAACCGCGTCGCCAGCGCCGCCCGATCGGAGAGGAATGCGGTCATCTCCTCGGCGCAGCGCTGTGGGCCGCCCGCCGTCACCGCCTCCCCGAACAGGTCGACGGCCACCGCGCGGTAGCCCCATCCGGTGAGCCGCTCGGCGATGGCCATCTGGGCGTCGCTGCGGCCCTCCATCCCGTGGAACACCAACACCGTCGGCGTCGCTGCGGTGTCGTCGTCCGGGATGACCAGTCGGTGGTCGAACGTCACCTCATCGAGTGAGCCGGGCAGCGGGATCGTCGTCACCTCGGGGACGTTTCCAGAGCCGGCGTCCGGCGGGGAAGCGCGTTCGCGCTCGGCGAAGCGGGCTGCAGGCCGCCGACGTGTGAAATCTCCCGCTGCGGGTAAAAGACGCCGGATATGACTTCTGCCCCCATCCGCCCCGATCAGCAGGCCGTGACCGAGACCCAGCGCGTGGTGCGGGCGGTCGGCGCGGCGTTTTCCGCCAAGGTGGTCGGCCAGCAGAATCTGCGGGAATCGCTGCTCATCGGCCTGCTCACCGGCGGGCATGTGCTGATCGAGAGCGTGCCCGGGCTGGCCAAGACGACCGCCGCCCGCGTCGTCGCCGCCTCGATCGACGGCAGCTTCCAGCGCATCCAGTGCACCCCCGACCTGCTGCCCAGCGACATCATCGGCACCCAGATCTACGATTCGGCGACCAACCGGTTCGTCACCCAGCTGGGGCCGGTGCACGCGAACATCGTCCTGCTCGACGAGATCAACCGCTCGAGCGCCAAGACTCAGAGCGCGATGCTCGAGGCCATGGAGGAGCGGCAGACGACGATCGCCGGGCAGGTGTACCCGATCCCCGAACCGTTCCTGGTGATCGCCACCCAGAACCCGGTCGATCAGGAGGGCACCTATCCGCTGTCGGAGGCGCAGACCGACCGGTTCATGATCAAGGACATCCTGCAGTACCCCTCCGCCGACGAAGAGGTGGAGGTGATGTCGCGCATCGACGCCGGGATCTACGAGTCCGGGCACCGCACCCCGCCGGTGGTCGGACTCGACGACATCCGGCGCGCCCAGCACATCGTCCGCCACGTCCACATGGACCGGGCGCTGGTGCACTATGCCAGCCGGCTGGTCGAGGTCACCCGCAGGCCCGCGCAGCACCTGCCGGCGCAGATCGCCCGGTTCGTCTCCTACGGGGCCAGCCCGCGCGCCACGATCGCGCTGTGCCAGGCGGCGCGGGCGCTCGCGGTCCTGTCCGGCCGCGCGCACGTCCTGCCCGAGGACGTCGGGCGCATGGCGCACCGCGTGCTGCGGCACCGGCTGATCCTCGGCTTCGAGGCGGCCAGCGCGGACGTCACCGCCGACACGGTCGTCGACGCGGTGCTGCAGGCCGTCCGGGTGCCCTGAGCCGGTGGGCAAGCACCTCAACCGGGCCAAGGCCCACTTCGGCGGCGACACCCGCGGACTGCTCGACGGCGGCCGCTACGCGCTGCTGCACACCCGCAGCCTCGAATTCGACGATCTGCGGCCGTACGTGCCCGGCGACGACGTCCGCGACATCGACTGGAAGGCTTCCGCGCGGTCGGGCAGCGTGCTGATCAAACGGTTCGTCTCCGAGAAACACCACAAGATCCTGCTGGTCGCCGACGCCGGCCGGAACATGTCCGCGCTGGCGCCCAGCGGGGAGTGCAAACGCGACGTCGCCGCGCACGCCATGGGCGCGGTCGGACTGGTGACCCTGCGCCGCTCCGACGAGGTGGGCATGGTGCTCGGTGACGCGCGCGGCTGCGCCAACGTGCCCGCCCGCCGCGGCGAGACCCACGTCGAGAGCGTGCTGCACCGCTGGTACCAGCACAGCCTGGCCGACCCGGCGGCAAGCGACATCCGGGCCCAACTCGAATACGTCGCAACGCATTACGGTCACAGCCGGCTGGTCGTGGTGGTGTCCGACGAGCCGGAGGCCGATCCGCGCCTCGACGATCTGCTGGGCCGGTTGACCGCCCGCCACGACATCATGTGGCTGATGGTGTCGGACCTGTCACCGCTGGGCGCCGGACCCGAGGACGGCGACGGCTACGACGTCGCCACCGGAAAGGTGGTGCTCAACGGCGCCACGCTGAGCCGCCGAGTGGTCACCGCGTACCGCCGCGCCGAGCGGGCGCGGGTGCGCGCCCTCGACGCGCTGCTGACCCGCCACGGCGTCCCCTACGTGACACTGTCCGGCAGCGGCGAGATCCGCGGTGCGCTCGTCGCGCTCTCCGAGGTGCTCAGCCGTGCCGGATGACCTGCTGCGCTTCGTTTCCGGGCCGACGCCGTACTCGGCGTGGTGGCTGTGGCTGGCTGTTGCGCTGCTCGTGGCGGTGATCGCCTGGTACGGCCTGATCATCGTCGCCACCCTGCCGTCGCACCGGCTGCGAGGACGACGGATCATCGGTCCGCTGCATGCCCGGGTGCTGTGCCGGCGGTACGTGCGCCGCCTGGCCGGCATCGAGGCCGCCCACCACGACGGGCGCGTCACCGCCGAGGACGCGTGCGCCCAGACCAGCCGCACCGTGCGCAGCTTCCTGCACCAGGCCACCGGCATCAGGGCGCAGTACCTGCACATCGACGACCTGGCCGCCGGGAAACTCGCCGCCGCAGCACCGCTGCTCGCCGACCTCGGCGAGGCCCGGTTCAGCGGCGCCGCGCACTGCGACGTCGCCGACGCCACCGCCCGCGCCCAGGAACTGGTGCGGTCATGGACCTGAGGTGGTGGCCGATCGCGCTGGCCGGATCGCTCTGCCTGCTGGCGTGTTTCGCGCTGGCAGCGCTGCTGCCGCTGGCGCCCGACCGCCGCCGGCTGCGGCCGCTGGCCAACCTCGGGCGGCTGACCCGCCTGCCCGAATACGCCCGCGCGGCCCGGTTGCGCTCGGTGTCGACCGTGGCCACCCTGGTCCTGCTGGTGGTGCTGTTCGGCGCCGCCGTGGTGGCGGCGGCCCGGCCCACCGGCAGCGACACCGCCTTCGACCGCGACCATCCGCGGGACGTGATGCTGTGCGTCGCCGCGCCGCCCACCGACCCCACGGCCGGGGCCCTCCTGCGGCACTTCGCCGGCCAGGCCGAGACGTATCAGACCGAACGCATCGGGCTGACATCGACGAATACGCGGCTGGTACCGCTCACCCGCGACTACCAGTACGCTGCAGCACGATTCGCCGACTTCGCCCGGGCAGGACAGGACGGCGCCGCCGCGGCCCGCTTCAGCCCGCCGGTGCGCTACGTCGACTACGCGGCCAGTGTGGAGGACGTGCTGGCGCTGTGCCTGACCGGCTTCCCCGACTTCGACGAGAAGAGCACCCACCGCCGGTCGGTGGTCTACCTCGGCCCGCCGACCCTGCGCGCACCCGGAGAGCAGCGGCCCGCCCTCTTCGATCGCGACCGGGTTGCCGAACTCGCCGACCGAGCCGGCGCCCAGGTCAACGTCATCACGACCGCCGACGATCCCGTGTTGCGCGCGCTCACCGACCGCACCGACGGCGACTTCGCCGTCGCCACCGACGAATCCGCGGTCACCGCGGCCGCCGAGCGGATCGGCGACCACCCCGCCCCGCTGGTGTTGCCCGATGGCACCCGCGTCACCGGCGGATCCCAGGATTCACCCGTCGTCGTCCTGGCTGTCGTCCTGGTCGCCACCGCCTTGCTCACCGTCACTCTGGTGGTGCTGCGCCGATGACCTTCCAACCCATCGTGCCGTGGGCCATCTTCGCCGTCGTCGCGGTCGCCCTGCTCGGCGCCCGGCTGGTCACCCTGCGTCAGGTCGCGACGGCGGGGGGTGCGCACCGCAGGTGGATGCTGATGCGCTGGGCCGCAATGACACTCGCGGTCGTCGCCCTGCTGGGCGCCACCATGCGGCCGGCGCTCACGGCACGCGGTGACGACACCACCGGGCAGGGCGCGGGCGCCGATACCAACATCTTCCTCGTCGTCGACCGCATGGTCGACGCCCGCGGCGATCTGACCGCCGTCGCGGAGCGGTACCCCGAGGCGCGGTTCGCGGTTCTGACGTTCGGTGCGCAACCAGAGTTGGAATGGCCGCTGTCACAGGATTTCTGGAGCCTACCGCCGGTCATCGCCGCCCTGACGCCGCGGCCTGCGCCGGATCCGGCGCGCGCCGACGCCACCGTGGCCGGCAACATCCTGCGCTATCAACTGATCCAGGCCAGGCAGCAGTTCCCGAATTCGGACAGCCTCGTCGTCTACGCCGGTGCCGGTGCGCCGGACTCGACCGCAGCGCCGGCCGGACTGGGCGTGCTGCCCGCCACCGTCGACGGCGGTGTGGTGCTGGGCCACCCCGCCGACGGGCGGCTCGACGAGGCCACGCTGCGTCGCGTCGCCGACGACCTCGGGGTGCCGTACGCCAACCGAGAGGCCGGTGGTGCGCTGCCGCCACTGAAGACCCCGGCCGGCACGGACGACGCCACCGAGACCGCACCCGCCGTGGCGGGCACCCCGCTGTACTGGCTGCTCGCGCTGCTGGCCGCGGTGCTGCTGCTCGGCGAGATCTGGCTCAGCGTGCGGGAGTTGCGGCAGAGCCGGGTCGCGCGACGGGACGTGATGCGATGAAGAGCACGCGTAGGGGCCCGGTGCCCGCGCGGATCCGGCTGCGGCGGCGGCTGCTGCTGTGGTCGGCACCGGTGGCGGTACTCGTGCTGCTGCTCGCGGTCAAACTGCTCTCGGTGGTGATCGCCGGCAACGCCGCCGTGGAGCACTACGAGGAACGCGACGCCGAGGCCCTGCGCGGCGACGCCGCCGTGCTGGGCACCGTGAACCTCGTCGAACCCGCGAAGGCGCCGTTCGCGGCCGGGGCGGCGGCGGTCCTGGAGCGTCGACTCGACGACGCGGACCGTCTGTTCTCCGAGGCCCTCGACGGCGCCTCTCACGAGCAGTCCTGCCCGGTGCGGGTGAACCTGGCGCTGGTCCGGGAACGGCGGGGCGACGACGCCGGCTTCCTCGGCCGCAACGCCGACGCCACCGCGCTGTACACCTCGGCGCTCGGCATCGTCGAGCAGGCCCCGGCCGGCTGCTTCGCCGGCAACGCCGATCCCGACCCGCAGCGGCGGGCCGTGCGCGCGGACAGCGTCGTGCGGCTGACGGCGAAGATCGACGCGCTGCGGGATGCGCCGCCGGTGATACCGCCGCCACCGCCGCCCCCGCCACCGCCGCCGCCCCCACCGCCCCCACCGCCGCCTCCTCCGGCGGCGGGCCCGGCCGACGAGACCGGTGATCCCGAGGATGAGGCGCCGCGGCGGTTGGACCCGCGCGCGGGTGACCCGCTCGAGCGCCTGCGGCAGGTGCTGCAGGACGCCGCCGGCTGAGAACGGCCGTCAGACCAGTCCGTCGGCGAACCGGCGCGCCACGAGGTCGCGAGCGAGCGGATGGTCGGAAAGCGTCTCGACCAGGACGTCGCCGAGTTCGTGCACCACCGCGACGTCGATCCCGCGGGTGCGCATGAGATCGCCGATCCACCAGGCGGTCTGGGGCACCGGCCGCTCGTCGCCCGTCAGCAGTGCGGCGGCGACGGCATGCAGCACCTGGTGCAGCACGTCGTTGGCGACATCGCTGAGGTCACCCGGCGACGCCGTCTCCGGCGGACCCGCCAGCGCGCTCAGCGACCACCGTCGCCACAGCTCGGCCACCAGCGCCCGGTGGTCCATCTCCAGCGCGGCCTGCTCAGCGGCTGGGCCGGCGGGCAGCGGCGCGGCCGGCGGCACCACCGCGGGCAACTCCTCCATCACCGTCACCGCACCCTGCGCGGTCGCCGCCCACGCCGTGGCGCCCAGGGCGCGGGCGCGCACGTCGTCGCCCCCGAACGCCGGGCCGCCCACCACGACCGGCACCCCGGCCGCGGTGCTGGCCTCGATGAACCGCCGGGTGGTGGGTAGCGAGCCCAGCACCGAGCAGCTCACCGCGGTGGCCTCCGGCCCCAGATCCTGCAGGTGCTGGTTGAGCCGCATCGGCGTGGTCGCCGCACCCAGCAGCGTGCTGTCCCAGCCGTTGACCCGCAACGCGCAGTCGATGATCATCGCCGGCAGCGCATGCCATTCGCGTTCCGCGCACGCCACCACCACCCGACCCCGGGTGACCGGGACCGTGCGCACCCGCCGGCTCACCGCCCGGGTGGCCGCCACGGCGATCGCGGTCGCGGCGTGTTCCTCGGCCACGCTCCACTCGCCGCGCTGCCAGCGGGTGCCGACGTCGCGCTGGGTGGCGGCCACGATGTCGGTCAACACGCTGACCGGGTCGACGCCGTCGTCGAGCAGTTCGTCGACGAGTGCGCGGGCGGCCTTGGCGTCGCCTGCGGCCATGGCCGCCGTGTAGCGGGGGAGTGCGTCGTCGGTGCCGGTCAGCTGCCGCACGTCACCGCCAGCAGCGCGATGTCGTCATGGACGTTGCCGTCGAGGTACTCCAGCACGCTCTGCTCCACGGCCTCGCAGACGACGTCCGGCGCAGCGCCCGCGTAGGCCGGGAGGAACGCCATCAGCCGGTCGACGCCGTAGAAGCCGGTGCCCGAGCGGGCCTCGTCGACGCCGTCGGTGAACATCAGCATGGTGTCGCCGCGGTGCAGCCGCAGCGTGTGCGGGCGGTACCGCGCCTGCGCGCGCATCCCGGCCGCGGTTCCGTAGGCCTCGAGCTGTTCGACGCGCCCGTCGGCGCGCAGCACGATCGGCGCCGGGTGGCCGGCGACGGCCAGGTCGACGTCGGCGTGGCCGTCGACATGCGGCCGCACCCGCGCGCACACCACCGTCACGAACTGGTCGGACCCCTCGTCGTGGACCACCGAGTTCAGCGCGCCGAGCACCACCTCCGGGCGCCTGTCGAAGTGAGCGGCGGTGCGGATGCTCTGCCGGGTCCGGCCGGTCAGCGCCGCCGACTCGACCCCCTTACCGCAGACGTCGCCGAGCGCGAACAGCCAGTCGCCGGGCACCCCGAAGGCGTCGTAGAAGTCGCCGCCGATCTCCTGGTGCTCGGCCGACGGCCGGTAGCGGGCGGCGATCCGCAGGCCGTCGACCTCCGGCAGCACCGGCGGTCGCAGACCACTCTGCAACACCGCCGCGATCCCGGTGCGCTCCTCGTAGAGGCGGGCCGAATCCAGCGCCACCGCCGCCCGCGACGCGATGCGCTGGGCGAGCGCGACGTCGTCGTCGTCGAACCGGCGGTCGCCCAGCCGGGCGATCAGCAGCACCCCCAGCGTGGTCCCCCTGGCCGTGAGCCCGAGCGCCAGCACGTCGACACCCCCGTGGCCGGCGAGCTCGGCACACAGCCGGGGGTGGTGCACCAGGGCGGCCAGCTCGGCGACCTCGGTGGCGGCATCGTCGCCGGCGATCACGCGGCGCTGCCGGTGGCCGCTGACCATCGTGCGGTTGAGCACGGGATACGCCTGCGGGGCGCGGGCCACCACGTCGGTGAAGTGCAGCTCAGAACCGCCCACGAACGCCACGCCGCCGGTGCGGGAGTCCGGCCACACCACCGCCGCCCAGTCCGACAGCTCCGGGCGCAGCAGGGTGAGCAACCGCAGACCGGTCCGGCGCAGGTTGAGACTGCCCGCCAGCCCCACCTCGATCTCCTCGAGGAGCTGCGCAGGAGTGCGCCCGAGCGCGCCGACGGCGGGCGCCGGGGTGTCGCTTGGCATGGCTTTCCAGACTTCCTCGCGCAGTGTGGCGTCGGTTTTCACCGTAGCGGTCGCGGGCTGCGCGGGTCGCCGGCACGGGCTGTGGGCTAGCCTGGTGCCCGTCGCATCCGTGACCGACGACGTACCGGGTTCAGACTGCAGCCTCGACAGCTTGACGTTCGCACCCCGACCGGGTGCGCAGAACACGAGGTGAATCTTGGACCGTACGAGCACCCATTCCGAGGAGTGGCACGGCACCGTCGCGGTGGTCCGCGCCGCCGGGGCGATCGACATGCTGACCGCGCCCGCCCTGCACCAGGCCTGCCGGGCCGCGTGCAGCAAGGAGCCCACCGGTCTGGTGGTCGACCTGACCACCGTCGAATTCCTGTCCTCGGCCGGTATGCAGGTGCTGGTCGCCGTGCACGACGAGATCACACCCGACATCCGCTTCGCGGTGGCGGCCGAGGGCCCCGGCACCAGCCGCCCCCTCAAGATCACCGGGTTGACCGACTTCATCGACCTGTTCTCCACGCTGGATGCGGCGTTGGACACCTTTGCTGAATGACAATCGCACGAACTGGGTACGTGCTAAGCACTATGAGTTCTTCACATCTCGAGACGGACACGGCGGACCTGCGTTTCCTGCGCATCGGCGCAGCCGATGCGCATGCCGTCGCCCGCTTGAGGGAGGAGTTCACCGCCTGGCTGTGTGAGCTCTTCGAGCTCGACGACGTCCGCTCCAGCGATATCGTGCTGGTGGTCAACGAGGCGCTGTCGAACGCGGCCGAATTCGCCTACCGGGACCACGAGGCCGCCGACACCGTCACGCTGCAGGCCACCCACGCCGCCGCGACCGGCGCCTTGACCATCACGATCGCCGACCACGGCCAGTGGCGCCCCAGTGATCCGTCCAACCAGAAGCGGTCCCGCGGCCGGGGCATCCCGCTGATGCGGGCGCTGTCCGACCACGTCGACATCGACCGCTCCCCCAAAGGCACCTCGGTGCACCTGCACTTCGACCGGGTGCCACGCCGGTCCCGGGTCCGCACCCGCGCCACCGCACAGGCCTGACCGGCCGGGGGTTTGACCGCCTGCCGCCGGGGGTACCAGTGCGGCGCTGGGCGGCTCCAGCCGCACCCGACGGCACTCGGAGTCGCGCGTGACCATAACCCCACTGCACGGTCACTCCCGCCCGCACCGCCGCGCCACGCGCGCGGAACGGTTGAGCGTCACCACCCGCAGTTGGGGCCGCAAAGCCGACCGGCACATCACGGTGTCGGTGTTCGGCGAGGTCGACGCATGCAACGCCAAGGAGTTCGCGGTCGCGGTGTGCGAGGCCGCCGCCGGGCACACCGTCGTTGAGGTCGACCTCAGCGGGCTCAGTTTCCTGGCCGTCGACGGCATCGCCGGCCTGCACGCCATCAACGCCCAGCTGATCCGTCACGACGTCAGCTGGACCGTGGTGCCCGGCCGCCCGGTGGAGCGGCTGCTGGAGCTCTGCGATCCCGAGGGCGTCATCCCGCGGGTGCAGGCCGCCGACGAACCCACCGAGGCCGAACCCGCCTAAGTCGCGCCGGGCAGGTCGAACCGCGTCAGGTACCGCTCGACGAACTCGCGGGTCTGCTCGTGCCCCCGGGTGATGCCCAGCCCCTCCTCCAGGACCAGGATCCGGGCGAGGCTCGCCAGCAGCATCGACATCACCACCGGCGGGAACTCCGCGGTGTCCACGCCGTGCGCCCGCAGCGCGGCGGCCATCGCAGCCTCCTCGGCCTCGCGGAACTGTTCGGCGTAGGCGGCGATCCGGGCCCGGATGGTCTTGCGGTGGTTGGCCAGCGCCATGAACTCCATCCACAGCTGCGCTCCGGTCGCCGAGTTCAGCCGCCACATCGCATGCAGTGGGTCGGCGGCGTCGACGGTGTCGCGCTGGCGGGCCAGGTTGGCCTCGGCGCCGGCGCGCAGGACGGCCAGGAACATCTCGTCCATGCTGGGGAAGTAGTAGTGCACGAGTGCGGGCTTGACCTCCGCCTTGGCCGCCACCCGGCGCGAGGTGGCCGCGGCGTAACCCTCCTCGAGCATGACCTGCGCCGTCGCCTGCAGCAGTGCCCGCCGCGTGGCGGAATCCCGGCCGGCCGCCCGCGCGCTCATGCGGCCTCCCCGATCCTTGACCGTCGTCGGCCGCTGCTGCTAGACATGGCCTCACAGTAAATGTTGGGCGATCGCCCAAGAGGCGTCAGCACCGCCGGAGCGAGGGACGATGACGGTCTACTACGACCCCTACGATGTCGGGATCGTCGCCGACCCGTATCCCACCTACGCGCGGCTACGCGAGGAGGCGCCGCTCTACTACAACGAGCGGTACGACTTCTGGGCGCTGTCGCGGCACGCCGATGTGGAGAAGGCGCTGCTGGATTGGGAGACGTTCTCCAACAGCCGTGGCGACATTCTCGAACTGGTGCAGTCGGACTTCGACATGCCCGAGGGCGTGATGATGATGGCCGACCCGCCGGTGCACACGATGCTGCGCGGCCTGATGTCTCGGGTGTTCACGCCGCGCCGGATGGCCGAGATCGAGGACCGGATCCGCCGGTACTGCGTGAACTGCCTCGACCCGCTGGTCGGGGCCGACAGCTTCGACGTCATCGCCGAACTCGCCGCGATGATGCCGATGCGGGTGATCGGCATGCTGCTGGGCATCCCGGAATCCGAGCAGGTCTCGGTGCGCGACGCCAACGACGCGAACCTGCGCACCCGGCCCGGCGCTCCCATGAAGGTGGTGCGGGCCGACAGGATCGCCGACGGCAGCATCTACGCCGACTACGTCGAGTGGCGCTCGCACAACCCGTCCGACGATCTGATGACCGCGCTGCTCAACGTCGAGTTCACCGACGAACACGGGGTGACGCGCCGGCTGACCCGCAAGGAGGTCCTGCACTACACGCAGGTGGTGGCCGGCGCGGGCAACGAGACCACCGGCCGGCTGATCGGCTGGCTGGCCAAAGTGCTGGCCGAACACCCCGACCAGCGCAGGCAGGTGCGCGAGGACCGGTCGCTGCTGGGCCGCGTCGTCGACGAGACCCTGCGGTTCGAACCGACCGGGCCGCACGTCGCCCGCTACGTCGCCAGGGACTTCACCGCCTACGGCACCACGGTGCCCGCGGGCAGCGCGATGCTGCTGCTGTTCGGCGCCGCCAACCGCGACCACCGCCGCTACCCGGACCCGGACCGCTACGACATCCGCCGCGAGAACATCAGCCACCTCACCTTCGGCAAGGGCCTGCACTACTGCCTCGGCGCGAATCTGGCCCGCCTCGAGGGTCGCGTCGCCCTCGACGAACTGCTCAACCGGTTCGGAGAATGGGACATCGACCGTTCGACCGCGAAGCTGGCGCCGACCTCCACGGTGCGCGGCTGGGAAACCCTGCGGCTGGTGCCCGCCTGACCGGCACCCGCAGGCGGTGCCGCGGACCGTACGCTCACGGTTGTGGCCGACTTCGATGTGGTGGAAGCCCCGATCGCCGACCTGCGCGCGGCGCTGGACCGCGGTGACGTCACGGCCGTCGGGCTGCTCGAGGCGTACCTGGCGCGGATCGCCGCGTTCGACCACGGCGGCATCCGGCTCAATGCGGTGGTGGTGCTCGACCCGGCGGCGCACGCCGCGGCCGCCGCCTCCGACGCCCGCCGCGCCCGCGGCCAGACCCTCGGCCCGCTCGACGGCATCCCCTACACCGCCAAGGACAGCTACCTCGCCCGCGGCCTGACCGCAGCGGCGGGCAGTCCGGCCTTCGCACACCTCGTTGCACAGCGCGACGCGTTCGCCGTCGAACGGTTGCGGGCGGCGGGCGCGGTGCTGATCGGCCTGACCAACATGCCGCCGATGGCCAACGGCGGCATGCAGCGTGGTCTCTACGGCCGTGCCGAAAGCCCGTACAACGCGGACTATCTCACCGCCGCGTTCGGCTCCGGGTCGTCGAACGGCTCGGGCACCGCAACGGCCGCGTCGTTCAGCGCGTTCGGCCTCGCGGAGGAGACCTGGTCGTCTGGCCGGGCGCCGGCGTCGAACAACGCGCTGTGCGCCTACACCCCGTCGCGCGGGGTCATCTCGGTGCGCGGCAACTGGCCGCTGGTGCCGACCATGGATGTGGTGGTGCCGCACACCCGCACCATGGCCGACCTGCTCGAGGTGCTCGACGTGGTGGTCGCCGACGATCCGGACACCCGCGGCGACTTCTGGCGGAGTCAGCCGTGGGTGCCGATCCCCGCGGCCTCGGAGGTCCGGCCGCCGTCCTACCGCGACCTTGCCGGCGGCCCGGAGGCGCTGCGCGGCAAGCGGTTCGGGGTCCCGCGGATGTACATCAACGCCGACCCGGACGCCGGCACCGCGGAGTCGCCCGGGATCGGCGGGCCGACGGGCCGACGCATCGAGACCCGGCCGTCGGTGCTGGCGCTGTTCGAGGCCGCCCGCCGCGACCTGGAGGCGGCCGGCGCGCACGTGGTCGAGGTGGACTTCCCGGCCGTCACCAACTACGAGGGCGACCGTCCCGGCGCGCCGACAGTGTTCACCCGGGGCCTGGTCAGCCCCGAGTACCTGCGGCGCGAACTGCTCGACCTGTCCGCGTGGGGCTGGGAGGACTTCCTCGCCGCCAACGGCGATCCGGCGCTGTCCTCGCTGCGCGACGTCGACGGTGCGCGCATCTTCCCGCACCCCGACGGTGCGCTGCCCGACCGCTATCACGGCTTCGACGACGACATCGCCGCCTACCCGGCGTGGGTGCGCGAGCACCCCGGCGTCGCGTACACCGACATTCCGGAACTGGCCGACGGTCTGCGCGGCCTGGAGGAGACGCGGCGCATCGACCTCGAACAGTGGATGGACGACCGCGGCCTGGATGCGGTGATCTTCCCGGCCGCCGCCGACGTCGGACCCGCCGACATGGACGTCAACCCGGAGTCCGCCGAGCTGGGCTGGCGCAACGGGGTATGGGTGTCCAACGGCAACCTGGTTCCGCGTCACCTCGGCATTCCCACGGTCACGGTGCCGATGGGCACGATGGACGACATCGGCATGCCGGTCGGGCTGACGTTCGCCGGCCGCGCCTACAGCGACACCGCGCTGTTGAGCTGGGCCGCGTCCTTCGAGGTGACCGGTCACCGGCGCACCACGCCGCCGCGCACACCGCGGCTGTGAACGTCCGGACAATGGACGGTGTTGTGCGACGACAAGGAACGAGGTGGCCGTGAAACTGAACCTGCTGAGCCCGGGCATCGAGGTGGGCGTGGTGACCACGAACCTGGACGCGATGATCGCGTTCTACGAGGGCTTCCTCGAACTCGAACACCAGGGCGACGTCGACTTCCCCGGCGGGTCGCAGCGGCGCTACACGCTCGGCAACGGCGTGCTCAAACTCGTCACCTACGACCCGCCCCCGGCACAACCCGCCGCACCCGGCGGCGGCCGCGCGCAGGCCGGGCTGCGCTACTTCACCGTCGGCGTCAAGAACCTGCGCGCGATCGCCGCGATGATCGAGGACAGCCCGTACCAGATCGTCGAGCCCGTCACCGAATTCGCGCCCGTGCCGGGGATGGGCTGGATGTTCGTCGCCGACCCCGACGGCAACTGGGTCGAATTGTTCGGCACCCTCTAGCGGAAGCGACGCGATGACCTACCCGCAGTACCCGCAGTCACCGGCCGAGGCGCCGACCTGCTACCGGCATCCCGACCGGCAGACCTACGTCCGCTGCACCCGGTGCGGCCGCTACATCTGCCCGGACTGCATGCGCTCGGCGGCGGTCGGCCACCAGTGCCCGGAATGCGTCGACCAGGGCGCCCGCACGGTGCGCCCGGCCCGCACCCAGTTCGGCGGCCGCCTCACCGGGTCCACCCAGCCGGTCCTCACCTACGGGCTGATCGCGGTCAACGTGCTGGCGTTCATCCTGCAGAGCGCCTCCGGTGAGGCCTACCGCGCCTTCGTGCTGTGGGCGCCCGCCGTCGCCGACGGCGAATGGTGGCGCCTGGTCACCTCGGCGTTCCTGCATTACGGCCTCATGCACCTGCTGTTCAACATGTGGGCGCTCTACGTCGTGGGCCCACCGCTGGAAATGACGCTCGGGCGGCTGCGATTCGGCGCGCTCTACGGGCTCAGCGCGCTGGGCGGGTCCGTGCTGGTGTACCTGATCTCGCCGCTCAACAGCGCCACGGCCGGGGCGTCCGGCGCGATCTTCGGACTCTTCGGCGCCATGTTCGTGGTGGCCCGGCGGCTCAACCTCGACATCCGCGGGATCGCCGCGATCATCGTGCTCAATTTGGTCTTCACATTCGTCTACCCGTTGATCAGCTCACAGGGCATCAGCTGGCAGGGCCACATCGGCGGACTGGTGACCGGCGCGCTGGTCGCGGCCGTGTTCGCCTACGCACCGGCGGCGCGCCGCAACCTGGTCCAGGGCGGGGCCGCGGTCGCGGTGCTGGCGCTGTTCCTGGTGCTGATCGTCTGGCGCACCACCGAGATCATGGCGCTGTTCGGGGTGCGCTGAGCGGTCACCGCAGCTGCGGCAGCACGTCGCGCTCCCACGCGGCGAAGAACCCCTCGGTGTCGGGGCCGACCTGCTGCACGTACACCTCGTCCACGCCCGCCTCGACGAACTCACGCACCTGCCCGACGTGCTTGTCGACATCCGGACCGCACGTCATCGCCTCGGCGATGGCGTCCTTCGACACGAGTGTGCTCACGTCGGCGAAATCGCCGGGGCGGGGCAGCGTCTGCGCCAGCTGACCGGGCAGCACCTCGTTGGGCCACAGCCGGTGCGCCGCCTCGAGCGCCTTGTCCGGATCGCGGTCCCAGCTGACCTTGGTGCCGGCCTGCACGGGTCTGTCGCCGCCGCCGGAGCTGCGGAACCTCTTGATCAGATCCGCATCCGGCATCGTCGTGCACAGTCCGTCGCCGATGCGGCCGGCCAGCTCGGCGGCCTGCGGGCCGAACGCCGAGACGTAGATCGGCACCGGCTGTTCGGGCAGCGTGTAGATGCGGGCCTCCTGCACCTCGTAGTGGGTGCCGTGGTGGCTGATCTCATTCCCTTTGTGCATCAGCCGGATGAGGTCGACGGCTTCCTCGAGCATCTCCATTCGCACGCCCACCGACGGCCACGGGTCGCCGAGGATGTGCTCGTTGAGCGCCTCGCCGGTGCCGACGCCGAGTACGAAACGGCCGTCGAGCTGGACGGCGGCGGTCGCGGCGGCCTGGGCGATGATCGCCGGATGGATGCGCATGGTCGGACACGTCACCCCGGTGGTGACGGGTAGCGACGTGACCTGGGACAGCGCGCCGATCACCCCCCACACGAACGCGCTCTGCCCCTGCTCGTCGTTCCACGGGTGGAAGTGGTCGGAGATCCACAGCGCCTCGAAACCGGCCGCCTCGGCGCGTTTGGCCTGGTCGATCAGTTCGGCGGGGGTGTACTGCTCACAGGAGAGGAAGTATCCGATCTTGGCCATGGGGCGCGGGATACCCGCGCGTCGGCGGGTCAATCCGTCAGCTGTGCGGGGTCGGGCTCTGCGCCGACTCCCACTTGGACTCCAGCGCCCGGGTGACCTTGGTCCCGGCGGCGAACTCCTGCTCGAACGTCTCTCCGTCGACGCCCTCCAACGTCACCAAAAAGGATTCCTCGCCGTCGTTCTTGTGTACGACCTTGTACGACTGGGGGCCCGACCCGCGGTCCACGATGATGGCGTCACCCGGGGCGACCACGTCGATCGACTCGTCGGCGAACTCGTTGCTCATGGGCTCCGGCGTACCCCGGCCGCGGTGGGCGCCAAACCGAAGGTCAGGTCATGCACACATCGGAGAATAGGAGCACCGGCCAGGACGCGATCGACCCGAGGAACGAGATGGCCAGATCCACGCCGTGCAGGCGGCTCAGGTGGTCGGTGTGGGTGCTCGACCAGACGACGCCCACGATCAGATACGGGGTGCCGAGAATCAGGCCGAGGCCGATCAACTCGGCGATCGTGAGCCGGTAGCTCAGGAACCGGCGCAGTTTCGTCTCCATGGGCTGCTCCTCCCGTCGACCGTGATGTTAACGCTGATTCGTAGACTGATCGGGCGAATCGTGAATGCTCAACCCCGGTGTGTGGTTATCGTCCGTTCACACGTCGAGCGGAAGGGGCGGCATGGCGACCACGGTCGGGGACACCCGCATCAGGATCACCCGGCGCACCGCGCGGTGGTCGGACGATCCGGTGACCGCACGGGATGCGATGGACTTCTGGTCGTTCGCCGCGGGTGCGGCGAACGTGGTCATGCAGCTGTCCTGGCCGGAGGTCGGGCACGGCGTGGTGGAGAGCCCGGTCGACAGCGGCAACCTGCTCAAGCATCCGTGGAAGCGGGCACGTACCACGTTCTCCTACCTGGCGGTCGCGGTGTTCGGCACCGACGCCGACCGCGCCGCATTCCGGGCGGCGGTGGACGGCGCCCACCGTCACGTCCGGTCCACGGCGGCCAGCCCGGTGCGCTACCACGCCTTCGACCGCGACCTGCAGATGTGGGTGGCGGCCTGCCTGTTCGTCGGGCTCGAGGACACCTACCAGTTGCTGCGCGGCGAGCTGACGCCCGCGCAGGCCGAGCGGTTCTACCGGTCGGCGTGGCCGCTGGGCACCACGCTGCAGGTCACCGACGAGCAGTGGCCGGCCACCCGGGCGGAGTTCGACGACTACTGGGACGCCGCCTGCCGGCGCGTGGCCATCGACGACACCGTCCGCGCCTACCTCACCGATCTGATCGATCTGAAGATGGTGCGGGCGCCGCTGCGGTGGCCGTCGCGACGGCTGCTGCGATTCCTCACCACCGGGTTCCTCGCCCCTGTGTTCCGGGAGGCGCTCGAGTTGACGTGGAGCGACGCCCGGCAGCGCAGGTTCGAGCGGCTGTTCCTGGTCGTCGCATTCGTCAACCGCTTCCTGCCCGACTTCGTCCGCCAGGGCGGCAGTCACCTGCTGCTCGCCGACGTCCGACGCCGGGTGAGCCGCCGGCGCCCGCTGATATGAGGACCATCGCCGCCCTGCGCCGCGTGCTGTCCTACGAATTCAGCGTGGCGGGGCTGCTGGAGACCGCGATGTGGCTGGCCGTTCCCCACCTCTTCGCCGGGGTGGTGTTCGCATTCTTGCAGCCGCAATACGTGGACTTCTTCGAAGACCGGTGGGCCACGGTGCTGCCGGCAGGCGCGAACCTGGCCGGCTTCGGTCAGACGGTGGCGCTGTGGCCGACCCTGGTGTTCGCGAACCAGATCTGCGCCGTCTGACCGTTGCCCGGGCGATCATGGCGGTATGGCCGACGATCCGCTGGACCAGCTGTACGCGGTGGCGCCCGAGGAGTTCACCGCGTTGCGCACACGACTCGCCGCCGCTGCGAAGAAGCGCGGGGACGCGGCGGCGGCCAAGGAGATCGCCGGTGCCCGCAAGCCCACGGTGTCGGCGTCGGTGGTCAACCGCCTGGTGCACGCCGATCCGGGGGCGCGGGACCGGCTGGCCGAGCTGGGGGAGCAGCTGCGCGCCGCGCACGCGGCGATGGACGGCGGGCGCCTGCGCGACCTGTCCGCGCGGCAGCGCAAGCTCGTCGACGAACTGACCCGGGCCGCACTGCGGGCAGCCGGTGTCGGCGCGCCGTCGGCGGCGCTGCGCGACGACGTCACCGACACGTTGCAGGCCGCGATCGCCGACCCCGAGGTGACGGCCCGGCTGGGCCGGCTGACCAAGGCCGAACAGTGGTCGGGCTTCGGGGGTTTCGGCGAGACCGCGATGGTGCTCAGCTCCCCGGCGCCGCCGAAGAAGCCGACGAAACCGTCCAAGGCGTCGAATGCGCCGGAGGACCGGCGGCAGGCGCCGGAGGAGCGGCGGCAGCGCGACCAGGCCAAAGCGGTGCTGGCCGCCGCCGAACGCGCGAAGGCCGACGCCGACGAGGCGATGGGCCACCGGCAGAGCGATCTCGCCACCGCCCGGCTCCGCGTCGACGATGCGCGCAACCGCCTGGCCAGGGCCGAGCAGGCACTGAGCGAGGCGGAACAGGCGCTGCGCGAGGCGGAAGCGGCCTACGGGGACGCCAAGGACGCGAGCCGGGAGGCGGGCGAGGTCGTCAAGGCCGCGAAGGCCGGGCTACGGTGACGGCCGCAAGGGATAGCCTGCCGCCGGGGGGTTGAAACTCCGGCGTTGCCGGAACGGTGCGAAAAGTGGTGCGCATCATGATGTTCTGTCCGGGGTGGTGTTCACTACAAGTGATAGCCGACTCTCTTATTGCGACCCTACTCTCAGTTACATGGCGACCTTCCTGCACCGGATCGGCCGGTTCGCATTCCATCGGCCCTGGCATGTCATCGGTGCCTGGCTCGCGCTGATCGCGGTGGTGGTGGGCATCCTGGCCCTCAACCCGCCGAAGATCTCCAACGAGATGCGGATCAACGGCACCCCCGCCCAGCAGGTGATCGACCAGCTGGCCGAGGGGATGCCGCAGTCCTCGGGCGGGCAGGGCAGCATCGCCTTCGCCGCGCCGGCCGGCCAGCGCATCGACGAGGGCGCCAACCGCGACGCCGTCCTGGCCGCCGTCGAGGGGGTGTCGCGCAGCGATCACGTCCTCGATCCGCGCGAGCTGGCGCAGGCCGAGCTGGCCAAGGGGCCGGCCAGCCCGACGGTGGCCGCATCGGCCGCGGTGGCTCGCGCCCAGGTCAACGCGCCCCCGGCCCCCGACGCTCCGCGGCCGCTGACCGTCGACGGTCAGCCGGTGCCCGGTGTGATGGTCTCCGCCGACGGGGCCGCCGCGCTGTACCAGTTCCAGTTCGACCGGCAGACTGCCGAACTGCCGACCGGCACGGTCGAGAAGACCATCGACGCCGCGCGCGAGGCGGTCGGGTCCACGGGTATCGAGGTGCTGCCGTCGGCCAGCATGGCCCAGATGCCCGAGATCGCCGGCGCCGCCGAGGCCATCGGACTCATGGTGGCCGCCGTCGTACTCATCGTCACACTGGGCTCGCTGGTCGCCGCGGGCCTGCCGTTGCTCACCGCGATCATCTCGGTCGCCGTGGGTGTCGGCGGCACGTTCCTGTTCTCCCACATGTTCGACATGCAGTCGATGACCGCCGTGCTGGCGCTGATGCTCGGGCTGGCGGTCGGCATCGACTACGCGATGTTCATCGTCAACCGGCAGCGGCGGCTGATCATCGACCGCGGGCTCTCGGCCGCCGACGCCGCCGCCCGTGCGGTCGGCACCGCGGGCAGTGCGGTGGTGTTCGCCGGCACAACCGTGGTGATCGCGCTCGTCGCGCTCACCGTCGTCGGGATCTCGCTGCTCACCCCGATGGCGCTGGCCGCCGCCGCCACGGTCGTGGTGGCCGTCCTGGCCGCCATCACGCTGCTGCCTGCCCTGCTGGGTCTGGTCGGTGAACGGATCTGCTCGCAGAAGGGCCGCCACAGCGCCGCACCCGAACACGGCAACCACCGGTTCGCCTCGGCGTGGGTCGGGGCGGTACTGCGCAACCGGGTGCCGGCCGCACTGGCCGGGGTCGTGCTAACCGGCGTCATCGCGGTCCCCGCGCTGACCATGACGCTCGGCATGCCCGACGGGGCCAGCTACAACGAGGGCACCGCGCAGCGCGAGAGCTACGACGTGATCGCCGAGCACTACGGCAACGGCTACAACGGCCCGCTCGTCGTCGTCGCCCAGCCCACCTCTGCCGACCAGCTGAGCACCACCGACATCGTCGACACCTACACCGACCTGCGCCGTATGCCCGGCGTCGCGGAGGTGAACCTCGGCGGGGTCAACGACGCCGCCGACATCGCGGTGTTCTCGGTGGTCCCCACCGACGGGCCGACCGACGAGGCCACCGCGCAGCTGGTCCGCGACATCCGGGCCCACGCCGGGCCGCTGGCCGGCCTGCGCAACGTCGACCTCGGCGTCACCGGCATCACCGCGATGGGCATCGACATGTCCGACCGCCTCGGCGAGGCGATCCCGGTCTACGTCGCGATCGTGATGGGGCTGTCGATCCTGGTGCTGCTGGTCGTGTTCCGGTCGATCGCGGTGCCGCTCAAGGCGACCGCAGGCTTCCTGCTCACCGTGGGCGCGACGTTCGGCGCCACCACCGCGCTGTTCCAGTGGGGGTGGTTCCAGCAGCTGATCGGGCTGTCGGCCACCGGGCCGATCCTCTCGATGCTGCCGATCATGGTGATCGGCGTGCTCTACGGCCTGGCCATGGACTACGAGGTCTTCCTGGTGTCGTCGATGAAGGAGGCCCACGTGCACGGGCACCGCGGCGACGCGGCTGTCTCGCACGGCTTCACCCAGGCCAGCCGCGTGGTCGTGGCCGCCGCGCTGATCATGACGGCGGTGTTCGCCGGCTTCGTGTTCAACGCCGACCCGATGATCAAGCAGATGGGCTTCGCGCTGGCCTTCGGCGTGCTGATCGACGCGTTCCTGGTCCGGATGACCGTGGTGCCCGCGGTGATGTCGATGCTGGGCGATCGCGCCTGGTGGCTGCCGCGGCGGGTGGCGCGCGTTCTGCCCGACCTGGACATCGAGGGCGAGAAGCTCAACCGCCGGCTCGAATCGGAGGCGAGGACCGCTGAGTCCGCCGCCGTGTGAGGTGAGCTACGTCACCTCGCGGGGCGGCGTGACCTACGGCACACATCCCCTTCTCCGGCGTGCGCGTGCCCGGTTACTGTGAGGTAGCCACCGACGATGGGGAGCGGGCACATGAGGTTGCGACTGATGCCGTACGTCACTCTCGAGGTCGACGATGGCCTCCGCAGGCGGGCGCGCACGGCCGGTGAACGGCTCCGCCTCACCGTGCGCGCCTATTTGCTCAGCGCGGCCGACGACGTCGACGCCGCGGGCGACCGGGTCCGCGGTATGTGCGACAGGGCCGTGCACCGGGTGGACACCGTCGTCGCCTCGGTCAACGACCGCATCGCACCCGAGGTCCCGCGCGAGCCGGAACCCGCCGCCCCGCGTCTCGAGGCTGTCTGACCGCTTGACGCCCTGAAAAGCCTCCCGATCTTCTATCTGCTCATCGGCGGGTGCACGCCCGCGGTGGTGTCCGGGTGGACGTGGCCCGATCCGGTGCCCGAGGACTGACGCGGCGTCCAGCCGTAGCGGTTGGACACGTCGTGGAACCGGCCCGGGTTGTCGGAGACTGCGTACACGGTGTCGAACCCGGGTTCGCGACGGGTATCGATGATCGCGGTCAGCAGGTCGCCGAGGTCGGCGTGCGCCAGCCACACCCGTCGCTCGTGGTCCAGGACGGCGGGGTCGTCGTGGTGGCGCAGCGGTCGGTCGTCGGCGGTGACACCGCCGAGGCGCAGGCTGACCGCGCCACACCGGAACTGCCGGGCCGCGGCGCGCAACCGGGCCTCCTCATCGCGTTTGGCCCGGCCGTACCCGCTGGCGGGGACGGTCTCGAACTGCTCGGGTAGCGCGCGCAGCAGTGGCCGTGGCGCCCGCGCCCAGGCCAGCGTGTCCTCGACGTGCACGCTGCTGGCGTGCAGGAACAGCCCGGTGCCCACGCGCCTGGCGGTGTCGAGGACGGCGTCGAACAGCGCCGCGTTGACCGGGTTGCGTGCCGGCGCCCGCCAGTCCTCACGCGCTGGGCCCGGACCGCCGGGGTCGTAGGCCAGGTGCACCACCACGTCACTGCCGTGCAGCGCGTGGGCGAGAGCGTCCCGGTCGGTGAGGATGTCGACGGCCGGCCGGTCGATGCCCACCACCGCGAACCGGTCGCGCAGCTGCGTCGTCACCGCGCGGCCGACGGTGCCCGCCGCCCCGGTGACCGCCACGGTGATCATGCCCGACGGGTACCCCGATCACTCGCCGATAAGGACGAAGCCCGGCACTGCCTCTACGGTGGGGGGTGCTGTCTCGAGCCCGTTCGGCGGCTCGCGGTGTCGAGAAAGGGTGTCCGGCTTGGTCGGCCATGGATTAGCGGTGTTCTTCGCCCTGTTGGCGGCGATATTCGCGGCGATCGGCATCGTGGTCCGGCAGCGTGCCACCCTCGACGTGCCGCCCGAAAAGGGCGTCAGCACCGTCATGTTGGTGACGCTGGCGCGCCGGCCCCTGTGGTGGGCGGGCACCGGTGCAGCCGTCGCCGGGTACGTCTTCCAGGCGCTGGCCCTGGGGTACGGCTCCCTGCTGCTGGTGCAGCCGGTGCTGGTGTCGGCGCTGCTGTTCGCGCTGCCGCTGAGCGCGCGGCTGGCGGGGCGGCGGGTGACGCGCGGCGAGTGGACCTGGGCCCTGGTGCTGACCGCGGCGCTGACCGTGTTCGTCGCGCTGGCCAAGGCGAGCGCGGGCGACTACGACATCCCGGTCACGCTGACGGTCGTCGTCGTCGCGGTCTGCGTGGGTCTGGTGCTGGTGTGCGTGCTGCTGGCGGTGCGCAGCGGGAACTGGCGGCGGGCGGTGCTGCTGGCGGCCGGGGTGGGCGTGCTGTTCGGGCTGGTGGCCGTCCTGACCAAGATCGTGATGCACATGCTCACCGAGGGTCAGTTCGAGGCGGCGGTGACGACGCCCGCGCTCTACCTGATGCTCATCCTCGGTGTGATCGCGACGCTGCTGCAGCAGTCGGCATTCCATGCCGGCTCGCTGCAGATGTCGGTGCCCACGATGCTGGTGCTCGAACCGGTGGTCGCCGTCGTACTCGGCTCGATCGTGCTCAACGAACACATGTCGATCAGCGGGCTGGAACCGGTCGCGCTGACCGCCGCCGCGCTGGTCATGGTCGCGGCGACCGTCGCGCTCGGCCGCGGTGAGGGTGCCTACGAGGAGCAGTTGGAAGCCGAACTCGCCGAGCGCGCCGCGTAGTCAGCCGGCCAGCGCGACGGCGGCCGCTGCGGGCTGCGGTCCCCGCCCCGCCAGGGTCAGCAAGCGGCGCAGCTGCGTGCGCCCCCGGTGCAGCCGCGACATCACCGTGCCCAGCGGGGCGCCGGTCAACTCCGCGATGTCCTTGAACGGATAGCCGGCCACGTCGGCGTAGTACACCGCGATGCGGAACTGTTCGGGCAGCGCGGCCAGCGCGGCCCGCAGCTGGCCGTCGGGCAACCGGTCGAGTGCGTCGTCCTCGGCCGAGCGGTACGCCGGCGCATTGGCCCGGTGGTCGGCCGGTTCGGTGTCGTCGAAGTCCGCGGTCAGGCTCTGCGCCGGACGCCGGCGCATCTTGCGGTACGCGTTGATGTAGGTGTTGAGCTCGATACGGTACAACCAGGCCCGTACGTTCGTGCCCTCGGTGAAACCGGAGTAGCCGCGGAACGCGTTGACCATCGTCTCCTGCACCAGATCCTCGGCGTCGTGGTGGTTGCGGGTCAGCCGCAGTGCCCGCTGGTGCAGCTCGGGCAGCAGCGGCGCGGTCACCCGCTGGAAACTGGCGGTCAGGTCGGTCTGCGCTGTGGTCTGCACTGGTGGGCTCCCTTCGTGGTGGTGCCCACAACACTCGTCGCGATAGCACGAGGTGTCGTCCACGGAAGCGCCCAGAACCGCGTCAGGTCAGCGGGAAATCCTCACTACCTGCTGGCCGGTATCGACCCCGCGCTACGGGTTGATGGTGTTCTCGCCGATCTGGCGGCCCCACACGTACTCGATGGCCAACGGCTGACCGAGTTCCAGGTGGTTGTACGGGGCGATCGACGCCCCGGTGTCCATCACCAGGTACGGCGCGGGCCACAGCTCGCGCGTCACCGGCTGCCAGCAGCCGGGGCGGCCCTCGGGACCGCCCGTGGCGTTCACCCGCGGCAGGTTGTCCGGATACACCCAGGGGTTCGGGGCGCCCTGGACGGTGTTGTGCAGATTCACCGAATATCCGTTGCCGCCGTTGAACTGTGCGAAGCGCGGGGCGACGTCGTGCCAGTTGCGGATCATGCAGAACAGCGACGGGCTGTTGCGGTCCAGCACCTCGGAGGTGGGGATGAGGTCGTTGGTGCCCCGCACGAAGTAGGGGCCGCCGCGTTCCAGGACGTCGCCGCCGGTGTTGCCGAAACCGACCGCGGCCATCAGCGTGCGGTCCAGGTCGTCGCGCTGCCGGTTGAGGGTGCCCGCGGTGGTGACGGCGTTGTCCAGGCCGTTGAACAGGTCCGGGGCGGCGTCGGCGTATACGTCGCCGAGGTCCGCCAGCAGCGTGGTGTCGCGGCGGATCTCGGGCATCTGCGGGTTGAGGTCGGCCAGGATCGCGTTGCCGTCGACCAGCGAGGCGCCGAACCGGTCGCCGAGGCCGTCGAGGGCCTGCGCGGTGGCGGTCAGGGTCTGGTTGAGCTTGATCGGGTCGACCTGTTCGGCCACCGACACCACCGTCTCGAACAGCGTGTCGAACTCGGTGGTCACGCCGTTCACCCGGATCACGTCGCTGCTGGTGATCCGCTGCGGCACCGGGTTCTCCGGGGTGGAGAACGCGACGTACTTGCTGCCGAACACCGTGGTGGCCTTGATGTCGGCCTCGACGTTGGCCGGGATCAGGTCGACGTAGCGCGGGTGGACGTCGAGGTGCAGTTCGGCGGCCGGCCTGCCGTCGTCGTCGATGGCCGAAACGCTGTCCACCCGGCCGATCTGGACGCCGTTGTAGGTGACCTTGGAGCCGGGGTCCATCGACAGTCCGGAGCGCTCGGCGATCATGGTCAGTTTCGTCTCAGGGGTGAAGGCCCCGCGGAACTGCATCCACACCAGCGTGAGGACCAGCACGATCACCAGAACCGTCACCAGGAACGCGACCTTGAGCGGCGGATCGAATCGCCACTTGGTCGTCTTCCGCTGCCAGGCCGACCCCGACGACGCCACCGCGAACCGCCTTCCCCGACAGAAACGAAGGCTAACTTTTCCCTCCGGCCGAACTTCGCGCAAGCGGTTCCACCAGGTGCGTTGAAGATCACTGCCCTAGGTTGGTGTGGTCTGGGTCACGTATTGGCGGTGGACTACCGGCCCTCGATCAGCGGCGCCAGGCCGTCGAGCAGACGGGCCAACCCGAACTCGTAGGCGTGGTCCGCGTCGTAGGCACTGTCGTGGGCCGCGCCCGCCGCCGTCCCGACCCGGGCGGCCAGGGGATATCGCTGCTCGTCGAACACCTCGGCCAGCACCGGGCCGGCCTGCTCCCACCACGTGCGGTCACTCATCGCGCTGTCGGCCGCGGCCTCGCGGGCATCGATGGCGAGCCGAGCGACGGAGGTGACGAACCCCAGCACGAAGGTCACCGCGGAGTCCATCTCCAGATCGCTGAGGCCCAGTCCGTCGAAAGCCTGCAGTTCGTGGTCGTACTTGGCGGTCGTGCCGGGGCCCAGTGGCGGTCTGGTGGTGGCCAGGCGTGCCACCCACGGGTGCGCCTCGAGCATTTGGCGGTTCTCCCGGGCGATCTCGGAGATCCGCTTCCGCCAACCCATCCCGGTGAGATCCCGCCGCGGCATGCTCAGGTACACGCTGTCGAGCATGAGGTCGAGCAGTTCGGCCTTGCCGGGGACATAGGTGTAGGTGGCCATCGGGGTGATGTGCAGTGCGGCGGCCACCGAGCGGATGGTCACCGCGGCCAGGCCGTCGGCGTCGGCGATGGTCACCGCCGCGGCCACCACGGCGTCCAGTGTGGTCCGCTGCCGCGGCCCCCGTGCGGGTGCGCCGGTGCCGGCCACGCGCCACAGCAGCCGCAACGTACGAGCCGGGTCGCCGGCACTGCTGCGGTCGGCCATCGCCACCTCCACTATCTCTGTACTATGTACACTGTACGGCGTACAGAATGGAGGCGACACCATGGTGGCACCGCAGGGATACCGTCCCACCGAAGCGGAGGTGGCTTCAGTGCTGGACTGGTTCGAGCGCTACGACGCGCTGACCCTGGCCAAGGACATCGACGGGATGGCCGACGAGGCGCTGTTCCCGCTCAACGAGGTCACCGACGGCCGCGCCACCTCGTGTGACCGCGCGCAGTTCATGGCGCAGATGGCCGAGACCGTCGGCGGGGCAGAGGATCTGGCCATGGAGTCGGTGCGCACCCCGCACTTCGTCAACGAGAACCTGGTGTTCGTCATCACCGACAGCACCATCACCGCCGGCGGGGACAGCCAACAGATGCGCTACGGCGACCTGCTGGTCAAGGTGAACGGCAGCTGGAAGTTCCAGACCATGGTGCAGGGCGGTTGGGGAGACGCGTAGGCGGTCAGGACGCCGCGCTCACCTTCGCCGCCGCGCTCTCCGGCATCGGGTCGTAGCGGGCGAACGTCCGGGTGAACGTCCCGGCGCCGTGGGACAGCGAGCGCAGATCGATGGCGTAGCGGGTCAACTCGGTCTGCGGTACCTCCGCGTGGACCACGGTGCGGTCGGCGCCGGCCTGATCCGTACCGAGCACGCGCCCGCGGCGCCCGGACAGGTCGCCCATCACCGCGCCGACCAGATCGTCGGGCACGGTGATCGCGACCGTGTCGACCGGTTCGAGCAGGGCGATCGTGGTGGCAGCGGCGGCCTCTCGCAGCGCCAGCGCCCCCGCGGTCTGAAACGCGAAGTCCGACGAGTCGACGCTGTGCGCCTTTCCGTCGACCAGCGTCACCCGGATGTCCACCACCGGATAGCCGGGGCCCACGCCCTTCTCCATCTGGGCGCGCACGCCCTTCTCCACGCTGGGGATGAACTGCCGGGGGACGGCGCCGCCGACCACCTTGTCGACGAACTCGAACCCGCCCCCCTCCGGCAGCGGTTCGACCTCGATGTCGCACACCGCGTACTGGCCGTGGCCGCCGGACTGTTTCACGTGGCGCCCATGGCCTTTGGCGCGCCCGCCGAACGTCTCGCGCAGCGGGATCCGCAGTTCGATCACGTCCACCGTGACGCCGTAGCGCCGCGACAGCGCGTCGAGCACCACCCCGGCGTGCGCCTCGCCCATGCACCACAGCACGATCTGGTGGGTCTCCGGGTTCTGTTCGATCCGCAGCGTCGGATCCTCCGCCGCCAGTCGCGTGAGGCCGACCGACAGCTTGTCCTCGTCGGTCCGCGCGCGCGGCGCCACCGCGATCGGTAGCAACGGTTCGGGCATCGTCCACGGTTTGAGTACCAGCGGATCGTCCTTGCCGGACAACGTGTCACCGGTCTCTGCGCGGCTGAGCCGGCCGATCGCGCAGATGTCCCCGGCGACCACCGACGGGGCCGGACGTTGCTGTCTGCCCAGCGGGAACGACAGGCTGCCGATGCGTTCGTCCTCGTCGTGGTCGGGATGCGTTGTCGGTGCACCGGTCTCGTTGCCGCCGAAGAACGAGGAGAAATGACCCGACACGTGGACGGTCATATCGGGCCGGATGGTGCCGGAGAACACCCGGGTCAGGCTGACCCGGCCGACGTAGGGGTCGGAGGTGGTCTTGACCACCTCGGCCAGCAGCGGTCCGTCCGCGGTGCAGCCGGGACTGGGCCGCGGTGCTCCCTGGGGCGTGAACACCTCGGGCAGCTTGTGTTCGGGCGGCGACGGGAACCCGCGGGTCGCCACGTCGAGCAGTTCGCGGGTGCCGACACCGCTGCCGCTGCAGACGGGGATCACCGGGAAGAACGACCCGCGCGCCACGGCCTTCTCGAGGTCGGCGATCAGCACCGACTGGTCGATGTCCTCGCCGCCGAGGTAGCGCTCCATCAGCGATTCGTCTTCGGACTCCTCGATGATGCCCTCGATCAGGCTGCCGCGCAGGGCGTCATGGGGCGTAGCGGCACCGCCGGTGATCAGCCCGGTCAGCCCGTCTTCGGTGGGCACGTACAGTGGCAGCACCTTGTCCCCGAACGCCGCTTGCGCGGCGGCCAGCGCGCCGGCGTAATCCGCACGCGGATGGTCGAGTTTGGTGATCACCACCGCCCGGGGCATCCCGACCCGATCGCATTCCTGCCACAGCGAGCGGGTGGGTTCGTCGACGCCCTCGTTGGCCGCGATGACGAACAGGGCGCAGTCGGCGGCGCGCAGGCCGGCGCGCAGCTCACCCACGAAGTCGGCGTAGCCCGGGGTGTCGATCAGGTTGACCTTGACCCCGGCGTGGCGCAGGGAGGCCAGCGCCAGGCCGACCGACCGCTGCTGGGCGATCTCCGCCTCGTCGCAGTCGCAGACCGTCGTCCCGTCGGCCACGGTGCCCGCGCGGGTCAGCACACCCGCCGAGACGAGCAGGGTCTCGACCAGTGTGGTCTTCCCGGCACCCGACGGCCCCACCAGCGCGATGTTGCGGATGTCGGTCGGCCGGTCCGCGGTGGGCACGCCGCCGGCCGCCGGAGATGTCGCCCTGTCCGCCATGACGTCCTCCCGCGTGGTCAAAGCCGCCCCTTCACCCTGCTCCTGTGTGACCTGCAACACAAGGGGCCGATGGCGGCCGGGGAAATCTGAGCAGCCGGGAACGGCCACGGCAAAAGGCGGTATCGCCGCAGGTCAACGCGTTGCGGATGGGCGGTCCCGGCAGCGTGAACGCGAGTTGTCCGGTGGGGCAGCGGGATCGACGATGGTCACGTGAGCCACGATCGATACGTCGCCTTTCTGCCCGCCGAACACCGCACGATGATCGAGCCGGTGCCGACCTGGTGGGACTGGCGCGGGCGCCGCGTCCACGTCGCCCGCGCGGTCCGCCCCGACAGCGCCGTGCGCCTCCTGGTGCTGCACGGCGGCGGGGGACACGCCGGCGCGCTGTGGCCGCTGGCGGCCCTGGCCGCCCGCGACGGCGTCGAGGTCCTCGTCCCCGACATGCCGCTCTACGGCCGCACCGTCGAACCACACCCCGGGCGGGTGCGGTACGGCGACTGGGTGGACCTGGTGTGCGACCTGGTGCGCCACGAGCGCGCCGATGATCCGCGCCCGCTGGTGGTGCTGGGCGCCAGCATGGGCGGGATGCTCGGCTACGAGGTGGCCGCGCGGACCGGCGAACTCGCCCACGTGGTGGTGACCTGCCTGCTCGATCCGAGCGACCCCGCGGCGCGTCGCGCGGCGGCCCGCACGCCGGTTCTCGGTGCCGTCGGCGCTCCGGTGCTGCGAGCCCTCGACCCGCTGTGCGGCCGGCTACGCATGCCGGTGCGGCTCATGGTGAACATGATGGCGATGAGCGGCGACCCGGCGCTGGCCCGGCTGTGTGCCGGCGACCCGCTCGGGGGCGGCGTCCGGGCGCCGCTGGGATTCCTGGCCAGCTGGCTGAACTTCGCACACACCCGGCCCGAGGACTTCGACGCGGCGCCGGTGACGCTGGTCCATCCGGCCGCCGACGCGTGGACACCGCCGGAGCTGAGCACGCGCTTCCTCGCCCGGCTGCGGGTGCCGACCCGGACGGTGATGCTGGAGAACTGCGGGCACTACCCGGTCGAACAGCCGGGCGTCGACCAGCTGGTGGCGACACTGCGGGCCGTTCGTGACGAGGTGACCGGTCAGTCCGCCGTCAACCGCTCGACCAGGTCCAGCAGCTGATCGACCTGCGGTGTGCCGCGTGTCATCACGCGGTGCAGGTGGGCGTCGACGGCGTGGACGAGCGTCATGGCGGTGCCCGCGGGATCGTCGCCGCCGCGGCCACACCGGCGCAGATGGTGGGCGAGCTCGGCGGCGATCCGGTCCTCGAACTCCTGCAGCGCGGCCAGTTCGGCGGGGTTGCGAGGGGCGAGGCGGTGCATCACGCGGTGCAGCCCCGGACGGTCACTGTGCAGGGCGACGACCTCGGTGAGGATCGCCCGCATCGTGTCCTCGAACGGCGGCTCCTCGGCAAGCAGGCGGGCGAAGACGGCGTCGAGTCGGGCGCGGGCCTGCCGGATGTGGCGTTCGGCGAGCGCGTACAGCAGTGCCTGCTTGTTCGGGAAATACTGGTACAGCGAGCCGATCGACACACCGGCCCGTTCGGCGATTCGGTTGGTGGTGGTGGCGAGGCCTTCCCGGTCGAACATCTGCGCGGCCGCGGTGAGCACGACGTCCACGGTCTCCCGCGAGCGCAACTGTCGGGGCCGTCTGCGCCGCACGTCGCTCATGGCTTCACCATAGGCCGTCCGGCCCCACCTACAGTCGGGGTCATGCAGCAGCGCTACTTCCTCGACTCGGCCGGCACCTTCCTCACCGACGCGCTGCGCGGCGCCGTCGCGGCGAACCCGGAGGTGGAATGGCACCGCGATCCCGGGTTCCTGGCGCGTCGCACGCCCACACCGGCGGGCCGGGTCGCGGTGCTCTCGGGCGGCGGATCCGGCCATGAGCCGATGCACTCCGGTCTCATCGGTGCCGGCATGCTCGACGCGGTGTGTCCCGGCCCGATCTTCACCTCCCCGAATGCGCTGCAGATCGCCGGTGCCACAAGGCATGTGCACTCGGACGCCGGTGTGCTGCACGTGGTGAAGAACTACACCGGCGACATGATGAACTTCCGAATCGCCCGCGACATCATGCGCGACGAGGGCATCGAGACCGACGTCGTGGTGGTCGCCGACGACGTGGCCTCCGAAACCGACGGTGACGGGCCCGGGCGGCGCGGCACCGGGGCGACCATCGTGGTCGAAAAGGTCTGCGGCGCTGCGGCCGCCGCGGGGATGAGTCTGGCCGAGGTGGCCGCCCTCGGCCGTCGCGTCGCCGACAATGCCCGCAGCATGTCAGTGGCGCTCGACCCGTGCACCGTGCCGGGATCCGATGCGCCGTCCTTCGATCTCGGCCCGGACGAGATGGAAATCGGCATCGGCATCCACGGCGAGTCGGGTACCGAGCGGACGTCGTGGCGGCCGGCCGGCGAAATCGTGCGAACCCTGCTGGCGCGGGTCCTCGGATCGCTGGGTCCGGGCGCGGGCGAGCAGGTGATCGTCGTCGTGAACGGCCTGGGCAGTACGCATCCGCTGGAACTGAATCTGGTGTTCGGGCACGTGCTGGCCGAGATGCGCGCCGCCGAGCTGCGGGTGGTGCGCAGCCTGGTGGGCACGATGGTCACCGCGCTGGACATGCGCGGCGCCTCGGTGACCGTGGTGCGCGCCGACGAGGAGATCGTGCGCCTGTGGGATGCGCCGACCGATGCGCCGGCCTGGCCGCGGGTGGCGGCGGCGGAGGCGGGCGAGCTGGTGGACACCACGATCGCCGAACCCGACGACGCGGCGGATTCGGGACCCGAATGTCGTTGGCTCACCGGCTTCGTCGGCCGGGTGCAGGACGCCATCGACGAACTGACCGCGCTGGACCGGCAGGTGGGCGATGGGGACTTCGGCGCCAACATGGCGGCGGCGCTCGGCCATTTCGAGTTGCCGCTGCGGGGTACGGATGATGCTGTGCTCGGCGCGATCTCGCGGTCGTACTTCGTCCGCGCCGGGGGAACGTCGGGTGCGGTGTTCGGGACGCTGTTCCGGGAGCTGGCCAAGAGCTTCGCCGACGGCGACTCGTTCGGCCGTGCTCTGACCGAGGGGACGCGGGCGGGGCTGGAGTCGGTGGTCGAACTCGGCGGTGCGCAGGTCGGTGACAACACCGTGGTCGACGCCCTGGACCCGGCGAATGCCGTTCTACAGGAGGGCGGTTCGCCTGCCGAGGCCGCGCGTGCGGCAGCCGACGGTGCCGAGTCGACGCGGGATCGGGTGGCCCGCAAGGGCCGGGCGAGCTATGTCGGTGAGGCCGCGCGCGGTGCGGTGGATCCGGGCGCGCTGGTGATCTCGTGGCTGTTCGAGGCGGCGGCCGAGTAGTCGGAAGTTATCCCCAGCGGCGGTTTCATCCACAGAAGTGGGTGGGTGTGGTTGAGCGGATGGTGTTGTCGGAGGGGCTCTTTAGAATGAACGTGTGTTCGAAGAGGTGGCCACCGGTGAGCTGATCGCGACGATCAGCGACTCCTATCGTGAGGAGTCGAAGCTGGTGGCGCGCCGGTTGGCCGCGGTCGCCGAACTGCTGGGCCGGCGCACCTGGGAGGCCGAGGCCGAGGACCCCGATTGCGGCTACATGAT
>NZ_SPQO01000043.1 GCF_004570325.1 Mycobacterium sp. PS03-16 | reverse complement strand
CCACCGCCAGCGGCACCCAGGGCCGCCGCGACCGGGCACGCGGCGGTTTGGCGTGCCGGTGCCTGGCGCCCGACGGCGCCTGCCGCGCGGCCACCGTCTCGGCGCCCGCATCCTCGGCGCCGACGTGATGGGCGAGCGCGCGGGCGAAGTCGATGCAGCGGTCGTAGCGGTCGTCGGGCGCCTTGGCCAGCGCGCGCTCGAACACCGGACCCAGACCGGACAACTCGGGACGCACCGTGCCGATCGCCGGCGGATCGGCGGTCAGGTGGGAACTGATGACCACCGCCGGGTTGGTGTGGGTGAACGGCGGCCGGCCGGTCAGCAATTGGAACGCCGTCGCGGCCAGCGCGTACTGATCGGCCCGGCCGTCGATCGCGTCGCCGCGCAACTGCTCGGGTGCGGCGTAGGCGACGGTGCCCACGGTCATATCGGTGCCGGTCAGCCCGCTGGCGTCCCCGGCCCGGCGGGCGATGCCGAAGTCGGCGAGCATCGGCCGCTCGTCGGGCGTGCCGGGATCGGCGATCAGGATGTTCGCCGGCTTGACGTCGCGGTGGTAGAGACCCCGCTGGTGGGCATGGTCCAGCGCCTGGGCCACCGCGGTGATGATGCGCACCGCCTCGTCGGGCGGCATCCCGTTCGGATACTTCTCGGTGAGCAGCCGCGCGGCGTCGGTGCCCTCCACGTAGTCCATCGCGATCCACAGCTGCCCGTCGACGTCGCCGCGGTCGTGCACGGTGACGACGTGTGGGTGCCACAGCGTCGCGGCGATGTCGGCCTCGCGGTGGAAACGCTGGCGGTATTCGCTGTCCGCGCACACCCCGGCGGGCAGCACCTTGATCGCGTCGCGCCGCGGTAATCGCGGATGCTGGGCCAGATAGACCTCGCCCATCCCGCCGCGGCCCAGGGTGCGCAGGATCGTGTACCCGGCGAGCACCTCACCTTCCGCGAGCGGCATGGGCGAATCCTAGTTGCCGGATCCGCGGCCGGTGTGATCAGGACTGACGGGCCAGATGCACCTTCGCGTCGTCGTAACCGGCCGACCCGGGCGTCACGCCCGGCGTGTACACCAGGTGGAGCACCCCGGTCGGGAAGGCCTGCGAGGACAGCAGCCGCAGCGGAATCGCCGGGCCGCCGTCGTCGAAGAGCCGCGCCCCGGTGCGTACCGCGACCGGATGCACCAGCAGGTGCAGTTCGTCGATCAGCCCGGCGGCCAGCAGCCGGCGCACCACCGACACCGACCCGCTCATCGAGATGTCGCCGCCCGCCTCGCCTTTCAGCGCGGTGACGGCCTCGATCAGGTCACCGGTGAGCTGTTCGGTGTTGCGCCAGTCGAAGTCGAGCCGCTGCCGGGACACCACGACCTTGCGCAGGTCGCCGAGCCGCCGGGCGAAGTCGGCGTCCTCACCGCCCTCGCGTTCCCGCTGCGGCCACGCACCGGCGAAGCTGTCGTAGGTGACGCGTCCCAGCAGGATCGTGTCGGCCGACCGGAGCATGGCGTCGACGGCCGCGCCCATCTGCTCGTCGTAGTACGGGAAGTGCCACTCGTCGGGCGCCTCGGTGACGCCGTCGAGCGAGATGAACAGTCCGGCGATGATCTTTCGCATGCCGGGTAGACCACGCGCCGGTCAGGAACTCATCGCGGCGGTGCGCAGCGTCAGCACCGTGATCTCACTGGGCGCGAACACCCGGAACGGCGGACCCCAGAAACCGGTGCCGCGGCTGGTGTAGAGCTGGGTCTTCGCGCCGTGGCGGCTCAACCCGTGCACCACCGGCTGTTCCAGCCGGACCAGGAAGTTGAACGGCCAGATCTGCCCGCCGTGGGTGTGCCCGGAGATCTGCAGGTCCACCCCGGCGCGCACGGCGTGGGCCACCTGTTTGGGCTGATGTGCCAGCAGCAGGACCGGCAGGCTGCGGTCCGCGCCCGCCAGCGCGGCGTCGAGGTTCTCGCCGTGCCCGCGCACCCCCGACGCGCGGGCGGTGGCGTCGTCCACACCGGCGACGACGAGCCGGTCACCACCGCGCTCGACGACGATGTGCCGGTTGTGCAGCGCGTCCCAACCGATGCTCGCCATGTAGTCGAGCCAGCCCTGCGCCTCGCTGAAGTACTCGTGGTTGCCGGTGACATAGACCCGGGCCGACGTCGCCCGCACGGCCGCCAGCGGGCTCGCCTGACCCAGGCGCCGTTCGACCGTCCCGTCGGCGATGTCGCCGACATGGCAGACGACGTCGGCGCCGAGCGAGTTCACCCGTTCCACCACATCCGCCGACCAGCGCGCCCGGTCGATGGGCCCGTAGTGCGTATCGGTGATCATCGCGACGCGCAGCCCGTCGAGCCCGCGGCCGAGCCCGCCGATCGCGACGTCGAGTTCCTTGACGCGCGGCACCCGCATCGCTTCGGCGTAGCCCCACACCAGCAGTCCGGCCGCCACCGCCACGACCGCGACGGCGACCACCCGCGCGCGCACCGGGTCCTCCACCCCGGCCAGCGCCAGCACCAGCCGCAGCACGTGGCCGAGGATCGACCAGACGAACAGCACCCAGGCCACGCCGAGCAGCGCGTCACCGATGGCGGCGGCCCCGTCGGCGTGCCTGCGGCCGTGGCCGGCCATCATCGCCGACGGCAACCCGGCCAGCGCGACGGCGAACAGCACGGTGCCCACCACGACGACCGGCGTCGGCCAGGCCGCACCGGCCAGCAGCAGCGACCACCACGGCACCCCGAACAGCAGCAGCAGGACGGTGGTGACGATCGCCGTGCGGCGCCATCTCCCCCGCGACCGGCGCGGGCGTGCTTCGACCGCGTCGGCCGGGACGTCGGTCACGTCTAGATCGGGATCAGGCCGTGCTTACGCTGCACACGGCTGATCTGCTTGTCGCGCAGCAGTCGCATCGCGGTGCGCAGCTGCAGCCGCGTCTGATGCGGTTCGATCACCGCGTCGACGTACCCGCGTTCGGCCGCCACGTACGGCGTGGCCATATCGCGGTTGTAGCCCTCGATGAACTGCCGTCGGATCTCCTGCACCTCGGGGGCATTCGGATCCGGGAAACGCTTCATGATCAGCTGCGCGGCGCCCTCGGCGCCGATCACCGCGATCCGCGCGGTCGGCCACAGGAAGTTGAAGTCCGCGGTCAGCTGCTTGGAGCCCATCACCGCGTACGCCCCGCCGTAGGACTTGCGCACGGTGATCGTCACCTTGGGCACGTCGGCCTCGACCACCGCGTACAGGAACCGCCCGCCGCGCTTGATGATGCCGTTCTTCTCCTGCTCCACGCCGGGCAGGAAGCCGGGGGTGTCGACGACGAACACCAGCGGGGTGTTGAACGAATCGCAGAACCGCACGAACCGGGCGGCCTTGTCGGAGGCCTCGTTGTCGATCGCGCCGGACATGTGCATCGGCTGGTTGGCCACCACACCCACCGGCCGGCCGTCGACACGGGCGAAGCCGGTGATGATGGCCTGTCCGGCCTGCGCGGCGACCTCGAGGAAGTCCCCGTCGTCGAAGATCCGCAGCAGGATCTCATGCATGTCGTAGGCCATGTTGTCGGCGTCGGGCACCAGCGAGTCGAGTTCGAGGTCGTGCGGCGTCACCTCGGGGTCCAGACCCGGGTTCACGATCGGCGGGTCGTCATAGGTGTTCGACGGGAGGAAGCCCAGGTAGTCGCGGACGTAGGCGAACGCGTCCTTCTCCGAGTCGACGACCTGGTGGATGTTGCCGTACTTGGCCTGCGCGTCGGCGCCACCGAGTTCGTCGAGGCTCACGTCCTCACCGGTGACGTCCTTGATGACGTCGGGGCCGGTGACGAACATGTAGCCCTGGTCGCGGACCGCGACGATCAGGTCGGTCTGGATCGGCGAGTACACCGCACCACCCGCGCACTTGCCCAGGATGATCGAGATCTGCGGCACCAGCCCGGACAGCAGCTCGTGGCGGCGGCCCAGTTCGGCGTACCAGGCCAGCGACGTGGCCAGGTCCTGGATGCGCGCGCCGCCGGAGTCGTTGATGCCGATGATCGGGCAGCCGACCATCGCCACCCACTCCATGAGCCGGGACACCTTGCGGCCGAACATCTCTCCGACCGACCCGCCGAACACGGTCTGATCGTGGCTGAACACGCCGACCGGTCGGCCGTCGATGGTGCCGTGACCGGTCACCACACCGTCGCCGTAGAGCGCGTTCGGATCGCCGGGGGTGCGGGCCAGCGCGCCGATCTCCAGGAAGCTGCCCGGGTCGAGCAGCGCGTGGATGCGGGCGCGGGGGCTCGGGATGCCCTTGGCGTCGCGTTTGGCGGCCGCCTTGGCCCCGCCGGGCTCCTTGGCCAGCTCCAGCTTCTCGCGCAGTTCCGCGAGCTGCTGGGCGGTGGTCTTCGGCTGGGTGGCAGATACGTCCGCGGTCACTTGCCCTGCTTCTCCTGCGCCTCGATGCGGTTGATGGCCTCGCTCATGTGCGCGCCGACCTTCGCGATGTACGGCTCGTCGATGGCCTGGATGTGCTCGCCGCCGATCGGGACCACCTCCAGCTCCGAAACATACTCACCCCAGCCGCCGTCGGGTTGGCGGGTGGCGTAACGCGGTTCGAAGAAGATCGCGTCGTCGTGGTAGCGGTCGGCCATGTACAGCGTGACCTGGCCGTCATACGGCTCGATCTCGGCGGTCTCGAGCGCCCGGTTGTCCAGGTAGGACGTGCGCTGGTGCTCGATGATGCCGCCGGGGATCTGCACGCCGCTGGACTGCACGACGTCCATGACGAACCTGACCTGACCCTCGTCGTCGAGCTCCTCGAGCTCCTCGTAGGGGATCTCGGGCACCTCGACGTTGAAGGTGCGCTCGGCGAACCGGGCGTAGCGGTCCCAGCGGGCCCGCGTCTCCTCCTTGGTCTGCGGTACCTCTTCACCGGCGCGCACCGTGTCGATCAGCCCGACGAACCGCACGTCCGCACCGGCCCGCTTGAGGCCGATCGCGCACGCGTAGGCCAGGGCGCCGCCGAGCGACCAGCCGGTCAGGATGAACGGCCGGCGCGCGCCGCCGTCGGTCCAGCCGTTGAGCTCGAGCAGCTTGGGCACGTACTCGGCGGCCCGCTCCTGCACCGAACCCTCGACGCGTTCGATGCCGTAGACGGGATTGTCCGGCGGCAGCCGCTTCATCAGCGGTTCGTAGACCACCGTCGACCCGCCGGCCGGATGGAACACAAACACCGGGACGGCGGTGCTGTTCTCGGACGGAGCGCGCAGCACCCGCACGAAACCGTCGACCGTGCCGGACTCCAGGTGCTCACGCACCGTGGTGGCCAGCTCCTCGATGGTCGTGGCCGCGGCGACGTCGTCGGCGGTGATCGTGCCCTCGGCGCGTTCGGACAGCCGCTCAGCCATCTTGGCCGCGGTGGCCGCGTCGACCTTCGGCAGCTCGTTGAAGATGCCGCCCGGTGACTTGCCGGTGACGATCGCCCAGGTGGCGAACGTGACGCGTTCGGCGGCGTCGCGCGGCGGCACGTCGGCGCCGAGCGCCTCGGTGACGGCCTCCTGCGTCAGCACCTGCGCGGCGACCTTGGCCGCCGAGGACTTCGCCGGATCAGCGGCCGCGGGGCCCGACGGATCGGTCGGCGGGGCCGGGATGTTCGCGGCCGGGCCCGACGGGTCGGTCGGCGGCGCCGGGATGCCGGCGGAGGCGTCGTCGTCGGAGGCGTCGTCCTGGGTGCCCAGCGGATGTCCCGCCGCGGCCAGCTTCTCCTTGAGTTCGGCGACCGTGGACGCCCCACCCATCAGTTCGGCCTGTTCGGCGGCGATCTCCTCGGCCGTCTTGCCCTTCTGCGATTCGGCCAGTTGGCCGACCTCGTCGCGGTGCTCGATCGCGTAGTGGATCAGCTTCTCCACCGCGTTGAGGTTCGCGTCCCGCACCGCGGTCAGCTGGATCGGCGGCAGGTCGAAGTCGTACTCGACGCGGTTCTTGATCCGCACCGCCATCAGCGAATCCAGGCCGAGCTCGATCAGCGGCACCTCCCACGGCAGGTCCTCGGGTTCGTAGCCCATGGCACCGCCGACGATCAGGCCCAGCCGGTCGTGCACGCTCTCCCCCGAGTCCGGCGACCACTTGCCCAGGCCGGCACCCAGATTGGCGCCCTGGGTCAGGTTGTCGTGCAGAATTTCGGCGTCGGGGTCCTCGGCCGGTTCAGCCGTGTCGGCCGGAACGGGCTGTGCGGCAACCACACCGGTGGCGACGGCGGCCGGCAGCGCGACCCCTTGGCCACCGCGGGCCACGATCGCGTCGTAGACGAGCGTGAACGACTCCTCGATACGGGCGTGCACCTGCACCGACGCCCCACCGGGGTGCCGGGTCAGCGTGGTCACCAGTCGGGCGTCCTCCCCGGGCACCGCACGCTGCTCGGCCGCGGTCACGGTGGCATCCGGAAGCACCTGCGAGGCGGCGGATCTCACCAGCGCGGCCAGGTCGGTCGCACCGCGCGGCGCGAACTCCCACACGTGCCGGCCGTCCGGGGTGGCAACGTGGCTGCCCGGCATGACACCGGAGTTGTCACCGCTGAACCGCACGTCGAGCCAGTGCGGCTTGCGCCGGAACTTCGTCGACGGGATGTTCGCGAAGTCCAGCGCACCGGCCAGCCCGCGCGAGCGGCGCGGGAACAGCGTCCGCATGTCGAGGTCGTGGCCGTGGACGAACAGCTGCGCCATCGCCGCGGTCATCGAGTCGACCTCGTCCTGCTTACGGGCCAGCGTCGCGATGAGCTGCCCATCGTAGAGTCCAGCGGCAGACGTCGTTAACCCGACCTGCATGAGCGCCACCGGATTCGGCGCCAGCTCCAGGAACGTGGTGTGCCCGTTGTCGACGGCGTTGCGGATGCCGTGGGTGAAGTAGACGCTGTGGCGCAGCCCCTTCTTCCAGTAGTCGACATCGTGGATCGGCTCGTGGCCGGCGCGCAGGAACTTGCCCTCGTGCACGGTCGAGTAGTAGCCGGTCTGCAGCGGGTGCGGGGTGATGCCGACCAGTTCGGCGGCGAGCTCACCGAGCAGCGGATCCATCTGCGTGGTGTGGCTGGCGCCCTTGGTCTGAAACTTGCGGGCGAACTTCCCCTCCTGCTCGGCGCGCGCAATGATCGCGTCGACCTGCGCCGGCGGGCCGCCGATCACGGTCTGGGTGGGCGCGGCGTACACGCACACCTCGAGGTCCGGGTAGTCGGAGAACACCGTCTTGATCTCGTCGGCCGAGTACTCCACCAGCGCCATCAGCCGGATGTACTCACCGAACAGCATCGCCTCGCCCTCACCCATGAGGTGGCTGCGCGAGCAGATGGTGCGGGTGGCGTCCTCGAGCGACAGACCGCCCGAGAAGTACGCCGCGGCGGCCTCACCGAGGGACTGCCCGATCACCGCGCCGGGCTTGGCGCCGTGGTGGCGGAGCAGTTCGCCGAGCGCGACCTGGATCGCGAAGATCACCAGCTGCACCTTCTCGATCGGCAGCTCGGTGGTCTCGTCGGTGTAGTCGACGGCATCGTCGAGGATGAGCTCGAGGATGGAGTGCCCGCGCTCGTCCTGCACGTAGGAATCGACCTTGTTGATCCACTCCGCGAAGATCTCGTTGCGCAGGTACAGGCTCTTGCCCATCTTGCGGTGCTGCGCACCGAATCCGGCGAGCACCCACACCGGGCCGTTGGTGACGGGACCGTCGGCGCTGTACACGTTGGGGCTCTGCTTGCCCTCGGCCACCGCGCGCAGACCCTTGATCGCCTCGTCGTGGTCGCGGGCCAGCACCACCGCCCGCGAGCGGCCGTGGTTGCGCCGCGACAGCGCCCGGCCGATCGACTCCAGCGACGACGCGCGCCCCTCCTCGCTGTCGATCCAGTCGGCGAGCTCCGCGGCGGCGGCCCGCTTACGGGACGTCAGGAACGCCGAGATGGGCAGCGGGACAAGCGGAACGGGCTGTTCGGCCGCGTCGAGTTCCTGGCGTGCGACCTCGAGCAGGCGCTTGGCCTCGTCGGTCAGCCCGGGCAGCTCGTAGGCGTCCTCGGCAGCCGCGGCCGGCCGGTCGAGCGCGTCATCGTCGTCCTCATCGAGCCCTGATTCTCTTCGCGCCAGCGGCTCATCGACGAACTCGCCGTACTCGTCCATCCGCACCCCGCCCACATACACGGCGGTGGCCTCGTTCGGCGCGGCGGTGGCCTCGACGACCTCCTCGGCTTCGGGCTCCACCAGGTCGCTGGGCAGCACCTCGCGCAGCACCATGTGCGCGTTGGCGCCACCGAAGCCGAAGCCGGACACCCCGGCGATCGCATGGCCGCTGTAGCGCGGCCAGTCGCTGACGGTGTCGTTGACCTTCAGCCGCACCGCGGTGAAGTCGATGTACGGATTGGGGCCGGCGTAGTTGATCGAGGGCGGCAGCTTGTCGTTGCGCAGCGCCAATGCCATCTTCGCCAGGCTCGCCGCGCCTGCCGCGGATTCCAGGTGGCCCACATTGGATTTCACCGCGCCCAGCAGGGCGGGCCGCTCGGCGGGACGGTTGCGGCCCACCACTCGGCCCAGCGCGTCGGCCTCGATCGGGTCACCCAGGATGGTGCCGGTGCCGTGCGCCTCGACGTAGTCGACGTCGCGCGGGTTGATCCCGGCGTCCTTGTAAGCCTTGCGCAGCACCTCGGCCTGCGCGTCGGGGTTCGGCGCCAGCAGGCCGTTGGAGCGGCCGTCGTGGTTGACCGCGCTGCCGGCGATCACCGCGTAGATTTCGTCGCCGTCGCGGCGGGCGTCGGACAGGCGCTTGAGCACCAGCATGCCGCCGCCCTCCGAGCGGGAGTAGCCGTCGGCGTCGGCGGAGAACGACTTGATCCGGCCGTCCGGCGCGAGCACGCCGCCGACCTCATCGAAGCCGATGGTCACCAGCGGGGTCACCATCGCGTTGACGCCGCCGACCACGACGACCGAGGCCTCCTTGGCGCGCAGTGCCTGCACACCCTGGTGGGCGGCGACCAGCGAGCTCGAGCAGGCGGTGTCGATGGCCATGGACGGCCCGCGGAAGTCGTAGAAGTACGACACCCGGTTGGCGATGATCGAACTCGTGGTGCCGGTGATCGCGTACGGGTGCGCCGTCGTCGGATCGGCGACCGACAGGAAGCTGTAGTCGTTGTTGGTCGAGCCGATGTACACCCCGACCCGCTCACCGCGCAGGCTCGAGGCCGGGATCCGCGCGTCCTCGAGCGCCTCCCACGTCAGCTCCAGCGCCATCCGCTGCTGCGGATCGATGTTGTCCGCCTCCATCTTCGACAGCGCGAAGAACTCGGCGTCGAAGCCCTTGATGTCGGAGAGGTAGCCGCCGCGGGTGGCGGCCTTGGCGACCCGCTCGGCGATCCGCGGCTCCGACAGGAACTCCGACCAGCGGCCCTCGGGCAGGTCGGTGATCGCGTCGCGGCCCTCGAGCAGCGCCTCCCACATCTGCGCGGGGGTGTTCATGTCCCCGGGGAAGCGGGTGGCGATACCGACGATCGCCACGTCGTCGACGTCGCGCTCGCGGGTCCAGTCGGTGTCGTCGTCGACGACCTCGACCTCGGGTTCGCCCTCGATGATCACCGTGGCCAGCGATTCGATGGTCGGGTGCCGGAACGCGACCGTCGCGGTCAGCGTCACCCCGGTGAGGTCCTCGATGTCGCTGGCCATCGCGACCGCGTCGCGGGAGGACAGCCCGAGCTCGACCATCGCGGTCTGCTCGTCGATCGAGTCGGCGTTCTGGCCGGTGGCGTTGGCGATCCAGTTGCGCAGCCACTCGCGCATCTCGGCGACGGTCATGTCGACCTGGGCGGGCCGCAGCGGACCGTCCTCGCCCTGGGCGAGGACGGGCACGTCCTCCATGCCGCCGGGATTCGAAACGTTGTCGTTGTCAGGCATGTTCACATCACCTTCGAGCCCGTCGACGGCTCAGTTCGGAGGAGGGTCAGTCGTCAGTCCGTCTCATCGGGGAAGGCGTTGGCCACCTTCCCACTGCGCAGGCTGCCGTCGAGGTAGGCCGACCGGCAGGCGCGCCGGCCGATCTTGCCGCTGGAGGTCCGGGGAATCGCCCCGGCCGGGGTCAGCAGCACGTCGCGGACCGTGACGCCGTGACGCACCGCGATCGCGGCGCGGATGTCGTCGGCGATCGGCCCCATGTCGAGCTTGTGCGCACCGGGCGCCCGCTCGCCGACGATCACGAGCTGCTCGGAGGTGTCGTCCGGGTTGCGCTTCAGACCGGCGTGCGAATCCTCGAACACCTCGTCGGGCAACTGGTTGGCCGGCACCGAGAACGCGGCGACGAATCCGGTGCGCAGCGCCTTGGTGGCCTCCTGCGCCGAATACTCGAGGTCCTGCGGGTAGTGATTGCGGCCGTCGATGATGACGAGATCCTTCACGCGGCCGGTGATGAACAGCTCACCGTCGTGGTAGGCGCCCAGGTCACCGGTGCGCACCCAGGTGGCGTCGTCCGTGGCGCCCTCGGCGTGGCTGGGCTCGGTCCGCGACTTGAGGGTGTTCTGAAAGGTCTCCCGGGTCTGCTCGGGCTTGCCCCAGTAGCCGGTGCCCATGTTCTGGCCGCTGATCCAGATCTCGCCGATCTGGCCGTCGGGCAGCTCGGTGGCGGTTTCGTGATCGACGATGACCGCCCACTCGGCGATACCGATCTTGCCCGCGCCTGCCTGCGCGACGGCCTTCGGCGAGTCCTCCGCCACCTCGACGAAGCGGTGGTTGTTCAGCTCATCGCGGTCGACGTAGGCGATCCGCGGCTCGGCGCTGATCGGGGTGGTGGACACGAACAGCGTCGCCTCCGCCAGGCCGTAGGAGGGCTTGATCGCCTTGGGCTGGAAGCCGAACGGACCGAACGCCTCGTTGAACCGGCGCACGGTGGCCGCCGAAATCGGCTCACTGCCGTTGAGGATGCACTTGATGTTCGACAGGTCGATCCCCGGCTCGTCTTCTTTGGGAACGCCGCGCGCCGCCGCGTGGTCGAACGCGAAGTTCGGGGCCACCGAGATGACGCCGCCGGTGTCGCCGTCCTTGCGGGCCATCTCCCGGATCCAGCGACCGGGCCGACGGACGAATGCGGCCGGCGTCATGAAGGTGATGTAGTGGCCGAGCATCGGCGAGAGCAGCACGGTGATCAGGCCCATGTCGTGGAAGAACGGCAGCCACGACACGCCCCGGTCGCCCTCTTCACCCTCGAGCGCCTCGATCACCTGCACGACGTTGGTGGCCAGGTTGAGGTGGGTGATCTGCACACCGGTGGGGATGCGGGTCGACCCCGACGTGTACTGCAGGTAGGCGATGGTGTCGGCGGTGACGTCGACCGGCTCCCACGTCGCCCCCACCTCGTCGGGCACCGCGTCGACGGCGATGACGCGCGGACGCTGGTTGGCCGGGCGGGTGCGGAAGAACTTGCGCACCCCCTCGGCGGCGTCGGTGGTGGTCAGGATCGCCGACGGGTGGCAGTCGTCGAGGACCGCGTGCAGGCGGCCGACGTGGCCGGGCTCGTTCGGGTCGAACAGCGGGACCGCGATACGGCCGGAGTACAGGGTGCCGAAGAACGCGACCAGGTAGTCGAGGTTCTGCGGGCACAGGATCGCCACCCGGTCGCCGGGCTGGGTCACCTGCTGCAGGCGGGCGCCGACGGCCCGGTTGCGGGCACCGAAGTCGTTCCAGTTGAGATCGCGCGCGACGCCGTCGCGCTCAGTGGAGAAGTCCAAGAAGCGGTACGCGAGCTTGTCGCCACGGACCTTCGCCCATCGTTCGACGTGGCGGACCAGGTTCCCGTTGTCGGGGAACTTGATCAGACCGTCCTTGATGAACGGGTTGTGGAACGGCATCTCGTACTCTCCTGTCAAAACCGTGTGGAGCCGCCGACGGCCGGGGGGCTTCGTTCGCACCGACGGGACGCTGCGCTCGACAGCCCGCGCGGACCCCAAACTTCCAAGATGCTACTCGCGAAGCCGGGCACGCTGACCTCGACATCGCGCGTCACACGCCGGAAACCAGTCTTAGTTTTCTCTTAATGTTAGGTGACCGCTCGACACCGACCAAATCCGTGAGGTCACGGGTCAACCATGTTTTGGTTGCGGTGCGTTCTCGATCACAGTCCGCGCCCAGTCCAGCGTCCACTGCGTCGCGGACTGACCGTTGACGTTCCAGAACTGCGGGGTGGCGTACATCGCGTGGATGGGCTGCCCGGCCCCGCCGGCCAGCGTCTCCAGCGTCTGCGGCAGATTCACGATCGAGAACGCCGACTGGGGTGCCGCGCAGATCAGGTCCCCCGGCGCGCAGATCTCGTTGACCCGGTCGTTGAGCTGCCCGAATCCGCCCGGCCGGGGCCCGGTCATGCTCAGCCCCAGCGCCGACAGCGTCGGCACCTCGTGCAGCGTGATCTCCGCACCCACCCCCGGCGGGTTCGGGCCGACGTCCTTTCCGACGCCGGTCTGCCTGCGCCCGTCGGCGATCAGGGTCACCCCGAGCACCAGGTCCTGGTCGATCGGGCCGCGGCCGTTGCCGATGTCGCTGGCGATGTCGCCGGCGATCACCGCGCCCTGGGAGAAGCCGACCAGCACGTAGCTGGTGAGCGGGCAGCGGTTGTTCATGTCGGTCATCGCCCGGACCGCCGCCTGAGTGCCTTCGGCGCGGCTGTCGTTGTAGGACATCTGGTTGTCCGCCGAGAACGGATTGTGGAACTGCGCGGTGTAGGGAACCGTGAACACCTCGACCCGGTCGGTGCCGAACTCGGCGCGGATCGGATTGCTCACATTGAGCAGCAGCGCGATCGGGAACTGCACCGGATTGAACGGGTCCATCTGCGGTGAGGACTCCCACGTGCCGGGGATCGAGATCATCTGCACATCCGGGCAGCTGGCGTCCTGGAACTCCGGCCTCGGCTTGCCGGTCGACGGCACGCCCGTCGGCGGGACCGCGGTGGGCGGCACCGCCGTGGGCGGAGTGTCGGGCCGACGCATCACCACCACGATGATCGCCACGACCAGCACCACCACCAACGTCATCGCCCCGGCGGCGGCCAGGGCGAGTATGCGGTGTCGTTTACGTCGACTCGGGTTCGGCATGGATCAATCGGCTCCTGGCGTATGTCAGCAGAGTCGTTCGGTTGCGATGCGAATGTAGTCGCCCGTCGCGGCGCTGATCTCGCCCGCGGTGGTGCGCATCGAGCTCGGCCGGGTGGCGCGCAGGTCGCTGCGCACCAGCGGCATGATGAAATCCCACATCGCCTGGGCGCCGTGTTTGGCGGCGTGCGCCTGGCAGACCGCGGAGCCGATCGACAGCGCGCGCAGATCGCTCGACGGCCGCACCCCGGCGGCGGACAGCGCGTCGAGGTAGCGGCGCTGCGGGACGGTCACCGTCAACGCACCGGGCTGACCCGCGCCCTCCGGGGCCGACGGCATGTCCCCGCGGCTGTCGCCGTCCGCAGGCACCGGCAGTGCGGCCTGCGGGCTGTCGGCCGTGGTGGTGCCGTTACGGCCCAGGATGTCGTTGGCCAGCGAGCAGCCGGCCAACAGGGCGACTGCGGACAGCACGAGCAGCGTCGGGAGTAACCGCCGGCCCGTGTGCTGCACCCCTCCACGGTACCGGCTGACCGATCGTGGCTCCCGCCAGCGCTTTCGCGCCGGCGCGCGTCAGCGGATCGCCGCCACGAGGTCCGGGGACATGGCCGCCAGCTGCGGTCCCCAGCTGCCCCAGCCGTGTTCTCCCCCGGCCGGGAAGTCGAAGTGGCCGTTGCTACCGCCCACGCCGCGGTAGTGCTGGTAGAACGCTCGGTTGCTGCCCGCCGCCTGATCGCAGTAGCCGATCATCGCCGCGGGGTCCACGCAGGTCAGCGTGGCCGGGCTGTACACCCACAGCCGGGTGTTGTTGTTGGCCAGCAGCTGGATGTGCACGTCGGGGTCGTGCCACTTCCAGCGGCCCAGCTGCGGCAGCCCCCACATGTTGCGGGTGTCCACGCCGCCGAAGCGCATCAGGCCTGCGGTGATCGCGCCGTTGAGCGCGGTGGCCGACGGCGTCATGAACCCCGACATCGAGCCGGCGTAGCGGAACCGGTCGGGGTGGAAGGTGGCCATCATCATTGCGCCGGTGCCGCCCTGGGCAGCGCCGACGATGCCGTGCCCGCCGGGCGCGAGGCCCTTGTTGGCGGCCAGCCAGTTCGGCAGCTCGGTGGACAGGAACGTCTCCCACTGGCGGCTGCCGTCCTGCTCCCAGTTGGTGTAGAGACTCCACGCGCCGCCCGCCGGGGCGGCCACCGAGATGCCCTTACCGGCCAGGGTGTTCATCGCGTTGCCCGCGGTCACCCAGTTGCTGACCTCCGGCGCGGCGTTGAACGCGTCGAGCAGGAACACCGCGTGCGGTCCGCCGCCCTGGAACGCGACGGGGATGGCGCGGCCCATTGCCGCCGACGGCACCATCAGGTACTCGACGCCCTGCGCGCTCGCGGTCGTCTGCGAGGTGGTTCCGACGGCCCCCCACAGTCCCGCGGTCAGCACCACGGACAGCACCGCCCGGATCAACGCACGCCTCATTGCCCACCTCATGTCCCGTAGCCGATGTCACCCGACCCACCCGCAAGGTAGTGAATCACACCGGCCACCGGGGTCGCGCCGGAAAGGCCCCGCAAACGACGAGGCGGCGGCGACCCCCGAAGGGATCACCGCCGCCGATCGTGTCGTGGCTGCTGCCGAGTGTCAGTTACCGGCAGGCGCGGCCGCAGGCGCCGGGGACGGCTGCGGCACCGCACCCAGCACGCGCTGGATGTCCGGCTTCATCTGCTGCAGCTGCTGACCCCAGTAGCCCCAGCTGTGGGTACCGCTCTGCGGGAAGTTGAACACACCGTTCTTGCCGCCCGCGGCGAGGTAGCGCTCCTGGAAGGTCTCGTTGGTCCGCAGCGTGAAGCTCTCGAGGAACTTCGCGTTGAAGTTGTTGCCCTCCAGCGCACCGGCGCCGATGTCGGCCGGCGTGCCGTTACCGCAGAAGACCCACACGCGGGTGCCGTTGGCGACCAGCTTGTCGATGTTGACCATCGGGTCGTTGCGCTTCCACGCGCTGTTCGGGTCCTGGGTCGGGCCCCACATGTCGTTGGCGTTGTAGCCGCCGGCGTCACCCATCGCCAGGTCGACCAGCATCGGCCACCAGCCCTCGGAGAGGTTCAGGAAGCCCGACAGCGACGCGGCGTACTGGAACTGCTGCGGGTAGTAGATCGCCATCGTCAGCGCGGCGGAACCGGCCATCGACAGGCCGACCGCGGCGTTGCGGTTCGGGTTCACACCCTTGTTGGCGGCCAGGTAAGCGGGCAGCTCCTGGGTGATGAAGGTCTCCCACTTGTAGGTCGAGCAACCGGCCTTACCGCACGCGGGCTTGTACCAGTCGCTGTAGAAGCTCGACTGGCCGCCGACCGGCATGATCACCGACAGGCCCGAGTCCAGGTACCACTCGAAGGCAGCGGTGTTGATGTCCCAGCCGCTGAAGTCCTCCTGGGCGCGCAGACCGTCGAGCAGGTAGACGCCGGGGGAGTTGGCTCCGCCGCTCTGGAACTGGACCTTGATGTCGCGGCCCATACCCGCCGACGGGACCATGAGGTACTCGACCGGCAGGCCCGGGCGCGAGAACGCCTCAGCAGTCGCCGAGCCTCCTGCGACGCTCACCAGGCCGGGCAGCACGGCGGCCACCGCGGCCGCGATCGTGAGCCGGCGCGGCATGGCTTTCACCGCGTCGCGAATCTTCCCAACGAACTTCATACTCCTACCTATCCTTTGTCGTATCCCGCGACCGGTCTGGCACACCGGACGGGCCGCGTTGCCCGTGTAGTAGACCACACCTTCGCCGAATCCTTCTCCTCAGCGTGCCCCGCCCCGACCGCTCATCAGCTGTTCACCGTGGCGACCAAGTCGGGTTGTAGGGCTTGCAATTGCGCGCCCCAATACCCCCAGGCGTGGGTGCCGGCCGGGGGAAATTCGAAGGTGGCGTTGCGTCCGCCTGCGGCCAGGTAGGCATCGCGGAACGCGACGTTGCTGCTGACCGCCATCGCCTCGAGGCTGCTCGCGCTCAGCGCCTGCCCCGGATTCAGACCGGGGCCGTTGGCGTCGAGCGGGGCGGTGCCACCGGGGCCGCAGTAGATCCACAGTCGGGTGCCGTTGGCCGCCAGCCGCGCCGCCTGCACCACCGGATCGTTGCGGGTCCACGCCGGATCCCACGGCGCGCCCCACATGTTGTCGACGTTGAAGCCGCCGGCGTCGAGCATGGCGACGCGGATGGCCTGCTGCATCAGCGGCGCCGACGGGTTGAGGTATCCCGACAGCGATGCGGCGTAGCGGAACTGTCTTCGATGGTGGGCCGCCAGCGTCAGCGCCGACCCGCCCGACATCGACACCCCGACCACCGCGTTGCCGTCCGGTGAGATCTGCCGGTTCTCGGCGAGCCAGGCCGGGAGCTCCCGAGTGAGGAAGGTCTCCCACTTATAGGTATAGCCCTGACCGTTCAGGTTCGACGGTGCGTACCAGTCGGTGTAGAAGCTCGCCTGCCCGCCGACCGGCATCACCACCGCGACCGGTGAATCGAGGAACCACTCGAAGGCGGCGGTGTTGATGTCCCAGCCGTTGTAGTCGTCCTGGGCGCGCAGACCGTCGAGCAGGTACACGGCCTTCGCGCCGCCGGATGCCGACGCCTGGAACTGCACCCGGACGTTGCGGCCCATCGCGAACGAGTAGACGTCGAGGTACTCGACCGGCAGACCGGGCCGGGAGAACGCATGGGCGCTCGGGGTGGTGTTGGTCACACCGAACAGCACGGGGACGGTCAGCAGCACCAGGAGCGCGTGGAGCAGGCGGTGGCCGACACCGCGACGGCGGATCATCGTCAGGTCCACCACCGTTTCCGTTCACTCCGGCGCCGTGCGGACGGCGGTCATCAGGGCAGCGTTGAGCGCGGTGTGTTCGACACACCCGACGGAGATATCGCCGCGGCGCCGCAAGTGTTACGGCCCGGTGGCCGGCATCCCGGTGTAGGGCGGGTGGATGGCCGGCGGGATGTCGAGCCCGCAGCGGATCAGCTCGTAGAGCGGCACCCGGTTGATCCGGTACTGGGTGAACTCGTAGGCGTTGGCCACATTGGACAAAAACCGCCGGGGGGTGAGCGTGTCGCGGATAGAGATCAGCTTCGCCTCGGTCGCCGGACACTTCAGCGCGGCCACGGCCTGGGCCACCCAGTCCTCGTCGAGGTACTTCGGCAGATACGGCTCCACCTTGAAGAACGGGCCCTCGGCCACCGCCCAGTCCGGGAACAGGTTCTTGTCGTGGCCGATGCGGCCGTCCTCGAGCCGCTCGGTGTGTGCGGCCAGCGGATTGGTCAGCCCGATCTGGTCGATCACCCGCACGTCGAGGCCCACGTTCATCGCGGACATCCCCATGTTGGTGAAGAACACGGTGTGCGGACCGGTGTAGGCGGGGCCGGCGTCCGGCGGCGGCGGGTAGGCCGGCACCACATCCCACATGTCGTAGTTGCCCGCGGGCAGCAGCAGCGCACCGTCGGGGGTGTTCTCCAGCGCCTCCACCATCGCCCGCATCCGCGGATAGTCCAGGTAGTCCGCGGCGGTCAGCGGATGCGCGTGCCCGGTGGCCTCCGCGTAGAACCGGCGCTCGTCGACGATGCCGGTGTCGGTGACGCGGGTGGCGTCGTCACCCATCCCGGGCGCGTTGGCCGCCCACAGCGACCAGCCCGCGACGGCGAGCCACAGCACAGTGGTCGCGCCGGCGAGCAGGTATCCGGTCTCGCGGCTGAACCGGCCGCCCTCGGGAATGACCACCGGGATCACCGACACCGGCAGCAGCAGGCAGAACAGCGGGGTGAGCAGCACCCGGCCGTGCATGAAGTCGCCGCCTTGGCGGACCCAGTAGATGCCCTGCAGCAGTCCGGAGACGACGATGAACGCCACCACCGCCGACGGGCTCTGCACGACCCTGCGGATCCGCCCGTATCCGCGCGGCGGCTGATGGCGCACCCACCAGCCGCGGCCGCGGGTGCCGAGCAGCACCAGCCCCACCACCGTCAGCAGAATGGCGGGCACCCACAGCAGATAGGGCTGGTTGAAGTTGGCCAGGTAGGTCGCGCCCTGCGACCACTTGGCCCCGGACGCATCCTTGGCCACCGCGGTGCCGGGCACGATCAGCGCGTAGTACCCCATCCGGAAGATCTGGTAGGCCACCGGCAGCAGACCACCGGCGACCACGATCAGCAGCCGGCGCCCCCACCCGCGCGCGACCACCAGCATCATCACCAGCACGCCGACGCCGATCAGCGCCAGCTCGGGTCGCACCAGCACGCTCAGCCCGGCGACGAAAGCCAGTGCGCCATCGAACGTCCGGCTCATCGCGTGCGGCGACGGCGCGTCGGTGGGCAGCCGGCGCAGGGCCTGCGACCAGCACACCAGCATCCACCACAGCAGGCCGAGATAGGCCAGGCACAAACCGTTTTCCAGTCCGGAGGTGGCGAAGTCGCGGGCCGGGGGCACCGCGATGTAGACCAGGACGCCGGCCGGTAGCAGCAGCGCACGGCGGCCCTGCAGGCTCGGCGCGTACAACCGGGCGGTGCCCAGCATCGCCAGCACCGCGCCGAGCACGCTGAGCACCAGGGAGAACGCCAACGCCACGTACTCGAGCTGGACGGTGCCGCCGAGCCACCCGCCCGCGGTGATCAGATACGTCCACAGGGTCGAGGTGTTGGCCTCGACCCGCTCCCCGGCGTTGAACACCGGGCCGTTGCCTGCCAACAGGTTCCGCACGGTGCGCAGCACGATCAGGCCGTCGTCGGCGATCCACCGGCGCTGCCACGCGCCCCACCAGAACAGCGCCGCCACCACCGCCACACCGACCCAGAGGCTGACGCGGACGGAGACATCGAACGGGAACGCCGGCCCACGCAGCAGACGGGCGGCCGGCCCACGCCCGTCAGCCGAAGATGACGGCCGCACCGACTGTCCCGATCCACGCCACGGCGAGGAACTGCAGCACCCGGTCGCGCAGCGCGATCTCCTCGGGCTCACCGGCCATTCCGCCGTCGACGTCGACGGCGTAGCGCAGGATCGCGATCGTGAACGGGATCATGGACACCACGAACCAGGACGTGCCGCCCTGATCGTCGCGTCCGAACGCCCACAGGCCGTAGCACAGCACCACCGCGGTCGCCGACAGCGTCCACACGAACCGCAGATAAGTGGTGGTGTAGCTCTCCAGCGACTTGCGGATCTTGGCGCCGGTCCGTTCGGCGAGTTGCAGTTCGGCGTAACGCTTTCCGGCCGCCATGAACAGCGAGCCGAAGGCCATGACGAGCAGGAACCACTGCGACAGCGGGATCGCCGCGGCCACGCCGCCGGCGATCGCCCGGATCAGGAAGCCCGACGACACGATGCAGATGTCCAGCACCGCTTGATGTTTGAGCCCGAAGCAGTAGGCCAGCTGGATCGCGATGTAGATCGCCATCACCAGCGCGAGATTGGGTGAGAGCAGCCATGAGATGCCCAGTGACGCGATCCCCAGCACCACGGCCAGCGTGTAGGCCAGATTCACGGGCACCACTCCCGCGGCGATCGGCCGGAAGCGTTTGGTCGGGTGCTGGCGGTCGGCTTCGACGTCGCGGGCGTCGTTGACCAGGTAGACGCTCGAGGCGGCCAGGCAGAACACGACGAACGCCACCGAGACCTTGATGAGGATCTCGCGGTAGTCGTAGGTGAACCGGTCGTCACCGAGCGCGACCAGCGGGGCCGCCAGCACCAGCAGGTTCTTGACCCACTGCCGGGGCCGGATGGCCTTGACGATGCCCGCGGCGAGGTTGCGCGGCGGGCCGGTGACGGGTGCGGCCTCCTCGCTCATCGCGTCTCCGTTCCGCCGGTGCGCTCACATCTGACGGCCATCACTGCCTTCCCTCCCGCGCGGTGACCGCGTCGGCCACCCGCGCGGTGGCCTTGGCGACGATTGCCCCGACCGCCACACCGGTCAGCACGTCACTGGGATAGTGCACACCGAGCACCAACCGCGACAACGCCATCGGGGGCACCAGCGCGGCGGGCAGCGGCAGCCCGGTCACCCGGCCCAGCAGCAGCGCCGCCGCCGTGGTGGAGGTGGCGTGCGCGGACGGGAAACTCAGGCGGCTCGGGGTACCGACGTTGACGGCGATCGCCGGATGGTGCGGACGTTCGCGGCGCACCACCCGTTTGATCGCGACGGCCGCCGCATGCGCGGCGAAGGCGCCGGCACCGGCGGCCAGCCAGTCGCGGCGGCGGTGCGGCTGCATCAGCGCGCCGAGGCCCGCGACCGCCAGCCAGCCGGCGCTGTGCTCACCGAAGTGCGAGAGCGTGCGCGCGCCGGTCAACACCCCCGGCCGGTCGGCCAGCGCCGCCTGCACCGCGACCAGCGCGGCCTCTTCGCCGCGCGGTTCCTGGTCCACGGTCAGCGCACTTCGTGCGGGTTGAGCAGAACGGTCTCCCACTTCTGCGTCGACGACAGCTCCGGCAGCGCGTTGCGGTAGACGCGGCGCATGCGGTTGAACTTGCGGGCCAGCCGCACGTGCTGGCGCATCGAGGCGCGCAGCAGCGCGAACATCTTGGCCCGGTCGCGCTGGCGGTAGACCACCCCGCGGCCGTCGGCCGTGGTGACGGTGACGCCGTCGACCTTGCACAGCAGGAACCAGCGCGCGTCCTGGGTGGCCACGTTGAGCTCGGGCCGCTCGTGGTGGGCGGGGTCTTCCTTCTTGAGTTGGTGCACCACGCCGCGCGCGAGCCGCAGCCCGATGGCCGGCTTGTTGGTGGGGATCTTGGTCTTGCGGCGCATCTTTCCCGACGGCGCGGGCAGCGCGGTGGCCCCGGGCAGCACGACCGCGTCGGGGTACTGCTCGCGCATCTTGCGCACCTCGGGCAGCGCGCTCTCGAGGATCGAGAAGATGTGCTCGGGGCCGGCGAGGAAGTCGGCCATGGCCTTCGTCTGGATGGCCACCGTCGAATACTCAAGGCAGAGCAGGTGTTTGAGCGTGGCCTTCACCGAGGAGGCGAGCAGGCCGCTGACGTTGCCGTCCCAGTGCATGGCCGCGACCACGAGCCGGTTGCGCAGGTGGAAGTAGGCCTGCCAGTCGATCGCGTCGTCCTTGTCGCTCCAGGCCATGTGCCAGATCGCGGCGCCGGGCAGCGTGACGGTGCCGTAGCCGCGCTCGGCGGCGCGCAACCCGTAGTCGGCGTCGTCCCACTTGATGAACAGCGGCAGCGGCTGGCCGAGCTCCTCGGCGACCTGCCGCGGGATCATGCACATCCACCAGCCGTTGTAGTCGGCGTCGATGCGGCGGTGCAGCAGCTTGCTGCGCTCGGTGTCGTCGGCGAGCGGATACTTCGCGAAGTCGTGGTCGTACTCGGCGTTCGGCGCCGCGGTCCACATGAAGTTCTCCCGGTCCACCACCTCGGCCATGATGTGCAGGTGGGAGGGCTCCTGCAGGTTGAGCATCTGCCCGCCGACCAGCGTCGGGTGCTTGGCGAACCGGTTCATCGCCAGTGCCCGCAGGATCGAGTCCGGCTCGATGCGGATGTCGTCGTCCATGAACAGGATCTGGTCACAGTCGGTGTTCTTGAGCGCCTCGTACATCACCCGGCTGTAGCCGCCGGAACCGCCGAGATTGGGCTGGTTGTGCACCGAGAGCCGGTCGCCCAGCGCGGCGGCGGCGGCCGGGAAGCCGGGGTGGTCCTTGGCCTTGCGGTTGCCCTGATCGGAGACGATGACCGCGCCGACCACCTCGTCGACCAGCGGGTCCGACGTCAGTGCGGTGAGCGCGTTGACGCAGTCGGCGGGCCGGTTGAACGTCGGGATGCCGACGGCGATCTTGGCCCGGCCCGGCGCTCGCTCGGGCGCATACCAGCCCGCGCTGCGGACCGACACCTCGGAATCGGTGGTGATGTCGAACCAGATCCAGCCGCCGTCCTCGAACGGCCCGAGGTCGATCTCGAACTCGGCGACGCCCGGTTCGGCCGCGCTGCCGGCGACCTCGGCGCCGCCGACGGTGATCCGGGCGCCGGTCGCCTTGGTGCGGTAGACGTCCACGCGGGCGCTGCCGACGAGTTCGACGCGCAGGATCACCGAGTCGAGCGTCGACCACCGCCGCCAGTAGCTGGCCGGGAACGCGTTGAAGTAGGTGGCGAACGACACCTCGGATTCGGCGCCGATCTCCAGCGTGGTCCGCGAGGAGGCGTGCGCACGCCGGGCGTTGGTGTCGGATTCCTCTATATAGAGCTTGCGGACGTCGAGCGGCTCGCCCGGCCGCGGCAGGATGACGCGGGACAGCAGGCTCACCGCGCGGGTTTCGCCGGCGTCCAGCGCACCGGTCGGGATCTCACTCATGCTGGGTCGCTCTCGCTCTGGGTCAAAGGGGCACCGTCACGCAGGTGCGGCGCCAGGGTGTTGTCGTACATGTTCAGGGCACTGGCGATGGCCATGTGCATGTCGAGGTACTGGTAGGTGCCCAGGCGGCCACCGAACAGCACCTTCGCCGATGCCGTCTCCGCCTTCGCGCGGGACCGGTAGGCGGCCAGCAGCGCCCGGTCGGATTCGGTGTTGATCGGATAGTAGGGCTCGTCGTCGTCCTCGGCGAACCGGGAGAACTCGCGCATGATCACGGTCTTGTCCGTGGGGTAGGCGCGTTCGGGGTGGAAGTGGCGGAACTCGTGGATGCGCGTGTAGGGCACGTCCGCGTCGTTGTAGTTCATCACCGGGGTGCCCTGGAAATCTCCGGTGTCGAGCACCTCGAGGTCGAAGTCCAGGGTGCGCCAGCCCAGCCGGCCCTCGCTGTAGTCGAAGTAGCGGTCCAGCGGTCCGGTGTACACCACCGGGGCGTCCGGGCTCTCGGCGCGCAACGCGTCGCGGACGTCGAACCAGTCGGTGTCCAGGCGCACCTCGATGCGGTCGTCGGCGGCCATGTTCTGCAGCCACGCGGTGTAGCCGTCGACGGGCAGACCCTCATAGGTGTCGTTGAAGTAGCGGTTGTCGAAGGTGTAGCGCACCGGCAGCCGGGTGATGGTGGAGGCGGGCAGTTCCTTCGGGTCGGTCTGCCACTGCTTGGCCGTGTAGTTCTTCATGAACGCCTCGTAGAGCGGCCGGCCGATCAGCGAGATGGCCTTCTCTTCGAAGTTCTGCGCATCGGCGGTCTCGATCTCGGCGGCCTGCTCGGCGATGAGCGCGCGCGCCTCGTCGGGGCTGTAGTAGCGGCCGAAGAACTGCGCCACCAGGCCCAACCCCATCGGGAACTGGTAGGCCTGGCCGTTGTGCATCGCGAACACACGGTGCTGGTAGCCGGTGAAGTCGGTGAAGCGCCGCACGTAGTCCCACACCCGCTGATTGGACGTGTGGAAGAGGTGGGCGCCGTAGCGGTGCACCTCGATGCCGGTCTGCGGTTCGGGTTCGGAGTAGGCGTTGCCCCCGATGTGGTTGCGCCGCTCGATGACGAGGACACGCTTGTCCAGCTCGGCGGCGACGCGCTCGGCGATCGTCAGGCCGAAGAACCCCGAGCCGACGACGAAGAGATCGTACCGGCCGGTGGGCGGGACCGGGGAAGATAGGGACGTCATCGGCAGCCAGGGTATCCGACCGGACCCCCGGCTCCCGACTTGCTGCCCCGCCAGTCGCCGACCGGGACGCGGCCGCGTGCCGACGGCCAGGTCGCAATTAGCTCACGATTCAGTATCGCCACTCTAGGCACACCAGTCACAGCCTTACCATCGAATCGTCGGTTCAGGGCCTGCCTTGTCGAGGAGTCCGGTTCCGCCGACGACCGATGAAATAGCCGAGCACCAAACCCTTGTAGTCCATGTATTGAGGAGACTTCCGTGCCGAACCGACGTCGCAGCAAGGCCTCGACAGCCATGAGCGCGTTCGCCGCCCTGGCCGTCGCAAGTCCTGTCGCAGCGGTAGCCGTCACCCAGCTGTCCGGGTCCTCCGATGCGCCTCAACACCGCGAATTCGTCCAGGCCGCCATGGTCACCGACCTACCGAGCGAGCTGATGTCCGCGCTGTCGCAGGGCCTGAGCCAGTTCGGCATCACGCTGCCGCCGCTCGCCGGCACGTCGGCCACGCCGCCGGCACTGACCACCCCGGGCCTCACCTCCCCCGGGCTGACCGCACCGGGCCTCCCCGCGCCGGGACTCACGGCGCCGGGCCTGACCGCGCCGGGCCTCACCACCCCGGGACTCACGACGCCGGGTCTGACCGCGCCGGGCGTCAGCACACCGGGGTTGAGCGTGCCGCCGGTCACCGCGGCCGCGCCGGCCTTGACCGACCCCGGCCTGACCAATCCGGGGTTGACCACCCCGGGCCTGACCAGCCCGAGCCTGACCAGCCCGGCCGGCGACCTGGGCGCGCTGACCACGCCGGACCTGACCGCCCCGGGGCTGACGACGCCGGCGATCGGCCTCGACCCGGCGCTCACCCCGGTCTCGACCGGGGGGCTCCCCGTCCCCGGTGAGATCCCGATCTCGGCGCCGCTGGGTGCCGATCCGGCGCTCGGCACCTACCCGATCCTCGGCGACCCACTGATGGCGGCCGCCCCGGTGGCCGCGCCCAGCGGCGGCCTGCTCAGCGATCTGTCGAGCGCGGCCAATCAGCTCGGCGCCGGACAGGCGATCGACCTGCTCAAGGGTGTGGTGGTGCCCGCGATCACCGGCGCGATCAAGTCGGCGACCCCGCCGGCGGTGCCGCCCGTGCCTGCGCCCGCACCGCCGCCGGCCCCCGGCATGTGACAGACCTGTAGCGAGACGGCACCGCAGAAGCCTCGACGGCTCTGCGGTGCCGTTGCAGTTGGATTTTCCTACCCCATTCCGCCGTGTCGAAACATGGGTAACAACTGACACATACGTAACATCGGTCCGTGCCGTCCCGTCGACCAGCGCCCACCGTCTTCTTCACCGCCGTCGCGGCGACGATGCTGCTGCTGCCGTGGGCGATCAACGGCCTGCCCGGCGATGACGACACGGCGCCGTCCGCGCCGGTGCTCACCGAGAAGAGTCTCGACGGCCTCGGCGGCGGCGAGACCATCCGCGAGATCCACCAGGACACCCCGTTCTCGATGGTCGCGCTCACCGCCGACGACCTGACCGGCACCACCGCCCGCGTCCGCGCGAAGAAGGACGACGGATCGTGGGGTCCCTGGTACGACGCCGAACCGCTCGAGGGCGTCAGCGAGGGCAGCGGCTCGGTCAGCGGCACCGACCCGGTGTTCGTCGGACGCACCACCACCGTGCAGATCGCGGTCACCCGCCCGGCCGGCGCCGCACCCACTCCGGCCGCGCCGGCCCGCGAGACCGCCGACGGACCCGACCTCGGTTACGTGCCCGCCACCGTCGAGCAGCCGTTCGCCCAGAACGTCAACGCCGTGCTGATCAGCCCGCCCCAAGCGCCGGTGGACGCCGCACCCGTCCCCAACGCCGTGCTGGCGCCGGGCGTCCCCCCACGCATCATCACCCGCGCACAGTGGGGCGCCGACGAATCGATGCGCTGCGGAGCCCCCCGCTACGACCACGCCGTGCGCGCCGGCATCGTCCACCACACCGCGGGCAACAACGACTACGCGCCGCAGGACTCGGCCGGCATGGTGCGGTCGATCTACGAGTACCACACCCGCACGCTGGGCTGGTGCGACCTCGGCTACAACGCCCTGGTCGACAAGTACGGCCAGGTCTTCGAGGGCCGCGCCGGTGGCGTCGACCGGCCGGTCGAGGGGTCGCACACCGGTGGCTTCAACACCGACACATGGGGTGTGGCGATGATGGGCAACTTCGACGTGGTGCCACCCACCCCGATCCAGCTGCGCACCACCGGCCGCCTGCTGGGCTGGCGGCTCGGCCTGGACCGGGTCAACCCGCTGGGCACGGTGGTGTTGACCTCGGCCGGCGGCTCGTTCACCCACTTCCCGCGCGGCGCCACCCCCACCCTGCCCACGATCTTCACCCACCGCGACGTCGGCATCACCGAATGTCCCGGCAACGCCGCCTACGCGGCGATGAACGAGATGCGCGCGATCGCCGCCCGCTTCAACGATCCGCCCGGACCCGAGGACCTGGCCGAAAGCCTGCGCGGCGGAGCAATTTTCGACCGCTGGGCCAAGATGGGCGGTCCCACCAGCGCGCTGGGCGCACCCACCTCGCCGGAGACCAACGGCGCCGACGGGGCCCGGTACGTCCGCTTCCAGAAGGGCGCGATGTACTGGTCACCGGCCAGCGGTGCGGCGCCCGTCACCGGCGCCATCTACCAGGCCTGGGGCGCACTGGGATTCGAGCGCGGGGCGTTGGGCCTGCCCACCAGCGGCGAGATCCACGAGCCGCTGTGGATCAAGCAGAACTTCCAGCACGGCACCCTGAACTTCGACCGTCAGAAGGGCACGGTCACCCGCGTCATCGACGGTGTTCCGGTGGACCTGCCCAAACCCTCGTCCGACGCGCCGCCGGTGCAGCTAGAGCGCTTCAGCGCCCCGATCAGCCACTAGCTACATCCACCAGCGTTCGAGCACCCGCGCCACCCCGTCGTCGCTGTTGCGGGCGGTCACCTCGTCGGCCGCGGCCACCGTCTCGGGATGGGCGTTGCCCATCGCCACCCCGTGTCCGGCCCAGCGCAGCATCGGGATGTCGTTGGGCATGTCGCCGAACGTGATCACGTCTTCGGCCCGCAGCCCGTGCGGCCGGGCCAGCTCGTCGATGCCGGTGGCCTTGCTGATGCCACGCGGCACGATCTCGATCAGCCCGTTGTTGGTCGAATACGTCAGATCGCCCTCGGCGCCGATGTGCCCGGCCAGCTCGGCCGCCATATCGGCACTGCGCGCGCCGGCCTTGCGGATCAGCAGCTTGACCGCCGGGGCGCTGAGCAGGTCCTCGAGCGAGACCTCGGTGTTGTCCGGGTTGAGCCAGGCGTGCTCGTAGCCCGGTGAGCTGACGAACTGCGGGGTCGCCGCATCGTGGGCCGAACTGCCCACCCGCTCGACGGCCAGCCCGGAGCCGGGGATCACCCGCGCGGCGATGTCGGCCAGTTCCCGCAGCGCGTCGGTCGACAGCGTGCGCGCCGAGACGATGCGGTCGGCGGCCGGGTCGTAGATCACCGCGCCGTTGGCGCACACCGCCATCGGCGCCAGCCCCAGCCCGTCGACGACCGGCGCCACCCACCGCGGCGGGCGGCCGGTGGCCAGCACGAATCGCACCCCGGCGTCCACCGCGGCGTGCACCGCCGCCCTGGTGCGCGGCGACACCTTCTCGTCGTCGTCGAGCAGGGTGCCGTCCACGTCCGTGGCGATCATCGCCGGCAGTGTCATCGCGGCGAGCCGCCTTCCGTTGTCGTCATCGCCGTCCGCCTTCCGCCCGCCGGCGGGCGCGTTCGGCGAGTTCGTCCTCGTCGAGGCGCCGGGCCTCGTCGGGTGTCGGCGCGCCGCCACCGAGCCGGCGCGGCACCCAGAATGCCCCCTGTGGGTGCGGATATTCCGCCTGCACGCGCTCCAGCAACGCGGTCATCTCCGCGCGCAGCCGGGCGTCGAGGTCCGGCGCAGGCCCGGCAGGCGGGATGGGCGCACCGATTCGCACGCTGACGGGGAACCGGTTGCGTCCCAACGCCCGAGGATGATCCTTGGTCCACACCCGCTGCGCACCCCACACGATGAGCGGGATGATCGGCACACCCGCCTCGAGCGCCATGCGCGCCGCGCCGGTCTTGAACTCCTTGAGCTCGAAGCTGCGGCTGATCGTCGCCTCCGGATACACCCCGACCAGCTCACCGGCCCGCAGCGCCTGCACGGCCAGCGCGTACGCCCCGGCTCCCGCCCGCCGGTCGACCGGGATGGTTCCGGTGTGCCGGATCAGGTAGCCGACCACCGGCACCTGCTCCATCTCGGCCTTGATCATGAAGCGCATCCGGCGCCCGCGGTGCTTGGCCGCCAGCGCCGCGGGCAGGAAGTCGACGTACCCGGTGTGGTTGATCGCCACCACCGCACCACCCCGGGTGGGGATGTGATCGAGGCCGTCGTAGGTGATCCGGGTTCCGGTAGCCCTGGTCACGGCCTCGGCGACGAACTCCAGTGTGCGAAAGACCGGCTCCATCCGCGGCTACCCCGGCGCCCCGGCCGGTCCGGGACCCTGCGCGCGGCGGGCGGCCTTCTCCGCCGCCTCTTCGAGGTCCATCCGGTTCGCCTCGGCCAGCGTCGGCGCGCTGCCACCGAGGCGGTGCGGCACCCAGAACTCGCCGGGCGGGTGCGGGCCGTAGGCGTCCTGCACCCGCTCGAGCAGGTGCTGCATGCGGTGGTGCAGCAGCGCGGTCAGCTCCGGCGCAGGCAGCGTCGGCGCGATCGGCTCCCCGACCGCCACCGAGATCGGCACCTTCGGCCGCGCGAGCTTCTTGGGATGCCCCTTGGTCCAGATGCGCTGGGCGCCCCACACGATGTGCGGGACGATCGGCACCTGCGCGGCGATCGCCATCCGCGCCGCGCCGGATTTGAACTCCTTGATCTCGAAGCTGCGGCTGATCGTCGCCTCGGGATACACGCCGACCAGTTCGCCGCGGGCCAGCGCCTCGCAGGCCTGCTCGAACGACGCCGCACCGCTGGCCCGGTCCACCTCGATGTGGCGCAGGCTGCGCATGATCGGTCCGGTGAACTTGTGGTCGAAGACCTCTTTCTTCGCCATGAACCGCACCTTGCGGCCGAGCTTCTGCCGGTAGGCGGGCAGACCGGCGAAGGTGAAGTCGAAGTAGCTGGTGTGGTTGATCGCGATGACCGCCCCGCCGGTCTTCGGCAGGTTCTCCACGCCGGTGACGGTGAACGTCAGCCCCTGCAGCCGCCAGGTGAGGCGGGCGAGCTGGATGACTGTGCCGTATACCGGTTCCACACACGTCAGCGTAGTGCTCGCCACCACAGCGGCGCGTCGAGCCGGGACAGCGACGCCGCCCGCCCTGTCACGGTGGCCGGCCCACGCCCCGCGCGCCCGTAGACTGAACGCGCGAACGCACCGCGCGCCACCGCGCGCAGAAGGGGTAAACGTGCAGGTCACCAGCGTCGGACACGCCGGCTTCCGGATCGACACCAAGGCCGGGAGCATTCTGTGCGACCCCTGGGTCAACCCCGCCTACTTCGCCTCGTGGTTCCCGTTCCCCGACAACAGCCAGTTGGATTGGGCAGCGCTCGGCGACGTCGACTACCTCTACGTCTCCCACCTGCACAAGGACCATTTCGACCCCGAGCACCTGCGCACGTACGTCAACAAGGACGCCGTCGTGCTGCTGCCGGACTATCCGGTGCCGGATCTGCGTCGGGAACTCGAGAAGCTCGGTTTCCACCGGTTCTTCGAGACCACCGACTCGGCCAAACACCGCGTCAGCGGCCCCAAGGGCGACCTCGACGTGATGATCATCGCGCTGCGCGCCCCCGCCGACGGGCCGATCGGCGACTCCGGCCTGGTGGTCGACGACGGTGAAACCGTCGCGTTCAACATGAACGACGCCCGCCCCGTGGACCTGGACATGCTGGCCGCCGACTTCGGCCAGGTCGACGTGCACATGCTGCAGTACTCGGGCGCGATCTGGTACCCGATGGTCTACGACATGCCCGCCCGGGCCAAGGAGGCGTTCGGGACGCAGAAGCGTCAGCGCCAGATGGACCGCTGCCGCCAGTACATCGCGCAGGTCGGCGCGACGTGGGTGGTGCCGTCGGCCGGCCCGCCGTGCTTCCTGGACCCCGACCTGCGCGACCTCAACGACGACCACGCCGACCCGGCGAACATCTTCCCCGACCAGATGGTGTTCCTCGACCAGATGCGCCGCCACGGCCACGACGGCGGGCTGCTGATGATCCCCGGCACGACCGCGGACTTCACCGGCTCCACCCTGCACGCGCTGCGCCACCCCGCACCCGACGCCGAGGTCGAGGCCATCTTCACCACCGGCAAGGCCGACTACATCGCCGACTACGCCGAGCGGATGGCCCCCGTGCTGGCCGCCGAGAAGGCTTCGTGGGCGCCGGCCGCCGGCGAGTCGCTGCTCGAACCGCTGCGGGCGAAGTTCGAGCCGATCATGGCGCAGAGCGACCAGATCTGCGACGGCATCGGCTACCCCGTGGAGCTGCGGCTGGGCCCCGAAACGGTCGTGATCGACTTCCCGAAACGCGCGGTGCGCGAACCGATCCCGGACGAGAAGTACCGCTACGGCTTCGAGATCCCGCCCGAGCTGGTGCGCACCGTGCTGCGCGACGACGAACCGGACTGGGTGAACACGATCTTCCTGTCCACCCGCTTCCGCGCCTGGCGGGTCGGCGGGTACAACGAGTACCTGTACACGTTCTTCAAATGCCTCACCGACGAACGGGTCGCCTACGCCGACGGCTGGTTCGCCGAGGCGCACGACGATTCGGCGTCGATCACCATGGACGGCTACGAGTTCCAGCGGCGCTGCCCGCACCTCAAGGCCGACCTGTCGAAGTTCGGTGTGGTGGAGGGCAACACGTTGACCTGCAATCTGCACGGCTGGCAGTGGAACCTGGACACGGGGCGGTGCCTGACCACCAAGGGCCACGAACTGCGCACCGGGCCGGCATGACCGCGCCGCGGCAGTACTACGACGACGGGCAGGTCCAGCTGGACCGGCACGCGATCACGTTGCGCCGCTACCACTTCCCGTCCGGGACGGCGAAGGTGATCCCGCTCGACAGTGTGCGCGGCTACAGCGCCGCACCGCTGAACGTGATGCACCGCTTCCGGCTGTGGGGCAGTTCGGACCTGCGGCGCTGGCTGCCGCTGGACATGCGCCGGCCGTTCAAGTCGACGCTGATCACGCTGGACCTGGCCGGAACCCGCTGGCGCCCGGCGTTCACCCCCGTCGACCCCGCGCACTTCACCGCGATGCTCGACGAACTGCTGGCGCCCTAGCGTTTCGCCAGCCGGCCGGCCACTTTCCGGACGCCGCGCGCCGCCACCACCGCCGAGATCGCCCACGGTGCCCCGACGATGATCGGGTCCAGCCACGAGTGGCTGCGGTCCACCCGGGTGGTGTTGGTGCGCGCGGCCAACCCGTTGTGGGTGAATTCGGCCTTTATCCCGGTCTCGGTGAACGGGTTGTCGGGGTGCAGTGTCGCCAGCGACTGCACGTGGTGCTCCACCGCGTCGACGCGGTCGGCGAGGATCAGCAGCAGCCAGTGCGCGGCCTTGCCCTCGCTGTGTCGCGTGTAGGCGTACTTGCGGATCGCTCCGGACAGGCCGCGCGGCGGGGTCGACGTGCCGAAGACCGGGGTGAGCATCTGATGTTCGATCGACCGTTCGCGCGGCCACGTCTCGGGTTGCCGCTCGGGGAAGTCCCAGTGCGCGCCGGTGTCGAGCCGCTGCAGCTTCGGCACCGACGGCCGGTCGGCGGGGTCGAGGTCGGCGCCCCAGCCGGGGATCCGGGCGCGCAGTTCGTCGGACGACGGGACGGGCGGGTGGTCGGCGGTGTAGGTCATGGGGTCCTCTCAGGCCGCGCCGGGGACGACGACCGGCTTGATGCAGTTGTCGAGTTTCGCGGAGAAGATGTGGTAACCCTCCGCGATGTGGTCGAGTGGAATACGGTGCGTGACAATCTCACTCGGTTTGAGGTAGCCGTTCTGAATGTGCGAGAACAATCGCGGCCACTGCCGTTTGACCGGACACTGGTTCATCCGCAGGGTCAGGCCCTTGTTCATCGCGTCGCCGAACTTCACGGCGCTGAAGATCGGCCCGTACGCGCCCATGACCGACACCGTGCCGCCTTTGCGCACCGCGTCGATGGCCCAATTCAGCGCGATCGGTGAACCGCCCTGCATCTTGAGCTTGGCGGCGGCGATGTGCTGCATGAGGTTGCCGTCGGCCTCGGCGCCGACGGCGTCGATCACGACATCCGCGCCCAGATACCCGGTGGCCTTCTTCATCTCCACGACGATGTCGTCGTATTCGGCGAAGTTGCGGGTCTCGGCGTGCGCGAACGTGCGGGCCTTCTCCAACCGGTACTCGAGGTGGTCGATGACGATCACCCGGCCCGCGCCCATCAGCCACGCCGACTGGGCGGCGTACAAGCCGACCGGTCCGGCCCCGAACACCGCGACCACGTCACCTTCGACGATGTCGCCGAGCTGCGCGCGGAAGTATCCGGTCGCCAGCGCGTCGGTACACATCAGCGCGTCCTCGCCCGACATCCAGTCCGGAATCAGCGCCGGACCGACGTCGGCGAACGGCACCCGCACGAACTCGGCCTGCCCGCCGTCGTACCCGCCGCAGGTGTGGGAGTAGCCGTAGATGCCGCCGACGGCGGTCGCGTTCGGGTTGACGTTGTGGCAGTTCGAGTACAGGCCGCGGGCGCAGAAGAAGCACGATCCGCAGTAGATGTTGAACGGCACCATCACCCGGTCACCGGGTTTGAGGTGGCGCACCGACGGCCCCACTTCGTGCACCACGCCGATGAACTCGTGGCCGAACGTCATCCCGACCCGGGTGTCGGGCATCATCCCGTGGTAGAGGTGCAGGTCGGACCCGCAGATCGCGGCCAGCTCGACCCGCACGATCGCATCGTTCGGATGCTCGATCTTCGGGATGTCCTTCTCTTCGACCCGGACTTTGTACGGGCCGCGGTACACCATCGCCTTCACCCCGGAGAGCTACCCGGCGACGGGCCCGGCAAACGTGCCTGCGGCTACCGCGACGAAACCGTCTGGCGCAGTTCGGAGATCTCCTCGGAGGCGGTGTCGTAGACCCGCACCACGGCCTGGTCGCCGGGTTGCAGGAACGTCGATTCGCCCAGCTCGGTGTAGCGGGTGGCCCCGATCCCGATCAGCACGTGCTCGGGATGACCCGCGGCGGCCATCAGCGCGCCGACGTCTTCGAGCGGGGTGTCCGGCGAGCCCTTCTGGTTGGCCAGTCGATCGACCACCCAGTCCAGCAGCACCTCGCCGTAGTACGAGTAGCCGAGCAGCGGGCTGTCCAGGCCGTACTCGTGTTCGGTGCCCTCGCGGTCGCGCAGGTGGCAGGCCAGGCGCAGGGTCGCGGTGGGGCCGTCCGGGGTGAGATCGGAGATGTCGAAGAACCGCGGGGCCACGCCCTTGGAGGCCGGGCCCCAGTTCTTCTTGTGGCTGATCTTGGGGGCGCCGGGGCGACGGATCGAGCAGTCGTTGAACGCGCCGAGGGCGAACGGGGTCAGCGAGGCGACGGTGTCGCCGGACCACGCCACCCGGCAGGCCAGGCCCACCTCGGGCTCGATCTGCAGGTTGAGCGGTTCGGTGCTGTCGGGCAGCACGATCGCGTCGTGCGACAGCGGGAACTCGCCGAGGAAGCCGTCATGGCCCGGCACGTACCACGGGAAGATGCCCTTGGGCGCGTTCCCCTCCGAGCTGACGGATACGAAATCCGCCGCCTCCCCGGCCTGTTCGAGGTGTCCGGCGAAATTGCCGGCCACGCCGAAGCCGAACCAGGTACGCAGATCGTCGAGATCGATGTTCATTTCGGCTCCAGTACCTCGGTGCCGACGAACGGCACCAGTGCGTCGGGCAGGCGGACGGTGCCGTCTGGCTGTTGGTGGTTCTCCAGGATCGCGACCAGCCACCGGGTGGTGGCCAGCGTGCCGTTGAGGGTGGCGGCGATCTGGGGCTTGCCGTTCTCGTCGCGGTACCGCGTCGACAGCCGGCGGGCCTGGAACGTCGAGCAGTTCGACGTCGACGTCAGCTCCCGGTAGGTCTGCTGCGTCGGTACCCAGGCCTCGCAGTCGTACTTGCGCGCCGCCGAGGACCCCAGGTCGCCGGCCGCGATGTCGATCACCCGGTAGGGCACGTCGATCAGCCCCAGCATCTCGCGCTGCCAGCCCAGCAGGCGCTCGTGTTCGGCCTCGGCCTCGTCGGGGCGGCAGTAGACGAAGCCCTCGACCTTGTCGAACTGGTGCACGCGGATGATGCCGCGGGTGTCCTTGCCGTAGCTGCCTGCCTCGCGCCGGAAACACGACGACCAGCCCGCGTAGCGGCGCGGACCGGCCGACAGGTCGAGGATCTCGTCGGCGTGGTAGCCGGCCAGCGCCACCTCGGACGTGCCGACCAGATAGAGGTCGTCGGATTCGATGCGGTAAATCTCGTCGGAGTGCGCGCCGAGGAACCCGGTGCCCGCCATCACCTCGGGCCGCACCAGCACCGGCGGGATCATCAAGGTGAAGTCGTTGGCGGTCGCCACCCGCACGGCCAGCTGCATCAGGCCCAGCTGCAGCAGCGCACCCATGCCGGTCAGGAAGTAGAACCGCGAGCCCGCCACCTTGGCGCCGCGCTCCATGTCGATCAGCCCGAGCGATTCGCCGAGCTCGAGGTGGTCCTTCGGATCGGGGATCTGCCGCGGTTCCCCGACGACGTCGAGCACGGTGAAGTCGTCCTCGCCGCCGGCCGGGACCCCGTCGATGATCACATTGGAGATCGCCATGTGTGCGGCGGTGAAGGTCCGCTCGGCGTCGGCCTGCGCGGATTCGGCGGCCTTGACCTGTTCGGCGAGGTCCTTGGCCGCGGCCAGCAGCGCGGGCCGCTCCTCGCGCGAGGCCTTCCCGACCTTTTTGCTCGCGGCCTTCTGCTCGGCGCGCAGATTGTCGGCGGCCGACACCGCGGCCCGGCGAGCGGTGTCGGCGTCCAGCAGGGCGTCGACGAGGGCGGGGTCCTCACCGCGGGCCCGCTGTGAGGCACGGACGACGTCGGGGTCGTCGCGCAGCAGTTTGAGGTCGATCACGGCCGCAACCCTACTTTCGGCCGCGACGCGCGGATACCTCGAGGTGACCGGCCCACCCCACCCTTCCGGTACAACCGCATAACGTTACATCCGCATCACTTGTCACAGCACCCGCCACGCCTGTCACAATGGAGCGGATGTTGGAGGCACCTGAACGCGACGACCCGTCGCAGCCCGCCGGCTCCGGGACGCCGTGGTGGCACAGTCTGCAGGCGGCGTCGACCCGGCGCGCGCTGTTGTTGACCGCACTCGGCGGGTTGCTGATCGCCGGCCTGATCACCGCGCTGCCGCGCAGCGAGGGCGCCGACGGCCCCGGGCTGAGCGCCAGTTCGATCACGCTCGGTCCGCGCGGGAACGAGACGTTCAACCACGCCAAGAGCGGGGACTGCCTGAACTGGCCCGAACGCAACCCCGATTCGGCCCAGATCGTCGACTGCGCGGGCGAGCACCGCTTCGAGGTGGCCGAGTCGGTCGACATGCGGACGTTCCCCGGCAGCGAGTACGGACCCGACGCGGCACCGCCGTCACACGGGACGGGCGGGTGGTCGGCGGTGTAGGTCATGGGGTCCTCTCAGGCCGCGCCGGGGACGACGACCGGCTTGATGCAGTTGTCGAGTTTCGCGGAGAAGATGTGGTAACCCTCCGCGATGTGGTC
>NZ_SPQO01000042.1 GCF_004570325.1 Mycobacterium sp. PS03-16 | reverse complement strand
GGGCCGCGACGTCGCGGCCCGGCTGGCCGCGGTGGTGGCCGCCGCGTCACGCACCCGCGACGCGCTGGCCACCGAACGCGGCCAGCGCGCCGCCGCACTGGCCGAGGCGCGTGAGGAGGTCACCACGCTGACCGCCCGCACCACCGCGCTGACCGATGCGCTGCACCGCGACGAGGTGGCCAAAGCCCAAGCGGCGCTTCGGATCGAGCAACTCGAGGCCACCATCCTCGAACAGTTCGGGATGGCGCCGGCCGATCTGATCGCCGAATACGGCCCGCAGGTGGCGCTGCCGCCGTCGGAGCTGGAGATGGCCGAGTACGAACAGGCCAGGGAGCGCGGCGAGCAGGTCACCGCGCCGGCGCCGATGCCGTTCGACCGGCCCACCCAGGAGCGCCGGGCCAAACGCGCCGAACGGGAGCTGTCCGAGCTGGGGCGGGTCAACCCGCTGGCGCTCGAGGAGTTCGCGGCGCTGGAGGAGCGCTACAACTTCCTGGCCACCCAGCTCGAGGACGTCAAAGCCGCCCGCAAGGATCTGCTCGACGTGATCGCCGATGTCGACGACCGGATCCTGCGGGTGTTCGCCGAGGCCTACGCCGATGTGGAACGCGAGTTCACCCAGGTGTTCTCGACCCTGTTCCCCGGCGGCGAGGGCCGGCTGCTGCTCACCGACCCCAACGACATGCTGACCACCGGCATCGAGGTGGAGGCCCGCCCGCCGGGTAAGAAGGTCAAACGGCTGTCGCTGCTGTCGGGCGGGGAGAAGTCGCTGACCGCGGTGGCGATGCTGGTGGCGATCTTCCGGGCCAGGCCGTCGCCGTTCTACATCATGGACGAGGTCGAGGCCGCCCTCGACGACGTCAACCTGCGCCGGCTGATCAGCCTGTTCGAACAGCTCCGGGAGCGTTCGCAGCTGATCGTGATCACCCACCAGAAGCCGACCATGGAGATCGCCGACGCGCTCTACGGGGTGACCATGCAGAACGACGGCATCACGACGGTCATCTCGCAGCGCCTGCGCGGCCAGGACATCCCTGCGCAGGACCGGGGTGAGGTCGCGGTCAGCGCTCAGGCCTGAGCCGGGCTCACGCCGCGGCGGCGCAGCGCGGCCAGGTCGGCCGCACCGCAGCCGTGCAGGCAGATCCGCAGCTCGTCGATGAACCGCGTCAGCCACTCGACGACCGCGTCGGCGGACTCGATGGCCGGTGCCAGCAGCGGCCGGGCCACCGCCACCACGTCGGCGCCCATCGCGAGTGCCTTCGCCGCATCCATGCCGGTGCGGATGCCGCCCGAGGCGATCAGCGGCATGTCGGGCAGGGTGTGGCGGACCTCGAGCAGGGCCTGCGCGGTCGGGATGCCCCATTCGGCGAGCGCGGGGTAGCGGATCTCGCCGTAGCGGACCAGCTGCTCGACGCGGGCCCACGACGTCCCGCCGGCGCCGGCGACGTCGACGGCGGCCAGCGGGCAGTCGACCAGCTCGGCCGCGGCCGCCTCGCCGATGCCGTGGCCGACCTCCTTGAGCAGCACCGGGTAGCGCAGGCTGCCCGCGATCTCGCGCAACCGCCTGATCGAGCCGGTGAAGTCGGTGTCCCCGTCGTGCTGCATGGCCTCTTGCAGCGGGTTGGTGTGCACCGCGACGGCGTTGGCCCCCACCCGTGCGAGGGCACGTTCCAGCGCGGGCACGACCGACTCGCACACCTGCGCCAACCCGACGTTGCCGATCAGCAGCACATCGGGGGCGACGTCGCGCACCGCAAAGCTGCCCGCGGCCGCATCGTCGTCGAACATGATGCGCTGCGAGCCGAGCATCATCCCGACCCCCATTTGCTGAGCCGCGGTGGCGAGGTTGCGGTTGATGGTGGCCGACAGCACCGCGCCGCCGGTCATCGCGCCGATCAGCACCGGGGCGCGCAGCCGGGTGCCGAGGAAGTCGGTACCGAGGTCCAGGCGGCCGAGTGCGGTCTGGGTGAGCGCGTTGTAGGGCAGCCGGAAGCGTTCCAGGCCGGTGGTCACGGTCTGGTACTCGACCGGCCCGTCCAGGCAGACGTCGATGTGCCGGCGTTTGCGGGTCTGCATCCCGTCCGGCCCGCGACCGGGGCCGGACGTCACCGGTCGGCCACCCTGAGACAATGGCCGGGTGACCGAAGATCTGTCGTTGTACCTGTGGATCGCAATCGCGGTCATCGCCGTTCTGCTCGTCACTGCGCTGGTGGTCGGGCTCGTCCGCTACCGGCGTCGGCGGATCAAGCTGACCGATGCCGACACTGCCACACCGATCGACCGGTCCGGCGGATACACGGCCAGTTCCGGCATCACGTTCACACAATCGTCAGCGCCGCCCGCCGCGCCGCCGAAGCCCAGGGCGCCCGAGCGGATCGACACCAGCGGTCTGCCCGCGGTCGGCGACGACGCCACGATCCCACGTGACGCGCCCAAACGCCCGATCGCCGACGTCCGCCTGCCCGAACCGCCCGTCGACACCGCCCCGCCCGAGCCCCTCGTCATCCCACCGGCGCCCGAAATCGAGCCCGAACCGGAACCCGAACTGGAACCGGCCGAGGTCATCGCCCCCACACATGGCCGGCTGGACCGGCTGCGCGGCCGGCTGGCCAAATCACAGAACGCCCTGGGCCGCAGCATGCTCGGCCTGCTCGGCGGCGGCGACCTCGACGAGGACTCGTGGGAGGCCGTCGAGGACACCTTGTTGATCGCCGACCTGGGCCCCACGGTCACCGAGTCGGTGGTCAGTGCGCTGCGGACGCGGATGGCCAGTGACGCCGTGCGCACCGAGGCCGACGCCCGCGCCGTGCTGCGCGACGTCCTGATCTCCGAACTGCATCCCGAGATGGACCGGTCGATCCGGGCGCTGCCGCATGCCGACAAGCCGTCGGTGCTGTTGGTGGTCGGTGTGAACGGCACGGGAAAGACCACCACGGTCGGCAAATTGGCGCGTGTGCTGGTCGCCGACGGCCGCCGCGTCGTGCTCGGTGCGGCCGACACCTTCCGCGCCGCGGCCGCAGACCAGCTGCAGACCTGGGCGTCGCGGGTGGGCGCCGACGTGGTGCGCGGGCCCGAGGGCGCCGACCCCGCCTCGGTCGGTTTCGACGCCGTCTCCAAGGGTATCGACCAGGGCGCCGACGTCGTGGTGATCGACACCGCGGGCCGGCTGCACACCAAGACCGGGCTGATGGACGAGCTCGGCAAGGTGAAGCGGGTGGTGGAGAAGCGTGCCGCCGTCGACGAGGTGTTGCTGGTGCTGGATGCGACGATCGGGCAGAACAGTCTGCCGCAGGCGCGGGTGTTCGCCGAGGTGGTCAAGATCACCGGCGTGGTGCTGACGAAGCTGGACGGCACCGCCAAGGGCGGCATCGTCTTCCGCGTGCAGGAGGAGCTCGGGGTGCCGGTGAAACTGGTCGGACTCGGGGAGGGCCCCGACGATCTCGCGCCGTTCGAGCCTGCGGCGTTCGTGGACGCGTTGCTGGGCTGAGCGACGCTGCCGCACACCGGATAGGGGGCCGGAAACATGAGCGTAACCGGGTGCGGCGCTGCGTTCACATCGAAGAAACGTCCGTGCATCACCGGTGAAACGCGAGCGAAAGAGTCTTCTCACGAGGCCGATCCGTCGGCGCAATTCCTGAGGAGGTTCACACAAAGTGGTCTTAGCCTTACCGGACGACGCGTACGCCGCTTTCAACAGCGGCGACACCGCCTGGGTGCTCGCCAGCGCCGCACTGGTGCTGTTGATGACGCCCGCGCTGGCGTTCTTCTACGGCGGCCTGTCCCGTCAGAAGTCCGTCCTCAACATGATGATGATGTCCTTCGGGTCGCTCGGCGTGGTCAGCGTGATCTACGTGCTGTGGGGTTACTCGATGTCGTTCGCGTCGGCCCACACCGGGGAGAGCGACATCCTCGGCATCTTCGACAACCCGTTCTCGCTGTTCGGGTTGATGCCGTTGATGGAGCCTCGCGAAATCGGCGGCGAGGAGCTGTACCCGATCGGTGGTTTCGGGTCGGTGCCTGCGATCGTCTGGGTGGCCTTCCAGCTGACGTTCGCGGTCATCACCGTGGCGCTCATCTCCGGTGCGGTGGCCGAGCGGATGAAGTTCGCGACCTGGCTGGCGTTCGGCGCCATCTGGGTGACGCTGGTGTATTTCCCGCTCTCGCACATGGTTTGGGGTGGCGGGCTGCTCTCGGGCGCCGAGAATGGCTTCGCGTCATGGCTGTTCGGCTACAACGCCGAGGAGGGTGCGGCCAACGTCTCGCCGATCGACTTCGCCGGCGGCACGGTTGTGCACATCAACGCCGGTATGGCGGCGCTGGTGCTCGTGCTGCTGATCGGCAAGCGCGCCGGCTTCGGCCGCACTCCCTACCGGCCGCACAACATCCCGTTCGTGATGCTCGGTGCCGCGCTGCTGTGGTTCGGCTGGTTCGGCTTCAACGTGGGGTCCGAGGGTGCGGCCGACGCGCTGGCGGGTCTGGTCTGGGTGAACACCACCGCGGCCACCGCGGCCGCGATGCTCGGCTGGCTGGCGGTCGAGCGTCTTCGCGACGGTCACGCGACGAGCGTCGGTGCGGCGTCGGGCATCGTGGCCGGCCTGGTCGCGATCACGCCCGCCTGCGGTTCGCTGTCACCGATCGGGTCGCTGATCCTCGGCGCGGTCGCCGGTGTGCTCTCGGCACTCGCCATCGGCCTGAAGTACAAGTTCGGCTACGACGACTCGCTCGACGTGGTCGGCGTGCACCTGGTCGCGGGCCTGTGGGGCACCGTGGGCATCGGCTTCCTGGCCACCGAGACCGGCCTGTTCTACGGCGGCGGGATCCAGCAACTGGTGGTGCAGATCGTGATCGCTCTGGTAGCAGTGGTGTTCACCGGGGTGATGACCGCCATCATCGCGTTCGTCCTCAAGCCGATGGGCTGGCGGGTGAGCAGGGAAGACGAGGACACCGGCATCGATGAGACCGAGCATGCGGAAACGGCTTATGAACTCGCCTGATCGGCAACAATTTTCTGGGAAGGGACCGACGACATGAAGCTGATCACTGCGATCGTCAAGCCGTTCACGCTGGAGGACGTCAAGACCGGTCTCGAGCAGACGGGCATCCTCGGGATGACCGTCAGCGAGGTCCAGGGCTACGGCAGGCAGAAGGGCCACACCGAGGTCTACCGCGGCGCCGAGTACTCGGTGGACTTCGTGCCCAAGGTCCGGGTGGAGGTCGTCGTCGACGACTCCGCGGTGGACAAGGTCGTCGACGTCATCGTGCAGGCCGCGCGCACCGGCAAGATCGGCGACGGCAAGGTGTGGGTGAGCCCCGTCGACACCGTCGTGCGGGTGCGCACCGGTGAGCGGGGGGCCGACGCCCTCTGACCGACGAGGGGTCGTCTCCCGGCCCAGCACACGACGCGCTCACCACACCGGGGGAGGACTTCCTTTCATGACCGAACACCGACGAGAACCCGCCGCCGGGGCCCCCAGATGGACGGCCCCGGCGGCGGGGTCGTCGCGCCCCGCCACCGATCTGGTCAAGGCCGGCGAACAACTGATCGCCGGCGGATCGCGCCCACTGGACGCCGCGGCACTGCGCGACGCCCTGCTGGACCTGCACGAGTTCTGGCTCGGCACAAAAGCTTCCGAGATCGGAATCACCGCAACCAGTGGGTTCGCGATCGTCGCCACCGGCGGCCTGGGCCGCGGTGAACTGCTGCCGTACTCGGATCTCGATCTGATGCTGCTGCACGACAACATGCCCGCCGACGTCGTCGGCCAGGTTGCTGAATTGCTGTGGTATCCGTTGTGGGACGCCAACATCCGGCTCGACCACAGCGTGCGCACCGTGCCCGAGGCGCTGAAGGTGGCCGGTGAGGACATCTCGGCCGGCCTGGCGATGCTCGAGGTGCGCCACATCGCCGGCGACGCCGACCTGTCCTCGCTGCTGGTCGGCGGCGCCCGCAGGCAGTGGCGGACCGGGATCGCCCCCCGCTTCGCCGAACTGGTCGAGCACACCCGGGCGCGCTGGCAGCGCAGCGGCGAGATCGCCCACCGCGCCGAACCGGACCTCAAATCCGGCCGCGGTGGGCTGCGCGACGTCCAGCTGCTCAACGCGCTGGCGATCGCCCAGCTGGCCGACGTGTATCCCAGCCCCGCGCTGGCCTCGCCGACCGGCACGCTGGGCGGGGCGCATCTGGCGCTGCTCAACGTGCGCACCGAACTGCACCGGGTCTCGGGGCGGGGCCGCGACCTGCTGCTGGCGCAGTACGCCGACGAGATCGGCGCGGCGCTGCGCATCGGCGACCGGTTCGACCTCGCGCGCATGCTCTCGGACGCGGCGCGCACCATCAGCTACTACGTCGACGCCGGGCTGCGCACCGCCGCCAACGCGCTGCCGCGCCGCGGGCTGTCCGCGCTGCGCCGGCCGATCCGCCGGCCGCTCGACGAGGGTGTCATCGAATACGCCGGCGAGGTGATCCTGGCCCGCGACGCCCGCCCGGAGCGCGACCCGGGGCTCATCCTGCGGGTCGCCGCCGCGTCGGCGAGCACCGGCCTGCCGATGGCGGTGTCGACGCTGAGCCGGCTCGCCGAGACCGCCCCCGAGCTGCGGGCGCCCTGGCCGCGTCAGGCGCTCAAGGATCTGCTGGTGCTGCTGGCCGCGGGCCCGGCCGCGGTGGCGACGATCGAGGCGCTCGACCGCACGGGTCTGTGGGGCCGGTTGTTCCCCGAGTGGGGGGCGGTGCGCGACCTGCCACCCCGCGACGTCGTGCACATCTGGACCGTCGACCGGCACCTCGCGGAGACCGTGTCGCGGGCCAGCGCCCTGACCACCCGGGTGTCGCGCCCGGACCTGCTGGTGCTCGGCGCGCTGTGCCACGACATCGGCAAGGGCCGCGGCGGTGACCACAGCGTGATCGGCGCCGAACTGGCCGAACAGATCGGCACCCGGCTGGGCCTGTGGCCGTCGGACATCGCGGTGCTGTCGGCGATGGTGCGCCACCACCTGCTGCTGCCCGGCACCGCGACCCGGCGCGACCTGCAGGACCCCACCGTCATCGACGCGGTGGTCGACAAGCTCGGCGGCGACATGGTCCTGCTCGAACTGCTGCACGCGCTGGCCGAGGCCGATTCGCTGGCCACCGGCCCGGGCGTCTGGGGGGATTGGAAGGCCTCGCTGATCGGCGATCTGGTCCGCCGCTGCCGGCTGGTGATGGCGGGGGAGCCGCTGCCGCAACCGGATCCGATCGACCCCCGTCATCTGGAGCTGGCCGCGCAGGTCGGCGTGCACGTCGAGCTGACGCCGGGCGAGGGTCCGCACATCCATCAGGTCACGATGATCGCGCCGGACCGGCGGGGTCTGCTGTCGAAGGCCGCGGGGGTGCTGGCGCTCAACGCGCTGCGCGTGCACTCGGCGTCGGTGAACAGCCACGAGGGTTCGGCGATCAACACATTCGTGGTGTCACCGCACTTCGGCGCGCCGCCGGCGGCCGGGCTGCTGCGCCAGCAGTTCATCCTCGCTCTCGACGGCGAGCTCGACGTCCTGGGGGCGCTGCAGCGCCGCGAGTCCGAGGCCGCGCAGCACGGCACCACGCGGGCCGGGGAGGTGGCGGCCGCGGTGCCGGCCAGTCACGTCGCGGCGCCGCCGCGGGTGCTGTGGTCGGACGGGGTGGCCCCCGGCGAACTGGTCGTGCAGATCCGCAGCATCGACCGCGCGGGGCTGCTGGCCCGGTTGACCGCGGTGTTCGAGCGCGACGGCGTTGACGTCTCGTGGGCGAAGGTCACCACGCTGGGGTCGTCGGTGGTCGACGTGTTCGGCATCGTGGTGCCGGCCCTCGTCGGAGACGAGGCGCTCCGCGCCGAGGTTCGCGAAGAGATCGAACGGGACCTCTTCGCGGTGCTGCCCGCGCCGCCGCCGCGCAAACCGGTCGCCGAACAGGCCGGCTGAGGGCGGCGCTGACGGCGCGCCGGGCATCTCCGGTTAGGCTGGACGTCGTGTTCGAATCCCTGTCCGACCGGTTGACCGGGGCCCTGGCGGGCCTGCGCACCAAGGGGCGGCTCACCGACGCCGACGTCGACGCCACCGCGCGCGAGATCCGCCTGGCGTTGCTGGAAGCCGACGTCTCGCTGCCCGTGGTGCGGGCCTTCGTCGGTCGCATCAAGGAGCGCGCCAAGGGCGCCGAGGTGTCGGCCGCCCTCAACCCGGCCCAGCAGGTCGTCAAGATCGTCAACGAGGAGCTCATCGGCATCCTCGGCGGCGAGACCCGGTCCCTGCGCTTCGCCAAGACCCCGCCCACGGTCATCATGCTGGCCGGCCTGCAGGGTTCAGGTAAGACCACGCTGGCCGGCAAGCTCGCCAAATGGCTTCGCGGACAGGGTCACACCCCACTTCTGGTGGCGTGCGACCTGCAGCGGCCCGGCGCGGTGAATCAGCTGCAGATCGTCGGCGAGCGGGCCGGGGTCTCGGTGTTCGCCCCGCATCCGGGCACCGCGCCCGGCGCGGCGGAGGTCAAGGGCACCGCTGACCCCGTGGCGGTGGCCGCCGCCGGTCTCGCCGAGGCCCGCAACAAGCACTTCGACGTGGTCGTCGTCGACACCGCCGGCCGGCTCGGCATCGACGAGGAGCTGATGGGTCAGGCGGCCGCGATCCGCGACGCGGTCGACCCCGACGAGGTGCTGTTCGTCCTCGACGCGATGATCGGTCAGGACGCGGTCAGCACCGCCGAAGCGTTCCGGGAGGGCGTCGGGTTCACCGGCGTCGTGCTGACCAAGCTCGACGGCGACGCCCGCGGCGGCGCCGCGCTGTCGGTCCGCGAGGTCACCGGCGTGCCGATCCTGTTCGCCTCCGCCGGGGAGAAGCTCGAGGACTTCGACGTCTTCCATCCCGACCGGATGGCCAGCCGCATCCTGGGCATGGGTGACGTCCTCACCCTCATCGAGCAGGCCGAACAGGTCTTCGACGCCCAACAGGCCGAAGAGGCCGCCGCCAAGATCGGCAGCGGTGAGCTGACGCTCGAGGACTTCCTCGAACAGATGCTCGCCATCCGCAAGATGGGGCCGATCGGCAACCTGCTCGGCATGCTGCCGGGCGCCGGCCAGATGAAGGATGCGCTGGCCGCCGTCGACGACAGCCAGCTCGACCGCGTCCAGGCCATCATCCGCGGCATGACGCCGGCCGAGCGGGCCGACCCGAAGATCATCAACGCCTCCCGCCGGCTGCGCATCGCCAACGGGTCCGGGGTGACGGTGTCGGAGGTCAACCAGCTCGTCGACCGGTTCTTCGAGGCCCGCAAGATGATGTCGCAGATGGCCGGTCAGATGGGAATGCCGTTCGGCCGCAAGAACACTCGCAAACAAGCCAAGGGCAAGGGCAAGAAGGGGCGCAAGGCCGGGCGCGGCCCGACGCCGCCGAAGAACCGCAATCCGCTCGGCGCGGGGATGCCGGGGATGCCCGCGGGCTTCCCGGACCTGTCGAACATGCCCAAGGGCCTCGACGAGCTGCCGCCCGGCCTGGCCGACATCGACCTGTCCAAGCTGAAGTTCCCGAAGAACTGACGTGGCGGCGCCGCTCCACGTCCGCGGGCGCAGCCTGCCCGACGAGCAGCCGGTGGACTGGTGGCTGGTCGACGGCGTCCTGCGGGCCGACCCGGTCGGCGGCGCCGACACGGTGTTCGGCGCCGACGGGTACGACGGCTGGATCGTCCCCGGCCTGGTCGACGCGCACTGCCACGTCGGGCTGGGCACCCACGGCGCCGTCGAACTCGACGAGGCGGCCGCGCAGGCGGAGGCCGAGCGCGGGGTGGGGGCGCTGCTGCTGCGCGACTGCGGGTCACCGACCGACACCCGCAGCCTCGACGACCGCGAGGATCTGCCGCGGATCATCCGCGCCGGCCGCCACGTCGCCAAGCCCAAGCGCTACCTGGCCGGGTACGCCGTCGACGTCGAGGACGAGTCACAGCTGCCCGACGTGGTGGCCGAGCAGGCCCGCCGCGGCGACGGCTGGGTGAAGCTGGTCGGCGACTGGATCGACCGGTCGATCGGCGATCTGACGCCGTTGTGGGACGACGTCATCCTCAAACAGGCCATCGACGCGGCGCACGCCGAGGGCGCCCGGGTGACCGCGCACGTGTTCGGCGAGGACGCGCTGCCCGGGCTGATCACCGCCGGCATCGACTGCATCGAACACGGCACCGGGCTGACCGACGAGACGATCGAGTTGATGGTGGCGCACGGCACCGCGCTGGTGCCCACGTTGATCAACGTCGAGAACTTCCCGGGCATCGCCGATGCGGCGGTCAAGTACCCCACCTACGCCGCACACATGCGCGACCTGTACCGGCGCAGCTATCCGCGGGTCGCGGCCGCGTGGGAGGCGGGTGTGCCGGTGTACGCGGGCACCGACGCGGGCAGCACCATCGTGCACGGTCGCATCGGCGACGAGATCGACGCGCTGCGCGGCATCGGGATGAGCGCCACCGAGGCGCTGGGCGCCGCGTGCTGGAACGCCAGGGACTGGCTGGGCCGGCCGGGATTGGCCGACGGTGCTCCTGCGGACCTGGTCTGTTACTCCGAGGATCCGCGTCGCGGTGCCGAGGTGGTCAACAACCCGGACCTGGTGATCCTGCGGGGACGCGTCTACCGCTGAGGGTTCTCAGTACACGTCGCGCACGTAGCGATGAGTCCTGATCAGGTCGTTGACATACCCGTGCGCCGCGTCGGCGTCGAGACCGCCGCAGTGGGCCACGATCCCGTGCAGCGCCGCGTCGACGTCGCGGGCCATCCGTTCGGCGTCGCCGCACACGTACAGGTGCGCACCGTCGTCCAGCCAGGCGTAGAGCTCAGCCGCGTTCGCCCACATCCGCTGCTGCACATACTCTTTGATGTCACCATCGCGGGAGAACGCCAGGTCCAGTCGGGTCAGCGTGCCCGCGTCGAGGAACTCGGCGAGCTCGTCGCCGTAGAGGAAGTCGGTGCCGCGCCGGCGATCTCCGAAGAACAGCCACGAGCGACCGGTGGCGCCGACGGCCCGACGCTCCTGCAGGAAGCCGCGAAACGGCGCGATGCCGGTTCCCGGCCCGATCATGATGATCGGCACGTCGGCGGCGGGCAGGCGGAACGCGTGGTTGGGCCGCAGATGCACCCGCAGCCGGTCGCCGCGTTCGGCGAGGTACGTCGACGCCACCCCACCGTGCCGCCGATCTCCGGCGGTGTAGCGGACGGTCGCGACCGTCAGGTGCACCCGATCGGGGTGAACCAGCGGGCTCGACGCGATCGAGTAGTCCCGGCACTGCAACGGGCGCAGCGTGTCGAGCAGTTCGTCGACACCGAGGCCGCCCAACCGGATCAGGTCGAGAACGTCTCTGCCGTACCAGAAGGATTCGGGCGCGTCGGCGGCCGCCGGATGCCGCGCCGCCACCAATGCCCGCAGCGCACGCGACGGGGTGCGGATCTCGACCTGTTCGGTGAGCACCACGCCCAGCGGCGCCTCGTGGTCGGCGACCGCTTGATCGGGGCCGACGCCCAGTTCGGCCAGGATCTCGGTGACCAGGACGGGATCGTTGGTGGCGTGCACGGCAATCGAATCGCCGGCCCGATAGGTGAAACCCGGTTCGGTCACGTCGATCTCGTAGTGCCGGACCTCCTTGTCGGAGCCCGCGCCGCTGAGTAGCCGGTTGACCGCGAGGCGGGCCGCTACGGGTTGGTGGCGGTCGCGCGCCGGCGTCTCGCCGCCGGGCGATTCGGTGACGATCTCCCCGGTCTCGGCCGTCGAATGCGCGGCGGCCAGCACTTTGACGACGTCGGTGGTCCACGCCTTGGCCTGCTGCTCGTAGGGTCCGTCGATGTCCACCCGGTCGGCGATCCGGGTCGCGCCGAGGGCCTCCAGTCGGGCGTCGAGCAACTTGCCCGCGTTGCAGAACAGGTCGTAGCCGAGATCTCCGAGGGCCAGCACCGCGAAGTGCAGGTGATCGAGTGGTTCGACGTCGGCGCGCAGCGCCTCCCAGAACAGCGTCGCGTTGTCCGGGAACTCGCCGTCACCGAATGTCGAGGTGACGGCGACGAAATGGGTGGCCGAGCGCAGGTCGGCGATCTCGACCTGGTTGAGTTCGACCGCCTCGACGTCGATCCCGGCGGGCCGGCACGACTCGGCGAACGTCATCGCCGCGTCCTCCGCGTTACCCATGTCCGTGCCGAACGCGACGATCAGTGAGAACTCCGGTCGCCCTGTCACGATCACACCCCTCTCCCAAGTAAGGGTGACCTTACTTGTGGGACGGTCATGGTGGGGCGCTCCCTCGCTTGGCGTCTGCTCGCGCGGAGAACGGCTCGCGCAAGGGACGCACTCAGCCGGGTTGGCTGAACCCCCAGTCGAACAACCCGATGGCCTGGCCGTACAGGTCGCCGCTGCCGTACATCTGCACCACCACCAGGCGGCGGTTGCCGCGCTGGGCCGCCCCGACGTAGGTCTTGCGGGCGAGGTTGGTGAAACCGGTCTTCCCGGCGAGGTCGCCGGGATACCGGCTCAGCAACTCGTTCTGGTTGCTCAGCGCCCGGCCCGGGAACGGCGCCGACGGTGAGCGCATGATCTGGGCGATCAGCGGGTAGCGCAACGCGGCCCGCATGATCACCGCGAGGTCGTGCGGGGTGGTGAGCGACTCCCAGCCCGGCCCGTCGAGCCCCGACGGCGAGGACGCCTTGGTGGCGCGGGCGCCGACGCTCGCGGCCTTGCGGTTCATCGCGGCGACCGCCACCCGCTGTCCGCCCAGCATGTCGGCGAGCATGTTGGCGGCGTCGTTGCCCGAGACCATCAACAGCGCGGAGAGCAGCTGGCGCACCGTGTACGCCTGCCCCGGCTTCAGCCCCACACAGGAACATTCGACCCTGGTGTGCGATTCGTTGGCCCGGGCGAAGTTGTCCGGGGACAGGTGGTCGAGCACCACGGCCGCCAGCAGCACCTTGATGGTGCTCGCGGGTGCGTACCGCTGGTGGGGGTGGCGGCTGGCCAGCACCCGCCCGGAGTCCAGGTCGGCGAGCAGCCACGCCTCGGCGGGGCCCTCCGGCAGCGCCACGGCGCCCGCGGGTTGCGGCTGCGCCTGCGCCGGCACGGGCGCCGGACCCACCGAGAACACCAGCGCGGCCGCGCATCCGAACCCGAGCGCCCGCGACCACCAACGCGCACGCAACGAGGCCACGCCGCCAGAGCCTAAGGGCGGTTACGCCTCGAAACGGTCTCGGAGACGTTGCAGCTCAATGTCATCGGCGGACGGACGGTTTGCGCGGGCGGCTACAGGACACCGACATTCGCACTGCGGTCCAGTGCGAAGCCCCAGTCGAGCAGGCCGGCGGCCTGATCCCAGTAGGTGGGGCCACCCTCTTTGACCAGCCCGTGCATCAGCGCGACCACCAGCCGGCGGCCGTCGCGCTGCGCCGCGCCGACGTACGTCTTGCGCGCGATGTCGGTGAACCCCGTCTTACCGCCGATGGCGCCCGGATAGCGGCGCAGCAACTCGTTCTGGTTGACCAGCACCGCGTCACCGGTCTTCGCCGGGAACACCGCCGTGGGCATCGCGGTGATCTGCGCGAAGACCGGGGAGGCCAGCGCCGCCCGGAAGATGACCGCCAGATCGTGCGGCGTCGACCAGAACGGCATCCCGGGGCCGTCGAGCCCGGACGGCGTCACGACGTTGGTGCCGTGCGCACCCAGCGCGGCGGCCTTGGCGTTCATCTTCGCCACCGCGGCGTCCATGCCGCCGAGCATGCGCGCCAGGGTGTTGGCGGCATCGTTGCCCGACGCCAGCAGTAGACCCTCGAGCAACTGACGGGCGGTGTACACCCGGCCGGGCGCCACCCCGGCGCAGTTGCACTCGACCCGCGTGTCGGCCTCGTCGGCGACGATCGTGGCGTCGAGCGGAACCTCGTCGAGCACCACGTGCGCCAGCAGCGTCTTGATCGTGCTCGCCGGTGCATACCGCGTGTTGTCGTTGCGCCCCGCGAGCACTTGGCCCGTGTCCAGGTCGGCCACGATCCACGCCTCGGCCGGCCCCTCGGGCACGGGCACCGACCCGACCGGCCGGATGTCGATGTCCGCAGTGGCGGGCGGTGCCGCTGCGATGCTCAGCGCGGCCGCGACGATCGTGAACAGACTGACGAGCCTCCCCATGGGGGGTGAGCCTAACCCGCCCGCCCGGCGGCGGTGGCGGTGTCTTGATCATCGTGGTGGCCGCCGTGTTCAATCAGCCCATGTTGAGCCTCGAGGAGATCTCGGACCGGCTGGAGATCCAGCAGTTGATGGTCGACTACTCATCGGCGATCGACGGCCGCCGCTTCGACGACCTGGACCGGGTGTTCACCCCCGACGCCTACATCGACTACCGCGCCACCGGTGGGGTCGACGGCGCCTATCCCGAGGTCAAGAAGTGGTTGGCCGAGGTGCTGCCGAACTTCCCCGCCTATTCGCATCTGGTGGGGAACTTCGACGTGCGCCTCGCCGGCGACACCGCGACCTCGCGCACGATCTGCTTCAACCCGATGGTGATGGGCGGAGATTCCGGTCAGGTCTACTTCGTGGGCATCTGGTACGTCGACGAGTTCGCCCGCACGCCCGACGGCTGGCGGATGACGCGTCGCGTCGAGGAGAAGTGCTTCGACAAGCTGGTCTGACGGTCAGCGCTCGGCGGTGATGGTGTGGCGGGGGAGCCGCCCGTCGGCCCGGCTCTCGACGTTCGCGGTCAGACCGGCCCGTTCCAGCGCGGCCACGATATCGGCCACCGGACGCAGCCGAAAACCGTAGGGCGCCACCGGCAGTCGCCGCATCGCGTCCGGGTCGCCGATGCCGATCGCCACCCGGCCGCCCGGGCGCAGGGTCCGGGCGAACTCGGCGCACACCGCGTCGAGGTCGTCGACGAAGTACAGCGTGTTCACGGTGATCGCCGAATCCAGCGCGGCGTCCTCGAACGGCAGGGCCGTCAGCGACCCCCGACGCAGCGCCAGCCGGTCGCTGTCGATCTCCCGGCGGAAGGCGCGCCGCGCCCGGTCCAGCATCTCGTCGGAGATCTCCACCCCGTACACCGTGCCGCCGGTGCCGACGGCGTCGACCAGCAGCCGTAGCCCGGTGCCGCCGCCGAAGCCGATGTCCGCCGCGGTACCGCCGGCCGGCACTCGGGAGGACGCCACCGCGGTCGCGATGGCCTGGCCGTTGCCGCGGTTGAGTGCGCCGGCCACCACCCCGGACAGTGCGCCGTGCGGGCGGCCCAGCTGTCCGGCCACCATGGTCATCAGTCGATCCCGGATCGTCGGCATGCGGTCCAGTGTGCCGGGTCACGGTGGCGGGTCTGCGCGGGGCACCGGGCCTGCGCGGCGGCGAGACGATTTCCGCAGGACGGAGTCGGTCTGGCACAATGAACGGCTGTCCGCCGAGCGACCACGGCTGTTCGGCGGTCATCCACGCGAGGCAAAACCGGACCGGGCAACCCGCCCGCGTCGCTGAATTGCAGCGTGGCGACCACAGGAGATTTGGCTCAACCATGGCTGTCAAGATCAAGCTCACGCGGCTCGGCAAGATCCGCAACCCCCAGTACCGCATCGCCGTCGCCGACGCGCGCACCCGCCGCGACGGCCGCGCCATCGAGGTCATCGGGCGCTACCACCCCAAGGAAGAGCCGAGCCTCATCGAGATCGACTCGGAGCGCGCCCAGTACTGGCTCGGCGTCGGCGCCCAGCCCACCGAGCCCGTCCTGCAGCTGCTCAAGATCACCGGCGACTGGCAGAAGTTCAAGGGGCTGCCCGGCGCGGAGGGCACGCTGAAGGTCAAGGAGCCCAAGCCGAGCAAGCTGGATCTGTTCAACGCCGCGCTGGCCGAGGCCGACGGCGCCCCGGGCGCCGAGGCCACCCAGCTCAAGAAGAAGAAGGCACCCGCCAAGAAGGAGGCCTCCGACATCGAGGCCACCGCCGACCCGGCGGGTAACGCCGACAAGTCCGAGCCCGCCGCCGAGGGCGAGGACGCCACGGTCGCCGGCGCGACGGAGAGCTGAGCGGTTCGGTGAGTTCTGTCGTCGTCGACGCCGTCGAGCACCTGGTTCGCGGGATCGTCGACAACCCCGACGATGTGCGGGTCGACATGGTGACCAATCGCCGCGGACGCACCGTTGAGGTGCACGTGCACCCCGATGACCTGGGCAAGGTCATCGGCCGCGGCGGCCGCACCGCCACCGCGCTGCGCACGCTGGTCGCCGGCATCGGCGGTCGGGGCATCCGCGTCGACGTGGTGGACACCGACCAGTAGCGGACGAACACGCTCATGGACCTGGTGGTCGGTCGCGTCGTGAAAGCGCACGGCGTGACCGGTGAAGTCGTGGTCGACGTCCGCACCGACGATCCCGACGCCCGGTTTGTGCCCGGCGCCGAGTTGCGTGGCCGTCCCGCCAAGGGCGGCGCCGAACACCGTTACGTCATCGACTCGGTGCGGCCGCACGGCGGCCGTCTGCTGCTGCGCCTCGACGGGGTCGCCGATCGCACCGCCGCCGATGCGCTGCGGGGCACGGTGTTCGTGGTCGACACCGCGGAGCTGCCGCCGATCGACGACCCCGACGAGTTCTACGACCACCAGCTCGAGGGGCTGCAGGTGCGCACACTCGACGGGGCCGACGTGGGCGTGGTCGCCGAGGTGCTGCACACCGCGGCCGGTGAGCTGCTGTCGGTGACGACGCCCGCGGGCGCCGAGGTGCTCATCCCGTTCGTCACCGCGATCGTGCCGCGGGTGTCGCTGGCCGACGGGCTGGTCGAGGTCGACCCGCCCGAGGGCCTGCTGGACCTCGGATAGAGGGATGCGCAGCTGTGCGTATTGATGTCGTCACGATCTTCCCGCGCTATCTGGACCCGCTGCGGGAGTCGTTGCCCGGCAAGGCGATCGACGCCGGACGCATCGAACTGGGCGTGCACGACCTGCGCCGGTGGACCCACGACGTGCACCGGTCGGTCGACGACTCGCCGTACGGCGGCGGTCCCGGCATGGTGATGAAGGCGCCCGTCTGGGGGGCGGCGCTGGACGAGTTGTGTTCCGACGAGACGCTGCTGGTGGTCCCGACGCCGGCGGGGCGGTTGTTCGACCAGGCCACCGCGCGCCGCTGGAGCACCGAGCGGCACCTGGTGTTCGCGTGCGGCCGGTACGAGGGCATCGACCAGCGCGTCGTCGACGACGCCGCCCGGCGGATGCGGGTGGCCGAAATCTCGATCGGCGACTACGTGCTGACCGGCGGGGAGTCGGCGACGCTGGTGATGGTCGAGGCGGTGGTGCGGTTGCTGCCCGAGGTGCTCGGCAATCCGGCCTCGCACGCCGACGACTCGCACTCCGACGGACTGCTCGAAGGGCCCAGCTACACCCGGCCGCCGAGCTGGCGAGGCCTCGAGGTGCCCCAGGTCCTGCTGTCCGGCGACCACGCGAAGGTCGCGGCGTGGCGCCGGGAACAGTCGCTCGCGCGGACCCGGGAGCGGCGGCCGGACCTGTTGTCCGACAGCTAGATCCGGCCTTCGGGGAACATCGTCCTGACCGCCTCGGTGATGGCGGCGCGGGCCGCCTCGGCGCCCGTCGGCTGCTCGGACTCGATCACCATGATGTAGCGGCGGTCCGCCCCGATGATGCCGCTCGACAGGTGCATCCAGTCCGACCCGATGCAGCACATCCAGCCCTGTTTGACCGCGACCGGAACGGCAGGCAGCCCGTCGGGGATACCGAAGCGCTGCGGGTACACCCCGCCGGGCTGGGTGCCGTCGATGCCGATGGGGCTCGACCGGGCCAGGTTGTCGATGATGAAGTCGGCTTTATCACGCGGGAGCCCACCGGCGCCCGACATCAGCATGTCGTAGAACCGCACCAGGTCACCGGCGGTCGTGATGGTGTTGAACCAACGGCCGTTTCCCGGCGGGCGCGTCGCGGTCAGCCCGTAGCGCTGCGCGACGCGGCTGACGATCGCGCTGCCGCCGCTGCGGTTCCAGAAGACCTCGGCCGCGCTGTCGTCGGACTGGCGCAGCATGCGCTCCATCGACGCCCGGTCGTCGGGGGTGAGCTCGGCCCGGCCCTCGGCTTCCTGCAGCAGCAGGTCGTCGGCGATGAACAGCTTGACCACCGAGGCCATCGCGAAGCTGCGGCCGTTGCCGTTGGACACCACCTGGCCGGTGTTTCGGTCGAGCACTGTCGCGGTGATGTCCGCGCCGGCGTCGGCGGCCTGGGTCGTGGCCAGGCGGGCGCGCTCGCCGAGGCTCGCGAAGCTGGTGGGCGGCTGGTCCGGCGGCGCCTCGGGCAGCGGGGCCATCGGGCCCTGCGGGGCGACGACGGTGAGGTGCGGACCTTCCGGCGCCGGCGGCGTCCCGTACACGCGCGCCTCGCACCCCGACACGGTGAGCGCCGCGGCGACACCGGCGGCGGTCACGGTCAGCAGCACCGACGGCCGTCGCATCTCTCTCCTCATCACTGCCTCTGTGCGGGAACCGATTCGGCCTCCGGCCGCGATACTGCACGGCGTCGACTCGGTGTTTCCAGCCTACTGAATAGCCGTTACCCTCGCGCATCAGCGCGGGTCGGGATCAGCGGCCGGCGCGTCCGGCGATTTCACGCGACCGGTACCCGTCTGGCACAATTGAGAGGTTGTCCGCGCTCGACCCGGGTGTTGCACGCCCGGTGTCCGCTGCGGGATACGCCCAGAAACGTCCGTAAACACCGGCTCGGCGGTGTTGTCGACTACAGACAGCATGCCCGACGCCGCGAACCAACAAGGAAGTGTCACCGATGAACACGCTGGACTTCGTCGATCAGACGTCGCTGCGCGACGACATCCCGGCCTTCAGCCCCGGCGACACCGTCAACGTCCATGTGAAGGTCATCGAGGGCTCCAAGGAGCGCATCCAGGTCTTCAAGGGTGTCGTCATCCGCCGCCAGGGTGGCGGAGTCCGCGAGACCTTCACGGTGCGTAAGGAGAGCTACGGCGTCGGCGTCGAGCGCACCTTTCCCGTGCATTCGCCCAACATCGACCACATCGATGTCGCCACCCGCGGTGATGTCCGCCGCGCCAAGCTCTACTACCTGCGCGAGCTGCGCGGTAAGAAGGCGAAGATCAAGGAAAAGCGCTGACCACCGGGCGGAGCGGCGGCCGACACGGCCGCCGCGACGCTCGTGAGGCGGCGGCGGTCCGCGCGCTGACTAGTCTGATGCCGTGACCGATCCCCACCACCCGTCGTCCGACGACGCTGTCGACAGCGCGCGCCCGGACGCCGAGGAGCAGGCCCGAGAAGAGGCCACAGAGCAGGGCGAGGAACCCAAGCGCAAGCATTCCGCGCTGCGCGAGGGGGCCATCCTGGTCACGATCGCGATCGTCCTGTACTACGTGATGCTGACTTTCGTCGCGCGTCCGTACCTGATCCCGTCGGAATCCATGGAGCCGACGCTGCACGGCTGTCCCGGATGCGTGGGCGACCGGATCATGGTCGACAAGCTCACCTACCGCTTCACCGAACCCGAACCGGGCGACGTCGTCGTGTTCAAGGGCCCGCCGAACTGGAACCTCGGCTACAAGTCGATCCGCTCGGACAACACGGCAATCCGCTGGGTGCAGAACGCGCTGTCCTTCGTCGGATTCGTCCCGCCCGATGAGAACGACCTGGTCAAACGCGTCATCGCGACCGGCGGGCAGACCGTGGAGTGCCGCGCCGCCACCGGCCTCACCGTCGACGGCAAGCGCCTGGTCGAGCCGTACCTCGACCCGTCGACGATGATGGCCGACCCCGCCATCTACCCGTGCCTGGGCAACGAGTTCGGGCCGGTGACCGTGCCGCCGGACCGGCTGTGGGTGATGGGCGACAACCGCACGCACTCCGCCGACTCCCGGGCGCACTGCACCAGTCAGCCCGCCGACGCGCAGCGCGGCCTGCTGTGCACGGGCGACCCGATGGCCGGCACCATCCCGGTGGACCATGTGATCGGTAAGGCGCGGTTCATCGCCTGGCCGCCGTCGCGATGGGGTGGGGTGGGGTCGGTGAACCCGCAGACCGCCACCGAGACGAGTTCCTAGGAGCACCCTTGCCGGCGTCATGGCCGCCCCGCACGGTGATCCGCAAGGCAGCAGGCCTTCGCACCCTCGAGTCCGCGCTGTACCGCAACGGCCTCGGCCCGGTCGCCGGTGTCGACGAGGTGGGTCGCGGCGCATGCGCGGGGCCGCTGGTGGTGGCGGCGTGCGTGCTCGGCCCCAACCGGCTGGAGAGCCTGGCCGCGCTCGACGATTCCAAGAAGCTCGGCGAGAAGGAGCGGGAGCGGCTGTTCCCGGTGATCCGTCGCTATGCGCTGGCCTATCACGTGGTGTTCATCCCGTCGGCGGAGGTGGACCGGCGCGGGGTGCACGTCGCCAATATCGAAGGCATGCGGCGGGCGGTGGCCGGGTTGGCCGTGCGGCCCGGCTACGTGCTCTCCGACGGGTTCCGGGTGCCGGGACTGCCGGTGCCGTCGCTGCCGGTGATCGGCGGTGACGCCGCCGCCGCGTGCATCGCCGCCGCCAGCGTGCTGGCCAAGGTCAGCCGCGACCGGCTGATGGTCGCGATGGAGCGGGACCACCCCGGGTACGGGTTCGCCGAGCACAAGGGGTACAGCACGCCGGCGCACACCGCCGCGCTCGCTGCGCTCGGGCCCTGCCCACAGCATCGCTATTCGTTCATCAATGTGCGTCGACTGGTGCCCGCGGGTACTCCGCGGGCTGCGGAGGCGTTCGCCGACACCGAACCGGGGCAGCGCTGCGAACTGGGGTAGGGGAAGATGAAGCCACACCGACACGAAGGACAGCAGGACCGATGAGCGCCGAGGATCTCGAGAAGTACGAAACCGAGATGGAGCTCTCGCTGTACCGCGAGTACAAGGACATCGTCGGGCAGTTCAGCTACGTCGTGGAGACCGAGCGCCGGTTCTACCTGGCCAACAGCGTGGAGATGGTGCCGCGCAACTCCAACGGCGAGGTGTACTTCGAACTGCGGTTGGCCGATGCCTGGGTGTGGGACATGTACCGCCCGGCGCGTTTCGTCAAGCAGGTCCGGGTGATCACGTTCAAGGACGTCAACATCGAAGAGGTGGAGAAACCCGAGCTGCGGCTGCCCGAGTAGCGCTCAGGCGTCGATGGGAACCGCCACCTCGTTGCGGCGCAGGAACGGCAGCGTCCACGGCGGATCGTAGAACCACGCGGTGGGTGCGCCGGTCGGGGCGAACCCTGTGGCGCGCAGCGTGTCGGTGAGCTGGCGGGTGCGGGCGGCGACACTGTCCGCGCCGCGGTCACCGGTGAACCGGAGCACGGCCAGCGTCTCGGCCGGCACCTCGACCAGTGTCACGCGGTCGTCGTCAGGTGTGGGCAGGTCCTGCATCGTCCACTTGGCCGGCATGAAGAAGCGGATGGTCGAGCCGTCGTCGGCGCCGGTCTGGGCGACCGGTGCGGTCATCGCGATCCGCTGTCCGCGGCGGTCGGCCGACTGGGCGACCGGTGCGGTCATCGCGATCCGCTGGGCGGTGTGGTTGCGGCCGAAGATGTAGCCGGCGAGCCGGCGGAAGCCCTCGCTGCGGGCGGTCTCGGTGGCGGCGGCGACCGTGGTCTGGGCCGCGATGCGGGGACCGTAGCGGCGGATCTCCACCCCGTCGGCCAGTGGTTCGGAGGTGTAGGCGGGTTCTTCGGTGCCGGCGCGCACGCCCACGGCGGCCAGCGCCGATTCACCGATCTGTACTGCGAATCTCACGATGCCCCCGAGCATGAGCTTCTCCTTCCCGGTGTCGACGGTGATTCGGCGCCGCGGGCGGCCCGGATGGCCGCGGTCAGCTCAGGTGGGTGGCGACCGCGCCGAACGCGGCCAGCGTGGCGGACAGCGCGGCGTCGTCCTCGGGCAGTGCCCAACTGGACAGCTTCGCGGCGACCACGCCGGAGGGCCGGTGCACGTAGATCATCTGTCCGTGGATGCCCAGGCACAGCGCGACATCGGCGCCGGGGTAGGGCAGCCACCAGTTGTTGCGGTACATGCCGCCGGGGAAGCGGCGGGCGTCGCGGCTGCCGGCGAACGCCGCCCGCGAGTCGGGGCCACCGGTCAGCGTGTCGGCGACCCACGCCGGCGTCATCACCTGCGCACCGGTCAGCGACACCCCGTCGCGCAGCAGCAGGCTGCCGAACCGGACCAGGTCGCGCAGGCAGGCGTTGATCCCGCCGTCGAACATCCCGGTGCCCTCGCGGTCGATGCCGATGACCGCATCGGCCTGCGCCCCGAGACGGCTCCACAGCAGCTCGGACATGAGCGCGGGCATGCGATCGCCTGCCGCCGCCTCGCACACCCAGCCGAGCATGTCGGTCTCCCCGGAGCGGTAGTCGAACGGACCGCCGTGCGGGCCCTGCCGGCGCAGCGTGCGCAGATAGCCGTACATGGTGTCGGGGAGGCCGGGGACCGTGCGCGGCGCCCACCCGATGGCCTGTTCGAGCAGACGCACCTCGGCGTGCGGGTCGAGGTAGTCCTCGGAGAAGGCGATGCCCGACCGCATGTCGAGCAGGTGGCGCGGGGTGGCGTCGGCGTATCCGGCGCCGGCCAACTCCGGGATGTACGAGCGCAGCGGGCGGTCGAGGTCGAGGGTGCCCGCCCCGGCCAGCGCCCCGGCCACCGTCGAGATCAGGGTCTTGCTGACCGACATCAGCAGATGCGCGGTGTCCGCAGCCATGTCGCCCGGGTAGTGCTCCTCGAGCACGTCGCCGTGCTGGGTGACGATCCACCCGTCGGTGGCGGTGCCCGCCATGACGCCGCCGACCGTCGAGCCGTCGGGTAGCGGGAGGCCGGCGAGGCCTTCGGCCCGCGCGGGCAGTTCGGCGACCGGGCCGGAGCCCCGGGAGATCACGGCGGTGGGCAGGAAGTCTGCCAGATGCTGGAACGCCCAGTGCAGGTGCGGCATGGTCTGCCAGTTCTCCAGCGTGAGGCCGGGCGGGACGGCGGCGCGTTCGGTCACCCCGCCGACCCTAGTTCGCCCGGCCGGCCGGCTGCGATCCGTTGCGCCGACCGAGATCACTGACAGACTGGGATGCGTGCGTGGAACCCCGAAATGCTGGCTGACCGACATGGACGGCGTGCTGGTCCGCGAGGAGCACGCGCTGCCCGGCGCCGCGGAATTCCTGGCCCGGCTGACCGAGCTGCAGCGGCCGTTTCTGGTGCTGACCAACAACTCGATCTTCACACCGCGCGATCTCGCGGCGCGGTTGACCCGGTCCGGGCTGATCGTCCCCGAGGACTCGATCTGGACCTCGGCCCTGGCCACCGCGACGTTCCTGGCCGATCAGCTGCCGGGCGGGTCGGCCTACGTCATCGGCGAGGCGGGGCTGACCACCGCGCTGCACGAGGCCGGATACACCCTGACCGATGTGGCGCCGGACTTCGTGGTGCTCGGTGAGACCCGCACCTACTCGTTCGAGGCGATCACCAAAGCGGTCCGGCTGATCCTCGGCGGCGCGCGGTTCATCGCCACCAACCCCGACGTCACGGGCCCGTCGGGGGAGGGCCCGCTGCCCGCCACCGGATCGGTGGCGGCCATGATCACCAAGGCCACCGGCCGGGAGCCCTACTTCGTCGGCAAGCCGAACCCGATGATGTTCCGCAGTGCGCTCAACCGCATCGAGGCCCACTCGGAGAGCACGGTGATGGTCGGCGACCGGATGGACACCGACGTGGTGGCCGGTATCGAGGCGGGCCTGGAGACCATCCTGGTGCTCACCGGGTCCACCAGCGTGGAGGAGGTCGAGCGCTTCCCGTACCGGCCCAGCCGGGTGTTGCCGTCGATCGCCGAGGCCATCGAGCTGGTGTGAGCACGGGCGGCAGCACGATCACCGGCATCGACCTCATCGGGGTGCCGTTCGACGGTTACGGGCGACCCGGCAATCAGGCGCGGGCCGCACGGGCCCTGCGCCGCGCCGGTCTGGCTGCGGCGTTCGGCGCCCATCCGGTGGTGGCGGACACCGACCTCGATCTGCCGCCGCCCACGCCGATGCGCGGTGAACTCACCGGGCTGATCAACGAACCGGCGCTGACCGCGATGACCGGGGCGCTCGCCGAGCGGGTCGGCGCGGCGTTGGACGGCGGGCGTTTCCCGGTCGTCGTGGGCGGTGACTGCGCGTCGCTGCTCGGCATCATGGCGGGTTGCTCGAGGCATGCGCCCGACGTCGGACTGGTGTTCGTCGACGGACACGAGGACACGATGCCGCTCGACGTGTCCGAGGACGGCGAGGCCGCCAACACCGAGATCGGGCTACTGCTGGGATTGTCGGGCCGCCTGCTCCGCGGCCCGCTGGCCGAGATGCTGCCGGTCCTCCCACGCGACCGGCTGGCGGTCGTCGGCCCCCGGGACGCGCAGTGGCGCGCGCAGTTCAACGTCGGCACGCTCGCCGGCTGCGGGGTCTGGCTGACGCCGCACATCACCGTCGCCGCCGATCCGGCGGGCACCGCCCATCAGGCGGTGACGGCCCTGGCCGCCGGCGCGCGCAGATGGTGGCTGCACATCGATCTCGATGTGCTCGATCCGCGGGAGTTCGCGGCCCAGGGGCTGCCCGACGTGCCCGACGAGCCGGGTGGGCTGACGTGGGCGCAGCTGTCCGAGCTGGCCGACGTGGTGCTGCGGTCCGGCGGGTGCGCCGGTCTGAGCATGGTGATCTACGACCCCGATCAGGACCCCGCGGGTGTGGATGCGGCGCGGATCGTCGGCTTCGTCCGCACGTTGTTCGGGCATCAGCGGTGAGGACGGTCGCCGCGGCGCGGTGGTGGCGTCGCGGCGCGGCAATCGCATAGAGTATCCAATATTAGCGAAAGCGAGACCGTATGCCTCCGCGAACAGCCACCAAGCGCACCGCCGCCGACAAGCCTCGCGCCGACTTCGTCCGGCCCAAGACCGCCCAGCAGGCGGTCGCCGAGGCGTTGCGCCGCGACATCACCACCGGCAAGCTCGCGCCGGGCAGCTGGATCGTGCAGGAGACGCTGGCCGAACAGTTCGGGATGTCGCGGATCCCGATCCGCGAGGCGCTCAAGACCCTCGAGGCCGAGGAGTACATCACCTACGTCCCGCACAGCGGGTACCGCGTCGCGCAGCTGAGCCTCGAGGAGCTGATCGAGGTGTTCCGGATCCGGGACATCCTCGAGGAGGAACTCATCCGCGACGCGATGCCGACCGTCACCGACGAGATCATCGAGGCAATGCGCGCGGAGATGGCCGAGATGGACCGCGCCGCCGCCGACGGCGATCTCATCGCGGTCGGGGTGGCCAACCGACGATTCCATTTCCTCACCTTCGAGACCAGCCGGATGGCGCGCACCAAACGGCTGGTCACCCAGCTGTGGAACACCGCCGACGCCTACCGGCCGCTGTACGCCCACCTCATGGACCTCTGCAAGGTCAACGACGAGCACGTGCTGCTGGTCGAGGCGTTGGCCGCCCGCGATGTGGAGCGCACCGTCGCGATCAACTACCAGCACCGCTCCCACGCGGTCGACCACCTGCGCGAGCTGTTCGCCCGGGAGGAAGCCGGCACCGCGTCGTGACACCGCGGCAGCGGCTGACAGATCTCGGCTTCGACGTCCCGCCGCCGGCCGCCCCGAAGGGCGCCTACTTCCCGAGCCGCCGGTGCGGTGATCAGCTGTGGGTCTCCGGCGCCACCGCCCGCAGCGCCGGCGCACCGGCCCTGCGCGGGGTGGTCGGCGACGACGTCACGGTCGAGCAGGCCGTCGCGCAGGCGCGGCTGGCCGCGGTGAACCTGCTCGGGGCCGTCGACGCGGCGGTCGGCCTGGACGCCGTCACCGCGCTGGTGCATCTGCGCGGATATGTGCGCGCCACAGCCGACTTCGACACGCACCCGGCCGTCATCGACGGTGCGTCCCGGCTGCTTCTCGAGGTGTTCGGCGACGACACCGGCGCCCATGCGCGGACGGCGATCGGGGTGGCGTCGCTGCCGGGCGGAGCGTGTGTGGAGCTCGACCTGGTCGTCGGTGTCGCCGACCGGGGCGCCGGTTAGGTCAGCGGATCCGTTGCGCGGCACGCCCGATCGCCAGGCCGAGGGCCACGCCGGCCAGCGCCGTGACGAGCAGCGTCATGCGCTCGGACACCTGGCGGCGGGACGGCTCGGCCTGCGGCACGGCCGCCACGGCGGGGGCGGGGGCGCCACCGGTCATCATCGCGTTCAGGCGGACGACGAACTGCGCCAGGATGCGGTTGCCGACCTGGGTGATCACCCCGCTGCCGAACTGGGCGACGCGCCCGCCGAGTTCGAGTTCGGTCACCACCGTGACGTCCGCTTGCGCACCGGCGTCGCGCGCGGTCATCGTCACCGTCGCCTCGGCCGAGCCGTTCCCCCTCCGGTCGCGCGCCTGGCCGCGCACGACCATCTCGTGGGTGGTGTCGTCACGGTGCACGACGGTCGCGACGCCGGACAGCGTCATGCCCACCGGGCCGACCTTCACTGTGACGCTGGCGCGGTAGTCATCGCCGTCGCGGCCGTCGAGTTCGGCACCCGGTATGCACCCGACGACCGCCGGGATGTCGGTCAAGGCAGACCAGGCGGCGTCGAGCGGGGCGTCGACCGTGAATTCGTTGACGAGCCGCATTCGTGTTCACCTTTTCGTCGCTTCCGGTTGTGGGGCCGGAGGAGTGGACTTACGATTGGATACGATATCCAACGGTAGGAGGTCGAGCAGGTGTTGAGCAAGGGAGTCGGTCTCTTCCCGACGGAACCGGTCGGGGCGATGTGCGACTACGTGCAACTGTGTGAATCGCTCGGCTACGACAACGTGTGGTTCGGTGACTCGCAGAACATCTGGCGCGAGTCCTCGACGGTGATGGGCGCGGCCGCCGTCGGGACCGAGCGCATCGTGTTCGGTACCGGGGTCACCAACGCGGTCACCCGTCACCCGTCGCTGCTGGCGTCCACGTGGGCGACGCTGGCGGAGTTCACCGGCGGCCGGGTGGCACTCGGCATCGGCACCGGTGATTCCTCGTTGCGCACCATGGGGCTCAAACCGCAGAAGCTCGCCGAGCTCGAGCGGTCCATCGGCCAGTTGCGGGCGCTGTTCCGGGGGGAGAAGGTGCAGGAGGCCACCAGCGGCGCCGACTACCACCTCAATTACCTCTCCGAGCCGGTCGACATCCCGATCTACATCGCGGCGTCCGCGCCCAAGATCCTGCGGATGTCCGGCCGCGTCGCCGACGGGGTGATCGTCCTGGTCGGCACCGCACCGCATTTCATCGAAGCCGCACTCGAGACCATCGCGGCCGGTGCCGAGGAGAGCGGGCGCACGCTCGACGATCTGCACATCGTGCTCTGGACGCCGACGGCCATCGACGACGACCGCACCCTGGCGCGCGACCTGGTCCGCGCCCACGTCTCCCGCGTCGCGATCCGCCCGCTGCCGGCGCAGGTGGAACCCGCGCTGGAGAAGGCGATCGACCGGATCCGCGAGTCGTACAACTACTACGAGCACATGAGCACCGAGGCCTCGCACGCCGACCTGGTGCCCGATGAACTGGTCGACCTGTTCGCACTCGCCGGTACCCCCGCCGAATGTGCCCAGCGACTCAAGGAGATCGAGTCGCTCGGCGTCAACCAGGTGTCGATCGTGCCGTTCGTGCGCCCGGGTGAGAGCCGGGCGCCGACCATCCGCACCTTCGCCGAGCTCGTGGACGGGCCACAGCGGTGACCGCGACCGGCGACGCCGGTCCGTTCCCCGCGCCGGGGAGCGCAGTGCCCGGCGCGCCGCCACCGCTCAAGCGGCCGCTGACGCCCGCTGACGGCGTCGTGGTCGCCGCGGCGCCGCCGACCAGTGCCACGTCGCCGACGGGCGGTGCATCCCAAGACTTTCCGCGCATCGGTGCGGGGGAGGACGGCGCGCGGGTGCGCGCGCCCCAGTTGACCGCGGCCGCCGCGATGATCGGTGTCGCGGCGGGCCTCGAGCTCGCCGGCGTGCTGGCGCGCATCACCGCAGGTCGACGACGATCCAAAGGGGTGAAATGTTGACGCAGATCACACCTGTTCGTATGCTGTATCCAATATTCAGTTTACCGGAGGTAGTCCGATGATCTGGTCCCCCAAAACCCTTGCCGCCCTGCTGGCGGCGGCCGTTCTGGCCGTCGGCACCAGCGCCTGCGCGAACGAATCCGCCGGCCCCAGCGCCGAAGGCACCAAAGAACTGAGCATCTCGGCCACCGGCGTCGACAGCCTCCCGTTCATGGCCATCCTGCAGGTCGGCATCGACAAGGGGTGGTTCGAGGAGGAGGGCCTCGCGGTCGACCTGTATTCCGGTGGCGGCGGCGGCAATACGCTGCGCGTGGTGACCAGCGGTGACGCCGACATGGCGATCGCGGGGAACACCTCGGTGCTGCTGGCCGCGCAGCAGGCCGACTCCAACCTCAAGGTCATCGCGCCGTGGTTCCAGATCAACGACTTCTCCTGGATCTCCCCGCCCGGACGCAGCATCGAGGGCGCGACGCTGGGCTTCAGCTCGGCGGGCTCGTCGACCGAGCTGATCGTCAAGGCGCTGGAGAAGGAGCTCGGCGTCAAGGCGCAGGCCGTCGGCGGCATGGGGGACAACTGGACCGCCGCCAAGGCCGGTCAGATCACCGCCGGCTGGGCCATGCAACCGTTCATCGCCGACAAGCAGGCCTCCGAGAACGCGCAGATCCTGGTGAACTCGCGCGACGTGATCGGTGACATGCCCGCCGACCTGGTCGCGGTCAACGGAGACTACGCCGAGGCCAACGGCGACAACCTGCGCGCGTTCTTCCGCGTCGCCGACCGGCTCAACAAGTGGGTGGTCGACAATCCCGACGAGGCCGGCGCCGAGATCGGCCCGAAGGTGGGGGTCAGCCCCGAGGTGATGACCGCGGCGCTGCGCAACACGCCCGACATCGCCAAGGGCTACTCGCTGACCGTCGACCCGGCGGGCCTGAAGAACCTGTCCGAACTCATGGTCGAGGCCGGTCAGATCACCGAACCCGTCGACTGGGCCACCGTGCTCGACCAGCAGTACCTGCCCGAGGACGCCCGCGCCGAGGTCTGACCCGCACCAACTGGTTTCGCGAGGATGCGGAACCGCCCCACGATCGGAGACTCGTGAACGCACAATCCGAAGGCATTCAGATGCAGGGCGTGTCGGTGGTGTTCGACGCGCCTGCCGGCAAGGTCACCGCCGTCACCGGCATCGATCAGCACGTCCCGCATGCCAGCTTCGTGTCCATCGTCGGCCCGAGCGGCTGCGGCAAGTCCACGCTGCTCGCCGTCATCGCCGGCCTGCAGAAGGCCACCACCGGCCAGGTGAGCGTCGCCGGCAGGCCGGTGACCGGACCCGACCCCAAGATCGGCGTGGTGTTCCAGGAGGATTCGACGCTGCCGTGGCGCAGCGTCGAGGAGAACGTGGCGTTCGCGATGGAGATCATCGGGACCGCCAAGGCAGAGCGCAGCAGGCGGGCCAAGGACGCCATCGATCTGGTCGGCCTCACCGGATTCGAGAAGTCCTATCCCGCACAGCTTTCCGGTGGCATGCGGCAGCGGGTGGCGTTGGCGCGCACGCTGGCCGTGCAGCCGGAGGTGGTGCTGATGGACGAACCGTTCGCCGCCCTCGACCAGCAGACGCGGCTCTTCCTGGGCGCGGAGGTGCGCCAGATCTGGGCCCGCACGCACCAGACGATCATGTTCGTCACCCACGACATCAGTGAGGCGATCCTGCTGTCCCAGCAGGTGTGGGTGATGTCCTACCGGCCGGGTTCGATCATCGACGTCGTCGACATCGACCTGCCCGACGACCGCGATGCGAGCGTGGTGTCGACCCCGCGGTTCAACGAGTTGCACAACCGCATCTGGGGTTCCCTGCAGGCGGAGTCCATGCGAGGCTTCAAGCAGCAGGAGGCGGCGACCACGTGACGACGTCCTACGTCGCCCAAGACGACCTGCCGACCGAGACCATGCCCGATCCTCAGACCGGACCGCAGCCGGGCACCCGAACCCGCCGCATCAGCGGCGGCGTGTTCAGCGCCCTGGCCACCATCGCCCTGCTCATCGCGTTCGTGGTGATCGCCGAGATCGGCGCCACCACGGGCGTGTGGAGCGAACGGGTGCTGCCCGCCCCGTCGACGATCTTCGCCGAACTGCCCAGGCTGTTCGGTGAGCCGCAGTTCTGGCTGGACGCCCGCCGCACCGGCCTCGAAGTGGCGATGTCGATCCTGTTCGGCAGCCTCATCGGCTTTGTCGCCGGTGTGACGTTCTGGAAACTTCCGCTGGTGGGCCGCGTCTTCGAGCCCTACCTGGTCTCGTTCTACGCGGTGCCGCTGGTGCTGTTTTATCCGGTGATGATCGTGCTGGTCGGCATCAACGCGATGTCGGTGATCATCCTCGCCACGATCATGGCGGCCATCCCGATGGCGCTGAACACCGCCGTCGGCCTCAACACCATGCCGCCGGTCTACATGAAACTGGCGCGCTCGCTGCGGGCATCACCACGCCAGGCGCTGTTCTCGATCGCGGTGCCTGCCGCAGGCCCGTTCATCGTCGCCGGGCTGCGACTGGCCGTGGTCTACGCGCTGATCGGCACCATCGCGATGGAATTCACCACCGCCCAGGCGGGTCTGGGTTACCGCATCCGCTACCTGTACGAGATCTTCAACAACACCGAGATGTTCGCCTACATCGTGGTGGTGCTGGCCCTGTCGATGATCCTCACCGTGCTGCTGGCCCTGGCGGAGCGGGTCCTGTTGCGAGGGAGGAAGCAGTGACCGCGACGCTGCCGGACCAGGCCGCACCCCAGGACGCACCCGCGCGCCCCAGCCGGATCCGGGCCCTGCTGGGTAACCAGTTCGTCGGCGCGGTGGCGCTGGCGGTGCTGGTGATCATCGGCTGGGAGATCATGTCCAGCCTGACGTTCGTGATCCCGTCCCCGGTGCAGACGGTCACCGTGCTGTTCGAAAACCTGGCGGACCCCGAGTACCTGTTCGACCTGCGGGTCACCGCGCAGTCGGTGGCGATGGCGTTCGTGATCGGCACCCTGATCGGCGGTGGGATCGGGTTGCTGCTCGGGCTGTCACACCGGCTGCGGCTGATCTTCGAGCCGCTGATCATCATGCTCAACGGCATCCCGAAGATCGTGCTCTACCCCGTGCTGCTGCCGATCTTCAGCCTGTCCGGGTCCAAGGTTGTGATGGGCGTGTTGTTCGCGCTCTTCCCGGTGCTGATCAACGTCGCGACCGGCGTGCAGGAGATCCCGCGGGTGTACTGGAAGCTGGCCCGCTCGCTGAAGGCCAACTGGTGGCAGACGCTGGTGCACATCATCTTTCCGGCGATCCGGCGGCCGCTGCTGACCGGCATCCGCCTGGCGGTGAGCCTCGCCGTCGTCGGCGTCGTGCTCTCGGAGTTCTTCGCCACCCGCTACGGCCTCGGCCGCGTCGTGCTGCAGTCCTACAGCCACGGTGACTACCCGTCGATGGTGGCGACCATCATGTTGCTGATCACCATCTCGTTCGCGATCTCGGTGGCGTTGTGGCAGTGGGAGAAGCGCCTCCATTGAGTTACATCGGCACCTCGGTGCGGCGCCGCGAGGACGAGCGGATGCTCGGCGGTCAGGGCCGTTTCCTGGCCGACCACGCGGCGGGTGCGCACCACGCGGTGTTTTTGCGGTCCACCGAGGCGCACGCCCGCATCGAACGCGTCGACACCGCGGCCGCGGCCCGTCTGCCCGGCGTGGTCGGCGTCTACACCGCCGCCGACCTCGGCCTGGCCGGGGCCGCGATCCCCGCGCTGACCACGCCCGACGAGCGGTTCGTCGCCGCCACCGGGTGCGTGCTGGCCGATCAGCGGCTGGCCATCCTGGCCTCGGACACCGTGCACTACATCGGCCAGCCGATCGCCGTGCTGATCGCCGAGGACCGCTACCTGGCCGAGGACGCGCTCGAGGCGATCGAGGTGACCTACGCACCGCTGCCCGTCGTCACCGACCCGGAGGCGGCGCTGGGCCCGGACAGTCCCGTGCTGTTCGACCACCTGGGCTCCAACGAGGTGGCGCGGCTGCAGTTCTCGTTCGGCGCCCCCGAGCAGGCGTTCGCCGCCGCCCCCCACGTCGTGGAGGGCACCTACCGGATGAACCGGCACGGTGCGATTCCACTCGAATGTCGGGGCGCCAGGGCGGAATTCGACCCGCAGCGCCGCCGGGTGGAGCTGCTGACGTCGACCCAGATCCCGCACACGGTGCGCAACGCGATCTGCGCGGTGACCGGCTGGACCCCGCAGGATGTCACGGTGTCGGTGCCCGACGTGGGCGGCGGGTTCGGCACGAAGGCCAACGTGTACGCCGAGGAGATCGTGCTGGCGGTGCTGGCGCGGCACACCGGGCACCGCGTCATCTGGGTCGAGGACCGCTCCGAGCACCTGGTGGCCAGCGCGCAGGCCCGCGACCAGGTGCACCACACGCGGCTGGCCGTCGACGCCGACGGCCGGATCCTGGCGTGGGAGGACTCGTTCGTCGCCGACATCGGCGCAGGCAGCCTATGGGTGGCGGGCATCGTCGCCAACACCGCGATCCACCTGCTCGGCCCCTACCGGGTCCCCGCCGCGCACATCAGCGGCCGCGCCGCGCTGACCAACAAGACGCTCACCGCGCAGTACCGCGGCGCCGGTCGCCCCGAGGCGACGTTCGCGCTGGAGCGCAGCCTCGACGCGGCGGCCCGCGAACTGGGCCTCAACAAGGCCGAGATCCGCAGGCGCAACCTGCTCACCGCCGCCGATCTGCCCTACCCGCGTCCCCTGCCGTACCGCGACGGTGTCCCGATCTCCTTCGACGGCGGCGACTACCGCGCCTGTCTGGAGTCGGTGCTCGACCTGCTGGCGCCCGGCGAGGTCGCCGCCTGCGCGGCCGACCATCCCGACCACCACATCGGCTACGGCCTGTCGTCGTACCTGGAGGCGACCGGGCGCGGCCCGCACGAGACCGCCCGCATCCGGGTGCTGGGCGACGGCGGCTTCGAGGTCACCGCGGGCGCCGCGGCGGCCGGTCAGGGTCATGAGACGGTGTTCGCCCAGGTGGCCGCCGAGGCGCTGGGCGTGCCGATGGAGTGCGTGCGCTACGTGCCGTCGAACACCGAGCGCCTGCCGGAGGGCGTCGGCACCTTCGCCAGCCGGTCGGCCATCCTGGCCGGGTCGGCCGTGCACGAGGCCGCGCGCAAGCTGATCGACGTGGCGCTGCAGCGGTTGCGCCGGCTGTTCGGTGGCGACGACGCGGACGTCGGCTACCGCCACGGTGTCTTCCGCGCGGGACGGCGGCGGCTGAGCTGGCGTGAGGTGGCGCAGCTGCAGGCCGTCGGCGGTGAGACCGAAGGCGGTGCCGCGCTCGACGTCACCGCGGTGTTCCGGGTCGAAACCGTGACGTGGACCATGGGCGTGCATGCGGTGATCGTCGGGGTGCACCGCCGCACCGGCCTGGTCACGGTGCTGCGCTACGCGGTGTCGCACGAAGGTGGCCGCGAGATCAACCCCCGCATCGTCGAGGGACAGATCATCGGCGGCGTCGCCCAGGGCATCGGTGGCGCACTGTTCGAACAGTGGCGCTATTCCGATGCCGGACAACCGTTGTCGACGACGTTCGCGGCCTATCACGTGCCGCTGTCGACCGACGTGCCACGGGTCGCCGTCGAGCACCTCCACGTCGACACCCCGGCCAACCCGATCGGCGTCCGGGGTGCGGGGGAGAGCGGCACGATCGCGGTCTACGCCGCGGTGGCCAGCGCGGTCGACGACGCGCTCGGCGGCGCCGTCCACGTCGACGCCACCCCGATCCGTCCCGGCGATCTGTGCCGCGCACTGGCCGGGGTGGGCGCATGAAGCCCGCCGCGTTCACCTATCACCGCCCGGCCTCGGTGGCCGAGGCGCTCGACCTGCTGGCCGCCCACCCCGACGCCAAACTGCTCGCGGGCGGTCAGTCGCTGCTGACGCTGATGAATCTGCGTTTGGCGCGGCCGTCGGTGATCGTCGACATCGGCAGGCTGACCGAGCTGACCCGGATCTTCGACGACACCGACGACCTCCTGCTCGGCGCGCTGGTCACCCACCGCGCCGTCGAGGTCGATCCGCTGGTCGCCGCGCGGACGCCGCTGCTGGCCGACGCCGCCCGCCACATCGGGCACATCGGGATCCGCAACCGCGGCACACTCGGCGGCTCGCTGGCCCATGCCGACCCGGCCGCCGAGATGCCGCTGGCCACTTTGGTTCTGGGCGCGACCTTCCACGTCGAGTCGGCCGTGTCCGGCCGCAGGCGGATCGCCGCCGAGGACATGTTCGTGTCGCTCTACACCAGCGCCCTGGAACCGCACGAGATGCTCACCTGGGTGTCGGTGCCGGCGCTGCGGCCCGACCAGGGCTGGGGATTCACCGAATACGCGCCCCAGCACGGCGACTACGGCCTCGCCGGGGCGGGGGCGCTGCTGGACCTGCGCCCGGACGGGACGATCGGCGCGCTGCGCGCCGCGGTGCTCAGCGCGGCCGACCGACCACTGCTGTTCCTCGGCGACGCGGCGGCCGGGATGCGCCCGTCCGCCGGCCTGTTCGCCGATCTCGCGCGCGGCTGGGCCGCGGGCACCGACCCAGCCGCCGAGGACGCCGACCACGCCCGGCGACTGTGCGCCGAAGCGTTGGCCGACGCCCTCGGTCAGGCCGCGCGGCGCGCCGCCCGGCACGAGGAGCCGATCCATGTCTGAGCTGCCCGACGCGGTCACCGTGACCACCACCGTCAACGGGCGGGAGGTCTCGCGCGCGGTGCCCGCACGGCTCACGCTGGCCGACTTCCTGCGCGACCACCTGGGCCTGACCGGAACCCATCTGGGCTGCGAGCACGGGGTGTGCGGTGCCTGCACGGTGTTCGTCGACGGGCGCAGTGCGCGGGCATGCCTGACGTTGGCGGTGCAGGTCGACGGGTCGCGGGTGGACACCGTGGAGGGGCTCGACGCGTACGAGGAGACCGCCCGGCTGCGTCAGGCGTTCGCCGAACGTGGCGGACTGCAATGCGGCTTCTGCACTCCCGGATTCCTGGTCACCGCGGTCGAGCTGCTGCGCGATCCCGACGCCGACAAACCCCACACCGAGGAGTCGGTGCGAGAAGCCCTGTCCGGCAACATCTGCCGCTGCACCGGTTATCAGGGCATCGTGGCGGCGGTGCTGGACGCGGCAGGCCCACCGGAGTAATGCCCGGCGCCCCCCCGGGTGTCGCACGCCGCGCCCGGATGCCCGCGCTGTTGCGGCCGGTCGGCCGGCCGCGGTGGGGCATGGCGGTGGCGCTGGCCGCCGCGCTCGGCGCCCGCTACGTCACCCGGCCGGTCCACGACTCCGCCAAGGCGGGCAACCTCAACCACGCGCTGGCCATGGTCACCACCGACCTGGTCGCGGTGTTCGACGCCGACCACGTGCCCGAGCCGGACTTCCTGACCCGCACCCTGCCCTACTTCGCCGACCAGCAGCTGGCGCTCGTGCAGACGCCGCAGGACTTCTACAACACCTCCTCCTTCGAGCACTACCGGCCGGGCTCGCCCCTGCACGAGGAGTCGCTGTTCTACCGGGTCGTCCAGGCCGGCAAGCACAACGCCGGCGCCGCGTTCTGGTGCGGCACCAACGCGGTCCTGCGGGTCTCGGCGCTGCGCGGCGTCGGCGGCGTGGCCACCGAGACCCTCACCGAGGACTTCCACACCACCCTGCGGCTGCACCGCGCCGGCTGGCGGACGGCCTACCACAACCAGGTCCTGGCCAGCGGCCTGGC
>NZ_SPQO01000041.1 GCF_004570325.1 Mycobacterium sp. PS03-16 | reverse complement strand
GGTAGCTCAGGCACGCCGATCCCAGTCGGGCCGCAGGGCGCCCCGGCTCCGGCCGGTGCTCCGGTGCCCGCCGGCACCAGCGCGGGCACTCCCGTCGCCCCGGTCGCCCCGGCGGCTCCGGCCCCCGCGCCGATGCCGGTGAGCAACGCCGAGCAGGCGCCCGTTCCGCACGGGAGCGCGGGTTCGCCGCTCCCGACGCCCACCCCGGTCCCGGTGCCCTGATCCACGCACGACCCGTTCCAGCGGGGCTGCCTGCGGCGCACGCCGCGGTCAGCCCCGCTGTTGCGTGGGGGCCGCGTCAGGACCGCGGGCTCAGGAGTGTGAGCTCCACCAGGTGTAGAGCTGGTCGAGGCCGGGTCCCTGCGGACCGCCCTTCACCACCGCGATCAGAGACTCGTCGGTGTTGGTCCATGCCACCACCGGGCGGTCGTTCTGCAGGCCGCAGTACAGCACGCCGCTGACCTTCTGCGGGGTGGCGTTGCGCCGCCACGGCCCCGGCGACTGGATGTTGCCCGGGCAGTTGACCATCGACGAGTTCTCGATCACCGCGTTGAACGCCGCGTCGAGTGCGGTGTCGTCGCCGGCGACGGTGTAGGTGGCCGACGGCGGACCGCCCGGATCGGTGTTGGGACCGCACGTCGCCACGGCCAGCGCGCCGTCGGGCGGGGAACCCATCTCGCACACGCCGGCGGAATAGCCCCGCGGCAGGATGTTGCTCAGCCGCTCCTGCGCCTGCGGGTCGGCGGTGCGCGTCGGGGAGGCGGTGGTGGTGTCGGCGGCTGTGGCGCCGTCGTCGTCACCGGACGGCAGCAGCAGCCAGATCCCCACGCCGAGCAGCACGATGACCGCGACCGCGACCGCGGCCGCGATCAGCCGGATCGGCAGCGGATTCTTCGGCGGCGCGACCTGTGCGCGCGGGATGACCGGTGGTGGGTGGTAGGGCGCCGACCAGGCACTCTCGTCGGGGTGGCGAGCGTGCGTCGCCGGCGGATACCCCGTCACCGGCGGCGCCGGGACCCGGTCGTCGGCCGGCGGTGGCGGCGGCGCGTGGTGCGGTTCGGCGGGGTGACCGGCGTCCAGTAGCGCGGCATGGTCGTCGCGGCCCGCCATCGGATCGGCCTCGCTCACCGGCTGGGAGATCGGCTCGGCCTCGGCGGCCGGGTTCCGGAAGGGATCGTCGACCGGTCCGCTGACCGACTCGGCCGGATGCTGGTCCACGGTGTGCTGGTCGACGGGGTGCTGGTCGACGGGGTCGGTGCCGTCGTCGCGCGACGCGGCGTCATCAGGGGCGGAGCCGGTGGCCCACGGGTCGGAGGCCGGGGGCGGCGGGGGCCACGTCATCTCCGGATCTCCGCGTACCTCGTCACCACTTCAAGACCCCCATCGCGTGGATTCGCCAGTGTTGTCGCATGAAAGCGTAGTAGGCCGGGCACGGCTTGTCGGGGACAGAACCGCGTGATCGACACATCAGTCCAGCGCGCCGATCAGCGCCTCGATGGCCTCCGCGGTGTCGGGGGCCACCTGCCGGCCCGCCTCCGTGCCGGCGATGTCGTCATCGGTGACGCCCGCTGCCTGCGCCGTTTCGCTGATCGTGAGGTTGGCGCGGCGGCGCGCCGCGTACAGGCGCAGAGCCAGCGTGGCGCCCGGCGCGGCGGCGCCACGCAGGGTCAGGTCGTCGATGCGGCGGCGCACCGCGCCCAGGACTTTGATCAGTGCCGGGCTGACTTTGCTGATCCTCGCGGCACGGGTCACCACGGCCTCGAGCTGGCGCAGATCGGCCAGGAGGGCGGTGACCCGCGGGATGTAGTCCGGATGGTCGGCGGGCGGCAACGCGTCGGCGCTGACGTCGAGGCTGTGGACCGCTGTCGTGACAGCCTGGGCGATCAACGGCGCCTCGCTGTCCGACGCGTTCGGGTCCGGTGGTCGACGAACGGCTGATGGCGGTGCTGGGGCGGCCACGGGTTCCGCCCGGGTCACGACGGGGGCCGCGATCGCTCCGGCCGGGTCACCCCGGCGCAGTCGGGCGATGGTGCCCGGCGGCCAGTGCAGAACTTCTTCGAGCTTTGCCCGCGTGCGCTCCCTCGGCCAGCTGCGGCCCTTCTCGAACGCGATCAGCGCGCCCGCGTTGATGATGCCGTCGGCGGCCAGGCTGCGCTGGCTGATGTCGAGCTCGCGGCGCCGCGCCGCCGCGGCCGCACCCGCGCGGGCCACCCCGGCGTCCAGGACACCGGACGCCTCGTCGACGGACTCCGCGTTGGTCATGGACGGCGCTCATCCTTGCTGGTTCGACGGCGGCTCGGTGGAGTAATAGTAACCGCGAACCATGCCACCGCTATGGCTAGGGCACCGGTTCGGGCGGGTGAATCCGTATCGAAGCTACACCTGTCGGCGTGACGGGTGCAGCGGTTTCGCGAAGCAGCCGTCCGAAAAACCGTTGCACCTGCAAACTCGCGTCTTTGCGTTTCCGCTGTTCACCGCCCAGATTCTTGCGCCATTGCCATGGAATCGCTGCGCCCAACTCGATCGGCGGTCGCCTAACCGTTGCATTGCTACGGTTTTTGCTATACGTTTCGGTGCAACAGCAGCGCTGGACCGCAGCGCAAGGCCCAAGGAGCGATTCATGAGTAACGTGACCTTCCTCGAGATCCCGGTCGGCGCCTGCACCCGCGATCCGGAGCGCTGGACCACCACGGCCGACGAAGAGGCCAAGGCCATCTGCCGCGGCTGCCCGCGCCGGTGGATGTGCGCCCGCGACGCCGTCGAACTGCCCCGCGCCGAAGGGCTCTGGGCCGGCATCGTCATCCCCGAGGCCGGTCGCGGCCGGAGCTTCGCGCTCAAGCAGCTGCGTTCGCTGGCCGAGCGCAACGGATACCCGGTCCGCGCGATTCGCCGGGTCTTCCCCGAGTCGGCCTGACCCGCGCCGCTCCGCCGTCCCGGGGGGTCGGCGGAGCGGCGACGACGGGGTGGCGGGCACCGGAATATCTCCGCGACCCGCCCGGTTACATGATGCGACGGTGCCGGGCATGCCCCGGGCCCCAACCAATATCGTCGCTTCGAGCGACCACTCGCCGAGAGGCGTCATGGCGGCACCGTCCCAGACTTCTCGAGTGGCTGCGGCCGCCGCACGGGCTTCATCCCCAGCGCGGCGCCCATCCACAGGCCGGCCCGCAGGGCCGCGGATCTGTCGGGAACCCGGCTTAACGTGCGGGTATGACGAACTGGATCAACACCGCCAGCCGTGACCACGTCGACCGCGGTGTGCGGGGCCGCTTCACGCAGGCCAATCACGGCAAACCCGATGCGCTGCGGCGCCTGGCCAGGGGCGACTGGATCGTCTTCTACTCACCCCGGCTCACCCATCCCGACGGCCCCCCACTGCAGGCGTTCACCGCCGTCGGGCAGGTGGTCGACGACGCGCCCTATCAGGCCGCGATGTCGCCGGACTTCCAGCCGTGGCGGCGCAACGTCGACTTCCTGGACTGCGTCGAGGCGCCGATCCGGCCGCTCATCGACAGTCTCGACTTCGTCGAGAACAAGCAGCGGTGGGGCTACAGGTTTCGCTTCGGCCTGTTCCGCATCGACGATCACGACTTCGACGTGATCCGGACCGCGATGACGCCGCCGGGCTGACCGCGAACGTAGGGTGGACCGGTGAGCAACACCGATCCGGCGCCTGCCGAAGTGGCCTGTGTCGCATCACCGTTCGCCGGCGTCCTGCGCCCTCGCGAGGTACCGCTCGGCGGGCCGCGCGCGATCAATGTCCGCCGCACGTTGCCCCAGCGCGAGCGCGCCATGATCGGCGCGTGGTGCTTCGTCGACCACTACGGCCCGCACGACGTGCGGGGCACCGGGCTGGGGATGGATGTGCCTCCGCATCCGCACACCGGGCTGCAGACCGTCAGCTGGCTGTTTCGCGGCGAGGTCGAACACCGCGACAGCGCCGGGGTGCACGCGATCGTGCGTCCCGGTGAGCTCAACCTGATGACCGCGGGCGCCGGGATCTGCCACTCGGAGGTGTCCACACCGTTCGCCGATACGCTGCACGGTGTCCAGCTGTGGGTCGCGCTACCCGACGGCGCCCGCGACACCGGCCGCGATTTCGCCCATCACGTTCCGCAGCCGCATGCGGTCGGTGGCGCGACGCTGCGCGTCTTCCTCGGCGAGCTGGCCGGTCTGCGCTCCCCCGTACCGACCTTCACCCCCCTGCTCGGCGCCCAACTCGACCTGCCCGCCGGTGCCGAGTTCACCGTCGACGTCGATCCCGGCTTCGAACACGGCGCGCTGCTGGACCACGGCGACGTCGAGGCCGCAGGGATGGCGCTGCGCCCCGGCGAGCTCGCGGTGCAGGACGCCGGTTGCGCGCAGCTGAGCGTCATCAACCATGGCGCCACGCCGGCCCGGCTGATCCTGCTCGGCGGCCCGCCCTTCGGTGAGCAGCTGTTGATGTGGTGGAACTTCGTCGGCCGCAGCCACGCCGACATCGTCGCCGCCCGCGAACAGTGGCAGGCCGAATCGGACCGCTTCGGCAGGGTCAGCGGCTACCGCGGCGGGGTATCCCGTCTTCCAGCGCCACCGCTGCCCAATGCCACCCTGCGGCCTCGGCCCAACCGAACACTGAAGAAGGAGTCGCCGTGACGACGGACAAGACCGGAGCCCCCACCACCGTCAGCGCCGAGGACGGCCGGTTCAGCATTGCCGTCGAGGGGCGCACCGTGGGATTCGCCGAATTCCTCGACCGCGACGGCCAGCGCGTCTTCACCCACACCGAGGTGGACGGCGAGTACGAGGGTCGCGGCCTGGCGACGATCCTGGTCGGCGAGGCGCTGGACACCACGCGCGAGGCGGGGATGCGGATCGTGCCGGTGTGCAAACTCGTCGCCAACTACGTCGAGAAGCACGATCAGTACGCCGACGTCGTCGATCCTGTCGACCGCGACGTGAAGCGCTGGCTGTCCGCGCAGTAGCCGAAGCCCGCTAGTGTCGGCGCGGTGACCTCGACCGACCGCGCCGCGTATTTCACGCCCGACGGTGACACGTTCGTGCCGACCGGCATCGCCCGCGGGCCGTGGGGTCAGACGGTGAGCGGCAACTACGTCGGCGGCCTGCTGGCCCACCTGGTCGAACGCCACGTCGCCGACGCCGCGCAACGCGACGACGGTGCGGCGGATCTGCACCCGTCCCGCCTGACCGTCGACCTGTTGCGTCCGGTGGCGATGGCGCCGGTGGCCGCGACCACCGAAACGGTGCGCCGAGGCCGCCGGCTCTGGTTGGTCGACGCCGAACTCATCCAGAACGGCACCACGGTCGCCCGCGCCGGCGCCCTCTATCTGCGCCGCGGACCGCAACCACCCGACGACGCGTGGACGACGCCCGTCCCGATGCCGCCCGCCCCGCCGCATGAGGCGGCGCCGGGCGGGCGCACCACGCTGATGTGGGTGCACGGCAACGGTGCCGAGGTGCCCGCCCCGAGCACCGACCTCGCCGCCTGGCAGCACGACGGGCCGAAATCGGTGTGGCTGCACGAACTGACCCCGCTCGTCGAGGGCGCCGCGCTGACCCCGTTCGGCCGGGCGGCGCTGGCCGGGGATGTCGCGAGCTCACTCACCGGGTTCGGGTCGGGCGGTCTGCCGTTCATCAACGCCGACTACACGTTGTCGCTGAGCCGGCTGCCCGACGGTCCGCTGATCGGGTTGACCGCGCTCACACACGACAGCCACGACGGGATCGCGACCGGCGTGGCCGCGGTGTTCGACCGGCGCGGACCGATCGGCAGCGCCACCGCGACCGCGCTGGCCAACCCCGGTTTTGCGCCGCCGGACCGCTAACGCGGCTGCAGGATCAGCACGGGGATCTCGCGGTCGGTCCAGCTCTGGTAGGTGTCGAAGTCGGCGTAGAGCTCGACCAGCTTCGGCCACAGGCGTTCTCGCTGCCGGGCGTCGGCGACCACGGCGTGCACGGCCCGGCGCTCCGGACCGATCTCGATGTACACGTCCGGGTCGGCCACCACATTGCGGTACCACTGGGGGTGTTCGGGCCGCCCGCCCTGCGAGGCCACGATCACGACGTCGGCGCCGTCGCGCAGGTACAGCAGGGGCGTGACGAAGACCTTCCCGGACTTGCGCCCGCGGTGCTCGAGCAGCATGGTCGGCACCGGCTTGCGGAATCCCGCACCGACCCGCCACTTGCCGCCGATGCGTCCGCCGGTGCGCCGGTACACCCACACATGGGCCTTGCCGACGACCTTGAAGATCTTCGGCAGCAGCGGTGAGTCGAGCTGCGCGGGACGTTTCGGCGCACTCACCGGGGCTGCTCCAGGTATGCGGCGGTGCTGCCGCCCAACGGCATTGGTGGCATGCCGAGTTTGCGGTGGTCCCAGCTGCGGATCCGCTCGGGGACCACCCGGACCGCGATGCGGTTGTTCATCATCTGGTCGACGAACGGTTTCATGTCGTCGCTGTAGGGCCCGGTGTAGCGCTCCCACACGCTGATGCCGACCCGCAGCAGCAGATCCGGGTCCGCGTCGACGATCTCGGCCCGCCCGTCGATCGACACGCCGCGCAGGGTGTCGTAGGTGTGGCCGTCCTCGATCATCACGGTCACCGTCGGATCGCGGCGCAGGTTCACCGCCTTCTGCGATTTGGCCTTGGTCTCGAACCAGATCTCCCCGTCGAGCAGCGCGTACCACATCGCGACCAGGTGTGGCCGGCCGCCGGGCGATACGGTGGCCAGCGTCGCGGTGCGGCTGTGCTCGATGAACTCGGCGATCTCACTGTCGGACATGACGATCGTCGCCCGTTGGTTCTTACCCACGATCTATGCCTATCAGGCCCGGACCGGCGCGACGGTCACCGGGATGCCGTTCAGCGCGCCGTTGCCGGACGGTTCGTCGAGGAAGGTCGGCGGCGACAGCACGTTGGTGTTCACCCCCGGCGACGCGTTGGCGACGGTCAGCCGGGTGCCGGGCCTGCCGTGCCCCCACCCGTGCGGCATCGACACCACCCCCGGTTTGATCGCGTCGGTCACCTCGACCGGCACCTCGATGCTGCCCGCGCCGGAGGTGACGGTGACGGGATCACCGTCACGCACCCCGCATCGCTGCGCATCGGCGGGGTGCATCAGCAGCGTGCAGCGGTCGCGACCCTTCATCAGCGGTCCGACGTTGTGCAGCCACGAGTTGTTCGACCGCAGGTGCCGCCGGCTCACCAGCACGAGTTCGTCAGGCGCGCGGTCGATCCGGGCCGCCAGCCGGGGCAGGTCGTCGAGCAGGTACTGCGGCGCCAGGCGGATCCTGCGGTCGGCGGTGCCGAGAACGTCGGGCACCTGCGGGATCATCGGCCCGAAGTTCAGGCCGTTGGGTTGGCGCTTCAGTTTCTCGAGGGTCAGCCCGTCCGGGCGTTCGCCGTAGCGGTCGCCGAACGGGCCGGTGCGCAGGGTCAGGTCGAGGATGCGCTCGGGTCCGCCGTGCGCGTACTGCGTGCGGAGTTCGGCGCCGACGAGGCCCTGGGTGAACGCCAGGTAGTCGAAGAAGCCGTCGTCGATGGCGGCGACGTCGACGTCCTCGGCGGGTGTTCCGGTGAGCAGCCCGGTGAGCCGGATCAGGATCTCCCACTCGTGCGGGCGGTCCGGATCCTCCGGCGCGAACACCGGAGCGGAGTAGTTGGCGACACTGTTGATCGCGAAGTTGAGGATGAGGTCGTCGTGGTGCGGTTGTTCGAGCGGGGAGAGCCCCGGCAGGATCACGTCGGCGTGCCGAGTGGTCTCGTTGATCCACAGGTCAACGGCGATCATCGCGTCGAGGCCGGGCAGTACCTCGTCGAGCACGTGGCCGCCCGGAGTGGACAGCACCGGGTTGCCGGCGATCGTGATGAGCGCGCGGACCTGCCCGTCGCCGGGGGTGGCGATCTCCTCGGCCAGACACGACACCGGCACCTGGCCCAGCACCTCCTTGGCGCCGCGCACCCGGGTGCGGAACCGGCCGAACTCCGGTGCGCCGTCCTCGAGTCCGGGCTGCGGTTGCACGGTGATCGACCAGGCCGCGGCACGCGGGAACATCGCCCCGCCGGGGACGTCGAAGTGGCCGGTCAGGATGTTCACCACGTCGACCAGCCAGCTCGCGAGGCTGCCGAACTCCTGATTGCACAACCCGATTCGGCCGTAGACGACGGCGCGCTCCGTGGTGGCGAGCTGCCGGGCGAGGGCGCGGATGCGGTCAGCGGCGATGCCGGTGGTGACCGCCACGCGCTCCGGTGGCCAGTCGGCGGCGACCGCGCGCATGGTGTCGAGACCGTCGAGGTGGGCGGCGAGCGCACCCACCGACACCAGCTCCTCGTCGAACAGCGTGTGCGCCACCGCGAGCAGCAGGGCGGCGTCGGTACCGGGGGTGATGGGCAGCCATTCGTCGGCGCGGGCGGCGGTGGCGGTGCGCACCGGATCGATGACGATCACCGTGCCGCGGCGCCGGATACCGTCGATGATTCCCATGATGTCGGGCGCGGCGAGCAGCGAACCCTGTGACGCCGCGGGGTTGGCGCCCATCACGACGAGCAGATCGGTGCGTTCGATGTCGGGCACCGGGAAGGTCCACCAGCCGCCGTACATCAGGTGCGACGACAGGTTCTTCGGCCACTGGTCGACGGTGCCCGGTGAGTAGGTGATCGGCATCCCCGACATCCCGAGCAGCACACCGCTGTAGCGGGCCAGCGAGAACGAGTGCGCGAGCGGGTTGCCGGTGTACGCCGTGACCGCGCCGATGCCGTGGCGCTCGATCACCGGCGCGAGCAGTTCGGTGCACCGGCGGAACGCGGTGTGCCAGTCGACCTCCTGCCACTGCCCGTCGACCTTGACCATCGGACGGCGGATGCGGTCCGGATCTTCGTGCACCGCACCGAGCGTGGCGCCCTTGGGGCAGAGGTGGCCGCGGCTCCAGGTGTCGTCGCGGTTGCCGCGGATGCCGGCCACCCGCCCGTCGCGGACCTCGATGTCCAGCCCGCACATGGCCTCACACAGGGGGCAGGTGTAGAGGTGGCGGCCGTCTTCACCGACGCCGGCCAGCCCGAGGTCCGTGGTCATCGCCCACCTTCCTGCAGTCGTCGTGACAGACTGTATCGACAGGACGGCAGCCGAGGAGGGCGAATGGCGGAGCCGGTGCCGCGGCGCAGGCTGGGCTCGAAGCGGGACCCGTCGATCGACGCGGCCGTGCTGGCCGCCGCCCGCCGCCTCCTCGTCGAGCGCGGTTACGCGGCGACCAGCATCGACCTGATCGCGACCACCGCCGGGGTGAGCCGCCCGGCGATCTACCGCCGCTGGAACTCCAAGGCCGAACTCATCCACGAGGCGCTGTTCCCCGACCTCGGGTCGGACCCGGCCGAGGAGCAGTTCGCCGCCGAAGTGGCGCGGCTGTGCCGTGGCGCGCTGCTGATGTACACCGATCCCGCTGTGCGCGAGGCGATTCCGGGCTTGCTCAACGACCTGCGGGCGGACCGGGAATCCCGGCGGGTGCTGCGCGACCGGCTCGAGGCGGCCGCCCGGCATGACCTCGCCGACCGGGTCCGCGCGGCCGTCGACGCCGGAACCGCCCGCCCGGACGTCAGCGCCGACACGATCATGGACGTCATCGCCGGCGCCGCCTGGTACGCCGTGTGCGTGCGACGGATCCGGGATGTCGACAGCGCCGCACGCGAGCTCACCGACCTCGTGCTGCGGGGCGTGCTGGCCTGACGGTCAGGCTCGTGCGGCGTTCAGGTCGTCGTGGGTGCGGCGGATGTCGTCGAGCAACCGGGTGAGGTCGGTGCGCCGGGTGGCGCGGCCCGCGTTGAGCACGGTCGCCTCGAGCCGGCGCAGGTCGCCAAGGAGCGTGTCCAGGTAACCGGGGTAGGCCGGATCGGTCCGGGGCGGCGCCTGATCGATCCGCGCCCTGACGCCGCCGAGCGCGAGTTCGACGGCGTCGACCATGACCTCGACCTGCACGGTGTCCGAGAGGATCTCGGTGCTCTCGTCCTCGGGTGCCGGGCTGCCCGCACGCACCGCGGCGACGGCGCCCGGCGGCCAGCCGAGGTAGGTCTCCAGGCGGGCACGTTCGTCGTCAGCGGGCCACGCGTGCCCGGATTCGAACGCCGCGAGCACCTCCCGGCTGAGCACACCGTCGACTTCCAGCCGCTGCGGTGGGTACCCGAGCTCCTCGCGCCGCTCGACGACTGCGGCACCGGCCCTGGCGATCCCGGCATCGATGGCGATCTCGGTGGTCGCGGGCGCGGCAGCCGCGCGGTCGACGGCGAACGCCACCGGGATGCCGTCGGCGTGGCCGAGGTACACGACGGCGGCGGCACCGACGTCGAGCGACTGTTCGCGCCTGCCGTCGACGTAGATGCCGTTGGTGCTGCCCGCATCCGAGACGGCCCACCGCCCACCGCGCACGTCGACCCGGGCGTGGATGCGGGAGATCCGCGGGTCGTTGATGCGGATCTGCGCCGGCATCTCCCGGCCGATCAGCACGGGCGCATCGGCGGGCTGCACCGTATAGGCGGCATCACCACAGCGGATCGAGAGGGCGGCAGGCGGCTCACCGGACCCGTGCACGTCCACCCCCTACCCCGTTCCTCCCCGCGATGCTAGCCGAGGCGGCCGGGTACGACGGTCCACCCAGCAAAGGGTGTCACGCGGCGTGCGCCTCTGGTGGCGCGGTGTCATCGGCGGGTTCGACCGCTGCGCGGGGTAGGGGTGGGGCGGTGGAGGTGTAGGTGGCTCCGGTGGGGGTGGTGATGGTGGCGCGGTGGGTGCCGTCGGCGTCCTGGTCGGTGGTGACCTGCCAGCCGTCGGCTTCTTTGGCGTAGTTGCAGGCTTCGCAGGTGCCGAGGCCGTTGCGGGCGCTGGTGGGGCCGCCGCGCTGATGCGGGTCGGCGTGATCGTGGTGGCGGATCGGGGCGTCGCAGTAGGGGGTGCGGCAGGTCTGGTCGCGTAGATCGAGGAACGCCGCCAAGCCGGTGGGGAAGCGCCGGGCCCGGGATTCCATCGTCAGCAGCGCCCCCGAAGCCGGATGGCGGTAGACGCGGCGCAGCGTCGCCTTCGACCGCGCATCCCCGAGCGCGGCGTCGACCATGCGGCGGGCGATGACCGCGGGGATGGGGCCGCATCCGCTGATGGTCGCGGGGGTGGTGGTCCCGCCGAGCAGGGCGTCGTCGGTGAGGACGAGGTTGACCGCGACCGGCACCGCGACCTCGGCGGGCCGGCCGGTGAGGCGTTCGACGAGCGTGTCGGCCATGACCTGGCCGCGCGAGCGGCCGTCGAAGGTGGTGTCAGCCGCTCGTTTGAGGGCGGCGTAGACCGCGACGCCCTGGGCGACCGGCAGCAGTGCGCTCACCCAGGTCATGGTGTCGGGGGCGGGGCGGATGGTGACCGTGCGGTCGGCCGGGGCGCGGGCGGCGCGGTCGATGACGGCGTGCGGGTCGAGGCGGTAGGCGATGGCTTTGGCCGCGGCGGTGATCCGCTTGTCGCCCTTTCCCTCCAGCCCGGCCGGGTCGGCGCACAGTTCGGCGTCCAGGGTGCGGCGGTCGGCGAGGCTCAGGCAGGCCGATTCGCGCACGATCAGGGTGGCCCGCCATTCCGAGAGCGCCCCGCACTCCAGCGCGGCCAGGGTGTGGGGCATCTCGTTCACCAGGGCGCGGGCGAAGCCGAGGTGGCGCCCGCCCCGGTTCGGGGACTCCCGCCGCGCCAGCGCGATCTCCGCGGCCAGCCCGCGGCCGCGCGTGGCGGCGGGCATCCCGGCGGCCTCGGCCGCGCGCCGACGTTCATCGAGGGCCGCCGTCGCCCGCGCCTGCGCCGCGGCCGCCTTGGCTTTCAGGTTCTCCAGCGCGGCGATCTGAGCGATGAGCGCCGCCTGATCGGTGTCGACCACTTCGAACATGCGTTCGACACTACCGACGGGGTGCGACACTCCTACAGCACGCCGAACGGCGCCGTCACCCACCGGACCGGGTCGACGCAGCGGAACGGCGCGATACCGCGCGAGTGCAGCCGGTTACCGCTCGGCGGCGCCCCGAGCGCCGACACCACGAAGTACCGGTGCGCCAGCCGAGCCCCGGTGGACGGGTTCTCGACGGCCGCGACGATCGCCCCGCCGTGCAGCCGCGTCAGCAGGCTGCGCACCTCCTCGTGGAGCAGCTGGCCGTCGCTCTCGTCGTACTGCGGGTTGTCCGACGGATCCCGCAGATAGCCGGCGCCGGCGTTCGACATGATCAGGCTCCACTCCGACCCCTCGACGTCGCGCAGCACGCGCAGGGCGTCGAACTTCGACAGGAACACCGCGAGTTTGGGCTGGGCGGGGCCGATGGCGTGCAGCACGTTGTTGAGTACCGCCCGCGGATCGCTGCCGCTGAACGCCTGAGCGGGCAGCAGGTCGTGCAGCTGGTCGCGGATCCCCTTGATGCGCAACGGGTCAAACATGAAGAACACCGCGTCGGCGTTGGCGAAGAAGCGGAACGGCGGCGTGTACAGGTCACCGGACTCCATGTCCTCACCTGCGACGTCGCGCAGCACGAGGTAGCGCCGCACCCCGTGCCAGACGCCGATCCCGTAGATCAACGGCTCCCGCTGATGCGACGCCTGGGTCTGCACCGTCGGGGTCGGTGGCACCAGACCGCGCTGCACGAACAGCGGCGTCTCGTAATTCATCGTGTACGCCACCGCGGTGGCGCGGGTGGCCGGCTGCATGCTCACCCCGAGGTGCTCGCAGAGCAGTTCGAGCTGTTTGATCAGCACCCCGATGTAGAGGCTCTTTCCGGTCGCGCGGGCCCCGGCCATCGCGATGCAGATGGCGTGGCCGCTGCGCCAGTCGTCCGGGAGCATGAAGTGGCACACCGGGCAGATCTCCACCGCCGGCCCCTGCAGCGCCTGACTGGCCTCGGTGATCGGCGGCGGCGGTCCGGCGTATCCGGGCGGCCGACTCCAGGTGTAGAGCGGCCCGGAGTCGGCGGGCGCCCCCAGGTACGCCGAGGCCACGTCGTCGCGGTAACGGGTGCCGCCAGCGTGTGGCGGCAGCGTCCACAGGTGCTGGTTGGAGTCCAACACCGAGAAGCACCGCGGGCATTTCGACACGTCAACGGCTCCACTGGGTCCGGATCGCCGGGGCGGTGGGCATCTCGAAGCGACGCGTCATCAGCCGCATCACCGTCTTGCGGTGCCTGCGGATCGCCGCATCGCTCAGATCACCGGACAGCTGGGCCATGGTGGCCGCGACCATACCGGCGTCGATCATCTCCGGGCTGCGGGTGGTCAGCACGTGCTGAGCGGTTCGGCCGATGACGTCCTCGACGGCGTCGGATCCGCCGGCCGCGTCGTCGCTCCACCGCAGTGCCGCCACCGCGAGCACCGACATCACGTTGAGCACGTAGCCGTCGACCAGCGCCACCAGCTGCCCGAACGCGTCGGCCGCGACCGCCGCGTCGGCGGCCAGCGTGGCGCAGGCGGCGGGGTACGGGTGCCCGGCGCAGGCGGCGATCGCCGCGAAAGTCACCAGTCGGCCGGCGAACCGGTGATTCGCCACCTGGGCGCCGACGGTGTTTAGGGCCTGCTGCCACAGCGGGGTGTACGCCTGCCGGTGGCTGTCCGCGTATCCCTGCTCGATCCACGTGCGCGGGTCCAACACCCGCACCGCTGCGCACGCGACCGTGACGTCGTCGTTGTTCGCGGCGAGCACGTGCTGTGCCAACCGGTCCATCGCAGGCGACGCCGCGCCGCAGACCAGCGTCCGCAGCGCCGCCGCACCGGGCACCGGCGAATCCCCCACCGCCACCAGCAGTTCCTCCGGCCGCCACACCGAACCGGCCGCCACGTCGGCGAACCGCGGAGATCCGCTGACCCGCAGCCACCACAGCGCCGCCCAGCGATCCGCCGGATCGTCGGCGCCCCCGGTCACGGCGCGGGCACCCCGTAACGCCGCCCTGGTCCACGCCGCGCCCCACGGTTCGGCGCGCCACAGTTCGTCCGGTGCGGGCGCGGTGATGCCGTCGGCCAGCCAGTCCAGCACATCCCCGCCGGGCAGATCCTCGCCACGGTCGCGCAGCAGCATCGCGCCCAGCGCCAGCCGGGTCGGCACCCCCACCTCGCCCAGCCGATCCAGCAGATCGGGACCGACGGCCGAATCCGCCAGCGCGGGAAGCACATCGGCGCGCAGCGCGGCGTCCACCCGGTCGTCGTGGACGCCCGAGCGCAGCAGCAGATCAGCCAGGCACACCACCCGCTCGGGGCCCTCGCTCCGGGCCCCGGCCATCGCGCCGCCGATGGTGTCGTGGAGCGCGCGGGGTACGGCACGGTGCTCGAAGCGCCGGTGCCGCGCGGGAACCGGGCCGGGCTGCGCCAACCACTGCTCGTCGGTGAGCGCGCGGGACAGGTAGGTCACCGCGGCGAGGTCGGCCGCGGGACCGTCGCTGGTCTGCTGCACCGCCCGCCAGGCGTCGGCGGCGCTGTCGCCCAGCGCGGTGCGCATCACGTCGGCCACGGTGCGGGCCACCATCGAATCCGCCGCCGCGCGTGGGGAATACGCGGTGATCACCTCGTGCGCCTCGGCGAGCGCGTCGGCGAACTGCTCGCGGTGCACCACCGACATCGCCATCGGCCAGGCCGGGTGCAGCCCGGCGTCGGCGACCTGCGCGGCGTACCGGTCGACGTCGTCGAGCATCACGTGCGCCGAGTCGGCGTCGAGCAGGGCCACCTGCGCCATCACCGACCACGCGGTCACCTCGATCGTCTGCCCGTCGCCGGTACGGTGCGGAACCTCGCCGAGCTCGCCCAGCGACAGTGTGCCGGTCTCGCTGAGCGCGACGACGTCGTCGGGCAGCTGTTCGAGATCGTCGATCGGCACCGCGGTGAGATGCTGGCGGCTCTGCCGCGCCAGGCCCAGCTGGTCGGCCCGGTCGAACGTCGAGAAGTTCAGCGCCGCAGCGGTTCCCGGTGACATCAGGAAGCTGACCAGACCGATCCACTGGGCCGCCGAATCCACCGACTCCACGCCGAGCACCACCGGCGGGCCGCCGCGCAGCGCCGCGGCGACGGCGTCGAGCAGGCCGAACAGCGTGGCCAGCCGCCACGCGCCGGGGTCGAGCGCGAACTGTACGACGCTGTCGCGGGTCACCGCCGCACCGGGCGCGGGCGGGTCGGCGGGCAGCGCGGCCGCGGCCACCGCGAACGGTCCGTAGGGGCACAGCCAACCGTCCGAACGCCACCATTCGATGGGCCGGCGGGACCGCTCACCGGCCGTGCGGTCGATCAGCGCGTGGGCGAACACGTTTCCGGGCCGGCCGGTGCTGTCCGAGCCGGCGGGCACGGTGTGCCAGTACGCGGCGCGCTGACGGTCGAGGCGGCCGTAGGCCAGCCGGCGGGGGCCGCGTTCGAGCTGTTCGGGTGTCGGGTAGGCGGGCAGCGGCTGCGCCGCCCGGAACACCGTGCGCACCCCCGCGGTCAGGATCCGCACCTCTTCGGGCGTCACCTCCGCCGAGGTCTCCTTGACCTGCCATCCGCCGGTGTGCGCGCCCGCGTCGAAGGACGTGTAGCTGAGCTGTCCGTAGCGCGCCGTCATGACGTCACCGGCGTGGTGAGCCGCAGGTTGTCCACCGGCGGGTCGAGCAGCGCCACGAGGCGCAGGCTGGCCGGGGCCGGGGTGTTCACGAACAACCGGATCCAGCCCTGCCGGTTGCGCACGTTGGCGGCCCACAGCTCGCTGCCGCCGGTGGTGCTCAGCTGCGACCACCGCAGCTCCAAAGACGGCGGCGCGGCCAATTGCCCCTGATCGTTGAGCGGGGCCACGTCGACGAGGTCGCCGTCGTGGACGCTGAGCGGAATCCGGTGCGGGTTGTTGACCAGCACGAAGGCCGGCGACCCGGGCAGGTCGTACTCGGAGCGGACGGCGATCGTCGCGGTGAACGGCCGGCCCTCGGCGTCGCGCCCGACGCGCACCGCGTACTGCAGCCGCAGCAGCCCCTGGTACTCGACGCCGGCGATCGCGCCCATCACCCGCCGGCCACCGGTGAATGCCACCGGCGCCAGGTGCAGGGAGCAGCCGTGCACGGGCAGCTGCCCGGACAGTTGCAGGCCGCCGTATTTCTCGTACTCCTCGAGTGTGATCTCCCAGGACTGCCCGGACAGGCCGGCGCGCGGGTCGTGCCCCTTCGGGGCGAGGTGGACGACGACGGCCGCGGCGCCGTCGGGCCAGTCGAAGGTGAGCACCTGCTTGTTGCAGTACTCGGCCAGTTCGATGTCGCGGATCACGCCGGTGCGCACGGTCGAGAACGTCTTGCCGAGCATCGCCCGGCCGCCGATCAGCGTGACGGGGGTGAAGTAAGCGCGGCTCCACTGATCCGGCCAGGCGACCCCGGCCATCGCGGTGCGGATCTGTCCGCCGTCGTCGCGAATTTCTGTGATGGGTTGCGCCAGACGGAGTTCCGGCGGCAGCCCCACCTGGTCGAGGGCGTCCTCGGGCAGTTCGGCGGCCTCCGCGCCCGCGCTCGGCCCCGTCGGGGTGCGGTAGATCGCAACGCGGCCGCCGGGCGGCGTGGTCCAGGCGAGGTCGAGGACCGTCGCGTCGGCGCTCGACCCGGTGACGGTCAGATCGGTGACCGGCGCCAGCACCGCCGACACCTCGACGTCACCCTGCGCGGCCTCCGACAGTCGCAGCACGCCGTCGACCGGCGCGGCGCAGCGGGCACGGTAGACGTAACGGTGGCCGCGTTCGGCGTCGATGTCGACGAAACCGCCGAGATTGTCCTGCCCGGAAAGGATTCGGTACTGCGGTCCGTCACGGTGCGCCTCGTGTGCCGGCATCCGGTAGATGTAGACACCGCTCACACCCGGCGGCGCGGTGTACTGCCCGATGACCCGTCCGGAATCCTCCCGGAGCACGAAGTCGGTGATGCGGCTGATCAGCATGCCGGTCGCGTGCAGCACCGGCTGGGCGGCGAGCGCTTCGGCGTGCGACGGCCCGGAGTTGGCCCACACCTGGAAGTGCCGGACCGCGGCGACGGTCGGCCGGTCGTCGGTGGCCGACGTCGCGACGGTCACGGCCAGCACGTCGGCGGTGTCCGGGGACTGCGGCGGCGCGTCCTCGGCGCTGATCAGGCGGTACAGCACGACGGCCGCATCGGCGCCGGTGTACGGCGGCCAGCGCAGTTCCAGTGCGCCGGTGTCGCGACGCCGGTGCAGCGTGATGGACTCCGCCGGACCGGCCGGGTCGATCGCCGCGTACGGGGCGAACCGGTCGGTCTCGGTGATCGACGGGTCGAACCGGGGTTGTTCGCGCGGCAGTGGCGGAGGGGCGACGGTCTCCGCGCGGGGCGGGTCCTCGCTGCGGTGCCGGCCCGCCGGTGTGGCGGCGGACGTGACGTCCTCCTCGTCGGGCGGCGCGGCGGGGCCGGGCGGTAACTCGGCCAGCACCCGGGCCATGTCCTCGGCGTGCTCGGACACCGACCCGGGCAGCATCGCGCGGATCTGCTCGACGTCGGTGCGCCCGGACCGCAGCACCAGGCGCAGGTGGGCCTCCTTGAAGGTGCGCGCCGACACCGCTCCCGAATCGACCAGACGCTGGCGCCAGTCGAGCAGGGCACCGAGCCGCGGATCGTCCTCGGCGTGGTGCTGGTGTTCGGTCATCGCCGCGGCACCCTGCCGGCACACCGCACCGACCGTCGACCCGGCATGCCGCCACCCCCGCAACTGTGCATCGCGTCAGATTCCACCGCGCCCACCCATGCCGGCAAACGTACCCGGCGGTGCCGGTTCCGGTCGGGGGATGCGGCGCATCACGCCGAGTTCTCCGCATTCGCGTTGAGAATGGCCGGTTTTGTTCCGCATTCGCGGTTGCTAAGGTCACCTCATGCCGATGCTGAGGATCCGTCAGGCGGCCGAGCTGATCGGTGTCAGCGATGACACCGTGCGCCGGTGGATCGATGACGGGCGGTTGCCGGTCACGACCGACGCCGCCGGCCGCAAGGTGATCGACGGCGCGGCGCTGGCCGCGTTCGCCCGGGCGAACACCAGTGCGCCCAGCGATCCGCTGGGCGTCGCGAGTTCGGCCCGCAACCGGTTCGCGGGTCTGGTGACCGAGGTGGTCAGTGACGCGGTGATGTCGCAGGTGCAGATGCAGTGCGGCCCTTTCACCGTGGTGTCGCTGATGAGCACCGACGCGGTTCGCGACCTCGGCCTCGTCCCGGGTAGCGTGGCCGTCGCGGTGGTCAAGGCCACCACGGTGATCGTCGAAACCCCTCTGGCGCCGGCGTGATCCGCCACGCCGCCGTACTCATGCTGGCCGTGGCGCTGAGCGGGTGCGCGCCGCAGGCCCCCGGGGGCGACACGGTGACGGTGTACGCGGCCGCGTCGCTGGAGGATTCGTTCCGCCGCATCGGCCAACGGTTCGAGGCCGACCATCCCGGCGTGACGGTGGAGTTCTCGTTCGCCGGCTCGTCGGATCTGGTCACCCAGCTCACCCAGGGCGCCCCGGCGGACGTCTTCGCCTCCGCCGACACTCGCAACATGGCCCGGGCCACCGATGCGGGGCTGGTGCGCGGGACGCCCGTCGACTTCGCCTCCAACACCCTGACCATCGCCGTGGCGCCGGGCAACCCGCTCGGGGTGCGCACGCTGCGTGACCTCACCCGCCCCGGCGTCAGCGCGGTGGTGTGCGCACCGCAGGTCCCGTGCGGCGGGGCGACGGCCGCCGTCGAGCGCGCCGCCGGGGTGGATCTGCGTCCGGTGAGCGAAGAGTCGTCGGTCACCGATGTGCTCAACAAGGTCACCAGCGGTCAGGCCGACGCGGGGCTGGTGTACGTCACCGACGCGCTCGGCGCCGGCGACGCGGTGAGCGCCGTCGCGTTCGGTGAAGCCGCCGGCGCGGTCAACACCTACCCGATCGCGGTGCTCGAACAGGCCGAGAAACCGGGGCTGGCAGAACAATTCGTCGACGTGGTCACCGGCCCGGCCGGTCAGGACATCCTGCGCGAGGCGGGGTTCTCCGGCCCCTGAGCGCCGACTACGGTGAGGCGATGGGTGTGGTGACCGACGTGCTGGCGACCATCGCGGTCCTCGGCGGTGCCGTGGTGTACGGCTGCGAGATGTTCGCGTTCCTGGTCCTGCGTCCGGTGCTCGCCGGTGTGGACGACCGGACGCTCGGGGACGTCATCGGCCGCATCCACCACTTCGGCGACCGGCGTCTGCCGGTCCCGTTCGCGACCGGCCTGCTGGCCGCGGTCCTCACCGGCGGCGCCGCCGCGCTCACCGGCCGTACCCCGGCCGCCGCCGCGGCGGCCGTCGCGGTGCTCGCACTCCTGGTGTGGCTGTGGGTGTTCCTGCGGATCAGTGCGCCGCTCAACCGGATGCTCAGCGAGGCAGCGCTGGCCGGCGAGACGCGCACGGATGTGCGGAGACTGCAGGCCCGTTGGGAGCGGGTGCTGCCGGTACGGATGACCGCGCAGGGGGTCGCGCTGGCCGGGCTGTGCGTGGCGCTGGCGCTGCCGTGACTCAGCCGTGGCAGATGGCCGCGATCGGGAGCGGCGCGACCACGACGGCGGTGATCGTGGCCGTCAGCGCGGTGTAGCGCCACCACGTCTCGAACCGTGACGGCGGGTGGGCCAGACGCCGGACCCGGGCCAGCACCGCGGTGTGCGCGGCGCCGACGGCCCCGGCCACGGGTTGCGCCGGACCTGCGACCGTCAACAGCCCGGCGAGCAGTGACGCGGCGCCGTGTCCGCGCGCCGCGACGTCGTCGGCGCGCATCTCGAGCAGGCGGCCCACCGCCGCAGGCGCGCGCCGGAACAACGGGAGCAGCGGCACCGCCCGGGCCAGGGCGCGCAGCAGGATCAGCGCGTGCGGGTGCCGGCCGCGCACGTGCGCGTCTTCATGTGCCAGCACGGCGGCCAGGTGAGGCGGCTCGAGCGCGTGCAGCGCCCCGGTGGTGACGACGACGGTGTCGGGCCGGCCGGCCACGCAATAGGCGGCGGGCGCGGTGGCCGGGATCACCACGGCACCCGTCGCCTGGTCGACGGCGCCCAGCAGGCGGGCGGCATGGGCGTGTTCATCGCTGCGGGAGCGCAACCGGCGGATCTGCCGCAGCCACCGCCCGGCGACGCCCACCGCCGCGGCCGCGGCCAGCGCACCGGCGAGCATCCGGTTCCCGGCGAGCAGGCTGACCGTGGCCAGCATCCAGGCGGCCGCCACGCTCAGCAGCGTCGCGATCCAGGCGGCGATCGCCAGCCGCGGCAGGGTGCCCCGGCTGCCGAACCGGTCGAGCACGACGGGCGCGCACACGCTGACGCCCACTGCGTAGGCCAACAGGCACAGCAGGCCGGTCATGGCGTCTTGCGCCGTCTTGCCAAGCGGGTCAACACCGTTCGGAGTTGCCCCGCCTCTTCGGGCGTCATCTGTTCGAGGAACGACGTGAGCACCAGGTCGGCGTCCCCGCCGGAGGCCAGGGCGTCGCGCATGAGCTTCGCCGAGCGCTCCGCGCGCGTCATCGTCGGCCAGTACCGGTAGGCCTTGCCCGTCTTGTCGCGGGTCAGCCAGCCCTTGCGGTGCAGGTTGTCCATCGTCGACATCACGGTGGTGTAGGCGATCGGGCGGTGCATCGAGATCTCGTCGTAGAGCTCACGCACCAGTACGGGCGCGTCGTGCTCCCACGCCAGGTCCATGACGACGGCCTCCAGGTCGCCGAATCCCCGCTGCTGCACGGGGTTCAGCTCGCCGTCGTCACGACAGCGCACTGCCGTCGCGCCATTGTTCCCATGGGACGCTCCAGTCACCGTTCTGCCACTGCTGCAGCGGTTCGCCGCCGGTGTTGCGTACCTCGACGACGTCGCCCGGCCGGGAGAAATTGTAGAACCACTCGGCGTGTTCGGCAGACAGGTTCAGGCAGCCCGCCGAGACGTTGGTGTTGCCCTGCGCCCATACCGTGTCCTCGAGCTGGTGCAGGTAGATGCCGTCGGGGCTGATGCGGGTCGCGTACGGCACCTCGAGCCGGTAACCGGACGAGGAGCTCACCGGCAGCCCGTAGGTGGAGGAGTCCATCACCACCATCTCGGCCTTGTCCATCACGGTGTACACGCCGGGCTGGGTCCAGAACTTGATCTCGTTGCCGCCCACGAACTCCGAGCCACCACGGCCCATCGACGTGGGCATGGTGCGCACCAGCTTGCCGTTCTCGTACACGCTGATCTGCTTGGTGTTGTCGTCGGCGATCGAGACGTGGGACGGGCCGATGGTGAAGTTCACCCGCCGGTCCTGCGAGCCGTAGAGCCCCGCACCGAGGCGTGCGCCGTAGATGTTCGCCGCGACGCTGACCTTGGTGCCGGACGGGAAGTACTCGCGCGGCCGCCAGTGCGCCTTGCGGTCGCTGACCCAGTTCCATGCGCCCTCGACCGGCGGCGAGGTGGTGACGTGCAACCGGCGCTCGGCGGCCGCCCGGTCGGCGATCGGTTCGTCGAACTGCGCGACGACGACCGTGCCGACGCCGTAGGTGCCGCCCTCGGTGAGGTCGGCGCCCGCGGTGGTGGTCAGCGAGACGTCGGTCTGTTCCTCGGGGATGATCGTCGAGAATCGGGTCACGTGGGTCGATGTGGAGGCGTCGGTGCCGCGGCCGGTGACGGTCAGCGTGTAGGTGCGCCCGTACCCCAGCGGCACGTGCGGCTTCCACGTCGTGTTGTCCGGCGTCATGGCGCCGGGCACCGGGGTGCCGGTCTCGTTGACCATCGACACCCCCGCCAGCGAGCCCACCTTCGCCTGGACGGCCACCGCGTCGATCGGGTCGACGCCGCTGGCGTCCGGCGCCGGGCTGATGGCCAGCACTGGCGGCTGCGGAGGCGGCAACATCACCGCCGCCTTTCCGGCGGCCGTGACCGCCTCCGCCCCGGCGTCCGGTCCGCCCCACGCGGCGGCCAATCCCAGGCTCACCACCAGCGCGCCGGCGGTCGCGATGACCGCCAGATCGAATGAACGCCGCTCCTCCATGCCCCTCCGGAATCCTTCGTCTGTGTTCGCGATCTACGGACCTCGATAGTAGATGGTGCCGCGGTGCAGCGCGCGCCACACCGAGCTGAACAGGATCTATGCATGGTCGCGCATGAGTGCGGGCACAGTTCCCGTACGCTCGTGCTCACCAACATGAACACCGACGCATACGCCGCCGAACCGAAGCCCCTCCCCCTGACCCCCGTGGTGTGCGTCCCGTGCTGACCGCCTCCGCCGCCATCCTCGTCGGCCTCCTGGTCGTCGTTCTGATCACCGCTCTCACCGGGTACTTCGTCGCCCAGGAGTTCGCGTACATGGCCGCGGACCGGTCCCGGCTGGCCGCTCAGGCCGACGCCGGAGACGCCGCCGCGGCGCGGTCGCTGACCGTCACCCGGCGCACCTCGTTCATGCTCTCGGGCGCCCAACTCGGCATCACCGTCACCGGGCTGCTCGTCGGCTACGTCGCCGAACCGCTGATCGGTGGCGGCCTCGAAACCCTTCTCGGCTCCGCGGTACCGACTGCGGTGGCGGTCGGCATCGGGGCGGTGGTGGCGCTCACCGCGTCCACGCTGATCCAGATGCTCTTCGGTGAGCTGTTCCCGAAGAACCTGGCGATCGCCCGGCCGGAGCCGGTGGCCCGCGCGCTGGCCCTGTCCACCGTGGTCTACCTCAAGGTGTTCGGCTGGCTCATCCGGCTGTTCGACCAGTCGTCGAACCTCCTGTTGCGCGCGCTGCGCATCGAACCGGTGCACGACGTCGAGCACGCCGCGACGCCGCGCGACCTCGAACACATCGTCGCCGCCTCCCGCGAGACCGGTGACCTGCCGCCCGACCTGTCCGCACTGCTCGACCGCATCCTCGACTTCCCCACCAGCACCGCCGAACACGCGATGATCCCCCGGATCCGCGTCGACGTGGTGTCCGCGGACGAACCCGTCTCCGGGGTGTGGGCGTCGATGGCCGCGGGGCACACGCGCTATCCCGTCATCGACCCCCACTCAGACGAGGTGCTCGGCATCATCCACCTGCCCGACCTGCTCGACGCCGCCGCCCGCACCGGCACCGCGCGCGACCGGGCGCGGCCCGCCGTCATCGTGCCGGAGACCATGCCGCTGCCCGGCGTGGTCCGCGAACTGGACAGCGCCGGTGAGGAGATGGCGATCGTGATCGACGAGTACGGCGGCTTCGCCGGCACCGTCACCGTCGAGGACATCGCCGAGGAACTGGTCGGCGAGATCGCCGACGAACACGACACCGAGGACCCCGCCGCGGCGCTGCGCGACGGCGACGGCTGGCTGTTGCCCGGTGACCTGCCGATCGACGAGGCCGAGCGCAGCCTGGACCTCGAGTTCCCCGCCGGCGACTACGAGACCGTCGCCGGTCTGGTGATCGCCTATGCGGGCGGCCTGCCCGCGTCCGGTGACACCGTGGAGGTTCCGCTGCCCGACGACAACGCCGACCTGCTGGCCGAGGGACCTCCGCCACGGCGATTGCTGGTCGCCGAGGTCCGCGAAGTCGAACGGCACGTGCCCGCCGACGTGTTCGTCACCGTCCGGCTCGACACGGAGCCCGGCGATGAATGACCCGTTGATCCTCGTCGCCGTCACCGCCGCGCTGATCGCGGCGAGCGCGTTCTTCGTCGCCGCCGAATTCGCGCTGATCGCCGCCCGCCGCCACCGGCTCGAGGAGCGCGCCGCCGACAGCCGCGCCGCCAGGGCCGCCCTGCGCAGCACCACCGAACTCTCGCTGCTGCTCGCCGGGTCGCAGCTCGGCATCACCGCGTGCACGCTGCTGCTCGGCGCGGTCACGAAACCCGCAGTGCACCATGCGATCACGCCATGGCTGGCCGACCTCGGGCTGCCGTCGTGGGTCGCCGACGCGGGCGGCTTCGTGCTGGCGCTGCTGATCGTGACGTTCCTGCACCTGGTGGTCGGCGAGATGGCGCCCAAGTCGTGGGCGATCGCGCATCCTGAGCGTTCGGCCGTGCTGCTGGCGCTGCCGATGCGCGGGTTCATCTGGCTGACCCGCCCGCTGCTGCGCGCGCTGAACCGCGCCGCGAACTGGTGCCTGCGCCGGGTGGGCGTGACGCCGGTCGACGAGCTGGCCGAAGGTCAGGATCCCGCCGCGCTCAAGCACCTGGTCGAGCACTCCGCCACCACCGGCACACTCGACGAGCGCTACCGCGCCAACCTGATGTCCGCGCTCGAACTCGAGGCGATCACCGTCGGCGACCTGGTGCAGCGGAACCTGCACACCGGAACCGTTCCGGACGGCGCCGGACCGCAGCGCATCCAGGACGCCGCCCGCGTCAGCGGCCATCTACGCCTGCTCGTGTCGGACGGGCGGGACATCGTCGGCGTGGTCCACGTCCGCGACACGATGACCGCCCCGGCGTCGGCGACCGCAAGGGACCTGATGCGGCCCGCCGTGACCTTCGGCGCGGAAACGCCGGTGTACGAAGCGCTTCGGGTCATGCGCGACACCCGCACCCACCTGGTCGTGGTGACCGACGCCGACCGCCCGGCCGGCATCCTCACGCTCACCGACGTGCTGCACCGGCTGCTGCCGGTGCCGACCTAGGAATCGGCGCGGATCAGCCGCGCGGCAGCCCCAGGACCATCTGCGCGATGATGTTGAGCTGGATCTCCCGGGTTCCCCCGCCGACCAGTTCGGCGGGCAGGTGCAGGTAGGGCTGCGCCACCGGGGGTTGGGAGTCCGCCAGCATCGCCGCGGGTGCGGTCAGTGCGAGGACGGCCGTGAAGGTGCGGCGCAGCATCGTCGCGGTGGCCACCTTCGCGATACTCGACGCCGGACCAGCGGCCTGCCCGTCGAGCAGCCGCAGCGTCTCACGCACGCCGAGCGCCTTGATCGCCCCGCTGTAGGCGTCGATCTCGCCGAGCGCGCGCAGCGCCGCGTCCTGGTCGGGACCGTCGTCGCGGGCCAGCTCCCGCAGCGCGCCGGCCCGGTCGTTGTGCACGTAGTTGCCGATGGCGACGCGCTCCTGGGCCATGGTGGTGATCGCCAGGCGCCATCCGTCCGTCGGCTCGCCGAGCAGCATCTCGTCGGGCACGAAGACGTCGGCGAGGAACACCTCGTTGAACTCGGCGTCGCCGGTGGCCTGCCGGATCGGGTGCACCTCGACGCCGTCGGCGCGCATGTCGAGGATGAAGTAGCCGATGCCGCGGTGCCTGGGCGCGTCCGGGTCCGTACGGGCCAGCAGCGCACCGTAATCGGCGCGGTGCGCCGACGACGTCCAGATCTTGTGCCCGGTGATCCGCCACCCGCCCTCCACCCGGGTGGCGCGGGCGGCCAGCGACGCCAGGTCCGAGCCCGCGCCGGGTTCGCTGAACAACTGGCACCACGCCAGCTCCCCGCGCAGCGTCGGCTCGACGAGGCGGTCGCGCACCTCGGGGCGGCCCGCGCTCAGGATCGACGGCAGGATCCACTCGGCGATGCCGAGCGACGGCCGGACCAGATCGGGCCGGGCGGCGAACTCCTCGTCGATGATCAGCTGCTGGCGCGGGGTGGCGTCCAGACCCCACGGTGGCGGCCAGTGCGGCGCGATCAGACCCGCGCCGGCGATCGCGGTGCGCTGCGCTCCGATCGCGAACTCGTCGTAATCGCCCTGACGGCCGCGGGCGTCGTTACGCAGGCTCTGCGCGTGGTCGAGCGCCGCACCGACCCGCGCGCGGAAGTCGGCCTCCGCATCGCCCAGCGGCACGGTCAGGCCGCGGGTGGTGGTGCGGGTCAGTTCGCCGAGCCGCCGGGCCCACCGGCCGGCCGGGCCCAGCGACGCGGCCAGCGCGGTGGCGCGGCGCCAGTACAGGTGAAGATCGTGCTCCCAGGTGAACCCGATGGCGCCGAACATGGTCAGCGTGTCGAGCACCAGGTCGGGGGCGGGCGCGACCGCCATCAGCACCGCGGTCGCCGACGCGATCGCGTGCTGGTCGGCGGCCTCCCCGGCCGAGCGCACCGCATCCCAGGCGGCGGCGGTGGCCAGTTCGCTGCTGATCAGCAGCTCGGCGGCGCGGTGCTGGAGCGCCTGAAACGTGCCGATCGGCCTGCCGAACTGTTCGCGGGTGCGCAGGTGGTCGGTGACCGCGTCCACGCACCACCGGATGATCCCGGACATGGCGCACGCGGTCAGCGCGGCCACCGCGCAGCGGGCCCGCTCGTCGTCGATGCCCTCGATGCGTTCGGCGGCGCGGTACCGGTGCAACCGCAGCAGCCCGACGTCGGTGGTGAGATCGGTGCCGTGCTGGGACTCGACCGTCACGCCGTCGGCGTCAGGGTCTGCGACGAACTACAGGACGTCGGTATCGGTGGCGGCGGCGACGAGCACTCGTGTGGCCGAGCGCAACCCGAGGACGGGCGCCGAGACGCCGGTGACCACCCAGCCGTCACCGTCGGCCACCGCACGGGCGTTCGCGGTGTCGGCGGGTACGACGACGGCGGTGGCGCCGGCGGCGGGCTCGCCGAGCAACATGGTGACGGCCGGCACAGGGTCGGCCAGCAGCGCCACCGCGCCGGCCGCCGCCGTCGACAGCAGCGGGCCGGGCAGCAGCGCGTGCGCGGCCGCCTCGATCACGCACCCGGTGTCCACCAGGTCGCCGCCCTGTCCCCCGACGTCCTCGGCCAGGTGCACCGCGTGAAACCCGTTGGCCACGAGATCCTGCCACCACGACGGCATCTGTCCGGCGGCCAGCGCGTCGAGCGCGGGTCGCGTGGTGTCGACGGGTGCGTGGCGGGCGGCGAACTGGCGCACCGCATCGGCCAGCGCCTCGTGTTCGGGGGTCAGGGCGATCGGCATCAGCGGGGGTCCTTCATCGATCGGCGACCGCAGGCGAAGAAGTGCGCGGCCTCGGCCAGGGCGTCGGTGACCGGGGCCGGCGCCCAGCCGAGGTCACGCACGGCCTTGGCGTGGTCCATCGGGGACATGATGTGCATGAGCCGGACACTCTGCGGGGTCAGCCGGGTCTCGCGGCCGCGTACGCGCGCCACCAGATCACCCGCCACCGCCGCGGCGGCCATCGCCCGGATCGGCACACCCCGCCGCGGTGGCGGCATGCCGACTGCGGCACAGGCGTTTTCGTAGACCTGCCGGGCGGACATGTACCGCTCGGAGACGATGTAGCGTTCCCCGGGCGTACCGCGCTCCGCGGCCAGGATCAGCGCGTCGGCCGCGTCGCGGACGCCGACCACCTCGGCCGCGGCGCCGTCGATGTAGAACGGCAGCCGGCCGCGCACCGCGGCGGCGACGAGTCCGCCGTGCGGAGTGGGCAGCCAGTCGCCGGCGCCGTAGGTGTTGGATACACACATCGCGACCGCGGGCAGCCCGTGCTCACGGTGGTGGCGCAGCACGAGACTCTCGGCCGCCACCCGGCTGCGCACGTACTCCCCGGCCTGGTCGAGCCAATTGTGCTGCAACTCTTCGGTGGCCACGCCGCGCTCGGCGATACCGATGGTGGCGACCGAGCTGGTGAACACGAAGCGACGCAACCCGGCGCCGGCGGCGACGTCCAGCACGTGCCGCAGCCCCTCGACGTTGGTGCGCCACAGTGGCCGCGCGTCGCGCAGCCACGCCCGCGCATCCACCACGCAGTAGTAGACGACCTCGCAGCCGGCCATCGCGGAACGGAGCGCGTCGCGGTCGAAGATGTCGCCGTACCGGCGGTCGACGGGAAGGTCGTCGAGCGCCCGGGTGGAGCTGGTGCGCCGGATCAGGAGCCGCACGTCATCGCCGCGCGCCACCAACTGCCGGGTGACGTGGGAGCCGAGGAATCCACTGGCCCCGATGACGAGCTGTGTGCCCACGACCCTCCTGTGCCGAGACGAGACGGTTCGTCTCGTCTGTGGCAGACTACGGTCCGATGCCCACGCCCGCAACGCCGCCCCCGGACACCGGCACGCCCCGGCGGCGCAGCGAGAAGTCGCGGATCGCGATCCTGACCGCGACGCGGGAGCTGCTGCTGGAACGCGGTTTCGACGGGTTGAGCATCGAGGCCGTGGCCGCCCGGGCCGGCGTCGGTAAGCAGACGATCTACCGGTGGTGGCCCAGCCGGCCCGCGCTGGTCGCCGACGTCCTGCTCGAAGACGCTCCCGGAATTTTGGCCCCGGTTCGGCACAGCGACGACATGGTCGCCGATTTGGTGCGCTGGACCGGCCGGTTGGCGGCCACGCTGACCAGCCCCCGCGGCCACGCGATGCTGCGGATCCTCACCGTCGCCTCGCTGGAGCACCAGGACACCGCCGCCCGGCTGCGGGCGGGCTTCGGCGACCCCCTGCACCGGTCGGTGCGCGACCGGCTGGTGGCCGGCGGCGTCGACGCGCCCACCGCCGAGTCGGCGGCCGACGCGCTGGTGGGCGGGGTGGTGTACGCGATCCAGCGGGAGGGCCGCAGCTACACGCGGGCGCGGGCCCAGCGCACCGCGCACCTGATCGTCGACGCGCTCGTGCGTTAGGTCCGCCGGCCGGCCAGCACGCCCTCGATGTTGCGCTCGGCCAGCGCGGTGATCGTCATGAACGGGTTGCAGCCCAGGTAGCCCGGGATCAGCGAGGCGTCGTTGACGTAGAGGTTGTCGTAGCCCAGCACCCGGCCGTAGGCGTCGGTCGCCTTGGCGCGCACGCATCCGCCCAGCGGGTGCACGGTGTGCGGGGCGAAGACCTGACCGTCGAAGATGTCGTCGCGGTAGTCGACGCCGTTGGCGGCCAGCACGCGGTCGAACACCGTGCGCGCCCGGGCGTACAGGTGGTCGGTGTGCTCCCGCGGCCAGCGGATGACCGCGGCGTCGCGGGTGCGGTCGTAGACGATGTCGGCGCGGTCGCCGGTCTTGACCATCACGTAGTAGCCGAGCGCGTAGGTCTCGACGGGCAGCGGGATCGAGAACATGCTGGCGTACACGGGGTTGTCCGGGTCATCACGGCCGTCGAGGTTGATCATGCCCATCAACGACTGCTGGGTACCGGCGGGATCCCCGTCGGCGAGCATGTGGGCGACCATGACGTCGCCGTTGTTGCCGTATCCGCGGCCGATCTCGTCGTTCAGTCGCGGCAACGTGCCCGACTCGCGCGCCCGCAGCAGGATCTCGGTGGTGCCGAGCACCCCGGCGCCGAGGTGCAGCTGGTCGCAGGACAGCTCCTCGCGCGCGAGTTCGGTACCCCAGCGGTCGATTTCGCGGATCGACACGATGTAGCGGCCGTCACCGTCCTGGCGGACGCCCACCACCTCGGTCAGCGTGCGCAGCCGGACCCGGCCGGTGGCCAGCGCCGCCGCGATGTAGGTCTGGTCGACACTGCCGAACCTGCCGTAGTTGTTGCCGAACTGCTGCTCGAAGTCCAGCGCGGACCGCGGCACCTCACCCGCCGCCTCCCTGCGCAGATAGTCGAACGAGTAGGCGCTGCCGTTGTAGTCGACCCGGTATCCGGCGGCCTCGGCGTACTTGCGCCCCACGCGCGCGTACTGGAACCACGGCGTCTCCTCGAACCAGGCCATGTCGCGGTGGGTGATCCGCAGCTCGGATTCGGCACGGCGCACGTAGGTGCCGAGGAACTCCGCGGGGTCGATGTCGGGGAACGCCTCCCGGACCTGGGCGGGCGTCGGGACCGCCGCGATCGCGGCGTTGACCATCGAGCCGCCGCCCACCCCGATCCCGCGGAACACCTGGTGGGCGCCGTGTTCGGCCTTCTCACAGATCCCGGCCTGCCGGGGCTGTGACGACGCGACGCGGTGGGCGACATCGGCCATCGACACACCACGGAACGACGGCACCAGGCTCGGCGGCACCGAGGAGAACCAGCCGGCGCGGCTGTCGGCGGGCAGCATGCGGGAGAACCGCTTGCCGTCGTCGTCGGGCGCCTCCCACAACCGGCCCTTCTCCAGGATCAGCGTGGTCACCCCGGCCTGCCCGAGCCGCAGCGCACAGACCCCGCCGCCGTAGCCGCTGCCCACCACGATGGCCGGGTAGTGGTCGCGGCCCGATCCGGTCCACCACCGGTCGGCGGACGCCAGGCCGCCCACTCCGGCCGCACCCGCGGCGACGCCGGCGGCGACGCCGAGGAACCGCCTGCGCGTCAGCACCGTCATGACCAACTCCCGTCCGGCTCGGTCGCTGAGGAAGCGAAGTCTCCAAAATTAACTGCCGGTGTCCTGAGCGCCACCGCTCACGCCTCGACGACGAAGTCCGGTTTGTCCCGGACACCGCAGTCCGGACAGTTCCAGTCCTCCGGGACGCTGCTCCACGGTGTCCCCGGCGGAAATCCCTCACGCGCATGGCCAGCCGATTCGAGGTAGCGATAGCCGCATTCCGGGCAGCGTGCCGATCCCATTCCCGCGTTCCTTTCCCATCGACATGCCGGATACACCCCGGCGAGCCGGCGTGCGGCGCAGCGTCGCGAGTGAGGTTACCGCGACAAAGTAGTTTGCGAAAGTCGTCCGAGCAATGTACTTATCAGTGCATGGGACCGCGAACGGCGACTCATCGGATTTTCCCCAGCGACGCGGATGGGCATTCCGTCACCGCGCCGCACTGGCGCGACCCGAAGCGATATCTGTGGCTGTTCGCCGCGATCGTGCCGACGATGGTGTCGATCTCATGGTTTCTGGTCACCGTGTCCGGCAGCGGCGCGTTCTGGTGGACGGCGCCCGTCATCGCGTTCGTGATCATCCCGGTGCTGGACCGGCTGATCGGCATGGACGCCACCAATGCCCCCGACGGGGCACTGGCCTGGCTGGAACACGATCCGTTCTACCGCTGGGTGACGTATCTGTTCCTGCCCAGCCAGTACCTGTCGCTGCTGTTCGCGTGCTGGCTGTGGGCGGGCGGCGGTTGGCTGAGCATGTCGCTGTCCGACAAGATCGGCCTGATGGTCACGGTCGGGATCATCGGCGGGGTGGCGATCACCACCGCGCACGAGCTCGGCCATCGCCGTGAGCGAATCGAGAAGCGGCTCAGCAAGATCGCGCTCGCGCAGACGTGTTACGGCCACTTCTTCGTCGAACACAATCGCGGCCACCACGCGAAGGTGGCCACGCTGGAGGACCCCGCCACGTCGCGGTTCGGGGAGAGCCTCTACGCGTTCATCCCGCGGTCGGTGTGCGGCAGCGTCCGATCGGCCTGGCGGATCGAGCGCGCCCGGTTCCGCCGCATGGGCCGCAGCCCGGTCAGCCGGGACAACGACGTCCTGAGCGCGTGGGCGATGAGCGCGGGGCTGTACGTCGTGCTCGCGGTGTGGTTCGGTCCGGTGGTTCTGCCCTATCTGGCCGGTCAGGCCGTCATCGGGTTCTGCCTGCTGGAAACCGTGAACTACCTGGAGCACTACGGGCTGCGCCGGCAGAAGCTGGCCAACGGCCGCTACGAACGGGTGCGCGCCTGCCACAGCTGGAACAGCAACACCGTGGTGGCCAACGTGTTCCTGTTCCACCTGCAGCGCCATTCCGACCACCACGCCCACCCGCTGCGCCGCTACCAGTCGCTGCGCCATGCCGACGAGGCGCCGCAACTGCCCGCCGGGTACGCGACGATGATCCTGCTGGCGCTCGTGCCGCCGCTGTGGCGCCGGGTAATGGACTGGCGGGTGATCGAGCACTACGGCGGCGACCTCACCCGGGTGGGTCTGCGGCCGCGGGCCGCCGCGCGCCTCCAGCGTGAGCGCGCGCTATCCGAAATCGACTAAGGGGCCGGGTCATTCGCTGACCCGGCCCCTACTGGTTGTCGCTGGTGTTATCCGATGCAGCCCACACCCGGGATGCAGCCCTGCACGCCACCCGGGCCGGCCGACCCGCTGGGGCCACCCGGGATCGAGCCGCTCACGCCATCCGGGCCCGCGGTACCCGCCGGGCCGCCGGGGATGGATCCGGTCGCGCCTTCAGGACCGGCCGCACCGCCCGGGCCGCCGGGAATCGCACCGCTCGCACCGTCCGGGCCGGCCGTGCCACCCGGGCCACCCGGGATCACGCCCGTCGCGCCCTCGGGGCCGGCCGCGCCACCGGGACCACCCGGAACGGCGCCCGCGGCGCCACCTGGACCGGCGACCCCGTTCGAGCCGATGAAGCACGGGCTGCCGTCGGCATTCGCGCACGGCGGCGGCGGCGGCGGGTTGAGGGAGAAGGCACCTGTACTTCCGAAAGCCGCCGGGGCGAACGCGATCGCAGTAGCGGCAGCGCCCGCGAAGAGCGCCGGGGCGGCTTTGCTCATCATGTTTCGCATGACTATGCAGTTGCCGTCGCTTTTGATCTTCAAACCTGCTCGTATCGAGACACTTTGAGCCTCCGCCCGGACCATGGACGGCTGCGGCGGAGATCACACCGGCGTCTGACCGTTTAGTTGCCGGTGCCGCTGGGCATCTTCGATGACAACTGGGCTGCGGGGGTACCCGCCGGCCGAATGAGGCGACGGCAGTGCTGACACGCGAGGTGCGAACCATGGCGACCGATGACGACCTTTCGGCCACCGCACCGATCGACCCGCCCACGCGGCCGGTCCCCGTGCCGGTGCACCGCGGCCCATCACCGGCTGACGACCTCACCCACCGGCCGGGTGCGACCGTGCACCACGGGCGTTACCGCCTGCTGACCTGTCACGGCAGCCGGGCGCCGCTCGAGTTCTGGCAGGCCTACGACGCGGCGACCCGCGAGCTGGTCGCGCTGACGCTGGTCGACCCGCGCGGCGCACTACCGGTCGAGTTCGTCAACGAGATCCTGTCGCTGACCGTGCGCCTGCGCGGGGTGGACACCCCCGGCGTCGCGCCGATTATCGACGTCGCGCACACCGGCGCCTTCGGACTGGTGGCCGCGGAATGGGTACCCGGCGGCACCCTCCGCGAGCTGGCCGACACCCTGCCGTCGCCGGTCGCGGTGGCCGGCGCGCTCGAGCCGCTGGCGGTCGCGGCCGAGGCCGCGCACCGCGCCGGACTGCACCTGAGCATCGACCACCCCGCCCGGGTGCGGCTGCGCACGGCCGGTCATGCGGTGCTCGCCTTTCCCGCGACGCTGCCCGACGCCACCCGAGGCGGGGATCTGCGTGGGATCGGCGGCTGCCTGTATGCGCTGCTCGCCGGCCGCTGGCCCGACGACACCGGCGGTTCGGACTGGCCGGCGTTGGAGACCGGTACCGGCGGTGAGCCCGCCGCGCTGACCGACCTGCGCCCCGGCACCCCGTTCCTGGTCTCGACCACCGCCGCCGGCCTGGTCCGCCCCGAACCCGGTATCACTAGCGCGGCCACGCTGGTCACGATGCTGCGGCAGGCGTCGCAGGACGGCGCCGGCGACGGCGCCGACATCCGCGTCCTGGCACCGCTCGACCCGCCGCCGCCCGGGGTGTACGCCGGGTTCCGCAACTTCGGCCCCGGCGAGCAGCAGAAGGTGGCGCGGCAGGCCATCCTGCGGGTCGGTATGGGCGCCGCCGCGGCGATCGCGGCGATCGGCGTGGTGATGCTCGGCTCGAGCGTGAACGGCTTCCTGCCCGACACCGGCGAGACGGCCGCCATGGACCCGGAGCAGCTGGGCCTCAACGATGCTCCCCGACCCACCACGCCGGCGGCGCCGGCCGCGCCGAGCGACACCGTCAAGGCCGCCGCGGCGGACTCGCCGGTCATACCGGCGAAGGCCGAGGTGTACTCCCCCGACGGCCGCCCCGACAACCCCGGAGAGGCCGGCCGCGCGATCGACGGCGACCCGGCGACCGCGTGGTCGACCGACCGCTACTACGACGCCGAGCCGTTCCCGAAGTTCAAGGAAGGCCTCGGCCTCATGCTCGAGTTGGCGCAACCCACGGCGCTGGGCGCGGTCACGGTCGACCTCGGCAGCTCGGGCACGGTGGTGCAGGTGCGGTCAGCGGGCGGACCGACCCCCGCCGGTTTGGCCGACACGGCCGAACTGAGCGCGCCGACATCGCTGAAGCCGGGCAGCAACACGATCGCGCTGCGCAGCCACGAGCCGGTCTCCCACGTGCTGGTGTGGGTGGGCACGCTCGGCAGTACCGGCGGCGAGAGCCGCACCGCGATCGCCGAGGTCACGCTGCGTCCACAGGCGCCGCCGGCCTGACTCGCGCCCGCGGTGCGCCCACGGCCGGTCGGTTAGGCTTCGCCTGCCCGTGCCGGGAGGGCGGGGCGCCGTAACCGTCGGGGGGCACATTGCTGGGGTCGTACCGCCACTGGACCCGTCGGCAGAAGGCCGTGGCGGTGCTCGCCGCGGTGGGCATCGTCGCGATGCTGGCCACGACGCTCGCCGGGGTGCTGGCTCCGCTGCTGAGCGGCGACACCCGGCCCGCGGCGCGACCCCCGGCGGCACTGCCCCGCAGTGTTCCCCCGCCCACCATCGCGTCGATGTCGGTGCGGCCGGTGGCCGAGGTTCGCCCCGCGATGCCCGGCGAGTGCCCGCCGCCCGCGCCGCTGCCGCCGGACCTGGCGTGCGATATGGCCAACGCGCAGCTCTACCGTTTGCTGCCACCCACCGAGACGCTGCAGCTGACCGCGGCGCAGTCGGTGAAGTCGCCCACCGACGACACGCATCTGGTGCAGATCGCGATGGAGCCGGGCTCCTCGGTCGCCTTCGGCCGGTTCACCGCCGAGAACCTCAACCGTCAGATCGCCTTCCTGCGGGACGGCATCGTCGTCTCCGCGCCGATGATCACCGCACCGCTGAACACCCCCTCGCTGCAGCTCTCCGGCGACTTCACCGGCGAGGAAGCCGACGCGATCGTCGCGATGGTCCGCAACGGCCGCTGAGACAGCGTCACCACCGGGTTTCCTCGCCGTCTGGTTAGGGAAGGCAGCCCTCAGAAGGTATGTTCTGAGGATTCCGCAGTCAGCCCCTGCCGGAACCAGAAGGGACCCAGGATGCGTCTTCGCCACGCCATCCCCGCCGTGCTCGCCACGCTGACCGTGCTCTCCGGCACGGTCGCGTGTTCGGGCGGCGGTGAGGACGATTCACTGTTGATCTACAACGCCCAGCACGAGTCGCTGACCAAGGAGTGGATCGAGGCGTTCACCGAGGAGACCGGCATCAAGGTGACCTACCGCCAGGGCGGGGACACCGAGATGGGCAACCAGCTGGTGGCCGAGGGCGAGTCGTCGCCCGCCGACCTGTTCCTCACCGAGAACTCCCCGGCGATGGCCGCGGTCGAACAGGCCGGGCTGTTCGCCGACATCGACCCCAAGGTCGTCGAGCAGGTTCCGGCGCAGTACCGGCCGTCGTCGAACAAGTGGACCGGGGTGGCCGCGCGGTCGACGGTGTTCGTCTACAACCCGTCCCGGCTGCCGCAGGATCAGCTGCCCCGCTCGATCATGGATCTGCAGGCACCGCAGTGGAAGGGCCGGTGGGGTGCGCCGCCGAGCAAGGCCGACTTCCAGGCCATCGTGGCGGCGATGCTGCAGCTGACCGGTGAGCAGGCCACCTCGCAGTGGCTCACCGCGATGAAGGCACAGGCGCTGCCGTTCGAGAACAACATCGCCACGCTGCGGGCGGTCAACGACGGACAGGTCGACGGCGGCGTGATCTACCACTACTACTGGTTCCGCGATCAGTCCGAGACGAAGGAGATCAGCGGCAACACCGCGCTGCACTACTTCAAGAACGAGGATCCGGGCGCGTTCGTGAGCCTGTCCGGCGCCGGTGTGCTGGCCTCCAGCGACAAGAAGGACCAGGCTCAGCAGTTCCTGACGTTCATCACCGGCACGGCCGGGCAGGAGGTGCTCGAGAAGGGCACCTCGTTCGAGTACCCCGTGGCCAGCGGTGTGCCGGCCAACCCCGCGCTGCCCCCGCTGGACACCCTGCAGGCCCCCGCGGTCGACCCGTCCACGCTCGACGCCAAGGCCGTCACCGACCTGATGACCAAGGACGGCCTGTTGTAAGTGGTCGCGACGACGGAATCGCCTCTGGCGCCGCACTCCCGACCCGATCACCGGCCGCGGGCCACCCGGCCCGGCCCGGTGATCAGCGTGACCGTCGCCGCCCTGCTGGCCGCGACGTTCATCCCGCTCGGCTATGTCGCGTGGTCGGTGGCCTCGGTCGGCCCGACCCGGGCCGTCGAGCTCATCGTGCGGGCCCGGGTGGCCGAACTGCTGGTGAACACCGTGGCCCTGGTGCTGATCACGGTGCCGGTGTGCCTGGCACTCGGCATCGGCGCCGCCTGGCTGACCGAACGCACCGACCTGATCGGGCGCTCGGTGCTGCGCCCACTGTTCGTCGCACCGCTGGCCGTGCCGGCGTTCGTCAACAGCTACGCGTGGGTCAGCGTCGTCCCGTCGCTGCACGGACTCGGGGCGGGCGTGCTGGTCGCCACGCTGTCCTACTTCCCGTTCGTCTACGTCCCGGCGGCGGCCACGCTGCGCCGGCTCGACCCGGCGATCGAGGAGTCCGCCCGCTCGCTGGGCTCGGGTTCGGCGGCGGTGTTCTTCCGCGTGGTGGTGCCGCAGCTGCGGCTGGCGATCCTCGGCGGCGGGCTGCTGATCGCAGTGCACCTGCTCGCCGAGTACGGCGCGTTCGCGATGCTGCGGTTCGCGACCTTCACCACCGCGATCTTCGAACAGTTCCAGTCCACCTTCGACGGCGCCGCCGGCAGCACGCTGGCCGCGGTGCTGGTGCTGCTGTGCCTGCTGCTGCTCCTCGCCGAGGCCGCCGCGCGCGGCAAGGCCCGCTACGCGAGGGTCGGTTCGGGCGCGCAGCGCGCGATCACCCCGATCCGCCTGGGCAAGAACACGCTTCCCGCACAGGCTGCGCTCGCGGGTCTGGCAGTGCTCGCGCTCGGCGTCCCGAGCGCGACGATCGTGCGGTGGTTGTGGATCGGCGGGGCGCAGGTGTGGGCGCTCGACGACCTC
>NZ_SPQO01000089.1 GCF_004570325.1 Mycobacterium sp. PS03-16 | reverse complement strand
GCTGCGCGAGGCCGGGCCGCTCGTGTACCTGAGCAAGTACGACGTCTACGCCTTCGCCCGGTACCGCGAGGTGTACGACGCGCTCGTCGACTGGCAGGAGTTCCAGTCCGCGGCGGGGGTCGGCCTGTCCAACTTCCGCTACGAGAAGCCGTGGCGGCCACCGAGCCTGCTGCTGGAGGCCGACCCGCCGCGCCACGACGCGCCGCGCCGCGTGCTGCAGAAGGTGCTCAGCCCCCGGTCGCTGCGCCGGCTGCGCGAGGGATGGCTCGCCGACGCCGAGGATCTCGTCGAGCAGCTGCTCTCCGGCACACGGGAGTTCAATGCGGTCGCAGCGCTGGCCGAGGCCTTCCCGCTGCGGGTGTTCCCCGACGCGGTTGGCATCCCCAAGGAGGGCCGGGAGAACCTGCTGCCCTACGGGGACCACCTGTTCAACGCCTTCGGCCCGAGCAACGACCTGGTGGCCAAGGGCGCCCCGCGGGTCGCCGAGCTGTCCGGCTGGGTGAACGCCCAGTGCGCGCGGAACGTGCTCAGCGACGACGGCTTCGGCGCGCA
>NZ_SPQO01000040.1 GCF_004570325.1 Mycobacterium sp. PS03-16 | reverse complement strand
GCGTCTCCGGCACTGGGCGCGGCGGCGCCCTGGACCGCGCCGCAGAACTGGCCGGCCGCGCCGGTGTCCGGGGTGGATCCCGCCGCGGCCGCGCCGCCGGGTGCCGCGCCCTCGCTGGGCGGTATGGGCGGCATGCCGGGTGTCGGCTCGGGCCTGTCGGGCCTGTCCGGGCTGGGTCAGCAGTTCGGCGATCTGCTGAGCGGTCTGCTGCCCGCGGCCGGCGACGCGCTCGGCGGCACCGGGCTGGACGAGACGATCGACGAGCCCGATCCCGACGAACGGAATACCGACGACGACCTCGAAGGCTTCGATGACCCCGAAGACGTCGAAGACCACGAAGGCCTCGACGACGACAGCGAGCCCGACGACGAGACGACCGGGGACGACCCCGTGGATGAGGAGGCCGCATCCACCGATGCCACCGAGAAGTCCGGCGAAGACCACTGTGCAACAGTCGGATCCGCGGCACCGCCGGCCGGCGAGCCGGTCACCGAGGTCGCGGACGCCTCTGACGGGGAACGCGAACCAGCTGTCGCGCCCTCGGATCCGCCGGCGCCGACCCCGGCTCCGTTGGCGGCCGAGTTGCCGCCGGACGCCGCGCCGGAACCGGCGGCCACCCCGTGCGCGATCGCCGCGGACGAACTCCCTCAGGTCGGTGAATGAGCGTCAGGGCAGCAGTGCGGTCAGTTCCTCGACGAAACGGATGGATTCGCGGCGGTCGGCGGTCAACGGTTGCAGCAGCAGCGTGGTGGCCCCGGCCTCCGCGTACGCGGCCAGCCGTTCCTTGACGAACGGCTTGGGCCCGATCAGCGACACCGAGCGCACCAGGTCGTCGGGCACGGCCGCGATCGCCTCGGCTTTCTTACCATCGAGGTAGAGCTCCTGGATGCGGTCGGCCACGTCGCCGTAGCCGTACCGGGTGGCCAGGTTGTGGTAGAAGTTCTTGCCGCGCGCCCCCATCCCGCCGATGTACAGCGCGAGTTGCGGTTTCACCCAGTCCATCCGGTCGTCGACGTTGTCGCCGATGGCCAGCGCCGCGCTCACCATGACGTCGAGCGGGCCGAGCGCCGGATCCCGTTTGGCCGTGCCGGCGCGCAGGGCGTCCCCCCACACCGCGTCGGCGCGTTCGGGAAGGAAGAACACCGGCTGCCAGCCCTCGGCGATCTCCGCGGTGAGCTCCACATTCTTCGGGCCCAGTGCGGCGATGGTGATCGGAATACGCTCGCGCACAGGATGATTGATCAGGTGCAAGGGCTTGCCCAGCCCGGTGCCCCGGTCGGCGGGCAGGGGGATCTGATAGTAGCGGCCGTCGAATTCGACGTTCTCCCGGCGCCACACCGTGCGGCAGATCTCCACCACCTCGCGGGTGCGGCCCAGCGGCGCGTCGAAGGGCACGCCGTGGAAGCCCTCCATGACCTGCGGCCCTGATGTGCCGATGCCCAATCGGAAGCGGCCGTCGGACACGTAGTCCAACCCGGCCGCGGTCATCGCCAGCAGTGACGGGGTGCGCACATAGATCGGCACCACGCCCGAGCCGATCTCCATCCGCGTGGTCTTGGCCGCGAGGTAGCCCAGCTGGCTGATCGCGTCGAAGGAGTACGCCTCGGCCACCAGCGCGATGTCGACGCCCACCTTCTCGAGTTCGACGACGTCCTCGACGGCCTCGCGAAAGCCGCCCGCATAACTCAGGAAGATGCCTGTCCGCATGGACAAGTTATACAGCCAACCGGTTGGTTGGGACCACTCAGGGTTTCAGCAGCGCGACGACCTTGTTCTCCAGATCGACCGGATCGTCGGCGAACGGGTCCATGACGTCGGTCTTGGGCAGCACCGCCTCCGCGTCGGCGAAGTCGCGGTAACTCTTGTCGCCGGCGAGTTCGTGGAGCAGGTATCCGGTGAGCAGCGCGCGGACGATCTTCTGGGTGCCGCGGTCGGCGCCGGGCATCTTGACCGCGCGCGCCAGGCGGCGACCCTCGACCAGGCCGCCCGCGGTCACCTTGTGCACCGACCGCAACGTCGCCGGCCGCCACACCCGGGCCAGTTCCACCGCATTGGAGCGCAGGGACATCGGGTCACCGGGGTCGGCCAGGATCAGGCCGGGCGTCCGCAGCGACCCCGCGGGCGCGACGGCGGGCGGGCTGGACACCGAGGGGAACAGCGCGGCGACGGCCTTGGGCGCGTGCGGTTTGCCCGCCATCCCGGCAGCGGCGAACACAGCCGCCGACCCGCCGAAACCGTGTCCGGCCACGCCCAGTTTCGTCGGGTGCACGCTGATCTTCCCGGGGCCGAGCCGCACCCCGGTGATCACGTCGAGCGTGGTCCCCAGATCGAACGCCAGGTTGAGCACCGACGGCGCGATCGACGTCTCGGTGGCGGGCGCGGCCGCCACGATGCCCCAGGAGGCGAGGTGCTCGAGGGTGCCGCTGTAGCGCAGGGCACTGGCCAACCAGTCGTGGCCGAATGCCACACCGGGCAGGTTGAGCCCCGATTCGGGGGTGTAGACCACCCCGGGGACACCGGCGAAGGCCAGGTCACCGCGCAGAACGCGATGGGGGCCGCGGCGGGTCAAAGCCTTGAACAGCTTCTTGGTGCTGGCCACTCGATGACCGTAGCTCACCGGGCGGGGGCGGGCTCTTGGACTACCCTGGTTGGCTATGTGTGGAATCGTCGGCTATGTCGGGCACCGCCCGGCCTGCGCCATCGTGGTCGACGCGTTGCACCGGATGGAGTACCGCGGTTACGACTCCGCGGGCATCGCGCTGCTGGACGGACACGGCGGGTTGACCGTGCACCGTCGCGCCGGCCGCCTCGCCAACCTCGGCGAGGTACTGGAGTGCTCGCAGCCCGAGACCCTGACCGGCACCAGCGGCCTCGGCCACACCCGGTGGGCGACGCACGGCAGGCCCACCGACCGCAACGCGCACCCTCATCGTGACCCGGACGGCAAGATCGTCGTCGTCCACAACGGCATCATCGAGAACTACGCACCGCTGCGGGCCGAGCTCGAGGCCACGGGCGTGGAGTTCGCCAGCGACACCGACACCGAGGTCGCGGTGCACCTCGTGTCCTGGCAGTACCGGCACGGCCCGACCGCCGGCGACTTCGTCGGCTCGGTGATGGCGGTGTTGCCCCGGCTCGAGGGGCACTTCACGCTGGTGTTCGCCAACGCCGACGACCCCGGCACCATCGTCGCCGCCCGCCGGTCCACGCCGCTGGTGCTCGGTGTCGGCGACGGCGAGATGTTCGTCGGCTCCGACGTCGCGGCGTTCATCGAGCACACCCGCCAGGCCGTCGAGTTGGGACAGGACCAGGCCGTCGTGGTGACCGCCGACGGCTACACGGTCAGCGACTTCCACGGCAACACCGACGTCGAGTACCGCGAGTTCCACATCGACTGGGACCTGTCGGCCGCCGAGAAGGGCGGCTACGAGTACTTCATGCTCAAGGAGATCGCCGAGCAGCCCTCGGCGGTGTCGGACACCCTGCTCGGGCACTACGACGACGGCCGCATCGTCCTCGACGAGCAGCGGCTCTCCGACCAGGAGTTGCGCGACATCGACAAGGTGTTCGTGGTGGCCTGCGGGACGGCTTACCACTCCGGACTGCTGGCCAAGTACGCGATCGAGCACTGGACCCGGCTGCCGGTGGAGGTGGAGCTCGCCAGCGAGTTCCGCTACCGCGACCCGGTGCTGGACCGCAGCACGCTGGTGGTCGCGATCTCGCAGTCCGGTGAGACCGCCGACACCCTCGAGGCCGTGCGGCATGCCAAGAAGCAGAAAGCCAAGGTGCTGGCGATCTGCAACACCAACGGCAGCCAGATCCCGCGCGAAGCCGATGCCGTGCTCTACACCCGCGCCGGGCCGGAGATCGGCGTCGCCGCGACCAAGACATTCCTGGCCCAGATCGCCGCGAACTATCTGGTCGGTCTGGCGCTGGCGCAGGCCCGCGGTACCAAGTACCCCGACGAGGTGGCCCGCGAGTACCGCGAACTCGAGGCCATGCCGGGGCTGATCACCCAGGTGCTCAAGCACCTGAACCCGATCGCCGAACTGGCCCGCCGCTTCGCCGAGAAGCCGACGATCCTGTTCCTCGGCCGTCACGTCGGGTACCCGGTGGCGCTCGAGGGTGCACTCAAGCTCAAGGAGTTGGCGTACATGCACGCCGAGGGCTTCGCGGCCGGTGAGCTCAAGCACGGCCCGATCGCGCTGATCGACGACGACCTGCCGGTGATCGTCGTCATGCCGTCGCCGAAGGGCGCCTCGATGCTGCACGCCAAGCTGCTGTCGAACATCCGGGAGATCCAGGCGCGCGGCGCGGTCACGGTCGTGATCGCAGAGGAGGGCGACGACACCGTGCGGCCCTACGCCGATCACCTGTTCGAGATCCCGGCGACCACGACGCTGTTCCAGCCGCTGCTGTCGACGATTCCGTTGCAGGTCTTCGCGGCAGAGGTGGCCAGGGCCCGCGGGTATGACGTGGACAAGCCGCGCAACCTGGCCAAGTCCGTCACCGTCGAGTGAGCGCGACCGGACCGCGGTGACCGGTGACTACCGGCCACCGCGGCCCGGGGAAACCGTCGCCCCCCGCGACGGCGGTCAGCGGCGAGAACTGGATCGACGCTGTGGTCTCAACGACGCGGTTGCCTCCGGTCATCGCCTGACGCGCAACCGAGGGCAACCGATCCGTTCCGCGCTGTGCTGAGCGTAGGTCGGCCCGTGCGCCGTGCACGCCGGGCGGAGGTCCCTACCGTGGGGGCATAAAGTCCCCGACCCGCCCGAGGTGCCGATGATCGCTGAACCCCGACTGCGTATCGCCGGGCGCGACCGCGTCGGCGGCTTCGTCAGCGAGGCGGCGGCAGAGCACTACCTCACCGTCTACCGGCAGTCGATGGCCGCGCTGCCATCCGTCGTCGCCGCGTTCGATGTCCCGACGGCGTTCGGCACGGTGCGCGCCTACCGATTCGACGGCCCGGCGGCGGGCACCCCGGTGCTGCTGCTGCCGGGCCGCAACGCGGCCACCCCGATGTATCGGGTCAATCTGCCGCCGCTCGTGGGCCGGCGCCCGGTGTACGGCCTCGATCTGCTGGGGGAGCCGGGACTGTCGGTGCAGACCCGGGCGATCACCGGGTCGGTGGATCAGGCGGACTGGTTGGCCGAGGCGATCGCGGGCCTCGACCTGCCTGCGGTGCACCTGCTGGGCACGTCCATCGGCGGTTGGTCGGCGGTCAACCTCGCGGTCCGGCGACCCGAGCGGGTGGCGTCGCTGGCGCTGCTCGATCCGGTCATGACGTTCGACCGAATCCCGCTCGCCGTCCTGGCCGCCGCGATCCCGCTGACCGTGCCGGGGACACCGGAGATCGTCCGCCGGCGCCTGCTGCGGTGGATCTCCGGCGGCGCCGACGTGGACGACACCGTCCCGGAGGCGCGGCTGATCGACGCGGGGACCACGGATTTCCGGCTCCGGCTGCCCGCGCCGACGCGGATCACCGATGCCCAGCTGCGCGCGCTCGATCGACCGGTGCTGGCACTGCTCGCCGGCCGCAGCGTGATGCTGCGCGCCGAGAAGGCCGCCGCGCGCGCACGCAGGCTGGTGTCGCACGGCCAGGTGGAGGTCTGGCCGGCGGCTTCCCACGCGATCAACGGTGAGTACCCCGGCGAGATCGCCGAGCGGGTCACCCGGTTCTGGGACGAGGCCGACCGCACGGAAGCTGCGCCGTCCTAAGGCGTCAGACCGTAGGCTGACGGTGATGCGGCACTACTACAGCGCGGACACGGTCCGAGACGCCGAAGCGCCGCTGCTGCAGCGCTTGCCGGAGGGGGCGCTCATGCGCCGCGCCGCCTACGGGCTGGCCACCGCGATCGCCCGCGAATTGACCGCCCGCACCGGCGGTGTGGCCGGCCGGCGCATCTGCGCGGTCGTCGGATCCGGGGACAACGGCGGCGACGCGCTGTGGGCGGCGACGTTGCTGCACCGCCGCGGCGCAGCCGCCTCCGCGGTGCTGCTGAACCCCGACCGCGCGCACGCCGCGGGATTGCGCGCGTTCCGCCGCGCCGGTGGCCGGCTCGTCGAAAAGGTACCGGACGCAACGGATCTGGTGATGGACGGAGTCGTCGGTATTTCCGGCTCCGGTCCGCTGCGGCCGGTCGCGGCCGAAGTGTTCGCCGCCGTCGCGCAGGCCGCGATGCCCGTGGTGGCCGTCGACATCCCCAGCGGACTCGACGTGCAGACCGGCGCCGCCGACGGGCCGCATGTCGACGCCGCGCTGACCGTGACGTTCGGCGGGCTCAAGCCCGTGCACGCGCTCGGCCGTTGTGGCCGTGTCGAACTCGTCGACATCGGCCTCGACCTGCCGGCCTCCGACATCCTCGGCGTCGAGGCCGCCGAGGTCCGGGCCCGGTGGCCGCGACCCGGACCGGACGACGACAAGTACACCCAGGGGGTGACAGGCATCCTGGCCGGGTCGTCGACCTATCCCGGCGCGGCGATTCTGTGCAGCGGCGCCGCGGTGGCCGCCACCAGCGGCATGGTCCGCTACGCCGGCAGCGCCGCCGAGCAGGTCGTCGCGCACTGGCCCGAGATCGTCGCCGCACCCAATGCCCAGGCGGCCGGCCGCGTGCAGGCATGGGTGGTGGGGCCGGGGCTGGGCACCGACGAAACCGGCGCGGCCAACCTGTGCTTCGCGCTCGACACCGATCTGCCGGTGATCGTCGACGCCGACGGTCTGACCCTGCTCGCCGCGCACCCCGAACTGGTCGCCGACCGCGCCGCACCCACCGTGCTCACCCCACACGCCGGGGAGTACCAGCGCCTGGCGGGCGCGCCGCCCGGTGCCGACCGGGTGGCCGCGGCCCGCCGGCTGGCCGATCGGTTCGGCGCCACCGTGCTGCTCAAGGGCAACGTCACCGTGGTCGCCGAACCCGGCTCGCCCGGCCGCGCCTATCTCAACCCGGCCGGTGAATCCTGGGCCGCCACAGCCGGTTCCGGTGACGTGCTGTCGGGGATGATCGGCGCGCTGCTGGCCGCCGGCCTGCCCGCCGGTGAGGCCGCCGCGCTGGCCGCTTTCGTCCACGCGCACGCCGCCAACGCGTCGGCCGCCGATCCGGGTCCGCGGCCCGCACCGACCTCGGCGGCACGCATCCTCGCCCACATCCGCACCGCCCTCGCCACGCTGTAGCCGAAAGGACGCCATGCCGCACGTCAATCATCCGACGCCGTCGATCAGCCCCGCCTACACCGGGCGGATGTTCACCGCGCCGATCCCGTCGCTGCGCCTGCCGGACGAGGCGATGGACCCCGACACGGTCTACCGGTTCATCCACGACGAACTGATGCTCGACGGCAGCTCGCGCCTCAACCTGGCCACCTTCGTCACCACGTGGATGGACCCGCAGGCCGAGAAGCTGATGGCCGAGACGTTCGACAAGAACATGATCGACAAGGACGAGTACCCGGCGACCGCGGCGATCGAGCAGCGCTGCGTGTGCATGGTGGCCGACCTCTTCCACGCCGAGAACCTGCGCGACGACGACCCCAACAGCGCGGTCGGCGTGTCGACGATCGGCTCGAGCGAGGCCGTGATGCTGGGCGGGCTGGCCCTGAAGTGGCGTTGGAAGCAGCGCGTCGGGGACGGGTGGCGGACCCGGACGCCGAACCTGGTGATGGGCGCCAACGTTCAGGTGGTGTGGGAGAAGTTCTGCCGCTACTTCGAGGTCGAACCGCGCTACCTGCCGATGGAGGAGGGGCGCTACACCATCACCCCGCAGCAGGTGCTCGACCACGTCGACGAGGACACCATCGGCGTCGTGGCGATCCTGGGCACCACCTACACCGGTGAGCTGGAGCCGATCGCCGACATCTGCGCCGCTCTGGACACGCTGGCCGGTGACGGTGGTCCGGACGTGCCGGTGCACGTCGACGCCGCCAGTGGCGGATTCGTGGTCCCGTTCCTGCACCCCGACATCGCGTGGGATTTCCGGCTGCCCCGCGTCGCGTCCATCAACGTCAGCGGCCACAAGTACGGGCTGACCTATCCCGGCATCGGGTTCGTGGTGTGGCGCAACGCCGACTGCCTCCCCGACGACCTGGTGTTCCGGGTGAACTACCTGGGCGGGGACATGCCGACGTTCACGCTGAACTTCTCCCGGCCCGGCAACCAGGTGGTCGGCCAGTACTACAACTTCCTGCGCATGGGCCGTGCCGGCTACGGGCAGGTGATGAGCTGCCTGTCCGGCACCGCGCGCTGGCTGTCCGACGAACTCGAGCGCAGCGGACACTTCGAGGTCATCTCCGACGGCTCGGCGATCCCGGTGGTGGCGTTCCGGCTCGCCGGGGAACGGGCGTACACCGAATTCGACGTCTCGGCGGGGCTGCGCACCTACGGCTGGCAGGTGCCGGCCTACACCATGCCCGAGGGAGCCGAAAACGTCTCGGTGCTGCGGGTGGTGGTGCGCGAGGGGTTCTCGACCGACCTGGCGCGGTCGCTGCGCGACGACATGTTCGCGGTGCTCGACAAGCTCGACCGGCTGCAGCCGCGGGGCACCTTCGACGACGAGCAGCACTTCGCCCACTGAGTGGGCCGCCCGCCGCCGCAGCCCGTTCTGCGAGAATCGTCGGCGGTGACATGACCATGCAGACGATCCAGACCACCGGCACGACGCCGCAGCCGACCGCGCGGGCGGTCGTCGACCTCGACGCCATCGCCCACAACGTGGCGGTGCTGCGCGAACGCGCCGGGGCGGCCGCCGTGATGCCGGTGCTCAAGGCCGACGGGTACGGCCACGGCGCGACGCAGGTCGCGCGCACGGTGCTGGCCGCCGGTGCCGGCGAACTCGGCGTGGCCACGGTCGCCGAGGCGCTGGCGCTGCGCGCCGACGGCATCACCGCCCCGGTGCTGGCCTGGCTGCACGCCCCCGGCACCGACTTCGCACCCGCGTTGACCGCGGACGTGCAGCTCGCGGTGTCGGCGGTGCGCCAGCTGCGCGAGGTGCTCGACGCGGTGCGGCGCACCGGGCGGACGGCCACGCTGACCGTGAAGGTCGACACCGGCCTGAGCCGCAACGGCGTCAGCCCCGCGGAGTACCCCGCGCTGCTCGACGCGGTGGCCCGGGCGGCCGCCGAGGACGCCGTCCGGGTGCGCGGGCTCATGTCGCACCTGGCATGCGGTGACGACCCCGCCAGCCCGGTCACCGACCGGCAGGCGGGGCGGTTCACCGACATGCGCGCGCAGGCGGCCGCGGCCGGGGTCCGGTTCGAGGTCGCCCACCTGTGCAATTCGCCCGCCGCGCTCACGCGCCCGGATCTGGCCTTCGACATGGTCCGGCCCGGAATCGCCATCTACGGCCAGACACCCATCCCCGAGTTGGGCGACATGGGGTTGCGGCCGGCGATGACATTGACGTGCCCGGTCGCGCAGGTGCGGGCGCTGCAGGCCGGCGACGGGGTGTCCTACGGGCACACGTGGATCGCCGAGCGGGACACCACCGTCGCGCTGCTGCCGGTCGGCTACGCCGACGGCGTGTTCCGCGGTCTGAGCGGCCGCATCGAGGTGCTGATCAACGGCCGCCGGTATCCGAACGTGGGACGGATCTGCATGGACCAGTTCGTCGTCGACCTCGGCCCCGGCCCGGTCGGCGTCACCGAGGGTGACGAGGCCGTGCTGTTCGGATCCGGCACCCGAGGCGAGCCGACGGCCCAGGACTGGGCCGAGCTGCTCGGCACCATCAACTATGAGATCGTGACCAGCCCGCGCGGCCGGGTCGTCCGCAGCTACCGGCAGGGAAACCGTTGAGCGACCGCATCTCAGGCACTGGTCATGGGCGTCGCGGCGCTGCCGGCTGGCTGGCCGGCGCGGCCGGGCTGGCGGCGGTCGGCTCGCTGGCTGGGGTGACGGTGGCCCGCTCGCTGACCCGCCGGGTCACCGAGCACGACCCGTACGCGGGCGAGGACTTCGAGCTGCTCGACGCCGACCGCAGTTCGGTGGTCACCACCGCCGACGGCGTCCCGCTGGCCGTCCGCGAGGTGGGACCACCCGACGCGCCGGTGACCGTGGTGTTCGCGCACGGATTCTGCCTGCGGATGGGCGCGTTCCACTTCCAGCGGGCCCGGCTGTCCGAACAGTGGGGTGACCAGGTCCGGATGGTGTTCTACGACCAGCGCGGCCACGGCCAGTCCGGGGCGGCCACGCCGGACACCTACACCGTCACCCAGCTCGGCCAGGACCTCGAGGCGGTGCTGGCCGTGGTGGCGCCCCGCGGCCCGGTGGTGCTGGTGGGACATTCGATGGGTGGGATGACGGTGCTGTCGCACGCCCGGCAGTACCCGCAGCGCTATCCCACCCGCATCGTCGGTGCCGCCATCATCTCGTCTGCGGCCGAGGGGATCTCGCGGTCCCCGCTCGGCGAGATCCTCAAGAACCCCGCGCTGGAGGCGGCCCGGTTCGCGGCGCGCTACGCCCCCGGGGCCATGCACCGCACCCGCGGTCTGGCCCGGGTGGTCATCGGGCCGGTGCTGCGGGCGGCGTCCTACGGCGACGAGAAGATCAGCCCGAGCGTGGTGGCGTTCTCGGAGAAGATGATGCACGACACCCCGATCGCCACCCTGGTGGAGTTCCTGCACGCGCTGGAGGTGCACGACGAGACGGCGGCGCTGCCGACGCTGGCCAAGGTGCCGACGCTGATCGCCTGCGGGGACCGAGATCTGCTCACCCCGATGGAGTACTCACATGAGATGGCCGCCGCGCTGCCGAAGGCCGAGCTCGTGATCGTCGGCGGCGCAGGGCATCTGGTGCAGCTCGAGGATCCCGAGGCCATCGACGACGCGCTGGTGCGGCTCGTCGAACGGGCCACCCCGTCCAAACTCGTCGCGCTGACCCGCCGGCTGCGGGAACGGGTCCGGACCCGTGACTGACCGCACCGGCGGCACCGCCGAACTCGCCACCGCGCAGGACACCCTCGCGTTGGGCGCGCAGCTCGGCGCCCAGCTGCGCGCCGGTGACGTCGTGGTGCTGTCCGGACCGCTGGGGGCGGGAAAGACGGTGCTCGCCAAGGGGATCGCCAAAGCCATGGACGTCGAGGGGCCGATCACCTCGCCGACGTTCGTGTTGGCGCGGCTGCACCGCGCCCGCAGGCCCGACCGGCCCGCGCTGGTGCACGTCGACATGTACCGGCTGCTCGACCACCCGGGCGCCGACCTGCTGGCCGAACTGGACTCGCTGGACCTCGACACGGACCTGGAGAGCGCGGTCGTGGTCGTCGAATGGGGGGAGGGACTGGCCGAGCGGCTCTCCGAGCACCACCTCGACGTCCGCCTGGAACGGTCCGGGGTCACCGAGACCCGCACCGCGATCTGGCAGTGGAGCGGATCATGACGGGGCTGATCCTGGCGATCGACACCGCCACCCCCGCCGTCACCGCCGGGGTGGTCCGCCGCAGCGGCGGCGAGGTGAACGTGCTCGCCGAACGCGTGACCGTCGACCCCCGCGCCCACGCCGAACAGCTCACGCCCAACGTGCTCGCGGCGCTGGGCGACGCCGGCGTCACCGTCGCTGAACTCGAGGCGGTGGTGGTGGGCTGCGGACCGGGCCCGTTCACCGGGCTGCGGGTCGGGATGGCGTCCGCCGCCGCCTACGGTCACGCCCTCGGGATTCCGGTACACGGCGTGTGCAGCCTCGACGCGATCGGACACCACACCCGCGGCGAGGCGCTCGTCGTCACCGACGCCCGACGCCGCGAGGTGTACTGGGCCCGCTACCGCGACGGCGTGCGCGTCGACGGCCCCGCGGTCGGCCCCGCGGCCGACGTGCCCGCCGGCGCCACCGTGGTAGCCGGATCGCTCTCGCACACTGAGCTTTTCGACCTGCCCGTCGTCGGCCCGCAGTACCCGACCGTGGCCGGGCTGGTCGGCGCCGTCGCGGACTGGTCGGCGCCGCCCGATCCGCTGGTACCGCTGTATCTGCGCCGCCCCGACGCCACCCCCCGTGCCGATCAGGGCCGCCCGGCGCGATGACGGTCGAGTACGGCCCGCTGACCAAGGCCGACGCCGCCCGCTGCGCGGAACTGGAGAGCCAGCTGTTCGCCGGCGACGACCCGTGGCCCGCGCGCGCCTTCCTCGCCGAACTGGCCGGCGGGCACACGCACTACGTGGCGGCCCGGGTCGACGGCGCACTGGTCGGCTATGCCGGTATCGCGCGGCTGGGTCGTACTCCGCCTTACGAGTACGAGATCCATACCATCGGGGTGGACCCCGCCCACCAGGGCCGCGGGATCGGGCGGCGCATGCTGGCCGACCTCCTCGAGGTCGCCGACGGCGGGGTGATCTTCCTCGAGGTGCGCACCGACAACGAGCCGGCCATCGCGCTGTACGAGAGCGTCGGCTTCGTCACCGTCGGGCTGCGCAAGCGGTACTACCGGGCCAGCGGTGCGGACGCTTATACGATGAGGCGAGACCCACCCGACCCCGCGAGGCGAGACACGCCGTGATCATCCTGGCCATCGAGAGCTCCTGCGACGAGACCGGTGTCGGCATCGCCGAGCTGGCCGACGACGGCGCTGTGACGTTGCTGTCCGACGAGGTCGCCTCCAGCGTCGACGAGCACGCCCGATTCGGCGGCGTGGTGCCCGAGATCGCCTCGCGCGCCCACCTGGAGGCGCTCGGCCCGACCATGCGCCGCGCGCTCCAGGCGGCCGGTGTCGAGAGGCCCGACGTCGTCGCGGCCACCATTGGACCCGGCCTGGCCGGCGCCCTGCTGGTGGGCGTGGCCGCGGCCAAGGCGTACGCCGCGGCCTGGGAGGTGCCGTTCTACGGCGTCAACCACCTCGGTGGGCATCTGGCCGCCGACGTCTACGACCACGGTCCGCTACCCGAGAGTGTCGGTCTGCTGGTGTCCGGCGGGCACACCCACCTGCTGCACGTCCGGTCGCTGGGCGAGCCGATCGTCGAACTCGGCAGCACGGTCGACGACGCGGCGGGGGAGGCCTATGACAAGGTGGCCCGGCTGCTCGGACTCGGCTACCCGGGCGGCAAGGTGCTCGACGACCTGGCCCGCGAGGGCGACCGCGACGCGATCGTGTTCCCGCGCGGGATGACCGGCCCGCGCGACGACCCGTACGCGTTCAGCTTCTCCGGGCTCAAGACCGCCGTCGCCCGCTACGTGGAATCCCACCCGGACGCGTCGCAGGCCGACGTCGCGGCGGGTTTCCAGGAGGCGGTGGCCGACGTGCTGACCCGCAAGGCCGTGCGCGCGTGTGGGCAACTCGGTGTCTCGACGCTGCTGATCGCCGGCGGCGTCGCCGCCAACTCCCGGCTGCGGGAACTGGCCGAGCAGCGGTGCGCCGAGGCGGGGTTGACCCTGCGCATCCCTCGGCCGCGGCTGTGCACGGACAACGGCGCGATGATCGCCGCATTCGCCGCACATCTGATCGCCGCGGGCGCGCCGCCGTCGCCGCTGCACGCCGCCAGCGATCCGGGGCTTCCGGTGGTGCACAGTCAGGTGGCGTGAGCGTCCGGCGGTAGCGATTCGCTGAGTGCCCTTTGGACACCCCGTGTTTCGCCGCGTGAGCGCGTTACCCAGGGTGTCGAGAGCCGCCGATCCGTGCCTCGTTGATCTGGTGTACCCGCACACTCACCTCCAACTGGAAGCGGTCCGCGGGGTTCTTGAGGGACAGCCCGGTGAGGTCTTCGATGAGCTTGATCCGGTAGAGCAGCGAATGCCGGTTCAGGTAAAGCGCTCTCGCCGCCGCACTGATGTTGGTCGCCTCGTTGAGCAGTATCTCCAAGGTGTGGACCAGCTGCCCGCGGCGCGTCCTGTCGTAGTCGATGAGAGGTTGGAGGGTCTCAAGGACGGTCGCCATGCTCCCGGGATGTTGGCGAAGCACCTCGGCGAATTGTCGCGGGCCCACCGTGGCGTCGGGAACCGACGACGCCGCCACCGTGACGGACTGCCCCTGCCCGGGTGGCAACAACACCCAGCTGACAAGCCGCTCCGGTAACCCGCTGCGTTGCCGGGCCGCCTCGACCAGACCGGACACGACCGTCGCCGGCACGGCCGCGGAGAAGTGGCTCATCACCAGGTCGTCGGTGATCGACGACTTCGTGGTCACGCCGGACTCCAGCGCCAGTCGAGCCAGCGTCGCGGCGAACGCCTCGGCATGGCCGGTCCACTGCGCATCGTCGAGCTCCCGGCGACCGATCGCCATCTGGATCGGGGTGTCCGCGGGAGACGGGTCGACGAGCGGGAGAAGGCTCCGCTGCACGGCGGAGAAGGCAATCTCCCAGGGCAGCAGAACGACAGGGAACTCGAGACGATCCGCATACGGCACCAGCGACGCCAGTAGTTCCTCGACGGGCACCTCGGGCGGTGGGCTCAGCACCACCCCCGCGGCGGGTGACGACACCAGGTATGTCAGGAACTCGAGAACGCCGGGCTGGTGAATGTCGGCACCCGTCGTCAGTACCAGATCGCCTGCGCGGACGAACGACTCGGCGGGTGCGTGCATGATGTCCACCCACAGAACGGCACGGTTGAGCCCGTGGTGTCCTGCAATCACCGAACCCCGGTCCAGTGGCGGAACCGTCAGGGCTGCCGCCACGGTCAGCGGCGAGTCCGCAGACATGGCGCCCCACTTCCTGATCGGCTCCCGACGGTATCACCGGAGCCGCCGACGGCGGGACTGCTGATCGGTCAGGGCGTTGGATCCAGAGGCGGCGTGGACCGCCCGGCCAGCGCCGCTCCGATTCCCAGGAACACCAGGGGAGCGACGCCAAACACGATTGCCAGGGTCGTGGAGCCGCCCATAACCAGGGTGAGGTTCGCGACGATCAGCACGACCGCCGCGGCCAGGGCGAGCGTCGCCACGACGGCCAGCACGACGACGTTGGTCGGGCCGCCGCGCCGCTTGAAGAAGAGTGCGACCGAGATCGTCGTCAGCAGCCACAGGATCGACAGGAACCAGATGCCCAACCCGCCGAGGGGGCCGAAGATCTGCAGCACGGGGTCCAGACCCAGCACCACGAACGCACCCATGATCACGAACGACAAGACGGTGATCAGCACCGACGCGTTGGCCGGCGAGCCGAGGCGCGGGTGTACCTCACCGAAGCGTCTGGGCAGGACGTTGTCCCGGCCCAGCACGAACGCGTAGCGCGCGGAGATGTTGTGGAACGCCAGGGCGCAGGCGAACACGCTGACGAACCAGAACAGCGTGGTGAGGTCCTTGCCCAGCATGCCGAGGTACTTCTCGGCGGTGTTGACCATGAAGTTGTCGGGGTCGTCCTTGGCGACCTGGACGGCGTCGTTGCCGCCGTTGCCCTCGACGAGTGCCCAGCTCGAGAACGCGTAGAAGCTGGCCACGATGCCCACCGCCCAGTAGGTGGCGCGCGGAACGGTGCGGTCGGGATCCCTGGCCTCGTCGCGGAACACGGCGGTCGCCTCGACGCCGACGAAGCCCCAGAGGGCGTAGAGCAGGGCGATGCCCACCCCGCCCGCGAGTCCCGAAGGTGTGAACGAGTCACCGGTGATGCCCTTGTCCCCACCCTGGAGCACGATCACGAGGTCGAGGACGACCAGGATGGCGACTTCGGACACCAGGAAGATGCCCAGCACCTTCGCGCTGAGGTCGATGTCCCGGTAACCGAGGAACGCGATGATCAGCAGCACCAGCCCGGTCAGCAGCCACCACGGGACGGCCGGCCCGTGCACCACCTCGATGAGGCTGGCCAGGATGACGCCGTCGTACGCCGCCACGGCGAGCAGCGTCGCCATGTAGGCGGGCAGCGCCAATACCGCCGCGCCGGTGCCCAGCGCCTTGCCCAGGCCCTTCTGGATGTATGCGTAAAAGGCGCCGGTGTCGCTGACGTACTTCGACATCGCGACGAAACTCGCGGCGAACAGCAAAAAGATCGCGCCGGCGACCAGGAACGCGACCGGTATGCCCGTGGTGTCGCCCAGCGCCATCGCGATCGGCACGTTGCCGCCGACCGTCGACAGCGGCGCCGCGGCGGCGACGACCATCAGCACGATGGCGGGTACGCCCAGATTTCCGCGCAGATGCTGGCCCCGGCCCCGCGACGGTGTTCCGCTGCGGGGCCGGTCGTCTTCGTTGACCGCCTCGGGCATGGTCCAACCTCCTCTGCGCGCGGAGTCGCACTGCCGGCTCCGAGTCCGGGGGCAAGTGTGCGAGATGGGCGTGTCGTCTGCCAGTGATCCGCAGCACTTTCCAACACCTTGTTGTAACGCGCTAGCAAGTTGTTGGAAGGACGGTGTTCGCCGTTGCTCGCCCGGTAGCTCGGTCCGATGCTGTGTTACATGCACCCCGATAGTCCCGCACCCGAACCGGACCACCGGTTGGGGCGCATCCGCCTGCTCGACCAGCAGCGCGTGAACCTGGACGGGTTCGCCGAACCGGACCCGGAACTGGGCATGGTCTCCCACCTTTCGCCCCATGACCCGCAACCGTCGTGGGTCGTCGACGACGACGGCACCGTGCTCGAGATGGACGGCACGCGCGTCGCGGACTTCGACACGATCGACGAGTTCATCGTGAGGTATGCCATCGACCACGCCGAGGCCCCGCGCTCGATGGCGATGAGCGAGAACTCGCTGGCCCGCATGATCGTCGACACGAGCGTGCCGCGGGACGACGTCCTGCGGATCTGCGGGGGGCTGACCCCGGCGAAGATGGCCCGCGTCGTCGCGACGCTGCATCCCGTCGAGATCCAGATGGCGATGATGAAGATGCGTGCCCGCCGCACCCCCGCCAATCAGGCCCACGTCACCAATCGGCTCGACGACCCGCTGCTCATCGCGGCCGACGCGGCCACCGCCGTCGTCTACGGCTTCCGCGAGCTGGAGGCGACCGTCCCCGTGCTCGACGACGCCCCGGCCGTCGCCATCGGGCTGCTCATCGGCTCGCAGGTGCCCGCACCCGGCGCATTGACCCAATGTTCGGTCGAGGAGGCCCGGGAACTGGAACTCGGTGTGCGCGGGTTGGTGTCCTACGCCGAGACCGTCTCGGTCTACGGCACCGAGCAGGTCTTCGTCGACGGTGATGACACTCCGTGGTCCAAGGCGTTCCTGACGTCGGCGTACGCGTCCCGCGGGATCAAGATGCGACTGTCGAGCGGGGCCGGCTCCGAAGTGCTGATGGGACAGGCCGAGCGCAAGTCGATGAACTACCTGGAGGCCCGGTGCGTGGCGTTGGCGAAGGGCATCGGTGCACAGGGCGTGCAGAACGGCGGGATCGATGGCGCATCGATCACGGCCTCGGTGCCCGGCGGCGTCAGGGAGTTGATCGCCGAGAACCTCATGGTCATGCTCCGTGGGCTCGAGTCCTGCAGCGGCAACGACACGTTGGTGTCCGAATCGACGATGCGCCGCACCAGCCGGACCCTGCCGGTGCTGTTGTCCGGATCCGACTTCATCTTCTCCGGATTCGGCTCGGTCGTCGCGTACGACAACATGTTCGGGCCGTCGAACTTCAACGCCGCAGACCTCGACGACTATCTGGTGATGCAACGGGACTGGGGAGTCGACGGTGGCCTGCGCTCGGTCGACCCGACCACGCTGGAGGCCATGCGCAGGCAGGCCGCCGAGGCCACGCGTGCGGTGTTCGAGTACCTCGGCCTGGCTGACTTCGACGACGATCACGTGGAAGCCGTTGTGGGCGCAGTCGGTTCGAAGGATCTGCCAGACACCGATGGGGTGGCCGTGCTGAGTGCCGCCAGGATGATCGACCAGACGGGCCTCACGGTGATCGACGTCGTCACCGCGCTCGCCGAGACGGGCTTCTCCGACCTCGCCGACCGCGTACTGGCGATGGCCCGAGCCCGGGTCACCGGTGAGTATCTGCAGGTGGCCGCGATCTTCGACGAAGAGATGAACGTGCTGTCGGCACTGGAGGATCCGAACGATTATCGCGGACCCGGGACGGGTTACCGCCCGACCGCGCAACGTCAAGCGCAGATCGACGCCGTGCGACAGGCGCGCTCGGTGACCGATCTGGTCACAGAACAGGCGACGTTCGCGCAGCCCGACCGCTTGCTGGTACTCGGTTCGGCGGAGGTGGGTGTGGACCCGCGCGAAGTCGTCGTCGGCGTGTCGCCGGCATTCGGCGTCAGGCTGTTTCGCACGCTGTCGGGCATGACCATCTACGACGCGCTGGAGCAGATCCTGGCCGGCCTCGAAGAGGAGCGGTGCGTGCCTCGGCTGGTGCGCGTCGCCGACAGCATCGACCTCGGCTCCATCGGCAAGTCCGCAGCGCGGCTGGCGGGGTCCGGGATCGGGGTGGGGTTGCAGGCCAAAGGCACGACGCTCATCCACCGTCGCGACCTTCCACCGCTGGCCAACCTCGAACTGCTCAGCGTTGCGCCCTTGATCACACCGGAGATGTACCGGCTCATCGGCATCAACGCCGGCAGGCACGCGAAGGGGGCGACGCCCGCCCCGATGCGCAATGCCTACACCGACGAAGCCATCACCGCTCGCTATCACACCCGGGTCGTGTCGATGGTCGCCATCGAGCGCCGGGAGTGCACACCGGGTGGTACCGCCGTCGACATGGAGTTCAAGCGATGACCGCTCATTCGCATTCCGGCCGTAGCGTCACCGACGTCACCGTCGAGGCCGCCTGCAACGGCGATTTGGCCCTCGACGACATCCGGATCAGTCGGGAGCAGCTGCTGGTGCAGGCGGAGCACGCCGAACGTGCCGGGTCGGTGCAGCTGGGGATGAACCTGCGGCGGGCTGCCGAGATGACGGCGCTCAGCCCACAGGAGATGCTGTCGGCGTACGAGGCGCTGCGGCCCGGCCGTTCCACGTTCGCCGAGCTCGACGAGCTGGCGGATCGGTTGGCCGCGCAGCAGGCGCCCGTCTGCGCCGCGCTGGTGCGCGAGGCGGCGGCGGTCTACCGGCGGCGCGGCCTGCTGCGATGACCGTCTGGGCCGGGGTCGACATCGGCAACGCCACAACGGAGGTGGTGCTCTGCCGCGCGAGCCCGGACGTCGTCGTGGTGGCCAGCGCACGCACTCCCACGCGCGGCGGCAAAGGATCGGTGCGGGCGATCCAGGGTGCCGCCCAGCTGGTGCGGCGGTTGGCCGAATCGCATGACGTGGTGGTGGACCGGGCGGCCTTCGCGCCGACGCCGCCCGTGAACTCGGCGGTCGAGCGGGTGCGGTTGCCGACTCGCAGTACCGGCCGGCTCACGATCGCGTTGCGGTCGGCGGCGACCACTGCGGGCGACGCGAGCGGAGTCGGGGTGCCGGTGCCGGTTCAAGACCTCGACAACGTGGACCCGGGCCACCCCGTCGTGGTCTGTGCGGGCCCGGAGTGGGGTTACGGCGCCGTTGCGGCCGCCGTCAATGCGGCGGTCGCGGCCGGGCGGGAGGTCGTCGCCGTGCTCACCGCCAACGACGAGGCCGTGCTGGTGTCAAACCGGTTGCAGACGGGCCTGCCGGTGGTCGACGACGTCGACGTCGAACGGCTGTTGTCGGCGACGCTCGTGGCAGTCGAGGTCCGCGAGGGCGTGGGACCGCTGCGACGGCTCTCCGACCCGTTCTGGCTCGCCGACGCACTCCGATTGCGCGACGACGAACGCGGTGATGCTCGCGCCGTGGCCGAGGAACTGTTCGACAGCGTGTGTGCCGTCGTCTCGCTCGACGACGCCCCGGTCGCCCCGGTCGCCGAGTCGGCCACCGCGTCCCCCGATCCGGAGGCACCCGACGGGTCGGCGTACGCCGTCCACCTCGCCGACATCGCCGCGCACGCGAATACGCGCCGCGGGTCGGTGGCGACCGACAGCCTCGTGGTGGCCACGATGGGTGGCGCGGGTCGACTTCCCGCAGATGCCGATGTGCTGGCCACGGCCCTCGGCGTTCCCGTGACGCGGGTGGTCTCCGAGGCCGCGGCGGCGCGGGCCGGCGGTCTGACCACGCCGGGCGTCACACCCGACGTCGTCGTGGTGGACGTCGGCGGGGGGACGGTCGACGTCGTCCCCGAAAAAGCGCACGTCGTTCTCGCCGGTGCCGGCCAGCTTCTCACGACCGCTACGGCAGCCGCTCTGAACGTGTCCAGGAGCGTGGCCGAGTATGCCAAGCGTGCCGAAGCGGTCACCGCGGTCACCGTGCAGCTCGTGGAAGACGAGCACGGGCGGCGACGCTTCCTCGACGCGCCGCTCGACGGCCGTAACACCGGGTGGCTGCTGACCGCGGCACCGAGTGGCTGGCTGCCGTTCACGGCACGACTGTCGGCAGCGGAGTGGCGCAGCTGGCGGCTCGCGGCCAAACAACAGATCATCGGCGGCAACGTCGCCCGAGGTATCGAGCGGGCGGCACCGACGGCGACCGGAATACTGCTGGTCGGCGGGGGCGCCGGTGACGACGAGCTCGTCCGGGCGCTCAGCGAACGGTTCGGTTCCGGCGTCACCGTCGGGCGTGGCAACGTCGCTGGTCGGCTGGGCCACCGGTTCGCCGTCGCGTACGGGCTCGTCACCCTGGCGACCGCCGATCCCGACCCGCACCCGCCCAGCCTTGAGTGCTAGCACTCGCATGTATAGAGTGCTAGGTGGCAGGCGGCCAACCCGGTGTCGGCACCCGCGACGACGGCGCACGGGCCCGGACGCATGCCGAACACCTGGTAAGACACTGAACCCAGGTCCCGGACCAACCCGGACCTACACCGAACTAGTGGAGGGCTCCATCGTGGCGAGCGTGAACATCAAGCCACTCGAGGACAAGATCCTCGTTCAGGCCAACGAGGCCGAGACCACGACCGCTTCCGGTCTGGTCATCCCGGACACCGCCAAGGAGAAGCCGCAGGAAGGCACCGTCGTCGCCGTCGGCCCCGGCCGCTGGGACGACGAGGGCGAGAAGCGGATTCCGCTGGACGTCGCCGAGGGTGACACCGTCATCTACAGCAAGTACGGCGGCACCGAGATCAAGTACAACGGCGAGGAGTACCTGATCCTGTCGGCCCGCGACGTGCTGGCGGTCGTCAACAAGTAAGCACCCATGTCCGCCCCGGTGATCTCCCGCGCTCAGACGCGGAAGGTCCCGGGGCGGCGTGCTTAGAAGAGAGCAGACATGAGCAAGCAGATCGAATTCAACGAAACTGCGCGCCGCGCAATGGAAGTCGGTGTGGACAAGCTCGCCGACGCGGTCAAGGTCACGCTCGGTCCGCGCGGTCGCAACGTGGTGCTGGCCAAGTCGTGGGGCGGCCCGACCGTCACCAACGACGGCGTCACCATCGCCCGCGAGATCGACCTCGAGGACCCGTTCGAGAACCTCGGCGCCCAGCTGGTCAAGTCGGTCGCCACCAAGACCAACGACGTCGCCGGTGACGGCACCACCACCGCCACCGTGCTGGCCCAGGCGCTGGTGAAGGCGGGTCTGCGCAACGTCGCCGCCGGTGCCAACCCGATCGCGCTGGGCGTCGGCATCAGCAAGGCCGCCGACGCTGTGTCGGAGGCGCTGCTCGCCGCGGCCACCCCGGTCGACGACAAGTTGGCCATCGCCCAGGTGGCGACCGTGTCGTCGCGCGACGAGCAGATCGGTGAGCTGGTCGGCGAGGCGATGACCAAGGTCGGCCACGACGGTGTCGTCACCGTCGAGGAGTCCTCGACGATGAATACCGAACTGGAGATCACCGAGGGCGTCGGCTTCGACAAGGGCTTCCTGTCGGCGTACTTCGTCACCGACTTCGACACGCAGGAAGCGGTGCTCGAGGACACGCTGGTGCTGCTGCACCGCGACAAGATCAGCTCGCTGCCCGACCTGTTGCCGCTGCTGGAGAAGGTGGCCGAGGCCGGTAAGCCGCTGCTGATCATCGCCGAGGACATCGAGGGTGAGGCGCTGTCCACGCTGGTGGTCAACGCGATCCGCAAGACGCTGAAGGCCGTTGCGGTCAAGGCGCCGTTCTTCGGTGACCGCCGCAAGGCGTTCCTCGACGACCTCGCCATCGTCACCGGCGGTCAGGTGGTCAACCCCGACGTCGGCCTGATGCTGCGCGAGGTGGGCCTCGAGGTGCTGGGCACGGCGCGCCGTGTCGTGGTCACCAAGGACAGCACCGTGATCGTCGACGGCGGCGGCACCCAGGACGCCATCAACGACCGGGCCAAGCAGCTGCGCGCCGAGATCGAGTCCACCGACTCGGAGTGGGACCGCGAGAAGCTCGAGGAGCGGCTGGCCAAGCTGTCCGGCGGTGTCGCAGTGATCAAGGTCGGCGCGGCCACCGAGACCGACCTCAAGAAGCGCAAGGAGGCCGTCGAGGACGCGGTCGCCGCGGCCAAGGCGGCTGTCGAGGAGGGCATCGTCACCGGCGGTGGCTCCGCGCTGGTGCAGGCCCGTGCGGCCGTGCAGAAGCTGGCCGAGTCGCTCTCCGGTGACGAGGCGCTCGGGGCGGCCATGTTCAGCACGGCGCTCTCGTCGCCGCTGTACTGGATCGCCACCAACGCCGGCCTCGACGGTTCGGTGGTGGTCAACAAGGTCGCCGATCTGCCTGCGGGACAGGGCTTCAACGCCGCCACGCTGGAATTCGGCGACCTGGTCGGCCAGGGCATCGTCGACCCGGTGAAGGTGACCCGCTCCGCGGTGCTCAACGCCTCGTCGGTGGCCCGGATGGTGCTCACCACCGAAACGGCGGTCGTCGACAAGCCGGCCGAGGAAGCGGATCACGGGCACGGCCACCACCACGGCCACGCCCACTAGTAATCGGTGATTTCGGCGTGATTGGTTGCGCTGGGCGCAACCAATCACGCCGAATCCGCTTTCGGGGTGGGCGCTTCTCGATGAACGCCTGCACCCCTTCCAACGCGCTCGGGTCCATCATGTTGCAGGCCATCGTGGCGCCGGCGTCTTGGTAGGCGGACTCGATGCCCTGTTCGAGCTGGCGGTAGAACAGGGCTTTGCCCATCGCGATCGCGACGCGCGGCTTCGTGACGATGCGGGCGACCAGCGCCGCCACCTCGTCATCGAGCGCGTCGGCGGTGACGACGCGGTTGACGAGGCCCTTCGCGCAGGCCTCCTCGGCGGTGACGAAGTCGCCGGTGACCAGCATCTCGAAGGCCGTCTTGCGCGGCACATTCCGCGCCAGCGCCACCCCCGGCGTCGCGCAGAACAATCCCACGTTGATGCCACTGACCGCGAAGCGCGCATCGCGGCTGGCCACCGCGAGGTCGCACATCGCGACGAGCTGGCAGCCCGCCGCGGTCGCGAGGCCGTGCACGCGCGCGATCACCGGCACGGGCAGGCGCTGGATCGTGAGCATGACGGCCGAGCACCGGGCGAACAGTTCCCGGTAGTACTCGAGTGACGGTTCGGCCCGCATCTCCTTGAGATCGTGGCCGGCGCAGAACGCCTTACCCGACGCCCCGAGCACCACGGCGCGGACGGACTCGTCCCTGGCGAGCTCCTCGAAAGCACCGCTGAGCGCGGCGAGCATCTTCTCCGAGAGCGCGTTGAACGCCTGTGGGCGGTTCAGGGTGAGGGTGACGACGCCGCGCTGGTCGCGGTCGTGCAGCAGCAGTGGTTCTTCCATCGTCGACACCTCACTCGATCGTCGCCACGCTCTTCGCGCGTTCGCGCAACGGGAACTTCTGGATCTTGCCGGTGGAGGTCTTGGGGATGGGCTCGAAACGAATCACCCTCGGCACCTTGTACTTCGCGAGAAGTTGCCTGCAGTGGGCGATCAGTTCGTCCGCCGTGGCGGTTGCCTCCGGTTTGAGCTCGATGTACGCCATCGGTGTCTCACCCCACTTGTCGTGCGGCATCGCCACCACCGCGCACGCCTGTACGGCGGGGTGCTGATACAGCGCGTCTTCGACCTCGAGCGAGCTGATGTTCTCTCCGCCCGAGATGATGATGTCCTTACTGCGGTCCTTGATCTTCACGTAGCGGTCCGGCTCGAGCACCGCCAGGTCGCCGGTGTGGAACCATCCGCCGGCGAAGGCCTGCTCGGTGGCCGACCGATTCTTCAGGTACCCCTTCATCACGATGTTGCCACGGAACATGATCTCGCCCATGGCCTGCCCGTCGGCAGGAACCTCGCGCATGCTCTCGGGATCCATCACCGTCATGCCCTCCTGCAGCACATATCTGACGCCCTGTCTGCCGTTGAGGCGCGTCTGCTCGGACAGGCTCTCGGTGGCCCAGCTGTCGCGCTTGACCGCCACCGAGGCGGGCCCGTAGACCTCGGTCAGGCCGTAGACGTGGGTGATGTCGAAGCCGATGTCGGCCATACCGTCGATCATCTTGGCGGGTGGCGCGGCGGCGGCGACCATGCCGCGCACCCGCTGCCGGATCCCCGCACGCTCCCCAGCCGGCGCGCCGATGATCATGTTGTGGACGATCGGCGCGCCGCAGTAGTGGTCGACGCCGTGATCGCGCATCGCGGTGAGGATGGACGGCGCGTCCACCTGGCGCAGGCAGACATGCACGCCGCCGAGCATGGCCACCGTCCACGGGAAGCACCATCCGTTGCAATGGAACATCGGCAGCGTCCAGAGGTAGCGGGGGAAGTTCGGCATCGTCCACGTCACCGCATTGCACACCGCGTTGAGATAGGCGCCGCGGTGGTGTGTCACAACGCCCTTCGGGTCACCGGTCGTGCCCGAGGTGTAGCTGACCGCAATCGCATCCCACTCGTCGGCCGGGCCGCCGAGCCGCTCGAGTGGCGCGTGCGCGGCCAGCAGTGCCTCGTATTCGTGCGCGCCGAGGCGCTCGCCGGAGCCGATGTACTCACTGTCGCAGACGTCGATGACCATGGGACGGCGTCCGTGCTCGTCGCTCAGCATTCGCAGCGCGGGCGCCATCACGGGCGCGAACTCGCGGTCGGTGATGACGACGGCCGCTTCGCTGTGGCTCATCTGCCAGGCCAGCGCCGGCGCGTCCAGGCGAGTGTTGAGCGCGTGGATGACAGCGTTCAGCGCGGGGATCGCATACTGCGCCTCGACCATCTCAGGTGTGTTGGAGAGCATCGTCGTCACCGTCGTGCCACGACCCACGCCCAGCGCGTACAGCGCCGCGGCCAGGCGCGCCGACCGCTCGCGCAGGGTGCGCCAGTCGTAGCGTCGCGCGCCGTGGATCACGGCCGGCAGATCGCCGAAGACCTCGGCGCTGCGTTCGACGAAGCTCACCGGTGACAGTGCCGCGTAGTTCGCGCGGTTCTTGTCCAGGTGCTCATCGAAGATGCTGGTCATGTGTCCGCCCCCTTAAGGCCTGGTGGCTCCGGCGCCGCCCTCATAGCGTCCTCCCCGCGTTGCGCGAACACAACGGAGCGATTTCGGTGTGGTTGGTCGCGCCAGGCGCAACCAGGCACGCCGCTACGGAGGGCGCGGGTTAGGCCGGCGCGAAGGTCGGCACCCTCACGCCGGCGATGCACGACCGGTCGACGTCCGGCCCCGGCTGGTCGAGGAATGCGGTCATGATCGACTGGGCGCAGGCCGAGGGCGGCAGCACGCCGTGACCGAGACCGGGGAAGTGCAACACCACCGCGTTCGGAAAGCCGCCTTTGATGTCATCCACCCACGCCGGCGCGGTGCTCGCGTCGAACGTGCCGGACAGGATGAGCGTCGGCAGGTCACTCGACGCGGGCGCCCGTGCCGCAGGGTCGGACCTGCCCAGACCCCACGCGCGGCATTCATCGAACATGTAGCTGCCCGTCGGCGTGATGCGCAGAACTGAGTCGGGCAGGCCTCGCATGGCCTTTCGTGCTTCGGCCAGGGCCTGTTCGGGGGTGGTCCAGGCCGCCATCTCCTGGCAGTACGCGCCGAACGCCAATCCGGAGCCGAGCAGGCCCCACTGGTCTGGGGGCAGGTCGCCCGCGGCGATCCCCTCGGCGGCCAGTTGCACGTCACCGCGCGCGGCGGCGGAGATCATGCGCGGGATGTCGGTGACCTTGGTCTGGTCGGTAGTCCAGGCGACGATGAGTGACACGAGCTTGAAGCCGTCGACGGTGACTGCGAGGGGGCGCCCGTTCGTACCGGTCACGGTGACATCGGCGGGCGCCTGGTTCAGCGCATTGACTGCCGTGGTGAATTGGGCCGTCACATCAGGATACCGAGCGGCACAAGCGGATTCGGTTGTGCAAGCCTGCGCGATCGCGGCCAGACTGCTCGCCGGGGCTTGCCACCACCGGTCCACCAGGTTCTCGCCCACCGGCACGACCGAGTCGAGGACCACTGAGCGGACACCGTCGGGATGATCTCGCAGGACCTGCTGTGCCAGATCGGTGCCGTACGACACCCCGTACAGATTCCACTCCTCGATGCCCAGCGCCACTCGCAGGTCGGCGACGTCCGCGGCGTTCTCGAGTGAGTTGTAGGCGGCGAAGTCCGCCCCGGTCGGCGCCAACCGCTCCCGGCAGGACGCGACGGATTCGGCGTCGCGCCGCGCGGTCGACTGCTCCGTGTAAACCAGTCCAATTGCCTGCGAGGCGAATTCGTCCGTCTCGGGGCACGGGAGAAACGGGTCGCTGTGGATCGTCCCCCGGGGGTTGAGGAAGATGACGTCGCGATCGGTGTTCATTCCGCCGGCGATCACGCCCGGAGCGCTCAATGTCCCGGCGCCGCCGGGACCACCCGCCAGATAGACGATCGGATCCGGGGCGGGCGCGTCGCTGACAGCCCGCGCCCGAGCCACCAGAAGCTTGATCGTGCGGCCGCCCGGTGCGCGCCGATTCTCCGGGACGGTCAAGTAGCCGCAGGTGTACTCCGGTCCCAGGTCGGCTGCGGGCACTCCCGGGTAGTTGGGGCGAGGACATGGCGCCGCCTCGTAGTACGGCGCCTGCGGCTCGTTACTCGTCTCACCACAGGCCGTCACACCGCCGGCGACCACGGCCACGAGCAGCAGACAGGCAGTCGAGCGACATCCAGTGAAGCGCATCGCCATGCCCTTCGTCGGCCAGCCCCCGTGCTTTCGGACACCAGCAGTCTCCCAAGCATCGACTGCCGAACCTGGGATATTCGGCAAATCCTGCGGTATCCGTCCGCGGTGAGGTCCTCAGTTCTACAGTCGGCTCGTCTACCTGGACGACGACGGGCAGCCGGACTCGCGAGCAGCGCGTGCGGCTGGGCGTCTGTGCTGCCGCGGGGAGGAACGCCATGACGTCACGGACCCACCTGCCAGTTCCCAGCGCACCCCGAACCGGGCCGATCACCTATGACGCCAAGGACCCGGACACGACATATCCCCCCATCGAGCGAATCCGCCCACCCGACGGCGCGCCCAACATTCTGCTGATCCTGCTCGACGACGTGGGCTTCGGCGCGTCGAGTGCATTCGGCGGGCCGTGCCGTACGCCGACCGCCGAGCGATTGGCAGCCGAAGGACTGCGGTACAACCGATTCCACACGACCGCCCTGTGCTCGCCGACCCGCCAGGCGCTTCTGACCGGGCGCAACCATCACACGGTCGGGATGGGTGGCATCACCGAGATCGCGACCGGATCGCCCGGTTACAGCTCCGTCCTGCCGAACACGATGTCGCCGATCGCCCGGACGTTGAAACTCAATGGATACAACACCGCTCAGTTCGGTAAGTGTCACGAGGTGCCGGTATGGGAGACCAGTCCCGTCGGCCCATTCGACGCGTGGCCCTCCGGAGGAGGTGGCTTCGAGTACTTCTATGGGTTCATCGGTGGCGAGGCCAATCAGTGGTACCCGAGCCTGTACGAAGGCACCACACCGGTCGAGGTCGATCGGACACCCGAAGAGGGTTACCACTTCATGGACGACATGACCGACAGGACCATCGCGTGGATCGGTCAGCAGAAGGCGCTCGCGCCCGACACGCCGTTCTTCGTCTATTTCGCGCCCGGCGCCACCCACGCCCCACATCACGTGCCCAAGGAATGGGCCGACCGCTATGCCGGTGAGTTCGACGACGGGTGGGATCGCCTGCGGGAAAGAACGTTCGAGCGCCAGAAAGAGCTGGGTGTGATCCCGGCGGATTGTCGGCTCACTGAACTGCACAGCGAGATCCCCGCGTGGGACGACATCGACGACGACCTCAAACCGGTGCTGCGCCGGCAGATGGAGGTGTATGCGGGGTTCCTCGAGTACACCGACCACCACGTCGGTCGGCTGATCGACAGCCTCGAGCGGTTGGGCGCCCTCGACGACACGCTGGTCTTCTACATCATCGGCGACAACGGTGCGTCGGCCGAGGGCACACCGCACGGCACCTTCAACGAGATGCTGCCGTTCAACGGGATGGAAGCCATCGAGACCCCGGAATTCCTGCGCTCGCGGATCGACGATCTCGGCGGCCCGCAGTCCTACAACCACTACGCGGTCGGCTGGGCGCACGCGATGGACACCCCGTTTCAGTGGACCAAGCAGGTGGCGTCCCACTGGGGTGGCACGCGCAACGGCACGATAGTGCACTGGCCGAAGCGCATCCGTGCCAAAGGGGAGATGCGGTGGCAGTTTCACCATGTCATCGACGTCGCCCCGACCCTGCTGGAAGCCGCGGGTCTCCCCGAGCCGCTGTTCGTCAACGGTGTTCAGCAGCATCCCATCGAGGGGGTGAGCATGCTGTACTCCTTCGACGACGCCGAGGCCGCCGACCGGCACGAGACGCAGTACTTCGAGATGCTCGGCAACCGCGGCATCTATCACAAGGGCTGGACGGCCGTCACCAAGCACAGCACGCCTTGGGTCCTGGTCGGGCAACAGAAGCCCGCCTTCGACGACGACATTTGGGAGCTCTACGACACCACCAGCGACTGGTCGCAGGCCCAGGATCTGTCGGAGCAGTTCCCGGAGAAGCTGCGAGAACTGCAGCGGCTGTGGCTGATCGAGGCGACCCGGCACAACGTGCTGCCCCTCGACGACGACACCGCCACCCGGTTCAACTCCGACATCGCCGGTAGGCCGGTGCTCATCAGAGGAAGCACCCAGCTGCTGTTTGCAGGTATGGGGCACCTCTCGGAGAACTGCGTGCTCAACCTCAAGAACAAGTCGCACTCCGTGAGCGCCGAGATCGTGGTACCCGACGGGGGCGCCGAGGGTGTCATCGTCGCCCAGGGCGCCAATATCGGCGGCTGGAGCCTGTACGTCAAGGACGGGAAGCTCAAGTACTGCTACAACCTCGGCGGCATCGAGCACTACTTCGTCGAGGCCGCCGAGCCGCTGTCACCCGGCGAGCATCAGGTGCGGATGGAATTCGACTACTCCGGTGAGGGTATGGGCAAGGGTGGCACGGTCACCCTTTACACCGATGGCCGCAAGGTCGGCGAAGGCACGGTCGAGGCGACGCTGGCGATCGTCTACTCGGCCGACGACGGCTGCGACGTCGGGCGAGACGGCGGGGCGGCCGTATCGCCCGACTACCGCGCGGGCGACAACGCGTTCACCGGACGCGTCAAAGGCGTCCAACTCGCGATTGCCGACGCCGCGCAGGCCGAGGGGCACCGCGTGGACCCCGAGCAGGCGCTGCGCGTCGCCATGGCGAGGCAATGACGCTGCCGCAGAAGGTTTATGGACCGCTGAGAAACGCGACCGATCTATGGTCGCCCTTCCAGTATGGACTTCAGTCTTGCGAGGTCCTTGAGATTCGCGCGCCTCATCGCCAGCGACAATGGCCTCGGCGTCTCCGCCTGATGTGGATTCGGCGTGATCGGTCGCGGCAGGCGCAACCAACCACGCCGAAATCGCTACTGAACCGGGCGCAGCACGACGATCCCGGGGATGGTCCGCAGGTAATCGGGCAGTGGCGTGTCGACCACCTTGTTGTCGGCGTCCAGTGAGGACGCGTTGCGCAGGACGGGGCCGGCAGGTGTGTCGATGAAGATGCCGACGTGCGTGACGTCGAGGCCACCGTCTTCGGCGTAGGCGCCGATGTAGTCGCCGGTGCGCAGCCGGCTCAGCACCCCACCGTCGACCCGCGCGCTGGGAATGTAGGACACGGTTCGCGAGACCACCGGGAGTCCGGGCAGATACACCCCGCCGCCGTCCTTCTGGTTGAGGTTCTTCGGCACGGCGATGGCGGGGCCGAGGCTCGCGGTGACGTCGTTGGCCACCGTGGGTTTCGCCGCCGACCAGTCGGTGAAGAAGTGCCGTCGGTGGTGGAAGCCGACCACGCCGTCTTTGTAGCGGACCCGGATCAGGCCGTCGAGGAACCCGTCACGGTCGTTCGCGCGCTTGAGGGCTTCGACGTAGTCGGCGTAGGTGAAGCAGTCGACCCTCTGCAGATCGACGACGAGCTGCTCGGGCTCAGAGGCGGACCCGAGCAACGTGTCTGCGCCGTAGGGGGTTTCGAGCAACTCGCGGGACAGGACCTCGGGCCGGCCACCCGCGGCGCTGCTTTTGCGGACGGTCAGCAGGCGCTGCAGGATCTGCTCGCTGTCGGGGGAGATGCGGACGTCCGTCGGTGCCGGCGCGTGCGCCGCCAGGTAGTCGGCGACGGGGATCGGTGCGGCCGCCGAGTACCCGACGGGTAGCAGCACGTCACCGGCCGAGGTGTTGTAGTACACCTCCCACCGGTGGAAGCCCTCGAACGCGACAGGGTCGGCCGCCATCACCGCCGCGTACGCGTTGACCGCTCGCACATAGTTGTTCGAGTTGTTGTACCGGTACAGGGCGTGGTCGCGGTTGTGGGCGAAGTCGTTGGCGGCCAGGTAGCGGCCGGCGGCCATGATGCTGTCGCGCGGCGAACGGATGTCGCCGCCCGCCCCGTAGGCCGCGAACGTCGCGGGCATGAACTGCATCGGACCCTGGGCGCCGGCGGTGCTCACCCCGGCGATCCGCCCGAACGCGGTCTCGATGAAGTTGATCGCCGCCAGATGCGGCCATCCGACGCCGAACTCCGCTTCCGCCTCGCGGTAGTAGCGCAGGAGTTCGTCGGCCGGCGTCGGCGGGACGATGCGCCACGCAGGCACCGTGGTGCTGGCACGCTTGCTCATCGCGCTGAGCTGCCGGCGCGCGTCCACATTGCGGTCGTAGGCGGCCAGCAGGGGCTGCGGGATCCGCGGGCGCACGATCGGATCCCATTCGGGGTGGCGCCCCAGGATGCGATAGGTCCGCTGCTGACGGTGCGCCGCCGCGGACTTCACCGCCTCCGGCGACGCCGTGTCGCGCAGTGCCGTGTCGTCGGCGACCAGGTCGTCGGCCAATCGGGCGGGGTCGGACGCCAGCGGCCGATGCGCCGGGTCGGGCGCCGATGACGTCGGCGACGCGGGCGGCGGCGGACCGGTCGGTGGGTCCGGAGTGCTCGAGCAGCCCAGCAGTGCGCTGATCGCCGCCACGAGCAGCAGAGCGGTGGAACGCCGGATCGTCATGAGGCTCGCGGCCGCCGGCTTCAGATCACGGGTGGCGCGCATGCCCGCCATTCAAGTCGACGGGACGCCGATCGTCGACAACCGCGCGGTGAAGAACGCCACGGCCACGGTCATCGCGGCGCATGCTGACCTCATGGACCAGTACCGGCGCGGCGAGCTTGTCTTCGATGTCCTGGACGTCGGTCCTCCCGATGCGCCGGTCGTCGTCCTCCTGCATGGGTTTCCGCAGTTCAACAACAGTTGGGATGCCGTGATGAAGCGGCTGACCGCACAGGGGTACCGGTGTCTGGCGCCGAACCAGCGGGGTTACTCTCCCGGCGCGCGGCCGACGCGCCGACGGGATTACCGGCTGCGCGAGCTGGTCGACGACGCCCGCGCGCTGATCGACGCCAGCGGCGCCGAACGCGTCCATCTGGTCGGTCACGACTGGGGTGCCAACGTGGCCTGGGGCCTCGCGACCACGGTCCCGCAACGCCTCGCCTCGATGACCGTGCTGTCGGTCCCGCACCCCGCAGCAATGGTGAAGGCGTTGACGACCACCCGGCAGGCCCTTGCCTCGTGGTACGTGTACTTCTTCCAGTTGCCGAAGATTCCCGAGCGCTACCTTCTCGGCAAGGACGGGGATCCCGCAAAATTGTCGGCATTCATGCAGTCGAAGGGCAATCAACCCCCCGACGCCGCTGACCGCGATGCGCGGGCCATGGCCGAACCAGGTGTGCTGACCGCCGCCATCAACTGGTATCGCGCGCTGCCGCTGTCGAACATCCGCAGCTACCTCGCGCATGTCACGGTCCCCACGATGTACGTCTGGAGCGAGGGTGACACCGCCCTCCTCGAGCAGGGCGCCCGGGAGTGCGGCCGCTACGTTGACGGTGAATACCGGTTCGAGACGCTGCAGGGGTCGCACTGGCTCCTCGACGAGCAACCCGACGTGGTGGCGGACCTCCTGCTCGACTGGCTGTCGGCTCACCCGCTCGCGGTGGCCGGGTAAGCGCAGGACCGTCTTCACATGGCCCACTTCCCGCACACACCGGCCGCGACAGCCGCACTGTCGGTGGCCACCCGCTACTACTCGCCCGCACTGCGCAACCACTGCATCCGGTCCTACCTGTGGGGGGCGAGGTACGCCGCCGCGCACGGCATCGCATTCGACGACGAGCTGTTCTACGTCTCGGCCCTGCTTCACGACATCGGCCTCACCGATCCCTTCGACAGCCACCGGCTGCCTTTCGAGGAAGCGGGCGGGGAACTGGCCTGGGTCTTCGGCGTCGCCGCCGGCTGGGAGCCCGACCGCGCGGCCAGGGCGAACGAGATCATCGTGCTGCACATGCGTGACGACGTCTCGCCCGACGCTGACCCGGAGTCCCACCTTCTGCAGGTCGCGACCGCATGGGACGTTGTCGGACGGCGACCCGACGAGTTCCCCGCGGAAACGAGAGGGGAGATTCTCGCCGGCTATCCCCGACAGGGCTTCGGTGACGAGTTCCTGGCCTGTTTCGAAGACCAGGCGAGCCGCAAACCGGGCAGCGCCGCCGCTGCGTCGATGTCCCGCGGTGGCGCTGAACGGATCAGGGCCAATCCGCTCGACGACTGGCTAGATTCCCAGGCATGACACTGCGGTGGCGTCGCGTCCAGGTGCTGGCGGTCAGCGTGATCGCCACGGTCGGAGTGCTCACGGCCTGCGCCGGCAACCCCGAACCCTCCGCGCCCGCCGGGGGCGGCCCGGCCATGGAGACCGGTGTCGTCGCGCCGGTCCCGCAGGACGCCCCACCCGAAGCGCCGACCGACAAACGCGACGTGGTGCAGACCGCGTCGGTGCAGCTGACAGTCGCCGACCCTTCCGCGGCGGCCGACGAGGCCGCGGTGATCGTCGAGGATGCCGGCGGCCGGGTGGACGCCCGCACCGAGGACTCCGGCTCCCAGACCGGCCGGGCCAGCACCTCGGTCGTGCTGCGCGTGCCCGCCGCAGAACTCGACACGGTGGTACGCGCGCTCAAGGGGCTCGGCAAGGTCGAACTCGCCCAGACCACCTCCGAGGACGTCACCGCCCAACGCGTCGACCTCGACGCCCGGATGCGGGCGCTACAGACCTCGGTGGACCGGCTGCTGGCCATCATGCGCGACGCGCGAGACCCTGAGGCGCTGATCACCGCGGAGAACGCGCTGTCGCAGCGGCAGGCCGAACTGGACAGCCTGCGCGCCCAGCGCGACGCCCTCGGCGACCGCATCGCGTTGAGCACCGTCGACGTCACGTTCACGGCCGAACGGGTCGGCGGTCCGGCGCCCGAGTACCGGGGATTCGTCGGCCAGATCGAACGAGGCTGGGATGCACTGATTTCCGCCGTCGGCGGGGCCGTGATGCTGTTCGGCCTGCTGTTGCCCTGGCTCGCCGTGGTCGCCGTCTTCGTGGTCGTCTGCTACGCACTGACGCGGTGGCTCGGCGGCCGGCGCACACCCCGCCCCGTCGCCCCGGCGACCGTCGTCGAGGACACCGCCGAACCGCCGCCGCCGGCCAACCCGTGAGGCCCGATTTCGACCCCGCGTGCCAGTCGGTTACCCTGATCGCGTGAACATCGGTGTGAGTGCCGTCTATTGGCGCTTTATGCAGGCTCCGGGCGGAGCCGCTGAAGCGCAGCACTAAGCACGCATCCACCCGGAGCCCAGGCAGTGACCACCAGGTCGCTGCCTTTCGTCATTTCAAGGGCGCCGGATCAACGTCAAGGTGCCCACACCAGAAAGGCACCTGATCATGAACCTCGCCCCGACTGCCACGCCACCGGTGACGTCCGACCGGCGAGTCCGCGGCTTCAGCGCGATCCCCAGCCCCCACGAGGTCCTCACCGAGTTCCCGCTGGGCGCACGGCGCGCCGAGCGGGTGGCCCGCGACCGCGACGAGATCGCCGACATCCTCGCCGGCCGCGACGATCGCCTGCTGGTCGTGGTCGGTCCGTGCTCGGTGCACGATCCGGTCGCCGCGCTCGATTACGCCAGCCGGCTGATCAAGGTCGCCGAGGAGCTCGGTGACCGGCTCAAGATCGTGATGCGGGTGTACTTCGAGAAGCCGCGCACCACGATCGGCTGGAAAGGCCTGATCAACGACCCGGGGATGGACGGCACCTTCGAGGTCACCCGTGGCCTGCGCATCGCCCGTCAACTGCTGCTCGACATCATCGACATCGGCCTGCCGGTGGGGTGTGAGTTCCTCGAACCGACCAGCCCGCAGTACATCGCCGACGCGGTGGCCTGGGGCGCCATCGGGGCCCGCACCACCGAGTCGCAGGTGCACCGCCAGCTCGCGTCCGGCCTGTCGATGCCCGTCGGGTTCAAGAACGGCACCGACGGCAACATCCAGGTGGCCGTCGACGGCGTGAAGGCCGCGGCCGCCGCGCACGTCTTCTTCGGTATGGACGACATGGGGCGCGGCGCGCTGGTGAGCACGGAGGGCAACGACGACTGCCACGTGATCCTGCGCGGCGGAACCGACGGGCCGAACTACGACGCGGACACGGTCACCGCGGTGGCCGCCAAACTCACCGCCGCCGGGCTGCCGGGGCGCGTCGTGGTCGACTGCAGCCACGCCAACTCCGGCAAGGACCACATCCGCCAGGCCGAGGTCGCGGCGGAGGTGGCCCGTCAGGTGCGCGACGGGCTGCCGGTCAGCGGGGTGATGCTGGAGAGCTTCCTGGTCGGCGGAGCGCAGTCACCGGACGCCCGACCGCTCACCTACGGGCAGTCGGTGACCGACAAGTGCATGGACTGGAACGTCACCGAGCGGGTGCTGCGCGAGCTGGCCGGCCGCGGCTGACGTCGATCGGTCGAATCCCGCGCCGGCGACGCCCGGTTGTTCTACCGTGCGCATGGAGGTGCACCATGCGGATCGCAGTCGCGGGCGCCACCGGCAACATCGGTGGCCGCACGGCCTCGTTCCTCGAGGCCGGCGGGCACGACGTGGTCCGGATCAGCCGTTCGCTCGGAGTCGACCTGCTCACCGGCGAGGGGCTCGACGCGGCGCTCGCCGGTGCCGACGCGGTGGTCGACGCGATCAGTTCACCGCCGGTCAGCCCCGAGGAGACCCTGGAGTACTTCGGTACCACCACCCGCAACCTGCTCGCCGCCGAGCAGCGCGCCGGCGTCGGGCACCATGTCCTGCTGTCGATCGTGGGAATCGCGCGGATGGACGGCGGCACCGCCCACTATGTGGGCAAGCGGGAGCAGGAGCGGCTGGTCGAACAGGGCGCCGTGCCGTGGACGATCGTCCCGGCGACCCAGTTCCACGACTTCGCCGGGCTGGCCAGCAGTTGGACCGAACGCGACGGTGTCGCCACCATCGCACCGCTGCTGGTCCAGCCGATCGCCCCGGATGACATTGCGCAAGTTCTCGCCGAGATCGCGGCCGGGCCTCCGCAGGGCCGCTATGTCGACGTCGCCGGCCCCGAGACCCAGGACCTCGTCGACATGGCGCGCCGCACCAACGAGGTACTCGGTCGTCAGGTGAAGCTCGTGCCGACGTGGTCCGGTCCGCTGGACCTGTCGATGGCGGGCAATGTGCTGCTACCGGGCGAGAACGCGCGGATCGCGCCGACGACGTTCGACCAGTGGCTGGCGGCCGGCGCCCGTTAGACCAGCGCTTTGCTGCGGTCGGCGTTTCGGGCCGTTGACCTCAATCAGGTCAGGCGGTGCGGCGAATACCGCGCTTGAGCAACAACTCCCGCTCGGATTCTGACAGCCCACCCCAGATGCCGTAGGGCTCACCGACTGCCAGCGCGTGCGAACGGCACTGCGCGACGACAGGGCAGCGACGGCACATCTCCTTGGCCCGCATCTCGCGCTGGGCGCGGGCCCGGCCGCGTTCGCCGTCGGGATGGAAGAACATCGACGAGTCGACACCCCGGCAAAGACCCTGCATCTGCCAATCCCAGATATCGGCGTTCGGTCCGGGCAGCTGCTGCGGCTGAGGCATTGCGAAAACCCCTCTCAGTACACCCTTTTCGCGAACGCGATCGAGCGTGAGTCGTGGAACAGATCCGAGACCGGGTCGCCGATGACCTCTCGTGCACACAACGTAGAAGGGCAAAAGATTTTCCGTCAATAGCGTGATCATGTGCTCAATCGCATACGCCCTGCTCCAGAATTAACGTCACGTTCATTCTTGTGACTTGCCGTTGGCGCGAACTGTGGTATTCGACGTTGCTTTGGCGGTCATAAGTCGACATTTGTGCAGTTCGGGTTCGCGTGGCTGTCGTCGGAGGCGGTGCCCGCGTAACGCCGATGTAACGCGGCGAGCACCAAGAGTTAACCGGCGAGGCGGCAGCGCCGCCCGCCGGTTTGCCATCGGCGGCGTTGATAGCGTCTCGATGCCATGACCACGATCCGCGCCGTGCTCAGCGACGCCGCGTTCGGTGCCCGACCGGAACGCTGGCCGCTGCCCACGGCGACCGATCCGCACGACCGGTGGCTGCGCGCCGTCGCCGCGGGCGGGCAGGGCCGCTACGCCGCGGCGCTCGCCGACCTCGCCCACCTGTCCGGCACCGCGGCCGCCTCCGCGGCGATGAGCACCAGGGCGTCATTCCTGCGCCAGCTGGG
>NZ_SPQO01000003.1 GCF_004570325.1 Mycobacterium sp. PS03-16 | reverse complement strand
GCCGCCGCCGCGCCCACCGCCGCGATGGGGGTCAGCGTACTCGGCGCGGCGGTGGCCGGAATCGCACTGGCCGGGTCGGTGGCGCCCACCACCGTCGCGATCCTCATGCTGCTGCCGCTGTCGGCGTTCGAGGCCACCACCGCGCTGCCCGCGGCGGCGGTCGCGCTGAGCCGGGCGCGCATCGCCGCGCGCCGCCTTGCCGACCTGGTCAGCCCGGAACCCCTCACCCGGCAGCGCCCCGCGGCCAAACCCGTTGCGCTGCATCCGGGAGACCGGCTCGCCGTCACCGGACCCAGCGGGTCCGGCAAAACCACGCTGCTGATGGCGATGGCGCGCAGCGACGACCAGACCTGCGGTGCGCGAGCGTTTTTCGCCGAGGACGCCCATCTTTTCTCGACCACCGTGCGGGACAACCTGCTCGTGGCGCGCGGCGATGCCACCGACGACGAGCTTCGGGCCGCGTTGCACCGCGTGGGGCTGGGCGACTGGCTGGACGGCCTGCCCGAGGGGCTGTCCACCGTGCTGACCGGTGGCGCCGCGGCGGTCTCCGCCGGGCAGCGCCGCCGTCTGCTGCTCGCCCGGGCGCTGGTCTCGACGTTCCCGGTGGTGCTGCTCGACGAGCCGACCGAACACCTCGACGCCGGCGACGCCGGCCGGCTGTTGAGCGAACTACTCACTCCCGGCGGCCTTTTCCCGGCCGACCGGACCGTCGTGGTGGCCACGCACCACCTTCCCGACGACGCCGCCGCCTGTCTGCGCCTCAATCTGGCCGCCAGCAGGTAACCTCGGCAACCATGACCGAGTCGGATAAACCCGAACAGTCCCCGTCGTCGCCGCCGCCACCGCCCCCGCCACCGAACCCGGCGCAGCCGGCGTACCCGCAGCAACAGCAGCCGTACCCGCAGCAGCAGCAGCCGTACCCGTACGGGGCCTACCCCGGGAGCTATCCGCCGCCGCCGCAGGGACCCTACCGTGGCGGCTATCCGGTGCAGCAGCAGCCGAAGAACGGGTTGGGCATCGCCTCGCTGATCGTCGCGATCGTCGGCCTGCTCTCGGTGTTCGGCGGCATCCTGTTCGGCGTCATCGCGGTGATCCTCGGTGTGATCGGCCGGGGCCGCGCCAAACGCGGCGAGGCGACCAACGGCGGCGTCGCGATGGCCGGCATCGTGCTCGGCGTGCTCGGCATCATCGTGTCGATCGTCGCGATCGTGCTGACCATCCAGTTCGCCCAGGATGTCGGCGCGGGCGACCTGTTCGACTGCCTGCAGCAGGCCGGCAACGACGTCGAGGCGCAGCAGGAGTGCCAGCAGCGGTTCGAGCAGAACCTCGAGGAGCAGTTCAGCGTCTCGCTGACGCCGTCACCGTAGGCGACTACCGGCCCGGGAAGTACTTCACGATCGCCTCCGACACGACGGTCGCCAGCAGCGTGCCGGAGCGGTCGAAGTAGTTCCCGGAGCCCAGCCCGCGGGACTCGGCGGCGGCCGGCGAGCGGGTGGCGTAGAGCACCCACTCGTCGAACCGCACCGGGCGGTGGAACCACACCGAGTGGTTCATCGTGACCGCGAAGATCCGGTCGTGCCCCCATGACAGTCCGTGGGTGGTGATGATCGAATCGAGCACGGTGGTGTCGGAGGAGTAGACCAGGGCCGCGGCGTGCAGCACCGGATCGTCGGGCATCGGCCCCTCGGTCTTGAGCCACACCCGGTTGTGCTCGAGACGTTCACCCTTGTCGCGCATCACCCAGGCCGGGTCGTTGGTGTAGCGCCACTCGATCGGCCGCAGTGCCTCGACGAAATGCGGGACGGTGTCCTCGTAGCCGCGCAGCAACTCGCCGATCTTCGGCAACCCCTCCGGGTCCGGCACGTCGGGCGCCGCGACCCCGTGTTCGAGGCCGCGGCCGCCGTTCATGAACGACACCAGGATCGTGGTCAGCAGCTCCTCGTCCTGGCACACGTCGACGCGCCGGTTGGCGAAGCGGCGTTCGTCGCGCAGGCGCGACACCCGGAACTCGAGGTCCCGCGCCGGATCACCGCCGGCGATGAAATGCGCGGACAGCGCGCTCGGCGCGATCCGCGCATCCACGGTGCGGGCCGCCGCGACGAACGCCTGCGCCATCATCTGGCCGCCGAACGTGCGCACCGGGTTCTTACTGGGATGCGCCCCGACGAAGGTGTCGTCGCCGGTGCGACGGAGGTCGAGGACCGCCAGCAGCTCGGCGAAGTCCGCTGCCGACAAAGGACCCTCCCTGACCGTTTCTAGACGTCGTCCTCCCCGATCCGGTGCACATGGATCAGATTGGTGGAGCCTACTGTGCCGGGCGGCGCCCCCGCGACGATGACCACCAGATCACCGCGCTTGTAGCGGCCCAGTTCGAGCAGCGACTTGTCGACCTGGCGGATCATGCCGTCGGTGGTGTCGATGTGCGGCACGATGAACGTCTCGGTGCCCCACGTCAGCGCCAGCTGGCTGCGCACCTCGGGCAGCGCGGTGAACGCCAGCACCGGCAGCGGCGTGTGCAGCCGCGCCAGCCGGCGAACGGTGTCCCCCGACTGGGTGAACGCGACCAGCGCCTTGGCGTCCAGCCGCTCGCCGATGTCACGGGCGGCATACGAGATGACGCCACGCTTGGTGCGCGGCACGTGCGTCAACGGCGGCACGACGACCGAGTTCTCCTCGACCGCGCAGATGATCCGCGCCATCGTCTTGACCGCCTCCAGCGGGAACTTGCCCACCGAGGTCTCCCCCGACAGCATCACCGCGTCGGCGCCGTCGAGCACGGCGTTGGCGACGTCGGAGGCCTCGGCGCGGGTGGGCCGCGAGTTCTCGATCATCGACTCCAGCATCTGGGTGGCGACGATGACGGGTTTGGCGTTCTCGCGAGCCATCTGGATGGCGCGCTTCTGCACCAGCGGGACCTCTTCGAGCGGCAGCTCGACACCGAGGTCACCGCGAGCCACCATGATCGCGTCGAACGCCAGCACGATGGCCTCGAGGTTGTCGATGGCCTCGGGCTTCTCCAGCTTCGCGATCACCGGCACCCGGCGACCGACGCGGTCCATCACCTCGTGGACCAGTTCGATGTCGGCGGGCGAGCGCACGAACGACAACGCGATCAGGTCGACCCCGAGGCGCACGGCGAATTCGAGGTCCTCGATGTCCTTCTCCGACAGCGCGGGTGCGGACACGTTCATGCCGGGCAACGACATGCCCTTGTTGTTGCTGACCGGACCGCCCTCGGTGACCTCGCAGATGACGTCGGTGCCCTCGATCTCGGTGACCACCAGCGCCACGTTGCCGTCGTCGACCAGGACGCGGTCACCGGTGCGGGCGTCCTCGGCGAGACGCTTGTAGGTGGTCGAGACCCGGTCGTGGGTGCCGTCACAGTCCTCGACCGTGATGCGGATGGTCTCACCGGTCGCCCAGTAGGTGGGGCCCGCGGCGAACCGGCCCAGCCGGATCTTCGGTCCCTGCAGGTCGGCGAGGATGCCGACGGCGTGTCCGGTGGAGTCGGACGCGGCGCGCACGCGCTTGTAGTTGGCTTCATGGTCCGAGTGGTCACCGTGGCTGAAGTTCAGCCGGGCGACATCCATCCCTGACTCGACCAGGGCTCTGACCGCCTCGTCGGTGGCTGTGGCCGGACCGAGGGTACAGACGATTTTTCCGCGTCTACTCACGTTGCCTCATTCTAGTCGTTAATCGATTCAGACAACGCCTTCTAAACGACGGCCAGCGGCAGCGCGCCCGGCCGCACGGGGGCGGGCAGATCGGACTCCCCCATCAGGTAGGCGTCGACCGCGTGCGCGGCGCTGCGGCCCTCGGCAATCGCCCACACGATCAGCGACGCACCGCGGTGAGCGTCCCCGCACACGAACACCCCCGGCGCGTCGGTTTGCCAGTCGCTGCCGCACGGCAGTGCGCCGCGCCGGTTGAGCGTCAAGCCGAGGCCGTCGAGCAGCGGCATGTGTTCCACCCCGTCGAAGCCGATGGCCAGCAGGGCCAGATCGCAGGGGATCTCCAGCGGCTGGCCGACCGGGGTGATGCGGCGCCGGCCCTCGGCATCCCGCTCGACGTTGACCTCGGCGATCTCCATGCCCCGGAGGTTGCCGTGCTCGTCGCCGAGGAAGCGCTGCACGGCCACCTCGTAGCGGCGGTGCCCGCCCTCGGCGTGCGCCGGGGACAGCCGGGTCCGCAGCACCAGCGGCCACGTCGGCCACGGGCTGCGGGTGTCGTCGCGGACCTCGGGCGGTTCCGGGTTGTAGTCCAGTTGGGTGACCGAAGCCGCCCCCTGCCGATGGGCGGTGCCCAGGCAGTCCGCGCCGGTGTCGCCGCCGCCGATGATCACCACGTGCTTACCGCGCGCCGACAGCGACGACGGCCCGTCGCCTTCGCACTCCCGGTTCGCCGGCACGAGGTGCTCCATCGCCAGGTGCACGCCGCGCAGGTCGCGGCCCGGGACGTCGTTGTCTCGACCGCGCAGCGCGCCGACCGCCAGCACCACCGCGTCGTGGCGGGCCCGCAGCTGCTCCACGGTCAGGTCGACCCCGACCTCGCATTCGGTGACGAAGCGGGTGCCTTCGGCCCGCATCTGCGCCAGGCGCTGATCGAGGGTCTTCTTCTCGAGCTTGTATTCGGGGATGCCGTACCGCATGAGGCCGCCGACGCGGTCGTCGCGCTCGTAGACGGTGACGTCGTGCCCGGCGCGGGTCAGCTGCTGGGCCGCCGCGAGCCCCGCGGGCCCGGAGCCGACCACCGCGACGTGCTTGCCGGTGCGGATCGACGCGGGCTGCGGTTCCACGAGGCCCAGCGCCCACGCCTGGTCGGCGATCGTGTTCTCGATCCGCTTGATCGTCACGCTGCCGCCGGTGTGGTCCTCGCTGATCGACAGCACGCAGGCCGCCTCGCACGGCGCCGGGCACAGCCGCCCGGTGAACTCCGGGAAGTTGTTGGTGGCGTGCAGGCGTTCGCTGGCGGCGTCCCAGCGGCCGCGGCGCACCAGGTCGTTCCACTCGGGGATCAGGTTGCCCAGCGGGCAGCCGGCGGATCCGGAGTGGCAGAACGGTATTCCGCAGTCCATGCAGCGGCGCGCCTGCTGGGAGACCTCCGCGGCCCGCTCGGACAGGTTCTGCTGTTCGTAGACCTCGCGCCAGTCGCCGACGCGTTCGTCGACGGGCCGTTTGGTCGCCTCGACCTTCGGCACATGCAAGAATCCGGTCGGATCAGCCACGGCTGGCCTCCATGATCGCGGTGTCGACGTCGCGACCCTCGGCCTTGGCCATTCGGGTGGCCTGCAGGACGCGCTGGTAGTCGGTGGGCATGACCTTGGTGAACTGTGCGCTGCGCCGCGGCCAGTCCGACAGCACCGAGGTGGCCACCGTGCTGCCGGTGAGGCGGGCGTGCCGGGCCACCACCTCGTGCAGCCACGCCAGGTCCTCGGGTTCGAGGCGCTGCAATTCGACCATCGCGGGGTTGACCTTGGCCGGGTTGAGTCCGAGCACGTAGGCGATGCCGCCGCTCATCCCGGCGGCCATGTTGCGGCCGGTCTTGCCGAGCACCACGACGCGGCCGCCGGTCATGTACTCACAGGCGTGGTCGCCGACGCCCTCCACGACGGCCAGCGCCCCGGAGTTGCGGGCGCAGAACCGCTCCCCGGCCAGGCCGCGCAGGAACACCTCACCCGACGTGGCGCCGTAGAGCAGCGTGTTGCCGGCGATGACGTTGTCCTCGGGCAGAAACAGCACGTCGTCGTCGGGCCGGACGATGATGCGTCCCCCCGAGAGACCCTTGCCGACATAGTCGTTGGCGTCGCCGACGAGATCGATGGTGATGCCCGGCGGCAGGAATGCGCCGATCGACTGGCCGGCGGAGCCGGTGAGTTGGATGCGGATGGTGTCGTCGGGCAGACCGGCGGCGCCGTAGCGGCGGGTGACCTCGGCGCCCAGCAGCGTGCCGACGGTGCGGTTGACGTTGCGGATCGGCAGTTGCAGCGTGACCGGGTGGGCGTCCTCGAGCGCGCCCTCGGCGAGTTGGATCAGCGTCTGGTCGAGCGCCTGGTCCAGCGCGTGGTACTGGTCTTTGAGTTTGCGCCGCTGCGGTTCGCCGCCGTGCGCGTCGGTGGGCACGGTGAAGATCGGGGACAGATCGAGCCCCCGGCTCTTCCAGTGGTCGATGCCTGCGGCGGTGTCGAGCAGTTCGGCGTGCCCGACGGCCTCGTCGATGCCGCGAAAACCCAGTGCGGCGAGGTGGCGACGGATGTCCTCGGCGACGAACCGGAAGTAGTTCTCCACGAACTCCGGCTTGCCGTTGAACCGCGCCCGCAGTTCCGGGTTCTGGGTGGCGACGCCCACCGGGCAGGTGTCGAGGTGACAGACCCGCATCATGATGCAGCCCGCGACCACCAGCGGAGCGGTGGCGAACCCGAATTCCTCGGCGCCGAGCAGCATCGCGACCACCACGTCGCGCGCGGTGCGCATCCCGCCGTCGCACTGCACGGTGATGCGGTCCCGAAGACCGTTGAGCACCAGCGTCTGCTGGGCATCGGCCAGGCCGATCTCCCACGGTGCGCCGGCGTGTTTGAGGCTGGTCAGCGGTGCGGCGCCGGTCCCGCCGTCGTTCCCGGAGATCAGCACCACGTCGGCGTGCGCCTTGGACACCCCGGCCGCCACGGTGCCGACACCGACACTGGAGACCAGTTTGACGTGGATGCGCGCCCGGTCATTGGCGTTCTTCAGGTCGTGGATCAGCTGCGCGAGATCCTCGATCGAGTAGATGTCGTGGTGCGGCGGCGGTGAGATCAGCCCGACGCCCGGCGTGGAGTGCCGCGTCTTGGCGATGTTCGGGTACACCTTGTAGCCCGGAAGCTGCCCGCCCTCACCGGGTTTCGCGCCCTGGGCCATCTTGATCTGGATGTCGCTGGCGTTGACCAGGTAGTCGCTGGTCACGCCGAACCGACCGCTGGCGACCTGTTTGACCGCGCTGCGCCGCTGGGGATCGTAGAGCCGGTCGACGTCCTCGCCGCCTTCGCCGCTGTTGGACCGGCCGCCGAGGTTGTTCATCGCGATGGCCATGGTCTCGTGGGCCTCGGCGCTGATCGACCCGTAGCTCATCGCGCCGGTGTTGAAGCGGGTGAGGATCGCCTCGACCGGTTCCACCTCGTCGAGCGGCACCGGTTCGCGCACGCCCGTCTTCAGCTCGAACAGTCCGCGCAGGGTGCCGCCGTCGCGGGAGAGCCGGTCGACTTCGTCGGAGTACTGCCGGAACACGTCGTAGCGGCCCGTGCGAGTCGAATGCTGCAGCAGGAACACCACTTCGGGGGTGAACAGGTGCAGTTCACCCTCGCGGCGGAACGCGTACTCCCCGCCCACCTCGAGGCGCCGGTGCACCCGCTCGGTCGGGTTCTCCGGGTAGGCCCTGCGGTGGCGCAGTTTGACCTCCTCCGCGATGACGTCGAGGCCGATGCCGCCGATCTGCGTCGGGGTGCCGGTGAAGTACTCGTCGATCACCGATCTGTCGATGCCGACGGCTTCGAAGGCCTGCGCGGCGGTGTAGGAGGCGACGGTGGAGATGCCCATCTTACTCATCACCTTCGTCACCCCCTTACCGAGCGCCTTGAGGTAGTTACGCACGGCCGCAGCAGATTCGATGCCGGTGAGTTCGCCTTCGCGGATCAGGTCCTCGATCGACTCGAACGCCAGGTACGGGTTCACCGCGGCGGCGCCGAATCCGATCAGCATCGCGATGTGGTGGACCTCGCGGGCGTCGCCGGATTCCACGACCAGGCCGACCGTGGTGCGCTCTTTGGTGCGCACCAGATGGTGGTGGACCGCCGACACCGCGAGCAGGGACGGGATCGGCGCACGGGTGTGGTCGGAATCGCGGTCGGAGATGACCAGCGTGCGCGCCCCCCGCTCGATGGCCTCGCAGGCACGGGTGCGCAGGTCCTCGAGCGCCTCGGCCAGGCCCTCGCCGCCGCGTTCGACGTCGTAGAGCGCCTTGAGCACGGTGGTGCGCAGGCCCGGGTGTTCGCCGTCGTCGTTGATGTGGACGATCTTGTTGAGCTCGTCGTTGTCCAGAACCGGCCACTTGAGCAGGATCTGGCGGCACGACGCCGCGGTCGGCTCGAGCAGGTTCTGCTCGGGACCCATGACGCGGGACATGCTGGTGACGACCTCTTCGCGGATGGCGTCCAGCGGCGGATTGGTCACCTGGGCGAACAGTTCGACGAAGTAGTCGTACAGCGAGCGGGACCGCTCGGACAGGACGGCCGTCGGGGTGTCGGTGCCCATGGAGCCGAGCGGTTCGGCGCCGGAGGCCGCCATCGGGGTGAGCAGGATCCGCAGTTCCTCTTCGGTGTAGCCGAACGAGATCTGCCGCCGCACCACCGACTCGTGGTTGGGCTGCACCCGCACCCGGTCGGGCAGCGTGGCCAGTTCGAGCAGTCCGGAGTGCAGCCACTCGCCGTAGGCCTCGGCCCGGGACAGCTCGAGCTTGATGTCGTCGTCGCTGACGACGCGGCCGGCCGCGGTGTCGATCAGCAGCATCTTGCCCGGCTGCAGCCGACCCTTGGCGACGATCTCCGAGGACGGCACGTCGAGCACCCCGGCCTCGCTGGCGAGGATCAGTCGGTCGTCGATGGTGCGCCACCAGCGCCCGGGCCGTAATCCGTTGCGGTCCAGCACCGCTCCGACGAGCGTGCCGTCGGTGAACGTGACACAGGCGGGACCGTCCCACGGTTCCATCAGGGAGGCGTGAAACTGCCAGAACGCGCGCTCGTCGGCGTCCATCGAGGTGTTGTTCTCCCACGCCTCGGGGATCATCATCAGCACCGCGTGCGGCAGGCTGCGGCCGCCGAGGTGCAGTAGTTCGAGGACCTCGTCGAAGCTGGCGGAGTCCGACGCCTCGGGCGTGCAGATCGGTGAGAGGCGGCTGAGGTCGCCGGGGATGTTGGCGCTCGCCAGCATGGCTTCACGGGCGTGCATGCGGTTGCGGTTGCCGCGCACGGTGTTGATCTCGCCGTTGTGGGCGATCATCCGGAACGGGTGCGCCAGCGGCCACGACGGGAACGTGTTGGTAGAGAACCGGCTGTGCACGATGGCGATCGCACTGCGGCACCGTTCGTCGCGCAGATCGGCGAAGAACAGCGGGATCTGGACGGTGGTCAGCATGCCCTTGTAGGCGATGGTGCGGCTCGACAGCGACGGGAAGTAGACGTCGGCCGTGGCTTCGGCACGTTTGCGCAGCGGGTAGACGCGGCGGTCGAGGTCGATGCCCGCGGGGCGAGTGTTGTCGTGTTCCGGTGCGGCGACGAACAATTGGGCCATGTAGGGCATGCAACTGAGTGCCGTGTGGCCGACGTCGGCGCCGTCGGGATCGACCGGGAGGGCGCGCCAGCCGAGCACCTCGAGGTTCTCCTCGGCGGCGATGGCCTCGACGCGGCGGACCGCCTCCTTGCGGTCCTGCGGATCCTGCGGCAGGAAGCAGATGCCGGCGGCGTAGGTGTTGCATCCGTCGGCGGTCGGCTGCGGCAGATCAAAGTCGACGACCGCCTCGAAGAGTTCGACGGGCAGTTGCAGGAGGATGCCTGCGCCGTCACCGCTGTTGGTCTCGGCGCCGGCCGCGCCGCGGTGGTCGAGGTGTTCGAGCGCGACGAGGCCGTCGGCGACGATGGAGTGTGACCGCCGGCCCTGGATGTCGGTGATCATGGCGACGCCGCACGGGTCTTTCTCGTGCTCGGGATCGTAGAGTCCCTGCGCCTGGGGTAAAGCCGAGAAGAGCATCGAAGTGCACCTCCGCAGTCCGGATTTCGCATGAGCGGGACTGCGGCGGCCCGAAGGTCCAGTGTATCAGCGTGGGGCGGTCGTCACCCGTCGAGAAGCGTCGGGACCAGCGGGAATCCGGGCAGATTGCGCACCACCGTCCAGCTGATCATGGCGACGGCGAGGACGATGATGGCCGTCGGCGGCATCACGGATTTGCGCTGCCGGCGGCGCGCGACGATCCAGGCCGCCAGCAGCGGCAGCCCGACGAGGAGGAAGACGTTGTCGGTGACGGCGGCCGCGATGTCGCCGTGGAGGAGGTCATGGGTCATCCGCAGGCCCCCGCAACCCGGGCAGTCCCAACCGGTCACCATTTTGAAAGGACAGGGTGGGAACAGGAAGCCCGGGCGGTGGGGGTCGGCGAAGCCGATGTAGGCCAGGGCGCCGGCGATCACGGCGCCGGTGCCGAACGCGACGTAGCGGTTCGGGTAGGTGCGTGGCGTGGTGTCAGGTCCCATCGCGCAGCGGCAGACCGTTTTGGTCGCGCACCTTGTCGGTGAAGATCAGCACCGCGTCGACGATGCCCCAGATCACCGCGCCGATACCGCAGGTGACGAGTCCGACCACCAGCTGGGCGACGCCCAAGCCGACCTGCCCGAGGTACATGCGGCCGACGCCGACCAAGCCGATCAGGCCGAGGAGCTGAAGGAGGCCTGCGACGAGCTTCGACTTGTCCGAGTACGGCTCCCCCGTCATCGGATGCCTGCCGTAGGGCGCCGAGGGGTCGTAGAACTGCTGCGGGTAGCCGCCCTGTTGACCGAAGGCGCCCTGCTGGCCGTAGCCACCTTGCTGCGTGTAGGGCGGCGGGTAGCCACCCTGCTGCGGGTAGGCACCTTGCTGTGAATAGTCCGCGCCGGGCGGCGGCGGAGGCGGCGGGGTGCCGTCGGGCGTATTACCGAACTGCGAGGGGTCGGTCATGGCAAACAGCATGCCAGAACCCCACTGCGGCAGTAAGGGTGGAAAACCCGAAAGATCGGGGTTGTGCGCCGTCAGAAGGGTGGTGGGTCGTCGCCCGGATCGGCTGGTGGGGTGGGTTGGAAGTAGGGGTGGATGCGTTGCCGGCGCTGGATGCGGGCTTGGTGGTTGTGGGCGCGTTCGGCGGCGATGGCTGCGGCGCGGTGTTCGGCGCGGGTGCGGCGGCGTTGCGGGGCTTTGGCCATGCGGTCAGCACCGGGGTCACGCTTGTCCGCTGAGGCACGGCGGGTCGCGGGCGCGGTGGGCGCGCACAGGGTGGGGAAAATCAGGGCGGAGCCGGGGGTGGTGAGGTAGGTGTCCCCGGCCGGCGACGTCCAGATGACGGTGCCGTCGGGCAGTTGTTGGTCGGCCCAGCCGCCGAACGTCTTGAGCAGGTGATGGCCCCGGCACAGGCATTTCAGGTTGGCGGCCTGGGTGGGCCCACCGGCGGCGTGCGGGATGGTGTGGTCGATATCGGTGGTGGTGGCGGGCCGATCGCAGCCCGGGAACCGGCACGTCAAATCCCGGCAGCGAACGAACTCGGCCAGCGCGGTGCTGGGTGTGTATCCGGCTTCGGGCGGGGCGTCGCCAGGGAACACGACGGGGCGGATGGTGGCGTGGGCGGCGAGGTCGGCCACCATCTCCGGTGGCAGCAACCCGTCCGCCCCCACCAGCACCCCCATCCCCGCCGCCGGATCGGCAGGCGGGGCAGCGCGCCCACCGCCGCTACCGGTGACGGCGGAATCGGTGATGAGGTGCAGCACCACCGGCGGTGCGGCGCCCGCGTCGCGGGCGGGGCAGTCGGGGCGTTGGCAGTGGCAGGCCATCCGATCGGCGCCGAGGGTCATCGCCGCCATCGCATCGGCGCGGCGCTGCTCGAGGGTGCGTGGATCGCGGTCGCACACCGTGCCCGCCAGGGCGGTGAGCCGATCCAACCAGGCGTGCGCGGTGGGTGAGGCCACCATGCCGCCGAACAGGCTCATCCCGCCGAGCTGATCGCTGACCCAGACTTCGCGTTTGTCGGCGTAACTCTTGCGGCGCCGCACCCCATCGGGGTCCAGGCGGCCCACGACCCGATCGACGTAGGTGAGTAGCGCCCGATACGACATCCCGGTCAACCGGGCCGCCGCGGCGGCCAGTTGGGCGTCGATGCGGGCCAACACCCCCAGATCGACCACCAACCCGGTGCGATGCACCAGCGTCTCGACCACGCGCTCGGTGATGTCGCCCGCGGCGAACACCGCCGCCACCAGCGGCAGGCGGTCGCGCAGGTCTTTGGCCAAACCGACCTGCGCCGACGCCGCGAGGTGGGTGATGTTCAACGCGGCGGCGACTTCGGCGGCCACCGCGCTCACCGTGTCCACCACATGACCTTCGGCGTCAGGGCCGGCGGTGGCGGAGCGGAGGGCGAACAGGTCGGCGATCGCGGTCAACCGGGCCGCGGCCTCACGATTCTCGCGCCGCGCGGCGGCCGCGATCTGCTCGACCAGCGCCGCCGATTCCGGCGTCACCGCCGGGCAGCGTCGCTCGAACCCCAAGTCGAGAGGACCCTGACCGAACATACTTTCGATACTAAACCCACCCACCGACACGCCAATAAACCCAGGTCAGGGGCCGAAAGGAGGCGGTCAGCGGCGGCGTTGGCGCCAGCGGCTACGGAGTTGGTTGATGGCCGACGGGATGCGCGGACGGGGGGTGGTCGGTGTCGGTGCTGGCGTCGCAGAAGCTCCTGTGGCTTCCGCACCAGGTGCGGACTCCGCCGCTTCGCCCAGCGTGGCGTCGTCAGTGACCACTTCGGGCTCGCCGTCATCGGTCGTCGGCGTCTCACCATCCGTAGTGGTCTCGAGCGCCTGCATTTCGGCGGCCGGGACCTCGCCGGTGAGGTTCTCGGTGTCTGTGGTCGCGTCGGCATCGACTGTGGAATCCTCGGCAGTCGCCGCACCGGCGACCGCTTCAGCCTCCGCGTCCTGCTCTACGAGGGCCTCATGGGCCTCGGCGGCAGACTCTTCCGCCGCCACCGCCTCATCACCCTCGACCGCACCCGCAGTCGTCAAGGGCTGGGCTTCGTCACCCTCGGCATCAACCTCAGCCTCGTCCTCGCTCACCTCAGCGGCGACCGCCTCATCACCCTCGACCGCACCCGCAGTCGTCAGCGGTGCGCCATCATCGACCGAGTCGCGCTCGACGTCGTCAGCGACCCCACCGTCGTCGGCAGAAGCCAGCGCCTTTTCCTCAGCGGCCGCAACATCGCCGGCCAACTCCTCGGCATCCGCCGACTCTTCGGCGCTCGACACGGGCTCGTCGGTCACTGCAGCGGCGACCGCTTCAGCCTCTGCGGCCTGCTCCACGAGGGCCTCATGCGCCTCGACAGCAAACTCCCCCGCCGCCACCGCCTCATCACCCTCGACCGCACCCGCAGTCGTCAGCGGTGCGCCATCATCGACCGAGTCGCGCTCGACGTCGTCAGCGACCCCACCGTCGTCGGCAGGAGCCAGCGCCTCTTCCTCAGCGGCCGCAACATCGCCGGCCAACTCCTCGGCATCCGCCGACTCTTCGGCGCTCGACACGGGCTCGTCGGTCGCTGCAGCGGCGACCGCCTCAGCCTCCGCGGCCTGCTCCACCACGGCCTCATGCGCCTCGACAGCAGACTCCCCCGCCGCCACCGCCTCATCACCCTCGACCGCACCCGCAGTCGTCAACGGCTCAGCGTCATCGACCGAGTCTTGCTCGACGTCGTCAGCGACCCCACCGTCGTCGGCAGGAGCCAGCGCCTCTTCCTCAGCGGCCGCGACATCGCCGGCCAACTCCTCGGCATCCGCCGACTCTTCGGCGCTCGACACGGGCTCGTCGGTCGCTGCAGCGGCGACCGCCTCAGCCTCCGCCGCCTGCTCAACCACGGCCTCATGCGCCTCGACAGCAGACTCCTCCGCCACCACCGCATCGTCACCCTCGACCGCACCAGCAGTCGTCAACGGCTCAGCATCGGCCTCATCACCAGCAGCCGCGAACTCCTCAGCCTCCGCAATGTCCTCCGACGACGCCGACTCCACCTCATCGGCCAACGCCTCCGCCTCAGCGACAGCCTCCGGCTCAGCCGGGGCCTCAGCATCAGCCTCGGCTTCGGCTTCGGCTTCGGCTTCAGCCGCGTCACCGGCAGCCGCAAACTCCTCAGCCTCGGCGATCTCCTCCGACGACGCCGACTCCACCTCATCGGCCAACGCCTCCGCCTCAGCAACGGCCTCAGGCTCAGCTTCAGGCTCAGAAGACCTGTCGCCGACGGCTTTCGCGTCCTCGTCCTCGGCCTCGCCGGCGACCTTCGCCGCCGCGACGACCCCGGTGGTGGCCGCGGCGCCGGCCGCCAAGTTCTTGACCAGGTCCTCGGCCTCTGACGGCTCATCGGAAGCGGGGGCATTACCGCGCAGCGTCGACGGCTCCTCCCGCCCCCGCGGCGCAGCCATGATGTAGACGACGGCGCCGATGAAGACGAACATCGATGTGAACGAGTTGATCCGGATCCCGGCGAGGTGCGTGGCCATATCGCTGCGCATCAACTCGATCCAGAACCGACCCAGGCAGTACCCCGCCACGTACAGCGCGAACAGCCGGCCGTGCCCCAGCTTGAAGCGTCGGTCGGCCCAGATGAGCACCGCGAAAACCAGCAGGTTCCACAGCAACTCGTACAGGAACGTGGGGTGGACGACCTCGACGACACGACCGGTGGACACGCCGGTCAGATCGTTGGGCCTGCCGCTGGCATCGACCCGCTCGTAGATCTCCAGACCCCACGGCAGCGTGGTCGGGCGGCCGTACAGCTCCTGGTTGAAGTAGTTTCCGAGCCGGCCGATGGCCTGGGCCAGGATGATTCCCGGCGCGATGGCATCGCCGAACGCCGGCAGCGGGATGTCCCGGCGCCGGCAGGCGATCCAGGCGCCGACACCACCGAACGCCACCGCGCCCCAGATGCCGAGGCCGCCCTCCCAGATCCGGAAGGCGGCGATCAGGCCGGCGCCGTCCGCGCCGAAGTAGGTCTGCCAATCCGTGAGGACGTGATAAATGCGGCCACCGATCAGACCGAACGGCACCGCCCACAGCGCGATGTCGTAGATGACCCCGCGCTCACCGCCGTGCGCCTCCCAGCGCCGGTCACCGAGAACCAGAGCGACGACGATGCCGGCGATGATGAACAGTGCGTACGCGCGCAACGGGAAGGGCCCGAGTTCCCACACACCTTGCGGCGGGCTGGGAATGTAGGCCAGCGTCGTCGTCACGCAGTCACCCTCTGCCGCACCCCGTCGGCCAGTTCCTCGGTCAGCGCCCGCACCGCGGGCAGTCCGTCGGTGAGCGCCGACACCAGCGCCGACCCGACGATGACGCCGTCGGCGTACGCACCGATCTCCGCAGCCTGCGCGCGCGACCGCACACCGAGGCCGACGCCGACCGGGATGTCGGACACCTCTTTGACCCGGGCGACCAGTTCGGGCGCCGCCGTGGACACCGCGTCACGGGCACCGGTGACACCCATCGTGGATGCGGCGTAGACGAAGCCGCGCGACGCCTCGACCGTCTTGGCCAGGCGCTCCGGCGTCGACGACGGCGCGACCAGGAAGATGCGGTCGAGGTCGTGCTCCTCGGAGGCCGCCATCCACTCGTCGGCCTCCTCGGGAATCAGATCCGGGGTGATCAGCCCGAGACCGCCCGCGGCGGCCAGATCCCGCGCGAACGCGTCGATTCCCCGGCGCATCACCGGGTTCCAGTAGGTCATCACCACCGCGCGACCGCCGGTGTTGCTGATCGCCTCGACCGCCGCGAAGGTGTCGCGCACGCGCACCCCGCCCGCCAGCGCTGCCTCGGTGGCCGCCGCGATGGTCGGTCCGTCCATCCCGGGATCGGAGTAGGGAACGCCGACTTCGATGAGATCGCAACCGGATTCGACCAACGCCGTCATCGCCGAGATGGACGTCGCGACGTCGGGGTATCCGGTCGGCAGATATCCGATCAGCGCCGCACGCTGTTCCGCGCGGCATGTCTCGAACAGGCCACCCAACCGACTCATGAACCGCCTTTGTCCAGTAGGCCGAACCACTTCGCCGCGGTCTCGACGTCCTTGTCGCCGCGTCCGGACAGATTGACCAGGATGATCGCTCCGGCACCGAGTTCGACGCCCAGCTTCAGCGCACCCGCCACCGCGTGCGCGGACTCGATGGCCGGGATGATGCCCTCGGTGCGGCAGAGCAACGAGAAGGCGTCCATGGCCTCGGTGTCGGTGATCGGGCGGTATTCGGCCCGGCCGATATCCTTGAGCAGAGCATGCTCCGGCCCGACGCCCGGGTAGTCCAGACCGGCCGAGATCGAATGGCTCTCGACGGTCTGGCCGTCCTCGTCCTGCAGCAGGTAGGAGAACGACCCCTGGAACGCACCGGGCGAACCGCCCGTGAATGTAGCGGCGTGCCTGCCGGTTTCGACGCCGTCACCGGCGGCCTCGTAGCCGACCAACCGCACACCGGGGTCGTCGATGAACGCGTGGAAGATGCCGATCGCGTTGGAACCGCCGCCGACACACGCGGTGACGGCGTCCGGCAGCCGGCCGGCCTGGGCCTGCACCTGGGCCCGCGCCTCCAGCCCGATGATCCGCTGGAAATCGCGCACCATCAACGGGAACGGATGCGGCCCGGCGGCCGTGCCGAAGCAGTAGTAGGTCTCGTCGGCGTTGGTGACCCAGTCGCGGAACGCCTCGTTGATGGCGTCCTTGAGCGTCTTGGATCCCGCCTCCACCGAGACCACCTCGGCGCCGAGCAGGCGCATGCGGGCCACGTTGAGCGCCTGGCGCGCGGTGTCGACGGCGCCCATGTAGATCACGCAGTCCAGGCCCAGCAGCGCGCAGGCGGTGGCGGTGGCGACACCGTGCTGTCCCGCACCGGTTTCGGCGATGACGCGGGTCTTGCCCATCTGACGGGCCAACAGCGCCTGTCCGAGCACGTTGTTGATCTTGTGCGAGCCGGTGTGGTTGAGGTCTTCACGCTTGAGGAAGACCCGGGCACCGCCGGCGTGCTCGCTGAGCCGGGTGGCCTCGTACACCGGCGAGGGCCGGCCGCTGTAATGCCGCTGCAGCCGGTCGAGCTCGTCGAGGAAGGTCTGATCGCCGCGGGCCTTCTCGTACGCCGAGGTGACCTCTTCGATGACGGCCATCAGCGCTTCGGGCACCAGGCGGCCGCCGTAGACGCCGAAATGGCCGCGGGCATCGGGGTCGTGGCTGGTGGGTTCCGCGACGGCCGCACTGGAGCGCGGCAGGTCCGGCCCGGCGAGGTCGGCCACGCTACCGGGAGGGTTTCGGGCAGGAGGGGTGGGTGCCTGCGGTGACCAGATCGGCCACGGCGCTGCGCGGGTCGCGGCTGGTGACCAGCCCTTCTCCGACGAGCACGGCGTCGGCGCCCGCACCGGCGTAGGCCAGCAGGTCAGCGGTGCCGCGCACGCCGGACTCCGCCACCCGGATCACGTTGGAGGGCAACCCCGGCGCGATCCGCGCGAAGCAGTCCCGGTCGACCTCGAGCGTCTTGAGGTTGCGGGCGTTCACACCGATCACAGCCGCACCGGCCTGCAGGGCCCGGTCGGCCTCCTCTTCGGTGTGCACCTCGACCAACGCCGTCATCCCCAGCGACTCCGTGCGCTCGAGCAACGATTCCAGCGCGGGCTGTTCGAGGGCGGCCACGATCAGCAGCAGCAGGTCGGCGCCGTGCGCACGAGCCTCGTGGATCTGGTACGGGCGGACGATGAAGTCCTTGCGCAGGACCGGGATCGACACTGCGGCACGCACCGCGTCGAGGTCGTCGAGCGATCCGTTGAATCGGCGCTGCTCGGTGAGCACGCTGATCACCCGGGCGCCACCGTCCTGGTAGGCCTTCGCCAGCTCAGCCGGATCGCCGATCGAGGCGAGCTCCCCGCGCGACGGGCTGGCCCGCTTCACCTCGGCGATCACGCCGATGCCCGGTTCCCGCAGCGCGGCCATCACGTCCAGCGGCGGTTTGGCCTTCTTGGCCAGCTCCTTGATCTCGGCGAGGCTCACCACGGCCTCACGGGCGGCAACGTCGGCGCGGACTCCTTCGATGATGGAGTCGAGGACGGTCGCCGAACTCATAACCCGTCGATTCCCCTCTGTCCGTCGCCGGCGCCTGCCGGATGGTTCTCCTGGAAGGGTAGTCGCAGCCGCACCATCGACTGTCACCGCCCCTGTGTGTCGGGATTGGTCGGATCGCGCCCCTCGTCGAGGGCGTCCCACAGCATCCGTTCGGACATCGGCTCCCCCTCGCTGTCCTGCTGCGCCGCCGCCTCGCGGCGCGCGGCGGGTGTCGCGTACCGGCCCGCCGGCACGGCACCCCGCCGGACCGAGCGCATCAGCAGCACCGCACCGGCCAGGGCGCAGGCGGCGGCCACCAGCGTGACGACGGCGCCGGCGTAGTGACGCTGGGTGCCGGTCAGGTCGGCGACGGCCACCTCGGCCAGGTCGGCCGCGCGCGGGGCGACGTCGGCCACCGCCCACAGCGTGATCGCGAGGTAGGCCATGCCGGCGCTGGCCAGCGCGACGAGGACCGCCAGGATCCGCAGCGGCCAGCCACGCACGGCCAGGACCGCCACCGCCGCGGCCAGCACCAGCAGCGCAAGCGGGATCAGCGCCGTCGACCACTGCGCGCCGGTCAGCGTGGACGTCTTCGGCTGCCCCAGCCCGTCGAACGAGGCGACGTCGATCCACGTCAGCCGGGAGGCCACCCAGAGGGCCAGCGCGGCGAGGACCAGCAGCAGCTGCGCGATGCGGGTCACGGTTCGGTCAGCGTTTCCGCGGCCGCGATCGCGTTGAGAACCGCGCGCGCCTTGTTCGCCGCCTCGGTGTACTCGTAAGGCCCGTTCGAGTCGGCGACCACGCCGCCGCCGGCCTGCACGTAGGCGGTGCCGTCGCGCATCAGCGCGGTGCGGATGGCGATCGCGAAGTCGGCGTTGCCGGCGAAGTCCAGATAACCCAGCACGCCGCCGTAGAGGCCGCGTCGGGTCAGCTCCACCTCCTCGATCAGCTCCATCGCCCGCACCTTCGGCGCGCCCGACAGGGTGCCCGCGGGGAAGCAGGCGGTCACCGCGTCCAGCGCGGTGCGGCCTGCAGCCAGCCGTCCCGAGACCGTGGAGACCAGGTGCATGACGTGGCTGTAGCGCTCGATGTGGCTGTAGTCCTCGACCCGGACGGTGCCCGGTTCACACACCCGGCCGAGATCGTTGCGGCCGAGGTCGACCAGCATCAGGTGCTCGGCGCGCTCCTTCTCGTCGGCCAGCAGCTCCTTTTCGAGCAGCAGATCGTCCTCCTCGGTGGCGCCGCGCCAGCGGGTGCCCGCGATCGGGTGGGTCTGCGCACGGCCGTCCTTGACCGTCACCAGCGCCTCGGGGCTCGACCCGACGATCGAGAAGTCCAGCTCACCGTTCTGATCGGGCACGTTGAGCAGGTACATGTACGGGCTGGGGTTGGTCACCCTCAGCATCCGGTAGACGTCGAGTGGATCGGCGCCGGTCGTCATCTCGAAGCGCTGACTCGGCACCACCTGGAACGCCTCGCCGGCCTCGATGTCGCCGACGAGCTTGTCCACGATCGCCGTGTACTCCTCGACCGTGCGCTGAGCGCGGTGGGTGGGCTCGGGACGGGCGAACGTGGCCACCGCCGACGGCAGCGGCTGACCGAGCGCCTCGGTCATCACCTCGAGGCGCGCGACGGCGTCGTCATAGGCCTCGTCGACCCGCTCGTCGGTGCCGTTCCAGTTCACCGCATTGGCGATCAGCGTGATCGTGCCCTCGTGGTGGTCGACGGCGGCGACGTCGGTGGCCAGCAGCAGCAGCATGTCCGGCAGCCCGAGGTCGTCGACGGCGAGCGACGGGAGCCGCTCGAGCCGGCGGACCAGGTCGTAGGCGAAGAACCCCACCAGGCCGCTGGACAGCGGCGGCAGACCGGGCAGCGCGGCGGTCTCCAGCAGGTCGAGGGTGGCGCGCAGCGCCTGCAGCGGATCCCCGCCGTTCGGCGCGTCCTGCGGGGTGACGCCCAGCCACACCGCTTCGCCGTCCCGCACCGTCAGCGCCGACGGGGCGCCGGCGCCGATGAACGACCAGCGCGACCACGACCGGCCGTTCTCGGCGGATTCCAGCAGGAAGGTCCCGGGCCGGTTGGCGGCCAGCTTGCGGTACGCCGACAGCGGCGTCTCGCTGTCGGCGAGCACCTTGCGGGTCACCGGCACCACGCGGTGTTCGGCGGCCAGCGCCCGGAAGTCCTCGCGCGACGTGGTGGTCGCGAGCGTGGGCAGCAGGCCGGAGTCGGCGGTCGTGTGCACGGGCCGATTCTCCCAGACCGGTGCCCTCCGATGGGCACGCAGGAGGCGTAGCGTCAACGCCCATGACACCTATCAAGCAGGGTGACCGGGTCGACGATTTCGAGCTGCCCGACCAGACGGGCACGCCGCGCAGCCTGACCGCACTGCTGGCCGACGGCCCGGTGGTGCTGTTCTTCTACCCGGCGGCGATGACACCCGGGTGCACCAAGGAGGCCTGCCACTTCCGTGACCTCGCCGCCGAATTCGCCACCTTGGGGGCGTCGCCGGTCGGGATCAGCACCGACGCCGTCGACAAGCAGGCCCGCTTCGCCGACACCCAGCGGTTCGACTACCCGCTGCTGTCGGACACCGACGGCGCGGTCGCGGCCCGGTTCGGGGTGAAACGGGGCCTGCTCGGCAAGCTGATGCCGGTCAAGCGCACCACGTTCGTGATCGACACCGACCGCACGGTGCTCGAGGTGATCGCCAGCGAGCTCAACATGGAAGCGCACGCCGACAAGGCGCTGGCGGTGCTGCGGCAGCGGCAGTCGGCCTAGGTCTCCGGGGCCAGCAGCAGGTCGGCATCGAAGCAGGTGTGCGTGCCGGTGTGACAGGCCGCGCCGGTCTGATCCACCTCCAGCAGCACAGTGTCACCGTCGCAGTCCAGGCGGACCGAGTGCACGTACTGGGTGTGTCCGGACGTGTCGCCCTTCACCCAGTGCTCGCCGCGCGACCGCGACCAGTAGGTGGCGCGGCGCGTGCGCAGTGTGCGCTCGAGCGCGATGTCGTCCATCCACGCCACCATCAGCACCTGGCCGGTGCCGCGCTCCTGCGCGACGGCGGCGAACAGCCCGTCGGCGTCGCGTTTGAGCCGCGAGGCGATCGCGGGATCGAGGCTCATGAGCGCACCGTTATCCCGTCCGCGGCCATCGCAGCCTTCACCTCGCCGATCGTCAGCTGCTTGAAGTGGAACACGCTGGCCGCCAGCACCGCATCGGCGCCGGCCTCCACCGCGGGCGCGAAATGCTCCACCGCGCCGGCGCCGCCACTGGCGATCACCGGCACGGTCACCGCCCCGCGCACCGCCCGCAGCATCGGCAGGTCGAAACCCGCCTTGGTGCCGTCGAAGTCCATCGAGTTGAGCAGGATCTCCCCCACACCCAGTTCGGCGCCCCGGGCGGCCCACTCGACGGCATCGATGCCGGTGCCGCGGCGTCCGCCGTGGGTGGTGACCTCCCATCCCGACGGAGTGGGAGGCTCGCCCTCGGGCACGGTGCGGGCGTCGACGGACAGCACGATGCACTGCGAACCGAAGCGGTGGGCCAATTCGGCGAGCAATTCCGGGCGGGCGATCGCGGCGGTGTTCACCGACACCTTGTCGGCGCCGGCGCGCAGCAGCGCGTCGACGTCGGCGATCGAGCGCACACCCCCGCCGACGGTGAGCGGGATGAAGACCTGCTCGGCGGTGCGGCGCACCACGTCGAGCATGGTGGCGCGGCCCGACGACGACGCGGTGACGTCGAGGAACGTCAGCTCGTCGGCACCCTCGGCGTCGTAGACAGCCGCCAGCTCGACCGGATCGCCTGCGTCTCTGAGGTTTTCGAAGTTGACGCCCTTGACCACCCGGCCGGCATCGACGTCGAGGCACGGGATGATGCGGACGGCGAGTTCGTGGTGTGAACCCATGTCAGTACTCCTCCGGGGCGCCGACCGACCGGACGATGTCCAGGAGTTCGGCGTGTACGCGCGGCGCGCCGGCGAGCACCGATTTCGACTGCGGTGTCCACGGTGTGCCGGCCAGATCTGTGACGACACCTCCGGCGGCGCGGATCAGCGCGACTCCGGCGGCGTGGTCCCAGATGTGGTGGCCGAAGCTGATGGCGCCGCCGAGGATTCCGGCCGCGGTGTAGGCGAGGTCCACCCCGGTCGCGCCGTGCATCCGCATCCGGCTGCAGTGCCGGCTCAGGTTGGCCAGCAGCGCCGCCCGCCAGCGGCCGGGGAAGCGTCCGCGCGAGTCGATGTTGAAGGTGCCGGTCCCGACGACGCAATCCGACAGCGCCCCCGGGTCGAGGTCCGGCTGCGCAACACCGTTGGTGTACAGGCCATTTCCGACCACGGCGGTGTACCGCTGGTCCGTGAACGGTAGCCAGGTCAGCCCGGCGACCGGTTCTCCGTCGCGCAGCAGGCCCAGCAGGATCGCCGCGGTGGGCAACCCGGCGGCGTAGTTGAAGGTGCCGTCGATCGGGTCGAGCACCCACACCAGCGGTGAGTCGATGTCGGCACCGCCGTACTCCTCGCCGTGCACGCCGATTCCGGTCTTCGACTCGAGCGCCTCGGTGACCTGACGTTCGATCGTCAGGTCGACCTCGGTGGCGAAGTCGTTGCCCTTCTTCTGCACCGCCGAATCGGCGCCGTGACCGTTGACGAAATCACCGGCCGCCGCGTCGAGGATTGCGGCCGCCTCGACCACCAACCCGTCGAGGTCGGTCACGTCGAATGCCATGGAGCGACTACCCGGCCACCGCAGCCAGGGCGTCTGGCAGCGTGAATCGTCCTGCGTAAAGCGCCTTTCCGACGATCGCACCCTCCACTCCACGGCCGGTGAGGCTGCCGATCGCGCGCAGGTCGTCGAGACTCGACACACCGCCGGAGGCGATCACCGGCGCGTCGGTGCGGTCGGCGACGCTGCCGAGCAGGTCGAGGTTGGGTCCGGTGAGCGTGCCGTCCTTGGTGACGTCGGTGACGACGTACCGCGAACAACCCTCGCGGTCGAGTCGGTCGAGCACCTCCCACAGGTCGCCGCCGTCGGTCTCCCACCCGCGGCCGCGCAGGCGGTACCCGCCCGCGCGATCATCGGGGTCGATCTTCACGTCCAGGCCGACGGCCACCTTGTCCCCGTGTTCGGCCACCACCTTCGCGCACCACTGCGGATTCTCCAGCGCGGCAGTGCCGATGTTGACCCGGGCGCAGCCGGTGGCCAGCGCGGCGTCCAGCGATTCGTCGTCACGGATGCCGCCGGACAGTTCGACCGCGACGTCGAGCCTGCGCACCACGTCGGCGAGCAGGTCGCGGTTGGAGCCACGGCCGAACGCGGCATCGAGGTCGACGAGGTGGATCCACTCCGCCCCGTCGCGTTGCCAGCCCAGCGCGGCGTCGAGCGCCGATCCGTACTCGGTCTCGCTGCCGGCCTTGCCCTGGACCAGGCGCACGGCCCGGCCCTCGACGACATCGACGGCGGGCAGGAGGACGAGCGGCCGCTTCTCAGACACGTCGCTCAACCTAGAGCCCCTCAACCCAGTTGGCCAAAAGCGTGGCGCCCGCATCACCGCTCTTCTCGGGGTGGAACTGCGTCGCCGACAACGGACCGTGCTCGACGGCGGCCAGGAACGGCACGTGGTGGGTCGCCCAGGTGAGCAGCGCGTCGGGCGCGCCCTCCCACTGCTGGGCGGCATACGAATGCACGAAGTAGAACCGGGTGTCGGCGTCGAGGCCGCGGAACAGCGTGGTCCCCGCGGGCGCGTCGACGACGTTCCAGCCCATGTGCGGGATCACCGGGGCGTCCAGGCGGACCACCGCGCCGGGCCACTGACCGCATCCCGCAGTCTCGACGCCGAATTCGACACCGCGAGTGAACAAGATCTGCATGCCCACGCACACGCCGAGCACCGGCCGCTTTGCGGCGACCCGCTCGGAGATGATCTTGTCACCGCCGATCTCGCGCAGCCCGGCCATGCAGGCTTCGTACGCACCGACGCCGGGCACCACGAGGCCGTCGGCGTTGAGCGCGGCGTCGGCGTCGGCGGTCACCGTGACCTCGGCGCCGACCCGTTCCACGGCGCGCTGCGCCGAGCGGAGGTTGCCCGAGCCGTAGTCGAGGATGACGACGTTGCGGCTCACAGCGTCCCCTTCGTCGACGGCACACCGGTGACCCGCGGATCGAGCTCGACGGCCTGACGCAGGGCACGGGCGACGGCCTTGTACTGCGCCTCGGTGATGTGGTGCGGGTCGCGGCCGTACAGCGTGCGCACGTGCAGGGCGATGCGGGCGTTGAAGGCCAGCGATTCGAACACGTGCCGGTTGATCACGGTGTGGTACGGCGCGCTCGAGCCGGCGATCGTGAATTCGACCATGAACTCCGGTTCCCCGGTGTGCACGAAGTAGGGACGCCCCGAGACGTCCACGGCAGCGTGCGCCAGCGTCTCGTCCATCGGGATGAACGCATCCCCGAAGCGGCGGATGCCCTTCTTGTCGCCCAGCGCCTCGCCGAGGGCCTGGCCGAGCACGATCGCGGTGTCCTCGACGGTGTGGTGCCCCTCGATCTCGACGTCGCCGGTGGCGTGGACGGTGAGGTCGAAGCTGGCGTGGCTGCCCAGCGAGGTGAGCATGTGGTCGAAGAACGGCACACCCGTGGCGATGTCGACGACACCGGTGCCGTCGAGGTCGAGCTCGACCACGATGTCGGATTCCTTGGTCTTGCGTTCGACGCGGGCGCGCCGCGTCCCGGTCAGCATGTCGGTCATGACGCTCCTAGGGTCTGGAGTTCGGTTTCGGCGAGCCGGGCGGAGGCGGCCAGCAGCGCATCGTTCTCATCGGCGAGGCCGGTGGTGGCCCGCAGGTACCCCGGGATGCCGACGTCGCGGATGAGCACGCCCTGGTCGAGATAACGCTGCCAGCTGGCGGGCGCATCGGCGAACTCGCCGAACAGGACGAAGTTGGCGTCGCTCGGGATGACGCGGAATCCGAGGTGGCTCAGCGTGTTCGACACGCGTTCGCGTTCGGCGACCAGGGTCGCCACGCTGGCCAGTGTGTCGTCGGCGTGGCGCAGCGCCGCGCGCGCTGCGGCCTGGGTGACCGAGGACAGGTGATAGGGCAACCGAACCAGCAGCATCGCGTCGATCACCGCGGGTGCGGCCACCAGGTAGCCCAGCCGGCCACCGGCGAACGCGAACGCCTTGCTCATGGTGCGGCTGACCACCAGCCGGGTCGGATACTCGTCGATCAGCGCGACCCCGCTGGGTTGCGAGGAGAACTCGCCGTAGGCCTCGTCGAGGATCAGGATGCCCGAGCCCATCGCATCCAACAGCCGTCTCAGGTCGTCGAGCGGAACGCTCTGGCCCGACGGGTTGTTCGGGCTGGTGACGAACACGATGTCGGGCCGGCGGTCGGTGATGGCGGCCACCGCCGCGTCGACGTCGAGACCGAAGTCAACCGCGCGGGTGGCCTGCAGCCAGTCGGTGCGGGTGCCGTCGGCGATGATCGGGTGCATCGAATACGACGGCACGAACCCGATCGCGCTGCGCCCCGGACCGCCGAAGGCCTGCAGCAACTGCTGCAGCACTTCGTTGGACCCGTTTGCCGCCCACACGTTTCCGACACCCACCTCGACGCCGGTCTGCAGGTTGAGGTAGTCGGCGAGGTCGCTGCGCAACGCCACCGCGTCCCGGTCGGGGTAGCGGTGCAGTTCGGCGGCGATCTCCCCCACCGACCGGGTCACGTCCTCGACGAGCGCGGCGCTCGGCGGGTGCGGGTTCTCATTGGTGTTCAACCGCACCGGCACCTGCAGTTGCGGCGCACCGTAGGGCGACTTGCCGCGCAGATCCTCGCGCAGCGGCAGGTCGGCCAGCGTGATCTGGTCCCCCACGCTCACGATTCGAACCTCCGGCGCACCGCTTCACCGTGCGCGGGCAGATTCTCCGCCTGCGCCAGGGTGATGACGTGGCCGGACACGTCTTTGAGTGCGGCCTCGGTGTAATCGACGACGTGGATGCCGCGCAGGAACGTCTGCACCGACAGACCGCTCGAGTGCCGTGCGCAGCCGGCGGTCGGCAGGACGTGGTTGGAACCCGCGCAGTAGTCGCCCAGGCTGACCGGCGAGTACGGACCGACGAAAATCGCGCCGGCCGAACGGATCCGGCCCGCCACGACGGCGGCGTCGGCGGTCTGGATCTCCAGGTGTTCGGCCGCGTAGGCGTTGACGACGCGAATGCCGGCGTCGACGTCGTCGACCAGGACGATCGCCGACTGCTGCCCGGTCAGTGCGGCGGTGACGCGCTCGCGGTGCACGGTGGTCTCGAGTTGGGTCAGCAGTTCGCGATCGGTGGCGTCGGCCAGGTCGGCGCTGGTGGTGACCAGGACACTCGCGGCCATCTCGTCGTGCTCGGCCTGGCTGATCAGATCCGCGGCGACGTGCGCCGGATCGGCGGTGTGGTCGGCCAGCACGGCGATCTCGGTGGGACCGGCCTCGGCGTCGATCCCGACCTGCGACCGGCAGATCCGCTTGGCTGCGGTCACGTAGATGTTGCCGGGCCCGGTGATCATGTCGACGGGTGCGAGTTCGGCGCCGGCTGCGTCTCCGACGTCAGTACCGCCGAAGGCGAGCAGCGCGACGGCCTGCGCACCGCCCACGGCCCACACCTCTTCGACGCCGAGCAGTTGGGCGGCGGCGAGGATGGTGGGGTGCGGCAGGCCACCGTGCTGCGCCTGTGGCGGGCTGGCGATCACCAGCGAGTCGACGCCGGCGGTCTGCGCCGGCACCACGTTCATCACCACGCTCGACGGGTAGACCGCGTTGCCGCCCGGGACGTAGAGCCCGACCCGCTCGACCGGCACCCAGCGCTCGGTCACGGTCGCGCCCGGCGCGAGCGTCGTGGTGGTGTCGGTGCGGCGCTGATCGGCGTGGACGGCCCGGGCTCGCTCGATGGCCACCTCGAGGGCGGCGCGCACGTCCGCATCGAGGTCGGCCAGCGCGGAGCGCAGCCGCTCGGCCGGGACGCGAACGGCGGCGGGCCGGACACCGTCGAAGGACTCGCCGTACTCGAGCGCGGCCTCGGCGCCCCGCTCGGCGACCGCGTCGACGATGGGGCGGACCCTGGGCACCACCGCGTCCACGTCGACCCCGCCGCGGGGCAGCGCCGAGCGCAGGCGAGCCGTGGACAGCGTCTTGCCCCGCAAGTCGATGCGAGCCATCGTCACCGGCGATACATTCACGCTGTCCATTGTCCCAGAGCAGGCCAAATCGGATTGGAGCCGTCATGTCGGAGTTGCCGACGATGTTCCCGAAGTGGCTCGACCGGATCCAGATCAAGTATTTCAACCCCGTGATCCGGCCGCTGGCCGGCAAGATGCCCGGCGTCGCGCTGTTCAAACACACTGGTAGACGCTCCGGCCGGCGCTTCGAGACCCCGGTGACGGCGTACCGCCGAGACGGCGAGCTGGCGATCGTGATGGGCCATGGGATGACCGACTGGGCCAGGAACGCATTGGCCGCCGGCGAGGCCGACGTGGTGATGTCCGGTGACGAAGTGCACATCGTGCGCCCGCGCATCGTTCCCAACGGTCGCGGGGTCGCCGCGCTGCCCGCCTACGCGAAGCGCCAGGCGCGCAACATCGCGGTCTTCGTCGCCGACATCGCCTAGCACCCGCCTCCGCGGACTCAGCGGAACGCAATTCCGGCGTTTCCGACGTCAATATTGCCGTCTGCACATAAGCCGGAATATGGGAATGTCAGCAAACTCTACGGTGCGGCTCGACCAACGCCATGAGCAACCGGCCCCCGCCGCATGGACCGCCATCACACCGACTTTGCGGGCGCGTCGGCATTCGCACCGGCATTGCGACCGTCGGATCGAATTACTTCCCCAGGCGAAGCAAGGATGTGCCGACTCGCGGAAGACGCAGTCCGCCCGAACAGGTCCGGACCGAATGCCTCGAGGCAAATCAACCAGCCCGTTCCACGGTCGGCCATAAGCCGAAATTCTCAACGTCTTTGCCTGCAATCGTATGAGGAATCTTGGGTTCCTGTTATGTTCTTCTCAGGTCGCGCGAACGGCTGCGGCAAACTGATAGGGCGATTTCAAGATCAGGGGGTTGAGTCGACCACCGCGACCGGGAATTCGCGGTGTCAGGGGGCAGTCGGCCGACTATTCACCGGTGACGCGTGTGCCCACAACAGGTCAGGTTCATCGGCGCAACGTTGCGACGCAACGACGCGCATGCGACATCAGGAGATCAATCAATGAGTTCTGCAACCACCCGAGGTAGGCACCGCGCCGTGACCCCAGCGAAGGGCACTGCGCTGCGGCGTGCCGCCGGCGGCGCGATGGTCGGCGCCGCGATGACGGTCGGCTTCACCGGCCTGGCGTCCGCGACTGCCTCGGCCGCGCCGGCCCCCTGCCTGCCTCCCGACGCGGAATGCCTGTCCGCTGCACTGCTCCTGCCGGACGGCGACAATGCCTTTGAGATCGGCGGCGCGGCCGTGTTCGCGTTCGACCCGACGATCCTGCTCGACAACCCGTTCTTCGCCAATCCGCTGACCTACGCGTTCACCGGCGGCCTGGTCGGCAGCGGCTACCTGCCGGGGATGGACGGCGGCCTGCTGATCGGCAACGGCGCGGCCGGCCTGGCCGGTCAGGACGGCGGTAACGGCGGCCTGCTGTTCGGCAGCGGCGGCAACGGCGGCCCGGGTCTCGACGACCCGCTCGGTCTCCTCGACCTGGAGGCCGGTGACGGCGGCAACGCCGGGCTGATCGGAAGCGGCGGTGATGGCGGTCTGGGTGTCGTCGGCAACGGCGGCAACGGCGGCAACGGCGGCGCGTTCTACGGCAGCGGCGGTAACGGGGGCGACGCCCTTCTCCTCGGCGACAACGGGGGCGCCGGCGGCAGTGCCGGCGGCTGGGGCAACGGCGGTGCGGGCGGCGACGCCGTGGACGGCAATGGCGGTGCCGGCGGTAACGGCGGCCTGCTGGGCGGCTACGGCGGCGACGGCGGCGACTCCTTGACCGGCAACGGCGGCGACGGCGGCGACGCCGGCCTCGGCTTCGGCAACGGCGGCGACGGCGGCGATTCGGTGACCGGTGGCGACGGCGGCGCCGGCGGCAACGGTGCCGGCTTCGTTGGGGACGGTGGCGACGGTGGCGACGGCGGTGCCGGCGGTGAAGGCCTGATCGGCGACGGTGGTACCGGTGGCGACGCCGGCAACGCCGGCTTCTTCGGCAGCGGCGGCCAGGGTGGCGACGGCGGCGCCTCCGGCACGCTCGGTGGCGATGGTGGTGACGCCGGCGACGGCGGCGACGCGACAGTCGGCAATGCCGGCGACGGCGGCGAGGGCGGCGACGGCGGGGGTCTGCTCGGCCTGCTCGAAGGCGACGGCGGCGACGGCGGCGACGGCGGTGACACCGGTTTGGCCGGCAACGGCGGCGACGGCGGTGACGGCGGTGACGACGGCCTGCTCGGCGGCGAGGAAGGCGAGGGCGGCTTCGGCGGTTCCGGCGGCATCATCGGCAGCGACGGCCAGGACGGAAGCCCGGCTCCCACGCCGGACACCGACAGCGATACCAGCGACTCGGGTACCGACACCGACGTCTGATCGGCACGAATGAGACGGGCGCCGGCGCATTCTGCGCCGGCGCCCGTTCTCGTGTGGATGTCTAGGTGTCGAGGCCGATGTCGAGGACTCGCACCGAGTGGGTGAGCGCACCGATCGCCAGGAAGTCGACGCCCGTGCCGGCGTAGTCGGCCGCCGAGTCCAGCGACAGGCCGCCGGAGGACTCCAGTTTCGTTGTCGGCGAGACGGAGTCGCGACGCTGCACGGCGATCTGGGTCTGCCACACCGGGAAGTTGTCCAGCAGGATCAGCTCCACCCCCTCGGCCAGCACCTCGTCGAGTTGCTCGAGCGAGTCCACCTCGACCTCGCAGGGCAGATCGGGCGCCGCGGCGCGCACCGCGCGCAGCGCGGCGACCACCGAACCGGCGGCGGCGACGTGGTTGTCCTTGATCAGCGCGGCGTCGCCGAGTCCCATGCGGTGGTTCTGGCCGCCACCCACGCGGACCGCGTACTTCTGCAGCACCCGAAGCCCGGGCAGCGTCTTGCGGGTGTCGCGGATGCGCGCATTCGTCCCGGCCACCGCGTCCACCCACGCCGCGGTGGTGGTCGCGATACCCGACAGGTGCGACACCAGGTTGAGCATGGTGCGCTCGGCGGTGAGCAGACCGCGCGTCGGCGCCTCGACGGTCAGCAGCGCACCGCCCGGGTGCAACCGGGCGCCGTCCTCGACCCGGTGCACCACGCGGTAGTTCCCGGCGCCCAGCACCTCGTCGAGCACCAGCAGCGCGAGGTCGATCCCGGCCGCCACCCCCGGTTCCCGGGTGCACATCGAGGCGGTGGTCCTCGCGTCGGCGGACACTGTGGCCGCCGACGTGACGTCCGGGCCGTAACGCAGGTCCTCGTCGAGCGCGCGCGCGACCACCGCACGCGCCTCGGCCATCTCCACCTGGGACAGTTGCATCAGCAGCATGCCTCGGCCCTCACCTTCACTGTCATGTGTCCGTTGCCGTCCAGGGTGACGGCGGTGCCGGCGGCCTGCGCCGGGTCGGTCTCCGGATGGTCGCCGCGGTGATGACATCCTCGCGACTCGGTGCGCTGCCTCGCGGCCGCGGCCACCGCGCGGGCAGTCAACGTCAGCGCGGCGTCCTCGATGTCGGCGCGCCGGCGCAGCGGCCGCACGGTCGCGGCGTCGAGCGCGTCGGTGAGCCGGCGCAGTCCGGCGCCGTCGCGCACGACCGACGCATCGCGGCTCATCGCCGCCTGGAGCAGCCCCCGCTCGAGCATGTCGGTCCCGACCCGCATCGGCGCCTCGGCCCGGGTGGCGCCACGCACCGCGCCGTGCTCGGCCGCTGCGCGGCCGGCCCGTTCGCCGACGACGAGTCCCTCGAGCAGGCTGTTGGAGGCCAGCCGGTTGGCCCCGTGCATCCCGGTGCGCGCCACCTCTCCCGCGGCGAAGAGCCCGGGCACTTCGGTCCGGCCGGTGACGTCGGTGAGGACGCCGCCGCAGCTGTAGTGCGCGCCCGGTACCACCGGGATCAGCTGCCGGGCGGGGTCGATCCCGGCCCGCGCGCAGGCCGCGGTGACGGTCGGGAACCGCTCGGCGAAGCCGGCGAGATGGCGGGCATCGAGGTAGACGCATGGGTCGCCGGTGGTGCGCAGGCGGTCGTCGATGGCCGCGGCGACCACATCGCGCGGCGCCAGGTCACCCATCGGATGGACGCCCTCGGTCACCGAGTCGCCCCGGGCGTCGACCAGCCGCGCCCCCTCCCCGCGCACCGCCTCGGAGATCAGCGGACGGCGGCCGCCGCCCCGCCCGTCGAACAGCATCGTCGGATGGAACTGCACGAACTCCAGGTCCCCGACAAGCACACCGGCCTGCAGTGCCAGCGCAATGCCGTCGCCGGTGGCGCCTTCCGGATTGGTCGTGGCGGCGAACAGGTGGCCGAGGCCGCCGGTCGCGAGGATGACCGACGGGGCGTGGATGACGCCGAACCCGTCGTCGGCGTGCACGAGCACACCGGTGACCGCCGCAGCGTCGCGCAGCACCCGCACCACGGTGTGGTTCTGCCGAATGTCGAGGCGCTGCGCGGCCCGGTCCAGCGCGCGCTGCACCTCGGCGCCGGTGGCGTCGCCGCCGGCGTGCACGACGCGGCGGCGGCGGTGGCCGCCTTCACGGGTCACCGCCCATCGCCCGGGCGTGGCCTCGTCGAACCGGGCGCCGCGGGCCGCCAGATCGCAGATCGCGCGATGACCGTCGGCGACGATCGAGCGCACCGCGTCGGCGTCGCAGAGCCCGCCGCCGGCGGCCAGCGTGTCGGCGACATGCGCGTCGATCGAGTCCTCGGTGCCGGGCAGCACCACCGCGATCCCGCCCTGCGCGTACGACGTCGCGGTGCCCGGGCCCTTGTCGAGCACCATGACCCGGCGGCCGGTGCGGGCCGCCGCCAGGGCGGCGGCCAGGCCCGCGACGCCGGTGCCGACCACGACGACGTCGGCGCGCTGCTGCCATTCGCGGGTGGCGCCGCACCCGCGCGTGCGGATCATTCCCCGCCGCCGGGTTGCCCGATCGCGATCATCCGCTCCACGCTGCGCCGCGCCGCCCGTGCGGTCTCCGGGGCGACGTCGACCTCGTCGGTCCCGTCGGTCAGACTGCGTAGCAGCGCCCCCGGGGTGATCATCTTCATGTACCGGCACGACGCCCGGTCGTTGACCGCCCGGAAGTCGATGTCCGGTGCGGCGCGGCGTAATTGGTGCAGCATGCCGACCTCGGTGGCGACCAGCACCTGCCGCGCGCGGCTCTCTCGGGCCGCGTCGAGCATGCCGCCGGTCGACAGGATCTTCACCCGGTCCTCGGGGAAGGCGCCCTCGCCGGCGAGGTAGAGCGCCGAGGTGGCGCAACCGCATTCGGGGTGGACGAACAGTTCGGCGTCGGGGTGCGCGCGAGCCTGGTCGGCGAGTTCATCGCCGTTGATCCCGGCGTGGACGTGGCACTCCCCGGCCCAGATGTGCAGGTTCCGCCGTCCGGTCACCCGGCGGACGTGGGCGCCGAGGAACTGGTCCGGGCAGAACAGCACCTCACGGTCGGCGGGGATCGACGCCACCACCTCGACCGCGTTGGACGACGTGCAGCAGATGTCGGTCAGCGCCTTCACCGCGGCCGTGGTGTTGACATAGGACACCACCACCGCATCGGGATGTTCGGACTTCCACTCCCGCAGGTCGTCGGCGGTGATCGAATCCGCCAGCGAGCAGCCGGCCCGCTGATCGGGGATCAGCACGGTCTTGTCCGGCGACAGAATCTTGGCGGTCTCGGCCATGAAGTGCACACCGCAGAACACGATGGTGTCCTCCGGCGCCTCGGCGGCGATGCGGGACAGGGCCAGCGAGTCGCCGACGTGGTCGGCGACGTCCTGGATCGCCGGGAGCTGGTAGTTGTGTGCCAGCACCGTGGCGCCACGCTGGCGGGCCAGGCGGCGGATCTCGGCTGCCCACTCGGGCGTCGGGGCGACATCGTCGGTGGATTCCGCCTGGAACGTCTCGTTCAACAGCGTCACGGCCGGCTCCTCGATCGGATCAGGGTTTTCGACTTACAATCGAAAACATGGCTCATCCTAACACCGCCCACGAGGTGCTCGCCGTCGTGTTCCAGGTACGCGGCGTCGACACCCGCCGACCCGCGCTTCACGTGCTGTTATGGCAGCGGGCCCGGCAGCCGGAACGTGACAGATGGTCGCTGCCCGGCGGGCGCATCGGGCCCGACGAGGATCTGACGACCTCGGTGCGCCGTCAGCTCGCCGAGAAGGTCGACGTCCAGCAACTGGCCCACCTCGAGCAATTGGCGGTGTTCTCCGACCCGGCCCGGGTGCCCGGTCCGCGCACCATCGCCTCGACGTTCCTGGGCCTGGTGCCCTCCCCCGCCACCCCGGCGCTGCCGGCGGACACCCGCTGGCACCCGGTGGCCGAACTGCCCGAGATGGCGTTCGACCACCGTCCGATGGTCGAACACGCCTGCACCCGGCTGGTGGCGAAACTCTCCTACACCAACATCGGATTCGCCTTGGCTCCTGAGGAGTTCGCCCTGTCGACACTGCGGGACATCTACGGCGCGGCGCTCGGATACCAGGTCGATGCGACCAATCTGCAGCGTGTCCTCGAACGCCGGAAGGTGATCACCCGGACCGGCTCGACCGCCCGATCGGGCCGCAGCGGCGGCCGTCCGCCCGCGCTGTACCGGTTCACCGAATCGCGCTACCGCGTCACCGACGAGTTCGCCGCGCTGCGCCCGCCCGGGTGAGTCGATTGGATTCTTAAAGACGTCTTAAGTAACAATGGCCGGATGGACTCTGGCAACGTGGCGCGGCAAAGCGGCGCCGAGTGGATCGGCCAGCCCCGTCACGAAGACGTTGCCCGCGGCACCCGCCCCCTGGTGCCCGCCAAGGATCCCTTCTACGAACCGCCACCGGGTTTCCAGCACGCCCACCCCGGGACGGTGCTGCGCTCGCGCGACGTCGAACTGGCGTTCCTGGGCCTGGTCCCCCAGCAGTTCACCGCGACCCAGCTGCTCTACCGCACCACCGACTTCGCCGGGAACCCGGCGGCCACGGTCACCACCGTGGTGGCGCCCACCGAACGCGACCCCAAGCGACCCTGCCCCATCGTGTCGTACCAGTGTGCGATCGACGCGGTCGCCGGCCGCTGTTTCCCGTCGTACGCCCTGCGGCGCGGCGCGAAGGCCGTCGGCGCGCTGGCGCAGCTGGAATTCCTGCTGATCTCGGCCGCGCTGGCCGAGGGCTGGGCGGTGTCCGTGCCCGACCACGAGGGTCCCCGCGGCATCTGGGGCGCCCCCTACGAGCCCGGTTACCACGTGCTCGACGGCGTCCGCGCGGCGCTGAACAGCGACCGGCTCGGCCTGTCGGATGCGGCGCCGGTGGGTCTGTGGGGTTACTCCGGCGGCGGGCTCGCCACCGCGTGGGCCGCCGAGATGTGCGGCGAGTACGCCCCGGAACTCAACCTGGTGGGCGCCGTGCTCGGCTCACCCGTCGCCGACCTCGGCAACGCGTTCCGCCGGCTCAACGGCAGCTTCTACTCCGGACTGCCCGCCATGGTGGTGGCCGCACTGTCACACACCTATCCGGATCTCGACCGGGTGATCCAGCAGCACGCCACCGACACCGGCAAGGCGATGCTGCTGCGGATCGAGAAGATGACCACCGCCCACGCCGTGCTGCGCTGGATCGGCATGGACATGGGCAAGCTCATCGACCGGCCGCTGGAGGAGCTGCTGCAGACGCCCGAGGTGCAGCACGTCTTCGACAGCATCAAGCTGGGCACCGCGGCGCCGCGCCCACCTGTGCTGATCGTGCAGGCGGTGCACGACCGCATCGTGTCGGTCGATGACATCGACGCGCTGACCGAGACGTACTCCGAGGGCGGGGCCCACGTCACCTACCACCGCGACGCGTTCAGCGAACACATGCTGCTGCATCCGATGTCGGCGCCGATGACGCTGCGCTGGCTGCGGGACCGGTTCGCCGGGCGGCCGCTGGCCGAACACCTGACCCGCACCAAGTGGCCGACGCTGCTCAACCCGTCGACCTACCGGGGCATGCTGCGCCTGGCCGTGATCAGTGCGAAGGTGATGACGGGCCAACGGGTAGAGCGTCGTCCGCTGTCGCAGTTCGACCAGTGAACTCCTGCGGCGGCCACGCGCCCAGATCGTCGCGGGCGCTGGACACCGCGCACAGCGCGTAGACCAGCGCAGCGATCCCGGCCGGGAACACGATCGACGCCGCGATCTGCAGCGGCGTGTGCCCGAAGAACACCGCGGGCGCCTCGGTGACGTAGTGCACGCGGCGCTCCTGGGTCACCGGCGCCGCGGCCACGTCGATGACGCCGTACCGCAGACGCGCCAGTGCCGCGCCGGCGCCGGCCGCCACCGCGACGGCCACCGCGCTGCCTGCGGCCAGCGCCGTGACCAGCAACGGGCCACGGTGCGCCCGCCATTGCCACACCCAGACCGCCGCCACGACCGCGATCACCGCGACCATGCCGATCAGCAGGAACGCCCCGGTGAAGAAGTGGTCGGCCTCACCGCCGAGGTAGGCGCGGACCCGATCACCCGTCCGCGTCAGCGCCACGACGCCGTGCACCGGCGGGGCCAGCACGGACCACAGCGCACCGACCAGCGCACCGGCGACGGCCAGCGCGACCACGGTGATGGTCGCCGCCCGCCGGCGGGACCGCCGCGGCCCGGGGTCGCCGTTCACCGGCGGGAGTCCAGGTCCGTGGAGTCCACCACGCCGTGGCGCGAGCACTTCGCCCACCAGCCGTCGGGACGCACCTGCACGATCATCCGCCGCCCGCATTCGGCGCAGAAGCGCGGCGGTTCGAGGCCCAACTGGGCCGCCGTCGGCACCGCGGACCCGGCCGGCGCGCCGGTGTAGACGTTGTAGACGCCGGCACCGACCGGCGCGGGCAGTTCGGTGGTCATCACGGAGGATCTACAGGCTGGCGTTGAGCGCCTTGATCGGCATCTGCAGATCGTCGAGCAGTTCCAGGTCCGCCTCGGCCGGCCGGCCCAGGGTGGTCAGGTAATTGCCGACGATGACGGCGTTGATGCCGCCGAGGATGCCCTTCTTGGCGCCGAGGTCGCCGAGCGTGATCTCGCGACCGCCGGCGAACCGCAGCATCGTGCGCGGCAGCGCCAGGCGGAACGCCGCCACGGCCTTGAGCGCCTCGGCTGCCGGCAGCACCTCGAGGTCACCGAACGGGGTGCCCGGGCGTGGGTTGAGGAAGTTCAGCGGCACCTCGTGCGGATCGAGCTCGGCGAGGTTGGCGGCGAACTCGGCGCGCTGCTCGAGGCTCTCCCCCATGCCGAGGATGCCGCCGCAGCACACCTCCATGCCGGCCTCGCGGACCATCCGCAGCGTCTCCCAGCGCTCCTCCCACGTGTGGGTGGTGACGACGTTGGTGAAGAACGACCGCGCGGTCTCCAGGTTGTGGTTGTAGCGGTGCACGCCCATGTCGGACAGTCGCTCGACCTGATCCTGGCTCAGCATGCCCAGTGAGCAGGCGATCTGGATGTCGACCTCGTTGCGGATGGCCTCGATGCCCGCGGCGACCTGCGACAGCAGCCGCTCATCGGGGCCGCGCACCGCGGCGACGATGCAGAACTCGGTGGCGCCGGTCTTGGCGGTCTGCTTGGCCGCCTCCACCAGGCTGGGGATGTCGAGCCAGGCGCTGCGCACCGGGGAGGCGAACAGCCCGGACTGCGAACAGAAGTGGCAGTCCTCGGGGCAGCCACCGGTCTTGAGGCTGATGATGCCCTCGACCTCCACATCGGGTCCGCACCAGGCCATACGCACCTCGTGGGCGAGCGCCAGCAGGTCGTCGAGGCGGTCGTCGGACAGCTGCAGGACCTGCAGCGTCTGCTCCTGGTCGAGACCTTCACCGCGCTCGAGCACCTGCTCACGCGCTACGGCCAGAATGTCGGTCACCCGTTAGCCCTCCTCCGGTACTTGAACACCGTTCAGGTTAGGGTAGCGGTGTGCAGCTGCACAAACGTGACGTGGTCGACGCCGCCACCGCCCTCCTGGACAACTACGGCCTCGCGGATCTGACGATGCGCCGGCTCGCCCGCGAGCTCACCGTCTCCCCGGGCGCGCTGTACTGGCATTTCGCCAACAAACAGGAACTGCTCGGCGCGATCGCCGACCGGATCCTGGAACCGGTCAGCGACCCGCCGGGCGACTGGCGGCACCGCGTGCGGGGTCTGTGCGGCCAGTTGCGGGACGCGCTGCTGTCGCACACCGACGGCGCCGAACTCGTATCGGCCAGCGTGGCCGCCGGCCGCTCCGAGGCGATGATCCGGATCCTCGACCGGCTGGCCGGCGCGGCGGCCGAGGCCGGCGTCGCGCCCGCGCATGCCGGGCTGGCGGCCCGCACGGTCGTCTACTACGTGCTCGGCTTCACCGTCGACGAGCAGTCCCGCCTGCAGTGGGACGCTGCGGGGGCCGAGCTGCCCGAGGCGCAGTCGGTACTCACCGACGAGCCCGCTGTGCGCTTCGCCTTCGGCCTCGACCTGTTCGTCGACGGGATGGACGCCGGGATTCGTTCGGCCGCAACGTCTCCCGGCTAGCCTCGGTCAGAACCCCCGGTAGCCGGCGACGTCGGGCATCCACTGCGGGTCGCCCGCATCCACCGACGCGATCAGGGCCCACATCTGTACGCCGGGTTCGTGCGCTGACACCATCGCGAAGCCGAGCTGGCGGCGGGTCTGGCTCGGGCCGGGACGGATGGTGACCTCGACGATCTTGTTCGGCCGCCCTTCCGCGGTGACGCCTGCGAACTCGCCCTGCAGGTAGACCGGGCTCTCCGACGTCACGAGGTTGTCCGCCTTGGGCGCGTCGTTACCGCTGCCGACGAGTGCGGCGATGTCCGGATAGGTGTGCGCCGGGCCGGTTTTCAGCGCCGGCGCGTACACACATGACAGCAGGTTCTCACCCTCGTCGGTGGGCGCGAGCTTCTCGGCGTAGTCGACCACCGCCAGATGGACGTTGACGATCGCCTGACCGGTGGCATTCACATCACCCAGCGCGGCGAACGGCACCGGCGGCTTCTGCAGCGCGGTCCCGGACTCGGTGAGTGCGCTGCGCCACCGGTCGCGCCACGCGTCGAGGTGTTGCGAGATGTAGGGCACGCAGCGGTCGATCCGATCGGCGTAGCTGAGTTTCATGAATTCCGAGTGACCCGAATCGATCGTCGCCGGCGGCGGGCCCGGGTGGTAGAAGAAGTTCATGATCAGCGAGGTGCCCCCGACCACGGCGCCGACCACGGCGATCGCCGTCGTCGTCCACCAGTGCATCCGGCCTGGGCTCCAGTAGGAGGCGCCGGATTCCTCCTCGGATCGTTGGGCCACCGATCCGTAAGGTACTCCCGGAGATCAGCCGATCGGGTGCTCTTCACGCTTGTTGCCGTCCCAGTGCCGCAGCCCGGTGATGCGGCCGTGGATGGTCCGGGCGAACTTCGGCAGCGCGATCGCCGTCGCGATCTGGTCGGGCGGCACTCGCCGGGCCAGCGTCACATGCGGGGTCCACTGACCCGGATCCGAATGCGGCAGCGGCCCCGCCGGCATGTGCGGCCGCGTCACCCGGTGCACCTCGGCGTGCAGATCCAGTAGCTCCGCGGACGGCACCAGCAGCCGCACCAGCGTGACCGCGCGGCCGCCGCCGAACAGCATCGGGGCGCCGATGGCGCAGGGCAGCGGCAGCCGGGCGAGCAGTGGACGCAACGCGTCGTCGACCGCGTCGGCCATGTCCTCGGCGACCGTCAGCGTCGCGTGCGGCCGATTCGTGGGCGACCGGTGGCCGGCCTGACTGCGAATTCCCGCCTGCGCCAGCTCGTTCCACAGGCCGCGGACCGCAGCGTCGGTGTCCGGATCGAACAGCAACTCCACGGAATGGACCATCTAGTGCAGGCCTGCGATCCAGCCGGGGTCGAAGGCCGTCGCGCTGATCCGTTCGAAGTCCGCCGGGCCGACCGAACCCACGCCCGCGGGCAGTGCGGCACGCACCGGCGCCATCCGGGCCAGTTCGCCGCGGTTGTCCACCTCGATCGGGCCGGGCTGTGCCGGCCATGCACCGATCACCAGCCCGGCGCACGGGACGTCGCGCGCGGCGAGGGCTTCCAGCGTCAGCGCCGTGTGGTTGAGCGTGCCCAGACCGGCGGCGGTGACCACGAGCACCGGGGCGGCGAGATCTGCCGCGACATCGCGCAGCGTGACGCCGCCCTCGCCGAGTTCGACCAGCAGGCCGCCCGCACCCTCGACCAGGGTCAGCCGCCCCGGCGCATCGGCGCGGCGCACCCACTCCACGAGCTCGCCGCGGTCGGGCAGCGCCAGGCCGGCCAGGCGGGCGGCGGCCGGTGGCGCCATCGGTTCGGGATAGCGCCAGCCCGCGTGCAGCGCGCCCACACCGGCCAGTCGGCCCACATCGGCGAGATCGTCGTCACCGGGCCCGTCGATGGGGTTCGTGCCGGTCTGCACGGGTTTGCACACCGCCACGTCGACACCGCCCAGCCGGGCCGCGCAGGCCAGCGCCGCGGTGGCGACGGTCTTGCCCACCCCGGTTCCGGTACCGGTGACGACGAGAATGCTCATCGTCGCGCCGTCTCCAGGACGTCACCGAGCACCTGCCGCGCGACGTCGAGTTCCGCTTCGGTCAGCGAAGCGCGCGCGGTCAGCCGCAGCCGGGACGTGCCGGCCGGCACGGTCGGCGGTCGGAAGCACCCGACTCGCAGGCCGCGCTCCAGGCACGCGGCGGCCGCGGCCAGCGCGACCTCCGGTTCGCCGAGAATGACCGAGACGACGGCCGACTCCGGTTGTTCTCGCACTCCGCAAGCGTGAGCCAGGGCGGCCGCGTTGTCGAGCACCGCCTGTGCGCGCCACGGCTCGGCGGTCAGCACCTCGAGTGCGGCCCACGCGGCGCCGACCGCGGCAGGCGCCAGCCCGGTGTCGAAGATGAACGGGCGGGCGGCGTCGATGAGGTGGGCGCGCACCGCGGCCGCACCGAGCACCACGCCGCCCTGGCTGCCGAGCGCCTTGGACAGCGTCGTGGTCATCACCACGTCGGGTGCACCGGCCAGGCCCAGCTCGTGCAGCAGTCCGCGACCGCCGTCGCCGCGCACCCCGAGCCCGTGCGCCTCGTCGACGAGCAGGACCGCGCCGTGGCGGCGGCAGACGTCGTGCAGCGCGCGCAACGGGGCCATCACCCCGTCGGCGGAGAACACCGAGTCGGTGAGCACCACGGCGCGCTCCTCGTCGCGGGCGGCGAGCGCGGCCTCCACCGCGGCGACGTCGCGGTGCGGGGTCACCTCGACGCGGGCCCGCGACAGCCGGCACGCGTCGACCAGCGAGGCGTGGGTGAACGCATCGGAGACCAGCAGCGATCCGGGCCCGGACAGCGCCACCACCGCACCCAGGTTGGCGGTGTAGCCCGACGAGAACACCAGCGCGGAGTCGGCGCCGGTGAAGTCGGCGAGCGCCCGCTCGAAGCCCTCGTGCAGTTCGGTGTTGCCGGTGACCAGCCGCGAACCCGTCGACCCGGCGCCCCACGTGCGCAGGGCGTCCACGCCGCCTTCGATGACCCGCGGATGCGCCGACAGCCCGAGGTAGTCGTTGGAGGCGAGGTCGAGTTCGGCGCCGACCGGGGGACGCGCCCGCAGTCTGCGGCGCAGGCCGGCGGCGCGGCGCTGCTCGGCGACGTCGTCGAGCCACGCCAGCGGGGACAGGTCAACGCGCGTCACGGTGCTCCTCGGGGACGACTTGAACACCGTTCAGGTTAATGCACGAACAACACCCACCACCGCGGAGGTGATCTGGGCGAGCTCCTCGCCGCTGCAGATGTAGGGCGGCATGACGTAGACCAGGTTGCGGAACGGCCGCAGCCATACGCGGTGGCGCAGCGCGGCCGCGGTGGCGACCCGCATGTCCACCGGGCGGCGCATCTCGACCACGCCGATCGCGCCCAGCACCCGCACATCGGCCACGCCGGGCAGCGTGCGCGCCGGCTCCAGCCCGTCGCGCAGTCCCGCCTCGATCGCCGCGACGGTGGCCCGCCAGTCGCCGGCGAGCAGCAACTCCATCGACGCCACCCCGACCGCACAGGCCAGCGCGTTGGCCATGAACGTCGGCCCGTGCATCAGCGCCCCGGCCGATCCGGTGCTGATGGTGTGCGCGATCTCGCGCGTGCACAGCGTGGCCGCCAGCGTGAGGTACCCGCCGGTGAGGCCCTTGCCCACGCACATGATGTCGGGACGGACCCCGGCGTGGTCGGCCGCGAACATCTCCCCGGTGCGCCCGAAGCCGGTGGCGATCTCGTCGAAGATCAGCAGCACGCCGTGGCGGTCGCACAGCGTGCGCAGATCGCTCAGATAGCGCGGATCGTGGAAGCGCATCCCGCCCGCGCCCTGCACCACCGGCTCGACGATGACGGCGGCCAGCTCGTCGGCGTGGTCGACCAGTTGCCGTTCGAACGCCTCGACGTAGGCGGGATCGTGCTCGCGCGGCACCGGCGGGGCGAACACCTGGCGGTTCAGCACGTCGGTCCACAGGCTGTGCATCCCGCCGTCCGGATCGCACACGCTCATCGGGGCGAAGGTGTCGCCGTGGTAGCCGCCGCGCCAGGTCATCAGGCGGCTCTTCCCGGTGCGGCCCCGCGCCCGCCAGTACTGCAGCGCCATCTTCACGGCCACCTCGACCGACACCGATCCGGAGTCGGAGAAGAACACGGTGTCCAGCCCGGCGGGGGTCATCTCGACGAGCAACTGCGCGAGGCGCACCGCGGGCTCGTGGGTGAGCCCGCCGAACATGACATGGTTCATGGTCGCCAGCTGATCGGTGATCGCCGCGTCGAGCACCGGGTGGCCGTGACCGTGGATGGCCGTCCACCACGAACTCATGGCGTCGATGACCTCGACGGGAGCACCGTCGGCGGGGTCGGAGACGGTGATCCAGACCCCACGGGCGGCGAGCGCCACGACCGGCGGCACCGCTTCGGCGCCGATGGTGCTGTAGGGGTGCCAGACATGCGCGGCGTCCAGCGCGCTGATCTGGGCGGGTGTCAACGCAGGCACGGCCCGACCCTAGACCCTTTGCTCACCGCGGTACCCCGGCGATGCGGCGGCAGGAGCCACCCTGCGATGTTCGGTAGATTAACCGGCGACCATGATGACCCTCGCCCCCGCCCGGCCGGCACCGCAGCGCGGTCCGGGCGCCACCGACCGTGCCGCGATGGGCACCCGTGACTCGGGTTTCTACCGGCACGACCTCGACGGACTGCGCGGTATCGCGATCGCGCTCGTCGCGGTTTTCCATGTGTGGTTCGGCCGGGTTTCCGGTGGTGTGGACGTGTTCCTGGCGTTGTCGGGGTTCTTCTTCGGCGGCCGGCTGCTGCGGGCGGCGCTGACCCCGGGGGTGCCGCTGCGCCCGGTCTCGGAGGTGACCAGGCTGATCCGGCGGTTGTTGCCGGCACTGGTGGTCGTGCTGGCGGCGGCCGCCGTGCTGACCATCCTCGTGCAGCCCGAAACACGGTGGGAGACGTTTGCTGACCAGAGCCTGGCGAGCCTGGGGTACTACCAGAACTGGGAGCTGGCCAACACCGCCGCGGATTATCTGCGGGCCGGTGAGACCGTCAGCCCGTTGCAGCACATCTGGTCGATGTCCGTGCAGGGACAGTTCTATCTCGCGTTCCTGCTGCTGATCTTCGGCGCCGCGGTCATCCTGCGGCGGGTGGTGCGCCGCCATCTGCGCGCGGTGCTGATCGTGTTGCTCGCCGCGCTCACCATCGCCTCGTTCGTCTACGCGATCATCGCCCACAACGAGGATCAGGCCACCGCCTACTACAACAGCTTCGCCAGGGCCTGGGAGCTGCTGCTGGGCGCGTTGGCCGGCGCGCTGGTCGGCTACGTCCGCTGGCCGATGTGGCTGCGCACCACGGTCGCCACCGTCGCGCTCGCGGCGATCCTGTCGTGCGGCTGGTTCATCGACGGCGTCAAGGAGTTCCCCGGCCCGTGGACGTTGGTTCCGGTGGGCGCCACGGTGCTGTTCGTGCTGTCGGCGGCCAACCGCCAGCACGATCCGCGCACCTCCGGCCGGCTGCCCGCGCCCAACCGGCTGCTGGCCACCCGGCCGTTCGTCTGGCTCGGCACGGTGGCCTACTCGCTGTACCTGTGGCACTGGCCGCTGCTCATCTTCTGGCTGGCCCACACCGGCGAGACCGCCGTCGACTTCTGGCAGGGCGCCGCGGTGCTGGGCGTCTCGCTGGTGCTGGCCTGGCTGACCACCCGGTTCATCGAGCAACCGCTGCGCTACCGGGCGCCGTCGGCCGCGGCTGCGGCGGTGCCGCTGCGCCGGCGCCTGCGCCGCCCGACGATCGCGCTGGGGTCGGTGGTGGCGCTGCTCGGGGTGGCGCTGACCGCGACGTCGTTCACCTGGATCGAGCACGTGACGCTCGAGCGGGCCAACGGCCAGGAGCTGGCCACGCTGTCCCCGCGCGACTATCCCGGCGCTCGGGCGCTGCTCGACAACGCGCGGGTGCCCACCCTCCCGATGCGGCCCACGGTGCTCGAGGCCAAGAAGGACCTGCCGGCGAGCACCATCGACGGCTGTATCAGCGATTTCGACAACGTCGGGGTGATCAACTGCACCTACGGCGACAAGACCGCCACCCGCACCATCGCCCTGGCCGGCGGATCGCACGCCGAACACTGGATCACCGCGCTCGACCTGCTGGGCCGCAGGCACCACTTCAAGGTCGTGACCTACCTCAAGATGGGCTGCCCGCTGACCACCGAGGAGATGCCGCTGGTGATGGGCGACAACCGGCCGTATCCCAAGTGCCATCAGTGGAACGAACGGGTGATGCCCAAACTGCTCGCCGACCGACCGGATTACGTGTTCACCACCTCGACACGCCCGTGGAACATCAAGGACGGCGACGTGATGCCGTCGACCTACCTCGGGATCTGGGAGACGTTGTCGCGCAACAAGATCCCCATTCTCGCGATGCGCGACACCCCGTGGCTGGTGCGCGACGGCGAGCCGTACCAGCCGGCGGACTGCCTGGCCGACGGCGGGGACGCGATCTCCTGCGGCGTCGAGCGCGCCAAGGTACTCTCCGACCACAACCCGACACTGGATTACGTGGCCCGGTTCCCGCTGCTCAAGCCGCTGGACATGAGCGACGCGGTGTGTCGCGAAGACTACTGCCGCGTCGTGGAGGGAAATGTGCTGCTGTATCACGATGCCCACCACCTGTCGACGACGTACATGCGCACCATGACCGACGAACTGGGACGTCAGATCGCCGCCGCCACCGGCTGGTGGTGACCGGGTGACCACCCCCTCCCCCAGACCGGACGCGCCGGCCCTGCACACCGTCTGGCCCGGTGAGGCCTACCCGCTGGGCGCCACCTACGACGGCGCGGGCACCAATTTCTCGGTGTTCTCCGAAGCCGCCGAGCGTGTCGAGCTGTGCCTGATCGCCAAGGACGGCAGCGAGGAACGGATCAACCTCGACGAGGTCGACGGCTACGTGTGGCACGCGTATCTGCCCACCGTCACCCCCGGCCAGCGGTACGGCTTCCGGGTGTACGGGCCGTGGAACCCGGCCGCCGGACACCGCTGCGACCCCAGCAAGCTGCTGCTCGACCCGTACGGCAAGTCCTTCCACGGCGACTTCGACTTCACCCAGGCGCTGTATTCCTACGATCTCGAGGCCGACGATCTGGCCTCCGGCGGCACTCCCCCGCGGATCGACTCGCTGGGCCACACCATGACCAGCGTCGTCATCAACCCGTTCTTCCAGTGGGGGTCCGACCGCGCGCCGCGCACGCCCTACCACGACACCGTGATCTACGAAGCGCACGTCAAGGGCATGACCCAGACCCATCCCGGGATCCCCGCCGAACTGCGCGGCACCTACGCGGGCCTGTCCCACCCGGTGATCATCGACCACCTCAAGTCGCTCAACATCACCGCCATCGAGCTGATGCCGGTGCACCAATTCATGCACGATCACCGGCTGCTGCAGCTCGGGCTGCGAAACTACTGGGGCTACAACACTTTCGGCTTCTTCGCCCCGCACCACCAGTACGCCGCCACCCGGTACGCCGGCGGCGCGGTGGCCGAGTTCAAGACGATGGTGCGGTCCTTCCACGAGGCCGGCATCGAGGTGATCCTCGACGTGGTCTACAACCACACCGCCGAGGGCAACCACCTCGGGCCCACCATCAACTTCCGCGGCATCGACAACGCGGCCTACTACCGGCTCCTCGACGAGGACCGCCGCTACTACAAGGACTTCACCGGCACCGGCAACAGCCTCAACGCGCGCCACCCCCACACCCTGCAGCTGATCATGGACTCGCTGCGCTACTGGGTGCTGGAGATGCACGTCGACGGCTTCCGCTTCGACCTGGCCTCCACGCTGGCCCGCGAGTTCTACGACGTCGACCGGTTGAGCGCCTTCTTCGACCTGGTGCAACAGGACCCGGTGATCAGCCAGGTCAAATTGATCGCCGAACCGTGGGACGTCGGCGAAGGCGGTTATCAGGTCGGCAATTTCCCAGGTTTGTGGACCGAGTGGAACGGGAAGTATCGCGACACTGTGCGCGACTACTGGCGGGGCGAGCCCGCGACCCTGGGCGAATTCGCCTCCCGGCTGACGGGATCATCAGACCTCTACGAGGCCACCGGACGGCGCCCCAGCGCCAGCATCAACTTCGTCACCTGCCACGACGGGTTCACGCTCAACGACCTGGTGTCCTACAACGAGAAACACAACCAGGCCAACGGCGAGGACAACCGCGACGGCGAGAGCCACAACCGGTCGTGGAACTGCGGTGTGGAGGGTCCCACCGACGATCCGCCTATCCTGGCGCTGCGCGGGAAGCAGATGCGCAACATGATGGCGACGCTGATGCTCAGCCAGGGCACCCCGATGCTCGCCCACGGCGACGAGATCGGGCGCACCCAGCAGGGCAACAACAACGTCTACTGCCAGGACTCCGAACTGTCCTGGATGGACTGGTCGCTGTGCGAGACCAACGCCGACCTGCTGGCGTTCACCCGCAAGGTGGTCGCGTTCCGCAAGAGCCACCCGGTGTTCCGGCGCAGGCGGTTCTTCGAGGGCAAGCCGATCCGCAGCGGCGACCAGGTGCGCGACATCGCCTGGCTGACCTCGGCGGGCACCGAGATGACGTCGCAGGACTGGGGCACCGGGCTGGGAAAGTGCGTCGCGGTGTTCCTCAACGGCGACGCCATCCCCGCCCCCAACGCCCGCGGCGAGCGCGTCGTCGACGATTCGTTCCTGCTGTGCTTCAACGCCCACAACCGGGTACAGGAGTTCGTGACACCCGAGGCGGACTACGCCGAGCAGTGGACCGCCGACCTCGACACCGCCGACCCCACGGGCAGCACCGAGTTGGTGGTCGCGGCCGGGGAGACGATCGCACTGCAGCCCCGTTCTCTGCTCGTTCTGCGAAAGACGGCATGACCATGGCCAATTCCCCTGTGCTGTCCACCTACCGCCTGCAGATGCGCGGTGACGCGTTCACCCTCGCCGACGCCGAGGCGCTGCTGGACTACCTCGACGACCTGGGTGTGTCCCACCTGTACCTGTCGCCGATCCTCACCGCGGTCGAAGGCTCCACCCACGGGTACGACGTCACCGACCCCACATCGGTGTCGGCGGCGCTCGGCGGCCCCGAGGCGCTGGCGTCGCTGTCGGCGGCCGCGCGAGCCCGCGGCCTCGGCCTGGTCGTGGACATCGTGCCCAACCACGTCGGCGTCGACCAGCCGACCCAGAACCGGTGGTGGTGGGATCTGCTCGCCCACGGCCGGGACTCGGCCTACGCCGACTACTTCGACATCGACTGGACCGCCGACCCCGACGGCCGGATCCTGTTGCCGGTGTTGGGATCCGACGACGACGTCGCCGACCTCACGGTGGACGGGGACGTGCTGCGACTGGGCGACCTGAGCTATCCCATCGCCCCCGGCACCGGCGACGGGACGGGCGCCGAGGTGCACGACCGCCAGCACTACCGGCTGATCGGATGGCGCCGCGGCATCTGCGGATACCGCCGCTTCTTCTCGATCACCTCCCTGGCCGGGCTACGCCAGGAGGACCCCGCGGTGTTCGAGGCCACGCACGCCGAGGTGAAACGCTGGTTCACCGAGGACCTGGTCGACGGCATCCGCATCGACCACCCCGACGGCCTGTCCGACCCGACGGGCTACCTGACGTGGCTGCGCGAACTCGTCGGCCCATCGGCATGGATCGTGATCGAGAAGATCCTGGCCGTCGACGAACCGCTGGACCCCGCGTTGCCCGTCGCAGGCACGACCGGCTACGACGCGCTGCGCGAAGTGGGCGGCGTGCTGATCGACCCGGCGGGCGCCGACGCGCTGACCGCGCTCTACGAATCCACCGGCGCCGACTACGCCGCGATGCCCCGCACGGCCCGCGCGCTGAAGGTGCAGGCCGTCACCGCGACGCTCAGCAGTGAACTGGCCCGGCTGTGTCGCACCATTGTCGCCGCCACCGGTCAGGACCATTCGCTGCTGCCCGAAGCCACCGCCGCGTTGATCAGCCATCTCGGTGTGTACCGCTCGGATTACCAGGCGCTGTCCTCGGTACTGCCGATGGCGACCGCCGAGACGCTCACCGAACACCCGCAGTTCGCGCGGCCGCTGGAGATCGTGTCCGCGGCGCTGGCGACGAGCCGCGAGACCGCGGTGCGCTTCCAGCAGCTGTGCGGGGCGGCGACCGCGAAGGCGATGGAGGACTGCCTGTTCTACCGCGACGCCCGGCTGGTGTCGCTCAACGAGGTGGGTGGGGAACCCGAGTGGTTCGGGGTCAGCGCCGCGGAGTTCCACCAGCGCGCCGCCGTGCGGGCCGAGCTGTGGCCGGCGGCGATGACCGCGCTGTCCACCCACGACACCAAACGCGGTGAGGACGTGCGCGCACGCATCGGGGTGCTGTCCCAGGTCCCGTCGCTGTGGGCCCGGTACGTCGAGGCGTGGGCGCAGCGCACCCCGCCGCCGGACTCCGGTACCGGACTCTTCCTGCTGCAGAACATCTTCGGCGTCTGGCCGGTCGACGGCCGCGTGACCGACGAGCTGCGCGAGCGGTTGCACGCCTACGCCGAGAAGGCGATCCGCGAGGCGGCCACCCACACCACGTGGAACGATCCGGACACCGAGTTCGAATCGGCGGTGCACACGTGGCTGGACGGCGTGATCGACGGCCCCGTCGCGGTCGAACTGACTGGGCTGGTCGAACAACTCGACCCGCACGCACGCAACGACAGCCTCGCCCAGAAGCTGCTGGCACTCACCGGACCCGGCGTCCCGGACGTCTACCAGGGCACCGAGTTGTGGGAGGACAGCCTGGTCGACCCGGACAACCGCCGACCGGTCGACTACGCGGCCCGGCGCACCGAACTGGCGGCGCGCAACCACCCGAAGATGCGGGTGGTGTACGCGGCACTGCACGCGCGCCGGGACCGGCCCGCCACCTTCCTCGACGGCGGCTACACCCCGGTGCTGGCCCAGGGCAGCGGCGCCGGCCACGTGGTGGCCTACCTGCGGGGCGACGACGTCCTGACCGCGGTCAGCCGCCACACCGTACTACTGACCGAAACAGGCTGGGGGGACACCACTGTGACGCTTCCCGACGGGACGTGGACCGACCGGATCACCGGTGGCCGGTTCAAGGGCACCGTCGCCGCGGCCGACCTGTTCGGCGACCTGCCGGTGGCGCTGCTGGAGCGCGGCAATGCCTGAGTTCGCGGTGTGGGCGCCGCGGCCCGAACGCGTCCGCCTCGACGTCGAGGGGACCCTGCATCCGATGACCCGATCCGAGGACGGGTGGTGGCGGGCCGAGGTGGACGCCGCCGCCGACGCGCGGTACGGGTTCGTCCTCGACGACGACCCCAAGGTGCTGCCCGACCCACGTTCGGCACGTCAGCCCGAGGGCGTCCACGAACGCTCGCAGCTGTGGCACCCGGCGCCCGACGCCTGGACCGATGACACCTGGGCGGGCCGCAGGATCGAGGGGTCCGAAACGGGTCAGGTGATCTACGAGCTCCACGTCGGCACGTTCACCTCGGACGGCACCTTCGACGCGGCGATCGACAAGCTCGACTATCTGGTGGACCTCGGCGTCGACTTCGTCGAACTGATGCCGGTCAACGCGTTCGGCGGGACGCACGGCTGGGGCTATGACGGGGTGCTCTGGTACGCGGTGCACGAACCGTACGGCGGTCCCGACGCGCTGATCCGGCTGATCGACGCCTGCCACGGCCGCGGGCTCGGCGTGCTGATCGACGCGGTGTTCAACCATCTCGGGCCGTCCGGGAATTACCTGCCCAAGTTCGGGCCGTACCTGTCGACCGGCAGCAACCCATGGGGCGAATCGATCAACATCGCCGACGGGAACGCCGACGAGGTGCGGTGCTACATCATCGACTGCGCGCTGCGCTGGATGCGCGACTTCCACGCCGACGGGCTGCGGCTGGACGCCGTGCACGCCCTGGTCGACACCACCGCGATCCACATCCTCGAGGAGCTTTCGGCCGCGACCGACGCCCTGGCCGCCGAGGTCGGCCGGCCGCTGTCGCTGATCGCCGAGAGCGACCTCAACGACCCGCGCCTGATCACCCCGCGTGAGCAGGGCGGCCTCGGGATGACCGCGCAGTGGGACGACGACATCCACCACGCCATCCACTCCGCGGTCTCCGGTGAACGCCAGGGCTATTACGGCGATTTCGGCTCGATGGAAGCGCTGGCGCAGACGCTGAAGGGCGGCTACTTCCACGCCGGCACGTACTCGTCGTTCCGCCAGCGCCGCCACGGCCGCCCACTGGACACCGCCGCGATCCCGGCGACCCGGCTGCTGGCCTACACGTTGACCCACGATCAGGTGGGCAACCGGGCGGTCGGTGACCGGCCGTCGCAGAACCTCGACACCGGGCAGCTCGCGGTCAAGGCAGCGCTGGCGCTCGGCTCCCCCTACACCGCCATGCTGTTCATGGGCGAGGAGTGGGGTTCGTCGTCGCCGTTCCAGTTCTTCAGCTCCCACCCCGAGCCGGAGCTGGCCCGGGCGACGGCCGAGGGCCGTAAGAAGGAGTTCGCCGAACACGGTTGGGACGCCGACGAGATCCCCGATCCGCAGGACCCGGAGACGTTCCTGCGGTCCAAGCTGAAGTGGGACGAGATCGGTGACGGCGACCACGGCCGGCTGCTGACCCTCTACAAGGATCTGATCGCGTTGCGGCACAGCGAACCCGACCTCGCCGATCCGTGGCTGGACCACATGACCGTCGACTTCGACGAGGACCGCCGCTGGATCGTGCTGCACCGGGGATCGCTGGCGATCGCCTGCAACCTCGGCGCCGAGGCCGCCGACGTGCCGGTCACCGGCGAGGTGGTGCTCGCCTGGGGCGAACCCGCCGCGGGCGCGGGTGCCACGCGGCTGGACGGGCACTCGTTCGCGGTGCTGCGCTCCTAGAGCAGGTAGCGGTAGGCCGGTGAATCCGGGGCCAGCGTCTCGACGTGCATATCCGAGGCGTGCATCCGGGCCAGCAGCCCGTCGAGGTCGGCCGCCGAACCCAGCTCGATGCCGACCAGCGCCTCGCCGGTCTCCCGGTTGTTGCGCTTGACGTACTCGAACAGCGTGATGTCGTCGTTCGGGCCGAGCACCTCGTCGAGGAAACGCCGCAGCGCCCCGGGTTCCTGCGGGAAGTCCACCAGGAAGTAGTGCTTGAGCCCGAGGTGGACCAGCGACCGCTCGAGGATCTCGCCGTAGCGGGAGACGTCGTTGTTGCCGCCGGAGATCAGGCACACCACCGTCGACCCGGGTTCGACCGTGGTCTCGAGCAGGCCGGCCACCGACAGCGCCCCGGCCGGCTCGGCGATCAGCCCCTCGTTCTGGTAGAGGTCGAGCATTGCGGTGCACACCGCGCCCTCGTCGACCGTGGTGAGCGACACCATGTCGCCGGCCGCACGCAGCGCGGCGAACGGCAGCCGTCCCGCCCGGGCCACCGCGGCGCCGTCGACGAACTGGTCGACGTGATCCAGCGTGACCGGCTCCCCCGCGGCGAGCGCGGCGATCATCGCCGCCGCGCCGGCGGGCTCGACACCCAGCACCGCGGTGTTCGAGGTCCGTTCGGCAAGGTAGGTGGTGATGCCGGAGATGCAGCCACCACCGCCGACGGGCACGATGACCAGATCGGGTTCGGCGTCGAGGTCGTCGAGGATCTCGGCGGCGATGGTGCCCTGACCGGCCATGGTCCGGACGTCGTCATACGGCGGCACCAGGGTGGCGCCGGTGCGGGCGACATCGTCGAGCGCCGCGGCGGCGGCCAGATCGTAGGTCGCGCCGACGGCGATCAGCTCGATGTTGTCGCGGCCGTGGTAGCGGATACGGTCGCGCTTCTGCTTGGGCGTCTTGGCCGGCACGTACACCCGCCCCTTGATGCCCATGATGCGACAGGCCAGCGCGAAACCCTGCGCATGGTTGCCGGCCGAGGAGCAGACCACGCCCGCCGCGATCTCGTCCGCGCTGAGCTGCGACAGCAGATTGAACGCGCCGCGCAGCTTGTAGGACCGCACGGCCTGCAGGTCCTCGCGCTTGAGATACACCTCCGCGCCGGTGGCCTCCGAGAGCCGCTCGCAGTACTGCAGCGGCGTGCGGACCACCACGCCCATGATGCGCTGAGCCGCCTCGTCGATGTCGGCCGCGGACAGCGGCGACGAGGTTCGCGGATTCTGGCTCAGCTCAGCAGTCACCGGTCAATGGTGCCACCGGTGCCCGTGCCGGGTGAAACCGGTTTCTACTCGACCGGGGTGAGCACGAACACCGGGATCTCGCGGTCGGTCTTCGTCTGGTACTCGGCGTAGTCGGGCCACGCCTCGACCGCGCGGTCCCACCACTCGGCCTTCTCCCCGCCGAAGACCTCGCGCGCGTCGTACTCCCTGGTGACGGTGCCGTCCTGCAGTTCGACGCGCGGATTCTTCTTGATGTTGTGGTACCACACCGGGTGCTTGGGGGCGCCGCCGAGCGACGCGACGACCGCGTATTCGCCCTGGTACTCGACCTTCATCAGCGGCGTCTTGCGGATCTTGCCGGTCTTGGCGCCGACGGTGGTCAACAGGATGACCGGCCTGCCGTTGAGTTCGGTGGCCTCGGTGCCGCCCGACTCCATGTACTTCTCGGCCTGCTCGCGGGCCCAGTCCGACGTGCTCGGTTCGTATTCTCCGGTGAGCGGCATGGAACGAGTTTAGGCGGGTACAGGACGGGCGTCCCCGATTCGGAGTTTCGGTTGGCCGAAACCTTGTCTGAGAGGTATCGTGATCTCTATGACGACCGCCGGAAACTTCCACTTCGCCGCCCCTCGGGTGGACGCGGAGATCCCGGTCGCCGGTGTGCCGTGGCCGGCCTACAAGCTGCTGGCGCTGGCGGTGGGATTCCTGGTGTTGGTCGTCGTGGGTGCGGCCACCATGAGCGCCGCCCCGGCCGTACTGTCCGGCGCCGCCGCGGCCACCGTGGTGTGGCTGGTGCTCGGCCTGGCCACCGCCAAGCGCTAGTCCTCGACCAGCCTGCGCAGGGCCTCCAGGTCGGCGGCCACCGCGGTCGCATCCGCCTCGAACTCCGCATCGGTCATGCCGGCCCGCCGCCGCAGGCTGAACACCACCTCGCAGCGGCGCTCTCCCGGCCCCGCGGGCACCACCCGCAGCGGGTTGTACACCGCCTCCCCGGACGGCAGTCGCACCAGATGGTCCAGCACCCCGAAGGCGTTGGCCGGGGCGAACTCGACCGTGACCGGGCCCATCGGCGAGTCGGCGACCCAGCCCTCGGCACTCTGCCGCAACCCGCCGGCGGCCAGTCCCGCCGCCCACCGCGGCCAGGTCGCGGGGTCGGCGGCGAAGTCGTAGACGACGTCGGGCGCGGCGTCGATCCACACGCTCAGGTGCCGGGACTCGGGGGCGCGGGCGTTCATCGGGCCATCCTGTCCTGTTCGGCCGGCGCCGACACGTGCACCCCGCACGCGCAGTCGTCGATCGACGGGCAGGTGCAGCGCATCCCCCACTCGATGATCTCGCGGGCACGCTGCAGCGCGTCGATCTGGGTATCGATCCGCGCCAGCTTGTCTTCCGCCAGCGCCCGGCTGACCGGCCTGCCGGGTGCGTCGTCGGCGAACAGCAGCCCGATCTCGTCGAGCGCGAATCCGGCGGCCTTGCACAGCCGGATCACCTCGAGCCGGCTCAGCACCGACTCGTGGTAGCGGCGCTGCCCGCCGGCCCGCCGGGCGAACGGCAGCAGTCCGATCTGTTCGTAGTAGCGCAGGGTGGTCGCGGCGACACCGGTGCGACGCGCCACCTCGCCGATCGACAGCTCCGGTTCCACCGTGCCTCCTGCGCCCCTTGACTTCGAGTCAACTCTAAGTCGTTGACTGGTCGCATGGACACCCTCACAGAGTTGGACCGGTCGCGTTACGCCCAGTTGCGGTCGTACCGCCGCGACGGCACCCCGGTCGACACCCCGATCTGGTTCCATCTCGACGGCACCACGCTGGTGTTCCGCACCAAACGCGGCCCGAAGACCGCGCGCGTCACCCGCGATCCACGCGTGGAGGTCCGGGTGTGCGATCACCGCGGCCGGGTCCGTGACGACGCGCCGACGCTCACGGGCCGCGCGGTCGTTCTCGCCGGCCGCGACGCCGAGGACGCCAACCGGGCGCTGCACCGACGCTACGGCTGGCAGTACAACATCCTGCCGTTGCTGCGGATCCCCGGCGTGCGCAACGTGCACAGCGGGCTGTCGTGGCGCGAGAAGTGGCGCAAGGCCCACGACTGCGGGGTCTGGGACGACAGCGCCATCGTGCGGGTGGACCTCTAGCCGCTCCGGTGGCCGTGTCGGCCGCCATTCCGCCGCGGTGGCGGACACACTCGACGAGTGCGGAAGATCCACGGCCTGATCCAGGTCGCCGTCATCGCGGTGCCCGGGGTTGGGTGGTTCCTCGCCGACTGGTCGGCGGGCACCACGCTGGTGGTCTACTGGTTCGAGACGTTCGCCGGCTGCCTGCTGATCGGGCTCCGCATCGCTGTTCATCAGCGGGTGAGCCCACGGCGAGGACACTTCCGCTACCGGGCGCCGGCGTCCGGACGCGGTAACCGGCGCAACTCCTTCCTGCGGGGCTTCCTCACCGCCAGCCTGGTGTTCACGGCGGCACACGGAGTCTTCCTCGCGGTGCTGCTCGTACTGCTCGACCACAACGGTGAGGGTCGCCTCGCCGCGGTCGACGGCCGCAGTGTCGCCTCGGGTTGCGCACTGGTGCTGCTGTTCCTGCTCGTCGATGCCTGCGTCGATCTGCCCCGGCTGCGCAACTGGTCCTTCCACGCGCTGGAACAGACCACGCAGCGCGGGTTGACCCGCATCGGCGTCGTGCATTTCACGCTCGTGTTCGGGCTGCTCGGCGTCGCGGTCACCGGGGCGCCGTCGACGTTCTTCGGCGTGTTCGTGGCGCTGCGGACGCTCTACTCGCTGAGCATCGTAGTACCGCAGTGGGATCCGGCCACCCCGCCGGCGTGGTTCAGCCGCATCATGAACCGCATCCCCAACGCCCATCCCGGCGAGAGGTTCGAAGAGTACTGGGCCAGGGACCGCGACGCGGAAGCCGCCCGTCGCCGGCACAACGAAGAGCCGTGGCGGACCGGGCCTACCCGCCCAGGCAGCCGGGACCGAGCAGCGCCTTGAGATCACCCATGAGGGCCGAGGACGGCGTCACCCGCAGCGACTGATCGAGTTCCAGCGTGGTGATCCGCTCCCCGCTGATCAGCCGCAGATGCACCTGTGAAGTGCCGGGATGGTTGGCCAGCACCTGCTTGAGCGCGCTGACCTTGTCGACCGTGCACTGACGGGTGGGCAGGCTGACCGCCAGCGGCCGGTCGGCCTGCGCGCTGGAGAAGTCGGGGACCACCAGTTCATGGGCGATCAACGCGATGCGGTCGTCGCGGGCCGCGACCTTGGCCTTGACCAGCACCACGACGTCGTCGGCGATCTCGCCGCCGAACAGCGAGTACGTCTGCGGGAAGAACAGGACCTCGATGCCGCCGGTCAGGTCCTCGAGTTGCGCTGAGGCCCAGGGCAACCCGTTCTTGTTCACCCGCCGGTTCACCGAGGCCAGGATGCCACCGACGAGGACCTGCGCATCGTTGGCGACATCGCCGTCGAGGATCGCCGGGATCTGGGTGTCGACCTGGTTGGCCAGCAGGTGCGCCACCCCGTTGAGCGGATGCCCGGACACGTACAGCCCGAGCATCTCGCGTTCGAGGGCGAGCTTGTGCTTGTCCTCCCACTCCTCGTCGGGCACCTTGATCGTGAACACCGCATCGGTTGCGGTATCCGCGCCGCCGAACAGGTCGAACTGCCCCATCGCCTCGGCCTTCTTGGTGCCCAGCACCGAATCCACCGCGTCGGTGTGCACCAGGAACAGCCCCTTACGGGGATGCCCCAGCGAGTCGAAGGCGCCGGCCTTGATCAGCGACTCCGTCACCTTCTTGTTGCAGGCGGCGATGTCGATCTTGTTGAGGTAGTCCGAGAAGTCGGTGTACTTGCCCTTCTCGGTGCGCGTGTTGACCAGCGAGGCAACCACATTCGAGCCCACGTTGCGGACGGCACCCAGACCGAAGCGGATGTCGTTGCCGACCGAGGCGAAATTCTGCACCGACTCGTTGACGTCGGGCGGCAGGACGGTGATGCCGAGACGGCGGCAGTCCGCCAGGTACACCGCGGCCTTGTCCTTGTCGTCACCGACCGAGGTGAGCAGGCCCGCCATGTACTCGGCCGGATAGTTCGCCTTGAGGTAGGCCGTCCAGTACGACACGAGCCCGTAGCCGGCGGCGTGCGACTTGTTGAACGCGTACCCGGCGAACGGGAGGATGGTGTCCCACAGCGCCTTGACGGCCTTCTCCGAGAACCCGTTGGCGGTCATGCCCTCGTGGAAGCCCTTGTACTCCGCCTCGAGCACCTCGAGCTTCTTCTTGCCCATGGCTTTTCGCAGCGCGTCGGCCTTGCCCATCGTGTAGGAGGCGACCTTCTGCGCGATGAACATGATCTGCTCTTGGTAGACGATCAGGCCGTAGGTCTCGGCGAGGATGTCCTTGAGCGGCTCCTCGAGCTCGGGGTGGATGGGCTTGATCGCCTGGCGGCCGTTCTTGCGGTCGGCGTAGTCGTTGTGAGCGTTCATGCCCATCGGCCCCGGCCGGTACAACGCCAGCACCGCGACGATGTCGTTGAACTCGGTGGGCTGCATGCGGCGCAGCAGGTCGCGCATCGGCCCGCCGTCGAGCTGGAACACCCCGAGCGTGTCGCCACGGCCGAGCAGCTCGTAGGCCTTCGGGTCGTCCAGCGGCAGCGATTCGAGGTCCAGGTCGATACCGCGGTTGGCCTTGATGTTCTCGATGCAGTCGCCGATGATCGTGAGGTTCCGCAGGCCGAGGAAGTCCATCTTCAGCAGGCCGATGGCCTCACACGACGGGTAGTCCCAGCCGGTGATCACCGCACCGTCCTGCGGGCGCCGCCACAGCGGGATCGCGTCGATCAGTGGCTCGGAGCTCATGATCACCGCGCACGCGTGCACACCGGCGTTGCGGACCAGACCCTCCAACCCCCGGGCGGTCTCGTAGATCGTGCGCACATCGGGGTCGGTGTCGATCAGCGCGCGGACCTCGGCGGCTTCCTTGTACCGCTCGTGGTTCGGGTCGGTGATGCCCGACACCGGGATGTCCTTCGCCATGATCGGCGGCGGCAGCGCCTTGGTGATACGGTCGGCGATCGCGAACCCGGGCTGCCCGTAGTGCACCCGCGCCGAATCCTTCAGCGCCGCCTTGGTTTTGATGGTGCCGAACGTGATGACCTGGGCGACCCGGTCGCTGCCCCACTTGTTGGCGGCGTAGCGCAGCATCTCTCCGCGGCGGCGGTCGTCGAAGTCGATGTCGATGTCGGGCGCCGACGGACGCTCCGGGTTGAGGAACCGCTCGAACAGCAGCCCGTGCGGGATCGGGTCGATGTTCGTGATGCCCAGCGCGTAGGCCACCAGCGAACCGGCGGCCGACCCGCGTCCGGGCCCGACCCGGATGTCGACCGACTTCGCGTAGTTGATCAGGTCGGCCACGATCAGGAAGTAGGACGGAAAGCCCTTGTCGCAGATGACCTTGATCTCGTACTCGGCGCGCTCGATGTAATCCGACCCGACAGCGCCCGGGAACCGTCGCTCCAGACCGGCCATCACCTCGTGGTGCAGCCACGACGCCTGATCGTGGCCGTCGGGCACCGGGAAGATCGGCATCCGGTCGCGCGGCTCCCACACGTCGGCGTAGGACGACACCCGCTCGGCGATGAGCAGCGTCGAATCACAGGCGCCGGGCACCTGTCCATCCCACAGCGCGCGCATCTCGGCCGCCGACTTCAGGTAGTAGCCGTCGCCGTCGAATTTGAAGCGGGTGGGGTCCGAGAGTGTCTTACCGGTCTGGATGCACAGCAGCGCCTCGTGGTTCTGCGAGGCGTCGCGCGTGACGTAGTGGCAGTCGTTGGTGGCCAGCGGCGGGATACCCAGCTTGCGGCCGACCTCGAGCAGCCCTTCGCGGACGCGGCGCTCGATGTCGAGCCCGTGGTCCATCAGCTCGAGGAAGAAGTTGTCCGGCCCGAAGATCTCCCGCCACTTGGCGGCGGCCTCCAACGCCTCCCGCTGGTGCCCCAGCCGCAGCCGCGTCTGTACCTCGCCGGACGGGCAGCCGGTGGTGGCGATGATGCCCTCGGCGTGCTCGGCGATGATCTCGGCGTCCATCCGCGCCCACTTGCCGAGCTGCCCCTCGAAGGAGGCCAGCGACGACAGTTTGAACAGGTTGCGCAGCCCGGTCGCGTTCTCGGCGACCATCGTCATGTGCGTGTAGGACCCGCTGCCCGACACGTCGTCGCTCTTCTGGCTGGGATCGCCCCACAGCACGCGTTTGGTCTCGAACCGCGACGCCGGCGCGATGTACGCCTCGATCCCGATGATGGGCTTGATCCCGGCGTCGGTGGCCGCGTTGTAGAACTCGCTGGCACCGAACATGTTGCCGTGGTCGGTCATCCCGATCGCGGACATCTCGAGCCGCTGCGCCTCGGCGAGCAGCGGTTTCACCTTCGCGGCCCCATCGAGCATCGAGTACTCGGTGTGGTTGTGCAGATGCACGAATGATCCCGATGACCCCGTAGACCGCGACTCCGAACCGCTCATAGGGTGGCCAGTCTATGGCCGCCCACCGACACGGTTCGGCGTGTCGCGTCCCGTGTCTGCCGGATCCGTCACCGCGGCTGCGCCGACCCGGTGCGGCGCCCGTCGGGATTCTCGGTCACCAGCCCGTGCGCAAACAGTTCGATGAGTTGCTTGGCAATCGTGGTGAGCTCGCTGCCGCCGCCGGTGTAGCCGGCGTAGAACGCCATCCCGTAGAGGATGACGTGCAGCATGTCGACGACGGCGTCGCAATCGGTGTCCGGCGCCAACTCGTCGCGACGGACCGCATCCGACACCAGCCGCATCAGGAAGTGCTGAACCGGCGAGGCGGTCACCGACTGCAGCTCGGGGTTGCGGCCCCATTCGAGGCGGGCGCTGATGAGGAACGGCATGATCGACGGATCCCGCGCGTCCACCTCCCCGACCGCGGCGACGAATGCCGAGAGCCGTTCGAGCAAGGTGTCCGATCGCAATGATCGGCCGGCGCAGTGCTCGATGAGGTCGCGCGCCTCGTCGAGCAGCGCCTCGAACACCTCGTCGCGGGTGGCGAAGTAGTAGTGCAGCGTCGGCCTGCTCAACTCGGTGCGTTTGGCGATGGCCTGAAACGTCATACCCGAGTACCCGCGCTCGTTGACCACCTCGCGGGCGGCGCGCACGATCAGCTTGCGGGTGCGGGCCGAATCGGCGCCGACCGGGCGGCCGCGAGCGCGCGATACCGAGGAAGTACGGCCTCTGCGCTGCACGTAGCAAACGTTAGGACATAGCTGCACGTCTGGCAACCGGCTATCCGGCAAACGCAAGGACCGGTGTGGCGTTGCCGGTGCCGACGGTCCGACCCAGGACCGCTGGTGAAACCAGTAGCACTACTAACCACAATCTTTGCCACACGGGCGCTCGGCGGCCGCGGCGGACCGCTGCGCGGCGGCCCGGGCGGACCCGCGCCCGCGGACCGCGTCCACGGCCAGCAGCGCCAGCGCCACCCAGATGAGCGCGAAGCCGATCCACCGGCCGACCGGCATCGGCTCTTGTCCGACCACCACTCCCCAGGCCATCTGCAATGCGGGGTTGATGTAGAACAGCAGGCCCAGCGTCACCAGCGGGAGCCGCTGCGCGGCGGCCGCGAACAGCAGCAGGGGAATCGCGGTGACCGGACCGGCCAGCATGAGCAGCGCAGCGTGGCCCGTCCCGGCCGACAGGAAGTGCCCCTGGCCGGTCACCGCCAGCACGACCAGGTAGCCGCCCGCGATCGGCAGCGCGATCAGCGTCTCGACCGCGACGCTGACCCGGGGGTCGGCCGTCACCACCTTCTTCACCAGGCCGTAGAACCCCCACGACAGGGCCAGCGCGAACGCGATGTAGGGCGGTGTGCCGACCTCCACGGTGAGCACGGCCACCGCCGCGATCGCGAGCAGCAGCGCCCCCTGCTGCCACCGGTTGATCCGCTCGCGGAACACCAGCACACCCAGCGCGACGCTGATCAGCGGGTTGATGAAGTAGCCCAGCGCCGCGTCGACCACGTGCTCGTGGGTGACCGCGTAGATGTACACGCCCCAGTTCGCCGACACCAGCGCCGAGGCCGCCAGCAGCTGCAGCCACGTCCGGCCGCTGAGCCGGCGCAGGTCACCGAGGCGCCGCGCGACCGCGAGGATCAGCATCAGGAACAGGAAGCTCCAGACGATGCGGTGGGCGAGGATCTCCAGCGAACCGGCGGGCAACAGCAGCAGGAAGAATCCGGGGCACAGCCCCCACCAGACGTAGGCGCCGGTGCCGAACAGCAGACCGCTGCGGCGGCGGTCGGTCACCGGGCGTGGTGCCGCAGCACGTCCAGGGCGTGCTGCAGGTCAGCCGGGTACGGACTGGTGATCTCCATGCGCCTGCCGTCGGCCGGGTGCGCGAACGCCAGCGACCGGGCGTGCAGCCACTGCCGTTCCAGGTCGAGTTTCCTGGCCAGCGTCGGGTCGGCGCCGTAGGTGAGGTCACCGCAGCACGGATGGTGCAACGCCGCGAAGTGGACGCGGATCTGGTGGGTGCGGCCGGTCTCCAGTTCGATGTCGAGCAGGCTGGCCGCCTGGAACGCCTCGATGGTGTCGTAGTGGGTGATGCTGTGCCTGCCGTTCTCGGTGACGGCGAACTTCCAGTCGTGCCCGCGGTGGCGTCCGATCGGGGCGTCGATGGTGCCGCTGCTCGGATCCGGATGGCCCTGCACCAGTGCGTGGTAGCGCTTGTCGACGGTGCGCTGTTTGAACGCCCGCTTGAGCACGGTGTAGGCCCGCTCCGAGAGCGCCACCACCATCACCCCCGAGGTGCCGACGTCCAGCCGGTGCACGATGCCCTGCCGTTCGTGGATGCCCGACGTGCTGATCCGGAACCCCGCGGCGGCCAGCCCACCGAGCACCGTCGGGCCGTGCCAGCCGACCGTGGCGTGTGCCGCCACCCCCGGCGGCTTGTCCACGGCGACGATGTCGTCGTCGGAGTACAGGATCGCCATGCCCTCGATGTCGACCGGGGTGTTCTCCACCGGCGGCGGCGCCTCGGGCAGCCGGACCTCCAGCCAGGCGCCCGCCGTCAGCCGGTCCGACTTGCCTGCGCGCACGCCGTCGACGTCGACCCCGCCCTCCTCGGCCAGCGCGGCCGCCGCCGTCCGCGACAGCCCGAGCAGCCGCGACAGCCCGGCGTCCACACGCATCCCGCCCAGTCCCTCCGGGACCGGCATCGATCGGATGGTCACTATGACGCGGACTCGTCGTCCGGCCGGCGGCGGCCGACGGTGTCGAAGTCGAAGCCGAACAACGACAGCACCACCAGCAGGATCGCCCCGCCGACCACGGACGGGTCCGCGACGTTGAACACCGGCCACCAACCGATCGACAGGAAGTCCACGACGTGGCCGCGCAACGGGCCGGGTGAGCGGAAGAAACGGTCGATGAGGTTGCCCGTCGCCCCGCCCAGGATCATGCCCAGCCCGAGCGCCCACCACGGGGACACCAGCCGTCGGCCCATCCAGACGATTCCCACCACCACGGCCGTCGCCACCAGCGTCAGCACCCAGGTGTAGCCGGTCGCCATCGAGAACGCCGCCCCGGAGTTGCGGACCAGCGTCCAGGTCACCGTGTCGCCGATGATCGACACCGGCTGGCCCGGGGTCAGCAGCCGGACGGCCAGCACCTTGGTGACGATGTCGGCCACCAGCACCACGGCCGCGACCGACAGCAGCAGGCGGAGCCGTCGCCGCGGGGCGGGCGCCGCGTCGACGTCCGCCGCCGCGGTGTCTGCGGCGTCGGACGTGGATTCGGCTTTGGGCGAGGGTTCGTCGGTCACGCCCACCATCATCCCAAACCGCATGTAGGGAACAATTCCGCACGTGAGCGTCGTCGTGATCACCACCGGCGGCACGATCGCCACCAGCACCGACAGCGACGGTGTCCGCCGGCCCGACCGCGCCGGCGCCGACCTGACCGCCGGCCTCGACGTGGACGTGGACGTGGTCGATCTGCTGCGCAAGGACAGTTCCGCCCTTGGCCCGGCCGACTGGGACCGCATCCGCGCCGCGGTCGAGGCCGTGGACACCGCTGACGGGATCGTGGTCACCCACGGCACCGACACCATGGAGGAGACGGCGCTGTGGCTCGAGGTCACCTACGCGGGCACCGTGCCGGTCGTGCTGACCGGCGCAGGGCGCAGCGCCGACGCGCCCGACGCCGACGGCCCCGCGAATCTGCGTGACGCGCTGACCGTCGCGGCCACCCCCGCGGCCCACGGCCGCGGCGTGCTGCTCGCCTTCGCCGGCGTGGTGCGCCAGCCGCTGGGACTGCACAAGACCGCCGCGCGCGGCCTCGACGTGTTCGACGGACCCGTCTTCGGCGAGGTCACCGACGGGCGGTTCACGGTCACCGCAGGCAAGCAGCGGCCGTATCTGGGGGACGTGTCGGCGCGGCACGCACCGCGCGTCGACATCGTCAGCACCTACGCCGGCGGGGACGCCGCCGCCCTGCACGCCTGCGCGGCCGCCGGGGCCCGCGCGATCGTGCTGGAGGCGCTCGGCGCGGGCAACGCCGGACCGGCGGTGGTCGACGGCGTCCGGGCCCTGTGCGCCGACGGCGTCACGGTGGCGGTGTCCACCCGGGTGCCCGGCGGCCGGGTCAGCCCCGCCTACGGGCCGGGCCGCGACCTGGTCGACGCGGGGGCGGTGATGGTCCCCCGGCTGCGGCCGCCGCAGGCACGCGTTCTGCTGATGGCGGCGCTGGCGGCCGGTGCGCCGGTCGAGGAGACCCTGCGGCGCTGGGCCTAAGTCGGCTCCTCGGCGGTCAGGTCCGCCAGGTAGTCCGGCCAGTCCAGGCTGTCCACCGGGTTGGCACGGGTGATCTCGGGCAGACCGTCCGGAAAGGTCCGGGCGGGCCCCGGTCCGGTGCCGCGCGTCTCGAACCGCACCGTCATCACGCCGTGTCCGGCGCCTTGAATCCAGCCGTGGCCGAGGTCGGGGTGGGCGACGTCGTCGCCGACCCGCCAGGCCGGGGGACGCTGCGCCACCTCGCTGACCGACGGCGGCGCCGCCGCGGCCGCCGACTGCTCGTCGGCCACCAGTTCCAGGTCGGGGAACAGCGATTCCTGACGCACCTCGGACAAACCCGAGAAGCCCACCCCGACCAGGCGGATCGGGCCGATCTCCATCGGGTCGAGCAGCAACCGGCGCGCCGTGGCGCCCAGCGTCGCCGCATCCGTGGTCGCCGACGGCAGGGTCGCCGACCGGGTCAGCGTGCTCATATCCGACTTCTTCAGCTTGACCGTCACGGTCCGCGCACCCCGGCCGTCCTTCGCCAACCGGCGGTGGGCGTGCTCGGCGATGGGCCCGATCGCGTCGCGCAACTGGTCGAGCGTGATGAGGTCGGTCGGAAACGTCGACTCGGCGCTGATCTGTTTGGCCTCGGCACGCTCGGCGACGGGCCGGTCGTCCACGCCGCGCGCCAACCGGTGCAGCGCGGGCCCGACGGTGCCGCCCAGAACGTCGGCGGCCTCCGCCTCCGACAGGGCGGCGAGCTGGCCGATGGTCTCGATGCCCAGGCGGTGCAGGCGGTCCTCGGCCACCGGGCCGATCCCCCACAGCTTGCGCACCGGCAGCCCGTCGAGCAGCGCGCGTTCCTCGTCGCGGCGCACCACCCGGATCCCGTCCGGTTTGGCCAGCCCGGAGGCGATCTTGGCGAGCTGTTTACCCGACCCCGCCCCCACCGACGCCACCAGGCCGGTTGCCTCCAGCACCGCCGCCCGCAACCGCTCGCAGAACGCCTCCACCTCCGCGGCGGTAACGCCGGCCAGTTCGGCGGGCTCCCCGAACGCCTCGTCGAACGACAGCTGTTCGAGCACGGGCACCAGCGTGCGCACGGTGTCGAACACCCGGCGGCTCGCGACGCCGTAGACCACCCCGCGCGGCGGCAGCACCACCGCGGGCGCCCCGACCAGCCGCCGGGCCTGGTGCATCGGCATCGCCGAGCGCGCACCGTGCACGCGGGCCTCGTAACTGGCACCGGCCACCACACCGCGCCCGCCGAGCCCGCCGACCAGCACCGGGCGCCCGCGCAGCGTGGGCCGCGTCAACTGCTCGACCGACGCGAAGAAGGCGTCCATGTCCAGGTGCAGGACCCAGCGCGCGTCCACGACTGCCGATGCTAGGGCGTTAGCCTGACGGTCATGGCGGTGCACGAGGTGTCGATCGGCGACGAGTCCATCCGGCTCGGGCAGTTCCTCAAGCTGGCGTCGCTGATCGACAGCGGCTCGGACGCCAAGGCCGCGATCGCCGACGGGCTGGTCACCGTCAACGGCGAGGTCGAGACGCGCCGCGGCCGTCAACTGCGGCCGGGCGACACGGTCACCTTCGGAAGCGCCAGCGCGCGCGTGGTCGGAGCCTGATCCGGCCGTACTCACGCCTTGGTGATCGCCACCTTCACGCCGTCACCGATCTCCGCCCCGTCCGCCGGATCCCCGAACTCGAACGCGGTCGCCAGGATCTCGCGGGCGATGAGGTCGCGATGCGTCTGCGCCCACGCCTGCTGCGTCTGCGGCACCGACATCACCACCGAGATCCGGTCGGACACGTCCAGCCCGCTGCTCTTTCGCAACTCCTGCAGTTCGCGGATGCGGTCCTTGGCCCACCCCTCGGCTTCCAGGTCCGGCGTGACGGTGCCGTCGAGCACCACCAGGCCCGCCCCGTCCGCCAGCGCGGCGGTGAACTCGGGGTCGGCGGCCACCAGCCGCGAGGTGTACTCGCCGGGCTGCAGCACCACCGGGCCCGCGGTCAGCGTGCCGTCCGGGTTGACGACGCCCTCCCCGGCCTTGACCGCCTTGATCGCGGTCTGGACGTCCTTACCCAGGCGCGGCCCGGCGACGCGGGCGTTGACCGTGAGCTCGAATCGCCCGTAGGCGTCGATGTCATCGGTCAGCTCGACGGCCTTGACGTTGAGCTCGTCGGCGATCAAGTCCGCGAACGGCTTCAGCGAGGACGGATCCACAGACTTGTCCAGGGCGACAGTCAGTTTGGGCAGCGGCAGCCGCACGCGCAGCTTCTTGGCCTTGCGCAGCGACGACGCCGTCGAACACACCGAGCGGACCTGGTCCATGGCCGCCACCAGCGCCGGGTCCTGCGGCAACTCGTCGGCCGACGGCCAGTCGGTCAGGTGCACCGAGCGTTCGCCGGTGACACCGCGCCAGATCACCTCGGTGGCCAGCGGCAGCAGCGGCGCGGCCAGCCGGGTCGTCACCTCCAGGACGGTGTGCAACGTGTCGATGGCGTCGGCGTCCTCGTCCCAGAAGCGCGAACGCGACCGGCGCACGTACCAGTTCGTCAGCGCCTCGGTGAACTGCCGCAGTTCGTCGCAGGCGCCCGAGATGTCGCACACGTCCAGCGATGCCGTCAGATCGTCACGCAGCCGGGCCAGCTTGGCCAGGATGTAACGGTCGAGCACGTGCGTGGAATCGGTGCGCCAGGTGCCCTTCCGCGGCGCGTACAGCGTCAGGAACGTGTAGGCGTTCCACAGCGGCAACAGCACCTGCCGGACGCCCTCGCGGATTCCCTGCTCGGTGACGACGAGGTTGCCGCCCCGCAGGATCGGCGAGGCCATCAGGAACCACCGCATGGCGTCGGAGCCGTCGCGATCGAACACCTCGGTGACGTCGGGGTAGTTGCGCAGTGACTTGCTCATCTTCTGCCCGTCGTTGCCCAGCACGATGCCGTGCGACACACAGGTTTTGAACGCCGGCCGGTCGAACAGCGCGGTGGCCAGCACGTGCAGGGTGTAGAACCAGCCGCGGGTCTGGCCGATGTACTCGACGATGAAATCGCCGGGGAAATGGGCGTCCTCGCCGTTTCCACCGTCGAACCACGCCCGGTTCTCGAACGGGTAGTGCACCTGCGCATACGGCATCGACCCGGAGTCGAACCACACGTCGAGCACGTCCTCGATGCGCCGCATGGTGGACCGGCCGGTCGGGTCGTCCGGGTTGGGCCGGGTCAGTTCGTCGATGTAGGGCCGGTGCAGGTTGTCCGGCCGCACCCCGAAGTCGCGTTCCAGTTCGTCGAGGCTGCCGTAGACGTCGATCCTGGGATGCTCGGGATCATCTGACATCCACACCGGAATCGGCGTGCCCCAGTACCGATTACGCGAGATCGACCAGTCCCGGGCACCCTGCAGCCACTTGCCGAACTGGCCGTCCTTGACGTGTTCGGGATACCAGGTGATCTGCTGATTGAGCTCGACCATGCGGTCGCGGAACTCGGACACCTTGATGAACCAGGACGACACCGCGCGGTAGATCAGCGGATTGCGGCACCGCCAGCAGTGCGGGTAGGAGTGCTCGTAGGTCTCGTGCCGCACCAGCACCGCACCGTTCGCACCCGCGGAGCCCGTGCCGTTCTTGAGATCGCGGATGATCTGCGGGTTGGCGTCGAAGACATGCTGACCCTGATAGTCGGGCACGCTGGCGTCGAAGCGGCCCTTGGCGTCGACCGGAGTGACCGGCGTGATGCCGACCGTGTCGGTGGTCGCCTTGTCGTCCTCGCCGTAGGCCGGCGCCATGTGCACGATGCCGGTGCCGTCCTCGGTGGTGACGAAGTCACCGCGCAGCACCTGAAACGCGTTGTGCGCCTCCGGGCGGTCGGCGAAGTACGGGAACGGCGGCAGATAGCGGGTGCCGAGCAGCTCCGCGCCGGTGACGGTGGCCAGCACCTCGGGTTCCTCGCCGAGCTCGCGGGCGTAGGCGCCCAGCCGCGCCTCGGCGAGGACGTAGCGGCGGCCCTCCACCCCGACCTGCACATAGGTCACCTCGGGATTGACCGCCACCGCCTGGTTCGACGGCAGGGTCCACGGCGTGGTCGTCCACACGAGCAGATGTGAGCCGGCCAGTGGGCCGGCTTCGTCTTCTCGGATCCGCAGCCCCACGGTGATCGCCGGGTCCTGGCGGCTCTGGTAGACGTCGTCGTCCATGCGCAGCTCGTGGCTCGACAGCGGCGTCTCGTCGTTCCAGCAGTAGGGCAGCACGCGTACGCCCTCATACGCCAGGCCCTTGTCCCACAGCTGCTTGAACGCCCAGATCACCGACTCCATGAACCCGAGGTCGAGGGTCTTGTAGTCGTTGTCGAAGTCCACCCAGCGGGCCTGGCGGGTGACGTAGCTGCGCCACTCGTCGGTGTACTTGAGCACCGAGGCGCGGCAGGCGTCGTTGAACTTCTCGATGCCCATCTGTTCGATCTGGGCCTTGTCGGTGATGCCGAGCTGGCGTTGCACCTCGAGTTCGGCGGGCAGGCCGTGGGTGTCCCAGCCGAACCGCCGCTCGACCTTGTATCCGCGCATGGTGCGGTAGCGCGGCACGATGTCCTTGACGTAGCCGGTCAGCAGGTGGCCGTAGTGCGGCAGCCCGTTGGCGAAGGGCGGACCGTCGTAGAAGACGTACTCCGGCGCGCCGTCGCGGCGGGCGATGCTGGCGCGGAAGGTGTCGTCGGCGTCCCAGTAGTCGAGGACTTCGGCCTCCAGCGCCGGGAAGTTCGGCGCTCCGCCGGCCGGTTTGGGGTACGCGCTCACTGCGTTGTCTCCTGTGCCCGAGTGTGATTCCGGCACGGGGACGACGACGCGCCGGTGCGCGAGCGCCGCGGTACCACCCCGCTTGCGCACGATCGTCGTGCGCCGCTCCATTCGAGGCTGTGACGGGCCCACCCGTCCGGTTCTACTGAGCCCGTGCGGGCCGTTCTTCCGAAGGCTCCCCGGTGATGGCCGGATCAACGCCGCTGGTGGGCGATCTTACCGGCTAGGCGACCGGAACCGCCTCCGAGGTCAGTTCGATCAGCGCGAACGGGAACTGCTCGGCGAACTCCTGCACGGTGGCACGGTCGAAGCGCCGGCTGTCGAACCACCAGTCGAGGTGCATCTGTCCACCGTCGCGGTACGCCCGCACCTCCAGCGCGTGTCCGCGCAGCGGGGCCGACGCCGACCGGGCCGGCGTGGTGCCCGCGTAGTGGAAGAACACCTCGGGCGTCTCGGCGCCCAGCGCACCGGCCAGGTGCCCGTCGAGCATGTCGAACAGCGCGTGATGCACCAGGCGCACCATCTCCGTCGCCTCCAGCCGGCGCTCCCCCACGCAGGCCAGTTCGACGGTCGCAGGCGCCGAACGCGCGTCGCGGACCACGTCGACGGCAACCGAACCCTCGCCGATGGTGCGCGCCACGGTGCGGCCCAGCGCGGCGAGCAGCAGTTCGTCGACCGCCAGGCCCAGCGAGAACGCGGCCCCGTCCAGTTCCAGGGTCAGCACGTCGTCGAGCGGGGCCGACAATTTGACCGCGTTCCCGGGCCGCGCCCCCCGGACCGCATCACGGTCGGTCAACCGCAACCGCAGGGTGGGAACGGTGATGTCCCCGGCGACGGGACGGGTTTGCGCCATGTGGGGAGCGACCATGGCCCATACGCTACGCGGTGTGTCCCAGAATTGGGAGACCACTGCCAAAACTGTGACGGCCATGTCAATAAAGGCAGAAGGTCCCTAATTCCGGTTGCCAGTGCCCATTTCCGGGACCAGGGTTTATGGTGTATGGATGCCACGCACCGACGAGAACGGCAGACAGCTCAAAGCATTGCTCGACTACCTGCTCGACGGGGACGTGGAGGCCAAGGCCATCTACGACGCGCTGGGGATCTCCAGCAGCACCTACTACCGGCGGATCAAGGAAGCCGACTACCCCGACGCCGAGGAGCTGCGCCACGTCGCGGACCGGTTCGACCTGAGCTATCCCGATCTGCAGATCCGGTTCGGATTGATGAGCAGGCAGGAAGTGTGGCACTACGTCGAGTCGTCGTCGATGAGCGTGGCCACGGTTGCCGACGCTGCGCCGACGACGCGCAGGCGGCCCAAACTGTCGGAATTGGCGCCGCGTCCTGACGCACCGCCCTTGTAGGTCGTACAATTTGCTGACGTTGTTTCAGCACGAAGGCGACCCTCGATGACCCTCGCAGTTCTCATAGCCATCACCGTCGGGTGTATGGCGTGGAGCCTGTGGATCCGTCGCGTGACCTGGAACTGCCGGTGGGAGGTCGCCGCCACCCTCAACATCGCGCTGCAGCTGGCGGCCGTGGTGCTGATGTCGCCGCTGGCGTCCAAGACGCTGGGACACCTGCTGCACGACCTCACCGGGAAGTGGAATCTCGAGGACTACATCGCCCACGATCTGTACATCGTGGCGGCCTCGGCAGTGGTCTACAACACGCTGGGCCGGCTCCAGGACGACCACTCGATGCAGACGTCGTTCAAACAGTTCGTGGAACTGCCGGCCACCCTGTGCATTCCCCTGCTGCTGGCCGCCTTCTCGTTCGGCAACGGCGCGCGCATTTACCGCGACGACTTCTTCCAGACCCCCACCGACGTCTGGCTCAGCACGTACTGGCTGATGCTGTGCGGGCTGCTGATCTACCTGCTCGCCTACGGTGGCCGCGCGCTGCTCGTGCTGCGCAAGGACCCGCGGTCGCGGCGCATCGCCAACATCTACCTCGCGGCGTCGGCGAGCGGGATCGTCGCCTGCGGGATCCGCATCGCCACCGCCTACATCCCGTGGCTGCAGGCCATCGAAGGCGGAACACTGGTGTGGGTGTTCGCCTGCTGCTGCGGAGCCGGCTTTGCTCTCGCATCCGCACACTCGTGGCGCATCAAGACCAAGTGGTTCACCGGCGCACGTCGCTGAAGCCGTGCAATTTCAGCAATCACATCGGCGTTTCGAATGGTAGGCCCCCTGAGCCGGGGTGGCTGAATCATTGCAGGTGCACGGGTTTTCGGGGCCGGGCGTAGATGCGTGGTTTCGGCATTGGTTGCCTTATGCTCGGAAGCATTGTTCGCTACGGCAACGACGAGGGGCTACACCACTATGACTGCGTCTTCACTTCCCATCGTGCTACGGGAACGCGCCAGTCTGCAGCCCAACGACACGGCCTTCACCTTCATCGACTACGAGAAGGACCCCGACGGTGTCGAGGAGACGCTGACGTGGGCACAGCTCTACCGCCGCATGGTCAACCTCGCCCATGAGCTGAGCGAGTACGCCCAGCCCGGTGACCGGTCGGTGATCGTGGCCCCGCAGGGGCTCGACTACCTGGTCGCGTTCCTGGGCTCCCTGCAGGCGGGGCTCATCGCGGTCCCGCTGTCGACCCCGATGCCGGGGGTGCACGACGAGCGGATCAGCGCGGTGCTGCGCGACGCCGCCCCGACGGTGGTGCTGACGACATCGGCCATCGGCGCCACGGTCGCCGAGTACGTGACGCCGCAGGACGGCACCACCGCGGCCCGGCTCGTCGAGGTCGACACGCTGGATCTGGACACGCGGCGCAAGACGGCCGGTCGGCGGGTCGAGCGGCCGGAGACCGCGTACCTGCAGTACACCTCCGGGTCGACCCGCACACCTGCCGGCGTCATGGTCTCCTACCAGAACATGTCGGCCAACTTCGAGCAGATCATGGCCTCGTTCCTGGCCCACTACGGCGGGATCGCCCCGCCCGGGACCACCGCGGTGACGTGGCTGCCCTTCTACCACGACATGGGGCTGCTGCTCGGCGTGTTCGCCCCCATCCTCGGCGGCTGGACCACGCTGTTCACCACCCCACTGTCCTTCCTGGCCCGTCCGGCGCGGTGGATGCAGATGGTGGCGCGCAGCCCGCATGCGATCACCGCCGGCCCGAACTTCGCATTCGAACTCGCCGCCGGGAAGACCTCGGACGAGGACATGGCCGGTCTGGACCTGGGGAACGCCGCGGTGGTGATCAGCGGCAGCGAACGCGTGCACGACGCCACGCTGCGCCGCTTCACCCAGCGTTTCCGCAAGTTCAACCTCTCCGAGGAGGTGCTGCGCCCGGCGTACGGGCTGGCCGAGGCCACGCTGTACGTCGCGACCGACCGGCCGGGCAAGCCGCCGACGGTGGTGCACTTCGAGCCGGAGAAGCTGTCCGCCGGACACGCCAAGCGGTGCGCCACCGCCACCGGCACCGCGCTGATCGGTTACGGCACGCCCGACTCCCCGGCCGTGCGGATCGTCGACCCGCAGACCCGGACCGAGGTGTCCGCGGGCGACGTCGGCGAGATCTGGGTGCGCGGGGAGAACGTCTGCTTGGGCTACTGGCGCAAGCCCGAGCAGACCGAGGAGGTCTTCAACGCCTTCATCAACTCACCGTCGGCGGGCACCGATGCCGGGCCGTGGTTGCGCACCGGCGACCTGGGCTTCATCTCCGAGGGTGACCTGTTCATCATGGGCCGGCTCAAGGACCTGCTCATCGTCCGCGGCCGCAACCACTACCCCGACGACATCGAGGGCACCATCCAGGAGATCTCAGGCGGCCGGGTGGCGGCGATCTCGGTGGAGCAGGACCGCACCGAACAGCTGGTGGCGATCGTCGAGGTCAAGAAGCGCGGTGACACCGAGGACGACGTGTCGGCGTACTTCGCGGACCTGAAAAACCGGGTGACCAGCGCGATCTCGTCGGCGCACGGGATCAGCGCCGCCGATCTGGTGCTCGTGCCGCGCGGGTCGATCCCGATCACCACCAGCGGCAAGGTGCGCCGGGCCTCATGCGCCGAGCAGTACCGCCAGGGCGCGTTCACCCGCCTGGACGCCTGAGGCGTCAGTGGCGGGTCAGCGAATCACCTTGTAGTCGAACGCTTTCCAGAATCGCACCGGCAGCAGGGAGAAGTACCAGTACCGGAAGAAGATGCGCCAGTATCCGGCGGTGTCGAAGCGCCGGGTCGAGGTGTGCACGGTACGGGTGGACAGATAGAAGAACCTGCCCTGCTTGCGCGCCTTGCGAATCAGCAGCGCGTCCTCGCCCATCCGCAGGTCCTCGTCGAACCGCAACGCCGGGAACAGCGACCGCTTCGCGATCTGGATGGCGTACGAGCCGCCGAAGCGGTGGGAGAAGTCGTAGTAGGCGAACCAGGCACGCGCCTTGAGGTCTCCGTCGAGCGGGGTCACCGTGGTGGTGCCGATGGCCAGCGGCCGGCGCGCCGAATCCACCTTGGCCTGCAGGTCGTTGAGGAAACCCGGCTTCAGCAGCGTGTCCGCGTCGAGGAAGATCACCCATTGGCTGTGCGGCGAGAGCTGGTCGATACCGTGGTTTTTCGCCGCGGACACCCCCGTCTTCTGACTGACGACCACGCGCACGTTGCCGCCCTCGAACCGTCGCGCCACCTCCAGGGTGCGGTCGGTCGAACCGTTCTCGACCACGATCACCTCGTATCCGTCGCGCGGATAGTTCAGCGTGGCAACGTGTTCGAGGGTTGCGGGGAGGTAGCTCTCCTCGTTGTGGGCGGGTATGACAATGGAGAAGCGCGGCGTGGCCTCGCCGCGCTCGCCGGCTTCGGGTCCGGGGACGGTCTCGCCTAGCACCCCGCGATCGTAGCCGCGGCAACCGAGCCGGTCACCTGCGCGCCGAACGCCGATGCGCGGAAACGCCACCGGTTCTTCGCTGTACGTCGATCGGCCGGGGAGCTGGCACCTCATCCGGCCACGTCCCGCACGGTCGGGCGGGACGTCGCGGAATGTACCGGAACTTTGCGAATTCCGTTGGTGCCGGGCACCCGGCCGGCGACGGTGCCGACCGGCACTTCGCCGCGTTTGAATGACCTTGATCAGTCGTTATAGTCGTTCGGTGGTTCACGCGTTTTCTCACCGCAGTACCGGGAAATCGCCCGCAACGTTCCCGCTGTCGTGGGGGTGCCGTGCCACGAGCACCCGGCGACCGCCCCGACTGACGGTATGGTTTGACCGATGATCGAGCTGAATGGCGTCGCCAAGACGTTCGACGGAGGCGTCACCGCGCTCCATGACGTGAGTTTCACCGTACCGTCCGGAAGCATCTGCGGACTGCTGGGACACAACGGTGCCGGCAAGACCACCACGATCAGCATCCTGTCCACGCTTCTGCTGCCCACGTCGGGTCAGGCTCTGGTCGCCGGACACGACGTCGTGCGCGAAGCCGGCAAGGTGCGGGCCAGCATCGGCGTCACCGGACAGCAGGCGGCACTCGATCTGCAGCTGACGGGGCGCGAGAACCTGGTGCTGTTCGGCCGATTGCGCGGGCTGCGGCGTAAGCAGGCGCGGGTGCGCGCCGACGAGCTGATCGAGCAGTTCGACATGGCGCATGCGGCCGAACGACAGGTGCGCACCTACTCCGGGGGGATGAAGCGCCGCATCGACATTGCTGCGGCGCTGGTGGTTCCGCCGCAGGTGCTGTTCCTCGACGAACCCACCACGGGCCTGGACCCGCGCAGTCGCCGCGACGTGTGGACGCTGGTGTCATCACTGTCCGCCGAGGGGGTCACGGTGCTGCTCACCACCCAGTACCTCGAAGAGGCCGATCTGCTCAGCGATTCCATCGTCGTGATCGACTCGGGACGGGTGATCGCCAGCGGCACCGCCGACGAGCTCAAACAGCGGGTCGGGCGCGGCTACTGCACGGTGACCCCGGTCGATCCCGCCGATCTGCCCCGCCTGATGGCGGCCGTCGACGACATGGCCGGCGCCGAGCTCGACGAGGACGACAACTCGGTGTCGGTGCCCGCACCCAACGGGGCCGCCACCCTCAGTGAGGTGTTGCGCCGCGTCGACCGGATCGGTGTGGAGCTGCACGACATCTCGATCCGCAAACCGACGCTCGACGAGGCGTTCCTGCATCTGACCACCCCCACCGCCGCCGGATGACCGCACTGTCGGCACTGACCGAGCGCATGCTGCTCGGCACCCTGCGCGATCTCGATCTACCGATGGCGATCATCGTGCCCGTGGTCACCTTCGTCGGGTTCAACGCCGTGCTGCGGCACATGATCGACACCGGCGGCATGAGTTACCCCCAGTACGTGCTGCCAGTGGTGGTCGTCCAGGCCATGCTGCTCGGCGCGCTGACGACCGCCGACCGGGCCGCGCGCGACCAGTGGGCGTTCGGGGTACGGCTGCGCACGATGCCGATCTCCGCGTTCACGCCGCTGGCGGCCCGCATGTCGTACTGCCTGCTGCGCGGCGTGCTGGCGATCGCCGCATCGCTGGCGGTGGCGTATCCGTTCGGGTTCCGGATGAGCGGCGGGCCGGGTTACGCCGTGGCCTTCGTGGTCATGGCGCTGGCCCTCACGCTGGCGCTGTCGATGGGCGCCGATGCGACCGGCACCCGGATCAAACGCGGTGAGGCGTCCAGCCAGTTGCTCCTGGTGCCCCAACTCCTGCTGGTGGTGCTGTCCACGGGGTTGGCGCCGGCCGACTCGTTCCCCGACTGGCTGCACGGTTTCGTGACCTATCAGCCCGTCTCCCAGATCACCGAGACTCTGCGTGGTTTCGCGCTCGGCGAGGTGGACGCGGCCAACCTCACCGCCAGCGTGGCGTGGTGTCTGGGACTGCTCGTGCTGTTCGGCGCAATCGCGCTGCGGATGCAGAGGCGTCCGGAATGACCGCCACCCGACCGACTCCCGCGCCCAGTTCGCTGCTCGTGGAGAGCGTGGTGTTCGCCGGCCGGCTGTTCACCCGCTGGCGGCGCGAACCCGTGGTGCCGATCCAGGCGTTGTTGTTCCCGACGTTCCTGTTGATCACCTACGACCTGCTGGTCGGCGAGTCCGTCGTCCGGCTGACCGGCACCGACAGCCTCTACGGTCTGGTGCCGATGTGCGCGCTGGCCGGCGGCATGTTCGGCGCGCTGGGCGCCGGCTTCTCGGTGTCGTTCGAACGTGAACAGGGTCTGGTCACCAAGTTCTGGACGCTGCCGGTGCACCGTGCCAGCGCGCTGACGGGCCGGCTGCTGGCCGAGACGGCCCGCACCCTGCTCAGCACCATCTTCATCACGCTCGTCGGCCTGGCGCTCGGCATGCGGTTCCAGGGCAGCTGGTGGACGATCATCCCGTTCCTGCTGGTGCCCGTGCTCGTGGTGATGGTGTTCGCGATGGCGGTCATCGGGATCTCCGCGCGCGCGTCGAACCGCACGGCGCTGACCTGGCTCGGCACGTCGTCGATCGGGTTCGTGTTCGCCAGTTCCGGTGTGCCGCCGATCGAGCTGCTGCCCACCGTGATCCAGCCGATCGTGCGCTACCAGCCCATCGCCCCCGCGATCGAGTCGATGCGCGCCTTCGCACTCGGCGAGGCGGCGTGGACGCCGTTCCTGGTGACCCTGGCGTGGGTGCTGGTGCTCAGCGCGATCGTCGCGCCGTGGGCCGTGCGCGGCTACCGCGCCGCCGCGGAAGCCAGCTGACGGGAACCGGCGGGCGAGCGCACGAACAGTTCGACGACCGCGCCGCCGAATTCGCGGGTGGACTCAAGAGTCAGCGCCGGATCGCAGTGGGCCGGCGACACCGATTGTGCGCGCGCCTCGTCGATCCGCAGGAACCACACCCTGGCGAACGCTTGCAACGGATACGGCGACGCACATGTCGTCCCTCCGGTCAGCAGCACCTCCGCGCTGGCTTCCCCGGCGGGATCCAGCGGGTCGGCCAGTGAGCGACGCCCGTAGTACGCGTAGGCCGAACGGGTGAACCAGCTGTCGTGTTTGATCCCGTCGCCCGGTCGCGCGCCGTCCTCGAGGTAGGCGACCGCGGAGCGGAAATCGTCGAGATGACCGGCCGGCGTACGGTAGGCCACCTGTTCGGGTAGTGACACCGCCACGGCGACAGCCGCATAGAGGGCGACCAGCCGGGTCCAACCGAGCACCGCACCCATGGCGAGGAATGGCAGCACGAACAGGAAGTAGCGGCCCAGCGCGACGTTCATCATCTGGGAGACGACCCAACCGGCCGCGGGCAGGGCCGCGAAGGCCGCCAACCACACCGTCTCCCGGTTGCGCCGTCTCGCCAGCATCACCCAGCCCACCACCAGCACCAGGAGATACGGTCCCGAGCGGCACACCTCGACGTAGAGTTCGCCCAGCCGCCACAGCGTCGGCGACTCCAGCCAGCCCAGCATCTCGTCGCGCTGACCGGCGGCCTGCAGGTACAACGCCCAGGCACCGCCGGACACGACCGGCAGCAGCGCCGCGCGGACCCAGACCCGGATGACCTCGGCCCGCCAGGCGAGCACCGCGTGCGGCAGCACCGCGAGGACGGCGATGACGTTGAACAGCGCGGCCAGCGACATCGCGACGCTGTAGGCGGGCCACCGGCGCACCGAGCGCGTGTGCAGCAACAGTGTCGCGGCCGTCACGAGCGCGACAACCAGTGCCGGAGAGCGCGCTTCCTGTCCGTACCGGGTGACCGACGGAGCAGCGAGGAAGACGACGGCGACCCCGGCTGCGACCGCAGGCGTCGTGTACTGCCGCGCGATCGCGCAGAGCATCGCGCCCGCGCCCGCCATCGCGAGCACCGACGGCAGCCGGAGCGCCACCTCGGTATGCCCGGCCACCGACGTCCAGCCCCATTGGAGCAGGTAATACGGGGCATGCGCGAGATCGGTCACGGCGATCACGCGCCGGATCTCCTCCCAGCCGCCGCGAGCGATCTGCGCGGTCACCACCTCGTCGCGCCACAGCGATGGCGTCGCGATCCCCCACAGCAACAGCGCGATACCGCCCGCGAACACGCCGACGTCCACCGGCCATGACCGCTGACGCGGCCGAGTCTCGATCCCTCCGAGCACGTCTCCCCCACACGCGCGTCCACCCCCGAATCCGGCCGGGCACCGGCCGGCCGGATCACCTCACCGCTGAGGCCCGCCGATCTCCGCGTCCGCGCTCAAGTCATACCGCACCGGCATCGTGAACTGGGACTGTTTGAATCGCTCGGAGATGTAGCCGACCTGCAACCAGTAGTTGATGACGGCCCGGGCGAGATGCTGGCGCACCGGGCGACGCAGTTCGTTGAGCACCATGGTCTTGAACCAGGCCGGTGTCGGGCGGTGTGCCACCGCCCGGCCACCGCCCTGGCGCCGGCTCTGCCGATAGGCCCACTGCAGATACGCGGTGCCGCGTCCGTACCGTTTGAATTGGCTGGCCAGTTCCGGCATGGTCTGCCGCGGCTCCCACTCCATCAGCACGCGGTCGTCGATGCCCATGCGGCCCAGACCGTTCTCCTGCACCCGCCAGCAGATGTCGGCGTCGCCGCCGCTGCGCATGGCCCGGAAGCCGCCCACCGCGTGGAAAGCTTGGCGATCGACACCGAGGTTGGCGGTCGGATAGTACGGCGGCTTACCGGGCACCCCGACCTTGGCCGGCAGGCTGAACGTCTGCGCCATCGCCGCCATCCTGGCCGCCGTGGTCGGGCCCGACAGGGTATTCACGTTCGTGCACGACAGCGCCACACCGGGATCCGCGTGCAGCGCACGGTGCGCCTCGAGCAGCCCCGGCAGCGGGCGGGATCGGGCATCGATGAACAGCAGGATGTCCGCGGTCGACCTCACGGCGGCGATCTGGCGCGCGTAGTACGGACCCCGGCTCTCGGCCAGATTCAGCACCGTGACCCCGAACGAACGGGCGACCGACTCGGTGTCGTCGGTGGACGCGTCGTTGATCACGGTGACACGGTCCCCGACAGCCAGCTGGGCCATCAACGGACGCAACACCTTCGGCATGTGCTCGGCCATGTTCCTGACCGGGATGATGACCTCGATCGTCCGTCCGGCCATGACGTCGTTCCCTTCGTGATCGACAGCGCACTCACACATCGAGCCGGCCCCGGCCCAGCGCATAAACCTGCCACCCGGCGCTCGACCAGTACTCCACGTCGAGGGCGTTACGGGTGTCGAGCAGGCGCGGTGACCGCACCACCGACCGCAGGGCCACCGGGTCGAGGTTGCGGTAGTCGTCCCACTCGGTGGCCAGTACGAGCAGATCGACGTTGCGCACCGCTTCGGCGAGGTCCGCGTAGTAGGTCAGCGTCGGGAAGCGCGCCCTGGCGTTGTCGATGGCCTTGGGATCGTGGACGCGCACGTGCGCGCCCTTCAGATGCATCGCCGCAGCGACATTGAGCGCAGGCGAATCCCGGACGTCGTCGCTGTTGGGCTTGAACGCGGCACCGAGGACGGCGATGTTGCGGCCCAGGAAGTCGCCGCCCACGAGCGCGCCGGCGACCGAGACCGCCTTCTCGCGCCGGCGGATGTTGATCTTGTCCACCTCGTGGAGGAAGGTGAGCGCGGTCGACGCACCGAGTTCACCCGCCCGGGCACTGAAGGCCCGGATGTCCTTGGGTAGACAGCCGCCGCCGAATCCGAGGCCTGCGTTGAGGAATCGCCGTCCGATGCGGTTGTCATGGCCGAGGGCCTCGCTCAACGTCACGACGTCGGCGTCGACCGCTTCGCACACTTCCGCCATCGCGTTGATGAACGAGATCTTGGTGGCCAGGAAGGAGTTCGCCGCCACCTTGACCATCTCGGCGGTTTCGAATCCCGTGGTGATATAGGGGGTTCCCGCGCTGATCACTTGGTCGTAGACCTCGATCAGCGTCTTCTCAGCGTATTCGGAGGACACCCCGAAGACCAGCCGGTCCGGCTGCAACGTGTCCTCGATCGCCTTACCCTCCCGGAGGAATTCGGGATTCCACGCGACTTCGAGGCGGTGCGCCGACGGGAGGGCCGCGACCTCGTCGGCCAGTCGCCGTGCCGTGCCCACCGGAACCGTCGACTTCCCGACTATCACACTGTCGCAGTCGGCGTGCTCGGCCACCGCCTGCACCGCGCTGTTGACGTACCGCACATCGGCGGCATCGGAATCCGGCAGCTGCGGCGTGCCGACGCAGATGAAATGCACCGCCGCTCCGGACACGGCCCGTTCCACGGAATCGGCGAAGGTCAGGCGTCCGGAAGCCATGGCTTCGCCGAGGAGCTCGTCCAGATCCGGCTCGTAGAACGGTGACCGGCCGGCGGCCAGCGCGCGGACCTTCGACGAATCGGTGTCGTAGGCGACCACGTCGTGGCCCAGTCGTGCCATGCAGGCGGCGTGGACGGCACCCAGGTAGCCCGTACCGATAACGCTGAGTCTCATAGGGCTTGCCTTCACACTTCCTCGGTGCTGTCCGGATATGAACCATTGCGACCACGCCGAGCGGTCCGGCCTCCCCGTCCGCGGCGGGCCGACGTTCCGGTGGGGACATCGTAGCCAACCGGACACCGCCGAACGACGTCGCCCTGCGCCATCCGACCTGCCGGTTTTATTTGAGAATGCAAAGATGTTCGGGGTGGATCGCACAACGGAGGATGGATCGTGGCCGAGTTTCTCGAATGGGTTCGAACGCAACTGATCACCCAGGTCTCACCCTTCCTGCCGCACGGCGGCGACTGCGACATGGTGGATTTTCCCCACCACCTGAACTGTGGGGACTCGGCGATCTGGCTGGGCGTGCAGCGGCTCGCCGCGCAGCGATCGGTCACGGTGCGCTCCACCACCACGGCGAGCAGCTACCGGCCCGACCGGCTGCGGGCGTCCGGGCCCATCGTCATCAACGGCGGCGGCAATCTCGGTGGACTGTATCCGGTCCACGACGACCTGAGACGTCAAGTGATCCACGACTTTCCCGATCGCCCCATCGTGCAGATGCCGCAGTCCGTGCAGATCGCAGACCGGACCCGGCTCGAGGACCTCAAACGCGCGATCGGTGCGCACCGCGACGTCACGTTGCTGGTCCGCGACAGGCGGTCACTCGCCATCGCTGAACGCGAATTCGACTGTCGCACGCTGCTGGCGCCGGACGCGGCGTTCGCGCTCGGCGCGCTCGTGCGGCGCCCGCCACGCACCGAATTGGTGGTTCAAGCGCGGCGCGACGGCGAGGCAGCATCCGGACAACTCGCCGACATACCCACCGTCGACTGGACGCAGGCCCCGATGGTCAGCACCCGCAATCTCGGATGGAGCCTGGCGAACGTGGCCGGGAAGTCGGGGCGTCCGCGGCCGAGCCGGGCCGCGATGACCTGGTTTGCCCGACGCAATCTCGACCACGCGGTCGACATCCTGTCGCAGGGCCGGAGATTGGTCACCGACCGCCTGCACGGTCATGTCATCGCCGTCCTCTGCGGCATCCCGCACACCGTCATCAACGACCGCCACGGCAAGATCGAGGAGCTGTGGCACGCCTGGACCCGCCGCGCACCGAACGTCACCTTCATGCCGACCTGGAGTGCCTGGCGAGCGTCGCAGTCGGCGCCGACGGTGCGCCGGTCCACCGGCTGACAGGCGCCGGGCGCCGGGTCGGCAGGCACCCGCGCAACATCCCCAGGTGGAACGCGAGATTGACGACGCAACGCCGCCGCCACCGCGAATCCGTCCGGCTCGTGGCCGTGAGCAGCGCCCACCCGATGACATGGAAAGGCAACGCCAGCAACGGGATCAGGCCCCAGGCGCCCTTGAACTTGCGGATCAGCCGCACCTCGCCGCGGCCATAGCTGTAGTGCTGACGGAACACCCGCCGCAGCGCGGTGTGCTGGGTCTTGCTGATGACCGCCCCGTCGGCGAGTACGAGCGGGTACCCGGCCGCAGCCAGGCGCCAGAAGAAGTCGATCTCGTCGGCGCCCCCGGCGAACGACTCGTCGAAGCCACCGACACACGCAAACGCCTCGGCGGAGAATCCGCAGTTGGCGCCGTTGGCGTAGGGCACCGTGCTGCGGCCGGTGCGGTAGAGCATGCGTTCCGCGGCGAGCAGGCTGCCGTCCTCGAGTACGCGGTCGATGCCGCCGCCGACGCAGTGCGCCCCGTCGCGCAGGCGCCGCCAATTCGCCTCCAGCCAACCCGGATGCACGAGATCGTCCGCGTCGCAGAGCAGGATGAACCGGCCGTGTGCCGACCGGGCACCGGCATTACGGGCCACGTTGACCCCGGGCGCGACGGAGGCGTCGACGAGCCGGACGCGAGGATCCCGTGTCCGGTACGCGCGGACGAGGTCGGCGGTTCCGTCGGTCGAACCATTGTCGGCCACGATGACCTCGAATGCGGCGGCGGTGTCCTGCGACAGTAAGGTGTCGAGTTGCCGTTCGAGTGTCGATGCGCCGTTACGGCACGGAATCACGACACTGATATCGAGTTCGCGACCGCCAATTGCGCGGCTGTCGGCAACCTGCATCACCACGCGAACATATTAACTGGAACCTGTGAATTTCGTGAGTCCAAAGCAGACTTGGTTGACATTGCGCAGGTGATTCCGGGTGCAGCTCCGCTATCCCGCCGCGGAACTCAGGACAAACCACCATTTGATGGTTTGCTAGCAGTTATTCTCCGGCGCATACAATCATATTTCAGCAAATGAAAGGTACCGATCTTGAATCACCGGGGTGACCGCCGAATTCGCAGATCGCCGCCGATTGCCCCGGACGGCGAGCGACGAAATTGCCCGGAAGTAGTTCTTCTGGCAAAAACCGCGCGCTGACGGCCCGTCAGACGGTATCGCGAGGGCCCGTGCCGGCCCGGTAGGACGCGCTCGCCTCGAGGAGCCGCTGCCGGACCCGTGCCCGGCCCGTCAGCGGCTGGGTCTCCTCGCCGGCGTCCTCGACCCGGTCCGACTCCCGCGGTTCGTACTTCGGCTTCGACGGCCACCAGTTCGCGTTGCCGACGAGCACGGCCGCCGCGGGCACCGTGATGGTGCGCACGATGAACGTGTCGAGCAGCAGACCCACGCCGATGACGAAGCCGAGCTGGATCACCGTGCTGATGCTGCTGACCGTCAGCGAGAGCATCGACGCCGCGAAGATGAGCCCGGCGGAGGTGATCACGCCACCCGTCGCGCCGACGGTGCGGATGATGCCGGTGCGGATCCCGTCGCGGGACTCCTCACGTATTCGGGCGATCAGCAGCAGGTTGTAGTCGGCGCCGACGGCGACCAGCACCAAAAACGCCATGCCTGGCACCGTCCAGGCGAGTTCCTGGCCGAGCACGAACTGGAAGAACAGCACACCGATGCCCACGGCGGACACGTACGACAGCACCACCGACGCGACCAGGTAGATCGGCGCCACGATGGCGCGCAACAGCAGCACCAGGATCAGGAACACCACCAGCAGCGTCACGATGATGATGAACCGGATGTCGTCGTTGTAATAGTCGCGAAGGTCGGCCTGCACGGGCGAGAAGCCGACCATGGTGACTTTCGCGTCCTCCAGGACGGTATTGGGCCGCGCACTCTCGGCCGCATCGATGATGTCGTCGACCTGGTCCATCGCGGCGGTGTCGAACGGGTCCAGCGCGGTCTGCACCAGGTAGCGCGCGGTGTGCCCGTCGCGTGAGACGAACAGGTTCGCCGCCTTCTTGAACTCCTCCTGGGTGAGGATCTGCGGCGGGATGTAGAACCCGGACATCGTCGGGTCGGCCGCATCCCGCTTCATCGCGTTCAGGAAGTCCGACGCCTGGTCCAGACCGCCGCCCATGGTGCGCGTCTGATCCACCAGCAGCTGCACGCCCTCGGCCAGCTGACGGCTGGAATCGGCCAGCGTGTCGGCGGACTGCGTGACCTCGCGGATCTTGTTCTGCACACCGTTGGGTTCGTCGATGCCCAGCTCGCGCGCCGCCGTGGTCGCGGTCCTCAGACTCTGGGACAACCCCTGCACGGTCTCGTCCAGCGTCTGGTAGCCCTCGGTGTTCTGCAGCTGGCTGCCGAGCTCGGAGATGCTGTTGAGGTACGGGCTGTCCCGCGCGGCCACGATGCGCCGGAGATCCTCTCGCGAGGCCACGCACTCGGGGTCCGCGGCACAGGTGGGGCTCTCGTCCAGCGACAGCAACACCGGGTTCGCCCACGCGTAGATGTCGGTCATCCGGTTGACGTCCACGCCGATCGCATCGCCCAGGGACCGCATATTCGTCACCAGCGACGCGGTCTTGTCAATCTGGTCGAGGGTGGTGGCGCCGCCGTACTTGCGCGACATGTCGTCGAGCGCACCCGCGAGTCCGCGCACACTGCCCGCCGCGCCGATCACCCCGTCGCGCACCTGGTCCAGCACGTCCGCGAGCTGGTCGGCGCCGCCGCTCAGCCGCGACAGGTTCGCATCGTTGTCCTCGATCAGCGTGGAGGCCTGATCCAGCCGGGAACCGACCTCGCCGGCCTGATAGGTGGCTTTGGCCTGTTCGAGCATCTCGCCGGTCGGCCGGGTGATGCCCCGGACCATGTCGATGTCGGGGACCGCAGCGATCCGCTGCGCCATGGCCTCCATGGCCGCCAGCGCGCGCGGCGAGCGCAGATCCTGGTCGGATTTGATCACCACGAACTGCTGCATCGTGGTGCTGACCGGGAAGTGCGCGGACATCGCCTCGTAACCCATGTTGCTGGGGGCGTCGGCGGGCAGGGCCTTGCGGTCGTCGTAGTTGAACTTGATGAACCCGGCGCAGACCGCGAGCGCGATGAGCACCACCAGGCTGGCCGTGAGGTGGAGGACCGGCCGGCGCACGATGTGGACGCCGGACCGGCGCCAGAACCGTCCGGTGAGGTCCTTGCGGGGCTTCACCCAGCCGCGCCGCCCGGCCAGGACGATGAAGGCAGGCAGCAGCGTGATCGAGGCCAGGAAGCCGATGGCAATCGTCACCGACAACGCGGGACCCACGGTGGCGAAAACGCCGAGTTTGGTGAACGCCAGGCCCAAAAAGGCGATCGCGGTGGTCGCCGCCGACCCGGCGACCACCTTGCCGATCGAGGTCAGTGCGCCGACCAGGGCGTCGTCGGAGGCCATGCCGGTGCGCACCAGCTCGTGGTAGCGACTGAAGAAGAAGATCGAGAAGTCGGTCCCCGCCCCCATCAGCATGCCGGTCATCAGCACGATGGTCTGGGGACCCAGGCCCAGACCGAGTTCGCCGAGCCCCGCAACCGCCTGGTTGGAGACCCCGAGCGCCAGACCGATGGTCAGCAGCGGGATCAGCATGCCGACGATGCTGCGGTAGACGATGAGCAGGATGGTCAGGATCGTTCCGACGGTGGCGATCTCGATGACCAGCTGATCGCGGGCACCGATGGCGTTGATGTCCTCGAACGTGGCCGCGGCGCCCACCATGTTCGCCTCGAGGGAGGAGCCCTCGGTGACCTCGTCGATGATGTCGACGGCATCGCGGTACGCGGCCTGGCCGCTCGGGGTGCCCATGCTGCCGGTGAGGCTGACCGGGAGGTTCCAGGCCTTGCCGTCCTCACTGGTCATCACCTGGCGCAACTCGGGCGTGGCGATGAAGTTCTGCGTCGAGATGACGTTCTCGGGATCGGCCGCCAGGCGGTCGACGAGTTCCTTGTACGTCTCCTCGTCGGCGGGTGTGAGCCCGTTCTCGTTGCTGAGGATGACCACGGCCAGGTTGCTGGTGTTGGTCTCCTCGGCCCCCTTGAACGCGTCGCTCATCTCCCGGTTGGCGACCATGACCGGGGCGTCGTTGGGCAGGAAGTCCGGCGGGTTGCGCTGCGAGACCTCCGCCAGCGGAGGCAGCAGCAAGAACAGCGTCGCCGCGGTCACCAGCCAGGCGACGATGACCGAAACGGGATGGCGGACGATGAAACGGCCCAGGAGCGGAAGTCCCCCGTCCGCGAACGCACCACGGAGTTTGGTGCGGGCGAACATACTTTTCACGCTACACGGCTCACAAGTTCGACAGCTGACCACGAATTCACCCGGGAGGCGCCCACTCGCCCGCTGACGCGGCTGCCCCGGCCATCCCGATCCATGTTGTAATCGGGTGTGTCCATGGTGCTGTTACACGAGACGCCGCGATGCACGGCGGTTCGCGTGAATCCGCGTGCCCTCCGGCGGAATCGGCGGCGCCACGCGTGAGGTTCGTGGTCGCCGTCCACGGCACCCGCGGCGATGTCGAGCCCTGCGCCGCCGTCGCGCTCGAACTCGCCCGGCGCGGGCACGAGGTGGCAGTTGCGGTGCCGCCCAACCTGGTCGGCTTCGCCGAGGACTCCGGGCTGGGTCCGGCCGTGTCCTACGGGGTCGATTCCCAGCAGCAACTCGACGCCGACGTGTTCCGCGAGTGGTACCGGGTGCGCAACCCCGCGACGGTGCTGCGCGAAGCGCGCGAATACGTCGTGCAGGGCTGGCCGGAGATGAGCCGCTCGCTCGACGCCATGGCCGACGGCGCAGACCTGATCCTGACCGGCACCACCTACCAGGAACTGGCCGGCAATGTTGCCGAGGCACACGCCATTCCACTGGCCGCGCTGCACTACTTCCCGGTGCGGGCGAGCACCCGGTTGCTGCCGGTGCCGGTGCCGGGCGCGGTGGTCGGGCCGGTGTGGGCCATCGGCGAGTGGGCGCACTGGCAGGTGCTCAAACGCGCCGAGGACGAGCAGCGGCGCGAACTCGGCCTGCCGCGCGCCACCACGCGCGCCGTGCGCCGGATGGCCGACCGCGGCACGCTGGAGATCCAGGCCTACGACGAGATGTTCTTCCCCGGCCTCGCCGACGAGTGGGGCCCGCAGCGTCCCCTGGTGGGCGCCATCACGCTGGAGAAGCACACCGAGGCCGACGACGACGTGGTGTCCTGGATCGCCGCAGGGAGGCCGCCGGTGTACTTCGGCTTCGGCAGCATGCCGGTCAAGGCGCCGGCCGAGGCGGTCGCCATGATCGAGGCCGCCTGCGCCGACCTCGGTGAGCGCGCGCTGATCTGCTCGGGCGTCTGGGACGTCGACGAGTCCTCGCACGCCCCGCACGTGAAGGTGGTGCGCACGGTCAACCACGCCGCCGTGTTCCCGCTGTGCCGGGCGGTGGTCCACCACGGCGGCGCGGGCACCACCGCGGCGGGTGTCCGGGCCGGCGTGCCCACGCTGGTGCTGTGGGTCGGCGCCGAACAACCGATCTGGGGGTCCAAGGTCAAGCAGCTGGGTGTCGGCGACTACCGGCGGTTCTCCGCCACGACGCGCACGTCGCTGCGCGACGCGCTGCGCAAGGTGCTCGCCCCGGGGTACCGGGACCGGGCCCGCGAGGTCGCCGCGGCGATGACCAAACCGTCGGTGAGTGTGGCGAAAGCGGCCGACCTGCTCGAGGATGCGGCGCGACGAGGGCGCCGTCATCGCTAAATGATCTCGCCGTAGAGATCGAACTCGGCCAGCGTCAAGGCCGTCAGATCGCGCAGATGCCGCTTGGTGTTCGTGCCGCCGGGCCGGTAGGAGACGATCCCGATCGAGATGAATGTCCCGAGCCGGACCGCGGTCAGCACGAGCTGACCACCGGCCTTCGCGAGCGCGCCGGGGGTGAGACCCTGATCGACGCCGCGCAGCGTGAAGAACTCGCATTCGGTGCCGTCGATGCGGCCGACGACGGGGTCGATGTCGCCCATGTTGGAACACGACACCGGCAGGTCGCCGAACATCACGTCGGATGCCTTGCGCACCGCGCGCTTCGGCACGAACGGCGTCAGCGGCAGCAGTGCGAACGTCTCGTCGGGCACCGCGCGCAACGTGGTCAACGCCTGCCGGATCGCCGCGCGGGCGTCGGACAGATCCTTGGTGACCCGCGCGGGGTGCACGTCGACGGTGGCCAGCGACACCGCGTTGCCTCTGGTGTCGTCGGGCGTGCGTTCGCTGAGCGCGATGAGCAGCGACACCGCGCCGCCGTCGGGTCGGTGGCGGCCGACGCGTTCGGCGAGCCGGGCGGCGAACCCGGCGAGCAGTGAGTAGGTGGTGCCGCCGAGGTCCTCGGCGCGGGCATCCCAGTCGGCGGTGTCGATGAATGCGGTGATCGCCGGGACGACAACCGTTTCGGCGTCGTCGCCCACCTCGGTGAGCACGGGCCGCGACGCCCCGGTCGTGGCGAGGTCACCGCGCCGGCGGAGACCCAGTTTGGCCGCGGCCACCAGCGTCCGGCCCACCTCGGGCAGATCGCGGGCGGTGTGGCGGACATCGTCGCGCAGCGCCTGCAGCCGGGTCCGCGACCCCGCCTGCCGGTACTCGAGTTTGCGCGGCGTCCCGCTCACGGCGTTGGCGATGGCCAGCAGCAGCCCGATGCCGTCGGTGATGCAGTGCGACGCCACCAGGCTGACCGCGGTCGATCCGTCCGAGAACGGCTGCACCGCCAGATGCCAGCCGGGGCCGTGCTCGGGGTCGATCGGGGTCGCCGAGCGCTCGTCGATCCAGTCGCTGAGGTCCGACAGCGGCCGCGGACGGTCGGCGACGTGCATCGGCACCGGCTCGGCCGCCACCCAGCGGTGCCTGCCGAACGGCAGCGCCGAGCGCTCGATCCGCCTGCCGAGCAGACCCTGTCCGAGGCCGGCGTGAAAGCGCCGCAACATGTCCATGTCGACGGGGTTGTCGTACACCCACACCGTCTGCACCAGCTTGACCGGCCCGGTGGAACGCAGCTGCAGGAACGCGGCCTGGTCGATGTGGGCGAGCCGATCGTCGGCGGTGTGCGTGTCGGGACCCGCAGTGGCCGAACGCTGTCCGGTGCGCGCCGGGCCGGCCATCAGACGATCGCCCCGGTGAGGCCGAAGTCGGCCAGCGCGGCGGTGGTCAGCTCGCGCAGCCGGGCCTTGGTGTTGATCTGCCCCGGCTGGTAGCCGATGACCGCGATCGACATCTTCTCGCCGATGCGCGCGCCGATCACGGTCAGCAGGCCGCGACGCTGCTCGAGCACCGAACGCGGGATGAACCGGTCGACACCGCGCAGGATCACGTATTCGGCGTCGGTTCCGTCGATCTGGCCGATCTGTGGCGGCAGGTCACCGAGGTTCGAACACGACACCGGCAGGTCGGAGAACCCGAACGCGACGTCGGCGGTGGACTTGACCGCCCGCTTCGGGATGAACGGGGTGAGCGGCAACAGCGCCAGCGCCTCGTCCGGCACCTCGCGCATGGTCTTGAGCGCCGTCTTGATCGCCGCCCTGGCGGCGGTGAGATCGGAGGTGACGTTGCGCGGATCGATGCGCGCGTTGGCGAGCATCACCGCATTGGCCCGGGTGTCCTCGAGCGTGCGGTCGTTGATCGGGATGATGAACGGCACCGAGTCGTCGTCCGCGCCGTGGCGGCCGATGTGCTGGGACAGTTTGGCGCCGAAACCGGCCAGCAGCGAATAGCTGTTGCCGCCCAGCGCCTCGGCGCGCGCATCCCACTCGTCGCGATCGACGAACAGCGTCACGGCGGGCACCACGACGTGGTCCCGGGCAGCGGCGGTGTCGGTCGTGGGATTCTTGCCGGCGCGGGTGAAGTCCTTGCGGCGCTTGATCCCCAGCTTGGCCGCGGCGACCAGGGTGCGGCCGATCTCGGGCGCGTCGCGCAGCGTCTGGCGGGCGTCGGCGGCCAGCGCGCGCATCTTGGTGCGGGTGCCGGGCTTCGGGTAACCCAGGTCCGGGGTGTTACCGGTGACGGCGTTGAACACGGTGAGCAACGCTCCCCCGCCGTCGCCGATGCAGTGCGATCCGACCAGGCTGATCACCGTGCCGCCGTCGGTCAGCGGCAGCACACCCATGTGCCACGCCGGCCCCCATTCCGGGTCGACCGGCAGTTGCGCACGTTCGTCGATCCAGTCGCTGATCTCCTCGCGCGGGCGCGGTTCGGTCACGAAGTCGATCGGTGCCGCGGGCCCCAGCGAGGACACCCACCGGTGCCGTCCGAAGGGCAACGGGGACGGCTCGATCCGGCGCCCGGCCAGCCCGTAGCCGAAATTACGGTGGAACCGGCGCAACCCCTCGACGTCGACGGGATGGTCGTAGATCCACACGCACTGCATCACCGCCGCCTGCCCGGTGGCCCGCAGGCCGAGGAACAGGGCCTGATCGAGATACGACAGCAGATGGTCCGGCTGCGTTCCGACGGGCGTCATGAGACCGCGAAAAGGCCTGCGAAGCGGCCTCATCTGGGTCGCCACAGATCTCAACCTCCGACTACGGGTACCAACTCGTCACGGTGGCGCACCGGGGCGCCATGGGCCGCGGTCCGCGGGGCGGGCACCGCGCCACCGTCGGCGACCCGGACGAACCACGACTTCATCACCTGCATGTACCGGTCGATCGACTCGCGGGCGATCGGGTTGTCGGGGAACGCGACGGTGACCGTGGTCTCCCGCTCGGTCCGGTTGACCCACATACCGACCTGGAAGGCCGCACGGGCGTCGCTGTAGACCTTGCCGTTCATCGCCTCCCACTGGGCGATGACGCTCGGGGACAGCGGCGGCAGCCCGGCGTCGAGGTAGGACAGCATCGGAACCCCCGGCCCCGGCTTCGTGACGCCGGCCGGTTCGCCGAGCTCGAGCACCCGCTCGAACGGCACGTGGGCCAGGTCGAGGCCGGAGTCGAACGACTTCTGCGCCGACCGCGCCGTGTCGCCGAAGCTGCGGGCGTCCACCGAGACGGTGATCGGCACCAGCCCGGTGAACCACCCGGTGGTCATGAACTCGGCGGGCGTGCGGCGCGTTGTCGTCGGCGTGATGACGTAATAGTCGCTGCGCCCGGTGAACTCGTGCTCGGTCAGTGCGCCGCAGGCGAAGACGCCGCCGATGAAACGGGCATCGGCCGCGATGCACGCCGACTCGAACCGCTCCGACTGCGCCTTGTCGAGCAGGCGGATCGTGATCAGGTCGCCCGAGCACGGCACCGACGGGTCACCCAGCGGCAGCGGGAAGGTCGGCAGGGTGCCACCGTTGTTCTGCGCGAAGCGGACCCAGTCCTGCACCTCGGGCGACTCCAGCGTGAGCGCGGAGGTGTACTCCCGCTGCCGGACGCAGTAGTCGTCGTAGCTGCCGGCCTCAGGCAACTTCAGCGGAGCACCGCCGCCGACCAGCGTGGCGTACATCATGTGGATCTCGACGAGCACCAGTCCCATGAACATCGCATCGGTGTGCACGTGGTCGACGCTGATGTAGAACGTGAAGTGGTCGGCCCGCTGGATGATGCCGAAGTGGAAGCAGTCCCACTGCAACGGATCCGGCGTCGCGAGCACGTGCTCACGCCACTGGCTGGCGGTCAGCTCACCGTGATCGGTGGGCACGAACTTGATGTCGCGCGGGTTGCGCACGGTCCGGCGGATCACCTCGTCGGCCTCGGTGATCTCGAACCGGCTGTGGTAGGTGTCGTGGCGCCGGATGTAGGCGTTGATGACGTGCGTCATCGCGCGGATGTCGCACTGGCCGGGCATGTCCCACGCGGGGATGTTCAGCCGGGCCATGTCCGTACCCTGCGACAGGTGCTTGCGGAAGCCGCGGATGTGCTGTTCCTGCTGGTAGCTCACCGGCACCTGGCTGATCGGCGCATCCGCCATCTTGGCCCGCGAGGCCGCCGACGGATTCCAGGAGACGAGCGTACCCGGGGTGCCGTTCCAGTCATGGATCGCTTTGATGGCAACCATCAGACCCTCCGTGCTTCGTGAATGACACTGGGCGACTTCGTCGACGCCGTATGACCCGTCATGACGACGGACTCGTGCTGGCCGCATCACCGGCGAGCGTGTCGGCCAGGCGTTGCGCCAGGGCCCGCACCGTGGTGATGTCGGTCGAACCGATCCGGATGCCCGTCTCGTTCTCGATGCGGGTCCGCACCTCCAACGTCCCGAGCGAGTCGAGACCGTACTCGGCCAGCGGCCGGTCGGCGTCGACCGAGCGGCGCAGGATCAGGCCGATCTGGTCGGCGACCAGTTTGCGCAGCCGCGCCGGCCACTCCTCCTGCGGCAACTCATAGAGCTCGGTGAGGAAAGCGCTTGTCCCCGTGGTGTTCTGGCCGATGGAGGCGAACGCCTCGGCGAACTTGCTGGTCTGGGCGAACGCTGTGAGCCACGGGGCGCCCGCGACCGGCGCGTAGCCGCTGTAGCCGCGGTTGTGGCGCAGCAGCGTGTCGAACGCATCCGCACCGTCGTCGGGCAGGATCGCCATCGCCTCGTCCTCGGCCATCGCCTGGCCCTTGCCGATCTGCGCCCACGCGCCCCAGGCGATCGCGCCGGCCGGCAGGCCCTGGGCGCGACGCCAGTGCGTGAACGCGTCGAGCCAGCTGTTGGCGGCCGCATACGCGCCCTGCCCCGGGGAACCGACCATCGCCGCCGCCGAGGAGAACGAGCAGAACCAGTCCAGCGGCTGGTCGAGGGTGGCCTCGTGCAGGTGCCACGCGCCGTGCACCTTGGGCGCCCAGTCCCGGTCGATCAGCTCGTCGGTGATGTTGGCCAACGTCGCGTCCTCGACCACCGCGGCCGCGTGCAGCACGCCGCGCACCGGCAATCCCGTGGCGGTCGCGGCCGCCACCAGGCGTGCGGCGGTCGCGGGATCGGCGATGTCGCCGAGCGTGATCTCGACCTCGGTGCCGGCCGCGATGAGGCGGCCGATGATCGCCTTGGCCTCCGCGGAGGGGGCCGAGCGACCGTTGAGGATGATCCGGCCGCAGCCGGCCGCGGCCATCTTCTCGGCGAGGAACAGACCCAGTCCACCCATTCCGCCGGTGACCACGTAGGCACCGTCGGCGCGGAACACGTCGGCGTTCTCCGGCGGCACCACCGCGGTGCTGGACCCGGTGTGCGGGACGTCGAGCACCAGCTTGCCGGTATGGCCGGCCGCACCCATCACGCGGATCGCGGTCGCGCCTTCGGCCAGCGGGTAGTGCGTGGTCTCCGGCAGCGGGAGCACCCCGTCGGCGATCTGCTGGTAGACGGTCTCCAACAGGCGCCGCAGGATCCCGGGATTGGTCAGCGTCAACAGCGCGAGGTCCACGGCGTAGAACGCCAGGTTGCGCCGGAACGGGAACAGGCCCATCTTGCTGTCGCCGTAGATGTCGCGCTTGCCTATTTCGACGAAGCGGCCACCGAACGACAGCAGTTCCAGGCCGGCACGCTGGGCGGCACCGGGCAGCGAGTTGAGCACGATGTCCACGCCGTACCCGTCGGTGTCGTGGCGGATCTCGTCGGCGAACGCGGTGCTACGCGAATCGTAGACGTGCTCGATACCCATGTCGCGCAGCAGTTTCCGGCGCTCCGGACTACCCGCGGTGGCGTAGATCTCGGCGCCCGCGGCCTTGGCGATCGCGATCGCGGCCTGACCCACACCGCCGGTCGCGGAGTGGATCAGCACCTTGTCGCGCGCCGTGATCCGGGCCAGGTCGTGCAGGCCGTACCACGCCGTCGCGTGGGCACTGGGCACCGCGGCGGCCTGCGCCTCCGGCAGGCCCTCGGGCAGCGTCACCGCCAGGTTGGCGTCGCAGGTCACGAACGTGGCCCACGCCCCGTTGGCGGAGATGCCGGCCACGCGGTCGCCGACCTCGTGGTCGGTCACACCGGGGCCGACCGCGGTGACCACACCGGCGAAGTCGGCGCCCAGCTTGGGCAGCCGGCCTTCGAAACTCGGGTAGCGGCCGTAGGCGACCAGCACATCGGCGAAGTTGAGGTTCGACGCCGTCACCGAGACCTCGATCTCACCGGGACCCGGCGGTACGCGGTCGAACGCCGCGAGCTCCAACGATTCCAGGTCGCCGGGGGTGCGGATCTGCAGTCGCATACCGCCTTCGGCGGGGTCGACCACCGTGGTGCGGCGCTCCTCGGCGCGCAGCGGCGACAGGGCCAACCGCGCGACGTGGAAGTCCCCTGCCCGCCAGGCGGTTTCGTCCTCCTCGGAACCGGAGAGCAGCTGAGCGGCGACGAACTCGGGTGCCGTTGCGTCGTCCAGATCGATCTGGGTCGGCCGCAGCGCCGGATGCTCCATGCCCAGCACCCGCATCAGGCCACGCAGACCGGCCTGCTCGAGGTTGGCGACATCGCCGTCGAGCACGGTCGCAGCGCCGCGGGTCATGACGAACAGCCGCGGCGGCTCGCCGGGGATCTCAGGCAGTTCGCGCGCGATCCGGACCAGGTGGCGGACGTACTCGGCGCCGAACTCCGCGGCGTTCTCCGACGCGGCGGCGCCGGTCACCACGACGACACCCTGATGGTGCTGGGCGGTCAGCCGCTCGCGGACCTCGGCGGCCGTCGCGTCATGGTCGGCCCGCATCGGCCACACCGTGGTCGCCACCTCCACCTCGGCGCCGCGCAGCGCGTCGGCCAGTGCGGCCGCCGACTGCTCGGCGTCAGCCGATGCGGCGACGAGCAGCCACCGTCCGGCGTCGGCGTGGTCGGCCTCGGGCCGGTCGTGGCGGCGCCAGTCGATGGTCAGCAGCCGCTCGTTGAGCAATCGTTCGCGTTCGCCACCCGCGGTGGCGCCGCTGCCGAGCCGCAGCCCGGCCACGGTCAGCAGCACCGCGCCGTCCTCGTCGAGCACCTCGATGTCGGCCTCGACCGCTGCGGCGCTGACACTGGTGACGGTGACGTAGCAGTAGTGCGCGTTGCGGGTCGACGCGTGGGCGCGCAGCCGGCGCACCCCGAGCGGCAGCATGAGTGTGCCGGCCGCGTCCGCCTGCAGGGCGGGGTGCGCACCGACGGCCTGGAAGCAGACGTCGAGCAGGGCGGGGTGGATGCCGTAGGCGCCCTGCTGCGAGCGGATCGACCCCGGCAGCGCCACCTCGGCGAGCACGGTGTCGGCGCCGTCGTCGGCGGCGTGCGCAGCCACCAGGCCCGTGAAGGCCTGGCCGTACTGGATCCCGCGCTCTTCGAACCAGGTCCGCAGCTCCGCGCCGTCGCGGCGATCGGAGTGCGAGGTCAGCAGCGCCGAGATGTCGTAGCCCGTAGGCGCTTCGGCGTCCCCGTCGGCATGCAGCACCGCGGCCGAGCGCCGCACCTCGCTGCCCTCGGCGTAGGTCTCGACGACGAAGTCGGCCACACCGGGCCGCTTCACGGTCGCGACCGCCGACACCGGGGTCTGCTCCTCGAGTAGCAGCATCGCCTCGAACGCGATGTCGCGGACCTCGGCGTCGTCGCCGAACACGGCGCGCGACGCGGCCAGCGCCATCTCGCAGTAGGCCGCACCCGGCAGCGCGGCGACGTTGTGCACCTGGTGGTCGGCCAGCCACGGCTGGGTGGCCGTGCCCAGATCGACCTGCCACACGTGCCGCTCGGGCTCCTCGGGCAGGCGAACGTGTGCTCCCAGCAGCGGGTGCACCGCCACGGTGGAGCCGCCCTGGGCCTGCTCCTGGCCGTCGCGGGTCAGCATCAGGTGCGTGTGCGTCCACGTCGGCAGCGGCGCGTCGAGCAGCCGGCCCTCGGGGTAGAGCACCGAGAAATCAACTGCGGCACCGGCATTGTGCACATCGGCGACGAAGCCCAGCAGTCCGGCGGGCAGCTCCTGCTCACGGCGCATGGCGGCCAGCGCCGACAGGGTCATGTCGAGGCTGCGGCCGGTCTGGTCGACGGCGTGGGTCAGCAACGGGTGCGGAGCGAGTTCCCCGAACACCCGGAAGCCGTCCTCGAGCGCGGCCTGCACGGCGGCGGAGAACCGGACCGCGTGGCGCAGGTTGTCCGCCCAGTAGTAGGCATCGAACTCGGCCGGGTCACGCGGGTCGTACAGCGTGGCCGAGTAGTACGGCAGCTGCGGCTCCATCGGCTCGATGTCGTCGAGGACGTCGGTGAGCTCGTCGAGAATCGGGTCGACCTGCGGCGAGTGTGACGCCACATCGACGGCGACCTCGCGGGCCATCACGCCGCGGCTGTCCCATTCGGCGACCAGCTCGCGGATCGACTCCTTGGCGCCACCGACCACGGTGGACTGCGGCGAGGCGACCACCGACAGCACCACGTCGCTGATGCCCCGGGCGGCGAGTTCGGAAAGCACCTGCTGCGCAGGGAGTTCCACCGACGCCATGGCACCGGATCCGGCGATGCGCGCCATCAGCTTCGAGCGGCGGCAGATCACCTTCGCCCCGTCGGCCAGCGACAGGCCGCCGGCGACGACCGCCGCGGCGGACTCACCCATCGAGTGGCCGATCACGGCGCCGGGCACCACACCGTAGGACTTCATCGCGGCCGCCAGCGCCACCTGCACGGCGAACACCGTGGGCTGCACGCGGTCGATGCCGGTGACCTTCTCGGGCGACGACATCGCCTCGGTCACCGAGAATCCGGACTCGGCGGCGATCAGCGGCTCGAGTTCTGCGACGGTCGCGGCGAACACCGGTTCGGCCGCCAGCAGCGCCCGGCCCATCCCCGCCCACTGCGAACCCTGTCCGGAGAACACCCACACCGGGCCCCGGTCGTCCTTGGCGACGGCGGGCTCGTAGGGCGCGTCGCCGCCGGCGATCTCGCGCAGCGCCTTCATCAGTTCCTCGCCGGTGGCGGCGATGACGCTGGTGCGCACGGGACGGTGCGCGCGCCGGCGGGACAGCGTGTAGGCCAGATCCCGCAGGTCGCTGTCGGGCCGTCCGTCGGCCCAGTCGGCCAGCCGCGCGGCGGTGCGGCGCAGTTCGTCGGCCGAGGTGGCCGACAGCGCGAACAGCATCCCCGTGCCGGCCGGCGCGGCCGAATCGGTGGCCGGGACGGACTCCTCGGGGGCCTGTTCCAGGACGGCGTGCACGTTGGTGCCCGACAGGCCGTAGGACGACACCGCGGCGCGCCGCGGTCCGTCGACGGCGAGCGGCCAGGAGGTGATCTCCTGCGGGACGAACAGATTCGTCTCGATCCGCGCCATCTCGTCGGGCATCCGGGTGAAGTGCAGGTTCTGCGGCACGGTGGCGTGCTGCAGCGACAGGATCGCCTTCATCAGACCGACCGCACCCGAGGCGGACTGCCCGTGGCCGAAGTTGGTCTTGGCCGAGCCGAGCGCGCACGGGCCATCGGTGCCGTAGACCGCGGCGAGGCTCGCGTATTCGATCGGGTCGCCGACCGGCGTGCCGGTGCCGTGGGCCTCGACCATGCCGACGGTCTTCGGGTCCATCTGCGCCGCGGCCAGCGCGGCGCGGTACACCGCGACCTGGGCGTCGCGCGAGGGCGTCGCGATGTTCACGGTGTGGCCGTCCTGGTTGGCCGCCGTGCCCTTGACCACCGCGAGCACCCGGTCACCGTCGCGCCGGGCGTCGGAGAGGCGCTTGAGCATGAGGACGACCGACGCCTCACCGGAGACGAAGCCGTCGGCGTCGATGTCGAAGGCGTGGCACCGGCCGGTCGGCGACAGCATGCCCTGGGCCGATCCGGAGGACATCTTGCGCGGTTCGAGCATGATCGACACGCCGCCGGCCAGCGCCATGTCGCTTTCGCCGTCGTGCAGGCTGCGGCACGCCATGTGCACGGCCAGCAGGCTCGACGAGCAGGCGGAGTCGACGGTGTAGGCGGGTCCGTGCAGCCCCATCGCGAAGGCGATGCGCCCGGAGGCGAGGCTGTAGTTGTTACCGGTGAACCCGTAGGGACCTTCGATGGCGTGGGCGTCGGCGGCCAGCAGCTGGTAGTCCCCGTGGGTCATGCCGACGAAGACACCGGTCAGCGACTCCGCCATCGCCTTGGGGTCGATGCCGGCGTGCTCGACGGCCTCCCAGGCGGTCTCGAGCAGCAGCCGGTGCTGCGGGTCGATCGCGGTCGCCTCACGCTCGCTGATGCCGAAGAACTCCGCGTCGAACCCGGCGACGTCGTCGAGGAAGGCGCCCCACTTCGACACCGAACGCCCGGGCACCCCGGGTTCCGGGTCGTAATACTCCTCGGCGTCCCAGCGCTCGAGCGGAACCTCGGTGACGAAATCGTCGCCGCGCAGCAGCGCGTCCCACAGCCGCTCCGGGGAGTCGATGCCTCCGGGCAGCCGGCAGGCCATCCCGATGACCGCGATGGGAGTGACCGGTGCTTCGACCACGTGTGTAAACCTCTTCTGGACGCGATACGGGGCAGGACTGAGCGGATCGAAAGATCGTTGGATTCGGATATTCAGCACGCGAACGCGTGCTCCGCCCGCCTTCCTCCCGTACCTCTTCGGCCTTCGTCAGCGCTGAGTCGGAGGGTATCCGCTCAGGATGACTGCGGTGCAAGTTACCGAGCAAATCACTCTCGACTGTTGCTGATCAATCTCCGCGGCCGAAACGTTACACGAGCAAGGACAAGATCGCAGATTCATCTACCTTTAGGCGTCTGACCTGCGGTTATTTCGTTTTTTGACTCTAATGTCAATCTTGGCACTTTCTTGGCTTCCTCTCAGGTCTTTCGCTGTGCAAGTTCTCAGCAAACCCAAGTACGGACATATTTACGTTGCTGCAAGAAATACTTTTCGGTCGCCGTCCGTCGCCCGGACGTGTGCTCCTGGCGGCCGGCGATCTTGTTTTACCAGCGCAATGGGGGTTTCTGGGGGCTACCCCAGCCCGCCTGCGCCAGCCGTGGCCAACGCCACAGAGGGCATTCTGCTGTGCACCGATCCCCCACCTGCGATCACGGCAACAGCAGTACCAATAACGACGAAGTGCACCCCCGAGGTGCCAGCAAAGCCGTTCCGGGCCTTTTCCGGCGCTCCATATGCGGCCGGCAAATCGCGTCGGCAAAGTCCAAAGTGACTGCGGCGCAACCATTCCCAGGGACAACGGAAGTTGTCATAAAAAGTCGTGAATTGGGCGCGTCCAGCCCCTGAGAGGGGGTCCGAGCGGGGTCGGGAACGCTATCCGGCAACCGGTTCGGGCGTCGCGAAGCGGGCGCCGAGGTCGGGCACCACCTGGTAACCGCGCCGCCGGGCGCGCTCCGCATCCCGCCGGATCAGCACGTTGAGACCGGCGAAGGAACCCATATCCAGCAGCAGCGGGGTGAGCAGCCGGTTGTGCACGAAGCCGATCGACAGACCGGTGGCCGGATCGGCCCAGCCGACCGACCCACCGAGGCCGACGTGGCCGAACCCGGGCATCACGCCGAACGGCAGCGTGTGGTACCCGAGATGGAAGGCGAGCGGAATTCCCAGGTTGCGGTCCGGCCGCAGATCGGGCTTACCGGTCAGGCCCGCCGCGGTCCGCGCGGAGAGGAACTCCACACCGTCGATGCGGCCGCCGTTGGCCAGCGGCGCGTACATCCGCGCCAGGCCCCGCGCGGTGGCGACACCGTTGGCCGCGGGGATCTCCGCATCCAGGAATGGCGTATCGCCCTGTACGACGGCCTTCATCCCGGGGAAGTACATCGACCCGAACATGCCCGAGAAGTGCAGCGCCGCCACCTTGGGGGCGATGAAGTTGAACACCGGATTGGCCAGCGTGCCCTGTGGGGCCAGGATCTGCGCGGCGCGGGTGGGCGCTGCCGCAGGCGGCCGGCCCAGGTGCAACCCGTCGGTGTCGAGCGGGCCGGCCAGCTCGGTGCGGATCAGATCACCCATGCCCAGCCCGGTCACGGCGCGGGCCAAGCCGGACATCAACCAGCCGTACGTCAGTGCGTGGTACGCCGAATGCCCGTGCAGTAGCCGGTTCACCGGCGCGGCGGCCAGGCGTTCCTCCATCCGGATGTGGTCGAGGAGCTCGTCCTTGCGCACGCCGCCCAGCTGGGAGAGCCCGGCCCGGTGGCACATGACGTCGCGCACCGTGATGGCGGCCTTGCCCCGTGCGCCGAACTCCGGCCAGTACTGGGCGACCGGCGTGTCGTAGTCCAGGAGCCCACGGTCGGCGAGGCGGTGGATGACCGTGGCCGCCATTCCCTTGGTCGCCGAGAAGACCATCGCCCCGGTGTCGGCGGTCCAGAAGTGCTCACCACGCCGGTCGGAGTAGCCGGTCCATACATCGACGACGGGCTGCCCGTGCAGGTAGATCGACAGTGCGCCCCCGCCGAACCGGCGGCCGGGGAACAACTGCGAGAACGCCTGCAGAGTGCAGGAGAAGTTGCCGTCCGCCGCGCCTTGCACGCCGTGCGGGAGCGCAGCGCTGCGATCCCGCTCTGAGAGCTCCGTCACAGTTAACAAATTTACCGTCAAGACTCTCTAATAAACCATCGTTACTGACTCGTAACTTCGCAGGTCAATGCCTTATCACGAAGCCGCATCGAGGATGCGCTGCGCGGCGAGCGCGGCGGTGAGCTCACCGTCGCGAACCTGCCGTTCCACCTCGGCCCGGATGCGGCGCACCTCGGGGTGGGCCAGCACCCGGTCGAGCACGGCATCGCGCACCATCGACCACGTCCACTCGACCTGCTGATCGCGCCGCCGGCGCTCGAACATCCCCGCCTCGCGCAGCACGTCACGGTGTCGGCAGACGGTGTCCCACAGCTCGCGCAGCCCGGTGCCCTCCAGCGCGCTCATGGTCAGCACCGGCGGCCGCCACAGCGTGTCGCGCGGATAGATCAGCCGCAATGCGGCAGTGAGTTCCTTGGCCGCCGACTTCGCCTCCACCGCGTGCTTGCCGTCGGCCTTGTTGACCACCACCACGTCGGCGAGCTCGAGCACACCCTTCTTGATGCCCTGCAGTTGGTCGCCGGTGCGGGCCAGCGTCAGGAACACGAAGGTGTCGACCATGTTGGACACCGTCACCTCGGATTGCCCGACCCCGACCGTCTCGACCAGGATGACGTCGTACCCCGCGGCCTCCAGCAGCACGATGGTCTCGCGGGTGGCCTTCGCGACGCCGCCGAGCGTGCCGGCGGTCGGCGACGGACGGATGTAGGCGTCGGGATGCACGGCGAGCCGGGCCATTCTGGTCTTGTCACCGAGGATCGACCCGCCGGTGCGGGTGGACGACGGGTCGACCGCCAGCACCGCGACCCGGTGGCCGAGCTCGATCAGGTACATGCCGAGCGCCTCGATGGTGGTCGACTTACCCACGCCCGGCACCCCGGTGATCCCGACGTGCATCGCGCTGCCCGCGTGCGGCATCACCTCGAGCAGCAGCTGCTGCGCCCGGTCACGATGGTCCGCGCGGGTGGACTCCACCATGGTGATCGCCCGCGCGAGTGCGGATCGCTCGCCGCGGCGGATGGCTCCGGCGAGTTCGGTGACCGACGGACCGCTCGGACTGGCCATCTAGCTCAGGTCGTAACCGAGCCGATCGGCGAGCTTGCGCAGCAGGCCGGTCGCGGCGTCGGCGATCACGGTGCCGGGCGGGAAGATCGCCGCCGCACCCGCCGCGTACAGCTCGTCGAAGTCGCCGGGCGGGATCACCCCGCCCACCACCACCATGATGTCGGGCCGCCCCACCTCGGCGAGCGCATCGCGCAGCGCCGGCACGAGCGTGAGGTGCCCGGCCGCCAGCGACGACACGCCGACCACGTGAACGTCGTTGTCGGCGGCCTGGCGGGCGACCTCGTCGGGCGTGGAGAACAGCGAGCCCACGTCGACGTCGAAGCCGATGTCGGCGAACGCGGTCGCGATCACCTTCTGGCCCCGGTCGTGGCCGTCCTGGCCCATCTTCGCGACCAGGATGCGGGGCCGGCGGCCGTCGGCCTCGGCGAACTTCTCGACGAGTTCGGTGACGCTGGAGATGTTCGTGGCCCTTCCGGCTTCGTCGCGGTACACCCCGGAGATGGTGCGGATCTCGGCGACGTGGCGGCCGTACACCTTCTCCAGCGCATCGGAGATCTCGCCGACGGTGGCCTTGGCGCGCGCCGCGTCGATGGCCAGGGCCAGCAGATTGTTGCCCAGCCCGTCGGGGCCCGAGACGCCGGTCTCGCCGGCGGCACGGGTCAGCTCGGCCAGGGCCGCCCGGGTCGCGTCCTCGTCCCGCTCGGCCCGCAACCGTTCGAGCTTGGCCAGCTGCTCGGCACGCACCCGGCTGTTCTCGACCTTCAGCACCTCGATCTCATGGTCCTCGGCGACCTGGTACTTGTTGACGCCGATCACGGTCTGCGCGCCGGAGTCGATGCGGGCCTGGGTGCGGGCGGCGGCCTCCTCGATGCGCAGCTTCGGGATGCCCTCGCTGATCGCCTGCGCCATACCGCCGTGTGCGACGACCTCGCCGATGTGCATGCGCGCCGCGGTCGCCAGCTGATGGGTCAGCCATTCCACGTAGTACGAGCCGCCCCACGGATCGATGGGCCGGGTGGTGCCGGACTCCTGTTGCAGCACCAGCTGGGTGTTGCGGGCGATCCGCGCCGAGAAGTCCGTCGGCAGGGCCAGCGCCTCGTCGAGCGCGTTGGTGTGCAGCGACTGGGTGTGGCCCTGGGTGGCCGCCATCGCCTCGATGCAGGTGCGGGCGACGTTGTTGAAGACGTCCTGGGCGGTCAGCGACCAGCCCGAGGTCTGCGAGTGGGTGCGCAGCGACAGCGACTTCTCGTTCTGCGGCGCGAACTCGGCCACCAGCTCGCTCCACAACAGGCGGCCCGCGCGCAGCTTGGCCACCTCCATGAAGAAGTTCATGCCGATGCCCCAGAAGAAGGACAGCCGCGGGGCGAACGTGTCGATCGACAACCCGGCGTCCAGGCCGGCCTTGATGTACTCGACGCCGTCGGCCAGCGTGTAGGCCAGCTCCAGATCGGCGGTCGCCCCGGCCTCCTGGATGTGATACCCCGAGATCGAGATCGAGTTGAACTTCGGCATCTTCGCGCTGGTGTAGGCGAAGATGTCCGAGATCACCCGCATCGACGGCTTCGGCGGATAGATGTAGGTGTTGCGGACCATGAACTCTTTGAGGATGTCGTTCTGAATGGTCCCGGCCAGCTTCTCCGGCGCCACCCCCTGCTCCTCGGCGGCCACCACGTACAGCGCGAGGATCGGTAGCACCGCGCCGTTCATGGTCATCGACACCGAGACCGTCGACAGGTCGATGCCGTCGAACAGCTGGCGCATGTCGAGGATGGAGTCGATCGCCACCCCCGCCATGCCCACGTCGCCCTGCACCCGCGGGTGGTCGGAGTCATACCCGCGGTGGGTGGCCAGATCGAAGGCCACCGACAGACCTTTCTGGCCGGCGGCCAGGTTGCGCCGGTAGAACGCGTTGGACTCCGCGGCGGTGGAGAAGCCGGCGTACTGGCGGATGGTCCACGGCTGGTTGACGTACATCGTCGGGTACGGACCGCGCAGGAACGGCGGGGCGCCCGGGAACGTGTCGAGCGGGTAGCCGTCGGCGACGGCGGCGTCCCGGTCGGCGGCGGTGTAGACCGGCCGCACCGCGATGCCCTCCGGGGTCACCCAGTCGAGCTGTTCGGGGGTGTACCCGTGTGCGGCGGCGGCCGCGGCGATGTGGGCGGTCACCGCATCGGCGGTGGCGGCAGGCCCGCCCGCGGCGCCGCTGAGCGGGACGTCGGCGAAACTGCCGATCGTGGTGGTGGCGACGTCGTCCACGGTCATCTCATGCCCCCAATCGGCTGAGCAGGTCGGACAGGGCGTCGACCGCGTTGATCTTCGCGGTCAGGTACGTGTCGGGTTTCGGGTCGGCGTCCGCGACGGCCTTCTCCGGGCCGGCCAGGCACACCTGCCCGACGCCGGCGTCACGGGCGGCCGCGACCACCGCGGACCCCTCCGAGGAGTACCGGACGTCGGTGCCGCAGATCACCGCGATGGCGGGGGTGCCCGCCTCGGTCACCGCGGCAGCCACCCCACCGGCTTCCAGCGGCCCGGGGTTGACGGCCTCGATGCCGCCCGCGGCCAGCAGGTTGGCGGCGAAGGTGGCGCGGATGTTGTGTTCGGCCAGCGGGCCCAGCGGCAGCAGCAGCACCCGTGGGCGCGCCCCGGTGCGCGCGAGGAAGGCGTCCGACCGGTCGCGCAGCGCTTCGAAGCCGGTGGCGTAGCGCGCCACCGCGGCGAACGCCTCACCGGCGGGCAGCGGCTCCTCCCCCAGGTTCGGATACTCGTTGACTCCGGTCAGCGCGGTCCGTCGGTGGGCGATGTCGTCGGCGCGGCGGGCCGCGACCTCGGCCACCTGCGCCGCGACGTATTCGCGGGAGTCCGCGAAGCCGCCGCGACTCTCGATCTCCCGGAAGTGCTGCCACGCCTGCTCGGCCAGCTGGGCGGTCAGGTCCTCGACGAACCACGATCCGCCCGCCGGATCGAGCACCCGGCCGATATGGGATTCCTCGAGCAGCAGCAGCTGGGTGTTTCGGGCGATGCGGTGGGCGAACGCGCGCGACGTGCCCGGGTAGCCGCCGGGGATCGCCGCGTCGAAGGGGTGCACCAACACGGTGTCCGCACCACCCACACCGGCGGAGAACGCCGCCAGCGTGGTGCGCAGCATGTTCACCCACGGGTCGCGCTGGGTCATCATCGGCAGGGAGGACACCACATGCACGGTGGCCGCACCCGCGTCCGGGGCTCCGACCACCTCGGCGACCCGGGCCCACAGCCGGCGCGCGGCGCGCAGCTTCGCGATCGTGGTGAACTGGTCGTCGTCCGCGGCGAACCGGAAGCTGATCTGGGCCAGCGCGTCGGCGGCGGAGAAGCCGGCCTCGACGAGCAGCCGCAGGTAGGACACGCCGGCGGCGATCGCGCCGCCGAGTTCCCAGGTGACGTTCGCGCCGCGGTTGTGCAGCGCCGGACCGTCGACGGTGATCGCCCGCACGTGGCCGCCGAATCCGGCGGCCCGCCGGGCCAGCGTCACGACGTCGGCCGCCTCGGGGGCGGCCCGCTCGCTCAGCGGGGCGGTCAGCGGGTCGGCGCCCAGGTCGATCGACAGCCGGGTCCGCTGGTCGTCGTCGAGGCCGGTCAGCAGGTCGAGCAGCGCGCCGCCCGCGGCAAGCAGGTCCGCGCCCGCATCAAGCTGCACCGGCACCAGGTCGAGGAAGACGCCCTCGAGCACCCGGTCCAGACCCGTGGCGGGCAGACCGCCTTCCCCGCCGACGCGCAGCATCAGCGCGCTGACTCCCTCGGTGAGGGCGAGCAGCACCGCACCGTTGGCGTCGGCCGCCGCGCCGCCCGGGCCGGGGAACGCCTCGGCGACCTTCCACCCCGACTTCACGTCCCGCAGCGCATCGCCCCCGCGCACGAACGGCCAGCTGCCGGGCAACGGTGGCTCCGCAACCTCGTCGAGGCTGGTGTAGAGCGGACGGATCGGGAAGCCCTCGTACGTCGGCGAGTCCAGCAGCCGTTCCGGCTCCGCCGGCAGATCGGCCGGATCCTGGCGGGTGCTCTTCGCCAGCACCCCGGCCACCGCGGAACGCCATTGCTCCCGGCCCGACTCGACAGCACTGGCCCCCTGCACAGACACCGGCATTCTCCTGTTGTCGCAGCGTGTGACTGACGTACTGAACCCTCAGGCTAGATGATGGCGATCACGCCGCCGCGGGCCGGTCAACCGCTTGTTCGGCCCGCGCCGTCCACCACATGTCGGTGCGGACCCGTAGGCTTGGCAGACGTGAAAGCCGTCGTCAGCACCCTGCGCGCCGCCCGCGCCGCGGTGTCGGCCGCGGCCATACAGGTACCGCGCAGGCGTCTGGTCGGCATTGCGGTCGGTTTTGTGATTCTCGTCGCAATCGCCGCACTCGTCCCGGTGCCGAATGCCGTCGAACTGCGGGACTGGGCCACCTCGGTCGGCGCCTGGTTTCCGTTGGTGTTCCTGGCCGCGCACATCGTGGTCACCACGTTCCCGTTCCCCCGCACCGCGTTCTCGCTGGCCGCCGGGCTGCTGTTCGGCCCCCTCCTCGGCGTCACCCTGGCGGTGGTCGCCAGCACGGTCAGTGCCGTGCTCGCCGTCCTGTTGATCCGCGCGCTCGGCCTGCAGCTCAACCGGCTGGTGCGCCACCCCGCCGTGGACCGGCTCGACGTGCGGTTGCGGCGGCGCGGCTGGCCGTCGGTGCTCTCGCTGCGCCTGATCCCCGCCGTCCCGTTCGGGGTGCTGAACTACGCCGCGGGCGCGTCGGCGGTGCGCATCGGGCCCTACACGCTGGCCACGTTCGTCGGGCTGCTGCCCGGCACCACCGCGGTGGTGATCCTCGGCGACGCGCTCACCGGCAGTGTCGACCCGCTGCTGGTGCTGATCTCCGCGGGCACCGCCGCGCTCGGCGTCGCCGGGCTGGTCTACGAGAACCGCGCGCACCGCCGCCGCTACCGCGCCGAGGACCCCGCCCCGGCCGAGCCGATCACCGCGGGCTGAGCGACGGACCCTTCGCGGTCATCGTGGCGTACAGCGCGAGGAATGACGACGCCGCGACCAGTCCGGGGCTGTAATCCCTCGCCCGCAGGTGGAACGTCACCGCCAGGACGAAGTACACGGTCAGCATGAAGGTGGTGAGCCGGGCCAGCTTCGGGTAGCGGAACACCGACAGCAGACCCAGCGCCGAGGCGACCTTGACGACCGGGATCAGCGGTCGCAACTCGGGCGCCAGTCTGACGTCGTCGAACGCCTTCTCGATCACCCCGAGCGGGATCGCGCACGCCACGGCGTCCCCGACCTGCACCGCCGCCAGCAGGCCGTAGGCGCGGGCCGAGGTCACCGTGCTCACTGGTCCGGCATCCCGTGCCGGTTCGCCACCGGCGTGCCGATCTCGGGCTGCGGCGGCGGCGACGAGAGCAGACCCGGCTCGTCGACCGGCTTGCGCGCGTCCGCCTCGGCCTTGGCGACGGCCTGCGCGATCGCCGGATCGGTCTGGGTGGTGAACCAGTCGGCCACCTCGTCGTCATCGGTGCTGGGCGCGGTGCCCTCCACCGGCGACGGCGTGTACCGGAAGACCCCGTCCTCCCCCGGCGCACCGAGCAGTTTGGTGAAGCCCTGCAGTGCCGAGCCGAAGTCGCTGGGCACCAGCCACACCTTGTTCGCCTCGCCCTTGGCCATCTCCGGCAGCGTCTGCAGGTACTGGTAGGCGAGCATCTCCGGGGTCGGCCGTCCGGCCTTGATCGCCGCGAAGGTCTTCTCGATCGCCTTGGCCTGCCCCTGCGCCTGCAGATACGCCGCGGCCCGCTCACCCTGGGCGCGCAGCATCCGCGACTGCCGGTCGGCCTCGGCCGCCAGGATCGCCGCCTGTTTGGCGCCCTCCGCCGCCAGGATCTGTGCCTGCTTCTGGCCCTCCGCCTGTTTGATGGCGGCTTCCCGGGTGCCCTCGGCGGTGAGGATCATCGCGCGCTTCTCCCGGTCGGCGCGCATCTGCTTCTCCATCGAATCCTGGATCGACGGCGGCGGGTCGATGGCCCGCAGCTCGACGCGCGCCACCCGCAGTCCCCACCGGTTGGTGGCCTCGTCGAGCACGCCGCGCAGCGCGGTGTTGATCGAATCGCGTGAGGTCAGCGTCTGCTCGAGGGTCATCCCGCCGACCAGGTTGCGCAGCGTGGTCGTGGTCAGCTGCTCGACACCGACGATGTAGTTGCTGATCTGGTAGACCGCGGCCTGCGGGTTGGTGACCTGGAAGTAGACGACGGTGTCGATCGCCACCGTGAGGTTGTCCTCGGTGATCACCGGCTGCGGCGGGAAGGACACCACCCGCTCGCGCAGGTCGACCCGGGCCCGGATCTTGTCGATGAACGGGATGAGCAGCGTCAGCTGGCCGCTGACCGTGCGGCTGTACCGGCCGAGCCGCTCGATGACCGCGGCCTCGGCCTGCGGGATCAGCGCCACCGACTTGGCCACCACGATGATCGCGAACACGACCAGCACCGCGAGCAAGACGAGGCCGGCGACGGCACCTTCCATGGCGGGCTCTCCTTCGGGTCAGGGGTTCTTCCAGACCACCGCGGTGGCCCCGTCGATGCGCATGACGGTCACCTGGTCGCCCGGCTCGTACACATCGTTGTCGTCCAGCGGCCGCGCCGTCCAGACCTCGCCTTCCAGCTTCACCTGGCCCTCGTGGCGACCGACGCGGTCGAGCACCAGCGCGCTCTTGCCCTCCAGCGCCTTGGCGGGTTCGGGCAGCCCGGTCCCGGAGTGGAAGCGCCGCCGCAGCACCGGCCGCACCACCGCCAGCAGCAACACCGACACGGCCAGGAACACCACCCCGTCAGCCCAGATCGGCCAGTCGAACAGCCAGCTCGACCCGGTGGCCGCCAGCGCGCCCCCGGACAGCATCAGCAGGAACATGTCGCCGGTCAGCGCCTCGGCCCCGGCCAACACGATCGCCAGGATCAGCCAGATCAGCCAAACGGGCATGCTGCCACCCTATCGCGAGAAACGGCTCCCTCAGCGGTGAACAACTACACTGCGAGCATCATGTGGTGTCCCAGTGCAACGCTGGCGGTGTGGGCCAATTCCTGGCTTGCGGGAGCCGCCGCCCCCGATGACGTCCTCGACTCGCTGTCTGCCTGGGCGCCAAGGCATTTGGTGACCGCATATGACTCGGCCGCGGCCGGCCGCACCGGACTGCCGTGGCCGGAACTGAGCGACTCGGCGGCGGTGTCGCTGCTGCAGACGGTGCGCACCGCGGCAGGGCCGGGACTGTCGGGGCCGCCGGTGTCGGTCGCGGTGCCGATCCCGGGCGACGTCCGCGGCCTGCCCGCGGGCACCCAGTTCCAGCGCGACGCGATCGCGGTCGGCGAGGCGCTCATCATCGCCGACCCGAGTGACCCGTCGACCACTGTCGGCGTGGTTCCGGACTTCGAGTTCGACGAGGCGGACGAGGATTCCGAGTTCGACCCGGAGGTGTCGGCGCTGTCGTGGACGGTCTACTCGGTCCCCGCTGCGCCGCCGCCGGCGTTCGTCGATCTCGGTGAGGCCGAGTACGGGTTGCGCTCGGCGGTCCGGTCGGCCGCCGACGCACTCGGTGCGCTGCGCGCCGGGGCGGCCGGCGCAGACGTCGACGATCCGCGCGGTCTGGTGGAACAGGTGCTGGAATCGGCGAGCGGCCACCGCCTGCCCGACCACTCGCCGTCGCGGGCGGTGCGGGTGCTGCAGAACGCCGCGCACGTGGACGCGATCATCACGGTGAGCTCGGGGCTGATGCCGATCGGGCTGCAGAGCAGCTCGGAGGTGCAGATCGCCAGCGACGCGTTGCGTCCGCTGGTCGCGCTGGTGCGCGACGCGCGGATCGCCGCGGTCGGTGCGATCCTGCACTCGGCCTGGCAGCGCTAGCCCGCCGGCGTCTCCGACGACTCGCCGTCGGGTGTCGACTCCCGCTGCGGCAGTAACGGTTCCAGGGCCGCACCGGTGATGCGTCGGAAGGCCCGGCGCGGGCGGTTCGCGTCCAGGATCGCCACCTCGAGCGTCGAGGAGCCGAGCGTGCGGGGCTCGGCGCCGTTGCCGCCGGACTCCAGCGCCTCGACCGCGATCCGCACGGCGTCGGCCAGCGGCGCGTTCTCGGTGTAGGACTCGTTGAGCTTGGTGGTGATCGGTTCGGTGGTCCCGCCCATCACCACGAAATGCGGTTCGTCGGCGATCGACCCGTCATAGGTGATCCGGTACAGCTCCGGCGGTTTCGACTCGCCGTAGTGCGCAACCTCGGCCACGCACAGCTCGACCTCGTAGGGTTTGGCCTGTTCGGTGAAGATCGTGCCCAGCGTCTGGGCGTACACGTTTGCCAGCTGCCTACCGGTCACGTCCCGCCGCGAGTACGCGTACCCCTGGGTGTCGGCGAACCTGATGCCGCCGCTGCGCAGGTTGTTGAATTCGTTGAACCGGCCGACCGCGGCGAACCCGACCCGGTCGTAGAGCTCGCTGACCTTCTGCAGCGACCGCGACGGGTTCTCGGCGACGAACAGCACACCGTCGGCGTAGGCCAGCGCGACCACGCTGCGACCGCGGGAGATGCCCTTGCGCGCGAGCTCGGAACGCTCACGCATCGCCTGTTCGGGCGAGATGAAATACGGAAAGCTCACGAATCTGTACCTCGCGGCGCATGCGCGTCAGGGCCGAACGTGTCGGCGCGGGAACGGCTCTGGACTATCTCGCGGGCCAACCCGGCGATGCGGTCCTGGGTGACCTCTTCGGCGCCGTCGACGGTGATGATCACGGCAGTCGGGAAGATGCCGCGCACCAGATCCGGTCCGCCGGTGGCGGAGTCGTCGTCGGCGGCGTCGTAGAGCGCCTCGATCGCCACGCGCAGCGCCGAATCCGCATCGGCCACCTGGTGATAGAGCTTCTTCATCGACGATTTGGCGAAGATCGAACCGGAGCCGACGGACTGATAACCCTCTTCCTCGAGGTTGTGCCCGCCCGCCGCGTCGAACGACACGATGCGGCCGGCGGCCTGCGGGTCCGGGTCGTCGAGGTCGAATCCGGCCAGCAGCGGCAGCGCCACGAATCCCTGCAGCGCCGCGCCGAGGTTTCCGCGCACCATGGTGGCCAGCCGGTTCACCTTGCCCGAGAAGGTCAGCGCGACACCCTCGAGCTTCTCGTAGTGCTCGAGTTCGACCGCGTAGAGCCGGGCGAACTCCACCGCGATGGCCGCGGTCCCCGCGATGCCGGTGGCGGTGTAATCGTCGGTGATGTAGACCTTCTGGACGTCGCGGCTGGCAATCATGTTGCCCTGCGTCGCCCGCCGGTCACCGGCCATCACCACGCCGCCGGGAAACTTCAGCGCGACGATCGTGGTGCCGTGCGGGACGACGTCGGTGGGGGCCGGACGGGCGTCCCCGCCACCGAACGGCAGCAGGTGGGGCGCCTGGCGGCGCAGCATGTCGGAGAAGGACGACAAGTCCATGGATACCGGAGGAACCCCTCGGGTCGGTGTGCGGGTCGGGTCTACGCGGTGGAGGTCAGGGAAGGCCAGCTGCTCGAACGGCCAGGTCACTGTCCGCCCTTTTGGACGTACGCGCGCACGAAGTCCTCGGCGTTCTCCTCGAGGACGTCGTCGATCTCGTCGAGCAGATCGTCGGTCTCCTCGGTGAGCTTCTCGCGACGCTCCTGACCGGCGGCCGTGCTGCCGGTGACGTCGTCGTCGTCGCCGCCACCACCGCCACGCTGGGTCTGCTCTTGCGCCATCGCCGCCTCCTGCATCGTCATCGGCGGGCACTGTCGCCGCCCGCCGGTCACTCCACACTACCGGTCGGGCCCGGCTTTGCCTGGGATAGCCGGGCCCGGGAGTGCGGCTAGGGGGTGGTGAGCTGTTCGACGAGCGCGACGGCGCTGTCGACCGAGTCGAGCAATGCCCCCACGTGGGCCTTGCTGCCGCGCAGCGGCTCGAGGGTCGGGATGCGTACGAGCGAGTCACCGCCCAGGTCGAAGATGACCGAGTCCCAGCTCGCCGCGGCGATGTCGGCGCCGAACCGGCGCAGGCACTCACCGCGGAAGTAGGCGCGGGTGTCGGTCGGCGGGTTGTCCACCGCGTCGAGCACCTGCTGCTCGGTGACCAGGCGCTTCATCGACCCCCGCGCGACCAGCCGGTTGTAGAGTCCCTTGTCGAGCCGGACGTCGGAGTACTGCAGGTCGACCAGGTGCAGACGCGGCGCCGACCACGACAGGTTCTCGCGGTTGCGGAATCCCTCGAGCAGCCGCAGCTTGGCCGGCCAGTCCAGGATCTCGGCGCACTCCATCGGATCACGCTCGAGCAGGTCCAGCACCTCGGCCCACGTCTCGACCACGTGCGACGCCCGCGGATCCGGATCCCGCGAGTCGACCAGCTTGGCCACCCGGTCGAGGTAGATGCGCTGCAACGCAAGCGCGGTCAGCTCACGGCCGTCGGCCAGCGCCACCGTGGCACGCAGCGACGGGTCTCGGCTGATCACGTGCACTGCGTGCACCGGGCGGGCCAGCGCCAGATCGGACAGGTCGATCCCGGCCTGCGGGCCCTCCTCGATGAGGTCGAGCACCAGCGACGTGGCGCCCAGCTTGAGGTACGTCGACGTCTCGGCCAGGTTGGCGTCGCCGATGATGACGTGCAGCCTGCGGTACTTGTCGGCGTCGGCGTGCGGTTCGTCGCGGGTGTTGATGATGCCGCGCTTGAGGGTGGTCTCGAGCCCGACCTCGACCTCGATGTAATCGGCGCGCTGCGAGAGCTGGAAGCCCGGCTCGTCACCGGAGGGCCCGATACCGACCCGGCCCGACCCGGTCATGACCTGCCGCGACACCAGGAACGGGGTGAGCCCCGCGATCACCGCCGAGAAGGGTGTCTGCCGGCTCATCAGGTAGTTCTCGTGCGAACCGTAGGACGCGCCCTTGTTGTCGATGTTGTTCTTGTAGAGCTGCAGTTTGGCGGCGCCGGGCACGCTCGCGACGTGGCGCGCCGCGGCCTCCATCACCCGCTCCCCCGCCTTGTCCCAGATCACCGCGTCGAGCGGATCGGTGCACTCGGGCGCGGAGTACTCGGGGTGCGCGTGGTCGACGTAGAGGCGGGCGCCGTTGGTGAGGATCATGTTGGCCGCACCGACCTCGTCGGCGTCGATCACCGGCGGCGGACCGGCCGAGCGGCTCAGGTCGAATCCGCGGGCGTCGCGCAGCGGCGACTCCACCTCGTAGTCCCAGCGGGTGCGCTTGGCGCGCTGGATACCGGCCGCCGCGGCGTAGGCGAGCACCGCCTGCGTCGAGGTGAGGATCGGGTTGGCGGTCGGATCGGACGGTGAGGAGATACCGTATTCGACCTCGGTTCCGATGATCCGCTGCATACCCTGCAGCCTAGGTGACGCGAGCACACGGCCGGTGACCGGCGGTTGCGGTGCAGGCGCACTGTTGGTGGACTGATCGCGATGACCGCCGACCGCGATGCCGCCGCGCTGCGCTTCGTCGCGGGACTCGGTGCGGCCATGGCGTCGGCCAACTATCCGGTCACGATGGTGCGCGACACCATGGTCACCGCATCGCATGCCTACGGTCTGGACAACCAGTACCTGGCGCTGCCCAACTACGTCCAGGTCGGCAACTCCGAGAGCGGCCGGCTGCACATCGCCCACCCGGACCGGGATCTGCGCTTCGACCAGTCCTTCGCGCTGGCCGCGCTGATCGCCAGGGCGCAGACCGCCGAGATCACCCCCGACGACGGCAGCGCCGAGCTGGAACGGATCTGGCGGACGCCGATGCGTTACCCCGTATGGGTCGGCGTGGTGGGGTACGCGCTGCAGTCCGCCGGACTGGCGCTGATTCTGCAACCCGCCCCGCTGACCCTGCTGCTGGCGGCGATCTTCGGGGTGCTGGTCGGCGTGCTGTGCGAAATCGCCCGCAACAACGACGCGTTCGCCCAGTTGCTGCCGACGGTGTGCGCATTCGTCGTCGCACTGGCCGCGTTCACCGCGGTCGACCACCTGCACCTCGGCGATGCCAGCCTGCGGGCGCTCGCCCCGCCCCTGGCCACCTTCCTGCCCGGCGCCGCGATCACGCTGGCGGTCATCGAACTGTCCACCCGCCAGATGGTTTCGGGGGCCAGCCGGCTGGTGGCCGGCTTCATGCGGATCGCCCAGCTGGCGTTCGGCATCCTGATCGCCGCCCAGGTCGCCGGCATCTCCGACGACCATCTGATCACCACGTCGGTCAACCGGCTGGGGCCGTGGGCGCCGTGGTTCGGCCTGGTGGTGTACACGCTCGGCGCGATGCTGTACTTCGGGCCGCCCCGGCGGTTCGTGCCGTGGATGATGCTGATGACGCTCACCGCCTACGCCGGTCAGCTCGCCGGTAACGCGGTGCTGGGCAGCTACGGCGCCGGCTTCGTCGGTGGGCTCGCGCTGACCGTGACGGCGTTCGCGATCTCGCACCGCCCGGGCACCCCGGCCACCGTGACGCTGATCCTGCCCGGCTTTTGGATGCTGGTGCCCGGATCGCTCGGCCTGATGGGCGTCACCGAGATGATGGGCACCGACAGCACGGCCGTCTTCACTGCCACACTGATCTCGATGATCTCGATCGCGCTGGGCGTGCAGTCCGGCCTGCTGGTGTGGCGGCTGGTACGCCAGCTCGGCGCCGCCGACGACCCGCGAGTGTTCCGCGCGTGACCGGCCTGCCCGCGGCCGAACGGTGGTTCCTGCGCCGCGGCCTGCCCGCGGTGCTCACCCCCGGCGCCCGGTGGCGCGGTGTGGTGGCCCGGTCGGCGCCCGGCCTCGCCGCGTGGGCGGTGCTGATGGTGTGTTCGCTGCTGGTGCTGATCGGCTCGGAGAACCGGGAGATCGACATCGACGACGACCCCGGGCCCGGCCAGTGGTTCGCGCTGGCCGTGCTGGTGTTGATGCTGCCGCTGATGGCGGCGGCCGCGTGGGCGACCGCGCGCTGCCGCGCCGACCGGACCCGCCGCACCGTCGCGGCCGTCTCGATCGCCGCCGGGCTGGCCTCGGACCTGTACCAGGACGGGCCGCGGCATGCGCTGTCGGACACGCTGCTCGACCTCGCGGTGATCGCCGCGATCCTGGTGATCACCGGGACCGGCCTCGGCGCGGTGCTGGCGTGGGCGCTGCGGGTGACCGCCACCCATCTGGCCTCGGTCGGGCACCTGGTGGCGCGCGCCCTGCCGGTGGTGCTGCTGACCGTGCTGGTGTTCTTCAACGGCTACGTGTGGTCGATGGCCGCGACGATCAGCGCGGCCCGGTTGTGGGTGGTGGTCGCGTTCATGGCGGCGGTGGCGATCTCGTTCCTGGTGACCAGTCTGCTCGACCGGGTGCGGCCGATGCTGGCCGGCGCCGCCGCCGACGAGCAGGACCACGACCGGCTCGACGGGTCCCCGTTCGCCGGGCTGCCCGATCCGGATGACGTCGCCCCGCTGCGGCGGATCGAGCGTGCCAATGTCCTGTTCGTCGCCGTCACCACGCAGGTGGTGCAGATCGTGATGGTGTCGCTGGCCACCTCGGCGGTGTTCCTGGCGCTCGGGCTGCTGATGCTCAGCCCACCGCTGCTGACCAAGTGGACCTCGGGCGCCACCGCACCCAGCGTGTGGCTGGGCTTCACCGTGCCGGTGCCCGCCGCGCTGCTGCACGTGGCGATCTTCCTGGGCGCGCTCACCTTCATGTACATCAGCGCGCGCACCATCGCCGATGCCGAGTACCGGCGCGAGTTCCTCGACCCCCTGGTCGACGATCTGCGGCTGACCCTGGTGGCCCGGCACCGCTACCGGGCCCGGGTCACCGGGTAGCCGCAGCCGCGGCCACCCGGTACCCCGCTACAGGTACTGCCCCAGGTTGGACTCGGTGTCGATGGCCCGGCTGGCCGATGAGCTCTTGCCGGTGACCAGCGTCCGGATGTAGACGATCCGCTCACCCTTCTTGCCCGAGATCCGCGCCCAGTCGTCGGGATTCGTGGTGTTGGGCAGGTCCTCGTTCTCGGCGAACTCGTCGACGATCGAGTCGAGCAGGTGCTGGATCCGCAGACCCGGCTGGCCTGTCTCGAGCACCGACTTGATCGCGTACTTCTTGGCCCGGTCGACGACGTTCTGGATCATCGCGCCCGAGTTGAAGTCCTTGAAGTACATGACCTCTTTGTCGCCGTTGGCGTAGGTCACCTCGAGGAACCGGTTGTCGTCGATCTCGGCGTACATCCGGTCGACGACCTTCTCGATCATCGTCTTGATGGTCAGGGACCGGTCGCCGCCGAACTCCCCGAGGTCGTCGGCGTGCACCGGCAGGTCCTCGGTCAGGTACTTGCTGAAGATGTCCTGCGCCGCCTCGGCGTCCGGCCGCTCGATCTTGATCTTGACGTCCAGCCGGCCGGGCCGCAGGATCGCCGGGTCGATCATGTCCTCGCGGTTGGAGGCGCCGATCACGATGACGTTCTCCAGGCCCTCGACACCGTCGATCTCCGACAGCAGCTGGGGCACGACCGTCGTCTCCACGTCCGAGCTCACGCCGGTGCCGCGGGTCCGGAAGATCGAGTCCATCTCGTCGAAGAACACGATCACCGGGGTGCCCTCGGACGCCTTCTCCCGCGCCCGCTGGAAGATCAGCCGGATGTGGCGCTCGGTCTCGCCGACGAACTTGTTCAGCAGCTCGGGGCCCTTGATGTTGAGGAAGTAGCTCTTCGCCTCGCGGGCGTCGTCACCACGGACCTCGGCCATCTTCTTGGCCAGCGAGTTGGCCACGGCCTTGGCGATCAGCGTCTTACCGCAGCCGGGCGGGCCGTAGAGCAGCACCCCCTTGGGCGGGCGCAGCGAGTACTCGCGGTAGAGCTCCTTGTGCAGGAACGGCAGCTCGACCGCGTCGCGGATCTGCTCGATCTGGCGGCCCAGGCCACCGATGTCGTTGTAGCTGACGTCGGGCACCTCTTCGAGGACCAGATCCTCGACCTCGGCCTTGGGGATGCGCTCGAAGGCGTAGCCGGCTTTGGTGTCGACCAGCAGCGAGTCGCCCGGGCGCAGCCGGCGGGGCCGGTCGTCGTCCAGTTCGGGCCCGGCCACCTCGGCGTCGGGCAGGTGCTCCACCGACACCAGTGGTTCGGCCAGCCAGACGATGCGCTCTTCGTCGGCGTGGCCCACGACCAGGGCCCGGTGCCCGTCGGCGAGGATTTCGCGCAGGGTGCTGATCTCGCCGACCGCCTCGAACGTGCCGGCCTCGACCACGGTGAGCGCCTCGTTGAGGCGGACGGTCTGGCCCTGCTTGAGGGCGGACACGTCGATGTTGGGCGAGCACGTCAGCCGCATCTTGCGCCCGGAGGTGAACACGTCGACGGTGTCGTCCTCGTGAGATGCCAGCAGCACGCCGTAGCCGCTCGGCGGCTGGCCGAGGCGGTCGACCTCCTCGCGCAGCGCGAGGAGCTGCTGGCGGGCCTCCTTGAGCGTGTCCATCAGCTTGGCGTTGCGCGCGGAGAGCGAGTCGATGCGCGCCTCGAGCTGGTGGACATCACGGGCGCTGCGCAACCCGCTCTGCGGGCCCACCGCGCTCTCGAGCTGTTCGCGCAGGACCGCCGCCTCGCGGCGCAGTTCCTCCAACTCGGCGGCGTCCTCACTGGACAGGCCGGACTCGTGGGGTGTCGTGAAACCGTCTTCTCTGGCCTCGTGACGCTGTGACTCACTCATGTTGCGCCCCTTTCCCGCACCGAATATTGGCGCAGTAACAACTTCAACGCTACCGGCGATTCAGACTTTGTGTGCGGTGTAGCAATTCGACACACCCGCATCACTGTTAACCTCGGATCCGAGTTAGGCAGATCGAAAGGACAGCCGTGACCCTGAAAACCCTCGTAACCGGCGCTGCAGCGGCCGCTGTCGTCGCAGGTGCCGCGGCGGGTGTGACGTCCATTGCATCGAGCACGGTAGCGGCGCCCGCTGTTTCCCCTGTGGTGTTCGGTGCGCCGATGCCCCAGGTTCCCGCGCCTGACCTGGCCGGCCCGCTGACCCAGACGCTGCAGGCGCTCGCCGGGCCGGGGTCGTTCCGCGGCAAGGCGCCCTTCATCCAGGGCGGCATCGGACGTGTCGAGGCGCTGACCGCCGACCGCGCGTACAACAACGCCGCTGCGCAGGGCAAGTTCCCGCTGGCCTTCAACGTCACCAACGTCGACCAGAACGGCGGCTCGGCCACCGCGACCGTCACCGCGACGTCGGCCACCGGCGGCACCGCCACGCAGAACATCCTGTTCGTCGCGGGCCCGAGCCCCAGCGGCTGGCAGATCTCGAAGGGTTCGGCGCTGTCGCTGCTCTCGGCGGTCGGTTGATCCGTCCGCCGGTGCGCCACCGCACCCTGTACCGCATCGTCTCGAGCGCCGTCACCGTCCCGGTGGCGGCGTTCGGGCTTAGCGGGTGCGGTGGCAACGCGCCGCCACCGGCGCCGGCGCCGACGCCGGTCGAACAGGCCGGCCCACCCGCCGCGCCGTCGGTGCCACCGCCGCCGGCCGCGCTGCCGCCGCCGAGCGCGCTGACCGACGTGATGTACCGCTTGACCGATCCCGCGGTGCCGGGCACGGAGAAGACCGCGCTGATCGCCGAACCCGGACCGGCAGACGCCGCCGCACTCGACCGGTTCGGTAAGGCCCTGACCGACAACGGGTATCACCCCATGACCTTCGACGCGACTGATCTGGCGTGGGCACCGGAGCGCCCCGGCGACGTGCTGGCCACGGTGATCGGCCGGACGCCGCCGGACCGGACCGGAGGCGACTTCACGTTCCCGATGCAATTCGCGAGGACCCCCGACGGCGGCTGGCAGCTGACCCGCGACTCCGCCGAGATGCTGCTCGACCTCGACGGCGACACCGGCACCGGCCCCGGCCGGCCGCCGCGCTGAGGCCACCGTGTGGATCGGCTGGCTGGAATTCGACCTGCTGCTCGGCGACGTGCACTCGCTGAAGCAGAAACGCTCGGCGATCCGCCCGGTGATCGCCGAACTGCAGCGCCGGTTCGCGGTGTCCGCGGCCGAGACGGGCGCCCAGGACCTGCACCGGCGCGCCGCGATCGGCGTGGCGGTGGTCGCCGCCGACCGCGCCCACGTGGTCGAAGTGCTCGACGCCGCCGAACGTCTGGTCGCCGCGCGTCCGGAGATGGATTTGCTCTCCGCGCACCGGCAACTCCGGCGCAGCACCGACGAGTAGGCGGTGATCCGACTCCGGACCTCAGACCTGTTGTCTGCGGCGTTTGAGCGGGGTCGGCGTGACGGCGCCGGGCGCCAGCCGGCGCGCCGAGACCAGGAACGCGGTGTGACCGCGCATGTTGTGCTGGGGCCGCACCGCGAGCCCGACGACATTCCAGCCGCGCTGCATCGTCTCCCAGGACCGCGGTTCGGTCCAGCACTGCTGGTCGCGCAGTGCCTCGACGGTCTTGGAGAGCTGGGTGACGGTGGCGACGTAGACCATCAGCACCCCGCCGGGGACCAGCGCGTCGGCCACCGCGGGCAACACCTCCCACGGGGAGAGCATGTCGAGCACCACCCGGTCGACCTGCGGTCCGGTGTACCCGGCCAGATCGGCGATCACCAGGTCCCAGTTGTCCGGCCGCTCACCGAAGAACGTCTCGACGTTGCGGATGGCGTGGACGGCGTGGTCGTCGCGCACCTCGTAGGACGTGACCCGGCCGGTCGGGCCGACCGCGCGCAGCAGCGAGCAGGTCAGCGCACCGGAGCCGGCGCCGGCCTCCAGGACGTGGGCGCCGGGGAAGATGTCACCCTCGTGCACGATCTGCGCGGCGTCCTTGGGATAGATCACCTGCGCGCCGCGCGGCATGGACAGCACGTAGTCGATGAGCAGCGGCCGCAGCACCAGGAACTGGTCGCCGTTGGTCGATTTGACCACGCTGCCCTCGGGCAGCCCGATCACCGTGTCGTACGGGATCATCCCGCGGTGGGTGTGGAACTCCCCGCCGGGGGTGAGCACCATCGTGTAGTGGCGCCCCTTGGCGTCGGTGAGCTGCACGCGGTCTCCGACGGCGAACGGACCGGTGGTGGGCATAGGTGATGAGCCTGCCAGCTGACGCGCCGCCACGGGTGCGCGGGGTTGCGCAGATATGTCACCGGCCGGTTCTAGGCTGCTGGACATGAGTTCACAGCCCGCGCCGGTCCGGCGTCCGGCGCTGTCTCCCTCGCGGGCCGGGGACTTCAAGCAGTGCCCGCTGCTGTACCGGTTCCGCGCGATCGACCGGCTGCCCGAGCCGCGATCGGTGGCCCAGCTGCGGGGTTCGGTGGTGCACGCCGCGCTCGAGCAGCTGTACGCGCTGCCCGCCCCCGACCGCGTGCCCGACACCGCGCTGCGGCTGATCGGCCCGGCGTGGGATCAGGTGGTGGCCGAGCAGCCGGAGCTCGCCGAGGATGTCGAGCCGGCGGTGCGCGACGCGCTGTTGGGCGAGGCGCGGGCCCTGCTGTCGGGGTACTACCGGCTGGAGGATCCGACGCGGTTCGACCCGCAGTGCTGCGAACAGCACGTCGAGGTGGAGCTGGCCGACGGCACGCTGCTGCGCGGCTTCGTCGACCGCATCGACGTCGCCCCCACCGGCGAGCTGAGGGTGGTCGACTACAAGACCGGTAAGGCGCCGCCGGAGGCGCGGGAGCTGGCTGAGGCCAAGGCGCTGTTCCAGATGAAGTTCTACGCCGTCGCCCTGTTGCGCTCGCGCGGCGTGCTGCCCGCCCGGCTGCGGCTGCTCTACCTCGCCGACGGTCAGGTGCTCGACTACTCCCCCGATCTCGACGAGCTGACGCGGTTCGAACGGACGCTGACCGCGATCTGGCGGGCCATCCAGGCGGCCGGGGCCACCGGTGACTTCCGGCCGAAACCGTCACGGCTGTGCGACTGGTGCGCCCACCGCGCGCTCTGTCCGGAGTTCGGCGGCACGCCGCCGCCGTATCCGGGCTGGCCGGAGGTGATCGACGACGGTGACCCCGACGCCGTGCTGAAGACGGAACCGGCAGCGTGATCGGTCACCTGTATCACCGGCGGCCCGAGGACGACGACGGTGAGCTGTCGGCCTTCGAGTCGACGGCCGACACCCGCAGCAACTGGGACCCGGCGATCCAGCACGGCTCGCCGCCGCTGGCGCTGCTGACCCGGGCGGTCGAGGAGCTCGCGGCGGGCACCGGTCTGCGGGTCGGCCGGGTGGCGCTCGACATCCTCGGCGCGATCCCGGTGGCGCCGGTGTGGGTGCGCTCGTCGGTGGTCCGACCGGGCGCCCGCATCTCATTGATGGCGGCCGAGATGCTGGCCGCCCGCCCCGATGGCAGCCGGCGCGCGGTCGCGCGCCTCACCGCCTGGCTGCTGGCCACCAGCGACACCCACGACGCGGTCACCGACCGGCACCCGCCGCTGGTCGAAGGCGATGCGGCGGCGGTGTCGCATGCCTGGGAGGGTGCGCCCGGCTACCTCGAGACGGTGCGGTGGCGCAGGCAGCCCGACGACGGCAACTCCGCGGTGGCCTGGCTGACGCCGCTGGTGCCGCTCGTCGACGACGAGCCGACGACGGCGCTGCAGCGCCTGGCGATGGTGGTCGACTCGGCCAACGGCATCGGCGCGGCACTGGACCCCCAGCGGTTCGTGTTCATGAACACCGACACCGTGGTTCACCTGCACCGGCTGCCCGAGGGGTCGGACTTCGCGGTCCGGGCGCGCGGGTCGATCGGGCCGGACGGGGTGGGCGTCACGACGGCCGACGTCTTCGACCACCGCGGGTTCATCGGCACCTGCGCGCAGACTCTGCTGGTGCAGCGGCAACCGTGACCGGTCACGTCGGCCAGTTCGACCTGGCGTGGGCGCTGGCCGATCTGCACCTCTCGGCTCTCGTCGAGGACGACTTCCTGTGGGAGCCCGCGGCGCTGGTGTGGACGGTGCGTCCGGACGCCGCCGGGGTGTGGCGTCCCGACTGGGCGGACACCGAACCCGACCCCATCCCCGTCCCCACCATCGGCTGGGTGACATGGCACATCACCTGGTGGTGGTCGGTCACGGTCGCCTACCTCGAGAACCGCCCGCCGCCGGAGCGCACCGACGTGACGTGGCCGGGCGGGGCGGCGGTGGTGGCGCGGATCCGCGCGCTGGCGCGCGAATGGCGTGCGCTGATCGCCGGGTTGACCGCCGCGGACCTGGCGCTGCCGTCGGCGTTTCCGTGGGGTGCGGAGACCGGGCGCACGGTGGCCGACACCGTGCTGTGGCTGACCGTGGAGTTGACCAAGAACGCCGCCGAGCTCGGCCAATTGCGGATGCTGCGGGCGGCCCGCTCTATATAGCGTTGCGTCTATATAGATCAGATGCAATACTTGGGGCATGGACGTCTTCGAAGCGGTCGCCGAGCCGAGCCGCCGCACCCTGCTGGACACCCTCGCCGACGGTGAGCGCACCGCCGGTGAACTGGTCGCCGCGCTGCCCGGACTCACGCAGCCGACGGTGTCGCGCCACCTGCGGGTGCTGCGCGAGGTCGGTCTGGTCGAGGTCCGCCCCGATGCGCAACGCCGGATCTACGCGCTGCGCGCCGACGGCCTGGTCGAGATCAGCACCTGGATCGAGCGGTACCGCCGGTTCTGGAGCGGGCACCTCGACGACCTCGAGCGCCACCTCCATCGGCGGGCCGAGGAGTCCCGGTGAGCGCCCGCGACGGAGAACTCACCGTCGACGGCGACCGTGCCGTGCTGACCTTCGAGCGGCGTCTGCCGTTCCCGGTGGAGGCGGTGTGGTCGGCGATCACCGACCCGGCCGAGCGCGGACAGTGGTTCGGGTCCACCCAGATCGACGGCCGCGAGGGCGGCCACATCGACATGGTGGCCACCGGTCCCCCGCTGCCCGACGACATCAAGCGGATGACCGGCCGCATCCTGGTGTGGGACCCGCCGCACGTGTTCGAACACGAATGGCGCCAGCCGATCGTCGAAGACGGTGTGGTGCGCTACGAACTCCGTGCCGACGGCGACGGGACCGTGTTGCGCTTCACCCATCGCGGCCTCGGGATCCGTAACGCCACCGGTTTCTTCGCCGGCACCCACGCCTTCCTCGATCGCCTCGAGGCATATCTGGGCGGCCATGATCTGCCGGATTGGCTGACCCGCAAGCAGGAGGTCGACGATGCCCGGCGCTGATCACTCACCGGCACCCCGGGTCGCGGTGGCCTACCACTCCGGGTTCGGCCACACCGCGGTGCTGGCCCGCGCGGTCACCGACGGTGCGCGATCGGCAGGCGCGGCGGTGGAGGTGCTCGCCGTCGATGCGCTCACCGAGGACGGGTGGGGCGTCCTCGACAGCGCCGACGCGATCATCTTCGGTACGCCGACCTACATGGGCAACGTGTCGGCGGGTTTCCAGTCCTTCACCGAACGCACGGGCCGCCGCTGCCAGGAGGGCACCTGGCGCGACAAGCTCGCCGCGGGCTTCACCAACTCGGGGGCCAAGAGCGGCGACAAGGTCGCGACGTTGATGTCGCTGGCCGTCTTCGCCGCCCAGCACCACATGCACTGGGTCAACCTGGGGCTGGTGGCCGGCTGGAACAGTTCGGCGGGCAGCCCCGAGGATCTCAATCGGCTCGGGTTCTTCCTCGGCGCCGGTGCGCAGACCGATGTCGACGCGCCACCGGAGGCGGTGCCCGATGCCGACCTGCGCACCTGTCGTCATCTCGGCCGGCGGGTCGCCGGGGTCGCCGCCCAGCTGACCGCAGGCCGGCGAATCAGGTCAGCGGCTTCAGATCCTGGAGCAGCGTGGGCACCAGCTCGCTGACGGTGGGGTGGATGTGCATGGTCCGCGAGATCGCGGTGTAGGGCTTTTTGGCGGTCATGATGTCGAGGATCGCGTGCACCACCTCGTCGCCGCCCACGCCGAGGATCGCGGCGCCGAGGATCTCCTCGGTCTCGGCGTCGACGACCACCTTCATGAACCCTTGCGTCTCACCCTTTTCCACGGCGCGGCCCACCCGCGTCATCGGCCGCTTGCCGACCAGCGCCTTGCGCCCGGACCTGCGTACCTGGTCGGCGGTCAGGCCGGCCCGCCCGAGCGGCGGGTCGATGTAGAGCGCGTAGGTGGTGACGCGGTCGCTGACCCGGCGCGGATCGTCGTCGAGCAGGTTGGCCGCGACGATCTCGAAGTCGTTGTAGGACGTGTGGGTGAACGCGCCCTTGCCGTTGCAGTCCCCCATCGCCCAAATGTGCTCGGCGGTGGTGCGCAGCTGGTCGTCGACGACGATGTAGCCGCGCTCGTCGGTCTGCACGCCTGCGGCGTCGAGGCCGAGGTCGTCGGTGTTGGGTTGCCGGCCCACGGCGAGCAGCAGGTGACTGCCCTCGACCGGCTCCGCGCCGTCCTTCGGCACTACCTGGAAACCGTTGTCGGTCTTGGTGAACCGGATCCCGGTGGCGTCGACCACGATGTCGATGCCCTCGGCTTCCAGGATGCTTGCGATCGCGGCCGAGACGTCTTCGTCCTCGCGGGAGGTCAGGCGGGAGCCGTGTTCGATCACCGTCACCCGCGCTCCGAACCGCCGGTACATCTGCGCGAATTCCAGCGCGATGTAGCTGCCGCCGACGATCACCAGATGCTCGGGCACGGTGTCGAGGTCGAGGATGTCGACGTTGGTCATGTAGTCGATGCCGTCGAGGCCCGGCAGGTCGGGGACGACGGCCCGGCCGCCGACGTTGAGGTAGATCTTCTCTGCGGTGAGGACCTGCTCGCCGACGGCGACAGTGTGCGGTCCGGTGAACCGGGCGTGTCCGCGGATCAGCGTGCAGCCGTCCATCCCCTCGAGCCAGGACTCCACGCCGGTGCGGTCGTCGAGCATGATCCGGTCCTTGCGGGCCTTGACCTTCGCCATGTCGACGGTCACCTCGCCGGTGCCGACCCCGTACTCGGCCCCGCGCCGGGCCAGATGCGCCGCGTGGGCGCTGGCGACCAGCGTCTTGGTCGGGATGCACCCGTAGTTGACGCAGGTGCCGCCGACGAGTTGGCGTTCGATCACCGCGACACGCTGTCCGGCCTGCGTCAGCCGACCGGCCAGCGGCGGCCCGGCCTGGCCGGCGCCGATGATGATGGCGTCGAAAGCCGTTGCATCTGCGGACATGTCAGACCACCGACGTGAGCCAGGCGACCACGAGGCCACCGCCCAGGGCGACGCCGTCCTCGAGCAGCGCGATGGGCAGATCGCGGCCGCCGTTGCGGGCGACCAGGCGTTTGCGGGCCTCGTACCCGCCGAGGGTGCCGAGCACCGCGCCGACCACCCCGGCGCCCAGGCCGCCGAACGTGTAGCCGAACGCCGTACCGATCACCGCGCCGGCGAAACCGCCGGAGAGCAACCGGGCGATGAACTGCATCGGTGTCTTGCGGCTCGGCGTCTTGGGCAGCTGGTCGGTGACGAGCTCCCCGACGGCCAGGATGGTCAGCACCGTGACCGTGATCGGATGCGCGAGCCACGACGCCCAGGTCCCGTCGAGCGCGATCCAGTCCAGCATGGCCGCCCAGGCCACCGCCGCGGGCGCCATGAACGCACGCAAGCCAGCAACCACACCGATCAGCAGCGCGAGCACCAGGACAAGGACATGCGTCATGCGGACCTCCGACCGGCTATGGAATTCCCCCGGACGCTAACACGCGGAACCGCCTGTCACACGGCGAAGTCAGAAGCGGCAGAACCGGATGTCCGACGCCAGGATCGCCTTGGCGCCGATCGCGGCGAGCTCGTCCATGATCGCGTTCACCTGCCGGCGCGGCACCAGCGCCCGCACCGCCACCCAGTCCGGGTCGGCCAGCGGCGCGATGGTGGGCGATTCGAGGCCGGGGGTGACCGCGGTGGCGCGCTCGAGAACCTCGCGCGGGCAGTCGTAGTCGAGCATCAGGTACTGCTGGCCGAAGACCACGCCCTGCACCCGCGCGGCCAGCTGGTCGCGGGCCGCGCCGTTGTCCGCCCCCGCACCGTCCTGCTCGATGAGCACGGCCTCGGAGTCGCACAGCGATTCGCCGAACGCCACCAGATTGTGCTGGCGCAGGGTGCGGCCCGACCCCACGACGTCGGCGATGGCGTCGGCGACGCCGAGCGCCACCGAGATCTCCACCGCGCCGTCGAGCCGGATGACGGTGGCCACGATTCCCTTGTCGGCGAGATCTTTCCGGACCAGGTTCGGGTAGGCGGTGGCGATCCGCTTACCCGCGAGATCGGCGGGCGCCCACTCGCGCCCGGCGGGTGCGGCGTAGCGGAACGTCGAGGACCCGAAGCCCAGCGCGAGCCGTTCCCGCACGGGCGCCCCGGATTCCGTGGCGAGGTCGCGTCCGGTGATGCCGAGGTCCAGCTGCCCCGAGCCGACGTAGATCGCGATGTCCTTGGGGCGCAGGAAGAAGAACTCGACATTGTTGACCGGGTCGACGACGGTGAGGTCCTTGGCGTCGGTGCGGCGCCGGTAGCCGGCCTCGGAGAGAATCTCCGCCGCCGACTCGCTCAGCGCCCCCTTGTTGGGTACCGCGACCCGCAGCATGCCGCTCACAGCTTCCGGTAGACGTCGTCGAGCGTGAGGCCGCGGGAGATCATCAGCACCTGCGTCCAGTACAGGAGCTGGCTGACCTCCTCGGCGAGTGCGTCGTCGCTCTCGTGTTCGGCGGCCAGCCACACCTCCCCGGCCTCCTCGAGGATCTTCTTGCCCAGCCCGTGCACACCGGCGTCGAGGGCCGCCACGGTCCCGCTGCCCTCCGGCCGGGTGCGCGCCCGCTCGGTCAACTCGTCGAACAGCGCGTCGAAGGTCTTCACGGGCTGCGATTCTCCCACGCCGCGCCTGCCCGGCCCGCCGCGGGCGGCGGGCTCAGCCCTCCTTGGCGGCGGCGGGCTGGTCGGCGTGCAGGATGTCGGCGTGCATGTCCTCCAGGGACACGCCCTTGGTCTCCATCACCCAGCGCCACACGAACAGTCCCGACAGGATCGCGCACAGGCCGTAGAACCCGTAGGCGAGGCCCAGGTGGTCGCGCAGGCCGGGGAACGTGACGGTGATCAGCCAGTTCGCCGCCCACTGCCCGGCCGCAGCCAGGCCCAGTGCGGCGGCCCGGATGCGGTTGGGGAACATCTCGCCGAGCAGCACCCACACCACAGGACCCCAGGACATGCCGAACGCGACGACGAACAGGTTGGCCGCGATCAGCGCGATCACCCCGGAGGCGCCGGGGAGGCTCGGGGTGCCGTCGGGCCCCACTGTCGCGTTGGCGAAGATGATCGCCATCGTGATGAGCGTGACGGCCATTCCGGACGAACCGATGAGCAGCAGCGGTTTGCGGCCGATCTTGTCGATCAGCGCGATCGCGATCAGCGTGGTGAGCACGTTGATCACCGAGGTGATCACGGTGTAGATCGCCGACTCGTCGGCACTGAATCCCACTGCCTGCCAGAGCACGTTGGAGTAGTAGAAGATCACGTTGATGCCGACGAACTGCTGGAAGATCGACAGTCCCAGGCCGACCCAGACGATCCCGTAGAGCCCGCCGGTCGGTTTGCGCAGGTCCCGCCAGGACGGCTTGTCCTCGCGTTCGAGGGTGTCGCGGATCCGGGTGATCGTGATCTCGAGGTTCTTCCCGCCGAGCAGCATGCTGAGCACGCGGCGGGCTTCCGGGATCCGGTGGCTGGCGACCAGGTACCGCGGTGACTCGGGGATGGTGAACGCCAGCACGCCGTAGAGCACCGCGGGCAGCGCCATCGCCAGGAACATCCAGCGCCACGCATCCAGCCCGAGCCACAGCGGCTCGTTGGCGCCCCCGGCGGCCCACTGCAGCAGCCAGTTGACCGCGAACGAGGCGAAGATGCCGGAGACGATCGCCAGCTGTTGCAGCGAGCCGAGCCGGCCGCGGATGCCGGGCGGCGAGGTCTCGGCGATGTAGGCGGGGGCGATCACCGAGGCCACACCCACGCCGATGCCGCCGACGATCCGGAACAGCACCACCGCCCACACCTCGTGGGCGAAGCCGGTGCCGAAGGCGCTGATCAAGAACAGCACCGCGGCGATCTTCATGACCGCGATGCGGCCGATCCGGTCGGCGATGCGCCCGGCGGTCATCGCGCCTGCGGCGGCGCCCAGCAGTGCCGAGGCCACCGCGAAGCCCAGTTCGGCATTGCCGATTCCGAAGTCCTCCTGGATGGAGTCCACCGCACCGTTGATGACCGCGCTGTCGTAACCGAACAGCAGGCCGCCGAGCGCGGCCACGGAGGCGATCCGGACCGCAGTCTTGCCGGACGAGAAATCCTCGTCGCCGACGGGGAGGTCGTCGCCTACGGGGGCGCCGCCGTGACCAGCCATGGGAGGTCCTTTCCGCACCGTTGCGTGATCAGGATCACATTCAAGCACTCGGGGAGTGCGAGAGGGCGGGTTCCCGGATCTCTATCCGGCAAAACCGGCGGGACCTCAGGCGTCGGTGGCGGTGATCTCGGCGTGGATGTCGCGCAGATCGCCGACGCCGATGCCGGCCAGGGTGGCCACGTGCCTGCGGCGCGGGGTGGCGGGAACGGCGACGTCGTTGGGCACCACCAGCACCGGGCAGCCGGCGGCCTCGGCCGCCATGGACCCGGTGACGGAGTCCTCGACGGCCAGGCACCACCGCGGCTCGACGCCGAGCAGGTGCGCGGCGCGCTGGTAGGGGTCCGGCGCGGGTTTGCCGCGCGGCACCTCATCACCGCAGACGGTCACCGAGAAGTATTCGCGGCCAATGCTTTCCAGCGCCTGCTCGGTGATGTCTCGCTGGGTGTTGGTTACCAGGGCCATCGCAACGCCCTCTGCGGCAAGGGCTTCAAGCATTTCGCGGGCACCCGGGAGCCACGGCAGGCCGCGGGTGGCGAACAACTCACCGGTGTAGGAGTGCAGCCAGCGGTTGGACTCGGCCATCGCCACCGGGTCGGGCTCGAGGCCGAGATCGGCGTAGATGGTCCTGATGGTGTTCTCGGCCGAGCTGCCCACCAGCGCCGTGCGCAGCTCCTGGGTGATCTGTCCGCCCATCCGGTCGTACAGCGCGGCAAGTGAGACGTCCCACAGCTTTTCGGAGTCGACGAGCGTGCCGTCCATGTCCCACAGCACCGCTTTCACACCCGCGATTGTGTCACGGCTGACCCGTGACGGTCACATCGCTGGACTGACTGACGTGTCACCGCCGCCCGCTACCCTGCCCGGCATGACGATTCTGGTGACCGGCGCCACAGGCAACATCGGACGTCGAGTGGTCGACGCGCTGCTCGATCTCGGCGTGAAAGACATCCGCGCATTGACGAAGAATCCCGAGCGGGCGCAACTGCCGCCGGCGGTCCAGCCGGTCACCGGCTACCTCGGTGACCGGGATTCGCTGCCCGCGGCGTTGGAGGGCGTCGAGCGGATTTACCTGGCGCCGTTACCGGCCACGCTCGAGGCCACGCTCGACCTCGCGTCGCGGGCCGGGGTGTCCTATGTGGTGGCGCTGTCGGGCGGCGCGCACTGGCAGCCGCAGGCCGACGGCGTCGCCGCCTCGGGGCTGCCCCACACCCAGTTGGGCCCCGGGGAGTTCCTGGAGAACTTCTCGATGTGGGCCCCGCAGATCCGCGCGACCGGCACCGTGCGCGAACCGTATCCGTCTGCGGTGGAGGCGCCGATCTCGATGGACGACATCGCGCGCGTGGCGGCCGCGCTGCTCGCCGACCCGGATCCGGACCATCTGGGGCGGATGTACGAGCTGACCGGTCCGGTGGCGCTGACCCGGGCGCAGATCGCCGAGCAGATCGGCGTCGGCATCGGAGCTGACGTGCGGTTCGAGCAGTGCAGCCGCGCCGAGGCCGAGGCGGCGCTGGGCCCGCAGATGGGTGACGAGGTCGGCTGGTACCTCGACCTGATGGCGTCGGCGGTCGACGAACCGCAGCACGCCAATCAGCTCGTCGAGGACCTGACCGGGACGCCGGCGATGACGGTCGCCCAGTGGGCGCAGCGCAACGCCGACGTCTTCCGCTAGGGCTCAGTCCTCGGGGTTGTATCCGAGGTTGGGGGCGAGCCAGCGCTCGGCTTCGGCCAGGGTCCAGCCCTTGCGCTTGGCGTAGTCGGCCACCTGGTCCTGGGCCAGCCGGCCCACCACGAAGTACTGCGACTGCGGATGCGAGAAGTACCAGCCGCTGACCGCGGCGCCCGGCCACATCGCCATCGACTCGGTCAGCTCGATGCCGGTGCGCTTCGTCACGTCCAGCAGGTCGAACAGCGTCGTCTTCTCGGTGTGCTCCGGGCAGGCCGGGTAGCCCGGCGCCGGCCGGATGCCCACGTACTTCTCACCGATCAGCGCCTCGTTGTCCAGATGCTCGTCGGGCTGGTATCCCCAGAACTCCGTGCGGACCCGCTGGTGCATCCGTTCGGCGAACGCCTCGGCCAGCCGGTCGGCGAGCGACTCCAGCAGGATCGCGCTGTAGTCGTCGTTGGCGGCCTTGAACTCGGCGATCTTGGCAGCGCTGCCCAGACCCGCGGTGACCGCAAACGCGCCGACGTAGTCGGCCAGACCCGTGTCTTTCGGGGCGACGAAGTCGCCGAGGCTGCGGTTCGGGATGCCGTCGCGGTGCTCGCCCTGCTGGCGCAGGTTGTGCAGCGTGGTCAGCACCTCCGCGCGGCTGTCGTCGGTATAGACCTCGATGTCGTCACCGACCGCGTTGGCACAGAAGAACCCGATCACCCCGTTGGCCGTCAGCCACTGCTCCTTGATCAGGGTGTCGAGCATCTCCTGGGCGTCTTCGTACAACTTGCGGGCGGTCTCGCCCGAGGCCGGGTTGTTGAGGATGTCGGGGAAGCGGCCCTTCATCTCCCAGGCGTTGAAGAACGGCTGCCAGTCGATGTACTCGCGCAGCTCCGAGAGGTCATAGTCCTGGAAGTCCCGTACTCGCGTCCCTATAACGGGCACCGGTGGGGTGTAGCCGTCCCAGTCGACCGGAGTCCGGTTGGCGCGAGCCTTCTCGAGCGGCACCATCGGCCGCTCGTTCTTCTGCGCGTGCCGTTCCCGCAGTGACGCGTAGTCCTTCTCGGTGGCCTCCAGCAGGGCCGGCCGCTGCTTGTCGTCGAGCAGCGCCGCGGCGACCGGCACCGACCGGGACGCGTCCTTGACCCACACCACCGGACCGCTGCGGCGCGGGGCCACCTTTACCGCCGTGTGCGCGCGCGAGGTGGTCGCGCCGCCGATCAGCAGCGGGATCTCGAGTCCTTCGCGCTCCATTTCGGCCGCGAAGTTGACCATCTCGTCCAGCGACGGGGTGATCAGACCGGACAGTCCGATGATGTCGGCGTCGTGTTCCTTGGCCGCGTCGAGGATCTTGGCGGCGGGCACCATCACCCCGAGGTCGATCACCTCGTAGTTGTTGCACTGCAGGACGACCCCGACGATGTTCTTGCCGATGTCGTGGACATCGCCCTTCACGGTCGCCATCACGATGGTGCCGTTGGTGTCCTTGCTCTTGGTCTGCGACGCTTCGTTTTCCGCCTCGATGAACGGCAGCAGGTACGCCACGGCCTTCTTCATCACCCGCGCCGACTTCACGACCTGGGGCAGGAACATCTTGCCGGAGCCGAACAGGTCGCCGACGACGTTCATGCCGTCCATCAGCGGGCCCTCGATCACCTCGATCGGGCGGCCACCGGCGGCGGCGATCTCGGCCCGCAGTTCCTCGGTGTCGTCGTCGACGTGGGCGTCGATGCCCTTGACCAGGGCGTGGGTGATCCGCTCGCGCACCGGCAAGGATCGCCACTCCGCCGCGCCCGGGTCTTCGCTCTTGTCGGACTTGTTGAACCGTTCCGCGATCTCCAGCAGCCGTTCGGCCGCGTCCGCGCGACGGTTGAGCACGACGTCCTCGATGCGATCCCGCAGTTCTGGGTCGATCGAGTCGTAGGGCACCAGCGCGCCGGCGTTGACGATGCCCATGTCGAGGCCGGCCTTGATGGCGTGGAACAGGAACACCGAGTGGATGGCCTCGCGGACGGGGTTGTTGCCGCGGAACGAGAACGACACATTCGAGATGCCACCGGAGATGTGCACCCCGGGCAGGTTCTCCTTGATCCACGCGCAGGCCTCGATGAAGTCGATGCCGTAGGTCGCGTGCTCCTCGATGCCCGTGGCCAGCGCGAAGCAGTTCGGGTCGAAGATGATGTCCTCGGCCGGGAAGCCGACCTGTTCGGTCAGGATCCGGTAGGCGCGCCCGCAGATCTCCTTGCGGCGCTCGAGGTTGTCGGCCTGCCCCTGCTCGTCGAAGGCCATCACGACCACGGCGGCGCCGTACTTGCGGCACAGCCGGGCCTCGCGGACGAACTTGTCCTCGCCCTCCTTCAGGGAGATCGAGTTGACGATCGGCTTGCCCTGCACGTTCTTCAGGCCCGCCTCGATGACGTCCCACTTCGATGAGTCGATCATCACCGGCACGCGGCTGATGTCCGGTTCGGCCGCGATCAGCTTGGTGAACCGGTCCATCGCGGCGACACCGTCGATCATGCCCTCGTCCATGTTGATGTCGATGACCTGTGCACCGACCTCGACCTGCTGAAGGGCGACCGACAGCGCGGTGTCGTAGTCCTCGGCCTTGATGAGGTTGCGGAACCGCGCGGAGCCGGTGATGTTGGTGCGCTCACCGATGTTGACGAACAGGGAATCGGAGGTGATGTTGAGCGGCTCCAGGCCCGACAGGCGGGTGGCCACCGGGATCTCCGGCAGCTGACGCGGCGGCTTGCCGTCGACCACCTTGGCGATCTCGGCGATGTGCGGCGGCGCCGTCCCGCAGCACCCGCCGACCAGGTTGACCAGCCCGGCCTCGGCGAAGTCGGCGATGTAGGAGGCCTGACGCTCCGGGGACTCGTCGTACTCGCCGAAGGCGTTGGGCAGCCCGGCGTTCGGATAGCAGGACACGAAGGTGTCGGCGATCCGCGCCATCTCGGCGATGTAGGGCCGCATCTCCGGGGCGCCCAGCGCGCAGTTCAGGCCGACCGCCAGCGGCTTCGCATGCCGGATGGCGTTCCAGAACGCCTCGGTGACCTGACCGGACAGCGTCCGCCCTGAGGCATCGGTGATGGTGCCCGAGAGGATCACCGGCCAGCGGCGGCCGCGCTCCTCGAACAAGGTCTCGACGGCGAAGACCGCCGCCTTCGCGTTCAGCGAGTCGAAGATCGTCTCGATGATGATGAGGTCGGCGCCACCGTCGACCAGTCCGTTCGCGGCCTCGAGGTAGGCGGCGACCAGCTGGTCGTAGGAGACGTTGCGGGCGCCGGGATCGTTGACGTCCGGCGAGATCGACGCGGTCCGCGTCGTCGGCCCGATGGCGCCGGCGACATAGCGGGGTTTGTCGGGGGTGCTGTACTCGTCGGCGGCCTTGCGGGCCAGGGCGGCGCCGGCATAGTTCAACTCGTAGGCCAGGTCGGCCATGTCGTAGTCGGACAGCGAGATCGCGTTCGCGTTGAACGTGTTGGTCTCGAGGATGTCGGCGCCCGCCTCGAGGTATTCGCGGTGGATCGCCTCGATGATCTGCGGCTGCGTCAGGTTGAGCAGGTCGTTGTTGCCCTGCAGGGCCGTCGGCCACTCGGTGAACCGGTCGCCGCGGTAGCCCGCCTCGTCGGGCCGGTCGCGCTGGATCGCCGTGCCCATCGCGCCGTCGATCACCATGATCCGCGCACGCAGCGCGGCGGTCAGCTCGTCGGTGCAGTCGGGACGGATGTTGGGCTCGAAGCTCGTCTCGGTGTTCGATCCGATGGCGGTCACCAACACTCCTTCCGTAACGGAAGGCGTCCTTGACTTCGCCGAGCGTGGCGGATGTCCAGGGGAAGCCAGGCTCCCCGAGACAGCCGTTGCAACGCCTCTCGACGGTGAGAGTCTACGTCGTCATCGGATCGACGTCTGGACGCCCATATCCTCACCGCACTGGACCCGGCCCGCCGGGCGCGAAGATCAGCAGCGGTCACAGATCAGGGTAGTGGGTGGCCGCACACTGCCCCGGCGGGTCGATGCGGCTCACGTATCCGTGGCAGGCCTTACGCTGGCGTAGTGACCCCATCGGATCTTCGTGCACCGAAGGGACCCGACCTGCCCGACTTGCACAACGCCATCGTCGTCGCGGCCTTCGAGGGCTGGAACGACGCCGGTGACGCGGCCAGTGACGCCCTGGAACACCTCGACGCCATCTGGGAGGCCGAGACGATCGTCGAGATCGACGACGAGTCGTACTACGACTACCAGGTCAATCGGCCGGTGATCCGAATGGTCGACGGCGTCACCCGGGAACTGGTGTGGCCGTCGATGCGGATCTCGCACTGCCGCCCGCCCGGTGTCGACCGGGACGTCGTGTTGATGCACGGCGTGGAGCCCAACATGCGCTGGCGCACGTTCTGCGCCGAACTGCTGACCATCGCCGAGAAGCTGAACGTGCAGACCGTCGTCATCCTCGGCGCGCTGCTGGCCGACACCCCGCACACCCGGCCGGTACCGGTGTCCGGGGCCGCCTACTCCTCCGAGGCCGCGAAGTTCTTCGGCCTCGAGGAGACGCGCTACGAGGGGCCGACCGGAATCGCCGGGGTGTTCCAGGACGCCTGCGTGCAGGCCGGGATCCCCGCGGTGACGTTCTGGGCGGCGGTGCCGCACTACGTGTCGCAGCCGCCCAACCCGAAGGCCACCGTCGCGTTGCTGCGCCGCGTCGAGGACGTCCTCGACATCGAGGTGCCGCTGGCCGACCTGCCCGCGCAGGCCGAGGAGTGGGAAGAGGCGGTCACCGAGATGACCTCCGAGGACGACGAGATCGCGGAGTACGTCGCGTCGCTCGAGCAGCGCGGCGACGCCGAGGTCGACATGACCGAGGTGCTCGGCAAGATCGACGGCGACGCGCTGGCCGCGGAGTTCGAACGGTATCTGCGGCGCCGCGGGCCCGGCTTCAGGGGCTGAGCGTCACTGTTTCTTCAGTCCGCCCGTGCGGGTGCCCAGTGAGCGTTTGAGCGCGACCACCTCGGCGTCCATCTGCGGAAGGATCTTCGGCGCCACCTTGAGCACCGATGCGCTGCCGACGCGGGTGGCCAGCAGCGGTTTGAACCAGCGGATCAGCCCCACCCAGCGCGGACAGTAGATCCGGTCGCGCCGGGCCTCGATTCCCCTGACGAACGCCGCGCCGCACTCCTGCACCGACGTGGTGCGGCTCAGCGGCCCGGGCAGCGCGTCGAGCATCGCGTGGAAACTGGGCAGATCGGCCTTGGTGTCCTGAACCAAGAGGGTGTCGATCCACGACATGTGCGCGACGCCGACGGCGACGCCGTGGTGGGCGACTTCGAGGCGCAGCGCGTTGGCGAAGTGCTCGACGCCGGCCTTCGACGCGTCGTAGGGCGCCATACCGGGCGCGGCGGCGAACGCCGCGAGCGACGACACCACCAGCACGTAGCCCTTGCGGTCGATCAGCGACGGCAGGGTGGCCCGCACGGTGTTGAAGGCGCCCACCACGTTGACGTCGAGCACCCGGCGGAACGCGTCCGGGTCGACCACCAGCACCGAGCCGTAGCTGGCGATGCCCGCGTTGGCGACCACGATGTCGACGCCGCCGAACCGCGTCACCGCCTCGTCGGCGACGGCCTGCATCCCGGCGAGGTCGCACACATCGGCCACCGCGGTCAGCACGCGTTGCTCGCCCAGTTCGGCGGCGAGGTCGGCCAACGGCTGCTCGTCGAGGTCGGTGAGCACCAGGCGCGCACCCCTGCCGTGCAGCCGGCGGGCCAGTTCCGCGCCGATCCCCCGGGCACCGCCGGTGATGAACACGACCTTGCCGTTCACAGACCCCATGGATTGGCAACGTAGCGCACGCCGGCCTCGACGGGGAGTGTTACAGCGCGACACCGAGCAGCGCGTCGACCGCGGCCGCCACGGTGTGCGGCGCATCCGGGTCACCGCCGCCGTACTCGAGCGCCTCGGCGCACCAGGCGTCCAGCGCTGCAAGCGCTTTCGGCGTGTCCAGATCGTCGGCGAGGTAGGTGCGCACGCGGGCCACGACGTCGGCCGCATCGGGTCCGGCAGGCAACGCGGTGGCCTGGCGCCAGGTGTCGAGCCGGGTGACGGCCTCGGCCAGCACCGCATCGCTCCACGCCCGGTCGGCGCGGTAGTGACCCGCCAGCAGCCCCAGCCGGATCGCCGCGGGATCCACCCCGTCGGCGCGCAGGCGGGAGACCAGCACCAGGTTGCCCCGGCTCTTGCTCATCTTGTGACCGTCCCAGCCGATCATCCCGGCGTGCACGTAGTGGCGCGCGAAACGGCGCTCCCCGGTGGCGGATTCGGCGTGGGCGGCGGAGAACTCGTGGTGGGGGAAGATCAGGTCGCTGCCGCCGCCCTGGATGTCCAGGCCGGTGCCGATGCGGCTGAGCGCGATCGCGGCGCATTCGACGTGCCAGCCCGGGCGGCCCGGACCGAACGGGGACGGCCAGCTCGGCTCCCCGGGCCGGTGCGCGCGCCACAGCAGCGCATCGAGGCGGTCGGCCTTGCCGGCGCGGTCGGGGTCACCGCCGCGTTCGGCGAACAGCCGCAGCATCGTGTCGTGGTCGTAGTTCGACTCGTAGCCGAACTGCACGGTCGCATCGGCGCGGTAGTACACGTCCGGGTATTCGGCGTCATCGACGACGTAGGCGGCACCGGAGGCGAGCATCTTTTCGACCAATTCGATGACCTCGCCGATGGCGTCGGTCGCGGCCACGTAGTCGCGCGGCGGCAGCACCCGCAACGCGGCCATGTCCGCACGGAACAGGTCGGTCTCGCGGGTGCCGAGTTCACGCCAGTCGACGCCGTCACGGTCGGCCCGCTCGAACAGCGGGTCGTCGACGTCGGTGATGTTCTGCACGTAGTGGACGTCGTGACCGGCGTCCAGCCACACCCGGTGCACCAGGTCGAACGCCAGGTAGGTGGCGGCGTGCCCGAGGTGGGTGGCGTCGTAGGGAGTGATGCCGCAGACGTACATGGTGGCCGTCTGACCCGCCGACACGGGCCGCACCTGGCGGTCGGCGCTGTCGTAGAGGCGCAATTGCGGCCCCCGACCCGGCAGCGCCGGAATGTTCGGCGCGGACCACGACTGCATACCGTCGACTCTAGGGGGTGGAGCTGGCACGACGTCGCTCAGGAGGCCGAGTGGATCGCCGCGAGCAGCACGTCCACCACTTCGGGACGGCACATCAGCAAGTCGGGCAGGTAGGGGTCGGGGCGGTTGTAGATCAGCGGGGAACCGCCGAGCCGCGACGCGTGCAGGCCGGCGGCCCGGACCACCGCGGCGGGGGCCGCCGAATCCCACTCCCACTGGCCGCCGGCGTGCAGATAGGCGTCGACGTCACCGCGCACCACGGCCATCGCCTTGGCGCCGGCGGAGCCGATGCGCACCAGCTCGACGTCGAGGTGGTCGCGGATCCACCAGAGCACCGCCGGCGGGCGGGTGGCGCTGGCGGTGATGCGGATGGGACCGCCGGCGCGCGGCGGCGGCGGCGTCACGGTATCGGTGCGGTAGACCTCACCGCGGGCGGGCAGCGCCACGGCGGCGTCGGTCAGTCCGCCCACCCCGTCCGGGCCGCCGCTGCGCTGCCACAGCGCGATGTGCACGGCCCAATCCGGCCGCGGCGGCAGCGAATACTCGCGGGTGCCGTCGACGGGGTCGACGATCCACACCCGGTCGGCGTCGACACGCGCCGGGTCGTCGACGGCCTCCTCGCTGAGCACCGCGTCGTCGGGCCGGTGTTCGCGTAGCCGGTCGAGGATCAGGACGTTGGCGCGTTTGTCGCCGGCGTCGCCGAGGTCGTACGGGTGGAGGTGGTCGAGCTCCTCGCGGATCGCGAGCAGCAGCTCACCGGCCTCCGCGGCCACCTCGGCGGCCAGTTGGGCGTCGGAGGGCATCAGAACGCCGGCCACGGGATCGGCCGGTGGCGGTCCGGGGTCGGCATCACCGGATTCTTCAGCAGCGCAACGATTCTCGCGCGCAGCGCGGCGATCTCACGGTTGGTGATGTGCGGCCGCAACCGGTCCCCCAGGTCGCCGCGCACCGCATCACCGAGGCGGGCGACCTCCTCGAGGGTGTCGTCGTCGACCGGTTTGCCCGCCCAGCCCCACAGCACGGTGCGCAGCTTGTCCTCGGCGTGCAGGCTCACCCCGTGGTCGACGCCGTAGACCCGGCCGTCCGTCCCGGCCAGGATGTGACCGCCTTTGCGGTCGGCGTTGTTGATCAGGACGTCGAACACCGCCATCCGGCGCAACCGCACGTCGTCGGCGTGCACCAGCGTGACCTCGTCGCCGGCGTAGTCGTAGGCCTGCAGGATCGGCAGGTACCCGGGCGGGATACGGCCCGCGGGCAGCAGGTCCACCAGATCGGGGCCGGCGCCGGGATCGTCGTCGTCGAGTTCGTCGCCGGGTTGGTCGATCCACCGCTGCACCATCCCCGACCCCGCCGGGCCGTCGCGAATGACGGTCTCGGGCACGATGTCCCAACCCAGCGCCGCCGACACCAGGTAGGCGCCGACCTCACGGCCGGCCAGCGTGCCGTCGGGGAAATCCCACAGCGGGGCCTCCCCGGCCACCGGCTTGTACACGCAGTGGACCATCGCCTCGCCGAGGTGGGCCTCGCACAGGAACGTCGCATTGCTCGCGGAGCGGATCCGGCCGATGACGGTCAGTTCCCCGCACCGCATCACCGTGCCCTGCTCCGCGCCGTCGTGTGCCCCGCCCTCAGAGGTCGGCGTCATCGTCGGTCCCGGCGAGCGCCCCGCGCCGATAGCCGTTGGTGCGCACGCAGATGTGGCCCCCCGGGTCCAGCGGTTCGTCGCACAGCGGGCAGGGCGGGCGGCCCGCCGAGATCACCCGGTTGGACCTCGCCGCGAATTGTTGCGCCGATTCGGGTGTCAGGAACACCCGCACCGCGTCCGGCCCGTCCTCGGCGTCGTCGAGCACCACCGACGCGTCGAATTCGGTGTCCGACACCGCAAGCAGCTCCACCACGATCGTCTGCGCCTCGGAGTCCCAACCCAGGCCCATGGTGCCGACCCGGAATTCCGCGTCGACCGGCGTCACCAGGGGGCTGAGGTCGTCCACCTCGCCGGTGTCGGGCGGGATCGGGGTGCCGAACCGGCGGTTGATCTCGGTCAGCAACGCCGCGATGCGTTCGGCGAGCACGGCCACCTGCTGCTTCTCCAGCACCACCGAGATCACGCGCTTGTCGTGGACGGCCTGCAGGTAGAACGTGCGGTTGCCGGGTTGCCCGACGGTCCCGGCCACGAAGCGGTCGGGCGTGCGGAAGACGTGAATGGCGCGGGGCATGGCACCTTCCAAAATACCGGGTGGTGGGTCAGCCGGTTGACCCGCCGACCACCGCGTCCTGTGCGGGCACCTCGCCGTTGTCGTCGCGCGCGCCGTCGGCCGGTGGTGGTGGCGGGACCAGCCCGGTGGTCAGTGCGGCGCCGGTGTGGTTGATGTGCAGCACGAACGGCCGCATCGGCGTGTACCTGATCACGCTCATCGAGGCCGGGTCGGCGGTGATGCGCTGGAAGCTGTCGAGGTGCGTGCCCAGCGCGTCGGCCAGCACCGCCTTGATCACGTCACCGTGCGTGCATGCGATCCACAGCGCGTCACCGCCGTATTTGGTGCCCAGCCGCCGGTCGTGGTCGCGGACCGCAGCCACCGCACGCGCCTGCACGGCGGCCAGCCCCTCCCCGTCGGGGAACACCGCCGCGCTGGGCTGCTGCTGCACAACCGCCCACAGTGGCTCTTTGACCAGTTCGCCGAGTTTGCGCCCGGTCCAGCTGCCGTAGTCGACCTCCACGAGCCGCTCGTCGGCGACGGGTTCGAGGTTCAGCGCGGCGGCCAACGGCGCGATCGTGCGGCGGCAGCGCAGCAGCGGCGAGTGGACGATCGCGCGCACCGGCAGGTCTCCGATGCGGCCGACGATGCCGTCGGCCTGTTCGGCGCCGCGCTCGTCGAGGTCGACGCCCTCGCTGCGGCCGGCGAGGGTGTGCGCGGTGTTCGACGTCGAGCGGCCATGGCGCAGCAGGATCACGGTCACTGGGCGGCCACCACCCCGGCGGACAGCAGAATCAACACCACCACACCCAACACCACGCGGTAGCCGACGAACCAGTACATGCTGTGGCGGACCAGGAAGCGCAGGAACCACGCCACCGCCGCGTACCCCACCACGAAGGCGATCACGGTCGCCAGCAGCAGTTGCGGCCCGGTGGCGCTCATGCCCTCCCCGACCGGGGCGAACGCGTCGGGCAGGGAGAACAGACCGGAGGCGAACACCGCGGGGATCGCGAGCAGAAACCCGAACCGGGCGGCGAGCTCGCGGTCCAGGCCGAGGAACAGCCCGGCGCTGATGGTCGCGCCCGATCGCGACACCCCGGGCAGCAGCGCCAGGCACTGGGCGAATCCGACGATGACGCTGTCGCGCCACGTGAGCTGCTCGACGTGGCGGGTCTGCCTGCCGAGGTATTCGGCGGCGGCGATCACCGCGGAGAACACGATCAGCGCGATCGCGATCGCCCACAGGTTGCGCGCGGCGGTGCGGATCTCGTCTTTGAGCAACAGGCCGACGACGCTGATCGGGATGGTGCCGATGATCACGTACCAGCCGAGGCGGTAGTCGGCGTCGCGGCGCTGCGGGTCGCGCAGGCCGCCGAACCAGGCCCGCACGATGCGGCCGATGTCGCGGGCGAAGTACAGCAGCACGGCGGCTTCGGTGCCCAGCTGGGTGACCGCGGTGAAGGAGGCGCCGGCGTCATCGTCGAAGAAGACCCGCGACACGATGGCCAGGTGGCCGGACGAGGAGACGGGCAGGAATTCGGTGAGGCCCTGCACGATGGCCAGGACGATGACCTGCAACCACGACATGGCCGGCGCGTCGATCACGCCGACGACCGTACCGTGAGGGTGGAAGTCAGCGTCCGGGGCGCGGCACCGGTTGCGCGGCGGCGACCGCATCGCGCACGGCGGCGGCGAGGCTGCGCTCGTCGCTGAGGTCGATGTCGGTGAGCTTGCGGGTGGTCGCGGCCACCACGTCGTCGGCGTCGGGCACCGGGCGGGTCAGCCGCGGCCGGTAGATCTCGACGACCAGCTGCTGGCGCTCGATGTGGAACGAGAAGCTGCGTCCGTCGCCCACCTGGCCGAAGCCGCTGGCGTGGACGCCGGTGGAGATGTCCTCGATGACGAATTCGGTGCTGTCCCGGTCTGTGGCCAGCGTCATAGTCGCACCATAGCTTCTCTTATGGACACCTGTCCGGCGGACGGGCGGAATTGGTCGGTCCAATTCCTGCCTAGACTGACCCTTCGACCCGCGACCGGTGTCGACAAACGAACGCACGAAGCGAGAGCTACCCGTTGCAGTTGCATGCAAACCCCTGGCGTAGGCGCCTTGTGACCACCGTCGCAGCGCTGGCGATCGCCGCCGTGGCCGGCTGCTCGCAGAATCCGGTCGACCCGCCCCCGGCCACCATCGAACCCGCGCAGGCGGCGGCGTCCCCGCCGGTGACCGGCGCGCCGCCCGGCACGGTCCGACCATTGGCCGCCGGCGCCCAGACGGCGCTGGTCGACCCGGCCGGCGGCGCACTCGTGGTGCTCGGCCCGGGCCCGCAGGGCCAATCGGCGGTGACGGTGTTCGCGCCGGCCGAGCGGCCGCGCACCCTGCTGACCCCGGCACCGGCCACCGGGATGGCCACCGACGGTGACGGCACGCTGTACCTGTCGACGCGCGGCGGCTACTTCCGCGCCGGCGTGACCGCCGAGCGGGTCGAATTCGTCGAGGTCGAGGGACAGCGCGACACCGACTTCTCCGCGATCACCCGGCACGACGACGGCCGGCTGGTGCTCGGCACCGCCGACGGCGCCGTGCTGACCCTGGACTCCGAGACCGGGGTGGGCGCGCGGCTACCCCTTTTCGCCCGGGTCGACGCCCTGGTCTCGCGCGGTGACACCACGGTCGTGCTGGACCGCGGGCAGACCTCGGTGACGACCGTCGACGCCGACGGGTCCGGCGCGGGCCAGGCGCTGCGGGCGGGTGAGGGCGCCACCACGATGACGGTCGACCCGGCCGGGCGCGTGCTCGTCGCCGACACCCGCGGCGACGAACTGCTGGTGTTCGGCGTCGACCCGTTGATCATGCGGCAGCGCTATCCGGTGCCCGACGCGCCGTACGGGCTGGCCGGCTCCGAGCGGCTGGCCTGGGTTTCGCAGACGGCGTCGAACACCGTGATTGGCTACGATCTCGCCACCGGTATCCCCGTCGAGAAGGTGCGCCACCGAACCGTGCAGCAACCGAATGTCCTGGCCTACGACGATGCGTCTGGCACGCTGTATGTGGTGTCAGGTTCAGGAGCGGGTGTGCAGGCGATCCCGGACGCGGCGGTGCGGCGATGACGGCGATGCGCGGGCGCATGCCCGCGGCCTGGGACAAGGTGGTGTCGGAGGACTCCGACGAATGGGAGTGGGTGCCGTTGCGGCTGCCGCCCGACGTCACCCGCATCAGCGCCTCCATCCGGCTGTCCATCGAGGCGGAGTACCGCGGCTGGGAGCTGACGCGGGTGCGCGCCTACACCGACGGCAGCCGGCGGGTGCTGTTGCGCCGCCGCAAGACCACAAGGGCGATGGAGCAACCCGGCCAGTGAGCGGGTACCGCGCGCTGCGGCGGGTGCTGTTCCTGGTCGACCCCGAGCGCATCCACACGTGGGTGTTCGCCGCGCTGCGGGCGGCCGCCGCGCCGCCACCGCTGCGCCACGCCCTGGCCCGCCGGCTGGGGCCCCAGGACCCCGTGCTCGCCAGCACCGTGTTCGGGGTGCGCTTCCCGGGTCCGCTGGGGCTGGCCGCCGGTTTCGACAAGGACGGCCGCGGGCTGGACGTGTGGCCGGCGCTGGGCTTCGGCTACGCCGAGATCGGCACCGTGACCGCCCAGCCGCAGCCGGGCAATCCGCAGCCGCGGCTGTTCCGGCTGCCCGCCGACCGGGCGCTGCTCAACCGCATGGGTTTCAACAACCACGGCGCCGCCGCGCTGGCGCAGCGGCTGACCCGGCACGCGGCCGGCGACGCGCCGATCGGCGTGAACATCGGCAAGACCAAGACCACCCCGGCCGAGCGGGCCGTCGACGACTACGCCGCCAGTGCCCGGTTGCTCGGGCCGCTGGCCGCGTTCGTGGTGGTCAACGTCAGCTCGCCGAACACCCCGGGCCTGCGGGATCTGCAGGCTGTCGAGTCACTGCGGCCCATCCTGTCCGCGGTGCGGGCGCAGACGTCGACGCCGGTGCTGGTCAAGATCGCGCCGGACCTGTCCGACCCCGACATCGACGCGGTCGCCGATCTCGCGGTCGAGCTGGGCCTGGCCGGGATCGTGGCGACCAACACGACGATCTCCCGCGACGGGTTGGCCACCCCGGGGGTGGCCGACCTGGGCCCCGGCGGCATCTCCGGTGCGCCGGTGGCGGCGCGGTCCCTGGGGGTGCTGCGCCGGCTGTACCGCCGGGTCGGCGACCGCCTGGTGTTGATCAGCGTCGGCGGGATCGAGACCGCCGACGACGCCTGGCAGCGCATCACCGCGGGCGCCTCACTGCTGCAGGGGTACACCGGCTTCGTCTACGGCGGCGGCCTGTGGGCCAGCGAGATCCACGACGGCCTGGCCCGCCGCCTGCACGACGGCGGGTTCGACTCCCTCACCGAGGCGGTCGGGTCGGCCGTCCGCTAGCTCTGCTCGTGCGTGCCGTGGATGATGGCGCGCGCGATCGCGTGGCTGAACAGGTTGAAGCCGAGGTACGCCGGGGTGGCGTCCTCGGGGATCTCCAGCTTCTCCACGTCGACGGCGTGCACGGCGATGATGTAGCGGTGCGGGCCGTGCCCGGGCGGGGGTGCGGCGCCGACGAAGCGCGCCATGCCCGCGTCGTTGCGCAGCGTCACCGCGTCACCCGGGAACCCCTTGCTGCTGCCGTCTCCGACGCCGGCGGGCAGGTCGGTGACCGTGGCCGGGAGGTTGAACACCGCCCAGTGCCAGAAGCCCGAGCCGGTGGGGGCGTCCGGGTCGTAGACGGTGACCGCGAAGCTGCGGGTCTCTTCGGGGAAGCCCGACCACGACAACTGCGGTGAGACATCGGAGCCACCGGCGCCCATGAGGCCGCTGACCATGTCGTCGGGAATCGGCTGCCCGTCGGTGACCGTCTCGGAGGTCAGGTCGAACGTCGGCAGCTGGGGCAGGAACTCATAGGGGTTGTACGGAAAAGCCATGGTGTCCTTTCGCGTCGGTGAATCGGTGGGTCAGCAGTTCTCGAGGAAGTGTTGCAGGACCTGCGCGCCGAACTCGAGGGCGTCGACGGGCACGCGCTCGTCGATACCGTGGAACAGAGCGGCGAAGTCCAGGTCGGGCGGCAGCCGCAGCGGGATGAACCCGAAGCAGCGAATCCCCAACCGCTGGAAGGACTTCGCGTCGGTGCCGCCGGAGAGCATGTAGGGCACCGTGCGCGCGTCCGGGTCGACCGCCAGCAGCGAGGCGTTCATCTGGTCGACGAGGTCGCCGTCGAAGGTGGTCTCATACGACGGCAGGTCGCGTTCCCAACTGCGGATCACGTCGGGACCGATCAGCGCGTCGACCTCGCGTTCGAATGCCGCCTTGCGGCCGGGCAGCACCCGGCAGTCCACCATCGCCTCGGCGGTCTGCGGGATCACGTTGGCCTTGTAGCCGGCCTTGAGCATCGTCGGGTTGGCGGTGTCGCGCAGCGTGGCGCCGACGATGCGGGCGATACCGCCCAACTTGGCGATCGTGCCCTCGATGTCCGGCGAGTTCACGTCGAACGTGTACCCGGTTTCCTCGGCGACCGCGGTGAGGAACTGTTCGACGGTGTCGGACAGCACCAGCGGGAACCGATGGCGGCCCAGTTTGGCGACGGCTTCGGCGACGGCGGTGACCGCGTTGTCGTCGTGCACCATCGACCCGTGGCCGGCGCGGCCGCGGGCGGTGAGCCGCATCCAGGACAGGCCCTTCTCCGCGGTCTCGATCAGGTACAGCCGGCGTTCCCCGCCGTCGCGGCGCGGCACCGTCAGCGAGAACCCGCCGACCTCGCCGATCGCCTCGGTGACGCCCTCGAACAGGTCGGGCCGGTTGTCCACCAGCCAGTTGGCGCCGTAGGTGCCGCCGTGCTCCTCGTCGGAGACGAACGCGAACAGCAGGTCGCGCGGCGGGACGATGCCGGCCCGTTTGAAGTGCCGGGCGACGGCGATCATCATCCCGCACATGTCCTTCATGTCGACCGCACCGCGGCCCCACACGTAGCCGTCGTGCACGGCCCCGGAGAACGGGTGCACGCTCCAGTCGGCAGGTTCGGCCGGGACCACGTCGAGGTGGCCGTGGATCATCAGCGTGCCGCGGTTCGGGTCGGCCCCGGCCAGCCGGGCGAACACGTTGCCCCGGTTGGGCGCGCCGGCCTCGACGTATTCGCAGGTGTAGCCGACCTCTTCGAGCTGAGCGGCGACCCAGCGGGCGCACTCCCCCTCCCCCTTGGTGGTGGCGGGGTCCCCGGTGTTGGAGGTGTCGAACCGGATGAGGGTGCTGACGAGATCGACCACCTCGTCCACGGGATTGGCGGGTGCGCTCACAGTGTCCATTCGTACCAGGGGCACTGGGTTTGGGTTCGGGCTACCTGATCCGATAGCCTTAGCTGCCCACGGCGACGTGGGTCAGGTCCGAGTGGCGGAATGGCAGACGCGCTAGCTTGAGGTGCTAGTGCCCTATTAACGGGCGTGGGGGTTCAAGTCCCCCCTCGGACACAAGGTGAATGAGGATCGACCCGCGAGTGTGGAGCTTTGGCGGGATCACGCGCCGTTTTCCGCCCACGATTCACATCCTCGGACCGCACCCACGACGAACGGCCCCCTCGCCGAGGGGGCCGTCGTCATCGCAGCTTCGGGTTACTCGGTGGCTCCGGAGTCGCCCTTGTCGGACGCGCTGTCGTCCGCGCCGCCGGTCTGATCGGTGTCGGTGTCGGTGCCCTCTTCGGACGGCTCGGTTTCGGTCGCCTCGGCGGTCTCGGTCGACTCGTCCGTCTCGGTCGACTCGTCGGTCTCGTCCGTCTCGTCGGTCTCTTCGGTCACGGCGCCGGTCGCCGGCTCCTTCTCGGGATCGGTGGTGGCAGGGTCACCGGCCGGCTCGGCCCCGTCGGCACGCGCCGCGTCACGGTCCACCGAAATGTGTTCGGCCGCAATGGTGTCCGCCTCGGTCACCGGGTCCTCCAGGTTGACGGTCACCAGCTCGCCGGCCGGCGTGACGTCGGTGGACGCCACCCGCGCCAGGGTGACGTCAACCGACTCCTCGACCTCGGGAGCCGGCGCGAGGATCGCCGCGATGCGCTCGGGGATGTCGACGAAGAACCGGTCGATCGGGCCGCCCTCGGTGAGCACGCCCGCCACGAAGTCGTCGGGGAACTCCCGCGGGACGATGCCGTTGAAGAAGGCGTCGGTCACCTTCGCCGGGATGTTGAGGATGTCGGTGGCCGCCGTGGCGTAGTCGCCGTCGGCCAGCGAGGCCCGGACGGAGTCGAGGATCTCGGTGAACTGGAAGATCGCGGCGACCTGCGGGGAGATCAGCGAGTTGACGTAGCCACCGGCGGCCCGGCCGGTCAGCAGATTGTCGAACACGGCACCGATGGCCTCGGCGCCCAGCACGTCGCGGGCGAACTCCCCCGGGATCGCGAACGGGGCCAGCAGCGGGCGGACCGCCGCGAGACCGTAGATCGACCAGAGGTTGAATTCGTAGTAGGCCTGGAAGAACTCACCCGCGGCGAGGTTCTCGACCACGGTCGCCAGCACCTCGGGGAACCCACCGAGGTACTCCGGGATCGCCGTGGCGGAATCCCCGATCCCGCCCACCACGGCTTCACCCCAGCCGGGCAGTCGGTCGAACAACGCCGTCAGCACGGGCGCCGGGTCGGTGAGCAGCGCGCCGAACGCGTCGGTGAGCTCGGCCTGCAGCACCGGGCTCGACAGCCCCTCCAGCAGGGCGGGGAAGCCCTCGGTCGCGATGGCACCGCCGCGTGCGCCGAGGTTCTCGAACGTAACCGCGAGGGTCTGCTGCCACACGGTGAGCGGGTTCTCCAGCGCCCGCAGGTGGACGGCCTGCTGCGACACCTCCTGAAGCGTCGGCGTCGCGGGATGCAGGGTCAGAGCGAACGCGCCGGCGACGGCGACACCGGCCGCGACGAGCCGCTTGTCGCGCGAGGCGGGGAGGGAAGGCGCAGACCAAAAGCGGTTCGAGTCGGCGCGAAGAGCTGCTTGCACGGGTTCTCCTGAAGTGACGAGCGAATATGGCCGAGAGCGGCCCCGCGCAGATTAGCTGAGGCTTACCTAACGCTCAATGCCTACGTCTCGCTCCCGACCGCCCGTCAGTAGACGTCGCGCACGTACCGCTTGTCCGCCACCAGGGCGCGCTTGTAGTCGCGCGCCGCGTCGTCGGACATCCCGCCGTGGGTGCTGATGACCGTGGTCAGCGCGTCGTCGACGTCGCGGGCCATCCGCGCGGCGTCCCCGCACACGTAGATGTGGGCGCCGTCGTCGAGCCACCGCCACACCTCGGCGCCGTAGTCGACCAGCTTGTGCTGCACGTAGACGCGTTGGCGCTGATCGCGCGAGAAGGCCAGATCCAGCCGGGTGAGAAACCCGTCATCGACCATGTCCTCGAGGTCCTCCCGGTAGTAGAAGTGCTCGCTGCGGTGGCGGTCGCCGAAGAACAGCCAGTTGCGGCCGGTGTGCCCGAGCGCGCGGCGTTCCTGCAGGAAACCGCGGAACGGCGCGATCCCGGTGCCGGGGCCGACCATGATCATCGGGGTGTCCGGCTGCTGGGGCGGGCGGAAGTGCGGTGAGCGCTGCAGGAACACCGGTACCGGCGCGTTGGCGGCCCGGTCGGCGAGGAAGGTCGAGCACACTCCCCCGCGGCTGCCGCCGTCGGCGCCGCGGTAGCGCACCACCGCGGTGGTGAGCTGCACCTCGTGCGGGCTGACCAGCGGGCTCGACGAGATCGAGTAGCTGCGCGGGGTCAGCCGTACCAGCACCTCCTGCCACTGCAGCGGATCGGCGTGGACGGCGAATTCGCGCACGATGTCGAGACCATCGCGGAGGCTCAGCCACTTCTCCAATTTGTCGGTGCGGGTCCGCAGGTGCCGCGCGTCCCGACTGTGTTCGGCGACGAAGTCGAGCAGGTTGGGGGTGATGCGCCGAATGTCGTAGCTGGTCGACAGCGCATCGCGCAGGGAGCGCTGCTCGCCGTCGACCTCGACGGCGTGCTCACCGCGCAGCCCGGTGGCGTCCAGCCAGGCGTCCACCACCCGCGGATCGTTACGGGCGAACACGCCCAGCGCATCGCCGACGGCGTACGTGACGTCGTGTCCGGAGATGTCGAAGCCGAATTGGCGCACCTCCTTCTCCGAGGTCGGCGCCGACAGCACCGTGTTGCGCACCAGCGGCGCCGGGACCGGTCGCGCGCGGGTGAAGGGTTCGGCCACCGTCCCCGGCCGCGCAAGGGTGGTGACGCCGCCGTGCACCGGCGCGGACTCCCCGGCGCCGTCGAGCAGCGCGACGACGTCGTCGGCCCAGCGGTCCTGCGGATCCGCCTCGTGGGCCTCGCATTCGATGCGTTCACGCAGCCGCGTCGCGCCGAGCGCGGCCAGCCGGTCGTCGAGTGAGCGGGCGTGGCCGCAGAACCGGTCGTAGGACCGGTCGCCGAGGCCGAGCACCGCGTAGCGCACGCCGTCGAGGGCGGGAGCATCGGCGTCCTCGAGCCGTCGCCAGAAGTCGGTGCCGTTGTCGGGAGGTCCGCCGTCGCCGAAGGTGCTGGTGACCACCAGTACGTCGCGCGCGGCCGAGAGGTCGGGCAGCGCGGTGTCGTCCATGTTGGCCAGCGTTGCGCCACCGAGCTTCTCGGCGACCCGCCCGGCCACTTCCTCGGCGTTGCCGGTCTGCGACGCCCACAGGACCAGGGGTCCGGTCGCAGTCGCACGCGACCCGGCCGGGGCGGCCTCGGCCCGCGAATACCGCCCCGCCAGCGCACCGTCGATCCACAGCCGCACCGCGGGCCGCACGGGGGCGTGCGGCGGCAGCATCGGCACTCCAGCCGGCCTCTCACCCACAGAATTGAGAAATGCTGCCAGATAGAGCTTCTCATCGTCGGTGAGCGTCGGGGTCCGGGTCCCTTCGAGGCCGAGTGCCGAGGACAACGGGTGGGTCGCCGGCGCGCCGAGCGGCTTGATCGGCCGCAGCCGCACCGCGCACACCTTGAACTCCGGCTGCAGCGAATCCCGGTCCACCGCATCGTTGGTCAACGCGTTGACGGTCAGGTACTCGCCGTGTTCGTCGTTCCAATGGAACGGCACGAAGCAGTTTCCCGGGCGCACCCGGTCGGTCACCACGGCCGGCAGCGCCGCGCGGCCGCGCCGGGACGCGAGTTCGACGGTGTCCCCGTCTGTGACACCCAACGCGACGGCGTCGACCGGGTGGATCTCCACCAGGGGGCCCGGGTTCAGCTTGGTGAGTTTGTCGACGCGGCCGGTCTTGGTCATGGTGTGCCACTGGTGTTGCAGGCGGCCGGTGTTGAGGATGATCGGGTAGTCGTCGTCGGGCAGTTCGGCGGCGTCCATGTGCGGCCGCGGGTGAAAGACCGCACGACGGGACGGTGTCGGGAACGCCAGGCGGGGCCGATGGCCGGCGGCGTCGACGAAGTCGTGCTGGCTGACGCCGTCGTTGAGATAGCGGATCGGGTGGCGTTCGGTGCCGCCGCCGGGCTGGCCGGACGGCGGCACCGGCCACTGCAGCGGGGTCTGTCGCAGCCGCTCGTAGCTGGCACCGCGCAGGTCGAAGCCGGTGTTCGGGTTACTGAACGTGCGGATCTCGTCGAAGATCTCGGCACTGTCGCGGTACGTGAAATGCTCGCCGTAGCCGAGCTGCTCGGCGATCTGGCAGATCAGCTGCCAGTCCGGCCTGGCCTGGCCGGCCGGCGGTACGGATTGCTGCAGCAGCGTGAGGGTGCGGTCGGAGTTCACCATCACCGCGTCGGCTTCGGCCCACAGCGTGGCGGGCAGCACCACGTCGGCGTAGCGGGTGGTGGCGGTGTCGCGGTAGGTGTCCTGGCACAGCACCAGGTCAGCGGCTTCCAGCCCGGCGATCGTGGTCTTGCGGTTGGGCATGGTCGCGACCGGGTTGGTGCAGATGATCCAGCAGGCCTTGATCTCCCCGGCGGCCATCCGCTCGAACATGTCGACCGCACCCGGGCCGACGTCGGTGCGAATGGTGCCGGGCGCCAGACCCCACGCCTGTTCGACGAAGTCCCGGTCGGCCGCCGAGAACACCGAGCGCTGCCCCGGCAGGCCCGGTCCCATGTAGCCCATCTCGCGCCCGCCCATCGCATTGGGCTGACCGGTCAGCGACAGCGGCCCGGCGCCGGGCCGGCAGATCGCGCCGGTGGCCAGGTGCAGGTTGCAGATGGCGTTGGTGTTCCAGGTGCCGTGGGTGCTCTGGTTCATCCCGACCGCCCACAGCGTCATCCAGTCGCCGGCGTCGGCGATCATCCCGGCCGCCCGCCGCAGGTCGGCCTCGGCGATACCGGTGAGCTCGGCCACCCGGGCCGGCGGATAGCCGGTGAGGAATTCCGGCATGGCGGCCCAGCCCTCGGTGTGTGCGGCGATGAAGTCCTCGTCGATGTCGCCGCTGTCGACCAGCAGGTGCAACAGGCCGTTGAGCAGCGCGACGTCGGTGCCCGGCCGGATCTGCAGGAACAGGTCGGCGCGGTCGGCGGTGGCGGTGCGCCGCGGGTCGACGACGATGAGTTCGCCTCCCGCCTTGAGCCGATCGGCCATGCGCAGGAACAGGATCGGATGGCAGTCGGCCATGTTGGAGCCGATCACCAGGAACAGGTTCGCGGCGTCGATGTCGGTGTAGGAGCCGGGCGGTCCGTCGGCGCCGAGGGACTGTTTGTAGCCGGTGGCCGCGCTGGCCATGCACAGTCGCGAGTTGGATTCCATCCACTTGGTGCGCAGGAAGCCCTTGGCGAGTTTGGTGGCCAGGTACTGACTTTCGAGCGACATCTGACCGGAGACGTACAGCGCGACGGCGTCGGGGCCGTGTTCGTCGACGGTCGCGCGTAGCCGGCGGCCGGCCTCGGCGATCGCATCGTCGACCGGGAGGAGAACCGGCTCCTCGCCTCGCGCCGGGCGCAGCAGCGCCGACGTCAGCCTGCCCTCGTCGGCCGCCATCAGCTCGGCGTGCGTGGCGCCCTTGGTGCACAGCCGCCCGGCATTGGTGGGGTGCAACCGGTCGCCGGCCACCCGCGCGATCACCGGTCGCCCACCGTCCTCGCGGGTGTGCACCTCGATACCGCAGCCCACCCCGCAGTAGGAGCACGCCGTCCTGGTCACCGCCATGCGCCCATGGTGTGCGGGTGGTGTTCCGGGGTGTTTCCGTGAGCGTTATCGGCACGAAAACGGTTGCTCACCGCACCCGGAGCCGCGCCGTGAGCCGCCGCGACCCCGAGACGAAGCGCGGCGGAAACGGCCCGGCAACATCGGCTGCCTACCGTCGCCAAGGGTGAGCGATGGAAGCGTTCCCCGATTCCTGCAGGGTCCCTTCGAGTTCGAGGGCAACGGCCTGGACAAACCGATGTCGGTCGACGCGTCACTGCGGTACGTGGTCCCCGCCGGTTCGGTGACCCAGCCCGTGTACTTCCGCGGCGGCAACTCCAGTGACGAGATGATCACCGTGGTGCTGTACCGCGACGGTACGCCGATGCGGTACTTCCCGATCGCCGCCAAGGGGGCCACCCATGTGGCACTGCGGGTGGTCGAGGACCTCCTCGGCGACACGGTGCTCGAGTTGTTCGTCGCCGCCCCCGTCGGCTGTGCGGGCACCGTGGTGGTCGATCTCGGTCTGGTGGAGATCTGATGGCCCGACGGCTGGTGGTGGTCGGCAACGGCATGGCCGGCGTCCGCGCCATCGAGGAGGTCCTGTCCCGCGGTGGTGGCGCTCTGTTCGAGATCACGGTGTTCGGCGACGAACCGTACGGCAACTACAACCGCATCCTGCTGTCGAATGTGCTGGCAGGCAGCGACGATACCTCCGAGATCTACCTGAACCCCGTCGACTGGTACGCCGACCACGGCATCGATCTGCGGGCCGGGGTGCGGGTGGTCAAGATCGACCGGTTCGCCCATCTCGTGCACGCCGACGACGGCACGGTGCTTCGTTACGACGACCTCATCCTGGCCACCGGTAGCCGGTCCTTCTTCCCGCCGATGACGGGGCTGTGGGCCGATGACAAGACGCTCACCGACGGGGTGTTCGGATTCCGGACGCTGGACGACTGCCTGGGCATGATTTACGAGGCCGAACACCGCACCAAGGCGGTGGTGATCGGCGGCGGACTGCTCGGCCTGGAAGCCGCGCGTGGACTGCAGAACCGCGGCCTGGCCGTCGACGTGGTGCACGCCGGGCCGGTGCTGATGAACGCCCAGCTCGACGACGCCGCGGGGGCGATTCTGCGGCGCTCGGTGGAGCGTCTCGGCATCACCGTGCACATGGCCAGACGCACCACCGAGGTCCGCACCGACGAGGCGGGCGCGCTGTGCGGCATCGTCTTCGCCGACGGCAGCGAGATCGCCTGCGACATGCTGGTGATCGCGGCGGGGATCCGGCCGAATGTCGGCCTCGCCCAACGTGCCGGGCTGACCGTCGAACGCGCGATCGTCGTCGACGACCACATGCGCTCGGTGGACGACGACCACATCTACGTCGTCGGCGAATGCGCCCAGCATCGCGGTCAGGTCTACGGGCTGGTGGCACCGCTGTGGGAACAGGCCGGCGTGCTGGCCGCCCATCTGACGGGCGCCGATCCCGCGGCCGCCTACCACGGGTCGCGCACCGCGACGAAGCTGAAGGTGGCCGGGGTCGACGTCGCCTCGATGGGCATCAAGACGCCCGAGCTGCCCGACGACGAGTTCGTGCAGTACTCCGAGCCACGGCACGGCGTGTACAAGACGATCGTGATCCGCGACAACAAGCTGGTCGGCGCGACGCTGCTCGGCGACGTCAGCAAGGTGTCGTTCCTGACCCAGGCGTTCGACAGCGGCCTACCGCTGCCCGACGAGCGGGTGTCGCTGATGTTCGACATCGGCACCCCCGACGTCGAGGTCGGCGTCGCCGAACTCGCCGACGACGCGCAGGTGTGCAACTGTAACGGTGTCAGCAAGGGTGCGCTCGTGGGGTGCGTACGCGACGGTGACACTTCGGTGGCGGGCGTGATGGCCAAGACCAGGGCGGGCAAGGGCTGCGGCTCGTGCAAGGAGCTGGTGGGCCAGATCGTCGAGTGGGCGGCCGGCGATGCGGTGACGGTGGATCCGTCCGCGTCGTGGTACGTGCCGGGCGTGCCGTACGACAAACCGACGTTGATGAGGCACATCCGGGAGCTCGAATTGCACTCGGTGTCCTCGGTGTTCGCCGCGCTGGCTCCGCACGGCAGGGTGGACGCCGGCTCCAAGATGGCGTTGGCGTCACTGCTGGAGACCATGTGGGCCGACGAGTTCGTCGACGAACGCGACGCCCGGTTCATCAACGACCGGGTGCACGCGAACATCCAGCGCGACGGGACGTTCTCGGTGGTGCCACAGATGAAGGGCGGTGTGACCAGTTCCTGGCAGCTGCGCCGGATCGCCGACGTCGCCGACAGATACGCGATCCCGATGATCAAGCTGACCGGCGGCCAGCGCATCGACCTGCTCGGGGTGCGCAAGGAGGATCTGCCTGCGGTATGGGCTGATCTGGACATGCCGTCGGGATACGCCTACGGCAAGAGCTTCCGCACGGTGAAGACGTGCGTCGGCACCGACTTCTGCCGCTACGGAGTCGGTGATTCGACGGCGCTGGGCATCGCGATCGAGGAGCGTTACCAGGGATTGTCCAGCCCGGCCAAGATGAAGCTCGCGGTGACCGGGTGCCCGCGCAACTGCGCCGAAGCGCTGTGCAAGGACCTCGGCGTGGTCGCGATCGAGGGTGGCCGCTGGGAGATCTACGTCGGCGGTGCGGCGGGAGCCCACGTCCGCAAGGGCGACCTGCTGGCCACCGTCGACTCGCCGGCGGAGGTGATGACGCTGACCGGGCGGTTCCTGCAGTACTACCGCGAAACCGCGAACTGGCTGGAACGCACGTACGCGTTCGTACCGCGCCTCGGGATCGACCGGATCCGCGAGATCGTGGTCGAGGACCACGACGGGATCGCCGCAGACCTCGACGCGCGGATGCAGCGCTCCGTCGACGCCTACCGCGACCCCTGGCGCGACGGCCGGGATCCGGTGACGGAAGGACAGTTCCGCTCGGCGCTGCCGCTGCTGCCGCTCCCCCAGGTGCCGGTGCGGTGAGCGTCGAGGTGGGCCGCACCGACGAGATCCCCGTCGGCGAGGGCCGCACGTACGCCGTGGACGATCAGCAGGTGGCGGTGTACCGGATGCGCGACGGGTCGCTGCGGGCACTGGCCGCGGTGTGCCCGCACCGCGGCGGCCCCCTGGCCGACGGACTGACCGACGACCGCGTGGTGGTGTGCCCTCTGCACAACTACGCCTACGACCTGTGCACCGGCGCCGAGGTGTCGGGCAGCGGTCTGTCGGTGCGCTCATACCGCGTGGCCGACGTCGACGGCACCATCCGGATCAGCACCTAGCCCGTTGCGTTCGACCCGCTCACCGCATCTCGCCCGCGCCCACGTACGGAAACCGGGTCGTGAGCAGGTCGCCCTCGGCGAAGCGGGTGAGCCGGAAGTCGGATTCGGGGATCTGCGGGTCGTTGCTGTATCCGTCGACCACCAGGTCGGCGACCAGGCGGCCGACCGCGGGCGCGATCTTGAAGCCGTGGCCGCTGAAGCCCGCCGCGACCACGAGCCCGTCGACACCGGTGCGCGAGATCACCGGGTTCCAGTCCGGGGTGACGTCGTAGCAGCCGGCGTAACTCGAGGTGATCGACGCGTCGGTGAACCCCGGGAAGCGGGTGCTGATCTTGTCGACGGTCAGGTCGATGAACGCCTCGTCGGCCCGGTTGAGGTAGCGGTCCGGGTCGGCGATCTCCAGATCGGCCAGGTCGGAGTTGCCGAACAGGATCTCCGAGTTCACGTCGGGCCGCACGTACTGCAGCGACACCAGATCGGAGAACACCGGCACGTCGCCCAGCTCGATCCCCGGGGACACCATCACGATCTGTTCGCGGTGCACCTGGATCGGGACGTCGATGCCGTACGGCTGCAGGAACGGTCGCGTCCATGCACCGGTGGCCACCACCACGGTGTCGGCGTGCATCTCACTGCCGTCGGCCAGCGTCACGCCGCGCACCCGGTCGCCGTCGATGAGCAGGCCGCGAACCTCGGAGCCCTGCCGCAGCCGGACACCGGCCGCCCGCGCCGACACGATGAAGGCCTGTGCGGTCTGGTAGGCGTCGCCGTAACCGCCGCGCGCCTCCCAGCCGAACGCGCCGAACGGTTCCAGATCGGCCCACGGCCACATCTTCGCGACCTCGGAGCGGTCGATCTCCTCGGTCTCGACCCCGACCGCGCGTTGGGCGACCAGCGATTTGCGCATGTTCTCGGCGTTCGCGTCGCTGACGCCGACGACGTAGCCGGTCTGGCGGAAGCCGATGTCGGTGCCGAAGATGTCGTCGGCCTTCTCGAACACCTCCAGACCGACGGTCGCCATGGCGGCCAGTGAGCTGACGCCGTAGTGGCACCGGACGATCCCGCTGGATTTGCCGGTCATGCCCGAGCCGACGGTGTTGGCCTCCAGCACCGTGACGTCGGTGTGACCGCGCTCGGCGAGCGCCCACGCCGCCGCGGCGCCCTCCAGTCCGCCCCCGACGATCACGACGCCGGCGGTCTCGCTCACAGCCCGGCTCCGGTCAGCCCGGGAATCCAGGTGGTGCCGGCCAGCGGGATCCGCGCCATGGCGGCCGATTCGATGGTGAGCGCGACGAGGTCCTCCGGTTCAAGGTGCAGCACATGGGCTTTGCCGCACGCGCGGGCGATGGTCTGGGCCTCCATGGTGAGCACGCGCAGGTAGTTGGCCAGGCGACGGCCCGCCGCGATCGGGTCCAGCCGCGCGGCCAGTTCCGGGTCCTGGGTGCTGATGCCCGCCGGGTCGCGGCCGTCCTGGAAGTCGTCGTAGAACCCGGCGGCGCTGCCCAGCTTCTCGTACTCCGCGGCATACTTCGGGTCGTTGTCGCCCAGCGCGATCAGCGCCGCGGTGCCGATCGCGACCGCGTCGGCGCCCAGCGCCAGCGCCTTGGCCACGTCGGCCCCGGTGCGGATGCCGCCGGAGACGATCAGCTGCACCCCGGTGCGGTGCATCCCGAGCTCGGACAGCGCCTGCACCGCCTGCGGGATGGCCGCCAGCGTCGGGACACCGACGTGCTCGATGAAGACGTCCTGGGTGGCGGCCGTGCCGCCCTGCATGCCGTCCACGACGACGACGTCCGCGCCGGCGTGCACCGCGAGTTTGACGTCGTAGTAGGTGCGGGTGGCGCCGACCTTGACGTAGATCGGCTTCTCCCAGTCGGTCAGCTCCCGCAGCTCGCTGATCTTGATGGCCAGGTCGTCGGGTCCAGTCCAGTCGGGGTGCCGGCACGCGCTGCGCTGGTCGATGCCCTGCGGCAGGGTGCGCATCCCGGCGACGCGTTCAGAGATCTTCTGGCCGAGCAGCATTCCGCCACCGCCCGGTTTGGCGCCCTGCCCGAGCACCACCTCGATCGCATCGGCCTTGCGCAGGTCGTCGGGGTTCATACCATACCGCGACGGCAGGTACTGGTAGACCAGGCTCTTGCTCTGCCCGCGCTCCTCGGGGGTCATCCCGCCGTCGCCGGTGGTGGTCGACGTGCCCACCTCACTGGCGCCGCGGCCCAGCGCCTCCTTGGCCTGCCCGGACAGCGCGCCGAAGCTCATCCCGGCGATCGTCACCGAGATATCCAGGTGTAGCGGATGTTTGGCGTGCCGGCCGCCGAGCACGACGTCGGTGCCGCATCGTTCGCGGTAGCCCTCCAACGGATACCGGGACATGGAGGCGCCCAGGAACAGCAGGTCGTCGAAGTGCGGCAGCTTGCGCTTGGCGCCCCACCCGCGGATGTCGTAGATGCCGGTCTCGGCGGCCCGCTGGATCCCGGCGATGGTCGCGCGGTCGAAGGTGGCCGATTCGCGCAGCCCGCGCCGCGCGCGGGTGTCGCTGTCGAAAGTGGGTTCGGTCATGTCAGTAGGCACTCGCATTGTCGACGTGGAAGTGGTACAGGGAACGGGCCGACCCGTAGCGGGTGTACGCGGCGGTGTCGTCGTCGTCGAAGCCGGCGGCCTTGAGCAGCTGGGCCAGCTCGGTGTGGTGTTCGTCGCGCATCTCCTTGGCCACGCAGTCCGCACCCAGCGAGTCGACCTCGCCGCGGACGTAGATCCGGGCCTCGTAGATCGAATCGCCCAGCGCCTCACCGGCGTTGCCGCGGATAACCAGGCGGCCGGCCTGGGCCATGAACGCGCTCATATGGCCGACGTTGCCGCCGACGACGATGTCGACGCCCTTCATCGAGATGCCGCACCGGGCGGCGGCGTTGCCCTCGATGACCAGCAGGCCGCCGTGCGCGGTGGCGCCCGCGGACTGCGAGGCGTTCCCGGTCACCCACACGCTGCCGCTCATCATGTTCTCGGCGACTCCGGTGCCGGCGTTGCCGGCGATCGTCACCTCGGCCTGCTTGTTCATCCCGGCCGCGTAGTAGCCGACGTGGCCGTCGACGGTCACCTTCACCGGGGCGTCGAGGCCGACGGCGACGTTGTGCGCGCCGGCCGGGTTCGCGATCGTGAACTCCCCGGCCAGTCCCGGCTGGTGCAGCGCCGAATTGATCTCGCGCAGCGGGGTTTCGGCGAGGTCGAAACGTCGGATCACCTGGTCCATGCGTACACCACCTCGGGTTCGGGTTCCCAGATCTGGGCCTGCGCGACGCCGGGCAGGCCGGCCAGCGCGCGGTATTCACTCGCCATCGCCACCCAGTCGGGGGTTTCGGCGATGACGGCCGGTTTGCACGCGATCGCGTCGCGGACCACCGCGAACGAGTCGCGGTTGGAGACCAGCAGCGTGTAGAAGCCGTCGAAGGTCGCGCACAGCTCCTTCAGCGCGGTCTCGACGTCGCGTCCGGACGCCAGCTGGTGAGCCACGAAGCGCGCCCCCACCTCGGTGTCGTTCTCGCTGTCGAACTGGGCACCGGCGGCGATGAGGTCCCGCCGGATGGTGGCGTGGTTGGCGAAGGACCCGTTGTGCACCAGGCACTGGCCCGGTCCGACCGCGTACGGGTGGGCACCCGACGGGGTGACCGCCGATTCGGTGGCCATCCGGGTGTGCCCGACACCCTGCCACCCGCCCGCCGACGCCAGCCCCCACTGCCGCGTCAGCTCTCGCGGGTGACCGACGCCCTTGAGCACGGTCAGGTCCTGCCCGAAGCCGGCGACCAGCGCGTCGGGGCAGACCTCGCGCGCGGCGGCCAGCAGCAGGTCGGTGTCGACGGCGGCGGACAGCTGGTAGGTGGCGCCGATCGGGGTGACGGTGACCGGGCTGTGCACGCGGGCCTCGGTGGCCGCGGCGATGTCCTCGGCGCTGTCGTGCACGCCGAGCAGCGACACACAGCCCTGGCCGGGCGGCGACCAGGTGGGGTCACCGTAGACCGCCACCCCCGCCGAATCTGCTCCGCGATCGGACATTTCGCCGAGCATCTCGGTGAGCAGCTGCCCCAGCCGCGGTCTGAGGTCGGGGTTACGCAGATGCAGCCCCACTATCCCGCACATACGTTGTCTCTCCTTCGTTCGGCGCGTCGGGCCGGTCAGAATGCCGTCAGGTACTGGTCGATCTCCCACGGCGACACCGCGCCGTGGTAGGCGAAGAACTCGTCGCGCTTGAGGCCGGCGAAGTACTCCGAGACGGTCGGGCCGTCGGCCAGGGTGTCCAGCACGCCGGCGACCACGGCGTCGGCGGCCAGGTCGTCGACGGCGTGCAGCAGCGTCGGCGGCAGCGTCGCGCGGCCGTCGGCGATGGCGCCGATCTCCCCCGGGTCGGCGCTGCGCTTGATGCCGTCGATGCCGGCGCCCAGCGCGGCGGCGATGGCCAGGTAGGGGTTGGCCGAGCCGTCGCCGCCCCGCAGCTCGATGCGCTGATCGTCGGGGACCCGGATGTAGTGCGTGCGGTCGTTGCCGCCGTAGGTCGCGGTTCGCGGCGCCCAGGATGCCCCGGAGGTGGTCGAGGTGGCGCCGGTGCGTTTGTAGGAATTGACCGTCGGCGCGATCAGCGCCTGCAGGGCGCACGCGTGGTCGAGCAGGCCGGCGATGAACCCGTACGCCGTCGCCGACAACCCGAGGCCGCGGGCGTCCTCGTCGACCGCGGGGAACACCGGATTGCCGCCGCTGGTCAGCGACAGGTGCAGGTGCAGGCCGCTGCCGGTGCGGTCGGCGAACGGTTTGGGCATGAACGTCGCGACCATGCCGCGTTCGGCGGCGATCATCGACAGCAGGTAGCGCAGCGTGATGACGCGGTCGGCGGTGGTCAGTGCGTCGGCGAACTGGAAGTTCTGCTCGAACTGGCCGTTGCCGTCCTCGTGGTCGTTGGCGTAGTTCGACCAGCCGAGCGTGTTCATCGCGGTCGAGATGGCTGTCAGGTGGTCGTACATCCGGGTCACCCCGCGCGCGTCGTAACAGGGTCGGGCGGCGGTGTCCGAGGCGTCGGCGGTGGTCAGGGAGCCGTCGGCGTTGCGGGTCAGCAGGAAGTACTCGACCTCGGCGCCGACCCAGGGCTCGAAGCCGGCGTCGGCCGCCTGCTGGATCAGGTTCTTGAGGATGTTGCGCGGCGCGAACGGCCACGGTTCGCCGTTGACGTGCGGGTCGCAGTGCACCAGAGCCAGGCCCGGTTTGACGAACGGGATCGGGGTGAACGAGGCGGGGTCGGGGATCGCGACGAGGTCGGGATCCTTCGGCGTCTGTCCCATCGCGCCCACCGCGTAGCCGGCGAAACCGGCTCCTGCGGTGGCGAGTTCGTGCATCGCCGACGCCGGCACCAGCTTTGCGCAGGGCTTGCCGACCAGGTCGACGAACAGCGCGAGCACGAACGTGGTGTCCGTGTCGCGGCAGAGGTCTTCGAGGGACGGGATGGTTGCCTCCATCGGCGCTCCATTTCACAGCAGGGAACAACGTTCACCAATATGAAACAGGGCCGATGTTACACAGAGATCACCCCGGGATGTCCCCGTGTGACGTTTTCACCCCACCCGCCGGCGGCCGATCCGTTATCAGAAAACCGGCGCATCGTGACCTCGACACGCCGCCGGATCGGTGTCCTCGATCGCCTCCGCGCCGCACCATTCAGGCATGCGCCATTCACTTGTCCTCGCGGGCATCTGTCTGCTGATCGCCGGGTGCGGCACCACGAGCAATGCCCAGACCACGACGCCCACCCGCACGCTGATCCCCCGTCCGCTGGTGGAACGGGAACTGTCCGGTCTGCTGCTGCTCCCCGAGGAGGCGGCCGCCGCGATGGGCGTGCCCGCGATGGTCGTCACCGAATCGCGCACCGAGATGGCCGACAACAGCGCGATCATGGAGCCGCGGGAATGCCTGGCCGTCGATGGCGCCGGCGAGGCGCTGGTCTACGCCGACAGCGGGTTCCGGGCCGAACGCGACGTCAGCCTCAACAACGGTGACGACTTCACCCACTACCTCAAGCAGGCGGTGGTGCTGTTCCCGTACGCCGAGAAGGCGCAGGCGTTCTTCGACGCCTCCGCCCAGCAATGGCCGGCGTGCCGCGAGTATTCGCACACCCAGAGTGGGTCGCAGTGGACGCCCGGGCCGGTCTCCAACGCCGACAACACGTTGAGCGTCACCGCCACCATGCGCGACGCCAGTGCGCCCGGCTGGGCGTGCGGCCGGGCGCTGGCGCTGCGCAACAACGTGATCGTCGACGTCAACACCTGCAGTGCCGATCCCGCCGATTCAGCCGTTCGGATCGCCGACCAGATCGGTGCGAAAATCCTTGCCGCCTGGTGACACCGGGGGCGGTCAGTCCGTCGGCTTGACCGCCAGGACCGGTTTCTGGCATTCGAGCAGCAGCCGCTGCGACACGCTGCCCAGGAGCAGCTTGCCGACCGGGTTGCGGTAGCGGATCCCGAGCACCAGCAGTTCGGCGTCGGGCCGGTCCATCACCCGCAGCAATTCCTCGGCGGCATCCACCCCGACCGGCTGGGTGAGCTCGTAGGGGACCCCGCATTCGGCGAGGCGCGCCTCGACGTCGTGCACCTCGTCCTCCCGGGCGAAGCGGGGATCCACGTAGGACTCCCCCGAGGTGGCGTTGACCACCAGCAGGCTGGTGTCGCGGCGTTTGGCCTCGGTGATGCCGTGTTCGAGGGCGGCCCGGCCGAACCGGTCTGCGCTGTAGCCGATGACGATCACTGGTGCACCGCCTTCTCACGCTGGTCACGGTCGTCTTCGACGATCAGGAGCGTCTCCTCGCTGCGGTGCATCAGCCGCAACACCAGCGGCATCAGCAGCAGGATCGCCATCAGGATGTAGGTGATGATCGCGACCGGCTCGGTGAACAGACTCGACCAGTCGCCGCCGCCGAGCTGCAGGCTCTGGCGCAGTTGGCGTTCGATGCGCGGTCCGAGGATCACGCCGATGATCAGCGGGAGCACCGGAAGGCCGAAGCGGCGCATCATGAGCCCGAGCAGACCGAAGATCAACAGCAGCGCGAGGTCGAGCGGCTGGATGTTGACGGCCAGCGCCCCGAGGGTGGCGAAGAACAGGATGCCGGCGTACAGGTACGGCCGCGGGGTGCGCAGCAACCGGGCCCACAGCGGCGCCAGGGGCAGGTTGAGCAGCAGCAGCAACAGGTTGCCGATGAACAGGCTCGCGATCAGCGTCCAGATCAGCAGCGGCTCCTTCTCGAACAGCGTGGGGCCGGGCTGGATCCCGTAGGACACGAACGCGGTCAGCATCACCGCGGCGGTCGCGTTGGTGGGCAGGCCCAGCGACAGCATCGGCACCAGCGTGCCTGCGGCCGAGGCATTGTTGGCGGCCTCGGGACCGGCGACACCTTCGATGGCGCCCTTACCGAACTCCTCCTTGTGCTTGGAGAGCCGCTTCTCGGTGATGTAGCTCAGGAACGTCGGCAGTTCCGCGCCGCCGGCCGGCAGTGCCCCGAACGGGAAACCGTACGCGGTGCCGCGCAGCCACGGCTTCCAGGACCGCCCGAAGTCGCTGCGGCTCATCCACGGTCGCCCGACGGGGATCACGTCGGCCGGCCGCCGCCGCAGATGCGCCGCCACCCAGAGCGCTTCGCCGACGGCGAAGATCGCCACCGCGATCACCACGATGTCGATGCCGTCCGACAGCTGCGGCAGGCCGAACGTCGCGCGGGGCTGTCCGGTGAGGAAGTCGATGCCGACCACCCCGATCGCCAGGCCGAGGAACAGCGAGATCGCACCGCGCAGTTTCGAGGCGCCCAGCACCGCGGTGACGGCGACGAGCGCGAACACCATGATCGCCAGATACGACGGGGCACCGAGCGTCACCGCGAAGCGGCTGATCGGCGGGGCGAACGCGGCCAACAGCGCGGTGCCGATCGCACCCGCGACGAACGAGCCGATCGCCGCGGTGGCCAGTGCCTGGGCGGCGCGGCCGGCCTTGGCCATCTTGTTGCCCTCGATGGCGGTGATCACCGACGACGATTCGCCCGGGGTGTTGAGCAGGATCGACGTCGTCGACCCGCCGTACATGCCGCCGTAGAAGATGCCCGCGAACATGATGAACGCCGCGCTGGGGCTGACGTTGTAGGTCACCGGGAGAAGCAGCGCGACCGTCATCGCCGGCCCGATGCCCGGCAGGACACCGACCGCGGTGCCGAGCAGCACGCCGATGACGGCGTACAGCAGGTTCATCGGAGTCGCGGCCTCCGCGAAACCCGCAAGGAGCCAGTCCAGATTGTTCATGTCAGAGGATCCCGTCGAGAATGCCTGCGGGCAGCGGGATTCCGAGCCCGGAGTAGAACGCGTAGAAGCTGACGAGCGCGAGCACCAGCCCGATCGCGATGTTGCGGACCCAGTGCCGGTTGCCCAGGATGGCCGCCGCTCCGGAGAACAGCAGCGCACCGGAGATCACCCAGCCCAGCGGGATCACGGTCAGGATCACCACCACGAACAAGCCGACCAGCAGCCCCACCGTGCGCCAGTCACTCGGGGCGTCGGGGTCGACGTCCTCGCCGGCGTCGGCCTCACCGACCGAGCCGCGCGGGATCGCCACGGCCAGTACGACCGCCAGCGCGATCAGCACCACGCCGATGACGATCGGGAACAGCTTGGGACCGACCGGGTCCACCTTGGCGAATCCCTCGGTCAGGCTGGCCGCATCGACGATGAGGAACGCGCCGACGGCGACCAGCACCGCGCAGACCAGATACTGCGCCTTATCGATTCGCTTCTCGCCCGGCGAAGTCTCGCCGGTCACCGAGATGTCGTCGCTCATACCAGCCCCAATTCGGTCAGGGTCGACGAGACCCGGTTGTCCTGTTCGACGAGGAACTGCTCGAAGGCCTCACCGGTGACGAACGCATCGGTCCAGCCGTTCTCCACCAGCGCCTCCTTCCACTGCTCGCTGGCGTGCAGTTCCTCCAGCGCGCGCAGCATCTTCTGTTTGGCGTCCTCGGAGATGCCGGGCGGGGCCAGCACCCCGCGCCAGTTGGCGAAGGTCAGATCGACGCCGGACTCCTTGAGGGTCGGTGCGTCGATGCCCTCCACGCGCTCCTCGCTGGACACCGCGAGCACCCGCAGCTGCCCGGCCTCGATCTGGTCGATGAACTCGCCCGGGCTCGACGTGCCGACCGTGATCTTCTTGCCCAGCAGCGCGGTGAGCAGGTCACCGCCGCCGTCGTAGGTGATGAAGTTGACCTGACGCGGATCCACCCCGACGGCTTCGGCGGTCTCCATCGGGAACAGGTGGTCGGGTCCGCCGGGCGACGAGCCCCCGCCGATCGTCACCTGCGACGGGTCGGCCTTCCAGGCGGTGATGAAGTCCTGCACGGTCTGGAACGGCGAGTCGGCGGGGACGAAGATCGCGCCCGGATCCTCGATCAGCTTGGCCAGCGCGGTGGCGTCGGAGGCCTTGATGTTGGAGCCGTTGGTGTAGGTGGCGCCGACCACGCCGAGCCCCATCGTCATCATCAGGTCGTTGTTGCCACGCTCGTTCATCAGCCGGGCCATGGCGACGGTGCCGCCGGCGCCGATCACGTTGAACACCTCGATGCGCCCGGTGATGTCGGTGTCCTCCATGATCTTCACCGCGGTGCGCGCCGTCAGGTCGTATCCGCCGCCCGGGCTGTTGGGCACCATCATGCGCAGCCGGTGCAGACCCTGGTTCTCGTCCTCGCCACGGGTGACGCCGCACGCGGTCAGCAGCAGCGCGGCGATCATGGCGACGGCCAGTGCCTTCGGCAGTCCGGCCAGTCTTCGTTTCACTGTCGTCCCCAATCAGCGAGAGTGTGTGTGGAGCAATACTGGACCCGCGACGTGACGTGAGTCACTGATTCGGACGCAAAGGAAGTTGTGGTCGTTGAGTTCACCGACGCCGTCGCTGCGGCTGTTCAGCCGGCGCAGCCTGGCCGGTCAGTTCCTGCTGTTCCAGATGCTGGTGGTTGCGGTGGTGCTGCTCGCCGTCGGCGCGGTGTCGGTGGCGCAGTCGACCCGCGAGTTCCGTGACGTCCGCGGGCAGCGGATGATCGCGGTCGCCGAGAACGTGGCGTCGACCCCGGTGGTGCGGGACCGGTTGGCCGATCCGTTCGCCGCGCGGGTGCTCGCGCCGGAGGTCGACCGGGCGGTGGCGCTGTCGGGGGCCGGGCTCGCCGAGATCCTCGACCCGTACGGGCGCGTGGTCGCCTCGTCGGATCCGTCGCGGGTGGGCGCCCGCGCCGACCTGTCGGTGACGCGCGCCGACGAGGGCCGGGCGTGGTTTGGTGACGACGACATCGACGGTGTGCACAGCCTGACCGGGCAGGTGCCGGTGCTGTCCACGCGCGGCGAGGTGCTGGCGATCGCCTCGGTCAGCGAACCGTATCCGTCGGTGTGGGAGCTGCTCAGCCGCGCCGGTGAGCGGCTGCTGGTGTATCTGGGCCTGGGCGCGGCGCTGGGCATGCTGGCCTCGTGGCTGCTGTCGCGCCGCATCAAGCGGCACACCCGCGGGTTGGAGGTGGCCGAGATCGCGGTGCTGGCCGATCACCGGGAGGCGTTGCTGCACAGCATCCGTGAAGGGGTGGTCGCGGTGAACACCGACGGGATGGTCACGCTGCTCAACGACAGTGCCCAGGACCTGCTCGGGCTGCCGGCGGCCGCGGTGGGCTCGCGCGTCGAGTCGCTCGGCCTCGACGACGCGGTCGCCGACTTCCTGCTCTCCGGTGAGGACGAACGCGACGTGGTGCTCGCCACGCGGACCCGCGTGCTGGCGATGAACCGGCGCGCGGCCTCCAGCGGCGGCCGGCGCATCGGTACGGTGACGACGATGCGCGACAGCACCGAGTTGGCGGCACTGCAGGCCCAGTTGTCGTCGCACAAGAGCGTCACCGACACCCTGCGGGCCCAGACCCACGAGTTCGCCAACCAGCTGCACACGATCTCCGGGCTGGTGGAACTCGGCGAGTACGACGCGGTGCGCGCGCTGATCGGCGAGCTGACCCGGCGCCGCGCGGAGATCAGCGACGCGGTGACGCGCCGGATCGCCGATCCTGCGGTGGCGGCGCTGCTGATCGCCAAGACCACGCTGGCCGCCGAGAGCGGTGTGCGGTTGACGATCGACCCGGAGTCGCACCTGTCGGCGCTCGAGCCGGCGCTGGCGACCGATGTGATCACGTTGCTGGGCAACCTGATCGACAATGCGGTCGACGTGTCGGTGGGTTCGGGGCAGGCCCGCGTCACCGTCCGCATCGACGACTCCGCCGGCTTGTCGATCACGGTGTCCGACACCGGACCCGGTGTGCCCGAGCATCTTCGGGAGACGATCTTCGCACGGGGGGTGACGTCGAAACCGGATGAGCCGGGTGGTCGCGGCATCGGGTTGGCGCTGGTGCGGCTGGTGACCGCACAGCACGGCGGCGAGGTGGCGGTGTCCGACCGGCCCGACGGCGGCGCGGTGTTCGCGGTGCGGCTGCCGTTGACGCGGGTGGCCGCGCATGCGTGACGTGCTGATTGTCGACGACGATTTCATGGTGGCCGACATCCACCGCCGGTTCGTCGACCGGGTCGATGGGTATCGCGCCGTGGGCGTGGCGCATACCGGCGGTGACGCGCTGCGCGCCGCGGCCGATCTGCGTCCGCACCTGATCCTGCTCGACGTGTATCTGCCGGATATGACGGGCCTCGACGTGCTGCAGCGCCTGCGCTCGGACGGTGACCGCGTCGGCGTCATCATGATCACCGCCGCCCGCGAACTCGACACGGTCAGCGGCGCCCTCGACGGCGGGGCGGCCGACTATCTGATCAAGCCGTTCGAGTTCCCGCAGCTGCGCGCGAAGCTGGAGGCGTTCGCGGCGCGCGCCTCTGCGCTGGAGTCGGCGCGCGGGGCCGACCAGTCGCTGATCGACTCGCTGTTCGGCCGCGCGGGCGGGGGCGCCGACGAGCCGCTGCCCAAGGGACTCGGCGTGGAGACCGGGCGGCTGGTTCTGGACGCGGTACGGGCGGCCGGTGAGGTGTCAGCGACGGAATGCGCTGAGCAGGTGGGCATCTCGCGGGTCAGCGCGCGGCGCTACCTCGAGCACTACCTGAGCACCGGTGTGCTCGAACTGCGGCTGCAGTACGGGGCCGGCCGGCCGGAACGACGGTATCGCGTCAGCCCGTAGGCGGCGGCCGCTCACGTTGGGTGAGGTAGGCGTGGTTGCGGGCGCGTTCGGCCCGGATGCGGTTTGTGCGTGCCGCGGCGCGGGTGCGCCGGCGGGTGGGCATCTTCAGGGCGCGCTGTGGACCGGGTGTGCGGACGTGTTCCGGGGGCGGCCCTAGCGCCGCGGTGGTGGTGTCGCACTCAGGGAAGTGCAGAGCGCTTCCGGGTTTGGTGGTGATCTTGCGGCCGGTCGGCGTGGTCCATGAGACGGTGCCGTCGGGTGCTTGCGCGACGCTCCAGCCGTTCTCACCGGTCCAGAAGGTCTTGAGCAGGTGGTGTTCGCGGCACTTCGCGTCGAGGTTCGACGGATGCGTCGGCCCGTCGGGGTAGGCGATCGTGTGGTCGAGATCGGCGTACTGCGCCGGGCGGTCACATCCGGGGAAGCGGCAGGTCATATCCCGCATCCGCACAAATCGCGCCAGCTTGGCCGACGGCCGATACTGGGGTTCGGGCTCCTCGCCGGGACGCGTGATCTCCACGACCTTGGCGCCGCGCGCCAGCAGCGCGGCCAGCAGCGGCGTGGGCACCACCCCACCACCGATCATCATCGCCACCCCATCCGGACACATGGCCCCGGCAACGGAGTACGGACCATCCCCCGACAACGCGGCACCCGCACTGATCGCTGACCCCGGCGCCGGAGGCGACGAATTCGACTGCGGCGCTGTGGCAGACCGTTCCTTCGCCTGGGCAGCCTTCGCCTTGGCGGCGTCGGCCTGCGCAGCGGCCAGGGCGGCATGGTTGGCCAGGATGTGCACCACCACGTTCTGCGCCGCAGCATCATCACGCTTCGCAGCCGGACAATCCGTCAGCCCACACTGACACGCCAACACCCACGAGCCTGCCGCCAACGCCCCCAACGCATCCGCCCGACGCTGCTTGGCCGTACGCGGATCGCTGTCACAGACCCCGCCCGCCATCACCGCCAACCGCCGCCGCAACAACTCCGCATCGGAGGCCAACAACCGCCCCCACACCGAGGTCGTCACCGCCGCATCCCCCGACGCCCCGACCACCACATCCCGATCCCGCGCCGCGATCTGCGCTCGAACCACCGCCACCGGATCGAATCGCTCAATCACCGCATCGACAGCGCGCTCCAACCGCGACGCGGACAACCGCCCCCACCCCGCCACCTTCTCCGCCACCGCGGCATCGATCCCCGCCCACACCGCCGCGTCATCCACCAACCGGGTCCGCCAGGTGACCATCGACACCACCCGCGACGACACCTCTCCCGCCGCATACAACCTCGCCACCGCCGGCAGATGCTCACGCAACGCCAAACCGATCCGCATCTCCCGCGACGCCGCCCGCGGACCGATCCCCAGCACCGCTCCCACCTCCGCAGCCGTCGCCGCCCACGGATCCACCACCCACTTCCGGCGGGCCTCCTCGTCATCGTTGACCCCGCGCCGAGCCGCCAACTCCGCGATCGCCGCCAACCGCGCCGCCCCCGCCACCGCCTCCGCCCGCGCCTGAGCCTCGATCACCGCGACCACCGCCGCATCATCGAGGTCCTCGAACATGTCCCCACTCTGTTCAGCCGGTCCGACACGAACCTCACTTCCCCGCACCCACACCGGATGGCCTGTGGATGAACTCGCCGCTGGGGATAACTCCATGCACATCCGAACCTCATCCGTTCGGACGATGCGACGGACCGGCGGCCCACGCTGAACTTGATCATGACCGTGCTCGAGGCCCCGGTGCCCACGCTCGACTACGAGAACTCACCCGACCCGGAGGACGCGCACCGCCTGCTGGCCGAGGCGCGCCGGCGCGGGCCCGTCGCGCACGGGCCGCACGGACCGGAGATCCTGACCTATGAGCTGGCCCGCACGGTGCTGCGCGACGACCGGTTCGCCACTCCTCGCGGCCTCGTCCTCGCAGCGCAGGGGGTCACCTCGGGGCCGGTGTGGGACCGGGTGGTGGCCAACCTGCTGAGCCTCGACGGCGCCGACCACCACCGGCTGCGGCGCCTGGTGTGCAAGGCGTTCACCCCGAAAGCCTCTGCCCGCCTGCGGGATACCTGCGTGGAGGTCATCAACGACCTGGTCGATCCGCACAGCGCATCGGGTACGGTCGACATCGTCGCCGACGTCGCCCGCCCCTACCCCATCCCGGTGATCTGCGCGTTGCTCGGCGCACCGGCGCGCGACTGGCCGCGGTTCTCGTCATGGGCCGACGACATCTTCAAGGTGTTCGACTGGAACATCGCCGAGGACGCCGACGCCATCGACCGCGCCTGGATGGAGCTCGACGCCTACAACGACGCCCTGGTGCGAGCCCGGCGCGATGCGCTGACCGACGACCTGTTCTCCGACCTCATCCGCGCCGAGGTGGACGGTGACCACCTGACCCACGACGAACTGCTGATGCTGGCGGGCGGCCTGCTGATGGCCGGTACCGACACCACCCGCAATCAGCTCGCCGCGGCCATCGACGTGCTGTGCGATCACCCGGACCAGTGGGAGACCTTGGCGGCCAACCCCGCGCTGATCCCGCATGCGGTCGAGGAACTCATGCGGTTCAGCCCGGTCATCTTCACCACCATGCGCACCGCCCGCGCCGACGTCGACCTACCCGGCCTGCACCTCTGCGCGGGCGAGACGATCATCGTCAACATCGCCGCCGCCAACCGCGATCCGGCGGTGTTCGACCAGCCCGACCGGCTCGACGTCACCCGCGACGGCGCGGCGGCGATGCTCACCTTCGGCGGCGGGATCCACTACTGCCTCGGGTCACATCTGGCGCGCACCGAACTGGTCGAGGCGCTGACCGTGCTGCTCACCCGCATGCCGCATCCCCGCCGGGCGGGCAGCTCACCGTGGAAACCGCTGACCGGCATCAGCGGACCGCGGACGCTGCCCCTGTGGTTCGACGCCGGGCACTGATCAGAACCGGCCCTTCAGCCGCGCCCGATACGACCGCCCGTCCGGGTCGTACATCGTGCGGTACACCGGCACCGCCCACATCCGCGTGAGGCGCCCGAGCTCCTCGGTGCGGTGCGGGCGCAGCCGCCCCGGCGGGCGTGGACCGCGGCAGCCGCCGGCATACCATTCGTCCAGATCCTCTGCGGCAGAAGTCATCTCGCGCACCACGTCGTCAGGGTCGACCAACCCGCCGTCCTCGCTGCCGTCGGCCGCGCGGTCGAGGTGCTCCCGCATCAGTTGCAGCCGCAGATCCCGCGCGAACACTCGCGCGCCGTCGCCGGTTCCGGCGGGGTCACGCGGCGACCGGTCGTCGCGGGTGGCATCGAGCACCGCACACGACAGCTCACTGTCATGCGTCCACGACCGCCGGTTGAAGTTGTCGCTGCCCACGCACGCCCACACGTCGTCCACCACACACACTTTGGCGTGGACGTACACCGGGGTGCCGGCGTGGTTCTCAATGTCGAACACGTGCACCCGGTCGGGATCCACCTTCTGGCACACCTCGATCGCCTGTTTGCGGCCCACCTGATTCGGCGGCAGCGCCAGCCGGCCGTCGACGTCGGGATACCGCGGGATCACCGCCACCAGATGCAGATCCGGGTTGTCGGCCAACGCCTCTGCGAACAGGTTCGCCACCTGCCGCGACCACAGGTACTGGTCCTCGAGGTAGATGAGCCGGCGCGCGCGCTTGACCGCCTTGGTGTAGCCGCGGGCCACGCTGAACTCCCCATGCGGGGCGAAGTCGTACTCGAAGCGCCCGTCGGGATAGGTGCGCAGCACCTGCACCGCGTGCGGACCACACGCCGACGGATCGGGCGGCTGCTCGGGGAGCGGGTCGGCGTTCATATCGGCGCCGCGCAGCCGGTCGCGCAGCCACGCCAACGGGTTGAGCATGTCCAGCGACGCGGGGTCGTTCCAGCGCTCGCGGAAGGTGGCGTCGAGCGCGCCCACGACGGGACCCTGCAACCGCAACTGCGCGTCGTGCCACGGCGGATGCTCGCCGTAGCGCTTCGACATCTGCACCGCCTGCCGATCGCCGCGGTGTGAGGCGTCATCGCGCCGCGAGTGGCACAGGTCGATCCCACCCGCGAACGCCACATCGCGCTCCGGTGCGCCGGGGTGGCGGATCACCACCAGTTTCTGGTGATGGGAGCCGCCCACCCGGACCCGCTGGTCGAGTAGCACCTCACCGCCGGCGCGTTCGATCGCCTCGCCGAGGTGCTGGTTCTCCTCCTCGCTGTAGGCGAATTTGTCCAGGTGCGAACGCCACACCAGCCCCTTGACGACCACACCGCGTTCGGCCGCCGAGCAGAAGAGTTCGCGGATCGTCGGGCCGTCATCGCGCATCTTCTCGTCCGGGTCCCCGCGCCAGTCGGTGAAGAACAGGTGATCGCCGGGACCCAGCGCCTCCACCTCGGTGGCCAGCGCGTCGAAGTACGCGGCGCCGTGGATCAGCGGTTCGGCTCTGTTGCCGTCGCAGTACGCGGGCAGCCGGGAAGACGGGTTACCGCGCTCCTCGGCGGTCAGGAACCAGTCGGATGTCTCCGTCATGCCACCTCCTGATCACCACCGTCTGGACGACGACGGCCGTGACCGCCAGAAGCACGAGGACGAGCGGCTGTTGCGTAGGTGCCCCGATGGTAGTCGAAACGGCGTCGGCGGCCCGATGACTCTGCCACGATCGTGGGTGTGCCCCTGGTTCGCCGCGTCGCCGCGCTTCTGACTGTGGCCGGGGTGCTCGCGGGGTGCACGACGGCAGGCTCATCACCCGGCGACGCCCGCGCTGCGGCCGTGCTGCGCATCGTCGAGGAGACGATGGCCGACGCGCACCTGAAGGCCGCGATCGTGCGGGTCACCGAGGACGGCGAGGAACTCCTCACCCGCGCGGTAGGCGAGTCGATGACCGGGGTGCCGGCCACCACCGACATGCATTTCCGCAACGGCGCCGTCGCGATCTCCTATGTCGCGACGCTGCTGTTGATGCTCGCCGAGGAGGGGACGGTCGGCCTCGACGACACGCTGGCGCGCTGGGTGCCCGACATCCCGCACGCCGACCGCGTCACATTGCGCCAGCTGGCGCAGATGACCTCGGGCTACCACGATTTCGTCCTGGGCAACGACGCCTTCGACGCCGCGTTCTACGCCGACCCCTTCCGGGCGTGGACCACCCGCGAGCTCCTCGACTTCGCCGTGCACCGGCCGCTGTTCTACGAACCGGGCACGAACTGGAACTACGCCCACACCAACTATCTGCTGCGCGGCCTCGCGCTCGAGCAGGCGACCGGCCGCCCGATGGCCGAGCTGCTCGCACAGCGGGTGCTCGGACCGCTCGGTCTCGACGCCACCCGGCCGTCGCTGACCGCGCAGATCCCGGCGCCGGTACTGCACGCCTACAGCTCCGAACGCCGGCAGGCACTCGGAATCCCGCCCGGCACAGAGTTTTACGAGGACTCGACCTTCTGGAACCCGTCGTGGACCATCACCCACGGCGCGGTGCAAACCTCCACGATCGCCGATCTGGAGGCGACGGCGGTGGCCATCGGCCGCGGAACGCTGCTGTCCCCGGAGTCCCACCGGCTGATGGTGTCGACGGAGCTGCGCGGCCGCACCCGCGCCCAGCCCGGCTGCCCGACCTGTGCGCCGATGGACGACCGCTACACCTACGGGTTGGGCGTCGTGATCTCCGGTGACTGGCTGCTGCAGAACCCCATGCTCGCCGGGTACGCCGCGGTCGAGGCGTATCTGCCGGCGCGCCGGCTGGCCGTCGCCGTGGTGGTCACCTTCGCACCCGAGGCGTTCGACGACGAGGGCGGATACACCAACGCCGCGCAGACGGTGTTCGCCCGCATCGCCACCGAACTGGCTCCCGACCACGCGCCGCCCGCACCGCACCGATAATGGTCGGGTGGCCCCGACCGTCCTGTTCCTGCACAACGATCCGACCGCACCGGAAGCGCTCCTCGGCGACGCGTTCACCGACCTCGGTTTCGACGTGGACACCTTCTGCGTGGTGCCGGCCGAGCACGCGGAGGCTCCGGCGATCGAGGTGACGTTCCCGGACCCGCGCGCCTACGACGTCATCGTGCCGCTGGGCGCGCGGTGGCCGGTGTACGACGACGCCCTGCGCGCCGCCTGGGTGGGCGCCGAGACGGCGATGCTGCGCGACGCGGCGGCCGCCGGGGTGGCGCTGCTGGGGGTGTGTTTCGGCGGACAGCTCATCGCGCAGGCGTTCGGCGGCAGCGTCTGCCGCTCCCCCGAGCCCGAGATCGGGTGGTGCGAGGTGCGTTCGGAGCGGCCCGACCTCATTCCGCCCGGACCATGGTTCGAATGGCACTTCGACCGGTGGACGGTGCCGCCCGGCGCGGTGGAGATCGCCGGCACGGCCCATGCGTCGCAGGCGTTCGTGCTCGACCGCGCGTTGGCGTTACAGTTCCACCCCGAGGTGGACCGCGCCCTGGTGGCGGACTGGCTGGCCGACGACCGCGACGGCGACGCTTTGCGCATGGGCCTCGACCACGACGAATTGCTCGCCGTGACAGACGAATTGCAGCCCGACGCCGCCGAGCGCCTGCACCGGCTGGTGGGCGGGTTCCTGTCCTATGTGTCCTCGGTGCCGTGCCCGAGTTGATGTGCCAGCGCCTGCTCGATGCGCGGGTGCCGGAACCGGTGCCCGCGGGCGGTGAGCTTCGCCGGCAGCACCCGCTGATCGGCCTCGGCCAGTTCGCGGGCCCCCTGCGCGCCGAGGATCAGCCGCGGTCCCAGTGACGGCACCGGCAGCAGCGCCGGCCGGTGCAGCACACCGGCGAGCGCCGTCGCGTACTCGGCGTTGCGCACCGGTTCGGGTGCAACGGCATTGACCGGTCCGCGCAGATCCTCGTCCCACAGCGCCCGGTAGTACACGTCGAGCAGGTCGTCGAGCCCTATCCACGACAGCCACTGCCGCCCGCTGCCGAGCCGGCCGCCCAGCCCGGCACCGAACAGCGGCCGGAACAGCCGCAGTGTGCCGCCCGCCGCGGCCTGCACGATGCCGGTCCGCACGGTCACCACCCGCAGGCCCGCCTCGGCGGCCGGCGCGGTGGCGGCCTCCCAGTCGTCGACGACGTCGGCCAGGAAGCCGTCGCCGCGCACGCTGTCCTCGCTGAGCACCGCGTCCCCGCGGTCATGGCCGTAGAACCCGATCGCCGAGGCGCTGACGAAGGTGCGCGGCCCGTCGCCGGCGGTGGCGGCCGCCTCGGCCAGCCAGCGGGTCGGGTCGATACGGCTGTCGCGGATCGCCGCCTTGTGCCCTGCGGTGAAGCGCCCGGCGATCGAGGCCCCGGCCAGGTGTACGACGGCGTCCACCCCGGCGAGCAGATCGCGGGCCGGGCGGCACACATCCCACTGCCGCTCGTCCGGGCCGCCGGCCGGCCGCCGCACCAACCGGATGACGCGGTGGCCGCCGCTGGTCAGCATCGCGGTCAGCGCGCTGCCGACCAGCCCGGACGCGCCGGTGACCGCGACGGTCAGCGGTGCGCAGCCGGCCTGTGCGGCGTCGCGGTGCGCGGCGAGGTCGTCGGCGAGCTGCCGGTGCCGGTAGACGAATGTCGAGCGCAGCGCGGCGCCGGGCACGGTGGTGTCGACCCGGTCGTGCACGAGGGTGCGGCCCGGCCCGGCCTCGGCGAAGTCGTGCGTATGGCGCCACCAGCCGATCACCCGCGGGGGCAGCGACCGCGGCCCGGCCGAGGACAGGACGTCGACGAAACGGTGCGGCGGGTCGTAGGACTCACCGACGTGCTGGGCGATCCACCGCAGCCCCCCGGGCAGCCCCAGGACGGCCTGCCCGTCGGCCAGCGACGCCGTCTCGGCCACCACGGTCATCGGCTGCCACGGCGGGACGAGTCGCCGCATGGCGCCGGGCCGGGTGTGCCAGGCGAACACCTCGTCGAGCGGGTGTTCGACGACGCTGCGGTACTCGATGCCCATGGTTCTCCCTCCGTCGGCGTGCTCGGGATATTCGACGCCGCCGACCGGGTGGATTGCATCCGGGCACGACGGGTACGCCACCATCATGTGCGCTCGGTTCGACGGACCGGCGGTCGCCACCGGTGACGTCGACACCGTCCGCCGGGCGGCCGTTCCCGCGCCCGGCGGGGTGCCCCCGTGGCCGGCCCTCGACGACCTGATCGGCGACGCACGCATCGTGTTGCTCGGCGAGAGCTCACACGGCAGCGCCGAGTTCTACGCCGCGCGGGCGGCGATCACCCGCTGGCTCATCGCCGAGCGCGGATTCTGCGGAGTGGCCGCCGAGGCCGACTGGCCGGACGCCTACCGCGTCAACCGCTACGTGCGCGGGTTCGGCAGCGATCGCGACGCCGCGGAGGCGCTGCGCGGGTTCCAGCGCTTCCCGGGCTGGATGTGGCGCAACACCGAGGTGCTCGAATTCGTGGCGTGGCTGCGAGAGTACAACGCCGACAGCGGCTTCGGCGGTGCCGCCGGATTCTACGGCCTCGATCTGTACAGCCTGCACCGGTCCATGCAGGAGGTGATCGACTACCTCGACCGGGTCGACGCCGAGGCGGCAGCGCGCGCCCGGGTGCGGTACGGCTGCTTCGACCACGCCCGCGACGACGCCGCCTACGGGCGGGCCGCCGCATTCGGCGCCGGAAATCACTGCGAGACAGAAGCCGTCGAGCAGTTGCTCGACATGCAGCGCCGCTGGATCTCCGACAGTCCCGGCGGCGACGTCGAACAGGACGAGGCGTTCTACGCCGAGCAGAACGCCCAGACGGTGCGCAACGCCGAGCAGTACTACCGCGCGATGTTCGGCGGCCGGATCGACACGTGGAACCTGCGGGACCGGCACATGGCCCAGACCCTCGATGCGCTGGCCGCCCACCTCGACCGGCACGAGAGCACCCACCGCGCCCGGATCGTGGTGTGGGCGCACAACTCTCACGTCGGCGACGCCCGCGCCACCGAGATGTCCGACGACGGTCAGCTGACCCTGGGACAGCTGGTCCGCCAGACCCATCCGGACGAGTGCGTGCTGATCGGGTTCAGCACGTTCTCCGGCACCGTCACCGCGGCCGGCACATGGGGCGGTGCGGCGCACCGCAAGACGGTGCGCCCCGGGCTGTCCGGCAGCGTCGAGGCGCTGCTGCACGACTGCGGCACGGAGTTCTTCGTGCGCACGCACTCCGAACCCGTTGTGGCCGAGGTGTTCACCGCAGAGCGGCTCACCCGGGCGATCGGCGTGATCTACCTGCCCGACACCGAACGGCGCAGCCACTACTTCCACGCCCGGGCCGCGCAGCAGTACGACGCAATCATCCACATCGACAAGACCACCGCGGTCTCACCGCTGGACGGCCAGTGATGATCACCCGGCGGCCCCGCACCTTCCGCGATCGGCGCGAAGCCGGTCAGGTGCTGGCCGGTGAGCTGACGGACTACCGCGACCGCGCCGACGTCGTCGTGCTCGGGTTGGCCCGCGGCGGGGTGCCCGTCGGCTGGGAGGTCGCCCATGCCCTGCGGGCGCCACTCGATGTCTTCCTGGTCCGCAAACTCGGGGTGCCGCAGTGGCCGGAGCTGGCGATGGGGGCGATCGCATCCGGCGGCGCCGTCGTGGTCAACGACCGGCTGGTGGCGAACCTGAAGATCAGCGAGGACGACCTGAAGCAGGTCGTGGACCGGGAGACGGTCGAGTTGACGCGGCGCGAAACCGCCTACCGTCGAGGGCGTTCCGCGCTGCCGGTCACCGGGGCCACGGTGGTGCTGACCGACGACGGCATCGCGACCGGGGCCAGCATGCTGGTGGCGGTGCGGGCGGTGCGGGAGTTGGCGCCGGCGCGGGTGGTGGTGGCGGTGCCGGTCGGCCCGCAGTCGGCGTGCCGGACGCTGGCCGAGGAGGCCGACGCGGTGGTGTGCGCGACCATGCCGCCGCGGTTCGAGGCAGTCGGGCAGGTGTTCGCCGACTTCCACCAGGTCAGTGACGACGAGGTGCGCGACCTGCTGGCGACGCCGACGCGTTAACGCGGGGTGTGGCGTTCCTCGTCGGCGACACGGTCCTCGTCGGCGACACGCTCCTCGTCGGCGACACGGTCCTCGTGACGTTCGTCGAACGGCACCGCGCTGGTGTCGGCGTCGAGGTCGGCGTCGGCCGACTCCTCCGGGTAGTCCGCGTCGAACTCCTCGGCCGCGAGCGGCTGCTGGGATTCGGTGGCCGGCTCATCGGTGCCCGACCGGGATCGTTCGCGGACCGCGTCGACGATCAACAGGATGACGCCCAGCACGCTGGCCGCGATACAGACCCAGGCGATCAGCTCGTTGCTGGTGACCACGGCGGTCACCAGCGCAGCCAGCCCGATGCCGGCCAGGACGAGCGCGATGATCAGCATCGATCAGCGCAGCCTGATCAGTTGTTTCCCCGGTTGAACTGATTGAAGCCGCCGCCGTCGTTGTTGGCGCTGGAATCGACCGGTGCGGCGGACCCGCGCTGGCCGAGCTCTTCGAGCTGGGATTCCAGGTAGGTCTTGAGGCGGGTCCGGTATTCGCGCTCGAAGGTGCGCAGCTGCTCGAGGCGACCCTCCAGCACGGTGCGCTGCTGGTTGATGGTGCCCATGATCTCGGAGTGCTTGCGCTCGGCGTCGGCCTGCAGCGCGTCGGCCTTCTCCTGCGCCTGCCGCAGCTGGGTCTCGGACCGCGTCTGGGCGTCGGCGAGCATGGCGTCGGCGCGCTGGCGCGCTTCGGTGACGGTGGTCTCGGCCGTCTTGCGGGCCTCGCTGACCATCGCGTCAGCCTGCGCGCGGGCGTCGGCGAGCAGCTTGTCCGATTCGGCCTTCGCGGTACCGGTCAGGCGGTCGGCGGTCTCCTGGGCCAGGCTGAGCACCTTGGCCGCACGCATCGCGGAGTCGTCGCTCTGCGGAGCGGGCTGCGCCTGCGGCGCCTCGTACACCGGCTGCGGCGCAGGGGGCGGCGTCGGCTCGGGCTCCGGCTCGTACATCGGGATGGCCTGCGTGGACTGCGCCGCGCCACCGCCGGAGCGGGCGCCGGCCAGCTCCTGGTCCAGCTCCGCGACCCGCTGACGCAGGTCGGCGTTCTCCTCGATGAGCCGGCTCAGCTCGTTCTCAACCAGATCGAGGAAGGCGTCGACTTCATCCTCGTTGTAACCCCGCTTGCCAATGGGTGGCTTGCTGAACGCGACGTTGTGGACGTCGGCGGGCGTGAGCGGCATTGTCTGCCCCCTTGGAGTCTGGACCGTCAACCGATCTCAAAGTGTAAAGCCTGATTGGAACGCAACTGGCGTCCATCCTGTCACACCAGACCCGGCGGTTGCAGAAGAGGGCGAATTTTAAGACTCATTTTCAATCTTGCGAGGTCACGCCGGTCCGGTGGGCGAAGCCCCGCAGGGCCGGGCGCGCCCCCCGGCACGCGGCGGATCAGGCCGCGGCGCCGAAGGCGAGCTGCATCCCGATGAACGCCACCAGCAGCAGCACCATGATCGACAGGTCGAATCGGACCGCACCTATCGTGAGCTGGGGAATGATGCGGCGCAACAGCTTCACCGGAGGGTCGGTGACCGTCATGATCACCTCGAGGATCACGACCGTGAAGCCACGCGGCCGCCAGTCCCGGCTGAACGAGCGGATGAATTCGACGACCACTCGGGCGATGAGCAGCAGCCAGAACACGAACAGCGCAAAACCAAGGATCTCGAAGAACAGGGCCAACGGAAGCTCGACCTCACTACAGGCAGAAGTGTGACATTCGATACAGGAGGGAAGACACCTGTCGCCTGCCGGTCAAACCACCTGCGCCGGCGACAGCGTCAGCCTACCTGTCGGCGCGGCGTGCAGCCGGGGTCACTGATAGGCGTAGAAGCCCGCCTCCGCGATCCGCCGGCGCTCCTCGGCCGTGACGTCGACATCCGCCGGCGACAGCAGGAACACCTTGGTGGCCACCTTGTCGAACGAACCGCGCAGGGCGAAGGCCAGGCCGGCGGCGAAATCGACGAGCCGCTTGGCATCGGCATTGTCCATCGACACCAGGTCCATGATCACCGGGGTGCCGTCGCGGAAGCGCTCGCCGATGGTGCGCGCCTCGCTGTAGTCCTTCGGGCGCAGGGTGGTGATCTTCGACAGCGGACTGCCCTCCTCGAACAGCATGGCCATCCGGCGCGGGTCCATCGCCAGGGCACCTCGGGTGGAACCGCGCAGCGCGCCCAGCCGGGGCGGCGGGGTGGCGCGGTCGAACTCGCGCGGGCCGCGCATGCGCGGCTCGAAGCGCGGCTCGTCGTAGCCGCCGCGGTAGATCGGCGGTTCGTCGTACTCACGCGGCGGCACGCGGTCGTCGTAGCCGCGACCGCCGCGGTCGAGGTATCCGTCCTCCTCGAAGTGGTCGTCGCGAGTCCGGCGCGCGTAACCGCGGGCGGGGCCGCGGTCCTCGTCGTCGTAGTACTCGTCCTCGTAGTCATCCATGGGCGCCATACCGAAGTAGGCCTTGACCTTGTGCAATGTGCTCATCGCGCGACCCTTCTGAAAGACCCTGAAAGCTGTGGTGTCTGTGATGATTGTGACTGGAGTGACTACTCAGGCGACTGTAAAGGACGCGAACCCATAACGGCGGTGCCGACACGCACACATGTCGAGCCATGTTTCACCGCCGCTTCGAGGTCGCCCGACATTCCGGCCGACAACCCGAGCCGCTGCGGATGGTTCGGCTGGACCCGGTCGCGTTCGGCACGCAACCGCGCGAAGGCCTCGTCGGGATCGGCGCCCAGCGGAGGGATCGCCATGAACCCGACGAAGTCCAGGCCCGCGGCGGCGTCGGCGGCCGCGCACAACTCGTCGACCAGGTCGGGGCTGCCGATGTCCACGCCGCCCCGCGAGACGTCGCCGTCGAGGCTGAGCTGCAGGTAGACCTGCAGCGGCGCGGTCCGCACCCCGTCGGTGAGCGCCTCGGTGGCCGCCCGGTCGAGCGCGGTGACGAGCTTGGCGCTGTCCACCGAATGCGCGACGTGCGCCCACCGGGCGATCGCCCTGGCCTTGTTGCGCTGGATCCGCCCGACCATGTGCCAGCGCACGGGGTGCCCGGGCAGTGCGGCGGCGACGTCGCCCGCCTTGCGCGACGCCTCCTGCTCGCGCGACTCGCCGAAGTCGCGGCAGCCCAGGCCGTGCAGGATCACCACATCGGAGGCCGGGAAGAACTTGGTCACCGGCAGCAGCGCGATCTCCCCCGGGTCGCGCCCGGCCGCCTCGGCCGCCGCCGTCAGCCGCGCCCGCACGGCGGCCAGCGCGTCGGCCAGCTCGGCATCCCGGTTCGGGGCCACGCTGTTCATCGGCCGGCTCACTCCATCCAGATCAGCGACGCCAGGCGGCCCGTCGGGGCGCCGCGGCGGTGGCTGAACAGGGTCCGGTCGTCGACCGTGCAGCGCGGGTCGATGTCGACGGCGGTGATCCCCAGCCCGGTGAGCTGGCGGGCGATACCGGCCCTCAGGTCGAGCCCGGCGGTGCCGCGGGCCGTGGTCGTGCGACTGCCCGGCAGCGCGGCCTCGACCTCGGCGGCCATCGCCTCGGGCACCTCGTAGTTGCGGCCACTGACCGCGGGACCGAGCAGCACGGAGATGTCCTCGGGTCGCGCGCCGGCCTCGCGCATCGCCTCGACCGCACGCACCACCACCCCGTTGGCGGCACCGACCCGCCCGGCGTGCACGGCGCCGATGACCCCGGCCCGGGCGTCGGCCAGCAGGACGGGGACGCAGTCGGCGGTCACCACGGCCAGGCCGAGCCGCCGCGTGGTGGTCACCAGACCGTCGGCGTCGGGCACGGGGCTGTCGCCGGGGCCCGAGACGCGAACCACCCGGTCGCTGTGCACCTGCTGCATCCACACCAGGCCGTCCCCGAGGCCCGTCTTCTCGGCGAGGCGCCTGCGGTTGGCGGCCACCGCGGCCGGGTCGTCGCCGACGTGGTCGCCGAGGTTGAAGGTGTCGTAGGGCGGCGCCGAGACGCCACCGGAGCGCGTGGTGGTCACGCGCCGGATCCGCACGCTCACGGTCGGAAGGTCGGAACGGGTCAGTGCCGCATGAACGGCGGCACGTCGACGTCGTCGTCGGAGATGCCCCCGTCGTCGCCGCCGATGCTGACCGTCGCACCGTTGGTGTGCAGCGGCACGCTGGCCGGATCGTGCGGCTCGAACAGCGACGACGACACCTTGCCCGCGCGGGCCGGCGCGATCGGCTGGGTCGGGGCGGCACTGGGCGCGGCCTGCCCGACCACGGGCTTGCGGCTCGGCCCGGCCGAGTCGAAGCCCGCGGCGATGACCGTCACCCGCACCTCGTCACCGAGCGAGTCGTCGATGACGGTGCCGAAGATGATGTTGGCCTCCGGATGGGCGGAGTCCTGGACCAGCGATGCGGCCTCGTTGATCTCGAACAGCCCCAGGTCGCTGCCACCGGCGACCGACAGCAGCACGCCCTGGGCGCCCTCCATCGACGCCTCGAGCAGCGGCGAGTTGATCGCGATCTCGGCCGCCTTGAGCGCCCGGCCGTCCCCGCGCGCCGAGCCGATGCCCATCAGCGCGGTGCCGGCGCCGCTCATCACGCCCTTGACGTCGGCGAAGTCGACGTTGATCAGACCGGGAGTGGTGATCAGGTCGGTGATGCCCTGGACACCGTTGAGCAGCACCTCGTCGGCGCTGCGGAACGCGTCCATCAGTGAGACCGCGGCGTCGCCCATCTGCAGCAGGCGGTCGTTGGGGATCACGATCAGCGTGTCGCAACTCTCGCGCAGCGCCTGGATGCCGGCCTCGGCCTGGTTCGACCGCCGCTTGCCCTCGAAGGAGAACGGGCGGGTCACCACGCCGACGGTCAGCGCCCCGAGTTTGCGGGCGATCGACGCCACCACCGGCGCGCCGCCGGTGCCGGTGCCGCCACCCTCACCGGCGGTGACGAACACCATGTCGGCGCCGCGCAGCAGCTCCTCGATGTCGTCCTTGGCGTCCTCGGCGGCCTTGCGGCCGACCTCGGGGTCCGCGCCGGCGCCGAGGCCGCGCGTGGAGTCCCGGCCGACGTCGAGCTTGACGTCGGCATCGCTCATCAACAGCGCCTGGGCGTCGGTGTTGATCGCGATGAACTCGACGCCCTTGAGGCCCTGTTCGATCATCCGGTTGACGGCGTTGACGCCGCCACCGCCGATGCCGACCACCTTGATCACAGCGAGGTAGTTATGCGGGGGGGTCATCGTCTCGTCTTCCTCCCTGGTTGCCTGTCCTGACGCGAATCCTTCCCGCTAACCCTCAACCTCAACCATAGGCTTAGAGTTATGTCAAGTAGTTCCGCGCAACCAGAACGGTAGGGCGACCACGCCGACGAACCCCGCAGGCGCGCCGACGCGCCGGCCTTTTTCTGCGAGGGTGCGCGCTATTTGACGGTGGGCAGGTCGGGGCTCGACACGTCGTAGACGCGCCCCGGCTGGGTCAGCAGGGCCGCGAGCTTCATCGCCTTCTCATCGGTGCGGTCGGTGGTCCCCCACACGACCGTGCGCCCGTCGAGCAGCGTCAGCGTGATCGACGCGACCGACGGGGCGGCGATGCGGCCCACCTGTCCGGCCACCTCCGGCGGCAGCGCCAGCATCACCTGCAGCGCGGCCTTGGTCGCCGGATCGTTCGGCCCCGGCGTCGCGGCCTCCAGGTACGGCAGGTTCGGCGGCGGCGGCGCGGTCGCGAAGTCGACGCCGTCCCGGTCGAACAGGTGGGGACCATCCGGATAGTCCTTGACCACCACCGGGATTCGTTCCTCCACCGTGATGCGCAGCGATGACGGATACTCGCGCTGCACCCGGGCGCTGGCCACCCGCCGGATGCTCGCCACCCGCTCGGCGACGGTATCGGTGTCGATCTGCAGCAGCGGTGTGCCAGGCACCACGGCGGCCGCGGCGAGCACCTCCTCGCGTGGGATCGCGGCCAGCCCGGTCACCACGACGTCACGCGCCGACATGATCGGTGTGAAATAGAGCAGCAGGCCGAGCCCGACGGCGAGCACCGCGATGACCGCCGACCACACCAGTACCTTGAGCCCGCGAACCACGGCGCGCGCCGGCGCCTTCGGGGTGTCGACGGGGGCGGCGATCGCCCGGCGCTTGGCTTCCCGGCGGGCGTGCTCGAGCGCCATCGCGCGATCCCGGACCGCCCGCCGCTGTTCGCGCTCCCGGCGCGCGCGCCGGCGCGGGCCCTCGAAGTCCTCCTCCGCGTCGGCCTCCGGTGCCGGGGCGGCGGTCTCCGGCCCGTCCGGGGCCCCGGCGGCCGGTTCGGCCGCCGCCTCGGGGCCCTCCGGGGAGGGGCCGGCGGGCGGCGACGTCATCGGGATCCGGCTCCCGCGTTGCCGCGGTTGGCCCGGTCGTGCATCGCCGACAGGATCTCCGGGCCCAGCATGGTGACGTCGCCGGCGCCCATCGTCACCACGACGTCGCCGGGTGCGGCGACCTCGGCCACCCGCCCGGCGACCGCGGAGAAGTCCGGGACATAGGTCACCGGCACAGTGACGTGCTCGGCGATGCTCGCGCCGCTGACCCCGGCGATCGGCTGCTCACGCGCGCCGTAGACGTCGAGCACGAACACCACGTCGGCGGCGCTGAGCGCCGCGCCGAACTCGCGGGCGAACGTCTGGGTGCGCGAATACAGATGGGGCTGGAACACCACGATGGCGCGGCCGTTCGATTCCCTGGCCAGCGCGTGAACCGTCGTCAGCGCCGCCGACACCTTCGTCGGGTGGTGGGCGTAGTCGTCGAACACGCGGACCTCGGCGGCGGTCCCGATCAGTTCGAACCGGCGGCGCACGCCTTCGAACCCGGCCAGGCCGTCGAGCACGGTCTCGACATCGGCGCCTGCGGCGGTCGCGGCCAGCAGCGCGCCCAGCGCGTTGAGCGCCATGTGCCGCCCGGGCACCGACAGCCGCATCGTCCGCGGATTGGGCTCCCCCGCCAGGTGCACCGTGGCCACCGCACTGGTGCCCCGCTGCTCCCACTCCAGCAGGGTCGCCGCGAGGTCCGCATGGGGGTCGCTGCCGTAGCGCAGCACCCTGATGCCCAGCGCGGCGGTGCGTTCGGCGAACGCCGCGGCGCCCGGATCGTCGACACACACCACCGCCGAGCCGCCGGGCCGCAGCCGCTCCATGAACGCGTCGAACACGTCGATGTAGGCCTGCTCGGTGCCGAAGAAGTCGAGATGGTCCGCCTCGATGTTGGTGACCACCGCGATGTCCGGGCGGTACTGGACCAGCGATCCGTCGCTCTCGTCGGCCTCGGCGACGAAATACGGGCCGCTGCCGTGGTGCGCGTTGGTGCCGGCGGCACCGAGGTCGCCGCCGACCGCGAAGGACGGGTCGAATCCGCAGTGCTGCAGCGCCACGATGAGCATCGAGGTGGTCGTGGTCTTCCCGGCCGTCCCGGTGACCATCAGCGTGGTGTCACCGACCATCAGTTCGGCCAGCACCACCGGGCGCAGCAGGACCGGGATGCCCCGCCGGCGCGCCGCCACCAGCTCCGGGTTGGTCTTGGGAATCGCCGCGTGCGTGGTGACCACCGCGGTCGGTCCGCCCGGCAGCAGGTCCAGCGCCGACTCGTCGTGCCCGATACGGATGACCGCGCCGCGGGCGCGCAGCGCGACCACCGCGCGCGACTCCTTGGCGTCCGACCCCGACACCTGCCCGCCGCGGTCGAGCAGGATGCGGGCGATCCCGGACATGCCGGCTCCCCCGATACCCACCATGTGGACCCGGCGCAGCTGCTCGGGCAGCGGTGCGGTGGTCACCGCGTCGCCCCTTGCGCGCGGGCGATGTCCAGCGCGACCTGCGCGACTCGGGTCGCGGCGTCCCGGTGCCCGGACAGCGCCGCCGCGGCGGTCATGGTCTGCAGCCGGCCGGTGTCGGTGAGCAGCGGCACCAGCGTGTCCGCGACGAACGCCGGGGACAGGTCGGCGTCGGAGACCAGCAGGCCGCCGCCCGCCCGCACCACCGGCAGCGCGTTGAGCCGCTGTTCGCCGTTGCCGATCGGCAGTGGCACGTAGACCGCCGGCAGCCCGACCGCGGTCACCTCGGCGACGGTCATCGCCCCCGAGCGGCAGATCGCCAGGTCCGCCGCGGCGTACGCCAGATCCATCCGGCTCAGGTAGGGCACCGCGACGTAGGGGGCGGCGCCGGGGACCGCCGCGGGCAGCTCGAGGGTGTTCTTCGCGCCGTGCGCGTGCAGGACCGAGATCCCGGCGTCGGCGAGCGCGGCGGCCGCCCCGGACACCGCCACGTTGAGTGAGCGGGCGCCCTGCGAACCGCCGAACACCAGCAGCACCCGCGCGTCGTCCGCGAAGCCGAAGTGGGCCCGCGCCTCGGCACGCAACGCCGCCCGATCGAGCCCGGTGATGCTCGAACGCACCGGGGTGCCGACCACCTCGACAGCGCCCAGACCGGGATCGTCGACCGCGGCGAGCACCCGGCGCGCGAACCGGGCGCCGACCTTGTTGGCCAAGCCGGCGCTGGCATTGGCCTCGTGCACGACGATCGGCACACGGTTGCGGCGGGCGGCCAGATACGCGGGCAGGGCCACATAGCCGCCGAAGCCGATGACGACGTCGGCGGCCACCGAATCGAGGACGGTGCGGGTCTGGCGGACCGCGCGGCGCACCCGCATCGGCAGGCGCAGCAGGTCACCCGACGGTTTGCGCGGCAGCGGCACCGGGGTGATGAGCTCCAGGTCGTACCCGCGTTCGGGGACCAGCCGGGTCTCCAGACCGCGCGCGGTGCCCAGCGCGGTGATCCGCGCCCCGGGGTCGAGCGCGCGTAACGCGTCGGCCACCGCCATCGCCGGTTCGATGTGTCCGGCGGTGCCGCCGCCGGCGAGAAGAACCGAGATGGTGCCGTTCACCCGTGACGTTGACCTTCCATGGGGCGAGCGCGCCGGCCCTGCTGGCGCTGACCGGCGCGGTTCGCAGCGGATCGCTGACCGCTCCCATGATGCCTTGCGGCCCGCACCCGACGATCAGCCGCCGGGGGTTGGCGGCGCCGGTCGGCGCCGCGTTCGCCGCCACGCTGCCGCGGCGCCGGGCGGGCCACTTTGGCCGGGCCCCGCCCCGGCCGCGACCGCAGCCGGTCGCGCACCGCTTCCAGGCGGGTCGGCACGTAGGGCTCGGGCAGCGGCAGCCGCAGCAGCCGGTTGAACCGGTCGTCGCGGCCGGCCCGCAGGGCGGCCACCGCCTCCGGTTCGTGCCGCGCCGCGTTGGTGATGATCCCCAGCATCAGCAGCGTGGTCGCCGTCGAGGTGCCGCCGGCGGAGATCAGCGGCAGCTGCAGACCGGTCACCGGCAGCAGGCCGACGACATAGCCGACGTTGATGAACACCTGGCTGAGCACCCAGGTGGTGGCGGTGGCGGTGAGCAGCCGCAGGAACGGGTCGGCCGAGCGGCGGGCGATACGCATCCCGGTGTAGGCGAACAACCCGAACAGCCCCAGCAGCCCGGCGGCGCCGACGAAGCCGAGTTCCTCCCCGATGATCGCGAAGATGAAGTCGTTGTGCGCGTTGGGCAGGTAGTTCCACTTGGCCGTGCCCTGGCCCAGCCCGTCGCCGAACACGCCGCCGTTGGCGAGCGCGAACCGCGCCTGCCGGGCCTGGTACCCGGCGCCCTGGGCGTCGGCGGCCGGGTCGAGCCAGGACTGGACCCGCGCCGAGCGGTAACCCTCGGCCATGGCCAGCACGGCGGCCGCCACCACCACGGTGAACAGCGATGACAGGAACACCCGCAGCGGCAGGCCGGCGTACCACAGCAGCGCCAGCAGGATGATGCCGAGCGACACGGTCTGCCCCAGGTCGGGCTGCGCGACGATCAGGGCGAGCGCGATGACCGCGGCGGGCACGAGCGGGACCAGCATCTCCCGCAACGACGCACGTTCCAGGCGGCGGGCCGCCAGCAGGTGCGCACCCCAGATCGCGAAGGCGATCTTGGCCAGTTCGGAGGGCTGCATGGAGAAGCCCCCGAACACGAACCAGCCGCGCGAACCGTTGGCCACCTTGCCGATCCCCGGGATCAGCACCAGGATCAGCAGCACGATCGTCAGCGCGAACCCGGGGAAGGCGAGGCGGCGCATCGTCTTCACCGGGACCCGCAGGCCGATGTAGAAGGCGACCAGCCCGATCGCCGTCCACAGCACCTGTCTGCCGAACACCGACCACGGGGAGCCGTCGGAGTCGTAGGAGTACACGCCGGACGCGGACAGCACCATCGTCAGACCGAGCAGGATCAGCAGGGCGGTGACGGCGATGATCAGGTGGAACGACGTCATCGGCCGGCCGAGCCAGGCGCTGATGCGGGTGCGCGCGAGCACGCCGGTCTTCGGCGGCGGTGCGCTGCTCGCCGGTACGACGGCCAACGGCTCGGAAGCCTCGGAAGTCTCGGACGGTTCGGTGTCGGTGCTCTCGGTGCGGCCGGCCCTGCCGCGCCACCGGGCCAGGATCGTCGCCACGGCCGCTTACCGGGTGCCGGCGCGCACCGCGGCGGCGAACGCGCTGCCACGCTCGCCGTAGCCGCTGAATTGGTCGAATGACGCCCCGGCGGGAGCCAGCAGCACGGCGTCGCCCGGCCGGGCCAGCCCGCGGGCGGCGTCGACCACCGTGCTCATCACCGCCTCGGGCAGCGGACGACCCGCCGCTTCAATCACACGAGTCACACGATTAACAGCTGACCCACTTGTCCCACGCACCCCAGAATCCTCCCCCGTCACACACTCGACGACGGGGACATCCGGCGCGTGTCGCGATAACGCGTTGGCAACCACCTCGCGGTCCCGGCCGATCAGCACCACCCCGGCCAGCCGGTCGGCGACCGCGGCGACCAGGTCGTCGACCGACGCACCCTTGAGCAGGCCCCCGGCGATCCACACCACCCGCGGATAGGCCGCGATCGACGCCCGTGCGGCGTGCGGGTTGGTGGCCTTCGAGTCATCGACCCAGGTGACACCGTCGGCGACCGCGACCACCTCCGCGCGGTGCCGGCCCACCTGGAACGACCTCAGCGCCGACGCCACCGCCTCGGCGGGCACGTCGACCGCGCGGGCCAGGGCCGCCGCCCCCAGCGCATCGAGCACCCCCACCGGTCCGGCGACCGGGATGTCGGCGGCGGCCACCAGCGCCAGGTCGGCGGCGAACGCGTTGTCGACGAGCATCCCGTCGCGTACGCCGAGCTCTCCGGCACCCGGCGGGCCCAGACGGAACCCCGTGCGCACCGGTGCCGCGGCGCCGTCGAGCAGGCCCGCGGCCACCGGATCGTCGAGGCCGACGACGGCCACCCGGCCGTCGAGCACCCGGGACTTGTCCGCGGCATAGGCCGCCATCGATCCGTGCCAGTCCAGGTGGTCCTCGGCGACGTTGAGCACCACACCCGCATCGGGACGCAGCGACGGCGCCCAGTGCAGCTGGAAACTGGACAGCTCGACGGCCAGGACCTCGGCGGGTTCGGCGAGCATGTCGAGCACCGGGTTGCCGATGTTGCCGCACAGCACCGCACGCCGCCCCGCCGCGACCAGCATCGCGTGCAGCATCGACGTCGTCGTGGTCTTGCCGTTGGTCCCGGTCACCACCAGCCAGCGTTTCGGCGGCCCGAACCAGCCCGCGCGGTCGGCGCGCCAGGCCAGTTCGACGTCACCCCACACGGGCACTCCCGCGGCGGCGGCCGCGGCCAGCACCGGCGCCGTCGGCGCGAAGCCGGGGCTGGTGACCACCAGCGCGTAGTCGCCGATGCCGGCCACGGCCTCGGCGGTGGTCACCACCTTCGCCGGCGTCACCAGCCGCTGCAGCGCCAGCGGGTCGTCGTCGCAGATGGTCAGCCGCACCCCGGTGGGTTCCAGCGCGGCGCTGACCGAACGCCCGGTCAGGCCCGCGCCGGTGATCAGCACACGGGCGCCGGGGGTCAGGGGCCCGATCGCGGGGCGGGTCACGTCAGGCTCCGACGGCGGTGAGCCACTCGCTGTAGAACAGCGCCACACCCAATCCGCACGCGATCGCGGTCAGCAGCCAGAACCGGATGATCACCGTGGTCTCGGCCCAGCCGACCAGCTCGAAGTGGTGGTGGAACGGCGCCATCCGGAACACCCGGCGGCCGGTGGTGCGGAACGCCAGGATCTGCACCACGACCGAGGTGACCTCGGCGACGAACAGCGCACCCAGCACGACCGCGAGGATCTCGGTGCGGCTGGTCACCGATAGTCCGGCGATGATGCCGCCCAGCGCCAGGGATCCGGTGTCGCCCATGAAGATCTTGGCCGGGGCGGCGTTCCACCAGAGGAAGCCGATGCAGGCGCCGGCGGCGGCCGCGGCGACCAGCGCCAGGTCCAGTGGATCGCGCACGTTGTAGCAACCCAGTCCGGGGCTCGTGGCGCAGGCGTTGCGGTACTGCCAGAACGTGATCAGCACGTAGGCCGCGCACACCATCGCCATTGCGCCGGCCGCCAGGCCGTCGAGCCCGTCGGTGAAGTTCACCGCATTCGACCAGGCGCTGACGATGACGACGCAGAATAGCACGAAGATCGCGGGCGCCAGCGTGACCGTGGCGATCTCGCGGACGTAGGACAGCTCGGCGCTGCCGGGCGTGAGGCCGTCGGCGTTGCGGAACTGCAGTGCGAGCACTCCGAACAGCAGCGCGGCGACCAGGATGCCGACCGTCTTGGCCGTCTTGTTCAGGCCGAGGTTGCGGGCCCGCCGGATCTTGATCAGGTCGTCGAGGAAGCCGACCACACCCAGCGCGGTGGCCAGGCCGAGCACCAGCAGACCCGACGCCGACGGCCCCTCCCCGCCCAGCGCGACGCCGACCAGATGGGTGCCCAGATAGCTCGCCCAGATACCGGCCAGGATCGCCACGCCGCCCATCGAGGGCGTGCCGCGCTTCTTGTGGTGGCTCGGCGGCCCGTCCTCGCGGATCTCGTGGCCGAAACCCTGGCGGGTGAACAGCCGGATCAGCACCGGCGTCAACAGGATCGACACCGCCAGCGCGATGCCGACGGCGATGAGGATCTGCCTCATCGGGTACTGGTCCGGTCCGTGGGATCCGGCGTCACCAGCGCGTCGGCCAGCGGGCCGAGGCCGGCCGAGTTCGAGGCCTTGACCAGGACCACGTCACCGGGCGCGAGCTCGGCGCGCAACAGGGCCAGCGCGGCGTCGGCGTCGGCGACCTGGGTGGACTCCGACCCCCAGGATCCCTCCATGACGGCACCGTGATGCATCGCGCTCGCTGACCTCCCGGTTCCGACGACGACCAGTCGAGTCACATCTAAGCGCACGGCCAGCCGGCCGATGTGGTCGTGCTCGGATATCGAGTCCTCCCCGAGCTCGGCCATCTCCCCCAGCACCGCCCAGCTGCGGCGCGGCGAGTCGCCGGACCGTGCCATCCAGGCCAGCGCCTTGAGCCCGGCCCGCATCGAGTCCGGGTTGGCGTTGTAGGCGTCGTTGACCACGGTGACGCCGTCGGGCCGCGTCGAGACCTGCATGCGGTGTCGCGACACCGGTCCGGCGCCGGCCAGAGCGGTGGCGACCTGCTCGAGGGTGGCGCCGCACTCCAGCGCGACGGCCGCCGCGCACAGCGCGTTGGAGACCTGGTGGTCGCCGTGCACGGCGAGCGCGATCTCGGCCGCATCGTCGCCGGCGTGCAGGGTGAACCGCGGCCGGGCCAGCTCGTCGAGGCTGACGCCATCGGCCCACAGGTCCGCACCCGGTGACCGCGACACCCGCACCACCCGGGCGGCGGTGACGTCGGCCATCGCGGCGACGGCCGGGTCGTCGGCGTTGAGAATCACCACACCCGAGGACGGAACGGCCTGCGGGAGTTCGGATTTCGTGGCCGCGATGGCTTCGCGCGACCCGAACTCGCCCAGGTGCGCGGTGCCCACGTTGAGGACCACCGCCACCGACGGCCGGGCGATCTCGGCCAGCGCGGCGATGTTGCCGGGATGGCGCGCCGACATCTCGAGTACCAGGAAGTTCGTGCCGCGGTCGGCGCGCAGCACCGTCCAGGGGTGGCCGAGTTCGTTGTTGAACGACCCGGGCGGGGCCACCACCTCACCGAGCGGGGCGAGCACCGCGGCGACCAGATCCTTGGTCGAGGTCTTGCCCGACGAGCCGGTGATCCCGACGATCCGCAGGCCGCCCTCGGCCAGCTCGGCGGCGACCGCGGCGGCCAACCGGGCCAGCGCGGCCAGCACCGCCGCGCCCGCACCGTCGGTGTCGTGTTCGAGGACACCGGCCCCGGCGTCGGCGCCGGTGGCCGGCGGGGCGATGACGGCGGGGACGCCGACCGGCCGGGCGGCCAGCACCGCGACCGCACCCGCGGCGACGGCGGCGGCCGCGAAGTCGTGACCGTCGCTGCGGGCGCCGGGCAGCGCGAGGAAGAGCCCGCCCGTGGTGACGGCGCGCGAGTCGAATTCGACGGTGCCGGTGACGCGCGTCGCGGCGGCCTGCTCGGCGGAGATGTCGGCCAGCGTGCCGCCGACGATCTCGGCGATGCGGGCCAGGCTCAGTTCGATCATCGGCGCTTCTCCAGCGCGTCGGCCAGTTCGACGCGGTCGTCGAACGGCCGGGTCTGCACGCCGGCGGTCTGGCCGGTCTCATGGCCTTTGCCGGCGACGAGCACGACGTCGCCGGGGCGCGCCCAGCCGACCGCGTGGGCGATGGCCTCGCGCCGGTCGCCGATGTCGACGATCTCGGCGCCGCCACCGGCCGCGCGGGCGCCGGCCAGCACCGCCGCCCGGATCGCCGCGGGGTCCTCGTCGCGCGGATTGTCGTCGGTGACCACCACCAGGTCGGCCAGTTCGGCGGCCACCCGGCCCATCGGTTCCCGCTTCCCCGCATCGCGGTTGCCGCCCGCGCCGAACACCACGGCGATGCGCCCGCCGGAGGCCTGCGCCCGCAGCGTCTCCAAAACCGCCTGCAGGGCACCGGGTTTGTGGGCGTAGTCCACCAGCGCCAGGAAGTCCTGGCCTCGGTCCACCGCTTCGAGCCGGCCGGGCACCGTGGCGGTGCGCAACCCCGGCGCGGCCTGTTCGGGCGAGACGTCGACGGCGTCGAGCAAGGCGGCCGCCAGCAGACAGTTGGCGATGTTGTAGCGACCGGGCAGCCCGATCCGCAGGCCGTGGTGCACGCCGGCCGGGTCCACCGCGGTGAACTCCTGGACGCCGGCCTCGACCGTGCGGATGTCCTCGGCCTGCCAGTCCGCCGGGCGCCCGGTGGCGCTGACCGTCACGGGCCGGTGCGCCCGGGCGGCCATCGCGCGACCCGCCTCGTCGTCTACACACACCACCGACACTGCGCCGTGCGCGGGTGACTGCGGGTCGAACAGCCGCGCCTTGGCCTCGAAGTAATCGGCCATGGTCGGGTGGAAGTCGAGGTGGTCGCGCGAGAGGTTGGTGAAACCGCCCGCGGCGAAGGCCACTCCGTCCACGCGGCCCAGGGTCAGCGCATGGCTGGACACCTCCATCACCACGGTGTCGACGCCCTGCTCGACCATCACCGCCAGCAGCGCCTGCAGGTCGGGCGCCTCGGGGGTGGTCAGCGCGCTGGGCTGGTCGCGGCCGTCGATGCGGATGCCGACGGTGCCGATCAGCCCGGCCACCCGGCCGGCCGCCCGCAGCCCCGCCTCGACCAGGTAGGTCGTGGTGGTCTTGCCGGAGGTGCCGGTGACCCCGACGACGCGCAGATGCTGTGACGGGTGGCCGTACACGGTGGCGGCCAGCTCGCCGAGGATGGCGCGGGGGTCGGGGTGGATCAGCACGGGTACGCCCACACCTTGATCCAGCAGCGCCGCGCCCGCGGTGTCGGTGAGGACCGCGACGGCGCCGGCCGCAACGGCCTGACCGGCGAACCGGGCGCCGTGCGCCGACGCGCCCGCAAGGGCGGCGAACAGGTCACCGGGCAGCGCGTCCTGACCGCGCAGGGTGACACCGGTGACCCGGACGTCGGGCCGGTGTGTTCCGGGAACGGGGACGGCCCGCACCTGCTCGGCGAGCGCTCCGAGCACGTGCCCGGCGGGATGGCTGGGGCGCAGCTTCATGGCCATGACACAGTACCGATCCGCTGCCGGTCCCTGTGCGACCGACCGCGGTCGGCGGTCAGGTCGCCTGCAGGGTGAGCGGGCGGCCGGGATCGCGCGACAGCGGCACGTTCTCGCGCTGCAGCAGCCACGACGCGATGTTGTGGAACAGCGGCGCGGCCGACGATCCGGGCGATCCGTCGGCGGCACGGTGCGGGGCGTCCATCATGATCCCGATCACGTAGCGCGGGTCGTCGACGGTGGCCATCCCGGCGAACGTGATCCAGTAGACGTCGCTGAAGTAGCACCCGCAGGCGGGATTGATCTGCTGGGCGGTACCGGTCTTCCCGGCGATCTGGTAGCCCTCGACGGCGGCGGCGGGTCCGGTGCCCTGCTGTTCGCCCATCGGGTCGCGCTGCACCACCGCGCGGAACATGTCGCGTACGGTGCGCGCGGTCTGCGGGGACACCACGCGCACCCCCTCGGGTTGCTCCTCCTCGGTGCGCGTGCCGTCGGGGGCGATGGTGGCCTTGAGGATGCGCGGCGGGATGCGCACCCCGTCGTTGGCCATCGCCTGGTACATCCCGGCCATCTGCAGCAGGGTCATCGAAAGACCCTGTCCGATCGGCAGATTGGCGAACGAGCTGCCCGACCACTGGTCGATCGGCGGGACCAGGCCCTCGCTCTCACCGGGCAGGCCGACGTTGGTGCGCTGTCCGAGGCCGAATTTGCGCAGCATCTCCGCGAAACGCTTCTCGCCGACCCGCTGCGCGAGCATCAGGGTCCCGACGTTCGACGACTTCCCGAACACGCCGGTGGTGGTGTACGGCATGGTGCCGTGTTCCCACGCATCGCCGACCGTGACGCCGCCCATGTTGATCGAGCCCGGGACCTGCAGCACCTCTTCGGGGTTGGTGAGCCCGTATTCGATGGCCGCGGCGGCGGTGACGATCTTGTTGACCGAGCCCGGTTCGAACGGTGAGGAGACCGCGAGGTTGCCCATCTGGCGGTGCTCCTGACGCCCGATGTCCTGGCTGGGGTCGAAGGTGTTGTCGTTCGACATCGCCAGCACCTCGGCGGTTTTGGCGTCCAGGACGACGGCGGAGACGTTCTTGGCACCGGAGGCGTCCTTGGCCAGCTGCACCTGCTGCTGGACGTAGAACTGGATGTCGTCGTCGATGGTCAGCTGCACGGTCGAACCGTCGACGGCGTCGTGGCGGTTGCGGTAGCTGCCGGGGATCACCACACCGTCGGACCCGCGGTCGTAGGTGACCGAACCGTCGGTGCCGGCCAGCACCGCGTCGAGGGAGTCCTCGAGCCCGAGCAGGCCGTGGCCGTCCCAGTCGATGCCGCCGATCACGTTGGCGGCCAGCGATCCGCCGGGGTACTGGCGGATGTCCTGACGTTCGGAACCCACCTCGGGAAACTCGGAGGTGATCGCGTCGGAGATGCTCGGGTCGACGGCGCGGGCCAGGTAGACGAACGTCTCGTTGCTGTTCAATTTGCGCAGCACGGTTTTCGCGTCGGGCTTGTTGTTCAGCCGGGCGGCCACCGCGTCGGCGATCTCGGCCAGCCTGCGCTTGGGTTCGGGCGCCTCGTCGGACTTCGCACGCGCCTCCTCCAGCTGCTGGCGCACCCGGACCGGCTGGAACGTCAGGGCCCGCGCCTCGATGGTGAAGGCGAGCTTGTCGGCGTTGCGGTCGACGATGCTGCCGCGCACCGCCTGCTGGACGTCGGTGACCTTGAGCTGACCGGCGGCCTCGGCCCGCAGCCCCTCGGCCCGCGGCACCTGCAGCGTGAACAGCTGCGCGCCCGCCACCACCAGCAGCAGCGCCATCACGGCGTTGCCCGCGCGGTGGCGGAACACGAATGACGAAGTCCGCGAGAAACTCTCGCCCGTGGCGGCCTTACGGACCCGGCGGGCCTTGGCGGGGCGGCCCTGGGCCGGGACCTTCGAACCGCGGGTGCGTTTCGCTGCCCCGCGCGGCTCGCGCCGGCTCATGCGGGCGCCCCGGCGACCGGCGTGAACTGTTCGGGGACTCCGACCGGTGCCGGCGCGGGTGCCGGCGCAGGAAGCGGTGCGGCCACCGGGCCGGGCACGGGTGCGGCGGGCGCCGCCATCGGCACCGGTCCCGGCGCGGGCGGTTGATCACCCGGGGCCAGGTGCGGGACCGGACCAATCGGGGCGCCCGGCAGCGCACCACCGGCGGGGGCATGGGGGCTGACCCGTACCGGCACCTCACGGGGATCGACGACCCGGGGCGCGGCGGCCGGGCGCGGTGCCGGAGTCTCCTCGGGCAGCGGGGTGTTCAGCGGCGGCGGGGGCACACCTTCGGCCGGTTTGGGGGTGCCGACAACGACCCAGTTGCCCGCGGGGTCCTGCACCAGGCGGGCCGTGTCGCGCGACGGGATCATGCCGAGTTGACGCGCCGCCTCGGCCAGCGCGGGGGCCGCCTGCGCCTCGAGGACGTCACGCTCGAGGGCTTCCTTCTGTTGCAGCAGTGCCTCGTTGGTCTCGCGGGCCGCACCGAGTTGGTAGGACCGCTGCGCGGCACCGGTGGACAGCCACAGCGTGATGCCCAGCCCGAGGCCGAGCGAGCCGATGACGAGCACGACGAACGGAACGCGGGTGAGCAGCGCGCGCGGGTTGAGCTCGACCGAGGCCAGCCGCGCCAGCAGGCGTTCCCGTAGCGGCGGCCGGACCACCTTCGGCGCCTTGGCCTTCCGCGCCTTGGCGCGGGCCTTGGCCTGGCTGGCGTTCTTGGGCCGCGCCGGCAGCTCCTTGGGCCGCGGGATCGGGCTGGTCTGCGGGGCCGACCGCCCGTCGCGGGTCGGACGACCGCGCCGCGGCGCCGCCTCGACCCCCCGGCGCCCCGCGGCGCGGACCGGTTGCCGGGTCTTGCGGCGCCGTTCCTCACCGCGCACCGGTGCAGATCGCTTGGGCTTCATGGCGCGTCCCTCCTGGCCGTGTCCTGCCTGCCGGCAACCTTCTCCAGTGCGCGCAGGCGGACCGGCGCGCTTCGCGGATTGCGTTCGATCTCCTCCGGGGTGGCCCGCTCCGCACCGCGGGTCAGAGCGACGAATTCCGGTCCGTGCCCGGGCAGTTCGACCGGCAGGCCGGGCGGCGTGCGGGATGCGGTGGCCGCGGCGAACTCGGTCTTGACGATGCGGTCCTCGAGTGACTGGTAGGCCATCACGACGATGCGGCCCCCGGCGTCGAGGGCGCCCAGAGCGTCGGGCACCGCGGCGCGCAGCGCGTCCAGTTCGGCGTTGACCGCGATGCGCAGAGCCTGGAAGGTCCGCTTGCCCGGGTGCCCGCCGGTGCGGCGGGCCGGTGCCGGAATGGCGTCGTAGAGCAGTTCGACGAGTTCACCGGTGGTGGTCAGCGGCCGGCGGCGGACGATCTGCCTGGCGATGCGCGCGGCGAAGCGCTCCTCGCCGTACTCGCGCAGGATGCGGGTGAGCTCCTTCTCGCCGAAGGTGTTGACCACCTCGGCCGCGGTCAGCGAGGCGCTCTGGTCCATCCGCATGTCCAGCGGCGCGTCGGCGCTGTAGGAGAAGCCACGCTCGATGCGGTCGAGCTGCATCGAGGACACCCCGAGGTCGAACAGGAAGCCGCAGACGTCGTCCGCCCAGTCGGTGTGGCGCAGCGCCTCGGCGATGCCGTCGTAGCGGCTGTGCACCAGCGACACGCGGTCGGCGAACGGGGCGAGCCGGTCACTGGCGATGCCCAGCGCGTCCTGGTCACGGTCGACGCCGATGAGGCGCAGCCCGGGCAGATCCTGCAGGAACCGGTGGGCGTGCCCCCCGGCGCCCAGGGTGGCATCGACCAGGACGGCGCCGCGGCCGTCGGAATGCCTGCGGGTCAGCGCCGGGGTGAGCAGTTCGACGCAGCGGTCCAGCAGAACCGGAATGTGCTCCATCGCCACTCCCCCGATGTATGCCCCTGCAGCGAGGTCCCTGTCCGAGGTCGCGGACCTGGCGTCGGGGAAGTACGCCAGGGCCGGTTCGGACAGAGGCCACGCTGCATGGGCGGGTCTAGATGATGTCGCGCAGAGTTTCATCAGTCGCCGCGGAGAAGTTCTCTTCGTGGGCCTGCTGGTACTCCTGCCACGCCGCGGCGTCCCAGATCTCGAGGTAGTCGACCGACCCGATCACCACGCATTCCTTGGACAGACCGGCGTAGCGGCGGTGGTCGGCCGACAGCGTGATCCGACCCTGGGCGTCGGGGTGCTGTTCGTCGGTGGCGGCCGCCAGGTTGCGCAGGAAGGCACGGGCTTCCGGATTGCTCCGTGACGCCTGCGAGGCCCGGCGGGCCAGTTTCTCGAATTCCGCACGCGGATAGACGGCGAGGCTGTGGTCCTGACTCTTGGTGACCATCAACCCTCCTGCCAGCGCGTCGCGGAACTTGGCGGGCAGTGTGAGCCGCCCCTTGTCGTCGAGCTTCGGCGTGTAGGTGCCCAGAAACATCTGGCCACCTCCTGCCACTCGGAGCCCCGGTTGCTCCGCTGCACGCCACTTTACCCCACAATCCCCCACTTCGCGCCATCAAACCGCTCCCGAACCCCACCGATGCCCCCCGGATCGGCGTCAAGTCGCCCCAAAACGCCGCCTCGGCCCGCGCACAGCCCGGACTGCCACGCCAAACGCGCTGGTCAGTCGCGTGACAGCGCCGGTGGGGCGCAGTGGGGGAAGGATGCGTGCGCCTACCCCACACAGAGACAAAAAAAGGGGCAGCCCGGGTGGGCTGCCCCTCGTGTCGCTGCGGGTGACTACTCGTCGAACCGGCGGCGGAAGCGGTCCTCCATGCGGCTGGTGAAGGAGCCACCGCCGCCCTTGGATTTCTTCGACCGCGCCGCACCGGGTTCCGGCGCCGACCGGTCGCGGCCGCCGGGCACGCGTGGGCCGGTGATCGCGAAGACCACGCCGCCGAACATCACGATGAAACCGATCACCGACAGAATCGGGAAGCTGCCGATCATGGTGGCCTTGAACGCGACACCGGAGACCAACATCGCCAGACCGACCACGAACAGGGCCGCGCCCTGCAATCGGCGCCGCGCCGACGGTGCGCGCAGGGTCCCGCCGCGCACACTCGACGCGAATTTGGGATCCTCGGCATAGAGCGCGCTCTCGATCTGATCGAGCATGCGCTGCTCATGATCGGAGAGTGGCATTCGTCCCTCCTTGCCGCCTGCGGCCGTTCGTTCAAACAAGTATGTGCCCGCATTCACGGGCCTCTAACAGTCATGATACGAGGTCGATCTGACCCGTACCACCTACTTCGTCGGTCGATTGTATGACCTGCACCGCCCTGCGAAGGACACCGGCCGGTCGCGGCGATAATGGACACACCACGTGTCGAACCGACTGCACCGCACCGAACGAAGGGCAAGGCCTTGGCGACGTATCTGATCGATCTGTCGCCGACCGACATGCAGCGCCGCCTCGCCGAGGCCCTGGCCATCTACGTCGACGCGATGCGCTATCCGCGCGGCACCGAGGAGCAGCGCGCGTCGATGTGGCTCGAGCACTCCCGGCGGCACGGGTGGAAGGCCGTCGCGGCGGTCGAGACACCCGCCGGGAGCCCCGACACGCCGGACGCTCTGCACGACGCGCCGATGCTCGGCGTCGCCTACGGCTATTGCGGCGCCCCCGACCAGTGGTGGCGCCAGCAGGTGATCGCCGGCCTGCAGCGGGTCGGCGCCGGCCAGCACCGCATCACCGAGCTGATGAACGACTACTTCGAACTGACCGAACTGCACATCGCCCCGCACGCGCAGGGCCGCGGGCTGGGGGAAGCGCTGGCCCGACGGCTGCTCGCCGGGCGCGACGAGACCCACGTCCTGCTCTCCACCCCCGAGATCAATGGCGAGGCCAACCGGGCGTGGCGGCTCTACCGCAGGCTCGGCTTCACCGACGTCATCCGCGGCTACCACTTCACCGGGGATCCGCGCCCCTTCGCGATCCTGGGCCGCGCACTGCCGCTGTAGCGCCGCATCTGGCACGATGACCCCGTGCCCGACCGCCGACACCGAACCCGCGTGGTCGCGTGGGTGCTCCTACTGCTGATGGTGCCGATGGTCGTCGGCTGCGTGCGGATAAGGGCCTCGATCACGGTATCCCCCGACGACCGGGTGTCCGGTCAGATCATCGCGGCCGCCAAACCGCGCGGTCCCGAGGACAAGGGGCCGCAGCTGCAGAACAACCTGCCGTTCGCCACCAAGGTCGCGGTCTCGGAGTACACCCGCGATGATTACGTCGGCTCCCAGGCGGTGTTCTCCGACCTCAGCTTCGCCGAACTGCCTCAGCTGGCCAACATGAACCGCGACGCCGCAGGCGTCGACCTGTCGCTCCGCCGGGCCGGCGACCTGGTGATCCTCGAGGGCCGCGTCGACCTCACCTCGCTGAGCGATCCGGAGGCCGACGTCTCGCTGTCCGTCGCGTTCCCCGGCGAAGTGACCTCGACCAACGGCGATCAGGTCAGCGGCGAGGTCGTCGAGTGGAAGCTCAGCCCGGGCGTGGTGTCCACCCTCAATGCCCAGGCCCGCTACACCGACCCCAGTGCGCGGTCGTTCATGACCGCGGCGATCTGGATCACGATCGCCACCCTGGCCGTTGCGGGCGTTATCGGTGGACTGGCCTGGAACAACCGCGACCGCTCCCCCAAGGTCGGCGAACCGCACACGGCCGACACCTGAGCCACCGGCAGGCACTACCCTTGGATCCCTCGGGGGCCGAGAGCAGCGAAAGAAAGGGGCACCCGCTGAGCGTGGATGCCACGGCACCGTCAGCAGTCGAGCTGGCCGGCGCCGTCACCGATCAGTTGCGGGAGTATCTGTCCGCCCGCCGCCGCGACGCCGCCTACATCGGCGCCGACTACGCCGAACTCACCGCTGCGCTCGAGGAGTTCGTGCTGCGCGGCGGTAAGCGCCTGCGTCCCGCGTTCGCCTACTGGGGGTGGCGCGCGGTGGCCGACCATCCGGCCGACCCCGGCGTCCTGCGGCTGTTCGCCGCGCTCGAGCTGCTGCATGCCTGCGCGCTGGTGCACGACGACGTCATCGACGCGTCGGCCACCCGGCGTGGACTGCCCACCGTGCACCGGTTGTTCGCCGACCGTCACGCCCAGCATGGGTGGCACGGCTCGTCCGAGCAGTTCGGCATGTCCGCGGCGATTCTGGCAGGCGACCTCTCGCTGGTCTGGGCCGACGACATCGTCGCCACCGCCGACCTGCCCGTCGATGCCCATCGGCGCGTCCAGCGAGTCTGGGCCGACATCCGCACCGAGGTCTTGGGCGGCCAGTTCCTCGACATCGTCGCGGAGGCCAGCGGCGCGCAGACAGTGGCCTCGGCCATGAACGTCAACACCTACAAGACCGCGTCCTACACGGTGTCGCGGCCGCTGCAGCTCGGCGCCGCCGCGGCCGCCGACCGGCCGGACGTGCAGGAGATCTTCCACCGGATCGGCACCGACCTCGGGGTGGCTTTCCAGCTGCGCGACGACGTGCTCGGCGTCTTCGGCGATCCCGCGGTGACCGGTAAGCCGTCCGGGGACGACCTGCGCTCGGGTAAGCGCACGGTACTGCTCGCCGAAGCCGTCGAACTGGCCGAGAAGACCGACCCGCGGGCGGCCGAGCTGTTGCGCACCTCGATCGGCACGGACCTGTCCGAGGCGCAGGTGCGCGAGCTGTGCACGACCATCGAATCGGTCGGCGCGCTCGCCGCGGTCGAGGACCACATCGAACTGCTGACCCGCCGCTCCCTGGAGATGCTCACCGCGGCGCCCATCGATGCGCAGGCGAAGGCCGGGCTGACCGAGCTCGCCAGATTGGCCGCCAACCGGTCCGCCTGATCGATGGCCACACCTGTTCCCACCGATACCGCGAAAGCCGGGGCCGCCGCGCACATCTCGCGCCTGATCGCGTTCGCGTCGTCGTCCGCGGCGAAGCCCGCGCTGCTGGGCTTGTTGGGCGCGGCGCTGATCACCGTCGGCGGGCTCGGCGCCGGGAGCACCCGGCAGCACGATCCGCTGCTGGAGACCCTGCACCTGTCATGGCTGCGGTTCGGGCACGGTCTGGTGCTGTCGTCGATCCTGCTGTGGGGCGGCGTGGCGCTGATGCTGACCGCCTGGCTCTGGCTGGGCCGGCGGGTGGTCGACCGCACCGCCTCCGAGTACACGATGATCGCGACCACCGGCTTCTGGCTGGCGCCGCTGCTGCTCAGCGTGCCGGTGTTCAGTCGCGACACCTATTCCTACCTGGCCCAGGGGGCGCTGCTGCGCGACGGGTTCGACCCGTACACCGTCGGCCCGATCGCCAACCCGAACCCCCTGCTCGACGACGTCAGCCCGATCTGGACCACCACGACGGCCCCGTACGGTCCCGCCTTCATCATGGTGGCGAAGTTCGTCACGATGGTGATCGGCGACAACGTGGTGGCGGGCACGATGCTGCTGCGGCTGTGCATGCTGCCCGGTCTGCTCCTGCTGATCTGGGCCGCGCCCCGGGTGGCCCGCCACGTCGGCGCGAGCGGCGCCGCGGCGCTGTGGATCTGCGTGCTCAACCCGCTGGTGATCATCCACCTGATGGGCGGCGTCCACAACGAGATGCTGATGGTGGGGCTGATGATGGCCGGCCTGGCGCTGACGCTGGACCGCCATCCGGTGGCCGGCGTGTCCGTGGTCGTGGTGGCGGTCGCGGTCAAGGCGACCGCCGGGCTGGCGCTGCCGTTCACGGTCTGGATCTGGATGCGGCAGATCCGCGAACGCCGCGGCTACTCTCCCCCGCTGGCGTTCGCGGCGGCCACCGCCGCCGGGCTGGTGATCTTCGCCGCGGTGTTCACGGTGCTGTCCTGGGTGGCCGGCGTCGGGGTGGGGTGGCTGAACGCGCTGGCGGCCGGAAACGTCAAGATCATCAACTGGCTGACCCTGCCCACGGCGGTGGCGAACCTGACCAACGCGATCGGCGGGCTGTTCCTGCCGGTGAACTTCTACGCCGTCATCGACGTCACCCGCATCGTCGGGATCGCCGTCATCGCGATCTCACTGCCCCTGCTGTGGTGGCGGTTCCGGCACACCGACCGCGAGGCGCTCGTCGGCATCGCCGCGGTGATGGGGGTGTTCGTGCTGCTGGTGCCCGCCGCGCTGCCGTGGTACTACACCTGGCCGCTGGCCGTGCTGTCGGCGCTGGCCCAGAGCCGGTCGGCCATCGCGCTGATCGCGGGCTTCTCGACCTGGATCATGGTGATCTTCAAACCCGACGGCGCCCACGGCATGTACTCGTGGGTGCACGTGCTGCTGGCCGCGGGATGCGCTGTGGCGGCGTGGTATTCGCTGGCCCGCGCGCCGGAGCCGGCGGCCGTCGGTCAGTAGGCCATCGCCTGGGCCCGGCGCAGCACCTCGCGGGCCTGGTGCGAGTGCAGGGCGTCGACCGGCCTGGCGTTGCTCTGACGTTCGGTGCTGCCGTCCCGGCTGATGGTCAGCGACGGGTCCGGGGTGAACAGCCAGCGCACGATCTCGCTGTCGCGGTAGCCGCCGTCGCGCAGCACGACCAGCAGACCGTGCAGCGGTTTGACGACATGGCCGGTGCTGTCGAAGAAGATCCTGGGCACCACCAGCTTCCCGTCCCGGCGCACGGCCACCAGATAGCCCTCGCGCAGCTGGTGGTGCACACGGGTGACGGCGATGCCGAGGAGATCGGCGACCGCGGGCAGGTCGTAGACGGGTTCGTCCGCGTCGAGGACGTCGTCGGCGGCCGGAATGCTGCTCACCGCACTGAGTCTAGGGCCACCGGGGCGGCTCGTAACATGTGTTCGGTGGAGGCCTACCAGCAGTCCGACCCGCTCGTCGGCGCCGTACTGGACGGCCGCTACCGGGTCGACGCCCCGATCGCCACCGGCGGCATGTCGACGGTGTACCGCGGTCTGGACGTGCGGTTGGACCGGCCCGTCGCGCTGAAGGTGATGGACCCCCGCTACTCCGGCGACCAGCAGTTCCTCACCCGGTTCCAGCGGGAGGCGCGAGCCGTGGCGCGGCTCAAGGATCCCGGCCTGGTCGCGGTCTACGACCAGGGCGTCGACCGCCAGTACCCGTTCCTGGTGATGGAGCTGGTCGAGGGCGGCACGCTGCGGGAGCTGCTGCGCGAACGCGGTCCGATGCCCCCGCACGCCGCCGCGGCCGTGCTGGCGCCGGTGCTGTCCGGCCTCGCCGTGGCGCACCGGGCCGGGCTGGTGCACCGCGACGTCAAACCCGAGAACGTGCTGATCTCCGACGACGGCGAGGTCAAGATCGCCGACTTCGGGCTGGTCCGTGCGGTCGCGGAGGCGAAGATCACCTCCACCAGCGTGATCCTCGGCACCGCGGCCTACCTGTCGCCGGAGCAGGTCGGCACCGGCAACGCGGGCCCACGCAGCGACGTGTACTCGGTCGGCATCCTCGCCTACGAGCTGCTCACCGGCGTCACTCCGTTCACCGGCGACAGCGCGCTGTCGGTGGCGTATCAGCGGATGGACCACGACGTGGAGCCGCCGAGCTCCGTGATCACCGGCGTGCCAGCCGAATTCGACGAGCTGGTGCTGCGCGCCACCGCGCGCGACCCGGCCGCTCGCTACGCCGATGCGCTCGACATGGGGGCCGAACTCGACGAGATCGTCGACGAACTCGGGCTGCCCCCGTTCCGGGTGCCCGCCCCGCGCAACTCCGCCCAGCACGCCTCGGCGCTGCTCTACCGCAACCACCTGCCGCACGAGCAGGCCACCACGGACATGACGGGCGCGCCGGCCCCAGCGGGGCCGCCCCCGGCGCCGGGGCCGCCCCCGCGTCAGCACACCCGGGTGTTCACCCGCGACGCCGACGACCGTCCTCCGGTGGCGCGGCAGTTCGCCGGCGTGGACATCGACGAGTTCTACTGGGCGCGACAGCGTTCCCGTCGGGCCCTGCTGTTCTGGCTGATCGCGGTGCTCACGCTGACCGGACTGCTGGCCGCCGGCGCGTGGACGCTGGGCAGCAACCTGAGCACGCTGATCTGAAACGCTCAGTCGCGCAGCATCTCCGCGACCAGGAACGCCAACTCCAGGCTCTGCTGGGTGTTCAGCCGCGGATCGCACGCCGTCTCGTAACGCCCCGCCAGATCGCTGTCCGAGATGTCCTGTGCGCCACCGAGACATTCGGTGACGTTCTCCCCGGTGATCTCCACGTGGATCCCGCCGGGGTGGGTGCCCAGCGCGCGGTGCACCTCGAAGAAGCCCTGCACCTCGTCGACGACCCGGTCGAAGTGGCGGGTCTTGTAGCCGGTGGAGGACTCGTGGGTGTTGCCGTGCATCGGATCGCACTGCCAGATCACCTGGTGGCCGCTGGCCTGCACCTTCTCGATGATGGGCGGCAGCAGATCGCGCACCTTGTTGTTGCCCATCCGGGTGACCAGGGTCAGCCGGCCGGGCTGGTTGTGCGGGTCGAGCCGTTCGACGTACTCGACCGCCAGCTCCGGGGTGGTGGTGGGGCCGAGCTTCACGCCGATCGGGTTGGCGATCGTCTCGACGAATGCGATGTGGGCGCCGTCGAGCTGACGGGTGCGCTCGCCGATCCACACGTAGTGCGCCGACAGGTCGTACAGGCGCGCCTCGGGCGCCTCGGCGGGGAAGTCGTTGGACAGCCGCAGCATCGCGCGCTCGTAGTCGAGCACCAGCGCCTCGTGGCTGGCGAAGATCTCGGCGGTCTGCAGGTTGCGGTCGTCGACGCCGCAGGCGGACATGAACGTCAGCGCCCGGTCGATCTCCCCCGCGAGCGCCTCGTAGCGGGCGCCGGCCGGCGAGGTGCGGACGAATTCACGGTTCCAGTCGTGCACGCCCTGCAGCGCCGCCATCCCCGACGACGTCAGCGCGCGCACCAGGTTCATCGCGGCGCTGGCGTTGGCGTAGGCGCGCACCAGCCGCGACGGGTCGTGCTGACGGGCGTCGGCGTCCGGGGCGAAGCCGTTGATCATGTCGCCGCGGTAGGACTTCAGCCCCAGCGCGTCGATGTCGGACGACCGCGGTTTGGCGTACTGCCCCGCAATCCGGGCCACCTTGACCACCGGCATGCTCGCGCCGTAGGTCAGCACCACCGCCATCTGCAGCAGCGCGCGGATGTTGGCCCGGATGTGGGGTTCGGTGTTGTCGACGAACGTCTCGGCGCAGTCGCCGCCCTGCAGCAGGAACGCCTCGCCGCGGGCGACATCGGCCAGCAGGCCCTTGAGGCGCTCGATCTCCGACGGCACCGTCACCGGCGGCACGCTCTCCAGCACCGTGCGCATCGCCTTGGCGGCCTCGGGGTCCCAACTCGGCTGCTGGACCGCCGGCCGGGCCAACGCGGAGTCGAGCCGGTGGCGCAGCTCGTCGGGCAGCGGCGGCAGATCCGGCAGCTGGTCGATCGGGATGTCGACGGTCCAGTTCACCCGACCATGGTAACCAGCCCGCGTCAGCGGGTACCGGTCATGATCCGGTAGCGCAGCATGTTGTGGCGGGCGTCGACCAGCGCATCGTGCGCGTCGCGCGGACGGGGCGGCATCCGGGGCGACCCGCGGTCCTCCCACAGCTGGCGAAGTTCGCGGGTGAAGCGCGGGATCGCCGGCGGCAGGTCGGTCATCGGCCCCCAGAGTTGGCACAGCACCACGTGGTCGTAGGCGCCCACCCACGCCCACAGCTCGATCGGATCGTCGCCATCGACGCCGAGGAAATCCTCGAGTTCGGTGCGGATCTGCCGCCGCGACCGCCACACCTTGGCCGCCGGCGACGGCAGTTTCGGCAGCACGTGCCTGCGCACCCAGCTGCCGGCCCGCTCGGGATCGAACTCGGTGGACACCGCGTAGTACTCACGCCCGTCCTCGGCGGCCACCCCGATCGAGATCAGCTCGATGGTGCGGCCGTCGTCGATGAATTCGGTGTCGTAGAAGTACCGCATCTCACACCGCTGCTCTCTGGGGTTCGGCGGCCTTCTGGGGCGCCGGCGCCGCATGGATCTCCCGGTCGAGCTGTTCGTCGACCTTCGCGTCGTCGGGGAACTTCGGCATCCCGGCCACCGCGTCCTGCAGCCACAGCTTGGCCTGCACCACCGGCCGGCGCAGCCACCGCTCCCGCTCGAGCGCCCGGTGCATCTTGCGCGGCCGTGTGGTGTAGCGCCAGCGTGCCCAGGGCGCGTGCGGGCGCGACAGCCGGATGGCGCCGATGAACAGCAGCGGGGTGATGAACATGCCGACCAGACCGGTCCACACCTTGCCCTTGAGCAGCACCACCACGGCCAGCAGCAGTGTGGCCGCCGCCAGCGCGATCACGCTGGCCCTGGCGGCCAGGCTGTGGTCGTCGCGCCAGATGCCGATGTCGAAGAAGGACAGCGGATTGAACCCGAGGATCAGCAATCCGGCGACGGCGACCGCGGCGAACACCGCGTCGACCGACGTGCGGCCGTCCTCGGACCAGTACACATCGGACAGGTGCAGGATCAGCGCGAACTCGTCGAGCACCAGCGCGGCCCCGACGCCGAACAGGATCGCGGCGGCGGTGAACTCCGGCACTCCCCCGTTGACCGCCAGCGTCACCATGGTGATGCCCGAGACCATGACCAGGATCACCCCGATCACGACGTGGTGGATGTGCGTCCCGCCCGAGCCGGCGATGTTGCGCGGCTGCCACCACTTGCGCGGGGCGTCGCTGTCGGCGTGCCTGCGGATGTAGCGCACGATCGTGCGGGTCACGAAGAAGGTGAGGATGAACGCGACCAGGCAGCACAGCAGCGGCAGGCGTTCCACGGTCAGGAAGTCCAGCTGCAGGGTCAGGTGCACGGTCGAAAACTTACGCCGACCTGCGTACGCCGCCACCGGGATACCACCCGACGCGCCGCGGGCCCACCGATAGTCTGTCCGGCGACATGAGTACTCGGCGGTCGCCTGCTTGGGCGCCAACCCTCGCATGGCGGCTGTTGTGCCTGCTGACCCTGGCCTCCCTCGGCTGGGCGGGCTGGCGGCTGCTCGGGCACATCCCGTACCGCATCGACATCGACGTGTACCGGATGGGCGGGCGGGCCTGGCTCGACGGCGACCCGCTCTACGCCGACGGCGCGATGTTCGCCACCCAGGGCGGACTCGACCTCCCGTTCACCTACCCGCCGCTGGCGGCGGTGGTGTTCGCCCCGTTCGCCTGGATGTCGCTGCCCGCGGCCAGCGTGGTCATCACGATCGTGACGCTGGTCCTGCTGGTCGTGTCCATGGCGATCGTGCTGACCCGGCTCGAGGTGTGGCCCAGCACGTCGGTGACGTCACAGCCGGCGTGGCTGCGGCGCACCTGGCTGGCCGCGGCGATCGTGTCGGTGGCCGTCGTGCACCTCGAGCCGATCCAGGCCAACTTCGACTTCGGCCAGATCAACGTGGTGCTGATGACGCTGGTGATCGCCGATTGCGTGCCGCGGCGCACCCCATGGCCGCGTGGCCTGCTGCTCGGGCTGGCGATCGCGCTCAAACTCACCCCGGCGGTGTTCGTGCTGTACTTCCTGCTGCGCCGGGACCTGCGCGCGCTGCTGACCGCGGCCGCCTCGGTGGTCGGGCTGACGCTGCTCGGGTTCGTGTTCGCGTGGCGCGATTCGTGGGAGTACTGGACCCATACGGTCAGCAACACCGACCGGATCGGCTCGGCCGCGCTCAACACCAACCAGAACATCGCCGGCGCGCTGGCCCGCCTCGGGCTCGGCGAGGACGTCCGCTTCGTCGTGTGGGTGCTCCTCAGCTTCGCGGTGCTGGGGCTGACGGCGTGGGCGGCGCGGCGGGCGCTGCGGGCCGGTGAGACCGTGCTGGCGCTGATCTGCGTGGCGATGTTCGGGTTGGTGGTGTCGCCGGTGTCGTGGTCGCACCACTGGGTGTGGTCGCTACCGACCGTGGTGGTCACCGCGGTCCTGGCCCACCGTCACCGGCACGTGCTGCTGGGCCTGGTCAGCGCCGCGGGGGTCGCGCTGATGGTGTGGTCGCCGATCATGCTGCTCACGCCGCATCGCGAGACGTCGGCGGCGCTGTGGCGGCAGGTGGCGGGCGGGTCCTACGTGTGGTGGGCTCTGGCGGTCATCGCGGCCGCCGCGACGGTCGCGGCGCGCTCCACGCACACCCGTGCCCCGGCGGCGGCGCCTCAGCCGGCGGCGACCTCGGGCAGCCGGGCGGCCGGCTGATCGACGGCGGTGCCGTCCTTGACGTCGGCCGCGTAGAGGTCGACGTACTCCTGCCCGGACAGCCGCATCAGCTCGTACATCACCTCGTCGATCACCGCGCGCTCGATGAAGCGGTTACCGGCCAGGCCCTCGAAGCGGCTGAAGTCCATCGGCTTGCCGAACTTCACCTCGACCTTGCCGAAGCGCCACATCTTACTGCCGGGTGGGTTGACGACGTCGGTGCCGATCATCGCGACGGGGATGACGGGCATGCCGGTCTCGAGGGCCAGCCGGGCCAGGCCGGTCTTGCCCTTGTAGAGCTTGCCGTCGGGCGACCGGGTGCCCTCGGGGTACATGCCGAGCAGCTTGCCCTCGGCGAGGATGCGTTCGGCGGTGACCAGCGCGGCCCGCGCGGCGTCGGCGTCGGTGCGGTCGATCGGCACCTGGCCGGCCACGGTGAAGAACCAGCGCTTGAACCAGCCCTTGAGGCCGGTGCCGGTGAAGTACTCCGCCTTGGCCAGGAACGTGATGCGCCGGCTGACCACCAGGGGCAGGTAGAAGCTGTCCGCGACGGCGAGGTGGTTACTGGCCAGGATCGCGGCGCCGCTGCGGGGAAGGTTCTCCAGCCCTTGCACTTTGGGCCGGCCGAGCAGCGACAGCAACGGACCCATGAAGACATACTTGAAAAGCCAGTACCACATGGACCCTCCCGCATCCGGCGCACCGGACGGTGCCTTGCGACAACCTTACCCAGCGGCAGTGGAGGCGACCACAGCAGCGACGCTCACTCCTGCACGGTCACCGGGATGTGCTGATAGCGGCCGGGCCCGGCGGGCGGTTCCGGAGGTGGTTCGCCGGATGGCGGCGGCCCCCCGGACGGCGGCGTGGGCGGTGGTGACCGGTCGATGTCGTCGACCATGGCGCGCAGGACGGTCAGCAGCGCAACGCTGTGCTCGGCCACCACGTCGAGCAGTGGATGCTGCTCGCCGCTGATCAGCGCGGCCAGCGCGCAGACCGGGCACCACACCTGCTGGCAGCTGCCGGGCTGGTCCCGGGTGCCCGCCGCGCGGGCCGCGGCGAAGCGAATGGCCGGGTCGAGGCGGTCGAGCACCGCCTGCGCGAGCGCGCGCAGTTCGGGTCCGAGGTCGGGATGAGCCTCCGTCACGCCGGCCACACCTCCGGATTCGGTCGAAAACGCACGGTCAGCTCGCTGCCCCGCAGCGCCGCGTCGGTGACGATGCATCTGCGCAACACGGACGCCAGCCGGACCCGGCGCCGCATACCGCCCGCGCCGATGATCAGATCGTCGTCGACTCGGCCCAATGTGAGTTCACCCGAGTCGACCTGAGGCAACTGTAGCCGCAACCGGTACACCGCTTCGAGCCCCGTTCCCGACTCCCGGTCGACCACCGGGCGCAGCGGACCCGGTGGGGCGGACCCGTCGCGCCTGCGGGCCGCCGCCACGAGTTCGGCGAGCGCCTTGGGCCCGATCGGCTCACCGGGCAGGTGCGGCACCAACACCAGCGCCACGTCGCCGATCACCCCGTCGAGGTGGTCGAGCACGGCCTGCTGCTCGGCGATCCGGGCGGCATACCAGTCGAACGCCGGATGCTCCGGCAGGTTGCGGTACTCGAACGAGTCGTCCTGCAGGAGGACCTGGTTGACGATCAGTTCGTCGACGCGCACCCCCATCAGCGCCAGCGAGCCCAGGGTGCGGGCGGCTTCGGCGGCCACCACCCGCTCGGCGGTGAGCACCAGGTGGGCGCTGACCCGGGAGGCGTCGGTGAGCAGCGCGGTCAGCGCCTCGGTGGCCAGCGCAACCCGCTCGACGAGTTCGACCATCGCCGAGGCCGCCGCGTCGTCACCGGGACGCGACAGCCGCCGGTGCCGCGGCCAGGCCCGCTCGAGGTACAGCGCGAACGTCGCGGGCAGCGTCAGCATCCGCAGTGCGTCGGCGGTGGAGGCGCAGTCGACCACCACGTGGTCCCACTGCCCACTGGCGGCCAGCTCGGCGACCTCGTGCAGCCCGAGCACCTCCTGGATACCGGGCAGCGCCGAGAGTTCTTCCGGCGCAACGTCGCCGAGGTCGGACTCCGGGAAGCGCGCCGCGACGGGTCCGGCGACGGCGGCCCACTGTTCGGCGAGCAACGCGAGCGTGTCGAGCGCCAGCGCGTCGAGCGAACCGCCGGCCCCGGGTGTGCCGATCTCCAGATCGGCGAGTACGCGGGTGGGTTCGCGGCGCCCCGTCGGGACGACGCTGCAGCCCAGCACGTCGCCGGTCGAGTGCGCCTGGTCGGTCGACATGATGAGAACCCGGCGGCCGGCCTGCGCCTCCCGGACAGCCGTCGCCGTCGCCAGCGTGGACTTCCCTACCCCGCCCTTACCGACGAACAGACTGATCCGGGCCGCAGCACCACTGGCAGTCACTCAGCCTCGACCCGTTTCTTCAAATCCTTGAGCGCGGTCTCGGTGAGCCGGCGTTCGGCCTTGCGCTTGAGCAGCCCGATCATCGGGATCATCAGGTCGACCGCCAGCTCGTAGGTGACGTCGGTTCCAGAACCCTTGGGAGACAATCGGTATGCGCCCTCAAGCGATTTGAGCAGCGAGCTCGACACCAACGTCCACGTCACCGAGTTCCGGTCGGCAGGCCACTCGTAGGCCAGCACCATGGTGTCCTTGAGCACGGCGGCATCGAGCACCAACCGCGCGGTCTTGGGGTTCCCGGAGTCGTCGAGTTCGAGGACCTCGGTCTCCCGGTACTCCTTGACCCAGTCCGGGTAGGTCCCGATGTCGGCGATGACGTCCATCACCGTCGCAGGATCGGCATCGATGTAGATGGTCTGCGCAGTCTTGTCCGCCACGTGATCGTCCTCCTCAAGCAGGGAATCTACCCGCACCGCGGCGAGTCAATCCCCCTCGAGGCGAGGCGGGACACCCCCACCGGCCGGTCGGCCTCCAGGGTCGCTTTGAGCTCGAACGCCATCCGTTTGCCCGCCACCCGGCGCTGGTGGTTCATCGTGGCCAGGTTCATCCTGGCCAGCTGCCAGGCGGCCGCGCCCGACGGTTCGGCGTGCAGGAAGTAGTGCAGGATCACCCCGTCCAGCGACGGCTCCAGCCAGACCTCCATGGTGCCGGTCAGCGCCCCGGTGACCGTCCAGCGGTGGCCGACGGGCCCGCGGTCCTCCACCACGGCCAGGCGCAGATCCGGCCACCACCGCCGCCAGTTCGCCGGGTCGGCGACGGCCCGCCCCACGTCGGCGGGGTCGGCGGCGACGAAGGTCTCGTCGGCGATCTGGATGCTGTTCATCGCCGCCTAGCTTCACACATGAGCGGCAGCGGCCGCGTGGCGGCCGACTACGCTGTTGTGACCGAAGCCACCACCACCGCAACCGGGAGGCCAGGACCATGCGCGAGTTCAGCGTGCCCGCGTCGTTCACCGTCGGCGAGTCCGACACCGTCGTGAGCTCCGTATTCGACCACGAGCGCGACGATCCTGACCACGTCATCTTCCGCCGGCTCGTCGACGGCTCCTGGACCGATGTGACGTGTGCCGAGGCGGCCGCCCAGATTCGTTCGGCGGCATCGGGTTTGATCGCGTTGGGCGTGCAGCCCGGCGACCGGGTCGCGCTGCTGTCCTCGACCCGTTACGAGTGGCCGATCCTGGACTTCGCGATCCTGGCGGCCGGTGCGCTGACCGTCCCGATCTACGAGACGTCCTCGGCCGAACAGGTGCGATTCGTGCTCGCCGACTCGGGCGCGGTGGTGGTCATCGCGGAGAACGACGGCCACGCCGACAAGATCGAGCAACTGCGCGGTGAGTTGCCCGATCTGCGCGCCGTGCTGCGGATCGACGGCGCAGGCACTCCGGCCCTCGAGGCGCTGGCCGAGGCCGGCCGGTCGGTCGACCGGGCCGAACTCGACGCCCGGCTGGCCGGGATCCGCTCGGCCGAACCGGCCACCATGATCTACACCTCCGGCACCACCGGGCGGCCGAAGGGCTGCCAGCTCACCCATGCCAACCTGGTCTACGAGATCCGCGGCGCCAAGAGCTGCTTTTCCACCCAGCTCGACAAGGGCGAGCGCATGCTGGTGTTCTTACCGCTGGCTCACGTGCTGGCCCGGGCCATCACGATCGCGGCGTTCGCCAACAAGGTCACGCTCGGCTTCACCAGCGACATCAAGAACCTGGTGCCGATGTTCGGGGTGTTCAAGCCGACGCTGGTGGTCTCGGTGCCCCGGGTGTTCGAGAAGGTCTACAACACCGCCGAACAGAACGCCCGCAACGACGGCAAGGGCCGCATCTTCGACATCGCCGCCGCGACGGCGATCGACTACAGCAAGGCCCTCGACACCGGCGGGGCCGGCCTGGTGCTGCGCGCCAAGCACGCGCTGTTCGACAAGCTGGTCTACGGCAAGCTGCGGGCCGCGCTCGGCGGCGACTGCCGGGCCGCGATCTCCGGCGGCGCCCCGCTGGGCGCGCGGCTCGGCCACTTCTACCGCGGGGTGGGGCTGACGATCTACGAGGGCTACGGGCTGACCGAGACCAGCGCCGCGATCACGGTCAACCGGGTCGGCGACCTCAAGATCGGTTCGGTGGGCAAGCTGGTGCCCGGCAACAGCATGCGGCTCGGTGAGGACGACGAGCTGCTGGTCCGGGGCGGTGTGGTGTTCAGCGGGTACTGGCGCAATCCGGAGGAGACCGACAAGGTCTTCACCGAGGGCTGGTTCCACACCGGCGACCTGGGCGCGATCGACGACGACGGCTTCCTGACGATCATCGGCCGCAAGAAGGAGATCATCGTGACCGCCGGCGGCAAGAACGTCGCCCCGGCGATCATGGAGGACCAGCTGCGGGCGCATCCGCTGATCAGCCAGGCGATGGCGGTCGGCGATGCCCGACCGTTCGTCGCCGCGCTGATCACGATCGACCCCGAGGCGTTCGACGGCTGGAAGGAACGCAACGGCAAGGACAGCGGGGCGTCGGTCGGCGACCTGGCCACCGACCCCGACCTGCTCGCCGAGATCGACACCGCGGTCAAGGAGGCCAATCAGGCGGTGTCGAAGGCGGAGGCGATCCGCAAGTTCCGGATCCTGCCCGTCGACTTCACCGAGGACACCGGCGAACTCACCCCGACGATGAAGGTGAAGCGCAAGGTGGTCGCCGAGAAGTTCGCCGCCGACATCGAGGCGCTCTACACCGCCTGAAGCAGCTCGGCCAGCCGGGCGGCGCGGGTCGGCCACTGCCAGTTGTCGACCGTCCAGCGCCGGCCGGCCGCGCCCATCGCCGCCGCGCGGTCGGGGTCGCCGAGCAGCTCGGCGACCGCGGTGGCGACGGCCTCGACGTCGGTGCCGTCGACCACCGTGCCGGTCTCGCCCTCGCGGACGGTCTCCGGCGCACCGCCGGAGCGGCCGGCCACCACGGGCACCCCGGCGGCGGACGCCTCCAGGTAGACGATGCCCAGGCCCTCGACGTCCAATCCGGCGCCGCGGGTGCGGCACGGCATCGCGAACACGTCGGCCATCGCGTGGTGGGCGGGCAACTCGGCGCCGGGAACGCCACCGGTGAAACGCACGTCGTCGGCGACCCCGTGGCGGTGCGCCAGGAGCTGCAGCGTGTCGCGATAGGGGCCGCCGCCGACGATGACCAGCGCGGCGCCGGGCACGCGGCGGCAGATCTCGGGCATCGCCCGGATCAGCACGTCCTGGCCTTTGCGCGGCACCAGCCGCGACAGGCACACCACCACCGGCCGCTCCCCCAGCCCGTAGCGGTCGCGCAGCTGCACGCGGGCCGCGGCGTCGGGGGCGAACCGGCCGGTGTCCACGCCGGGCGGCAGATGCTCGAGCGCCGCCCGTGGCCCGAACGCGGACGCGAACCGGCCGCGGGTGTAGCGGCTGACGAACGTCACGGCGTCGGTGTCGTCGCCGATGCGGCGCAACGCCGTGCGCGCCACCGGCAGCATCGACCACCCCACCTCGTGACCGTGGGTGCTGGCGATGGTCCGTGCGGCGCCGGCGCGGCGGGCCAGCGGGCTGAGCAGGGCCAGCGGCGCCGCGGCACCGAACCACACGGTGTCGATGTCGCGGTGCCCGATCAGGCCCTGCATTCGGCGGGTCACCAACGGCTCCGGCACCATGAGCGTGCCCGGGTGGCGCACCACCTCGAACGCTGCGGCCCGGTCGTACGCGTCGGCCCCCTTCCACGCCGGTGCGTAGACGGTGACCTCGTGGTCGGCGGCGGTGACCAGCTGACCGACGAACGCCTCGAGGTAGGACTGGATGCCGCCCGGCCGCGGCGGGAAGTCGTTGGTGACGAGCAGAACCCGGGACATCGCCGCTCAGGCTAGCGCGCCGGCCACCGCTGCCATTCGCCCAGCACCTCGTCGACGCCGAGCCCCAGCACCTCGCGGATCGCGGTCGCCGGGTCCGGGTGTCCCGGTCCGCAGGCCCGCACGTAGAGCGCCCGCAGCTGCTGGGGGCCGTAGCGGTCGGCGACGTACGTGGCGAACCACCAGGCCCGGTCGTAGGCGGCGGACCGGGTGGCGCCCGCGGTGTCGAGGTCGGCGTCGGTGGGCAGGGCGGTCAGCAGCTCGGGCGCGGGCGCCGCGGCGCGGGGCCGGGCGACGTAGTCGGCCACGCCTTCGGTCAGCCAGCGCGGCGCGTCGGCGGCGGTGACCTGCCGGGTGGCGTGGTGGAACAGTTCGTGGCGCACGACGATGCGCAGTGCGGCGTCGGTCATCCCGGCGGCGCCGGGGGCGAACACGACGCGGTCGGAGGTGGTGGCGGCGGCGATGTCGGCGCCACCACCGGCCAGCGCGGTGAACTGGGCGTCGCTGCCGGTCGCGACGATGACGAGGTCGCGCCGCCAGTCCGGACCCCAGAACCGGGTGATCGCATCCGCGGCGCCGGGCAGTTCGGCGGCGATGCGCTCGAGCACCGGCGTGCTGCGCGCACCGCCCAACGGGATGAGCTGCGCGGTGCGCCCGTCGGGTAGCCGGGTGGCGGTGGTGACCGCCGGGCTGGACGCGGGCGCCGCGGGCACGTCCGCCGCGACGGGCGGGGCTGCGGGTGCGGTCGGCCGGTCCAGAAGCAGGACCGCGAAGACGAACTCCGCGATCAACAGTGCGAGGACGAACCGCCTAATAGCGCCGCACGTTGTGGATCGGCGCGTTGTCGACCGGGGCGACGCGCACCGGGGTGCCGTACGTCGAGGCGTGCACCATCATCCCGTCGCCGATGTAGATGCCCACGTGCGATGCGTCGGAGTAGTAGGTGACCAGGTCGCCGGGCTGCATCTGATCGCGGGAGACGGGCTGGCCGCCGCGGGCCAGCGCCTGGCTGGAGTGCGGCAGCGAGATGCCCTCCTGCTGGAATGCCCACATCACCAGTCCGGAGCAGTCGAACGCGTTGGGGCCGGAGCCGCCCCACGAGTACGGGGAGCCGATGCGGCTCAGCGCGGCCTGCACGGCGATGGCGCGGGTGCCGCCACCGGGCGGCGCAGCCACGTCACCGGGAGGAATCGCGCCGGGCGGGGCAGGCGCGGCCAGCACACCGGGATCGTTGGCCGGGGGCACCGCGGCGGGCGGCGCCGGCACGGGCGGGGCGGGCGGAAGCGCGGCGAGCGCCTCACGCTGGTTCGGGGTCAGCGCCTCGTACTGCGATTTCACCACCGCGATCTGCGTCTGCAGCCGGCTTTGCTTGTTCTGGAGGTCGGCACGCACCTGCGCGGCCTGCTCGGCGGCGGTCTTGGCGTCGGCGGCCGACCGGGCGGAGGCCTGTTCGGCGGCGGCGGCCTTCGCGGTCACGTCGCGGAAGCCGTTCATACGCGCGGTCATTTCGGCCGACATCACGCGCTGCACGGAGAGCTTGTCGATGAACTGCTGCGGCGAGCCCGCGGTGAGGATCGCGCTCATCCCGTCCGCGCGGCCGCCCATGTACTCGGCCGCGGCGACCTTGTTCACGGCGACCTGAAAGGTTGCCAGCTCCGCCTTGGCCGCATCGGCGGCGGCGAGGTCGGCGGCGTGCTTGGCCTCGGCGGCCTGCTGTACTGCCAGCTTGTCGGTGAGGTCGAGCTGCGCCGAATGCATCGCCTCGGTGGTCTGCTCGGCCTGCCGGGACAGCTCATTGAGCTTTGCCAGCGCATCGTCTGCCGGATCGGCCTGCACTCCGGCGGCGAGCGTGCCGCACATCAGGACCAACGCGGTTATCGCACCGACGGCGGGTCGCCTGAACACACGGATGCCCCACTGCGCGCGAACGAGCCTCAAGATTTGCGTCCTTCAACTGGCGTAACGAGCCGCGTCGAACTGCTCTAAGGTCTCAAACAGGTTACGAAACGGCATCGGCGTTGTCCAACAGAAGACCCGAATTTAACAGCTGTCAGGGCACTTTTTCTTCCCCAGCGATCGCGCGTGTGTCGTCAGGCAACTCCTGTGTCCCTTTGCCGGTGAATCGGCACGAGGCGCAATCGCGGCGCCAGACCGGCTTCGGCCAGCGCTTCGAGGGCGCGGCGTTCGTCGTCGAGCAAGGTCTCGGGCACCCCGAGCAGCACACTCACGACACAGTCCTGACACCCCGGTCCGCGGACCGCGCAGTCGTCACAGTCGATGATCACCGTGCCGCCGGTGTCCGGGTCGGCGCCCCCGAGGTGGTGAGCGTGGGCCATCTGCAGTCCTCTCGATCGGTGTTGTGCGCACGGTATCGGCGGCCACCGACACGCCCCTGCCGTCCGCGTGGCACCGCCGTCCTGTCGGTGCCGGTCCCTACCGTCTGGGCCCATGGGTCAGCGCGGTTCCGCCGAGGTCGAGCAGCTGGCCTTCGACATGGAGGCGGTGTCGCTGCGGGAGACCACGTTCGTGGTGGTCGATCTCGAGACCACCGGCGGCCGGGCCTGCGGGGATCACCCCGACGCGATCACCGAGATCGGCGCCGTCAAGGTCCGCGGCGGCACGGTCCTCGGCGAGCTGGCCACCCTGGTCGACCCGGGGCGGTCCATCCCGTCGCAGATCGTCGCACTCACCGGCATCACCACCGCGATGGTGTGCGCCGCCCCCCGCATCGAGTCGGTGCTGCCCGCGTTCTTGGAGTTCTCCCGCGGCGCGGTGCTGGTGGCCCACAACGCCGGCTTCGACATCGGGTTCCTGCGCGCGGCCGCCGAGCAGTGTCAGCTGACCTGGCCGCGGCCGCCGGTGCTGTGCACGGTCAAACTCGCGCGGCGGGTGCTGACCCGCGAGGAGGCCCCCAGCGTCCGGCTGTCGGCGCTGGCCCAGCTGTTCAACGCGACCACCACCCCCACCCACCGCGCCCTCGACGACGCCCGCGCCACCGTCGACGTGCTGCACGGGCTGATCGAACGCGTCGGCAACCAGGGTGTGCAGACCTACACCGACCTGCGGGCCTACCTGCCCGACGTGACCCCCGCGCAGCGGCGCAACCGCCGGCTCGCCGACGGCCTGCCGCACCGGCCCGGGGTGTACCTGTTCCGCGGCCCCAGTCGCGAGGTGCTCTACGTGGGCACGGCCGTCGACCTGCGCCGCCGCGTCGGGCAGTACTTCACCGGGGCCGACCCGCGGACGCGGATGAAGGAGATGGCGTCGCTGGCCACCGGCGTCGACCACGTCGAATGCGCGCACGACCTCGAGGCGGGGGTCCGCGAGCTGCGGCTGCTGGCCGCCCACGCCCCGCCCTACAACCGGCGGTCGAAGTTCCCGCACCGCTGGTGGTGGATCGTGCTGACCGATGAGGCGTTCCCCCGGTTCTCGGTGGTGCGCGCGCCGCGTCACGGCTCGGCGGTGGGGCCGTTCCGCGCCCGCGCCGACGCGGTCGAGACCGCCGACCTGCTGGCCCGGTTCACCGGCGTGCGCACCTGCACCACGCGGCTGGGCCGGTCGGCCCGCCACGGCCCGGCCTGCCCGGAACGCGAACTGTCCCCCTGCCCGGCGCCCCGCGACATCGACGCCGCCACCTACGCATCGGCCCCCGGGCGCGCGGCCGACCTGATCGAGGGCCGCGACCACGCGGCGCTGGCCGCGGTGCTCGACCACATCGCCGAACTCGCCGCCGCCAATCGCTACGAATCCGCCGCCCGGCTGCGCGACCACGCCGCCGCCGGGATCGAGGTGCTGTGGCGCGGGCAGCGCCTGCGGGCCCTGGCCGAGCAGACCGAACTCGTCGCCGCCCGGCCGGACGGCAGCGGCGGCTGGCAGCTGGCCGTGGTGCGCTACGGCCAACTGGCGGCCGCGGGGTGCGCCCGGCGCGGAGTACCGCCGATGCCGGTCGTCGACGCGATCACCGCGGGCGCGCAGACCGTGCTGCCGGAGCCTGCGCCGCTGGGCGGCGCATTGGTCGAGGAGACCGCGCTCATCGCCCGGTGGCTGGCCTCGCCGGGCGTGCGCATCGTGCGCTGCGACCCCGGCTACGCCACACCGATCGGCGCGGCGGGCCGCTGGGCGGCGTGGGCGGAGGCCGCCCGCTCGGCGCGGCTGGCCGTCAATCAGGCGGGCCCGCATCCGCGCAGCGCCGAATTCCTCGGGTCAGAGCTTCTGGGTGAACCGCGCCCAACGCGAGAGCAGCTGCTCGGCCGCCCCGGAGTCGATCGCCTCGGCGGCACGGGCCAGGCCGGCCTCCCAGGCCGGCACCCATTTGGCGTCGCTGGCTAGCCCGGCGTGGGCGACCATCGCGCCCGCCGCGTTGAGCACCACGGCGTCGCGCACCGCACCCGCCTCACCGCCCAGCACGGCCCGCGCCTCGGCCGCGTTGTGTTCGGCGTCGCCGCCCACCAGCTCGGACAGCTCGGCCCGCTTGAACCCGAATGCCGCCGGGTCGAAGGTGAGCCGCTCGACCGTGCCCGCCTGCACCCGCCAGATGGTGCTGGTGGTGGTCGTGGTGAGTTCGTCGAGGCCGTCGTCGCCGTGCACCACCAGCGCGCTGGACCCGCGGGAGGCGAACACGCCGGCCATCACCTCGGCCAGGTCCCCCCAGGCGCAGCCGATCAGCCCGGCGCGCGGACCGGCCGGGTTGGTCAGCGGGCCCAGCAGGTTGAACACCGTCGGCACCCCCAGTTCCCGGCGGACCACCGACGCATGCCGGTAGGACGGGTGGAAGTGCGGGGCGAACGCGAAGCCGATGCCGACCTCCTTGACGCTGCGTACCACCTGATCCGGGGTGAGGTCGATCCGGACGCCGAGCGCCTCGAGGGTGTCGGCGCCACCGGACAGCGACGACGCCGCGCGGTTGCCGTGTTTGACCACGGGCACACCGCTGGCCGCCACCACGATCGCCGCCATCGTCGACAGGTTGACGGTGTTGCACCCGTCGCCGCCGGTGCCGACGATGTCGACGGTCGAGGTGCCGATCTCATCGGTGGGCACCCGGCGCGCGTGGTGCAGCATCCCGTCGGCCAGTTCGGTCACCTCGGCGGGGGTGGGCCGCTTGAGTTTCATCGCGACTGCGAACCCGGCGATCTGCGCGGGGGTGGCGGCACCGGTCATGATCTGGTCCATCGCCCAACCGGCCTGACCGGTCGCCAGGTTGTGGCCGGTGGTCAACCGGCCCAGGATCGTCGGCCACGTGGGAGTATCAGTCACGCGCCGATGTTCCCACGACGCGCGGGACTTCCCAATGCCAGTCGCCGACACATGTGACGAATAGGCGACCCGGGTGGAGTTCAACAACTACAAAGCGTCATACTTCAAGAGTGACGAGTGCTGTAGGGACCTCGGGAACCGCGATCACCGCGCGCGTGCATTCGCTGAACAGGCCGAACATGGTCAGTGTCGGCACCATCGTATGGCTTTCCAGCGAGCTGATGTTCTTTGCTGGGCTGTTCGCGATGTACTTCACCGCACGCGCCCAGGCCGGCGGCGAATGGCCGCCGCCGCCCACGGAGCTGAACCTGGCGCTGGCCGTGCCGGTGACGCTCGTGCTGATCGCCTCGTCGTTCACGTGCCAGATGGGTGTGTTCGCCGCCGAACGCGGTGACGTCTTCGGCCTGCGCCGGTGGTACGTCATCACGTTCCTGATGGGCCTGTTCTTCGTCCTCGGTCAGGGCTACGAGTACCTGCACCTGGTCGAGCACGGCACCACGATCCCCGGCAGCGCCTACGGGTCGGTGTTCTACCTGGCCACGGGATTCCACGGGCTGCACGTGATCGGCGGTCTGGTCGCGTTCGTGTTCCTGCTCGCGCGCACCAAGATGAGCAAGTTCACGCCCGCGCAGGCCACCGCCGCGATCGTCGTCTCGTACTACTGGCACTTCGTCGACGTCGTGTGGATCGCGCTGTTCGCCGTGATCTATTTCGTCCGATGAGCTCGGCGTCGATGAGCTCGCAGGATCCTCAGCCGATGAGAAGGGGTTCGATGACCAGCAAGTCCCGCCGGCGGTTCCGCAGGCGCCTGTCGGCAGCGGTGCTGCTGCTGATCGGACTTGGCGTCGCGGGCGGCGTCGCCGCCACGTTGACGCCCACACCGCAGGTGGCCGTCGCGCAGGAGGAGGACTCCGCCCTGCTGCGCACCGGTAAGCAGCTGTTCGACACCTCCTGTGTGACCTGCCACGGCGTGAACCTGCAGGGGGTGGCCGATCGCGGTCCCAGCCTCATCGGCACCGGCGAGGCCGCGGTCTACTTCCAGGTCTCGACCGGCCGGATGCCCGCGATGCGCGGCGAGGCCCAGGCGCCGGAGAAGCCCGCGCACTTCGACGAGTCGCAGATCGATGCGCTCGGCGCCTACGTGCAGGCCAACGGTGGCGGACCGGTGGTGCCCCGCGACGAGAACGGCCAGATCGCCACCCAGTCGCTGGTGGGCGACAACGTCGCCCGCGGCGGTGACCTGTTCCGCCTGAACTGCGCCTCGTGCCACAACTTCACCGGTAAGGGTGGCGCGCTGTCGTCGGGCAAGTACGCGCCCGACCTCGGTGACGCCTCGCCCGCGCAGATCTACACCGCGATGCTGACCGGCCCGCAGAACATGCCGAAGTTCTCCGACCGCCAGCTCTCGCCGGAGGAGAAGCGCGACATCATCGCCTACGTCCGGGAGTCCAACGAGACCCCGAGCCCCGGCGGCTACGGCCTCGGCGGTTTCGGTCCGACGTCGGAGGGCATGGCGGCGTGGATCATCGGCATCGTGGCGGTGGTCGGTGCGGCACTGTGGGTCGGGGCACGAGCATGAGTGACGAACGGATGAACGACGAACTGAGCGACGACGAGCGCCGCGCTGCGGCCGACGATCCCACCGACGCGCCGAAGGGCACCGACGCACCGGGTCACGCCGGTGTGCCCGGGCAGCCGACCGACGCCGAACTCGCCGCGATGACGCGCGAGGAACTGGTCGAACTCGGCGGCCGGATGGACGGCGTCGAGACGGTCTTCAAGGAGCCGCGGTGGCCGGTGTCGGGCACGCGCGCCGAGAAGCGGGCCGAGCGCGGGGTGGCCAGCTGGCTGCTCTTCGGCGGCATCTCGGGTCTGGTGCTGCTGGTGGTGTTCCTGTTCTGGCCGTGGGAGTACCAGCCCTACGGCTCCGAGGGCGAGTTCTGGTACTCCCTGGCGACGCCGCTGTACGGGCTGTTCTTCGGGTTGTCCATCCTGTCCATCGGCATCGGCGCGGTGCTGTACCAGAAGCGGTTCATCCCCGAGGAGATCTCGATCCAGGACCGGCACGACGGCCGCTCCCCCGAGATCCAGCGCAAGACCATCGTCGCGAACCTCACCGATGCGCTCGAAGGTTCGACGGTCAAACGCCGCAAGATGATCGGCCTGTCACTCGGGGTCGGCCTCGGCGCGTTCGGGCTGGGCACCGCGGTGGCGTTCCTCGGCGGTCTGATCAAGAACCCGTGGAAGCCGGTGGTACCGACCGCCGACGGCCCCAAGGCGGTGCTGTGGACGTCGCACTGGACCCCCCGCTTCGAGGGCGAGACGATCTTCCTGGCCCGCGCGACCGGCAACACCGGGCACGGCGCGGTGTTCGCCAAGATGCGGCCCGAGGATCTCGACGCCGGCGGTATGGAGACCGTCTACCCGTGGCGCGAGTCCGACGGGGACGGCACCACGGTGGAGTCGAGCCACAAGAACACCGAGATCCTGATGGGCGTGCGCAACCCCGTCATGCTCATCCGGTTGCGGCCCAACGACATGGCCAAGGTGGTCAAGCGCAAGGGGCAGGAGAGCTTCAACTTCGGTGAGTTCTTCGCCTACACGAAGATCTGCTCGCACCTCGGCTGCCCGTCGTCACTCTACGAACAGCAGACCCACCGCATCCTCTGCCCCTGCCACCAGTCGCAGTTCGATGCGCTGCACTTCGCGAAACCCATATTCGGTCCGGCTGCGCGCGCTCTCGCGCAGCTACCCATCACCATCGACCAGGACGGGTACCTGGTCGCCAACGGCGACTTCATCGAACCCGTTGGGCCGGCATTCTGGGAACGGAAGACAACATGAGTGCACCAAGCAAAGTGGCCGCCCGGCTAGCGGCCCAGGGCGACGCGATGGACTCGCGTTACCACCCGTCGGCAGCGGTACGCCGGCAGCTCAACAAGGTGTTCCCCACCCACTGGTCGTTCCTGCTGGGTGAGATCGCGCTGTACAGCTTCATCGTGCTGCTGATCACCGGCGTCTGGCTCACGCTGTTCTTCGACCCGTCGATGGCGCACGTCGTCTACGACGGCGTCTACCAGCCGTTGCGCGGTGTCGGCATGTCGCGGGCGTACGAGACGGCGCTGGACATCAGCTTCGAGGTGCGCGGCGGCCTGTTCGTCCGGCAGGTCCACCACTGGGCGGCGCTGCTGTTCGCCGCGTCGATCATGGTGCACCTGGCCCGCATCTTCTTCACCGGCGCGTTCCGCCGGCCCCGCGAGGCCAACTGGGTCATCGGCTCGCTGCTGTTGATCCTGGCGATGTTCGAGGGCTTCTTCGGCTACTCGCTGCCCGACGACCTGCTGTCCGGCACCGGCCTGCGCGCCGCCCTGTCCGGTATCACGATGGGCATCCCAGTGGTCGGCACCTGGATGCACTGGGCGCTGTTCGGCGGTGACTTCCCGGGCACGATCATCATCCCGCGGCTCTACGCGCTGCACATCCTGCTGATCCCGGGCATTATGCTCGCGCTGATCGCCGCGCACCTGGCGCTGGTGTGGTTCCAGAAGCACACCCAGTTCCCCGGCCCCGGCCGCACCGAGAAGAACGTCGTCGGCGTGCGCGTCATGCCGGTGTTCGCGGTGAAGTCGGGCGCGTTCTTCGCGCTGACGGTCGGCATCCTCGGCCTGATGGGCGGCCTGCTGCAGATCAACCCGATCTGGAACCTGGGTCCCTACAAACCGTCTCAGGTGTCGGCGGGTAGCCAGCCCGACTTCTACATGATGTGGACGGACGGCCTGATCCGGTTGTGGCCGGCGTGGGAGTTCTACATCGGCAACTACACGATCCCGCAGCCGGTGTGGATCGCGGTGCTGATGGGGCTGATCCTCGGCCTGCTCACCGTCTATCCGTTCCTCGAGAAGAAGCTCACGGGCGACGATGCGCACCACAACCTGCTGCAGCGTCCGCGTGACGCCCCGGTGCGCACCGCGATCGGCGCGATGGCGATCTCGTTCTACATCCTGCTGACGTTCGCCTGCATGAACGACATCATCGCGCTGAAGTTCCACATCTCGCTGAACGCGACGACGTGGATCGGCCGCATCGGCATGGTGGTGCTGCCCGCGATCGTGTACTTCGTGGCCTACCGCTGGGCGATCGCGCTGCAGCGCAGCGACCGCGAGGTGCTCGAGCACGGCATCGAGACCGGCATCATCAAGCGGCTGCCACACGGTGCCTACATTGAGCTGCACCAGCCGCTCGGCCCGGTCGACGACCACGGGCATCCGATCCCGCTGGAGTACCAGGGCGCTCCGCTGCCCAAGCGGATGAACAAGCTGGGATCCAGCGGCGCCCCCGGCACCGGCAGCTTCATGCGGGCCGACCCGGCCGTCGAGCACGAGGCGATCACCGAGGCCGCACACGCCTCGCACCGCCGGGCGCTCACCGCGCTGCGCGAGCGGCAGGGCACCAACGGGTCGACCAACGGACACGGCAACGGCTCGGCCAACGGGCACGGAAACGGCTCCAACGGTCACCACTAGGAAGAGTCAGCACGACCGAAAGAACCCCCGCAGGGCTCCGGCCCCGCGGGGGTTCTCTCGTTGTGAGGGCCACTCCCCTCCCCCACGCCACGCCTCCTCAACCTGGCGCGAGCAGACACACACTCGCACGCATCAGCGCCCGAACACGCGACTCTGCGACTGCTCGCGGTACGGGGAGACTCGCGGTACGGGGAGAGGGGGCCTCAGGAGGCGTCGAGGAGCTCGCGCAGCCGCCGCAGGAACCACCACGGCGCCACCGGCAGTGCCAGCGTGATGACCGCGGCGACGCCGTACAGCACCCAGGACGCGACGTCGCTGTCGACGGCCATCAGGTAGGTGGCGACGCCGATCGCGACCATCGCCACCCCCATCGCGATCGCGACCACGAGTGCGAACCGCAGGCAGAGCTGATCGACGGCGGCCGCCGGGTAACCCGGATCCAGGCGGCTGGGCACCGCCGTGGCCGTCAGGCCGGCCACCCGCAGCTTCTCCGTGGCCGGATCGACCGCCCCGGGCGCCGGGGCCTGCGGACGCGCCACCGTGAGCGACGGCTCGTCCTGGGCACTGCGCCGCGCCCGCAGGAGCAGCGGCACGGCGCCGACGATGATGACCGCCGACACACCGATGACGGTGTAGAGCGCCCATGGCGTGCCGGACCCGCCGGACGCCGGCGCCGGGGTCCGGCCGAGTTCGACCAGCGCGACGGTCGCGGCGACGCCGGTGCCCAGCGCGGCGAGCCACACGATGGCGCAGGCCCCGAAGAGGATGCGGTCCAGATGGTCGCCCGCTGCGCCCAGGCGCGACCGCGACGTCTCCGCGGTGGAGGTGGCGTAGCTCATCAGCAGCTGGTCTGCGCGGAGTTACCGGTGTTCGACGACAACACCGTCCCGTCGTTGGTCGTGATCGAACAGTTCAACCTGCTCACCAGGAACAGACTCGACGCCTGCACCGAACCCACCTCCGACTGCGAGATCGGGGTCACGGTCAGTGACCACGGGATGTAGACGTTGCGCTGTGTGCGGGACCTGCCGTTGGCGTCGGTGTAGGTGACCGTGATGATGTCGCCCGGCGCCTTCGTCCCGGTCACCGAGTAGGTCACCTGCCGCGGGCCCGCCGGCGTCGTGGTCGTCGGCGGCGCGGGCGGCGGAGTCGTGGTCGCCGGGGGCGGCGGAGGCGGTTCCTCAGCGGCCGGCGGCGGTGGGGGTGGTGGCGGCGGTTCGGTCACCGTGACCGTCTCCGGCGGCGGCGGAGGTGGCGGCTGCGTGGTCGGCGGGGGCGGCGGAGGCGGGGGCGGTGGCGTCGTCGTGGTGATCTCGTCCTGCACCGGCGGCGCGGGTGCAGTGGTCGTGGTCTCCGGCGTCGCGAGCTGGTCGGTGTCGGTACTGGTCACCAGCAGAGCCACCGACACCACCAGTGAGATGGCGGCGATGATCGCAGTGACCCCGACCACCCATGGCCAGCGCGGTGGCGGCTGGTCCTCGACGGCGCCAGGGCCAGGGTCATAGGTGTCGTAGTCGTAGAGCGCAGGGTCGGCGGGGACATAGGGCCCGCTGACGAACTGCTCGGACTCCGGGGCCGAGTAGGCCTGCGCATACGATTCGGTCGCGCCGGTGGCAGCCGGCGGGTCGGACGCCCCGACGTGCTCGGTCGCGTCGTCGGGTGCGGAGTGTCTGCCACCCTCCCGCCCGGACCCCTCCGGCCCCGGCGAGTCCGGTCCTGGGGGATTCGGCCCGCTCATCTACGCCTATCCTTCTCGAGACTGCGTCACCGGCGCGGGCGTGCGGCCACAGCGGCTCACCGCGCCTCGGCAACACTACCGAACCACGAGTGACCGGCGACCGTCACAGACGGTCGGCCGGCCAAGTGGTGCCTGATTTGTGATCTTCGTGTCGACCGACAGCGGGTCAGTGCTTTTCCGGGCCCCAGTGGTACTCGAAGACCAGGCCGGCCGCGGACGTCAGCACGAACACGATGCCCGCGACGATCAGCCACGGCAGCCACAGCGCGGCGCCGACCGCGGCGGTGGAGAAGGACAGCGCGATCAGGATCGGCCACCAGCTGTGCGGGGCGAAGAAGCCCAGTTCGCCGGCGCCGTCGCTGATCTCGGCGTCCTCGTAGTCCTCGGGCCGGGTGTCGAGCCGGCGGGCGACGAACCGGAAGAAGGTGCCGGTGATCAGGGTCAGGCCGGTGGTCAGCGCGAGCGCGGTGGTACCGGCCCACTCGACGCCACCCGGGCTGAAGACCGCGGTCAGCACCGCGTAGACCACCGTCGACAGCGCGAAGAACGCGGTGAGGAACTCGAACAACCTGGCTTCAATGTGCATTGAGACGTCCTACTTGCTCGCTTGCGGGGCCATCTCACCGCGGCGGGAGTCGAACGGCCGGGTGGTGACAGCGGTCGGTTCCTGGTTGATGGCCTCGAGCGCCTCGGCGTTGGTCGCACCCGCGATCCGCCGGTCGAGGTAGGCCTTGAAGTCGTTGGGCTCCACCACACGCACCTCGAAATTCATCATCGCGTGGTAGGTGCCGCACATCTCCGTGCACCGGCCGACGAACGCACCGGTCTCCATGATCTCGGTGATCTGGAAGATGTTGTCGGAGTTGTTCTGCTGCGGGTCCGGCAGGACGTCGCGCTTGAACAGGAACTCCGGCACCCAGAAGCCGTGGATGACGTCGGCCGAGGCGATGCGGAACTCGATGCGCTTGCCGGTCGGCAGGACCAGAATCGGGATCTCCTCGGTGGTGCCGAGGGTCTCGACCTCGTCGAAGGCGAGGTAGCTGCGGTCTTCGGGGGTCTTGCCGTGGATGGCACCGTGCTCGGGGCCGTGCGCACCCTCTTCGCCGATATGACCCTGCTCACCCGGTCGCGAGGCGACGGCCTCCGAGCGCTCGGGGTCGGTGCCGTCGTAGTTGATGGTCCCGTCGGCGAAGCGGACCTGGTTGTAGCCGAACTTCCAGTTCCACTGGAACGCGGTGACGTCGATGACGACCTCGGGGTTGTCCTCCTTGGCCAGCATCTGCTCCTGCACCACGACGGTGAAGTAGAACAGCACCGAGATGATCAGGAACGGGATCACGGTCAGCGCGAGCTCCAGCGGCATGTTGTAGCCGAACTGGCGCGGGAACTCCTCGTCACCCGCCTTCTTGCGGTGGAACGCGCTGGTCCAGAAGATCAGCACGTAGACGATGCCGCCGACGACCAGCGCCGCGATGACCGAACCGATCCACAGTTCACGGTTGAGATGCGCTTCCGGCGTGATGCCGTTCGGCCAGCCCAGGCCCAGCACCTCCGACCAGCTGCAGCCGCTGAGCACGAGCGCTGAGACACCGAGTACCGCCACCAGTGCGGCCTTCCGTGCCACCGCCTTCAGCCCACGAGGGGTCACGTTGGCGCCTCCTAGATTTCCGTGAAGCGACCGCGGCGCGGTCCGTTGCCACCAGTGATTACTACGCAGCGTAGACCACGGCTTCGCGCCGGTCTCGACACACCCGACGTTCGTGTGCCGTCGTGCCCCGCGACGAGCGCATTGGGCATACTTGGCGCCGTGTGCGGACTGCTGGCATTCCTCAAAGACCCGTCCGCGCAGCCCGGTCCCGCGCTGGTGGAGGCGGTTTCCGGGGCTGCCGAGCTGATGCGTCACCGGGGTCCGGACGAACCGGGCACCTGGTCTGACGACGACGCCGCGCCGGGCATCGTGCTGGGCTTCAACCGGCTGTCGATCATCGACATCGCCCACAGCCATCAGCCGCTGCGGTGGGGCCCGCCCGAGTCGCCCGACCGCTACGTGCTGGTCTTCAACGGCGAGATCTACAACTACCTGGAACTGCGGCGTGAGTTGCACGACACCTGCGGCGCCGAGTTCGCCACCGACGGGGACGGCGAGGCGATCATCGCCGCCTATCACCACTGGGGCACCGCCGCGCTGACCCGGTTGCGCGGCATGTTCGCGTTCGCGCTGTGGGACACCGAAGAACGGGAGCTGTTCTGCGCCCGCGACCCCTTCGGCATCAAACCGCTGTACCTGGCGACCGGCCCGGGCGGCACCGCGGTGGGCAGCGAGAAGAAGTGCCTGCTGGCGGTCGCCGACGAACTCGGCCTGGACCTGACGCTCGACGACCGGGCGCTGCAGCACTACACGGTGCTGCAGTACGTGCCCGAACCGGAGACGCTGCACCGTGGCGTGCGCCGGCTCGAGTCGGGCAGCTACGCCCGGGTGCGCCCGGGCGGGCGGGCGGAGGTGACGCGTTACTTCACCCCGCGATTCGACGCCCGGCCGTTCGCGGCCGCTGGTGAGCAGGCGCGCTACGACGAGATCACCGCGGTGCTCGAGGATTCGGTCGCCAAGCACATGCGCGCCGACGTGACCGTCGGGTCGTTCCTGTCCGGCGGCATCGACTCGACCGCGATCGCCGCGCTGGCGATGCGCCACAACCCGCGGCTGATCACGTTCACCACCGGCTTCGAGCGGGAGGGCTTCTCGGAGGTCGACGTGGCGGCGGCGTCGGCGGAGGCGATCGGCGCGCGCCACATCACCAAGGTGGTCAGCCAGGCCGAGTTCGTCGAGGCACTGCCATCGATCGTCTGGTACCTCGACGAGCCGGTCGCCGATCCGGCGCTGGTGCCGCTGTACTTCATCGCCCGCGAAGCGCGCAAACACGTGAAGGTCGTGCTGTCCGGTGAGGGCGCCGACGAGCTGTTCGGCGGCTACACCATCTACCGCGAACCGCTGTCGCTGCGGGCGTTCGACTATCTGCCCCGGCCGGTGCGGCGCTCGCTGGGCCGGGCGTCCGGACCGCTGCCCGAGGGGATGCGCGGCAAGAGCCTGCTGCACCGCGGATCGCTGAGCCTCGAGGAGCGGTACTACGGCAACGCGCGCAGCTTCTCCGACGCGCAGCTGCGCGCGGTGCTGCGGCGGTTCTCCCCCGACTGGACGCACACCGACATCACCGCACCGGTCTACGCCGAGTCCGCCGGCTGGGATCCGGTGGCGCGCATGCAGCACATCGACATGTTCACCTGGCTGCGCGGCGACATCCTGGTCAAGGCCGACAAGATGACGATGGCCAATTCACTGGAACTGCGGGTGCCGTTCCTCGACCCGGAGGTGTTCGCGGTCGCCGCGCGGCTGCCGCTGGAACAGAAGATCACCCGCGCCACCACGAAGTTCGCGCTGCGCCGGGCGCTGGAGCCGGTGATCCCGCCGCATGTGCTCAACCGGCCCAAACTCGGCTTCCCCGTGCCTATCCGGCACTGGTTGCGGGCCGGTGAACTGCTCGAGTGGGCGTATGCCACCGTCGACGCCTCACAGACCGGTGAGCTGATCGACCTGGCCGCCGTGCGCGGAATGCTCGACGAGCACCGCACCGGCGTCAGCGATCACAGCCGGCGGCTGTGGACGGTGCTGATCTTCATGCTGTGGCACGCGATCTTCGTCGAGGGCAGCGTCACCCCGCAGATCGACGAGCCGCACTACCCGGTGCAGCTCTAGGGGTCAGGCCAGCGCCTGGGCGATCTCCCGGCCGGCGTCGGCACCGTAGGCCCCGGTCAGCCGCTCGATGGCCTCCTCGCGGTCCCAGGTCCACTCCTGCGGGCCGGGCGCCTCGAACACCAGCACCGCGACCAGCGACGCCAGCTGGGCGGACCGCTCCAGGCTCAGGCCGGCGCTGCGGCCGGTCAGGAAGCCGGCCCGGAACGCGTCGCCGATGCCGGTGGGGTCGGCGACGTGCTTCTCGGGAACGACGTCGACGTGGATGAAGGTGCCGTCGGAGCTGACCAGGTCGACGCCCTTGGGGCCCAGCGTGGTGACGCGCAGGCCGATCTGGTTCATCACCTCGGCCTCGCTCCAGCCGCTCTTCTGCAGCAGCAGGTCCCACTCGTAGTCATTGGTGAACAGGTAGGCGGCGCCGTCGATGAGCTTGCGGATCTCCTCACCGGAGAGCCGGGCCAGCTGCTGGGACGGGTCGGCGGCGAACGGCAGACCCAGGCTGCGGCACTCCTCGGTGTGCAGGAACATCGCCTCGGGGTCGTTGGCCCCGATGATGACCAGTTCCGGCTCGCCCAGGCGTTTCACCACGTCGGCCAGCGCGATGTTGCGCGCCTCGGACATCGCGCCGGGATAGAACGACGCGATCTGCGCCATGGCCTCGTCGGTGGTGCACACGAACCGCGCGGTGTACGCCGAATCGGAGACCAGCACGCTCTCGGTGTCCACGCCGACGGACTCCAGCCAGCTGCGATAGTCGTCGAAGTCCTGCCCGACGGCCCCGACGAGGGCGACGTCGCCGCCGAGGACGCCGATCGCGAACGCCATGTTGCCTGCCACCCCGCCGCGGTGCATGACCAGGTCGTCGACCAGGAAACTCAGCGACACCTTCTGCAGGTGCTCGGGCAGCAGTTGTTCGGAGAACTTGCCGGGGAACCGCATCAGATGGTCGGTCGCGATCGACCCGGTCACCGCAATGGTCACGAAGCGTTCCCCTTCAGTTCGTTAACGTGTCTAGCCACCCTAGCGGCCGATCCCGGCGTCCCGCCGGTGCCCGGGCCCGCCGGGGCCGGTGCGCTAACCTGCGTACAAGTGCCCGTGCGGTCACTGTAGACACGCGATCTGACCGGACAACTCCTGGGAGCGACGTATTTGATGGCTGGCCCGTACCCCTACCCGGAGTCCTACCCCCAGCACCCGCTCCCCCCGCACCAGGCGCAGCAACCCCCGCCGCACCCGTATCCGGCGGTGCCGTCGCCCTACCCCGGCATGATGCCGCCGCCGATGCCGTATCCGAAGCGCAACCGCAAGAAGCTGGTGTTCGGGACGCTGGCGGTGCTCGCGATTCTCGCGGTGGTGGCCACGGTGCTGGTCGTGACGTTCTCCGGCGGCGAGCGCGACAGCGGCGGCCCGCTGAGCGATCAGGCCGCACGCACAGCGATCCAGAACTATCTCGATGCGCTGGCCGACGGCGACGACGAGACCGTCGCCCGCAACACGCTGTGCGGGCTGTACGACGACGTCAAGGAGAAGCGATCGGACCTGGCCCTGGCCGGGCTGGCCGGCGACGCGTTCCGCAAGCAGTTCAGCCGCGCGGAGGTCACCTCGATCGACACGATCGTGCAGTGGTCACCCAACCAGGCGCAGGTGCTGTTCACGATGCGGGTCGCGCCCGCAGGGGGATCGACGCGCGGTCAGGAACCCCCGGACGAGGAGGAGCAGGCGATCGCTCAGCTCCTCATCCAGGGGGACGACGTGCTGGTGTGCTCCTACCTGCTGCGCAGCGGCGGCCAGTACTGAGCAGCGTCAGTTGAACGAATCGCCGCAGGCGCAGGAGCCGGTGGCGTTCGGGTTGTCGATCGTGAAGCCCTGCTTCTCGATGGTGTCGACGAAGTCGATGGTGGCGCCCTGCACGTAGGGGGCGCTCATCCGGTCGACGGTCAGGTTCACGCCGCCGAACTCGGCGGTCAGGTCACCGTCGAGCGACCGGTCGTCGAAGAAGAGGTTGTAGCGCAGGCCGGCGCAGCCACCGGGCTGCACGGCGATCCGCAGCGCGAGGTCGTCGCGGCCCTCCTGGTCGAGCAGGGCCTTGGCCTTGGCGGCTGCGGCGTCAGTGAGCAGCACACCGTGGGTTGCGGTGGCGGTCGCCGACTCGTCGTGAACAGTCATTGCTCTCCCTTTGCATCCCTGCGGGGTGGTCGATGGCGGGGCCCGGCACAGTCAGACCCGCTGTCGTCAACGGTACCTTGCTCGTCGGCTATTCCCGACCGTGACGCCCGCCTCGCCGACGGCCCGCCGAGGCCAAGTAACCTGGCAGGCGTGAGACTGCTGGGCCGCAAGAACGACGACGAACAACCCGGGGACACCGCGATCGCGGCCTCGGAGACCGATGCCGAGGCCCCGGCCGGCGAGTTCCGCGGCACCGCGCCCAAGGGCAGGCCCACCCCGAAGCGGGACGCCGCCAGGCGGCGCGGTCCCGTCGCACCCGCGCCGCTGACCGCCGCCGAGGCGCGCAAGCGCCGCAAGGAGATGCGCGGCCCGAAACTCAGCCGCGAGGAGCGCAAGGCCGAACGTCTGGAGCGCCGGGCCTCGATGTCCGAGCGCCGCGAGAAGATGATGGCCGGCGAGGACGCCTACCTGCTGCCCCGTGACAAGGGACCGGTGCGCCGCTACGCCCGCGACATCGTCGACTCCCGCCGCAACGTGCTGGGCCTGTTCATGCCCGCCGCGCTGGCGCTGATCTTCATCATGCTGGCCGTGCCGTCGATCGAGGTGCAGCGGATGCTCTCCCCGGCCATGCTGGTACTGGTACTGATCATGATCGTCGACGGCTTCCTGGTGGGTCGCCGCGTCAACCGGATGGTCGACGAGAAGTTCCCGGACAACACCGAAACCGGTTGGAAGCTGGGCTTCTACGCGGCCAGCCGGGCCTCGCAGATGCGCCGGATGCGGGCGCCGCGACCCCAGGTCGACCGCGGCGCCAAAGTCGCCTGACCGTCGTCGTGACCGATACCGCGTTCGCCGACGTGGTCCCGCCGGATCCGGGTGTGGCGGCCGAGGCCCGCGCCCGTCAGGACCGGCTCACCAAACCCCGCGGGGCGCTGGGCCGGCTCGAGGACCTGTCGGTGTGGGTGGCGTCCTGTCAGGGCGCCTGCCCGCCGCAGCAGTTCGTCCGACCCCGTGTCGTCGTCTTCGCCGGTGACCACGGCGTGGCGGCGGCGGGTGTGTCGGCGTATCCCGCGGAGGTCACCGCCCAGATGGTGACCAACATCGCCACCGGCGGCGCGGCGATCAACGCGCTGGCCGACGCGGCGGGCGCCGGCGTGCGGGTGGTGGACGTCGCGGTGGACGTCGAAGCGCCGCTGTCCCCCGCGGTCGGCGCGGTGAAGGTGCGTCGCGGCAGCGGCAACATCGCGGTCGAGGACGCGCTGAGCGCCGAGGAGACCGAGGCGGCGCTGGCGGCGGGCCGTCGCGTCGCCGACGAGGAGGTCGATGCGGGCGCCGACCTGTTGATCGCCGGCGACATGGGGATCGGCAACACCACCGCGGCCACCGCGTTGATCGCGATCCTGACCCGCACCGAACCGGTGGCGGTGGTGGGTCGCGGCACCGGCGTCGACGACGACGGCTGGGCGCGCAAGACCGCCGCCGTGCGCGACGCCATGTACCGGGCCCGCGCCGTCGTCACCGATCCTGTTGCGCTGCTTCAGGTCTGCGGTGGAGCCGACCTCGCGGCGATGGCGGGGTTCTGTGCACAGGCCGCGGTGCGGCGCACCCCGGTGCTGCTCGACGGGCTCGTCGTGACCGCCGCGGCGCTGGTCGCCGACCGGCTGGCGCCGGGTGCCCGGCAGTGGTGGCAGGCCGGACACCGCTCCCCCGAGCCCGGGCACAGGCTGGCGCTCGACCACCTGGAACTCGACCCGATAGTCGACCTCGGCATGCGGCTCGGCGAAGGCACCGGCGCCGCCGTCGCGCTGCCCGTGGTCCGCGCGGCGGTGGCCGCACTGGCCGCGATGGCGACGTTCGACGAGGCCGGCGTCTCGGCCTGAGGCCTCAGTTGAGCTTGGCCATCCAGCCGTGGGTGTCGGCGAAGGTGCCGCGCTGAATTCCGGTCAGCGTGTCGCGCAGCGCCATGGTGACCTCACCGGGTTCGCCGTCGGCGATGGTGAACTCCCCGTCGGTGTGCTTGACGTGGCTGACCGGGGTGATGACGGCCGCGGTCCCGCAGGCGAACACCTCGCTGATCTCCCCGGCGGCGGCCTTCTTCTGCCACTCGTCGACGTCGATCTTGCGCTCCTCGACGGCGAAGCCGGCGTCGGTGGCCAACTGCAGCAACGAATCCCGCGTGATACCCGGCAGCAGTGAACCGCTCAGCTCAGGGGTGACCAGCCGCGCCGAACCGCCGCTGCCGAAGACGAAGAACAGGTTCATCCCGCCCATCTCCTCGACGTAGCGGCGTTCGATGGCGTCCAGCCACACCACCTGGTCGCAGCCCTTCTCGGTGGCCTGCGCCTGGGCGAGCAACGAGGCGGCGTAGTTGCCGCCGAACTTGGCCGCGCCGGTGCCGCCCGGGCTGGCCCGCACGTATTCGTGCGACAGCCACACGCTGACCGGTTTGATGCCGCGCGGGAAGTACGCCCCGGCCGGTGACCCGATGACCAGGTAGCGGTACTCGTTGGCGGGCCGCACGCCCAGTCCCGGTTCGGTGGCGATGATGAACGGCCGCAGGTACAGGGACTCCTCACCGCCCGCCGGGGGCACCCACTGTTCGTCGACGGCGATGAGCTGGCGCAGCGATTCGATGAACGCCTCGTCGGGCAGCTCCGGGATGGCCAGCCGGCGGGCGGAGGTCCGCAGCCGGGCGGCGTTGGCCTCCGGCCGGAACGACACCACCGAACCGTCGGCCCACCGGTAGGCCTTGAGCCCTTCGAAGACCTCCTGCGCGTAGTGCAGAACCACCGCCGACGGGTCGAGTTCGATGGGGCCGTAAGGGATTACCCGCGCGTTGTGCCAGCCGGCGTCGGCGGTGTAGTCGATCGAGACCATGTGGTCGGTGTGGTACCGGCCGAACCCGGGGTTGGCCAGGATGCCGGCCCGTACCTCGTCGGTCGCCGGCTCCGCGTTGCGGTCAACGGTGAACTCGAGGGGGCCGTCAGTCATGGAGCGATTGTATAACCGGCGGCCAGCGGATTTCCGTGGCCGCGGGCGGCCCGGTCTATCGGGTCCGGGCCTGCACGAACGGCGGCTTGACCACCTCGCACGCGACCCGCCGACCGCGCACGTCCACCTCGACGGTGGCCCCGTCGGCGACGTCGTGCCCGGTGTCGAGCAGCGCCAGCGCGATGCCGGCCTTGAGGCTCGGCGAGAACGTGCCCGAGGTGGTGACGCCGACGGCGGTGTCCCCGTCGTAGACGGTGAGGTCGGGCCGCAGCACCCCGCGCCCGACGGCCTTGAGGCCGCGCAGCGTGCGCGCCGGGCCGGCCTCCTTCTCGGCGAGCAGTGCGTCGCGGCCCCAGAAAGCGTCCTTGCGCCAGCCGACCGCCCAGCCGCACCGCGCCTGCAGCGGCGAGATCTCCAGCGACAGCTCGTGGCCGTGCAGCGGGTAACCCATTTCGGTGCGCAGGGTGTCGCGCGCGCCCAGCCCGGCGAGCTCGCCGCCGGCGTCGCGCACCGCGCCCACGAGCGCGTCGAACACCGCAGGCGCGTCGTCCCACGACGGAAGCAGTTCGAAGCCCTGCTCGCCGGTGTACCCGGTGCGGCACACCCGCACGACGGCGCCGCCCAGATCGGCGTCGGCGTACCCCATGTAGTCCATGTCGGTCGGCAGGCCGAGCGCGGTGAGCACCTCGGCGGACTTCGGGCCCTGCACCGCCAGCACCGCGAACGAGCGGTGCTCGTCGGTGACGGTGATCCCGTCGGGCGCCCGGTCGGCCAGCGCGGCCACCACCGCGGCGGTGTTGGCGGCGTTGGGCACCAGGAAGATCTCGTCGTCGGAGACGTAGTAGGCGATCAGGTCGTCGACCACGCCGCCGGACTCGTTGCAGCACAACGTGTACTGCGCCTTACCCGGGCCGATGCGGCCCAGGTCGTTGGTCAGCGCGGAGTTGACGTAGGCCGCCGCCCCCGGGCCCTTCACCAGCGCCTTGCCGAGGTGGCTGACGTCGAACAGCCCCACGGTGGTGCGGGTGGCGGTGTGCTCGGCCACGGTGCCGGCGTACGACACCGGCATCAGCCAGCCGCCGAATTCGGCGAACGTCGCACCCAGGTCGCGGTGCCGGTCTTCGAGGGGGCCGTGCAGGGGTTCGCTCACGCTTCACACCTTAGGGTGGATTCCCGTGAGCTCCGATCCCGGCTACCAGGCCCCCACCGTCACCGTCAGCTCGTCCGTGCCGCGCCGCGGCGTGGGCGAGGCCGTGCTCATCGTGCCGGTCGTCAGTCGTGACGACACGGCGCGTGTGCTCGCCGCCGAGCCGTTCCTCGACGGGTCGGCGGTCGCCGCGATCGAGTCCGCGCTCGGCGCGCTCGGCGCGACCGGCGGCGAGGGGCAGACGCACCGCCTGGTGATCGACGCGCTGCCGGTGGCCAGCGTCCTGACCGTCGGGGTGGGCAAGCCGCGTGACGAGTGGCCCGCCGACACGGTCCGTCGCGCGGCCGGTACCGCGGCCCGCGCGCTCGACAAGGCGGGTTCGGTGCTGACCACGCTGTCGGCGCTGGACCTGTCGGCCGCGATCGAGGGCCTGATCATGGGCAGCTACCGGTTCACCGACTTCCGCAGCGCCAAGACCGCACCGAAGGACGAGGGGCTGCGTGCGATCACCGCGCTGTCGGCGGAATCGAAGAGCGCGGCGCGCGACACCGCGCAGCGCGCCACCGACATCGCGACCGCCGTCGCGACCGCCCGCGATTTCGTCAACACCCCGCCCAGCCACCTCTACCCCGACGAGTTCGCCAAGCGGGCGCGCGCGCTCGGCGAGTCGGTGGGCCTGGAGGTCGAGATCCTCGACGACAAGGCGCTGGCCAAGGGCGGCTACGGCGGCATCGTGGGCGTCGGCAAGGGCTCGTCGCGGCTGCCGCGGCTGGTGCGGCTGAGCCACACGGGCGCCAAACGGAAGGGCAAGAGGGTCGCCCTGGTCGGCAAGGGCATCACGTTCGACACCGGCGGCATCTCGATCAAGCCGGCCGCCAACATGCACCACATGACCTCCGACATGGGCGGCGCGGCGGCGGTCATCGCGACCGTGGTGCTCGCGGCCAAGCAGAAGTTGCCGATCGACGTGATCGCCACGGTGCCGATGGCCGAGAACATGCCCTCGGCGACCGCACAGCGCCCCGGCGACGTGCTCACCCAGTACGGCGGCACCACCGTGGAGGTGCTCAACACCGACGCCGAGGGCCGGCTGATCCTGGCCGACGCGATCGTGCGGGCCTGCGAGGACAACCCGGACTACCTGATCGAGACGTCGACGCTGACCGGCGCGCAGACCGTGGCGCTCGGTGCGCGCACGCCCGGTGTGATGGGCAGCGACGCGTTCCGCGACCGGGTGGCCGCGCTGTCGCAGCAGGTCGGTGAGAACGGCTGGGCGATGCCGCTGCCCGAAGAATTGAAGGACGATCTGAAGTCGACGGTGGCCGACCTCGCCAACGTCAGCGGGTCGCGCTACGCCGGCATGCTGGTGGCAGGCACGTACCTGCGCGAGTTCGTCGCCGAGGGTGTGCAGTGGGCGCACGTCGACATCGCGGCGCCGGCCTACAACACCGGCGGGCCGTGGGGCTACACCCCCAAGGGCGGCACCGGGGTGCCGACGCGGACGATGTTCGCGGTCCTGGAGGACATCGCGAGCAACGGCTAGAGCACGCGGGCGCGGGCGGTGCTGCGCAGCACCTGCGGCGCCAGCCGCGACGTGCCGTACACCAGGTACGCCTCGGGTGCGACGGGCCGGATCGCCTTGCCGGACTTGACCGACGCGAGGATCGCCTTGGCGACCCTGTCGGGGCCGTAGCGTCGCGCGGCGAACATCGCCTCGAGCTGTCTGCGGCGCCCGGCGACGTCGGCGCGGCGGCCCTGCGGCGCGTCGATCTGGGTGGCCGAGACGATGTTGGTGGCGATGATGCCGGGGCAGATCGTGGTCAGGCCGATGTCGGCGGCGTCGAGTTCGGCGCGCAGGCAGTCGGAGAACATGTAGACCGCGGCCTTGGACGTGCAGTAGGCGTTGAGCGACTGCAGCGGCGCGTAGGACGCCATCGAGGCCACGTTGACGATGTGGCCACCGGTCCCCCGGTCGACGAGGCGGCGGGCGAACGCGCGGCAGCCGTTGACCACGCCGCCGAGGTTCACGTCCAGCACGCGGTCCCACTGTTCGGCCGGGGTGTCGAGGAAGCGGCCGGCCTGCCCGACCCCGGCGTTGTTGACCACGATGTCGGGCACGCCGTGGGCCGCGCAGACCTCGTCGGCGAAGCGTTCGACCGCGTCGGCGTCGGAGACGTCGAGGACATACGGGTGTGCGACGCCGCCTGCGGCGGTGATCGCCGCGGCGGTGTCCTTGGCAGCGGCCTCGTCGATGTCACTGACCACCAGTTCGGCGCCGTCGCGGGCGAACGCCAGCGCGGTTTCGCGGCCGATGCCGCTGCCGGCGCCGGTCACCGACACCAGCGTGTGCGCGAACGGCGGCCGGGCCTCGCCGACGCGGGCGCGGCGCAGGGCCCGGGCCTCGGGCCCGCCGTCGAGGTGGTCGGCGAACTCGGTGACCGCGCGGGCGATCACCTGCGGATGCGACATCGGCGACCAGTGGCCGGCGCGCAGGTCGCGCCGCCACAGCCGCGGCACCCACCGCGGGGTCTCCGCGTAGAGGTGGGGCCGGATGAACGCGTCGCCGGTGTTGACGATGAGCTGCACCGGCACGTCGACGACGTGGTCCTTGCGGCCGGGCCGCAGCAGGGAGCCGAAGTAGTTGGCGCGGTACACCTTCAGGCTGCGCGCGGCGTCGCGCCGGTAGGTCGGCGAGTGGTGCAGCCGCTCGGCCGGGACGCCTTCGCCGACCCGCTGGTACTGGCGCAGCCCCTCGGCGATCAGGGTCCGCACCGCGGCGGGCGCCACCAGCGGGACCGAGAAGAACGCCATGTAGGACAGCCGCAGCAGCTGACCCAGCGCGCGGGCCAGCCGCACCGGGCGGTGGGGGCGCTTGAGCGCGTCGAGCACATACCGGCGGACGTGGTCGATGCTGGGGCCGGACAGCGAGGTGAACGACGCGACCCGGTCGACCGCCTCCGGTCGGGCCAGGTACTCCCACATACCCGTCGACCCCCAGTCGTGGGCGACGACGTGCACCGGCCGGTCGGGGCTCAGCGCGTCGGCGACGGCGGCGAAGTCGTCGGCGTAGCGCGCGGTGGTGTAGGCCGAGGACTTCCTCGGCGTCGAGGTCAGCCCGACGCCGCGGTTGTCGTAGCGCACGATGTGGAAGCGCTCGCCGAGCTGAGCGACGACGCCGTCCCACACCACGTGGGAGTCCGGCCAGCCGTGGACGAGGATCAGCGTGGGCCGGTCGGGGTCGCCGTCGGTGTACACCGCGACGCGGACGCCGTCGGTGCTGTCGACGAAGCGGGGCTCGGGGCGCTGGGCCGTCATCCGTCGAGTTCCTCTCGGAGTGCGCGTTTGCGTTCGATGCGTCGGCGGGCGTCATAGTCACGCATGCGCTGCGGGTAGCCGACTTTCTGGACGTCGTAGACGGGAATCTTCAGCCGGTCGGACAGGCGGCGGGCGCCGGCGTCTCCCCCGGCGCGCCGCCGCGTCCACTCACCGTCGGCGGCGACGAGGACGACGGTGACGTCGGTGACCGTGGTGCGCGGTTCGATGAACGCCTCGACGCCCTGGTGGTCGGCCACCCACTGTCTGAGGTACCGCAGATCGGCTGCGGGATCGCGGCCGTCGCCCCGCGCGGCGCGCCGGCCCCGCAACTTGTCGAACAGTCCCACCTTGTGCCTCGGCTCCCTTCTCGACCTTCTTCGATCTTGCCAGAGCGACCACTAACCGAGTCCTCGACGAAGTGCGGGACCGAACGTGGAAGGATGGGTCGCGACGTTCGCCCACCCACGCGACTGATCGTTCGAAGGAGCCAACACACATGGCCGTCTCTGTCCAGATGCCCGCACTCGGTGAGAGCGTCACCGAAGGCACCGTCACCCGGTGGCTCAAGCAAGAGGGTGACACCGTCGAACAGGACGAGCCATTACTGGAAGTGTCGACCGACAAGGTTGACACCGAGATCCCGGCTCCCGCATCCGGTGTGCTGCAGAAGATCGTCGCCCAGGAGGACGACACGGTCGAGGTCGGCGGCGAGCTCGCCGTGATCGGCGACGGCGCAGGCGATTCCGATGACTCCGGTGACTCCGATGACTCAGCTGAGTCGGCCGAGGAGGAGAAGTCCGCCGAGGAGCCGGCGTCGCAGCCCGAGCCGGCGGCCGAGGAGACCGAGAGCGAGCCGGAACCCGAGTCCAAGCCCGAGCCCAAGGCGCAGTCGAAGCCGAAGTCCTCGGGCTCGGCGACGCCGGTGACGATGCCCGAGCTCGGTGAGTCGGTCACCGAGGGCACCGTCACCCGCTGGCTGAAGAAGGTGGGCGACAGCGTCGAGGTCGACGAGCCGCTGCTGGAGGTGTCCACCGACAAGGTCGACACCGAGATCCCGTCCCCGGTGGCGGGCACGCTGCTCGAGATCATCGCCGAGGAGGACGACACCGTCGAGGTCGGTGGTGAGCTCGCCAAGATCGGCGACGCCGATGAGGCCGGCGGCGAGCCCGAACCCGAACCCGAGCCCGAGCCGAAGCAGGAGGCCAAGCCGGAGCCGAAGCCGGAGCCCAAGCCCGAACCCAAGCCGGAGCCCAAGCCCGAACCGAAGTCCGAGCCCAAGCCCGAACCGAAGTCCGAGCCCAAGCAGGACGGCCAGCCCCAGGCCAAGGAGGCCGAGTCGGGTGACAGCGGCCCGTACGTGACGCCGCTGGTGCGCAAGCTGGCCGCCGAGAACGACGTCGACCTCGCCTCGATCAAGGGCACCGGCGTGGGCGGACGCATCCGCAAGCAGGACGTGCTGGCCGCGGCCGAGGCGAACAAGCAGCAGAAGTCCGGCACCGAACAGGCCGCCGAGGCCCCCGCCAAGGCGCCGGCCGCGGCCATGGCCCCGGCGGATGCCAACGCCGCCGACGCGCCGCTGGCCCACCTGCGCGGCACCACGCAGAAGGCCACCCGCATCCGTCAGCTCACGGCGAAGAAGACCCGCGAGTCGCTGCAGGCCACCGCGCAGCTCACCCAGACGCACGAGGTCGACATGACCAAGATCGTGGCGCTGCGGGCCCGGGCCAAGAAGGACTTCGCCGAGCGCGAGGGCGTGAACCTGACGTACCTGCCGTTCATCGCGCGCGCGGTGATCGACGCGCTCAAGGCGCACCCGAACGTCAACGCCAGCTACAACGAGGACACCAAGGAGATCACCTACTACGACGCCGAGCACCTCGGCTTCGCGGTGGACACCGAGCAGGGTCTGCTGTCGCCGGTGATCAAGAACGCCGGCGACCTGTCGCTGGCCGGGCTGGCCCGGGCGATCGCCGACATCGCCGCCCGCGCCCGCTCCGGTGACCTCAAGCCCGACGAGCTGTCCGGCGGCACGTTCACGATCACCAACATCGGCAGCCAGGGCGCGCTGTTCGACACGCCGATCCTGGTGCCGCCGCAGGCGGCCATGCTGGGCACCGGCGCGATCGTCAAGCGTCCGCGCGTGATCGTCGACGAGTACGGCAACGAGTCGATCGGTGTGCGGTCGGTCAGCTACCTCCCGTTGACCTACGATCACCGCCTCATCGACGGCGCCGACGCCGGCCGCTTCGTCACCACGATCAAGCGCCGGCTCGAAGAGGGTGCGTTCGAGGCCGATCTCGGGCTCTAACGGCAGTGGCTGACGCAGCCGGCGGGCCGGCGACTTCGGGCGGTGCCGTCATCGCCATCGCGGGGTCGTCCGGCCTCATCGGATCGGCGTTGGTGTCGGCGCTGCGGGCGGCGGACCGGCGCGTGGTGCGCATCGTGCGCCGGGCGCCGTCCAACGCCGACGAGCTGTTCTGGAACCCCGACACCGGTGAGTTCGACGCCGGGGCGCTGCGCGGTGTCGACGCGGTGATCAACCTGTGCGGCGTCAACGTCGGCCAGCGGCGCTGGTCGGGGGCGTTCAAGCAGAGCCTGCGCGACAGCCGGATCGCCCCGACCGAGGTGCTGGCCCACGCCGTCGCCGAGGCCGGGGTGCCGGTGCTGGTGAACGCCAGCGCGGTCGGCTACTACGGCGACACCCGCAGCCGTGTCACCGACGAGTCGGCGCCGGCCGGCCAGGGGTTCCTGGCCCGGCTGTGCGTGGACTGGGAGGCCGCCACCGGCCCGGCGGCCGCGGCCGGGGCACGGGTGGTGCTGTTGCGCACCGGCCTCGTGCTGTCCCCCGCGGGGGGCCTGCTGGCCCGGCTCCGTCCCCTGTTCAGCCTGGGGCTGGGCGCCCGGCTGGGCAACGGCCGCCAGTACATGCCGTGGATCAGCTTGGAGGATCAGGTGCGCGCGGTGCTGTTCACCATCGGCCGCGACGAGCTGTCCGGGCCGGTGAACGTCACCGGTCCGGCTCCCGTCACCAACGCCGAGTTCACCGCCGCGCTGGGCCGGGCGGTCAACCGGCCGACCGCGCTGATGGTGCCGGGGTTCGCGTTGCGTACGGTGCTCGGCGAATTCGCCGACGAGGGCCTGCTGGGCGGTCAGCGCGCCATCCCGGCCGCCCTCGAGCGGGCCGGCTTCGCGTTCCACCACAACACCGTCGGGGAGGCGCTCGCCTATGCCACCGGACCCAGGGACGCGTAGCGAGTAGCGTCGTGACCATGGGTGTTTCGATTCGCTCGTCCGCTGCACCGGTCGACGTCCGCCGCCTCGGCACGGTCGACTACCGCGACGCCTGGGACGAGCAGCGCCGGCTCGTCGACGCCCGGGTGGCCGGCGGCCCCGACACCCTGCTACTGCTCGAGCACCCCGCGGTGTACACGGCGGGCAAGCGCACCGAACCGCACGAACGGCCGCTGGACGGCACCCCCGTGGTGGACACCGACCGGGGCGGCAAGATCACCTGGCACGGTCCTGGCCAGTTGGTCGGCTATCCGATCATCGGGCTGGCCGAACCGCTCGACGTGGTCAACTTCGTGCGCCGCCTCGAAGAGGCGCTGATCGCGGTGTGCGCCGGGTTCGGGCTCGACGCCGGCCGGGTCGACGGGCGCTCGGGCGTATGGCTGCCCGCCGCTGGGGGCCGTCCCGAACGCAAGGTCGGCGCCATCGGCATCCGGGTTTCCCGCGGGACCACGCTGCACGGTTTCGCGCTCAACTGCGACTGCGACCTGTCGGCGTTCTCCGCGATCGTGCCGTGCGGGATCGCCGACGCCGGGGTGACGTCGCTGACCGCCGAACTCGGCCGCCGCGTGACCGTCGACGACGTCACCGACGCGGTGGCCGGCCACGTGTGCGATGCGCTGGACGGTCGCCTGCCGGTCCGGACCGGTGCCGGCTCCGGCGTAGCATTGTCACAGTGACAGTCACTCCCCCGGCCGGCCGCAAGCTGCTGCGGCTCGAGGTCCGCAACGCCCAGACGCCGATCGAGCGCAAGCCGCCGTGGATCAAGACCCGCGCCAAGATGGGGCCGGAGTACACCGAGCTCAAGTCGCTGGTGAAGCGCGAGGGCCTGCACACGGTGTGCGAAGAAGCGGGCTGCCCCAACATCTTCGAATGCTGGGAGGACCGCGAGGCGACGTTCCTGATCGGCGGCGAGCAGTGCACTCGGCGCTGCGACTTCTGCCAGATCGACACCGGCAAGCCGGCCGAGCTGGACCGCGACGAACCACGACGCGTCGCCGAGAGCGTGCAGGCGATGGGTCTGCGCTACTCCACGGTGACCGGCGTCGCGCGCGACGACCTGCCCGACGGCGGCGCCTGGCTGTACGCCGAGACGGTGCGCGAGATCAAGCGGCTCAACCCGAACACCGGTGTGGAGCTGCTCATCCCCGACTTCAACGGCAACCCCGACCAGCTCGCCGAGGTCTTCGAGTCGCGCCCGGAGGTGCTGGCACACAACGTCGAGACCGTGCCGCGGATCTTCAAGCGCATCCGGCCGGCGTTCCGCTACGACCGCAGCCTCGGCGTGCTGACCGCCGCCCGCGACTTCGGTCTGGTGACCAAGTCCAACCTGATCCTGGGCATGGGTGAGACGCCCGACGAGGTGCGCACCGCGCTGGTCGACCTGCACGAGGCCGGCTGCGACATCGTCACCATCACCCAGTACCTGCGCCCGTCGCCGCGGCACCACCCCGTCGAGCGCTGGGTCCGGCCCGAGGAGTTCGTCGAGTTCTCCGAGTACGCCGAAGGCCTCGGTTTCGCCGGGGTGCTGGCCGGTCCGCTGGTGCGCTCGTCGTACCGGGCCGGGCGGCTGTACGCGCAGGCCGCGCGGCTGAAACCGGCCGCCGCCCCACCCGTATCCTGAGAGACATGGCGAAGACCCGCAAACCCGCCGCGAACAAGGCCGCCAAGGCCGAGGCGAAGGCCGCCCGCAAGGCCGCGTCAAAACAGCGCCGCAGTCAGCTGTGGCAGGCGTTCCAGATCCAGCGCAAAGAGGACAAGCGCCTGCTGCCATACATGATCGGCGCGTTCGTGCTCATCGTCGCGGCGTCGGTGGCGGTCGGTGTCCTGGCCGGCGGGTTCACCCCGTACGTGCTGATCCCACTGGGCGTGGTGCTCGGCGTGCTGGTGGCGTTCATCGTGTTCGGCCGGCGGGCACAGAAGTCGGTGTACCGCAAGGCCGAAGGGCAGACCGGCGCCGCGGCGTGGGCGCTGGACAACCTGCGCGGCCGCTGGCGGGTGACGCCCGGTGTGGCGGCCACCGGGAACTTCGACGCCGTGCACCGGGTCATCGGCCGGCCCGGGGTCATCTTCGTCGGTGAGGGCTCGCCGGGTCGCGTGAAACCGCTGCTGGCGCAGGAGAAGAAACGCACTGCCCGCCTGGTGGGCGACGTGCCGATCTACGACGTCGTCGTCGGCAACGGTGAGGGCGAGGTCCCGCTGGCCAAGCTGGAGCGCCACCTCAACAAGCTCCCGGCCAACATCACCGTCAAGCAGATGGACGCGCTCGAGTCGCGGCTCGCCGCGCTCGGCACCAAGGTCGGGCCCGCGGCGATGCCCAAGGGGCCGATGCCCAACGCCGCCAAGATGCGCGGCATTCAGCGCACCGTGCGCCGGCGCTGACGGCGCGCCGGGGACGCACCCTGGCCCTCTGTTCGGCATACTCACCCCGTTGACGACCGCGTCAACAGGGGGGACTCCACATGTGCACTGCGTGTGACTGGGCGCCGCACTTCGTCGCCTTCGGCGGGCGGTCCAGCCGCCGCACTGTGCTGCGGGCTGCCGCCGCTGCGGCGATCGCCGCGACCACGGCCGCCGCGTGTTCGGCGGCGCCCCAATCGACATCCCGGTCGCCGGCACCGCAGAGCAGCCCGTCCCCCGGTGACGAGCACGCCGACGTCGTGTTCCGCAACGGTCGCGTCTACACCGTCGCCGGCCCGCAGCCGTGGGCGCAGGCCGTCGCGGTCAAGGGCAGCACCATCGCCCACGTCGGGGACGACGCCGGTGCGATGGCGCTGGCCGGCCCGGACACCAGGGTGATCGATCTCGGCGGCAAGCTGCTGATGCCGGGCTTCGTCGAGGGGCACACCCACCCGTTCCTCGGGTCGTTCCTCACCTCCGGTGTCGACCTGCAGCTGCCCACCCTCGCCGACGCGCTCGGCGCCATCGAGGCGTATGCCAAAGACCATCCGGACGGCGCGATCCGCGGATTCGGCTGGCGCGTGGACATGTTCGGGCCCGAGGGCCCCACCCGTGCCGACCTGGACCGCATCCTTCCCGACCGGCCCGCGTTCTTCTTCGCCATCGACGGGCACAGCCTGTGGGCCAACAGCAAGGCGCTCGACATGGCCGGGGTGGACCGCGACACCCCCGATCCGGTGCCGGGGTTCAGCTACTACGCCCGCGACGCGAACGGCGACCCGACCGGCTACATCCTCGAGGTGAACGCGGTCCTGGGCATCGTCAACGCCGTCGAGCCGATCTCCCCGGAGAACATGGGCACGCTGATGGAGGCGTGGGCGCCGAAGGCGTCGGCGGCCGGCATCACGTCGGTGTTCGACGCGGGCGTACCGCCGATCGGCGACGATCAGGCCGCGCTGCTGCGCCTCTACACCGACGCCGAGGCCCGCGGCGTGCTGCCGTTCCGGGTCGTCGCGTCGTACTCGGTGCGGTCGACGCCCATCGACGGCGCCGTGGCGAACTTCGAGGCAATCCGGCGTGAGGTGTCCGGTGAGCTGGTGTCGGTCGACGTCGTCAAGATCATCGGCGACGGCACCCAGGGCGGGTACACCGCCTGGCTGATCGCACCGTACGCCGACAAGCCGGACTCCACGGGCGGGTCGCCGTTCACCGAGGAGCAGTGGCACACGCTCGTCGGAGCCGTCGACGCGGCGGGCTACGACGTGCACATCCACGCCTGCGGTGAGCGCACCGCACGGGTCGGCCTGGACGCCATCGAGCGGGCGATGGCCGCCAACCCGCCGCGCGACCGCCGCCACGCCGTCGCCCACCTGGTGTTCGTCGAGGACAGCGACAATCCGCGGTTCGGGCAGCTCGGCGTCACCGCGCAGTTCTCGGCGAACTGGATGTCGGCCGATCCGGACACGCTGCAGAACATGGCCGCCCGCTACGGGGCGCCGCGCAAAGACCTGATGTACCGGCCGCAGGCGGTGCTGAAGTCGGGTGGACGCATCTCGCTGGGCACCGACTGGCCTGCGGCCGGCTACTTCTCGACCTACAAGCCGCTCGACTCCGTCCAGATCGGCGTCACGCGCCGGCTCGTCGGCGAGCGCGACGCGCCGGTGCTCGCACCCGCCGACGAGCGGCTGTCGGTCGCCGAGGCGGTGCACGCGAACACCCTCGGCGCGGCCTACCAGATCCGCATGGACGACCGGGTCGGGTCGGTCGAGGTCGGCAAGCTCGCCGACCTGATCGTGCTGGACCACAACATCTTCGAGATCGACCCGCACGACATCCACGCCGCCCAGGTCACGATGACGATGATGAACGGCGAGTTCCGCCACGAGGTCTAGCGCCGCTACGCGCCGAACGTGAGCTGGTGCACGAGTTTCGGCCGGATTCTCGAACACAAGCTCACATTCGGTGCAGGCGCAACCGGCGCGGGCAGCAATGCCGTCTCAACTGGGTGCAGTGGCCCTTCCTCGGCAGCGAGGCCTTGGCGACCGGAGTCGTCAACCGGGTACCAGCTGGCGAGGTCCCACGATGCGCTGTTCCGCAACGTGTACGTGCCAAAGGGACAGGCGGTGACGCCCGTCGACAAGGCGATCGGCGCATGGCTGTGGTCCGGCCGGCGTGCCACCGCCGCGGGTCCCTCGGCGGCGGCGCTGCACGGCGCCAAGTGGATCGACGCGTCACTGCCCGCCGAACTCAACCAGGCCAGTCGGCACCGGACCGACGGCATCCTGTTGCACAGCGACACCTTGCCCGCCGACGAGGTCTGCCTCTTGAGGGGCGTCCCGGCAACGAGCCGGCGCGGACCGCGTTCGACCTCGGCCGCCGAAAAGGTATGACGATCGCCGTGATCCGGATCGATGCGCTGCGGCAGGCCACCCGGCTGCGCGTCGAGGACGTCGACACACTGGTCGAGCGCCACCGCGGTGCGCGCGGCATCGCTCGCCCTACGTCGAGCTCTGAGGTTGTCGGCTGCCGGAGCCGACTCACCGCAGGAAACCCGCACGCGGCTGGTCCTCACCGCTGCGGCGCTCCGGCCGACGCACGACGGGCCGCAACACTGGACCGACCCCGACGTCCGCAACCGCGACCTCGAGCGGCGCGCCCGACTCGCAGCGCTCGGCTGGCGGATCGTCCACGTCAATGCCGAGATGCTGCGCTACCGGCCGGCGGTCATCGTGGGGCGGACGGAGGCGGCGCTGCAGGACGCGGGGGCTGACCTACGCCGAACGTGAGGTTGTGCACGAGTTCGGCCGTAATCTCGAACACAAACTCACGTTCGGCAACCAGTTCTAGCGCCGCACCACCGCGGTCTTGGTCGCCAGGTCGTGCAGCCCGCGCAGGTCGGAGTCGGTGAACAGCGCCGGGATCACGAGCATGATCAGCAGTCCGCGGACCACCGCCCGGCCCAGCCCGACGTGCATGCGCTCATCCATCGACACCACGGTGAGCCCCAGCGCGAGTTGACCGGGGGTGAAGCCGAACAGGCGCACCGAGGCCACACCGATGACGAACCACAGCGCCAGGATCGCGGTGGACATCACGCCCATCGAGATCAGCCCGAACGTCATGGCCAGCGCGGCCAGTCCGTAGCCGATGAACCAGTCGATCAGCATCGCGGCCACCCGCCGCCCGAACCTGGCGATGGACCCCGGTCCCTGGTCGGGCAGGCCGAGCCGATGGCCCGGATACTCATTCGGTGGTTGGCCCGGGCCGCCGTCACGATTGGATTCGGGACCGGACAGCCAGGACCCGATCGCGCGGGCCATACTCATCAGGATAGGTGGACCATCTCCCGGTGCCGCCGCCGCACGTGCACGGACATGCCCGTAACGTCGGCGCAACATTCGGTTGACGACCGCGCAACATCGTGTCCCTAGCGTCAACGCGCGGGTTACCAGTAAAGGAGAAAACCGAAAGTGGCAGAAAAGACGGCCGACGACATCATCAAGCTGATCAAGGACGAATCCGTCGAGTACGTCGACATTCGCTTCTGCGATCTGCCCGGCGTCGTCCAGCACTTCTCGATCCCGGCCTCGGCGTTCGACGAGAGCGTCTTCGAAGACGGCCTGGCGTTCGACGGCTCGTCGGTCCGCGGCTTCCAGTCGATTCACGAATCGGACATGATGCTGCTGCCGGATCCCGAGACGGCGCGCATCGACCCGTTCCGGGCGGCCAAGACGCTGAACATGAACTTCTTCGTCCACGACCCGTTCACCCGTGAGGCGTACTCGCGCGACCCGCGCAACGTGGCCCGCAAGGCCGAGAACTACCTGGTCAGCACCGGCATCGCCGACACCGCGTACTTCGGTGCCGAGGCCGAGTTCTACATCTTCGACTCGGTGGCGTTCGACTCGAAGATGAACGGCACCTTCTACGAGGTCGACTCGGTGTCGGGTTGGTGGAACAGCGGCGAGCCGCTGGAGGCCGACGGCAGCCCCAACCGCGGCTACAAGGTGCGTCCCAAGGGTGGCTACTTCCCCGTCGCCCCGTACGACCACTACGTGGACCTGCGCGACCAGATGGCGACCAACCTGACCAACGCGGGCTTCGTCCTGGAGCGCGGCCACCACGAGGTCGGCACCGCAGGCCAGGCCGAGATCAACTACAAGTTCAACACCATGCTGCACGCGGCCGACGATGTGCTGCTGTTCAAGTACATCATCAAGAACACCGCCTGGCAGGCCGGCAAGACCGTCACGTTCATGCCCAAGCCGCTGTTCGGTGACAACGGCTCCGGCATGCATGCCCACCAGTCGCTGTGGAAGGACGGCCAACCGCTGTTCCACGACGAGTCCGGCTACGCGGGCCTGTCCGACGTCGCCCGCCACTACATCGGCGGCATCCTGCACCACGCGCCGTCGCTGCTGGCGTTCACCAACCCGACGGTGAACTCCTACAAGCGCCTGGTGCCGGGCTACGAGGCCCCGATCAACCTGGTGTACAGCCAGCGCAACCGCTCGGCGTGCGTGCGTATCCCGATCACCGGCAACAACCCGAAGGCCAAGCGCCTCGAGTTCCGCTGCCCGGACAGCTCGGGCAACCCGTACCTGGCGTTCGCGGCGATGCTGATGGCCGGCATCGACGGCATCAAGCGCAAGCTCGAGCCGCAGGCGCCGATCGACAAGGACCTCTACGAGCTGCCGCCGGACGAGGCCGCCAGCATCCCGCAGGCGCCCACCTCGCTGGCCGCGGTCATCGACAAGCTCGAGGAGGACCACGAGTACCTCACCGAGGGCGGCGTGTTCACCGAGGACCTGATCGAGACCTGGATCTCCTACAAGCGGGAGAACGAGATCATGCCCGTGCAGATCCGGCCTCACCCGTACGAGTTCGCGCTGTACTACGACGTGTAAGTCGGCGCAGCAGTGAAGGGCCGGGTGGCGTTCGCGCCGCCCGGCCCTTTCGCTTGGATGGGGCCATGCGGGTTCTGGTGCAGCGGGTGTCGTCGGCGCGGGTGACGGTCGACGGTGAGGTGGTCGGCGAGATCTCGCCGGACGGGCAGGGCCTGTTGGCCCTGGTCGGCGTGACCCACACCGACGACGCCGACACCGCGCGCCGCCTGGCCGACAAGATGTGGCGGCTGCGGATCCTCGACGGTGAGCGCAGCGCGTCGGACACCGACGCACCCGTGCTGGTGGTCAGCCAGTTCACGCTCTACGCCAACACCGAGAAGGGCCGCCGCCCGTCGTGGAACGCCGCCGCCCCGGGGCCGGTCGCCGAACCGCTCGTCGACGCCTTCAGCGACGCACTGCGCGGATTCGGCGCCGATGTGCGAACGGGAGTGTTCGGCGCGGATATGAAAGTGGAACTGGTCAACGACGGTCCGGTAACGGTGCTGCTCGAGCTGTGAACATCTTGGACGTTCCCGCGTAGCCTCAGGCCATGGCGACCACTTTCGACGCTCGGATGGCGAATTACTCCTCGCCCCTGCTGAGTCTGTTCCGCATCGTCGCCGGGCTGCTGTTCGCGTTGCACGGCTCGGCGAAACTGTTCGGCTGGCCGACCGGTGAGCCGATTCCGATGGGCACCTGGCCGTTCTGGTGGGCCGGGCTGATCGAACTCGTCGCAGGTCTGCTGATCGCGGTCGGGTTGTTCACCCGGATCGCCGCGTTCATCGCCTCCGGTGAGATGGCGGTGGCGTACTTCTGGAAGCACTGGCCGCCGCTGGACGGGCCGGCGGCGAGCTTCTGGCCGATGGAGAACGGCGGCGAGCCGGTGCTGCTGTTCTGCTTCGGCTTCCTCGCCATCGCCGGGCTGGGCGCCGGCGCCTGGTCGGTCGACGCGCGGCGCCGGTCGCGGGTCGGCGGCGGCGTGGCCCAGAACCGGGTGGTGACGGGCACCGCGGCACCGGCCGGGTACGCCACGGGTCAGCCGGTGCGCCGGGGCGGGCTGCTCAGCCGGTTCCGCCGCCCGCGCTACTAGAGCCCGAGGTCCGACAACGACGGGTAGTCGTCGGGCCGGCGGCCGAGCGGCCAGTGGAAGAGCCGCTCATCGTCGTCGATCGCCAGGTCGTTGATCGACGCATGCCGCACCGCCATCAGCCCGTGCTCGTCGAACTCCCAGTTCTCGTTGCCGTACGAGCGGAACCACTGGCCGTTGTCGTCGTGGCTCTCGTAGGCGAAGCGGACGGCGATGCGGTTGCCGTCGAACGCCCACAGCTCCTTGATCAGCCGGTAGTCCAATTCCCGGCGCCACTTGCGGGTCAGCAGCGCGACGATCTCCTCGCGTCCGGTCGCGAATTCGTCGCGGTTACGCCACTTGCTGTCGACGGTGTACGCGGGTGCGACACGTTCGGGGTCGCGGGTGTTCCACGCGTCCTCAGCGAGGCGCACCTTCTCCGCCGCGGTCTCGCGGGTGAACGGTGGTAGCGGCGGACGGGCAGGGTGTTCTGTGGCCATGACCGGTCAAACACGCCGGGCGGGCGACGTCATCCCGCCGGTCAGCCGCCGTCGAGACCGAGGTCCTTGCGGAACCGCTTCATCCCGTCGATCTTCTCGGCCACGGTGGCGTCGGCGCCGGTGTAGAACATCCACGGCATCGTGAGGATATGGGTGATCCCGGCCGCCTCGGCACGGTCGTAGTCGGCACGCACGACTGCGTCGGTCAGCGGCGTGAGGATCGTGAAGTCGTCGAGTGAACGCCCTGCGGCCGAACGCAACTCGCGCAGCCGCTCGGCGGCCGCGATGGCCTGGTCGGTGGTGATCAGGTCGCCGATCCAGCCGTCGTTGCGCGCGGCGCGGCGCAGCGCCACGTCGGACAGGCCGCCGACGTAGACCGGGATGTGCGGCGGGCTCGGCTCCATCTCCAGCCGCGGCGTCGGATAGTTCTCGCCGTCGAAGTCGGTCCACCCCGGCTGCCACAGTGCCCGGAACAGGTCGAGCATCTCGTCGGTGCGCTTCCCACGACCGGCGAAGCGCTGGCCCATCAGCGCGAACTCCTCTTCACACCAGCCGACGCCGACGCCGAGTTCGACGCGTCCGCCGCAGAGGTAGGCCGCGGTGCCGATCGCCTTGGCGGCGGAGTACGGGTCGCGCATCGCGGGGATGTAGACCGTGGTGACGAACCGCACCCGGGTGGTCACCTGCCCCAGCGCGCCGACGAGCACCCAGGGATCGGGCCAGTGCGTGAACGGTTTCCAGCGGCGTTGGCCGTCACGGGTGTAGGGGTACGGCGTCGCGAGCGTCTCGAGGTTCACCACGTGGTCCGGGATACCCAGGCCGTCGTAGCCGAGTTCGTCTGCGGCGCGGGCGATCTCGACGACCTCGCGGCCGTCGAGGAACGCCAGGCTGACGTAGAACTTCATCCAGCGTCCCGGGCCCAGGCCGGCATGATGAACACGCCCTCGGCCTCGACGGTCACCCCGTCGGCGTCGCTGAGCTCACCGCGGGCGAAGGTCTTGATGCCCTCGGTGCGGTCGATCCACGCCTCGGCGCGCAACTCCCCCAGTGGGGTCCCGCGCAGGTAGCGCAGCGTGATCGTGCCGGTGAACAGCGGTTTGGTCAGCCCGTCGCTGGCCGCCTCGCCGAGGATGTGGTCGAGGACCAGCGCGCAGATGCCGCCGTGCACGAGTTTCGGCGGGCCCTCGTAGGCGGCGCCGAGGGTGAAGTCGCTGACCCAGCGACCGTCGCCGGTGTGCTCGATGCGCATGGGCGGCGCGATCGCATTACGCAGTCCCACGGCCGGATTCGCCCACGCCAGCGGGCGACCCGTCTCGGCGTGGCGCAGCACGTGGGTGCGCTGGTGGGTCCGATCGGTCAGCGTGGCGGTGACGGCCTCGATCGCACGTTGCGCGGCGCCGATCGTCTCGTCGTCCACGCCCGTGCGCACGCCGGCGTCGATGAGGTCGCGGATCGCCTGGGTCAGCGGTTCGTACATGCCGCGCAACCGGTCGTACTCCTCGGTGCCGATGACGTCGAACGGCCACTCGACGCTCATGCGCCTCCCTTACTCACCGAACACCTTGCGCACAACGGTCTTCGCCCGCCGCGTCACCCGCAGGTAGTTGTCGAGGAACTCGCCGCCGTCGTCGCTGCTCCACCCCGCGGCGACGGCGACCGCGTTGAGCTGGCGGCCCGGGCCGGGCAGCTGGTCGGTGGGCTTGCCGCGCACCAGCACCAGCGCGTTGCGGGCGCGCGTGGCGGTGAGCCAGGCCTGGCGCAGCAGGTCGACGTCGCCCTCGGCGATCAGCTCGGCGGCGCCGATCGCGTTGAGTGCCTCCAGCGTCGAGGTGGTGTGCAGCGCGGGCACCCTGTGCGCGTAGCGCAGCTGCATCAGCTGGACGGTCCACTCGATGTCGGCCAGCCCGCCGCGGCCGAGCTTGGTGTGGGTGTTCGGATCGGCGCCGCGCGGCAACCGCTCGGCGTCCACCCTGGCCTTGATCCGGCGGATCTCCTGCACCGCGGCGGCGGAAACCCCGCCCGCCGGGTAGCGCGTGCGGTCGGCCATGAGCAGGAACCGTTCGCCGAGTTCCAGGTCGCCGGCCACCCGGTGTGCGCGCAGCAGCGCCTGCACCTCCCACGGCTGGGCCCACTGCGCGTAGTACGCCTCATAGGACGCCAGCGTGCGCACCAGCGGGCCGCTGCGGCCCTCCGGGCGCAGCCCGGTGTCGACCTCCAGCGGCGGGTCGGCGCTCGGCGTGCCGAGCAGTGCCCGGACCCGTTCGGCGATGCCGACCGCCCAGCGCACCGCGGCGGATTCGTCGGCGCCGTTGCAGGCTTCGCACACGAACATGACATCGGCGTCGGACCCGTAGCCGAGTTCGCGCCCGCCGAGACGGCCCATGCCGATCACCGCGATCCGCGCCGGCTGGCCGCCGTCGGGGGTGTTGGCCCGCATCACCGCGTCCAGCGCGGCCTGCAGCACCGCCACCCACACCGACGTCAGCCCCGCACAGACGTCGGGCACCTCGAGCATGCCGAGCAGATCCGCCGACGCGATGCGGGCCAGTTCACGGCGGCGCAGCGTGCGGGCGGCGGCGATGGCGCGGACCGGGTCGGCGTAGCGGCCCGACGAGGCGACGAGGGCGCGACAGATCGTCTCGGGGTCGGTGTCGAGCAGTTTGGGGCCCTGCGGTCCGTCGGCGTAGAGCTGGATCACCTCGGGTGCGCGCATCAGTAGGTCGGGCACGAACGCCGACGTGCCCAGCACCCGCATCAGCCGTTTGGCGACGGCGCCCTCGTCGCGCAGCGTGCCCAGGTACCACCGCTGGTCCCCCAGCGCCTCGCTGATACGGCGGTAGGCCAGCAGGCCGGCGTCGGGGTCGGGGGTGTCGGACAGCCAGTCCAGCAGCGTCGGCAGCAGCACCTGCTGCACCCGGCCGCGGCGGCCGCCCTGACCGGTCAGCGCGGCCAGATGCGTGAGCGCGCTCTGCGGCCCCTCGTAGCCCAGCGCGGCGAGCTGCCGTTCGGCGGCCTCGGTGCTCATCCCGGCGATACCGACGGTCGGCTGGCCGACCGATTCCAGCAGCGGCTGGTAGAAGAGCTTGGCGTGCAGCCGCGACACCCGCATGTTCTGCCGTTTGAGTTCCTCGCGCAGCACGCCCAGCGCGTCGTGCTGACCGTCGGGCCGCACGTGTGCGGCGCGCGCCAGCCAGCGCATCGCCTCGTCGTCGTCGGCCTCGGGCAGCATGTGGGTGCGTTTGAGCCGCTGCAGCTGCAGCCGGTGCTCAAGCAGCCGCAGGAACTCGTACGACGCGGTCATGTTGGCGGCGTCATCGCGGCCGACGTAGCCGCCGGCCCCGAGCGCGGCCAGCGCCTCGACGGTCGAGGCGACATGCAGTGAGGTGTCGTTGCGGCCGTGCACGAGTTGCAGTAACTGGACGGCGAATTCGACGTCGCGCAGGCCGCCGGTGCCGAGTTTGAGCTCACGGGCCCGCACCCCGGCGGGGACCAGTTCGACGACGCGGCGCCGCATCGCCTGCACCTCGGTCACGAAATCCTCACGCTCGCAAGCCTTCCAGACCATCGGCATGAGCGCGTCGAGGTATTCGCCACCCAGTTCGGCATCACCGGCCGCCGGCCGCGCCTTCATCAGCGCCTGAAACTCCCAGGTCTTGGCCCAGCGCTGGTAGTAGGCGACGTGGGAGTCCAGCGTGCGGACCAGCTGACCGTGTTTGCCCTCGGGCCGCAGCGCGGCGTCCACCTCGAAGAACGCGTCGGCGGCGAACCGCATCATCTCGCCGGCCACCCGGGTGGCGGTGGCATCGGCGGGTTCTGCGACGAAGATGACGTCGACATCGCTGACGTAGTTGAGCTCGCGGGCCCCGCACTTGCCCATCGCGATGACGGCGATCCTGGGCCGGTCGCCGTCGCCGCACACCGAGCGCATCGCGACGCGCAGCGCCCCCTCCAGCGCGGCGTCGGCCAGGTCGGACAGGTGCTGACCGACCGTGGGGAACGGCAGCACCGGCTCGTTCTCCACCGTCGGGGCGACGTCGAGCGCGGCCAGCACCAGCATCCGGTCCCGGTAGCGGGTGCGCATCGGCGCCATGACTCCGCGGGCGTCCGCGGCGGATTCGGCGAGGGCGACGAACTCGTCGCGCAGCGCCCCGGCGCTCGGCAATTCGACCCGGCCGGCCAGCAACCGCCACGTCTCGGGATGGGCGACCATGTGGTCGCCCAGCGCGACAGATGAACCGAGGACGGCGAACAGCCGCCCTCGCAACGCGGTGTCGGTCAGCAGCGAACGGTCGAGGTCGCCCCAGCCGTCGCCGAGCGCCTCGGCCAGCCGCACCATGGTGTGCAGGGCGGTGTCGGCGTCGGGCGCCCGGGACAGCGACCACAGCAGTTCGACGTGGCGGTCGGTGGTCCAGCCCAGCCGGTCGAGGTGGGCGGGCGCCTGCTGGTCGACCAGCCCGAGCCGGCCCACACTGGGCAGCTTGGGGCGCTCGGTCGCGGGTTTTGCCACGGTCCGACGGTATCGCGCGGCTCGGCTACAGCGACAGGTAGGCCTTGAGCTCGAACGGAGTGACGTTGCTGCGGTAGGTCTCCCACTCGGCGCGCTTGTTACGCAGGAAGTAGTCGAACACGTGCTCGCCGAGGGCTTCGGCGACCAGTTCGGAGTTCTCCATCTCCGCGAGTGCGGCGCCGAGGCTGCCCGGCAGCTCCTTATAGCCCATCGCCCGGCGCTCCTCGGGCGTCAGGCTCCACACGTTGTCCTCGGCCTGCGGGCCCAGCACGTAACCCTTCTCGACGCCGCGCAGGCCGGCGGCCAGCAGCACGGCGAAGGTCAGATACGGGTTGCAGGCCGAATCGGGGCTGCGCACCTCGACGCGGCGCGAGGAGGCCTTGCGTGGCGTGTACATCGGCACCCGCACCAGCGCCGAGCGGTTGGCCGCACCCCAGGACGCGGCAGTGGGTGCCTCGCCGCCGTGGACCAGTCGCTTGTAGGAGTTCACCCACTGGTTGGTGACGGCGCTGATCTCGTTGGCGTGCTCGAGGATTCCGGCGATGAACGACTTCGCGACGTCGGAGAGCTGCAGCGGGTCGTCGGGGCTGTGGAATGCGTTGGTGTCGCCCTCGAACAGGCTCATGTGCGTGTGCATGGCCGAGCCCGGGTGTTCGGCGAATGGTTTGGGCATGAACGACGCCCGGACCCCGTCGCCGAGCGCGACCTCCTTGACGACGTAGCGGAACGTCATCACGTTGTCGGCCATCGAGAGCGCGTCGGCGTAGCGCAGGTCGATCTCCTGCTGGCCGGGGGCGCCCTCGTGGTGGCTGAACTCGACCGAGATGCCCATCTGCTCCAGCGCGTCGATGGCGTGGCGGCGGAAGTTCGGCGCCGAATCGTGTACGGCCTGGTCGAAATAGCCGCCGTTGTCCGCGGGCACCGGCGGGGTGCCGTCGTCGGGTCCGGGCTTGAGCAGGAAGAACTCGATCTCGGGGTGGACGTAGCAGGAGAAGCCCAAATCGGATGCCTTGGCCAGCTGACGGCGCAGCACATGGCGCGAGTCCGCCCACGACGGGGATCCGTCGGGCATCGTGATGTCGCAGAACATGCGGGCCGAGTGGTGCTTCTTGGAGCTGTCGGCCCACGGCAGCACCTGGAAGGTGGAGGGATCGGGCCGGGCCACCATGTCGGCCTCCGAGACGCGGGCGAAGCCTTCGATCGCGGATCCGTCGAAGCCGATGCCCTCCTCGAACGCGCCCTCGAGTTCAGCGGGCGCGATCGCGACGGACTTGAGGTACCCGAGGACGTCCGTGAACCACAGCCGGACGAAGCGGATGTCGCGTTCTTCCAGCGTACGGAGCACGAATTCCTTCTGGCGATCCATGACCGCAGCGTAGGTTCCAGCTGTTAATTCTGTGTTACGTCGCTGCTAGCACCTAGCACGACAACCCGTTGGGCGGAACCACCCCGCCGGCCAGGAAGCCCACCACGGCGGTGTCCACGCACGCGTCGCCGTTGAACACCACGGTGTGCTGCTTGCCGTTGAACGTGATCAGCGAGGCGCCCATCTGCCGCGCCAGCGCGACGCCGGCCTCGTATGGCGTCGCCGGGTCGCCGGTGGTCGACACCACCACCACCTTGCCCGGTCCGGGTCCGGTGGCGGGCCGCGGCGCCGACGTCGGCGGCACCGGCCAGAACGCGCAGATGTCGCGCGGGGCGAACCCGGTGAAGGCGCCGTAGGACAGGAACGGTGCGACCTCGCGGATGCGCCGGTCGGCATCGGCCCACACCGCCGGATCGGTCGGGTACGGCGCGTCGACGCAGCGGATCGCGGTGAACGCGTCCTGCCGGTTGCCGTAGTGCCCGTTGGCGTCACGGCGCTGGTACTCGTCGGCCAGGGCCAACAGGTCGCCGGCGTCGGTGCCGCGCGCGAGCCCGAGCAGACCGCTGGTCAGGTAGGTCCAGTAGCGCGGGCTGTACAGCGCGTTGCCGGTCCCGGTGTTGGCGTCCTGATAGCTCAGCCCGCGCGGGTCGGAGGTGGGGGCCGGGCGGGCCACCAGCGGGTCGACCAACTGGTGGAAACGGGCAACGAACTGGGTGGGATCGGTGCCCAGCGGACACCCGGCCGACCGCGCGCAGTCGGTGGCGTAGGCGTCGAAGGCCCGCTGGAAACCCGCCATCTGGGAGATGTTCTCGGCGATCGGGTCCAGGCTGGGGTCGATCGCACCGTCGAGGACCATCGCCCGCACCCGGTCGGGGTACTGCTCGGCATAGGCCGCACCCAGTTCGGTGCCGTAGGAGAAGCCGAGGTAGTTGATCTGCTCCTCGCCGAGCGCGGCGCGCACCAGATCCATGTCGCGGGCGGCGTTCGCGGTGCCGACGCCGGCGAGGAAGTCCGCCCCCATCCGGTCGAGGCACTGCTGGGCCAGCTGCCGGTAGAGGCCTTCGATGTGCGCGACGCCGGCCGGGCTGTAGTCGGCCATCGGTTCCCGCCGCCAGGCGTCGAACTCGGCGTCGGTACGGCAGCGCAGCTGCGGGGTGGAGTGCCCGACGCCGCGCGGGTCGATGCCCACCAGGTCGAAGCGGCGGCCGATCTCGGTGCCGGCCAGCGCGGCGCCCATGCCCGCGACGGTGTTGACCGCCGACGCGCCCGGACCGCCCGGGTTCACCACCAGCACGCCGATCCGGTCGCCGCCGGCCGGCACCCGGATGACGGCGAGCTGGGCCTGCGCGCCGGCGGGCTGGTCGTAGTTCACCGGCACCGCGACGGTGCCGCACTGTGCGGTGGGAATCCGGCTGGTGTCGCTGAGGAATTGTTGACAGCTCCCCCACGCCGGCGGCGGGACCGCTCCGGTCGCGGGCGCTGCGCCGGCCTGGGCGGCAATGGCGCCCGAGACGGCGACCAACGCCAGCGCAGCCGCCATCGCCCGCCGCCCTACCCGCCACATGGCCAACATGGTCGCACGGGGTACGGCAGCGCGGCTGCGCTCGGGGGCAAACGGTGACCGGGCTGTGATCAGGCGTCGAGTTCGTAGGTCAGCCACGTCGACTTCTCGGCCCCGATCCCGTCGTAAAGTCGTTGAGCCACCGTGTTGTCCGGCGCGGTCTCCCACACCAGCTTCGCCGCGCCGCGCTCGGCGCACAGCGCGCGGCAGTGCGCGATCAGTGCCCGCCCGGTGCCGCCACCGCGGACGTCCGGCACGACGTAGAGATCGTTGAGCACACCGACCCGGGCCGCGTAGAGCGTCTGCCACGTCCAGTAGACGGTGGCGAATCCGACGGGGGTGTCGCCGTCGCGGGCGATCAGCTGCAGCCCCTCGCCCGGGTTGTCGAGCAGCGCGCGGATCAGCGCGCGCAGCGCGTCATCGGTCGGATCCACCCGGTAGAAGTCGCAGTAGGCCCGAAGCAGCGGCAGCAGCACGTCGACGTCGGCGGAGGTGACCGCCGAAATGCTCAGCGGCATCGGGTGTCCGGCGGCGGCACGGTCACGTCGATCAGGTACGTCGCGGCGATGTCGTCGACGCACGCGTTGCCCTGGAACACCACCGTGTGCTGGGTGCCCTCGAAGGTGACCAACGTGCCGCCGAGCTGGCGGGCCAGGTCCACACCGGCCTGATACGGCGTGGCGGGATCGTTGGTGGTGGACACGACCAGGATCGGCGGCAGGCCCTCGACCGAGATCTCGTGTGGCTCACTGGTCGGCGGCACCGGCCAGAACGCGCACGTACTCAACGGCGCGTGGCCGGTGAACTCGCCGTAGCTCATGAACGGCGCGACCTCACGCAGTTTGCGGTCCTGTTCGACGATCTTGTCGCGGTCGGTCACCGCGGGCCGGTCCACACAATTGACCGCGACGCGGGCGTCGGTCGAATTGTTGTAGTGGCCCTGGGCGTCTCGGCGCATGTAGAGGTCGGCCAGCGCCAGCATGGTGTCGCCCCGGCCGGCCTTCAGCTCGGTCAGGCCCTGGGTGAGGTAGCGCCACAGGCTCGGCGAGTACAGCGTCTGGATGGTCCCGACGATCGCGTCGCTGTAGCTCAGCCCGCGCGGGTCGTCGGTCTCGGCCGGCTCGTCCACCAGCGGGTCGACCAGGCTCTGGTAGACCTCGACGGCCTTGGCGGGATCGGTGCCCAGCGGGCAGTCGGGCTCCTTGGCGCAGTCGGCGGCGTAGTCGTTGAACGCGGTCTGGAAGGCGGCGGCCTGACGGATGTCGGCCTGCAGCGGGTCGGCGTTCGGGTCGACGGCGCCGTCGAGGATCATCGCGCGGATCTTGTCCGGGAAGTTCTCGGCGTAGGTGGCGCCGATCCGGGTGCCGTAGGAGTAGCCCAGGTAGGTCAGCTTCTCGTCACCGAGCGCTTCGCGGATCGAGTCGAGGTCCCTGGCCACGTTAACGGTGCCGACGTTGGCCAGGAACTCCTCACCGGTCTTGTCGACGCAGCGCTCGATGAACTCCTTGGTCTCGTTCTCGATGTACTCGACACCCTCGGGGGTGTAGTCCACCTGGGGGTCGGCGCGCAGCCGGTCGTTGTCCGCATCCGAGTTGCACCACACCGCGGGGGTCGAGGACGCGACCCCGCGCGGATCGAACCCGACGATGTCGAAGCGCTGCCGGACCGACTGCGGGATGGTCGAGAGCATCGACGCGGCCGCCTCGACACCCGACTCCCCCGGCCCACCCGGGTTGATGACCAGCGAGCCGATCCTGTCGCCGGTCGCCCGGAACCGGATCATCGCCAGCCGGGCCACGTCGCCGTCGGGCTCCTCGTAGTCGACCGGCACCGACAGCAAACCGCATTCCGCGCCGGCGGGGATCCGCGACTCGTCGGTCGGTCCGGCCGGCTGACACGGCGCCCACTGCACCGGCGTGCCGGGGCGGGGCACCGCGACCACCGCGCGACCGTCGACCACATTGCTGCACCCCGCGACAAGCGGCAGTGTGAACGCGGCCGCAACGATCCCGATCCCGAACCTCATGGCACCACATGCTGCCATGACCCCGCGTCGGCGCAGGCAAGCGGCGGTTACCGCGTCGCGTCGAGCAGTTCCTCGAGCGCGGGCGCGAAGTCGTCGGCCAGGTCCCACAGATCCGGCAACAGCTCGGGACACGACACGATGCCGACGTCCAATTTGCCGTTGAGCGACATCACCGTGATGTTCAGTCCCGCGCCGTGGAAGATCGGGCCGATCGGGTACATCGCCTTCACCTCGTTGCCGAGGTAGTACAGCGGCACCTGCGGGCCCGGCACATTCGACACCACGAGGTTGAGCACCGGACGCGCACCCGACAGCCGGCTGGCGGCGTACACCCGCATGGCGGTGCCGAACACCGCGGGCGCGGCGAACTGCGTCCAGTCCTGCAGCAGGGTGGCCCCGATCGCCGAACTGTGCTGCTTGGCCACCGAATTCGCGTCGGCGATGGCCTTGATCCGCTCCACCGGGTCCTCGATGTGGGTCTCCAGGCGCGAGAACATGCCCGAGACCTGGTTGCGCCCCGGCCGGTCGGAGCGGTCGTGCACCGACACCGGCACCATCGCGATCAGCGTGCCGTCGGGCAGCTGGCCGCGGTCGGCCAGGAACTTGCGCAACACGCCGGACACCAGCGCCATCACCACGTCGTTGAGTTTGACGCCGAAGTGGTTCTTCACCTTCTTGACGTCGTCGAGTTCGAGTTGGGCGAACGCGATGTTGCGGTGGCTGGAGACGTTGGCGTTGAACGGCGTCTGCGGCGCCGCGAACGGGGCGGCCATGGTCAGCCCGGAGCGGATGCGCTTGACCGTGTCGTAGACCGAGTTCAACGTGATCGGCACCGCGTTGACGAGTTTGAGCGGCCGGGTGGCGAACTTGACCGCACCGCTCACCGCGATCTCCAGCTGATTGCCGCCGCCGACGCCCTCGACCGGTTCGGGGTCGGGCGCGTCGGGTTCGGTGCTGCACAGCTGCGACATCAGGCTGGCGCCGGTGACACCGTCGACGGCGGCGTGATGCACCTTGGTCAGCACCACCAGCGTCCCGCCCTCGCGGGCGTCGGTGCCGTCGATGCCCTCGATGACCCACTTCTCCCACAGCGGGCGGGTGCGGTCCAGCGGCAGCGACGCGATGTGGCCGAGGATCTCGGCCAGCTCCCGGCGCCCGCCCGGGGCGGGCAGGCCGATGCGGTGCAGGTGCCGGTCGACGTCGAAGTCCTTGTCCTCCACCCACACCGGATGGTCCAGGTTGAACCGGCTGTCGGCGAGTTTCTCGCGAAACTGCGGCATGGACTCGATGCGCCGGGACAGCGCATCGCGCAACTTGTCGAAGGTGTAGCCGCCGGGCATCGAGGACGTGTCGAGCTCCAGGATCGAGCACACGTGCAAGAGTTGCTGCGCGGTCTCGAGGTAGAGGAAGCTGGCGTCGAGCCCGCTGAGCCGTTGCATGGGCGCCAGCGTATGTGCCAGGGCTGCCGATGTGAGCAAATCCACTCAACACGCCGTTCACTCGCGTGTGCCGGGGTGGCAGACTTGGTGGCGTCCGACGAACCCGGGGACCCCGCACGGGGCCACGAGGATCGAACCGACCACCCTCGAGGGACGACGATGTCTGAGCAGACTGTCTACGGCGCTGCGCGCGACGAGTCCGCCGCCAAGCCGCGCATCAAGGTTCGCACCACCCACCTGCAGAAGTGGAAGGCCGAAGGCCACAAGTGGGCGATGCTGACCGCCTACGACTACTCCACCGCCCGCGTATTCGACGACGCCGGTATCCCGGTGCTGCTGGTCGGCGACTCCGCCGCCAACGTCGTCTACGGCTACGACACCACGGTGCCGGTCACGATCGACGAACTCATCCCGCTGGTGCGGGGTGTGGTGCGCGGTGCGCCGCACGCACTGGTGGTGGCCGACCTGCCGTTCGGCAGCTACGAGGAGGGCCCCCGCCAGGCCCTCGCCACGGCCACCCGCTTCCTCAAGGAGACCGGTGCGCACGCGGTCAAGCTGGAGGGCGGTGAGCGGGTCGCCGAGCAGATCGCGACGCTGTCGGCGGCCGGCATCCCGGTCATGGCGCACATCGGGTTCACCCCGCAGAGCGTCAACGGTCTGGGCGGCTTCAAGGTCCAGGGCCGCGGCGACGCCGCCGACCAGACCATCGCCGATGCGATCGCCGTCTCCGAGGCCGGCGCGTTCGCGGTGGTCATGGAGATGGTGCCGGCCGAGCTGGCCACCCAGATCACCGGCAAGCTGACCATCCCCACCGTCGGCATCGGCGCGGGACCCAACTGCGACGGTCAGGTGCTGGTGTGGCAGGACATGGCCGGCATGACCAGTGGCAAGACCGCGAGGTTCGTCAAGCGCTTCGGTGACGTGGGTGCCGAATTGCGCCGTGCCGCAACGCTGTACGCCGACGAGGTGGCGGCCGGGTCGTTCCCGGCCGAGGAGCACAGCTTCTAGGCGAAGTCCGGGCGCCGCTTGGCCAGGAACGCGTCGACGCCTTCGCGGCCGTCGGGCGAGTCGGCGCGGCGGGCGATGGTCCGGCCTTCGAGTTCCATCTGGTCTTCGAGGCCGTTGCGCAGCGATTCCAGGAGCAGCGCCTTGACGGCGCCGTGCGAGGTCGCCGAGCCGCCGGCCAGCCTCTCGGCCAGCGCCCCGGCGCGGTCGGCGAGGTCGGCGTCGGGCACCACCTCGGTGATCAACCCCCACTGCACCGCCTCGGCGGCGGTCAACGTCCGGTTGGTCAGCATGAGCTCCTGGGCCCGGCGCATCCCCACCAGTCGGGGCAGGTGGTACGACGAGCTGCCGTCGGGGCTGAGCCCGACCCGGGTATAGGCCATGGTGAACGACGCCGACTCGGCGGCGAGCACCAGATCGCCGGTGATCGCCAGGCTGAACCCCGCGCCCGCCGCGGCGCCGTTGACGGCGGTGATCAGCACGGCGTCCATGCGGGCGAACGTCGAGATCGCCCGGTGCAGGTCGTCGGCGACGCCCTTGATGAAGCGGCCCCGGCTCGGCGCGGCCGCGAAGGCCTTCAAATCGCCGCCGGCACAGAAGAACCGGCCGGATCCGGTGAGCACCACGACTTTCGTCGCCGGGGTGTCGCAACGCGCGGCGACGTCGGCCAGTTCGGCGGTCATGGCGTCGTTCATGCCGTTCGCCGCGTCCGGACGGTCCAGCGTGATCCGCGCAACGGGGCCCGACTGGTCGAACGCAATGGTGTCGTAGTCGCTCACACCGGGAACTGTAGCGATGCGCCGCCGCGGGGCGTTCACCTTCGTATGGCACCCTGAGGCCCCCGGTTAACAGCACGTGGACGACAAGTGAAGGACGAGATGGCCAGCAAGAAGCCGAAGACCGCGCGGTACACCGAAGTGGAGCGCAAGTTCGAGGTGGTCGGCTCGACGGTGTCACCGTCGTTCGACGGCTTGTCCGCGGTGGCCCGGGTGGACCGGCTGCCCGTACAGCAACTCGACGCGGTGTACTTCGACACGCCGGGACGCGATCTCGCCGCCCACCGGATCACGCTGCGGCGGCGCACCGGCGGCACCGACGCCGGCTGGCATCTCAAACTGCCCGCCGGGCCGGCCGCCCGCACCGAGGTGCGTGCACCGCTCGAGGGTGAGGACGTCCCCGAGGATCTGCGCGACATCGTGCTGGCGATCGTGCGCGATCGGACGCTGGCGCCGGTCGCCCGGATCAGCACCACCCGCACGGTCGACATGCTGTACGGCCCGGAGGGGCAGCCGGTGGCGGAGTTCTGCGACGACCAGGTGACCGCGTCGGCGGTGGGCGGTGACGAACAACAGTGGCGCGAGTGGGAACTCGAGCTGACCGAGCACGCGACCGACGGCGCCGCGCTGCTCGACCGGTTGTCGAACCGGCTGATCGACGCCGGGGCCGGCCCGGCCGGGCACGGGTCGAAGCTGGCCAGGGTCCTCGACACGGGCGGCGACGACACCGAGGCGGCCACCACCTCGGATCCGCTGCACCGCGCGGTCGCCGAACAGGTCGACCAGTTGCTGGTGTGGGACCGCGCCGTGCGCGCCGACGTGTGGGACTCCGTGCATCAGATGCGGGTGACCACACGCAAGATCCGCAGCCTGCTGCAGTCGGCGGAGGGCGCCTTCGGCATCTCCGACGACGCCTGGGTGCTCGACGAACTGCGTCAGCTCGCCGCGGTGCTCGGCGTGGCCCGCGACGCCGAGGTGCTCGCCGAGCGCTACGAGAAGTCGCTCGACGCCTTGGCGCCGGAACTGGTGCGCGGCCCGGTGCGCGAGCGGCTGGTCAAGGGGGCGCAGCGGCGCTACGCCTCCGGACTGCGCCGGTCGCTGATCGCGATGCGCTCGCAGCGGTACTTCCGGCTGCTCGACGCGCTCGACGGCCTGGTGTCGACCGAGCCGGCCGCGCCCGCGGACGGGGCCGAGCCGGCACAGCTGAGCATTGCGGGCGCCTACAAGAAGATCCGCAAACAGGCCAAGCGGGCGGCCGAGGCCGCCGAACACGACCACGACGAGGCCCTGCACAAGATCCGCAAGGGCGCCAAACGGCTGCGCTACACCGCGGCGGCGACCGGTGCCGGCACGGTGTCGGAAAAGGCCAAGGTCATCCAGACGCTGCTGGGCGACCACCAGGACAGCGTCGTCAGCCGCGCCCACCTGGCCGAGCAGGCCACCGCGGCGCACGCCGCCGGCGAGGACACCTTCACCTACGGGCTGCTCTACCGGATCGAGGACGAGGTGGCGCGGGCCGCCGAGGAGCAGATCGACGACGCGCTGCGCGCCCTTGACAAGGCGGTGCGCAAGGCGACCTGATGGGCGGACGAGCTGGCCTGTAAGCCGGATTCTGTTCCGCGTCGCCATTGCTGGCGGCGCGGCGGCGACCATCCATCTGGACACTCCGTTGCCGGGTGCCTCGAGCGGCCTACCCGCAGGCTCGGGCGAGCAGCCCTCGGACGCCTGCGCGACCGCACCAGGTGCGGTCCACTTGGCCTTGCTTCGGGTGGGGTTTGCCGAGCCACCCCGGTCACCCGGGGTGCTGGTGCGCTCTTACCGCACCGTTTCACCCTTACCACCGTCGCCGGTGGCGGTCTGTTTTCTGTGGCACTGTCCCGCGAGTCACCTCGGATTGCCGTTAGCAATCACCCTGCTCTGTGAAGTCCGGACTTTCCTCGAACCGTTTCCGGTCCGCGGCCGCCCGGCCAACTCGTCCGCGTCACACAAGGTAGCGCTTCCCGCACCGGTTGCGCGACCGTCATACTCACAGGCATGGCCCAGGTGCCGCCGGCCCGCTATCTGCAGCGCGCCCGCGACCTCGTCGACGCCCGTTACGCCGAGGCGCTGACCGTCGACGACCTCGCCCGGGCGGCCGGGTTGTCGCGGTCGCACTTCAGCCGGGCGTTCACCCGGGCCTTCGGTGAATCGCCGCGCGAGTACCTGCAGACGCGGCGCCTGGAGCGGGCGGCGGCGCTGCTGCGCTACACCGACCGTTCGGTGGCCGACATCTGCGCGATGGTCGGCCTGCAGAGCGTCGGCTCGTTCACCACCAGCTTCGCCCGGGTCTACGGGCTGCCGCCGGCCGCCTACCGCGCCAGCCTGCCGCCCGCCGCGGTGTACGCGCGGATCCCGGGGTGCGTGCTCAAACGCGACACCCGTCCCCCGTCGGACAGCCGCGTCCCCAAGACAGCACGCCGGGAGAAGACGGGCGGGCACGGCCGGTCGTAGCGTCGTGGACATGAGAATCGCCAGTGTTCACCTGTGGGTTCACGATCAGCAGACCGCCCTGGACTTCTGGACTCAGAAAGTGGGAATGGAAGTGCGCCAAGATGTCTCGATGCCCGACGTCAACGGGATCTTCCGCTGGCTGACGGTCGGGCCGCCGGGACAGGACGACGTGTCGATCGTCCTGATGGCGGTGCCGGGCGCCCCCGTCATGGACGACGCCACCCGACGCGAGGTGCTCGACCTCACCGCGAAGGGTTTCGCCGGGACGGTCTTCCTCACCACCGACGACTGCCAACGCTCGTACGAGGAGCTGTCGGCGCGCGGGGTGGAGTTCACCGAGGCGCCCCACCAGATGCCGTACGGCATCGACTCCGGCTTCCGTGACCCGTCCGGCAACAGCGTGCGCCTCACGCAGCTCGCCGAGCAGCCCGTCGGTTAGGCTGCTCGGCAACCGAACCCGTCGGCGTCCACGGGAATGTGCGCGTGGATTTCGACCACCGTGATCGGGCGGGTGCCGGGCAGCGGCGTCGCGGTGGACCGGTACTGCGCACCGGTGGGCGTGACGAAATCGGCGACGTGCCCAGCGGCGGTGTCCCCCGCGGTGACCTGCCAGCCGGCCGCTTCCTTGGCGTAGTTGCAGCGCTCGCACGTACCGCACCCGTTGGCGGCGCTGGTCGGGCCGTCGCGCCGGCTGGGATGGGCGTGGTCGGTGTGCCGGACCGGCGCGTCGCAGTAGGGCGTGCGGCAGGTCTGGTCGCGCGTGGCAATGAAAGAGGCCAGCCCCTTGGGGAACCGGCGCGACCGCGACTCCATCGCGACGAGTGCGCCGGACCCCGGCCTGCGGTAGAGCCGGCGCAGTGTCGCGCGCGTGCGGGCGTCGGTGGCGGCGGCGGCGACCATCTGCCGGGCGATGGCCGCCGGCACGGGGCCGTAGCCGGTCAGATCGGCGGGCGCGTCATCGGCCGCGAACGCGGTCCGGTCGGTCATCACGAGGTTGACCGCGACCGGCACCGGCACGTCGGCGGGCCGGCCGGTGACCCGCTCGACGAGCGTGTCGGCCATGACCTGGTTGCGGGACCGGCCGTCGAAGGTGGTGTCGGCGGCGCGCTTGAGCGCCGCATACACCGCGACGCCTTGCGCGACCGGGAGTAGCGCGGTCACGTAGGTCATGGTGTCGGGTGCCGGACGGATGGTCACCGTCCGGTCGGTGACGGCGCGGGCCGCACGGTCGACGACTGCGCGCGGGTCGAGCCGGTAGGCGATCGCCTTGGCTGCGGCGCTGATGCGCTTGTCGCCCATGCCGGCCAGCCCCCGGGGATCGCGGCACAACTCGGCGTCCAGGGTGCGGCGGTCGTCGACGCTCAGGCACGCCGACTCGCGCACGATCAGCGTGGCCCGCCACTCGGACAGCTGCCCGCTCTCCAGCGCGGCCATGGTGTGCGGCATCTCGAACACCAGAGCCTTGGCGAAGCCGAGGTGGCGCCCGCCCCGGTTGGGTGACTCCGCACGCGCCAGCGCCACCTCTGAGGCCAGCCCACGGCCCCGCTTGGCCGCCGGTACCCCGGCCGCCGCCTCATCCGCGCGGCGGATCGTGTCGAGCCACGCCGCCGCCCGCGCCTGCCCGGCAGCGGCGGCCGCCTTGACCCGCTCGAGCTCGGCGATCCGCGCGACCAGCGCCGCTTCCCCGGCACGCGGGTCGACCTCGGTCAACGCGGTCAAATCGAACATGTGTTCGACAGTACCACACTCCACGGACTCTGCCACCTCCCGTGTGGTGCCGCGATGAGTTCTACGCGCCGGTGCAGTCTGATGTGCATGGGCAGACTCATCTATGGCTTCAACGTGTCGGTGGACGGGTACATCGCGGACGCGCAGGGCAACATCGACTGGAGCGATCCGAGCGACGAATTGCACCGGTACTGGAACGACTTCGAGCGGGACACCGCCCTGTCGATCTACGGCCGGCGGCTCTACGACCTGATGTCCGCGTACTGGCCGACCGCCGACCAGGCCCCGGACGCCACCCCGACGATCGTCGACTTCGCCCACATCTGGCGTGACATGCCCAAGGTCGTCTTCTCGCGCACCTTGGACTCCGTCGACTGGAACTCCCGTCTGGAACGCGGCAACCCTGTCGAGGTGGTGAGGAAGCTGAAAGCCGAAACCGACGGCCAGCTGGAGGTGGCCGGTGCGACGCTGGCCGCACCGATCGTGCAGGCCGGGCTGGTGGATGAGTACCGGATCGTGATCGCGCCCACCGCCGTGGGCGGCGGCGTCCCGTTCTTCCCGACCCTGCCGTCGTGGATCTCGCTGCGGCTGCTGGAGAACCGCACCTTCCCGGGCGGCACGGTCCTGCTGCGCTACGAGGCGGAACGCGACTGATGGCACAGCTGCTCAAGGTTCAGAACTTCGCCGTCTCGCAGGACGGATTCGGCGCCGGGGAGAATCAAAGCCTTGACCGCCCCTTCGGGCATGCCGACCCCCAGCAGATGTTCGCCTGGGCCGGTGCCACCGCGAGCTGGCCGAATCGCACGGACCCCGGCGGCAGCCGCGGCCTCGACGACTACCTCACCCGGGACTTCTCCCACAACATCGGTGCCGAGATCATGGGCGCCCACAAATTCAGCCCCCACCGGGGGCCGTGGCGCGACCTCGACTGGCAGGGCTGGTGGGGCGACGAACCCCCCTTCCACACCCCGGTGTTCGTCATGACGCACCACCTACGGCCGTCGTTCACCCTGTCCGACACCACGTTCCACTTCGTCGACGACGAACCGGCCGCGGTGCTGGCGCAGGCCCGCGAGGCCGCGCGAGGTAAGGACGTCCGGCTCGGCGGCGGAGCCACCATCATCCGGTCGTTCCTCGCCGCCGATCTCGTCGACACCCTGCACGTCGCGGTGTGCGACGTGCGGCTCGGATCCGGGGTGCGGCTGTGGGAGTCCCCCGAGGAACTCGATGACCGGTTCCACCACGACGTCGTGCCCAGCCCGAGCGGCGTGACACATCACCTGTTCTGGCGGCGCTGATCCGGCGATCTCACGTTCCCGGCCGTGGCAGCGTCTACCGGGTATGACCGACTGGGCCGCGATCGCGGACGAACTCGACGAGGTCGGCGGGGCACTGCTGCCGCGGCTGCTGACCGCCCGGCAGTGCGCGGGGTTGCGCGAGCTCTATCCCGACGACGCACGGTTCCGCGCCACCATCGACATGGCCCGCTACCGCTTCGGGTCGGGCGAGTACCGGTACCTCGCGCGGCCCTACCCCGACGCCGTCGAGGATCTCCAGCAGCAGCTGTACCCGCACCTGCTGCCCATCGCCCGCGACTGGGCCGAGCGGCTCGGCCGGCCCGCGCCCTGGCCCGAGACGCTCGACGAGTGGCGGGCGATGTGCCACGCCGCCGGTCAGACCCGCTCGACGGCCATCCTGCTGCGGTACGGCGCAGGCGACTGGAACGCCCTGCACCGCGACCTGTACGGCGAGCTGGTCTTCCCGCTGCAGGTGGTGATCAACCTCAGCGATCCGGGCCGCGACCACACCGGTGGCGAGTTCCTGCTTGTCGAACAGCGTCCGCGGGCCCAGTCGCGCGGCACCGCGGTGTCGCTGCCGCAGGGCCACGGTTTCGTGTTCACCACCCGCGACCGCCCGGTCCGCTCGGCGCGCGGCTGGTCGGCCGCACCGGTCCGCCACGGCGTGTCCCGGCTGCGGTCCGGGCAGCGGTTCACGCTGGGGCTGGTCTTCCACGACGCAGCTTGAGCACCGGCCCCCTAGTCGGCCGGCCGCCGCCGCAGCACCATGACGTTGTCGAGCAGCGTGCCGGTCTGACCGTCCGGACCGGTCGCCGTGCGTCCCACCGATTCGGCCCGCTGCGTGAGCCACTGCGCCGGATCGGGATCGAGGGCCGCCAGCACCTCCTGCACCGACGGGAAGACGTGGAGGTGACCGTTTTTCGGCGCCCACGGCGGCGCCCCGCCGTGGTCGACGATCACCAGCAGGCCGTCCGGGGCGATGACGTCGGAGGCCCGGCGCAGCACCCCGGTGCGATCCATGTCCACCGGCGAGTGGAAGAACTGCGCGGACACCAGATCGAACGGGCCGGCCGGGAAATCGACGTCCAGATCGTGGCGCTGGAAGTCGATGCGATCGGCCACCCCCGCCGCGCGGGCGTCCTCGGCCGCCCGCTGCAGTGCGGTCGCCGAGATGTCCACGGCCACCACTTCCCAACCGTGTCCGGCCAGCCAGATGGCGTCGCCGCCCTCACCGCAGCCGAGATCGAGCGCGCGGCCCGGTCGCAGCGGCCCGGCGATCTCGGCCAGTCGCGCGTTGACCCGCCCGCTCCACACCCGGTCTCTGGCGCCGTAGTGCTGCTCCCAGAAGTCCACCGCCTCAGACATGGACCTCCTCCTTCCACGGCGGGACCGGCAGTCCGTGGTCCTCGCCGAGCAGCGTCTGCACCGCGGACGCGCCGGCCTTCGACCCGGCCGCGATCGCGGCGGCCACCTGCGGCATCTGTACCGTCACGTCACCGGCCGCCAGCACCCCGCGCACCGAGGTGCGGCCGAAGTCGTCGACCCACACCGCCTCGCCCGACATCGGGTTGGCCTGATCGAAGCGCACGCCCAGCCGCTGCGCCAACGGCGAACGCTGCGCCATCGCCGGGGCGGCCATCAGTCCGCGCCGCGGCAGCGCGGAGCCGTCGGAGAACTCGACGACCACTGCGCCGTCGTCCCCACGGACCCGGGCCACGGGTCGCTCGTCGATGCGAATGCCCGCCGCCGTCAACAGATCTCGACCTTCGGCCAGATCGTCGTTTCCGTCGGTCAGCACCACGATGTCGTCGGTCCATCCGCGCAGCATCAGCCCGGCGTGCACCGCACGGGCGCCCGCCAGCACGGCCAGCGGCGCGTCGCGCATCTCCCAGCCGTGGCAGAACGGGCAGTGGAACACCGATGAGCCCCACAGTTCGGCCAGGCCCGGCACCTGCGGCAGCCGGTAGTCCATGCCGGTGGCCAGCAGGATCAACCGCGTCATCTCGGTGCTGCCGTCGGCCAGCCCCACCGTGCACAGGTCCCCGCGCCGTGCGTCGACGACGGCGCCGGAGCGCACCTGCACGTGCGGGAACTCCGCCAGCTCGCGGCGTCCCAGCGCGTACAGATCGGCGGGCGGGCGGCCGTTGTGCCCCAGCAGTCCACCGATCCCGTGCGCCACCGCGTTACTCGGCGCACCGGCGTCCACGACCAGCGTGCGCCGTCGCGCCCGGCCCAGCACCAGCGCGGCACTCAGGCCGGCGGCGCCCCCGCCGACCACCACGCAATCCCATACGTTGTCCATGCCTCGAGGTTGCCGCGGCAGGCACGAGATGCCAAGCTGGGTTGCCATGCAGGCAAATGAGACATCCGAGGACGGCGTCGATCAGCGGGTCCGCAAGCGGCTGCGCGAGCTACGCAAACAACGTGGAATGACCCTCGAGGAGGTGGCGGGCCGGTCGGCCATCGACGTGTCGACGCTGAGCCGGCTGGAATCCGGGAAACGGCGGCTGGCCCTGGACCACCTGCCCCGGCTGGCCACCGCACTGTCGGTCACCACGGACGATCTGCTGCGCACGCCGGAGGCGGAGGACCCGCGGGTGCGCAGCAGCTCCCAGACCCGCCACGGTGTGACGTACTGGCCGCTGACCCGGCACACCTCGGCCAGTGGGCTGCACGCATGGAAGATCCGGGTCAGTGCGCGCCGGCGCAAACCTCCCGAGGAGCTACCGGTGCACGAGGGCCAGGACTGGATGTACGTGCTGTCGGGTCAACTGCGGCTCATGCTCGGCGACCGCGACTTCATCGTGGGACCCGGTGAGGCCGTGGAGTTCTCGACGTGGACGCCGCACTGGTTCGGGGCGGTCGACGGTCCCGTCGAGGCCATCGTGATCTTCGGGCCGCACGGCGAACGCCTGCACCTGCACGCCTGATCACAGGTAGGCGGTCTGGTTGACCAACCGCACCGACGATCCGCCGTCGGGGTAGAACTCGGCGATGCTGAGCGAGGCGAGATCCAGGTGCAGGCGGTAGAGGATGCCCTCACCGGCGTCGAGCGCCATGCGCAGCATCGTCTTGATCGGCGTCACGTGCGAGACCACCAGCACCGTCGCCGCACCGTGTTCGGCGATGATCCGGTTGCGCGCCCGCCGGACGCGGTGGGCCACCACGTCGAAGCTCTCCCCGCCCGGCGGCTCGACGCTGGTGTCGCGCAGCCACCGGCCGTGCAGATCCGGATCCTGTTCGGAGGCTTCGCTGAACGTCAGCCCCTCCCACGCGCCGAAGTCGGTCTCGATGAGGTCGTCGTCCACCGTCACGTCGAGCCCCAGCGCCTTCGCCGCAGCCGCCGCCGTGTCATGCGCCCGCTGCAGCGGCGAGCTGATGACGGCGTCTATCCCGCCGCGCTCGGCCAGGTACGCCGCGGCGGCGTCGGCCTGCCTGCGACCCAGCTCGGTCAGCGCCGGGTTGCCCCGTCCCGAATAGCGCCGCTGCACCGACAGTTCGGTCTGGCCGTGGCGCAGCAGCAGCAGCCGGGTCGGCGCCCCGCGCGCACCGGTCCACCCGGGCGGCGATGAGGGCGTGGTGGTCGACCCTTGCCGCTGCGGGTCGGGATCCGTTACCCGTGCGGGGGTCTCGACGCCGGCCGCGGCGTCCATGGCCTCGTTGGCCAGCCGGTCGGCGTGCGCGTTGCGGGCCCGCGGAATCCACGAGTAGGTCACCCGGTCGAACCGGCCGGCCAGGTCCTGCGCCTGCTGGTACAGCGGGGCCAGGTCGGGGTGTTTGACCCGCCACCGGCCCGACATCTGCTCGACGACCAGCTTGCTGTCCATCGACACGGCCACCTCGGTGGCGCCCACCCTCGCCGCCTCCTCGAGCCCGGCGATCAGGCCGCGGTATTCGGCGACGTTGTTGGTGGCCCGCCCGATCGCCTGCTTGGCCTCCGCCAGCAGCGATTCCCGGTCCGACGACCACACCACCGCGCCGTAGCCGGCGGGCCCGGGATTGCCGCGGGATCCGCCGTCGGCTTCGACGACGACCTTCACCGGGTCAGTCCCGCCACCCGGATCAGGATCGCGCCGCACTCCGGGCAGCGCAGCACCTCGTCGTCGGCGGCGGCCGAGATCCGCGCCAGCTCACCACGATCGATCTCCAGCCGGCAGGCACCGCACCGGCGCCCCTGCAGCTGCCCGGCCCCTGGACCGCCGCGGGCGCGCTGACGCTCGTAGAGCGTGACCAGCTCGGGGGGCAGCGAGGCCACCAGTTCCGCACGGCGGGCGGCGCTCTCCTCGCGAGAGCGGTCGAGTTCGGCGACCGCGTCGGTCATCGTCTGCTGCGCGGCCGTCAACTGCGCCTGCAGTTCGTCGATGCGGCCCAGCGCTTCGTCGCGCTGACCCTGCAGCTCCTCGCGACGTTCCATCACCGCCAGCAGCTGGTCCTCCAGGTCGGCCTGGCGGCGCTGCAGCGTCTCCAGTTCGTGCTGCAGTTCGGCGATCTGCTTGGCCGCCACCGTACCGCCGTCGATCAGCGCGCGGTCGCGGTCCTCGCGCTGGCGGACGCCGTCGATCTCGGATTCGAGTTTGGTGATCTGCGCGTCGAGGTCCTCGACCGCGAGCCCCACGACCGCCAGCCGGTCGTTCGCCGCGCCGTGCTCGGCGCGCAGCCGGTCGAACTCCTGCTGTTCGGGCATGTTCTTGACCCGGTGGTCGACGCGCGCCAGCCCGGCGTCCACCTCGGCCAGCTTCAGCAGCGAACCTTGCTGCCAGACATCAGCTTTCATGGTCTCCCCTCTCGTCGGCGAGGTTCCAGGGATCGGTGCGCCGCGCACAGACCGTCACGGGTAACGCATCGCCGAAGTGTGTCCGCAGCAGGGCGGCGGCCTGTTCGCACCACGGGAACTCGCTGGCCCAGTGCGCCACATCGACCAGCGCGACCGGCGACGCCCGCAGGTGCTCGTCGGCGGGATGGTGCCGCAGGTCGGCGGTGACATAGGCCTGCACCCCGGCGCGCGCCACGGTGCCCAGCAGCGAGTCTCCCGCTCCCCCGCACACGGCGACCCGCGACACCATGGCCGCCGGATCACCCGCGGCGCGCACCCCCCAGGTCGTCGCCGGCAGCGCGGAGTTGACGCGGGCGATGAACGCGGACAACGGTTCCGGTGCGGGCAGCGACCCGATCCGACCGATCCCGACATCGCCCGGGATGGGCGCGATGCTGAAGATGTCGAACGCCGGCTCCTCGTACGGGTGGGCGGTGCGCACGGCCGTCAGGATGTCGCGGCGCAGCCGCGCAGGCGCGATGATCTCCACGCGGTCCTCGGCCACCCGTTCGACCGAACCGACGCTGCCGATCGCCGGCGAGGCGCCCTCGTGCGGCAGGAACTGCCCGGTGCCCGCCACACTCCAGCTGCAGTGCGAATAGTCGCCGATGTGCCCACCGCCGGCGGCGAACACCGCCTCACGCAGCGCGTCGGCGTCCCCGCTGGGCACGTAGACCACCCACTTGTCCAGGTCATCATCGGTCGACACCGGGGACAGCACCTGCTCGACCCGCAGCCCGAGCGCGTCGGCCAGTGCGTCGGACACCCCCGGCGCCGCCGAGTCGGCGTTGGTGTGCGCGGTGAACAGGGCTCGGCCGCCGCGGATCAGCGAATGCACCAGTGCACCCTTCGGGGTGCTGGCCGCCACGGTGTCGACCCCGCGCAGCAGCAGCGGGTGGTGGGCCAGCAGCAGGCCCCGTTCGGGCACCTCGGCGACGACGTCGGCGGTCGCGTCGACGGCGACGGTGACCGACTCGACGGGTTCGTCGGGGTCACCGCACACCAGGCCGACCGAATCCCAGTTCTCGGCCAGAGCCGGCGGGTAGGCGTCGTCGAGCACGTCGATCACCTCGGACAGCCGCACACTCATCGCAGCGCCTCCGTCAGCGCGTCGACCAGCACCGGCCACTCCGCACGCACCGCCGCCCGCAGGTAGGAACCGTCCAGACCGACGAACGTGTCACAGCGCCGCACCGCGATCCCGCTCTCCGCCAGACGCTTTCGCACCAGCTCCGCATCGGGCACCGAGAACAGCACGAACGGCGCGGCGCCCGGAACACAGTCCAGTCCGAGCCCGGTCAGGCCGGCCACCATGTCGGCGCGCACACCCGCCAGCCGCCGCGCGCCCGCCTCGGCCTCGGCCACCGCCGCCGGCGCACTGCACGCCGCCAGCGCCTCCAACTGCAGGGTGCCCAGCGGCCAGTGCGCGCGGCCGGCGGTCAGCCGCCGCAGCACCTCCGGCGCGCCGAGCGCGTAACCGACCCGCAGCCCGGCCAGCGCCCACGTCTTGGTGAGGCTGCGCAGCACCAGCACGTCCGGCAGCGCTTCGCCCGCCAGCGACGCCGGCTCCCCCGCGACCGCGTCGGCGAACGCCTCGTCGACCACGAGCGTGCGGCCCGGCCGGCGCAGCGCCAGCAGGTCCTCGCGGGCGTGCAGCACCGCGGTCGGATTGGTGGGGTTGCCGACCACCACCAGGTCGGCCTCGTCGGGCACCGCGGCCCCGGCCAACCCGAACGGCGCGTCGAGCACCACATGGGTCACCGGCACGTCCGCGGCGGCGAACACCGCATCGGGCTCGGTGAACGACGGCGCGATCAGCGCGACGCGGCGCGGCCGCAGCGCAGGCAGCAGCGCAAAACCCTCGGCCCCGCCGGCCAGCAGCGCCACCTCGTCCTCGCGGCGACCGTGCCGGCCCGCGACGGCACGCACCGCGGCCTGTTCGTCGGTGCGCGACGGATAGTGGCCGAGGTCGGCCAACCGCCCCGACAGCCGCTCGATCAACCACGGCGGCGGGGTGGCCGCGCGCACGTTGACGGCGAAGTCGAGCATGCCGGGCAGCGCGGCCTGATCGCCGTGGTAGCGGGCAGCCTGCGGCGCGGAACGTGACACAGCACGACAGTAGTGCGCGGCGCGGCACGGTCGGCGAAACGACCCCGCGAACGCCGCGCGCAGGGTCGGGGACAATGGAGCCGTGACCGACACGCTGGACCGTTCGACCCTGACCCGCCCGCAGCTCGTGCTGTTCGACCTCGACGGCACGCTGACCGATTCGGCGCAGGGCATCGTCGCGAGCTTCCGGCACGCGCTCGGGGAGGTCGGCGTCCCTGTCCCCGACGGCGACCTGGCCAGCCGCATCGTCGGTCCGCCGATGCACCACACCCTGCGTTCGCTGGGCCTCGGCGAGCGCGCCGACGCCGCGATCGCCGCCTACCGCGCCGACTACACCACCCGCGGATGGTCGATGAACCGCACGTTCGACGGCATCCCGGCGCTGCTGGCCGATCTGCAGGCGGCCGGGGTGCGGCTGGCGGTCGCCACGTCCAAGGCCGAGCCGACGGCGCAGCGCATCCTGGCGCACTTCGGGCTCGACGGCTACTTCGAGGTGATCGCCGGCGCCAGCGTCGACGGCGTGCGCGCGACCAAGGCCGACGTCGTCGCCTACGCGCTCGAGCGGCTGCGGCCGCTGCCCGATCGCGTGGTGATGGTCGGTGACCGGTGGCACGACGTCGAGGGCGCCGCCGAGCACGGTATCGACACGGTGGTCGTCGGCTGGGGATATGGCCGCGCCGACTTCACCGAGCCGACGCCGGTGGCGGCGCTGGCGCACGTGGAGACGGTGGCCGACCTGCGCGAGGTGCTCGGTGTCTGACTCGACGGATCCGCGGCTGCACGTGACGTTCGTCTGTTCGGGCAACATCTGCCGCTCGCCGATGGCGGAGAAGATGTTCGCCCACCAGATCGCCGAGCGCGGACTGACCGGCGCGGTGCGGGTGAGCAGCGCCGGCACCGGCGGATGGCACGCCGGGGACCCGGCCGATCCGCGGGCGGTGCACGTCCTGCGCGCCCACGGCTACCCCAGCATCCATCGCGCCGCCGCCGTCGACGACGGGCATCTCACGGCCGACCTGGTGGTGGCGCTGGGCCGCAACCACGTCCGGATGCTGACCGATCTCGGGGTGCCGCCGGAGCGGCTGCGGATGCTGCGGTCGTTCGACCCGCGCTCGGGTGCGCACGCCCTCGACGTCGAGGACCCCTACTACGGCACCCAGGACGACTTCGAGGACGTCTTCACCGTCATCGAGGCGGCGCTGCCAGGCCTGCACGCCTGGGTCGACGACCAGCTCGCGGCACGGGGACTGGCGAGCTGATGCGGCGCTGGGCCTTCCTGCTGCGGCCGGCCTGGCTGGCGCTGTTCGTCGTCGTCCTCGCCTTCGCCTATCTGTGCTTCACCGTGCTGGCGCCGTGGCAGCTCGGCAAGAACACCACGACCTCCCGGGAGAACGCCCAGATCTCCCGGTCCCTGACCGCCGCGCCCGTGCCGGTCACCTCCGTTCTGCCGCAACAGGATTCGGTCGCCCCCGATGAGCAGTGGCAGCGGGTCACCGCGACCGGGAGGTACCTGCCCGACGCCCAGGTGCTGGCCCGGCTTCGGGTGATCGACGGTGACCCGGCATACGAGGTGCTGGTCCCGTTCGCGGTCGACGGCGGCCCCACGGTGCTGGTCAACCGCGGCTATGTCACCCCCGAACGCGGATCGGAGGTGCCCCCGATCGCCGCGGCGCCGACGCAGACCGTGACGATCACCGCGCGCCTGCGCGACGCCGAGCCGGTGCCGCCCGGTAAGCAGCCGTTCCGCGAGGCCGGTCACCAGCAGGTGTACGCGATCAATCCCGGGCAGATCTCCCAGCTCACCGGCGTGCCGCTGACCGGGTCGTACCTGCAGCTGGTCGAGGACCAGCCGGGCGGGCTGGGCGTGATCTCGCTGCCCCATCTCGACGCCGGCCCGTTCCTGTCCTACGGCATCCAGTGGATCGCGTTCGGGATCATCGCCCCGATCGGGCTCGGCTACTTCATCTACGCCGAGGTGCGCCAGCGCCGACGCGACAAGGCCGCCGCCGATGCGCAGGCGCAGGCGCCGCAGACCCCGCAGGACAAACTGGCCGATCGCTACGGCCGCCGGCGCTGAAGTGCTCTACTGAGGGGAGTCCCAGCCCCCGACGGAGGTCCTCATGGCCATCAACGGACTCAATCACGTAGCCGTCACCGTGCGCGACCTCGACGTCAGCGGACCCTGGTACCGCGCGCTGTTCGAGACCGAACCGGTCCTCGACGAACACACCGACGCAGGTTTCCACCATCTGGTGTGGGCGTTCGGGGACGGCACCCTGTTCGGGATCCACCAGCACGACCGGCCCGCCTCAGACGGTGAGTTCACGGAGTTCCAGCCCGGACTCGACCATGTCAGCTTCGGCTGCGCCGACCGCGCCGAGCTGCAGACGTGGGCGCGTCGGCTCGACGAGTTGGGTATCACGCACGGCGGTGTGGTCGACGCGCCGTACGGGTCGGGGTTGAGCTTCCGCGACCCCGACGGGGTTGCACTGGAGTTCTTCGCCCCGCCGGGATGAGGGCACTTGACACAATCGAGCTCATGGCCGACGCTCACGACCTTCCCCTGACCGCACCGGGCCAGACCCCGCGCCGCGTCATGACCATCGCCGGATCAGACTCCGGCGGCAGCGCCGGCCTGCAGGCCGACATGCGCGCCTTCGCGATGTTGGGCGTCCATGGGACCGCGGCACTGACCGCCGTCACGGTCCAGAACTCGCTGGGCGTCCGGGGTTTCCACGAAGTTCCGGTCGACGTCGTGGCGGGGCAGATCAGCGCGGTGGTCTCCGACATCGGCGTCGACGCGGCCAAGACCGGCATGCTCGCGTCCGGGGAGATCATCAGAACCGTCGTGAAGACCTGGAGGTCCGAGGGACTCGACGGTGTCGTCCCGCTGGTGGTCGATCCGGTGTGTGCGTCACATGTCGGCGAGCCACTTCTTCACCCCAGTGCGCTCGACACCATGCGCGACGACCTGATTCCGATGGCTTCGCTGGTGACACCGAACCTCGACGAGGTGCGGCTCCTCGTCGGCATCGATGTGGTCGACGGCGACAGTCAACTCGACGCGGCCCGGGCCCTGCACGCGCTGGGGCCGCGCTGGGTTCTCGTGAAGGGCGGCCATCTGCGCACCTCGCAGACCAGCTCCGATCTGCTTTTCGACGGCTCCGATGTGCATACGTTCACCGCGGAACGGGTGGACACCCGCCACGATCACGGCGCCGGCGACACGCTTGCCGCGGCGATCACCGCCGCGCTGGCGCACGGGTACGCGGTTCCCGACGCGGTCCGTTTCGCCAAGCTCTGGGTCACCGAGTGCATCCGCGCGGCATATCCACTGGGCCGGGGCCACGGCCCGGTCAACGGCATGGCGAGGTTGTCGCGCTGAACTCAGCCTTCTTCGGGCTACCGGACCAGGGGCGCCACCTGCTCGCCGAGAAACCGGACGAAGTCCTCGACGCGGGCGTCCAGCGGTGGTTGCAGAACCACGGTGTCGGTACCGGCGTCGACCCATCTGCGCACCGAGGTGGCGATGTCCGCGGCCCCACCGCTGGCGTGGACATCCGTGGCGGGGTCGAGGTTCCAGCGCTCGAGCTCGCGGTTGATCTGATGTGCAGCGCCGTCGCCCTCGGCGCAGAGCACGTAGGTCACGATCGAGTGCCGCCGGTGGGCAGCGATGTGAGTGATCGCATCGCGTACCTGATCCGGTGTCGTGCCCTGGGTCAGAATCGTGCCATCGGACAACTCGCCGCTCAGCGCCAACGTCTTGGGGCCGACGGCGGCGGTGAGGAGTTCGACTGAGCCTGCCGGCGGCCAGTCGAGGGTGACGTCTTCCAGACTGACGTACCTGCCGTGGAAGGTGACCGTTTCACCGCGCAGCAGGGCGGTCAGGCAGGCGACGTACTCACGCAGGAGCGTCATCGGCGAGCGCACCTTGGCGCCCACCTGCTCCATCCAGTTCTGCACACCGTGACCGACACCGGTGCGCACACGGCCCGGAAACGCTCTGTGTAAGGTCGCGAGCTCCATCGCAGTCAGCGCGACATTGCGCAACGGCGCCGGAAGTACGCCGACTCCCACAGTCAGCCGCTCACTGTTCGCCAGCGCGATCGCGGCCGCGGAGACGCCGCCGGCAAGGAAGCAGTCCTCCCACAGCCACAGTTCGTCGAGGCCCGCGGCGTCGGCGGCGCGCGCGGTGGCGGCGATCCGTTCAGGCGCGAATTGCGGCAGGTACACGCATCCGAGGCGTACAGGCATGGTGCTCACGGGTCCATCCGGTCAGTGTCGGGGTGTGGAAAGGCCTGCCTGACAACGCAAACTCCACCGGGGGTCGCCGCGACTCGCGTCGCCGGCCCCTGCGCTGCAGATCCGTGAGTGGGCGTGGACGGTATCGAACCGCCGACCGCTGGTGTGTAAAACCAGAGCTCTACCACTGAGCTACACGCCCCCGCGGGGGCAGGCTACCCGGCGACGACGGGCAGCGGAAATCGCCTCAGGCCGCGGACAGGGCGGCCAGGGCGTCGCGCCACACCGCCTGATCGCGCGGCTCGCCCGGCTGCTTCATCTCGGCGAACCGGATGACGCCCGCCCGGTCGATGACGAACGTGCCGCGGTTGGGGAAGCCGGCGTCGGCGTTGAACACCCCGTAGGCCTGCGCGACGGCGCCGTGCGGCCAGAAGTCCGACAGCAGCGGGAACGTGAACCCGCTCTGGGTGGCCCAGACCTTGTGGGTGGGCGGCGGGCCGACCGAGACGGCCAGCGTCGCGGTGTCGTCGTTGACGTAGCGCGGCAGGTGGTCGCGGATCTCGTCGAGCTCGCCCTGACAGATGCCGGTGAAGGCCAACGGATAGAACACCAGCACCACGTTCTTCGCCCCACGGAAGGCGCTGAGCGTGACGGTCCGGCCGTTCTGGTCCTTGAGGGTGAAGTCCGGTGCCTGGGTCCCGGGCTCGAGCACCGCTACGACCTTCTCCCCGCCGCCTTCGACTTCGGCTGCACCAGCCGGCTGGCGATCCAGTCGCCCAGGTTGGCCGACGACGTCTGCATCAGCCCCGCCGTGGGCGCCGATTCGGCGACCTCGGCCGGCTGGACGTGGCCGGGCTTCCCGGTCTTGGGGGTCACCACCCAGATCACGCCGTCCTCGGCGAGAGGGGTGATGGCGTCCATCAGCCGGTCGACCAGGTCGCCGTCGTCGTCGCGCCACCACAGCAGCACCACATCGACCACCTCGTCGGCGTCCTCGTCGAGCAGCTCACTGCCGCACGCGTCCTCGATGTCGGCGCGGATGTCGTCGTCGACGTCCTCGTCCCAACCCAGCTCCTGCACGATCTGATCGTTTTCGATGCCCAGTCGTTGGGCGTACTTCGGGGCGTCCGCCGCCGCCACCACCGTCGGTCCTCCTTCTGCCTGCCCTGCTGCCGGTACTCGAAGCCCTATCGTCGCACGCGGCCTCCGGACACGGGTGCCCGCTGCCGCGGTTCGTCAATATGACGCGTCACACAGGTTCAACGCCACCTCTCTGGACCTGTTGAGGTTCTCCACCGTGGCGTTGAACTCGTCGGGCCCGGCGTCGCGCGCGATCGCGCCCGCGACGTCGCGCGCCGCACCCGCCCAGGCGCCCAGCGCGTCGCGCAGTTCCGGCGACAGCACATCGCTGATCCCGCTGCTGACCAGGTCGGCGCTGATGTTGAGCGCATCGATCGCCGGACCGGCCCGGCCCGCCACATCCGGCGCCTCCTCGTTGAAGGCGTCGACGTAGGCGTTGACGGCGTTGATCGCGTCGACGCTGGAGCTGCTGAGGTCCTCACACGAGGTGTGGATCGCGGCCGTGGTCAGCGACTGCTGGCGCTCCGATTCGCGTGCGCTGGACTGGGCGATCGACTCCTGGACCGACGACGACACCGACGCCCGGTACCGGGGCGCCTCCGCGCTGTCCACCCGGGCGGTGCCCTGCGTCACCGAGGTGCAGCCGACGATCACCATGGCGCCGACGGCGAGGTAGCCGAGCACCAGCGCGACCCCCCGCAGCCGCCGCACACCGATCAGCACGGTCTGCAGACGTTACCGGTATCCACCCCGCCTCGCGGGTTCATTGCGGCCACCGGCGCGTGCCGCGGGAGCGCTGTTCACCCCCACCGGTGCGACGGCGCCGCGGAGAGGGAAGGATAGAGGTCACCGCGTACGCGGGGAGCCACAAACCCCCCGCCTTCGCGGCGCATTGATACCGCCTAACAAGGAGCGGAAGTTGACCACCGAGTTCGTGCGCCAGGACCTGGCCCAAAACTCCTCCACCGCAGCCGACCACGACCGGGTTCGGGTGATCCGTGAGGGTGTCGCGTCGTACCTGCCCGACATCGACCCCGAAGAGACCGGCGAGTGGCTGGAATCGTTCGACGCGTTGCTGGAGCGGTCGGGCCCGGCCCGGGCGCGCTACCTGATGCTGCGGCTGCTGGAACGCTCCGGCGAGCAGCGCGTCGCGATCCCCGCGCTGACCTCCACCGACTACGTCAACACCATCCCGACCGAGCTCGAGCCGTGGTTCCCCGGCGACGAGGACGTCGAGCGCCGCTACCGCGCGTGGATCCGCTGGAACGCGGCGATCATGGTGCACCGCGCGCAGCGCCCCGGTGTGGGCGTCGGCGGGCACATCTCCACCTACGCGTCCTCGGCGGCGCTCTACGAGGTCGGCTTCAACCACTTCTTCCGCGGTAAGAGCCATCCCGGCGGCGGCGACCAGGTGTTCATCCAGGGTCACGCCTCCCCCGGCATCTATGCCCGCGCCTTCCTCGAGGGCCGCCTCACCTCCGAGCAGATGGACGGCTTCCGCCAGGAGCACAGCCACCCCGGCGGCGGCCTCCCGTCGTACCCGCACCCGCGGCTGATGCCGGACTTCTGGGAGTTCCCGACGGTGTCGATGGGCATCGGCCCGATGAACGCGATCTACCAGGCCCGGTTCAACCACTACCTCGCCGACCGCGGCATCAAGGACACCTCCGACCAACATGTGTGGGCGTTCCTCGGCGACGGTGAGATGGACGAGCCGGAGAGCCGCGGCCTGATCCAGGTGGCCGCCAACGAAGCGCTGGACAATCTGACGTTCGTGGTCAACTGCAACCTGCAGCGCCTCGACGGACCGGTGCGCGGCAACGGCAAGATCATCCAGGAGCTGGAGTCGTTCTTCCGCGGCGCGGGCTGGAACGTCATCAAGGTGGTGTGGGGCCGCGAGTGGGATGCCCTGCTGCAAGCCGACCGCGACGGCGCCCTGGTCAACCTGATGAACACCACCCCGGACGGGGACTACCAGACCTACAAGGCCAACGACGGCGGCTACGTCCGCGACCACTTCTTCGGCCGCGACCCGCGCACCAAGGCGCTGGTGGAGAAGATGTCGGACAGCGAGATCTGGAACCTCAAGCGCGGCGGCCACGACTACCGCAAGGTCTACGCCGCCTACCGCGCGGCGATGGAGCACAAGGGTCAGCCGACGGTCATCCTGGCCAAGACCATCAAGGGCTACACGCTCGGTAAGCACTTCGAGGGCCGCAACGCCACCCACCAGATGAAAAAGCTTGCGCTGCAGGATCTGAAGGACTTCCGCGACGCTCAGCGCATCCCGATCAGCGACGAGCAGCTCGAGCAGAACCCCTACCTGCCGCCGTACTACCACCCGGGCCCCGAAGCGCCGGAGATCCGCTACATGCTCGACCGGCGCCGCGCGCTGGGTGGATTCCTGCCCGAGCGGCGCACCAAGTCCAAGGCGCTCACGCTGCCGGGCCGCGACGCCTACAAGGCGCTGAAGAAGGGCTCGGGCAAGCAGGAGGTCGCCACCACGATGGCGACGGTCCGCACGTTCAAGGAGCTGTTGCGCGACAAGAACATCGGGCACCGGATCGTGCCGATCATCCCCGACGAGGCGCGCACGTTCGGCATGGACTCGTGGTTCCCGAACCTCAAGATCTACAACCGCAACGGGCAGCTGTACACCTCTGTGGACGCCGAGCTGATGCTGGCCTACAAGGAGAGCGAAGTCGGCCAGATCCTGCACGAGGGCATCAACGAGGCCGGCTCCACCGCATCGTTCACCGCGGTGGGAACGTCGTACTCCACGCACAACGAGCCGATGATCCCGCTCTACATCTTCTATTCGATGTTCGGGTTCCAGCGCACCGGCGACTTCCTGTGGGCCGCCGCCGACCAGATGGCCCGCGGTTTCGTGCTCGGCGCGACCGCCGGGCGCACCACGCTGGTCGGTGAGGGGCTGCAGCACGCCGACGGGCATTCGCTGCTGCTGGCCGCGACCAACCCGGCGGTGGTGGCCTACGACCCGGCGTTCGCCTACGAGATCGCCTACATCATCGAATCCGGCCTGGCTCGCATGTACGGGGAGAACCCGGAGAACGTCTACTTCTACATGACGATCTACAACGAGCCCTACAAGCAGCCGGCCGAACCGGAGAACCTCGACGTCGAGGGTCTGCTGCGCGGGATGTACCTCTACCAGCCTGCGCCGGAGGGCAAGTCGCACCGGGCCCAGATCCTGGTCTCCGGTGTCGGCATGCCGTCGGCACTGCGGGCGGCCGAACTGCTCGCCGACGAGTGGGACGTGGCCGCCGACGTGTGGTCGGTGACCAGCTGGGGTGAACTCAACCGCGACGGTGTGGAGATCGAGAAGCAGCGACTGCGCCACCCGGACCAGCCGGCGGGCACGCCGTACGTCACGCAGGCGCTGGCCGACGCGCCCGGCCCGGTGGTGGCCGTCTCGGACTGGATGCGCGCGGTACCCGAGCAGATCCGGCCGTGGGTGCCCGGCACCTACATCACGCTGGGCACCGACGGCTTCGGGTTCTCCGACACCCGTCCGGCTGCCCGCCGCTACTACAACACCGACGGCGAGTCGGTGGCGGTCGCGGTGCTCGAGGGCCTGGCCCGCGACGGCAACATCGACATCTCGGTGGCCGTCGAGGCCGCCAAGCGCTACGAGATCGACGATGTGATGGCGGCGCCGGAGCAGACCTCGGATCCCGGCGTGGCCTGATCCGAGCCGAGCGGGCCCCAACGGGCCCGCTCGGTGGGCTCCTTGGAGGAACCCACCAGATCGGAGGCGTAGCTTTTAGATATGCCCGACAACCGGTACGTGCCGCCCGCGTCGACGGTCGAGGTGCTGCAGACAGTGCCGGACTCCGTGCTGCGGCGGCTCAAGCAGTTCTCCGGGCAGCTGGCCACCCAGGCGGTGCGCGTCATGGAGGAACGGCTGCCGTTCTTCGCCGGGCTCGAGGCGTCGCAGCGGGCCAGCGTGCAGCTCGTCGTGCAGGCCGCGGTGGTCAACTTCGTGGAATGGATGCGCGACCCGCGCAGCGACGTCAGCTACACCGCGCAGGCCTTCGAGGTGGTGCCCCAGGACCTGCGGCGGCGCATCGCGCTGCGCCAGTCGGTGGAGATGGTGCGGATCACCATGGAGTTCTTCGAGGAGGTGGTGCCGCTGCTGGCCCGCTCGGAGGACCAGTTGACGGCGCTGACCGCGGGCATCCTGCGCTACAGCCGGGACCTGGCGTTCGCGGCCGCCACCGCCTACGCCGATCAGGCCGAGGCGCGCGGCGCCTGGGACACCCGCATGGAGGCCAACCTCATCGACGCCGTCGTGCGCGGCGACATCGGGCCGGAACTGCAGTCGCAGGCCGCCGCGCTGAACTGGGACGCGACCGCGCCTGCCACGGTCATCGTCGGGCTGCCCCACCCGGACCGCATGGATCTGGCGTCCGACGACGTGCGCGACGTGGTGAACCGCAACAACCGGGCGGCGCTGTCCGATGTGCACGGCACCTGGCTGGTCGCCATCGTCTCGGGCCCGCTGTCGGTGACCGACCGGTTCCTCACCGAACTGGTCAGCGTGTTCGCCGACGGTCCGGTGGTGCTCGGACCGACCGCACCGACGCTGGCCGCCGCCCACCGCAGCGCCACGGAGGCGATCGCGGGCATGAACGCGGTGGCCGGGTGGAGCCTCGCGCCGCGCCCGGTGTCGGCGCGCGAGCTGCTGCCCGAGCGGGCGCTGCTCGGTGACACCACGGCCATCGCCGCGCTCGATTCCGAGGTGATGCGGCCGCTGAGCGACGCGGGCCCGGCACTGACCGAGACCCTCGACGCCTATTTGGACTCCGGCGGGGCCATCGAGGCGTGCGCACGCAAACTGTTCGTTCATCCAAACACCGTCCGCTACCGGCTCAAACGCATCGCCGACTTCACCGGCCGCGATCCCACCCTGCCGCGCGACGCGTACGTGCTCCGGGTGGCCGTGACGGTGGGACGGCTCAACAGCAAGGCCAACCTGCCAGGTCCGGTAGCCCGGCCGTCCCCGCCGGCCGGCCCGGCGCGTGCGGCCGTCCCGGCACCACCGCGTCAGCTGTAACAGATTGCGGCCAGGTGTCGATGCTGTCGCATCACATGCTCTTTTGTGGACTGTCTACAAAAACATAAGACAAGGTTCATAATCTCTTACACGGCGCGAAGTCGTCTTCACAGTGTTCTCTTAGAGACGTGCCTCAAGGACTCATTGCGCTGCTCGCGCCCGGACAGGGTTCGCAGACGCCGGGCATGCTCGAGCCGTGGCTCGAACTCCCCGGCGCGGCCGACCGCCTGGCCGCCTGGTCGGAGATCAGCGGCCTTGACCTCGTCCGGCTCGGCACCACCGCGACGGCCGAGGAGATCACCGACACCGCGGTGACCCAGCCGCTGGTCGTCGCCGCCACGCTGCTCGCCCACGACGAACTGACCCGCCGTGAGCTGCTGGCCGGACGGGACACCGTCGTGGCCGGCCACTCCGTCGGTGAGATCGCCGCCTACGCGATCGCCGGCGTCATCACCTCGGACGACGCGATCAAGCTGGCCGCCACCCGCGGCGCCGAGATGGCCAAGGCCTGCGCGGTCGAGCCCACCGGCATGGCCGCCGTGCTCGGCGGCGACGAGGCCGAGGTACTGGCCCGCCTCGAGGCGCTGGACCTGGTGCCGGCCAACCGCAACGCCGCCGGCCAGATCGTCGCCGCCGGTGCGGTGTCCGCACTCGACAAGCTCGCCGAGGATCCGCCGGCCAAGGCGCGGGTCCGTAAGCTGGCGACCGCCGGGGCGTTCCACACCCGGTACATGGCCTCGGCCCTGGACGGGTACGCCGCCGCGGCCAACGCGGTGACCCCGGCCGAGCCGACCGCCACGCTGCTCAGCAACGCCGACGGGCAGCCGGTCTCGTCGGGCGCCGACGCCATGGAGAAGCTGGTGGCCCAGCTGACCCGGCCGGTGCGCTGGGATCTGTGCACCGCGACCATGCGGGAGCGCCAGGTGGCCGCCCTCGTCGAGTTCCCGCCGGCCGGCACGCTGGTCGGCATCGCCAAGCGGGAGCTGAAGGGCACGCCGACGCACGCCGTCAAAGCCCCCGCGGACCTGGACGGACTCGCGTCGCTCTAGTCCGCCCGGATCCACACCACATCGATCGTCACATCAACGAAGTAACAACCGAGATAGAAGGAGCCATCGTGCCCGCCACTCAGGAAGAAATCATCGCCGGTCTCGCCGAGATCATCGAAGAGGTCACCGGTATCGAGCCGTCCGAGGTCACCCCGGAGAAGAGCTTCGTCGACGACCTGGACATCGACTCGCTGTCGATGGTCGAGATCGCCGTGCAGACCGAGGACAAGTACGGCGTGAAGATCCCCGACGAGGACCTCGCGGGCCTGCGCACCGTCGGTGACGTCGTCGCCTACATCCAGAAGCTCGAGGAAGAGAACCCCGAGGCCGCGGCTGCGCTGCGCGAGAAGTTTGCGACCGACCAGTGACCCGACCTTCCACTGCTAACGGCGGTTTCCCCAACGTCGTCGTGACCGCCGTCACGGCGACCACGTCGATCGCGGCGGACATCGAGAGCACGTGGAAGGGCCTGCTCGCCGGCGAGAGCGGTATCCGCGTCCTCGAGGACGAGTTCGTCACCAAGTGGGACCTCCCGGTCCGCATCGGTGGTCACCTCGTCGACGCGATCGACGACCACATGACCCGGCTGGACATGCGGCGTATGTCGTACGTCCAGCGCATGGCCAAGTTCCTCGGTGGCCAGCTGTGGGAGACCGCGGGTACGCCCGAGGTCGACCCGGACCGCTTCGCGGTCGTGGTCGGTACCGGTCTCGGCGGCGGCGAGAAGATCGTCGAGACGTACGACGCGATGAATGAGGGCGGCCCCCGCAAGGTGTCGCCGCTGGCCGTGCAGATGATCATGCCCAACGGCGCGGCCGCGGTGATCGGTCTGCAGCTCGGCGCCCGCGCCGGGGTCATCACCCCGGTGTCGGCCTGCTCGTCGGGTTCGGAGGCCATCGCCCACGGCTGGCGTCAGATCGTCATGGGTGACGCCGACATCGCCGTGGTCGGCGGTGTCGAGGGCGGTATCGAGGCGCTGCCGATCGCGGCGTTCTCGATGATGCGGGCCATGTCGACCCGCAACGACAACCCGGAAGGGGCGTCGCGGCCGTTCGACAAGAACCGCGACGGTTTCGTGTTCGGCGAGGCGGGCGCGCTCATGGTCATCGAGACCGAGGAGCACGCCCTGGCCCGCGGCGCCAAGCCGCTGGCCCGCCTGATGGGCGCGGGCATCACCTCCGACGCGTTCCACATGGTCGCCCCGGCGGCCGACGGACTGCGCGCCGGTCAGGCGATGAAGCGGGCGATGGAGACCGCGGGGCTCGACCCCAAGGACATCAACCACGTCAACGCCCACGCCACGGCCACCCCGATCGGCGACACCGCGGAGGCCAACGCCATCCGCGTCGCCGGTGTGGAGCACGCCGCGGTGTACGCGCCGAAGTCGGCGCTCGGCCACTCCATCGGTGCGGTCGGTGCGCTCGAGTCGATCCTGACGGTGCTGGCGCTGCGCGACGGCGTCATCCCGCCGACCCTCAACTACGAGACGCCCGATCCCGAGATCGATCTCGATGTCGTTGCAGGCGAGCCACGGTACGGCGACTTCCAGTACGCCATCAACAACTCGTTCGGATTCGGTGGCCACAATGTGGCCCTGGCCTTCGGTCGTTACTGACATCCGACCGGGCAGCGGGAAAGAAAGTACGGAGCAGTAATGGCGGGGTCAGCAAGGCTCTCGACAGGGAACGGTTTCCCCAACGTGGTCGTCACCGGCGTTGCCATGACGACTGCGTTGGCCACCGACGCCGAGACCACCTGGCAGCGTCTGCTCGACGGGCAGAGCGGCATCCGCCGTCTGGAGGATCCGTTCGTCGAGGAGTACGACCTGCCGGTCCGCATCGGCGGCCATCTGCTGGAGGACTTCGACGGTGAGCTGACGCGGGTCGAACTGCGCCGGTTGTCGTACCTGCAGAAGATGTCGACCGTGTTGTCGCGCCGGGTCTGGGAGAACGCCGGGAACCCGGAGGTCGACCCCCGCCGGCTGATGGTGTCGATCGGCACCGGCATGGGCTCCACCGAGGAGCTCGTGTTCAGCTACGACGGTATGCGGCAGAAGGGCCTGCGGGCCGTCTCTCCGCTCGCCGTGCAGATGTACATGCCCAACGCGGCGGCTGCCGCGGTGGGTCTGGAGCGCAAGGCCCGGGCCGGGGTCATCACCCCGGTCTCGGCCTGCGCCTCCGGTTCCGAGGGCATCGCCCAGGCCTGGCGCAACATCGTGCTGGGTGAGGCCGACATGGCGATCTGCGGCGGTGTCGAGACCAGGATCGAGGCGGTGCCGATCGCCGGCTTCGCCCAGATGCGCATCGTGCTGTCCACCACCAACGACGATCCGGCCGGCGCGTGCCGCCCGTTCGACAAGGACCGCAACGGCTTCGTGTTCGGCGAGGCCGGTGCGCTGATGATCATCGAGACCGAGGAGCACGCCAAGGCGCGCGGCGCGACGATCCTGGCCCGCATCATGGGCGCCAGCGTCACCTCGGACGGCTACCACATCGTGGCGCCCGACCCCAACGGCGAACAGGCCGGCTGGGCGATGACGCGCGCGATTCAACTCGCCGGGCTGCAGCCCAGCGACATCGACCACGTGAACGCGCACGCCACCGGCACCAGTGTCGGTGACGTCGCCGAGGGTAAGGCGATCAACAACGCCATGGGCGGGCACAAGCCCGCCGTGTACGCGCCGAAGGGCGCGCTGGGACATTCGGTCGGCGCCGTGGGCGCGGTCGAATCGATCCTGACGGTGCTGGCGCTGCGCAACGGCGTCATCCCGCCCACCCTCAACCTCAAGAACCTGGATCCGGAGATCGACCTCGACGTCGTCGCAGGCTCTCCGCGGCCCGGAAACTACCAGTACGCCATCAACAATTCGTTCGGATTCGGTGGGCACAACGTCGCGCTCGCCTTCGGGAAGTACTGACAACCCCCACTTCTCGAAGGTCAGCCGACATCGGAACGGGCATAGGAGGAATTGGATGACGATCATGGCCCCCGAGGCTGTCGGCGAGACGCTCGACCCCCGCGACCCGCTGTTGCGCCTGCGCACATTCTTCGACGACGGCAGCGTCGAGCTGCTGCACGAGCGGGACCGCTCGGGTGTGCTGGCCGCGGCCGGCACCGTCAACGGTGTGCGCACCGTGGCCTTCTGCACCGACGGCACCGTGATGGGCGGCGCCATGGGCATCGAAGGCTGCCGCCACATCGTGAACGCCTATGACACCGCCATCGAGGAGCAGAGCCCGATCGTGGGGATCTGGCACTCCGGCGGCGCCCGGCTCGCCGAAGGCGTCAAGGCGCTGCACGCCGTCGGCCTGGTCTTCGAGGCCATGATCCGCGCGTCCGGTTACATCCCGCAGATCTCGGTGGTCGTCGGCTTCGCCGCCGGCGGCGCGGCCTACGGCCCGGCGCTGACCGACGTGATCGTCATGGCCCCCGACAGCAAGGTCTTCGTCACCGGCCCCGACGTGGTGCGCAGCGTCACCGGCGAGGACGTCGACATGGTGTCGCTCGGCGGCCCCGAGGCCCACCACAAGAAGTCGGGCGTGTGCCACATCGTCGCCGACGACGAGCTCGACGCCTACGAGCGCGGCCGCCGCCTGGTCGGCCTGTTCTGCCAGCAGGGCCATTTCGACCGCACCAAGGCCGAGGCCGGTGACACCGACCTGACCGCGCTGCTGCCCGACTCGGCCCGCCGCGCCTACGACGTGCACCCGCTGGTCAACGCGCTGCTCGATGAGGGGACCCCGTTCGAGGAGTTCCAGGCCAAGTGGGCGCCGTCGATGGTGGTCGGCCTGGGCCGGCTGGCCGGGCGCTCCGTCGGTGTGCTGGCCAACAACCCGCTGCGCCTCGGTGGCTGCCTGAACTCCGAGAGTGCGGAGAAGGCGGCGCGGTTCGTGCGGCTGTGCGACGCGTTCGGCATCCCGCTCGTGGTCGTGGTCGACGTCCCCGGCTACCTGCCCGGTGTGGACCAGGAGTGGGGCGGCGTGGTGCGCCGCGGCGCCAAGCTGCTGCACGCGTTCGGTGAAGCCACCGTTCCGCGGGTCACGCTGGTCACCCGCAAGATCTACGGCGGCGCGTACATCGCGATGAACTCGCGGTCGCTGGGCGCCACCAAGGTGTTCGCGTGGCCCGACGCCGAGGTCGCCGTGATGGGCGCCAAGGCCGCGGTCGGCATCCTGCACAAGAAGAAGCTGGCCGCCGCCGCGCCGGAGGAGCGCGAGGCGCTGCACGAGCAGCTGGCCGCCGAGCACGAGAAGATCGCCGGCGGAGTGGATTCGGCCATCGAGATCGGCGTGGTGGACGAGAAGATCGACCCCTCGCACACCCGCAGCAAGGTCACCCAGGCCCTGGCCGAGGCGCCCGCCCGCCGCGGTCGCCACAAGAACATCCCGCTGTAAGCCGCACAGCGCAGAACACTTCAGAAGTCCCCGGCACGCCGTCCGCGTGCCGGGGATTTCTGCGTCTGCCCAGCACGCGCGCTCGTTGCGCGTAACGTGGCCGGTGGTGTCGGGGAGTGGATCACCGCCAACATCAAGGGGTTTTCGAATGTTCACATCTGGCATTGCCGCGCGTCGCGGACTGGGCGGCGCTGTAGTGACCGGCGCCCTGCTGGGGCTCGCCTCCGCCACCATCGCCCTGCCGACGGCCGCCGCGCAGCCGCAGTGCACCGCAGCGGGATTGAGCAGCACACTGGGTTCCGTCTCCGCCCAGACCGGCCAGTACCTCAGCAGCCATCCCGGCGCGAACGACGTCATCACCAACGCCGGCGCGCAGGGTGCAGGCGGTGAGGCCGCGATCCGGAACTACTTCGTCGCGCATCCCCAGGAGTGGGCGGATCTGCAACGGATCGCGCAGCCGCTGCGCGCGCTGCGGCAGCAGTGCCAGGTCGACGTGGCACCGGCCGACATCGCGCGGTTGTACGACGCGATGGCGTCATAGGCCGTCGGGCCCGGGTCAGCGCCTGGGCACGATCATCACCGGAACGGGACTGTGCCGCAGGATCTTCGCGGCGGCCGAACCGAGGAAGACCTGCGCTGTCGGGCCGGCCGCACCCGAACCCAGCAGCAGCAGGTCGCCCGGCTCCCACGCGACGTCCTCGACGGCTCCGCGCCAGTCGTGCGACACCCCCACCACGATCTCCACGTCGGCGGCGACGGACACGCGGACGTCGTCGAGCTGCCGGGCGACCTCGTCGGCGGTGCGCCGCGACCACTGCTCGACGACCAGGCGCTCCGCCGACGGTTCGATGGACCCGCTGAACACCGCGACCGGGCGTACCGAGAACGACGCGATCCGCAGCCGGACCGACCACCGCTCGGCGAGCTCGGCCGCGGTCTCGATCACCCGGCCCAGATCGGCGTGGCCACCGTAGGCAACGGTCAGCCGGCCGATCGGGTGCCGGCTCGGCGGGTAACTGCGCGGGGCGATCGCCACCGGCACCGCCGCGGTGTGCACCATCCGGTCGGTCACGCTGCCCAGCGCCACCCGGCCCAACAGACCCGAGGAGGACGAGCCGACCACCACGGCCTCGGCGCGGTGATGGGCGGCCAGTTCGGTCAGGCCGGCGGGCACCGACGTCGCCCGGTGCACCACCACCGACACCTCGACGTCGCCGGCGAGCCCGCCGACCACCCGCTCGAGCGATGTCCGCGCCGCAGCGGTCACGTAGTCGAGGTATTCGTCCTCGACCGGGTCGCCGCGCGGCGGCCACGGCCGCTCGACGACCGCTGCCGCGATGACCGGGGTGCGCGCGGACCGGGCCAGTTCGGCGGCCAGGTGCAACGGTGCGCTCCCCTGCCGGCTCGCGCTGAACCCGGCGACGATGGTCATGGCGCGGCCTGCGCGGCCCCGACCGGGGTGGCCACGACGTGGGTCACCGGGACCTTGTGCTGGGCGCGGGCCCGGTCCACGACGTCGAACCGGTGCCACACCGAGTGCTCGGGCGGCAGCGTCGAGATGACGATCTGGTCGGGGTCGAACTCGCTGACCGCGGTGCTCAGCGCCCGCAGCGGCCGCTGGTCCCCGAGCCGGCCGTCGGCGTGGAAGTTCCCGGAGCGCAACGCGTTCAGCGTGTTCTCCAACCGGGCTGTCGCGGCCTTCTGCGTGGCGTCGGCGACGTCGAGCGGCCCGTGGGTGGCGGCCGCCCCGGTCTCGATGGGGCTCGCCGGCACCACGACGAAGTAGCGGGTGTCCTGGTCGGCGCCGATGCGGCGCAGTTCGTCGAGCAGTTCGGTCGAGTCGACGGTCTGGTTGGCCAGCACCAGCACCCGGTGCGGAGTGCCGGTGGCGCTGACGCCCTCTGGGGTCGGCCGGCGTTTGACGAACCACTTGTTCGCGGCGAACAGCACCAGCACCACACCCCACGACACCAGGCTCAGCACCAGCTGCGAGCGCAGACTCGAGTCGAGGAACATCTGCACCAGGATCGCGAAGATCGCCAGCGCGGTGAGGATCGACAGCACGGGGAACAGCCACATCTTCACGCGCAGTTCGGAATCAGGGGTGCGCCTGCGCAAGATGATCTGGGAGACCGCGATCAGCAGGTAGACGAACAGGATGACCGCGCCGCTGGAGTTGAGCAGGAACGCGAAGATCGTCTCCTCGGCGACCGCGGCGGCGATCACGCACAGGAAGCCGACCACCGAGGACGCCAGGATCGCGATCGCCGGCACCCCGCGCCGGGTCACCCGGACCAGTGACGGGGGGGCCTCACGGCGCGCGGCCAGCACGAACAGCATCCGGGACGCGGTGTACATGCCGGAGTTGAGGCAGCTCAGCACCGCGGTGAGCACCACCGCGTTCATGATGTGGTCGGCGTACGGGATGCCCATCTCGGTGAACGCCGCGACGAACGGCGACGCCGCGAGCCCCTCGTTGTTCCACGGCAGGATGGTCACCACCAGCAGCACCGACCCGACGTAGAAGAGCAGGATGCGCACGATCACCGAGTTGGCGGCCTTGGCCACCGCCCGTTCGGGATCCGATGATTCGGCCGCGGCGATGGTGGCGATCTCCGCGCCGACCATCGAGAAGATGACGGTCACGATGCCGACCGTGATGACCGAGAAGCCCATCGGCATGAACCCGCCGTTGTCGACCAGGTTCGAGAAGTCGGCCGACTTGCCGGGCCACAGTCCCAGGACGTAGCACGCGCCGATGGCGATGAACGCCAGGATCGCCGCGACCTTGATGCCGGCGAACCAGAACTCGAACTCGCCGTAGGACTTCACCGAGAACAGGTTGGTCGCGGTCATCAGCACCATGAAGATCAGCGCGCACAGCCACAGCGGGATGTCGATCCAGTACTGCACGATCTTCGCCCCGGCGATCGCCTCGAATCCGACGACGATGACCCAGAAGTACCAGTACAGCCAGCCGACCGAGAAGCCCGCCCAGTCGCCGAGCGCGTCGCGCGAGTAGTCGGCGAACGATCCCGTCGAGGGTTTGGCCACCGCCATCTCGGCGAGCATGCGCATCACCATGATGATGAGGACGCCGCTCATCGCGTAGGTGAGGAATGCGCCGGGTCCGGTGTCGCCGATGACGACTCCGGAGCCGACGAACAAGCCGGCGCCGATCACGCCGCCGATCGCGATCATCCGCAGTTGGCGCTGGTTGAGCGCCTTTTTGAGGGTGGGTGCTGCACTCATCCGGATGGACTACCCGATTGTGATCTCTGTCACTCCACCAGGGCGGCCATGATTTCCCGTGCGGCGGGCAACGCCCGGTCGCGGTCGGCCGCCACCAGCCCGATGCGGGTGCGGCGGTCCAGGACGTCGTCGGCGCTCAGCGCGCCCTCGTGGGTGACGGCGTACTCGAATTCGGCGCGGATGACGTCCATTCCGTCGGCCACCGGGTCGGTGGGCCGCGGGCAGCGCGCCGCGGCGAGCACGTGGGACGCCTCGGCGCCGAAGCGGGCGACCAGTGACGGCGGCAGCGGCGCCGGCGGCGGTCCGGCCCACACCGGGTTGGCCGGCGCGCCGACCAGCGGCAGGTCCCGGGTGCGGCACGGGCCCGCGGTCAGCCCGCGCACCGCGACGGCGCGGTCGAGCACGTCTTCGGCCATGTAGCGGTATTCGGTGAGTTTGCCGCCGATGACGCTGAGGACGCCCGACGGGGATTCGGTGACCGCGTGGTCGCGCGAGATGTCGGCGGTGCGGCCGGCGCCGGTGTCGATCAGCGGGCGCAGGCCGGCGTAGGCGCCGCGGACGTCGCCGGGGGTGAGGCGGGTGGCCAGCGCGGTGTTCACGGTGTCGAGCAGGAACGTGATCTCGGCGGGCGACGGTTGCGGTTCGTCGGGGATCGGCCCGGGGGCGTCCTCATCGGTCAACCCGAGGTAGACCCGGCCCAGCTGTTCGGGCATCGCGAACACGAAGCGGTTGAGTTCGCCGGGAATCGGGATGGTCAGCGCCGCAGCGGGGTTGCCGAACGCGGCGGCGTCGAACACCAGATGCGTTCCCCGCGACGGGCGCAGGCGCAGCGACGGGTCGACGTCGCCGGCCCACACACCGGCCGCGTTGATCACCGCGCGGGCCGACACGTCGAACGATTCGCCGGTGCGCTGGTCGGTGAGCCGGGCCGAGGTCGCCGTCGCGGCCGACGCGCTCACCCGGGTGAGGATGCGGGCGCCGTGCTGGGCGGCGGTGCGGGCGACGGCGGTGACCAGCCGGGCGTCGTCGATCAGCTGACCGTCGTAGGCCAGATACCCCCCGGCCAACCCGTCGCGCCGGACGGCGGGAACCAGCTCGGCGGCCCGCGCGGCACCGACCCGTCCGGAGCGCGGCAGCGTCGCGCCCGGGGTGCCGGCCAGCCGGCGCAGCCCGTCCCCGGCCAGGAAGCCGGCGCGCACCAGCGTGCGGGCGGGCCTGCCCATCTCGGGGAGCAGCGGCACCAGCTGGGGCATCGCCGAGACGAGGTGAGGTGCGTTGCGGGTCATCAGGATTCCGCGTTCGGTGGCACTGCGGCGGGCGATGCCGACGTTGCCGCTGGCGAGATAGCGCAGCCCGCCGTGCACCAGCTTCGAACTCCACCGGCTGGTGCCGAAGGCCAGATCGTGCTTCTCCACCAGCGCCACGGTCAGACCGCGGGTCGCGGCGTCGAGCGCGATGCCGGCCCCGGTGATGCCACCGCCGATCACCAGCACGTCGAGCGGGGCGCCGTCGGCGAGCGCGGTCAGTTCGGCGGCGCGGCGGCCGGCGTGCAGGGCGGCCCTCACGGTCGCAGGTACCCGTCGAGCGAACGGCGCAGCTCCACCGACAGGGTGTTGGCGTCGAGCAACGGAGCGACCATCTGCGCGGACTGGATGGTGGACTGGGTGATCAGCAGGCACATGGCCGCGAGCTGGCGCGGTTCGCCGGCGCGCACGCTGCCGTCGTCCTGGGCGACTTCGATCTCCTCGGCCAGGGCGTCGATGAGGATCTGCTGGCTGGTGCCCAGCCGCCGGCTGATGTAGACCATCGCGAATTCCGGGGCGCTGTGGATCACCGATCCGACGATCTCGTCGGTGCGCAGTCGCTCCCCCACCTGCACGATGCGGTCGACCAGCGCTGCCCTGCCGCCCCCGGCGCTCGGCACGTCGTCGAGCACGCCGGTGATGCGGGCGGTCAGCAGCGCGGCGAGCACCGCGTCGGTGTCCCGCCAGCGGCGGTAGATCGTGGGCCGGCTGACCCGGGCCCGGCGGGCGATCTCGGCCAGCGTCACGCGGCCGACCCCGTAGGTGACCACGCAGGCCGCAGCGGCGTCGAGGATCCGCTCCTCGACCGACCGGTCATTACGGATTGACAGCATGTGTAATACTGTAACGCATGTCCGCTTCGAGTGAGCACTCCACCGCCCTGCTGCCGCCGATGAAGTGGGACGCCTGGGGCGATCCGGCCGCCGCGAAACCGCTGTCGGACGGCATCCGATCCCTGCTCGAGCAGGCGCTCGGTGTCGGTGAGGGGATGACACCGAGCCTCGCGCTGGAGGAGGTGGCCGTCTGCCCGTCGGCGCTGGCCGACGCCGACCGCGCGGCGCTGGCGGGGATCGTCGGGGCGGAGTACTGCCGGACCGACGACGTCGGCCGGCTGTTGCACGCCGGCGGGAAATCGACTCCGGATCTGCTGCGCCGCCGCGACCGCCGCCCACAGGACGCCCCGGACGCCGTGCTGCTGCCCGGCGACGAGGATCAGGTCGCCGCGATCCTCGCGCACTGCAGTGCCCAGCGGATCGCGGTGGTGCCGTTCGGCGGCGGCACCAGCGTGGTCGGCGGGCTCGACCCCGTCCGCGGTGAGTTCTCCGCGGTGGTGTCGCTTGACCTGCGCCGGTTCGACCGGTTGCACCGGCTCGACGAGGAGTCCGGCGAGGCGGAGTTCGGCGCCGGGGTCACCGGACCGGAGGCCGAGCGACTGCTCGGCGAACGCGGGTTCTCGCTCGGGCACTTCCCGCAGAGTTTCTGCTTCGCCACCATCGGCGGGTTCGCCGCGACCCGGTCCTCGGGTCAGGACTCCGCCGGGTACGGGCGCTTCGATGACATGGTGCGCGGCCTGCGGGCCGTCACCCCGGCCGGCGTCCTCGATCTCGGCCGGGCGCCCGCGTCGGCCGCCGGCCCCGATCTGCGGCAGCTGATCGTCGGCTCAGAGGGGGTGTTCGGCGTCATCACCCGGGTCCGGGTGCGCGTGCACCGGGTGCCGGAAGCCACCCGATACGAGGCCTGGTCGTTCCCCGACTTCGCCACCGGCGCGGCGGCGCTGCGCGCCGTCACCCAGACCGGCACCGGCCCGACCGTGATCCGGCTGTCCGACGAGGCCGAAACCGGCGTCAATCTGGCCACCACCGAGAGCATCGGCGAACAGCGCATCACCGGGGGCTGCCTGGCGGTCACCGTGTTCGAGGGCACGCCCGCGCACGCCGAGAGCCGCCACGCCGAAACCCGCGCGGTCCTCACCGCACACGGCGGCACGTCGCTGGGCGAGGAGCCCGCACGGGCGTGGGAGCACGGCCGGTTCGGGGCGCCGTACCTGCGCGACGCGCTGCTGTCGGCCGGTGCGCTGTGCGAAACGCTCGAGACGGCCACCACCTGGTCGAACGTCGCGGCGCTCAAGGCCGCCGTCACCGAGGCGCTCACCACCGCGCTCGGCCGGTCCGGCACTCCCGCGCTGGTGCTGTGCCACATCTCGCACGTCTACCCCACCGGCGCCTCGCTGTACTTCACCGTCGTCGCCGGGCAGCGCGGCAACCCGATCGAGCAGTGGCGCGCGGCGAAGGCCGCCGCCTCGGAGGCGATGATGCGCGCCGGCGGCACCATCACCCACCACCACGCCGTCGGCGCGGATCACCGGCCGTGGATGGTCGAGGAGGTCGGCGAGCTGGGCGTGGAGATCCTGCGCGCGGTGAAGGCCCGCCTCGACCCGGCCGGAATCCTCAACCCGGGCAAGCTCATTCCATGATCGGCCGGGTCACCATGCTGACCAACCCGGCGTCCGGGCACGGCAGCGCCCCGCACGCCGCCGAACGCGCGGTCGCCCAACTGCACCGGCGCGCGGTGGACGTCGTCGCGATCGCCGGCACCGACGCCGACCATGCGCGCCGGCTGGTCGAGGGTGCGCTCGAGCGCGGGATGGACGCGCTGGTGGTGGTCGGCGGCGACGGCATCATCTCGCTGGCGCTGCAGGTGCTCGCCGGCACCGACATCCCGCTGGGCATCATCCCGGCGGGCACCGGCAACGACCACGCCCGCGCCTTCGGCATCCCGGCGCGCGACCCCGAAGCGGCGGCCGACGTGGTGGTCGACGGCGTCGCCGACACGGTCGACCTCGGCCGGATCCGCGGGGCGGACGGCACCGACCGGTGGTTCGGCACGGTGATGGCGGCGGGCTTCGACTCGCTGGTCACCGACCGCACCAACAGGATGACCTGGCCGCACGGGCGCATGCGCTACAACCTCGCGATGGTCGCCGAGCTCTCCAAACTCCGGTTGTTGCCGTTCCGGCTGAGCTTCGACGGCGAGGTGGTCGAGACCGAGCTGACGCTGGCCGCGTTCGGCAACACCCGCAGTTACGGCGGCGGCATGCTGATCTGCCCGGACGCCGATCCGACCGACGGGCTCCTCGACGCCACCATGGTGGCGTCGGCATCGCGCAGCAGACTGATCCGGCTGTTTCCGACGGTGTTCAAGGGCACCCACGTTCACCTCGACGAGGTCCGCACCGCGCGGGCGCGCACGATCACTGTCGACTCACCCGGCATCAACGCATACGCCGACGGCGAATACGTCTGTCCGCTGCCGGTCGAGGTGTCCGCGGTGCCGGACGCCTTGCGCGTCCTCAGACCTATCCGACTCCGCGGGACAGCCAGCTGACCTCCGCGCCCGCGCCGCCGTCGCGGTAGGGCTCGAGCGCCTCGTCCCAGGCGGTGCCCAGAACGGTGTCGAGTTCGGCGGCCAGCACGTCGGCGCCCGAGGCCATCAGCGCGCGCAGCCGCATCTCCCCGACCATGATGTCGCCGTTGGCGCCCATGGCGCCGCTCCACAGCCCGAGCTGCGGGGTGTGGCACCAGCGGTGGCCGTCCACTCCAGGGCTGGGATCCTCGGTCACCTCGAAGCGCAGCACCGACCACGAGCGCAACGCATTGGCCAACTGGGCGCCGGTACCGACCGGCCCCACCCAGTTGGTGACGGCCCGCAGCTGCCCGGGCATGGCGGGCTGCGGGGTCCACTTCAAGTTGGCGCGCGCCGACAGGGTCGACGACAACGCCCACTCGACATGTGGGCACACCGCCGCGGGTGAGGCGTGCACGTACACCACGCCTGTCGTCGCGTCGGCGAACTGGTTCGACGCACGCATCTGCTGCTCCTTCGGCTCCACGAGGGACGTCTTCCCCAACGGCCTGCGAGAATCCGAAATTACAGCTGTGTCGTGCGTGTCTATTGTGCCTTGTGAGGCGGGTGTTGCGCTAGTGTGCCGCGAATTCTCTCAGGACTCCATCAGAGACGGCGGGCCACACGTCATACGCCCAGTCGCCGAAATCCCGGTCGGTCAGCACGACGAGCGCCACGCCGGCCTGCGGATCGGCCCACAGGAAGGTCCCCGACTGGCCGAAGTGCCCGAAGGTGCGCGGGGAGTTGGCCGCGCCCGTCCAGTGCGGCGACTTGCGGCCGCGGATCTCGAAACCCAGCCCCCAATCGTTGGGCCGCTGCACGCCGAAACCGGGTAGCACCCCGTCGACGCCCGGGAACTGCGCGCTGGTCGCGTCGTCGTGCATCGGCTGGGAGACCAGCCGCGGCGTCAACAGGTCGGCGGCGAACGCGCTCAAGTCGGCCACCGTGGAGTACGCGCCGTAGCCGGCCGCCTCCGTTCCGCCGTCGAGCGTGCTGTCGGACATGCCGAGCGGCTCGAACACCGCCTCGCCGAGGTACCGGCCGAAGTCGATGCCCGAGGCCTCCTGCAGCGTCTCGGCCAGCACGGTGAAGCCGTAGTTGGAGTACACCCGCCGCTCACCCGGTGAGGCCATCGTGTCGGCCGAGTGCATCGAGTAGCCGGCGGTGTGCGCAAGCAGGTGGCGCACCGTGGACCCCGGCGGGCCCGCCTCGGTGTCCAGGTCGACGGCGCCCTCCTCGACCGCGATCTGCGCGGCACGGGCGACCAGCGGTTTGGTCACCGACGCGAGCCGGAACCGGTGGGTGGTGTCGCCGTGGTCGGCGAGGATACCGGCCGGCCCGACCACCGCCGCGGCGGCGGTGCGGACCGGCCAGTCTGCGATCTGTGCCAGCACGCGACGGAATGTTACTTCCGGCAGATGTAGTAGAAGTTCAACGGATCGGTGTCGATCTCGCGGACGTCCACCTCGGTGAAGCCGGCATCGGCCAGCATCGAGGTGGCCAACTGCCTGCCCCAGCAGGTACCCAGCCCGGCGCCGTCGAGGCCCAGCGACACGCTCATGCAGTGCATCGTCGACACGGTGTACAGGTACGCCGCCATCGGCACGCCGACGTTGTCCTCGAGCCGGCTGGACGCCTTGATGTCGACCATCAGCAGCACCCCGCCGGGCCGCAGCGCACGGTGGATGTTGGCCAGGACCTGCGCGGGCTGGGCCTGATCGTGGATCGCGTCGAACACCGTGATCACGTCGTAGGCGTCGGTGACGTCCAGCGCGGCGACATCCTGTGCGATGAACGACGCGTTGGTCAGGCCGAGGCGGTGCGCCTCGGTGCGCGCGGCGTGCAGGCCCTCCTCGGAGAAGTCGATGCCGGTGAACCGGCTGGCCGGGAAGGCCTGGGCCATCACGTTGATGGCATGCCCACTGCCACAGCCGATGTCGGCGACGTCGGCGCCGGCGGTCAAGCGGGCGGGCAGGCCCTCGGCCATCGGCAGGATGGTGTCGACCAGCGAGGCGTCGAACACCTCGCCGCTCTCCTCGGCCATCAGCGTGTGGAAGCGCGGGTAGGCGCTGTAGGGCAGGCCGCCACCGGTGCGGAAGCACTGCACGATCTTCTGTTCCACCTCACCGAGCAGCGGGATGAACTGGGCGACCCGGGCCAGGTTGTCCGGACCGGCCGCGCGGGTGAGGACGGCGGCGTGCGCGGGCGGCAGCGCGTAAGTCTGGGTCGCTGCGTCGTACTCGACGACGCCCGCGGTCGCGATACCGCCGAGCCACTCCCGCACGTAGCGTTCGTTGAGCCCGGCGGCGTCGGCGATTTGGGTGCTGGTCGCCGACGGGAGGCCGGCCATGGTGTCGAACAGACCGGTCTGATGGCCGATCGAGAGCAGGATCGCCACGCTCGCGCTGTCGATCGCCGCGACGATGCGCCCGGCGAATTCCTCGGTGGCAGTGGTGTCGTCAATGGTGGTCATGCCCGGAAACCTAACCGGGCGAAGGGGTCCGGCGGATGCGGTGAATGATGTATTTCCCCGCGCGGCGTCTACACGATGTTGTGCTGATGGGCCCACGCGACCGCGGCGGTGCGGGAGGACACCTGCAGTTTGATGTAGATGTTGGCCAGATGCCGGCCGACCGTCTTCTCACTGATGAACAACTGCTCGGCGAGTTGACGGTTGCTGGCGCCGCCGGCGGCGATCCGGCGCAGGATGTCGGTCTCCCGTCTGGTCAGGCCGCCGGGGGCGGGGTTGCCGCACACCGCCGACGACTCGATGCCCAGTTGGGCGTAGATGCTCTCGGCGGTCGCCGCGTCCGCGGCGGCGGTCGCCTCGTCGCCGAGGGCCCGGTGCGCCAGGGCCATCCACTCGTACACCTCGGCCGTCTCCAACCGTGACTGCTGGGTGCGATACTCGCGCAGCGCCGTACCGAGCCGCTCCAGCGCCTCGGCGTACTGCCCGCGCTGGACGCACAGCGCCCCGCGGGCGTGCGCTGCCCATGCCCGGAAACCCGGCGTCCCGAACACCGCGGCACCCTCCTCGAGTTCGCGGCAGTGTTGCTCGGCCTCGTCGAACTGTGACCGGGCGAGCGCGAGCTCGACGGCGGCGCGCAGCAACCGCATCCGGTCGAGCCGCCCCTCACCGGCGAGCGCCACCCGCAGGTCGGTCCACGCCGCCTGACTCTGCCCCTGCCGGCAGCGCAGCAGCGCCTCACCCGGTTGCGGTTCCACCCCGAGGGCGCGGGCCCTGGCGTACGCGGCGAAGGCGCCGTCGGCGTCGCCACGCCGCCGGCGCACCTCGCCGAGCTGATAGAAGCCCTCGCCGGCCGCCCAGGAGTTCACGCTCTCCAGCGCCTGGCTGGCCGCGGCCAGCTGGTCCTCGAGGCTTCCGTAGTCGTCGGTGGCGGCGCGCACCTGCAGCCGGTGCACATCGCACACCCCGCCGTAGGTGTCGGAACCGGCCAGCGCGCACCACCGCTCCATCGACCGCACCCAGGCCCGCATCCTCGGCAGGTCGGCCACCTTGTGGCACACGGTCAGCACGATGCAGTAGATGTCACCCGCCCAGTCGATCGGCACGTCGTCGGCCAGCAGCGGCAGCATCACCTCGTCGAGCAGGCCGCCGGCGTCGGCCATCCGCCCGGCGTACACGGCGTCGATGGCCTCGGCGACCATCGCCAGCGCGGTGAGTGCGGGCACGTCGAACCGCGCGCTGGCCGCCCGTAGCTCAGCGACCCGCGCCGCGACCGCCTCGAAGTCGTTGGACAGCACCGCGAAGATCACGTCGAGGTAGGTCAGGTAGCCCTGCGCCGGGCTGTCGGGCGCGCCCTCCAGCAGCCGGCGCGCCCGGTTCATCCAGCCGGCGGCGATGTTCAGGTCGCCGCGGGTCAGCCAGGTGAGGGCGACGTCGATCGCCTTCATCGCCGCGGCGTCGGGGTCGGTGCGCACCAACTGGCTGAACACCCGCTCGGCGACGCGGACCGCCTCCTTCGCCTCCCCGATCCGCCAGGCCGCCACCGACAGCGCGTCGAGGTCGTCGACGCTCAGCGGTGCCACCGCGCTGGCGCGCACGAAGCCGGAGTAGGAGCCGTGCCAGTCGCGGCGGGCGTGGGCGGCGCGGGCGGCGAGCAGCACCTCGGTGTGGGCGTCTGTGAGCGCGGTCATGTCGTTCGGTCCCTCCCTGGAATGGACCCGTTGCCGAGCATTTTCGCCCGCTGCGGCGGCTGCGGCCAGCGTTCCGACAATCCGGCGAGGCATTAGGGTTCAGGCATGAGTCAGACAGTGCGCGGTGTGATTTCTCGAACCAAGCAACAGCCCGTCGAGGTGGTGGAGATCGTGATCCCGGATCCGGGCCCGGGTGAGGTGGTGGTCGAGGTGATCGCGTGCGGGGTGTGTCACACCGACCTGACGTATCGCGAGGGCGGGATCAACGACGAGTTCCCGTTCCTGTTGGGCCATGAGGCCGCCGGCACCGTGGAGGCGGTCGGCGAGGGTGTGGTCAACGTCGCCCCGGGGGATTTCGTGATCCTGAACTGGCGGGCGGTGTGCGGGCAGTGCCGGGCGTGTAAGCGGGGCCGACCGCATCTGTGTTTCGACACCCACAACGCCGCGCAGAAGATGACGCTGACCGACGGCACCGAACTGACCCCCGCGCTGGGCATCGGCGCCTTCGCCGACAAGACCCTGGTCCACGAGGGCCAGTGCACGAAGGTCGACGCGGGCGCCGACCCCGCGGTCGCCGGCCTGCTGGGCTGTGGAGTGATGGCCGGGATCGGGGCGGCCATCAACACCGGCGCGGTGAATCGTGATGACACGGTCGCGGTGATCGGCTGCGGCGGGGTCGGCGATGCCGCGATCGCCGGGGCCGCGCTGGTCGGGGCGCGCAGGATCATCGCCGTCGACACCGACGACACCAAACTGCAGTGGGCGCGGGAGTTCGGCGCCACCGACACCATCAACGCCCGCACCGTCGATGACGTCGTCACCGCGATTCAGGACCTCACCGACGGGTTCGGCACCGATGTGGTCATCGACGCCGTCGGGCGCCCCGAGACCTGGAAGCAGGCCTTCTACGCCCGGGATCTCGCCGGCACCGTGGTGCTGGTCGGTGTCCCGACCCCCGACATGCGCCTGGAGATGCCGCTGATCGACTTCTTCTCCCGCGGCGGGGCGCTCAAATCGTCCTGGTACGGCGACTGCCTGCCCGAACGTGACTTCCCCACCCTGATCAGCCTCTACCTGCAGGGCCGGCTGCCGCTGGAGAAGTTCGTCTCCGAACGCATCGGCCTCGACGCCATCGAAGACGCCTTCCACAAGATGCACGCCGGTGAGGTGCTGCGCTCGGTGGTGGTGTTCAAGTGAGCATCGAACGGGTGGTCACCCACGGCACCTTCGAACTCGACGGCGGCAGTTGGGAAGTCGACAACAACATCTGGGTCGTCGGCGACGACTCGGAGGTGATCGTCTTCGACGCCGCCCACGACGCCGCACCGATCGTGATGGCGGTCGGCGGCCGCAACGTGGTGGCGGTGATCTGCACGCACGGCCACAACGACCACGTGACGGTGGCGCCGGAACTCGGCGCCGCGCTGGACGCACCGGTGCTGCTGCACCCCGCCGACGACGTGCTGTGGCAGATGACGCACCCCGACAAGACCTTCCGGGCGGTCGAGGACGGCGCGACGCTGCGCGCAGGCAGCGTGGAGTTGCGGGCGCTGCACACGCCCGGCCACTCCCCCGGGTCGGTGTGCTGGTACGCCCCGGACCTGGGCGCGGTGTTCTCCGGCGACACGCTGTTCCAGGGCGGCCCGGGCGCGACGGGCCGCTCGTACTCGGACTTCCCGACCATCCTCGAGTCGATCTCCGGGCGGCTCGGCACGCTGCCCGGCGAGACGGTCGTCTACACCGGCCACGGCGACACCACCACCGTCGGCGACGAGATCGTCCACTATGACGATTGGGTGGCCAGAGGCCACTAGGTTTCCCGCGCGCGACCATCCTCCGGCGGTTACCGTCGGAGGTGGGTCGTCGCGACGAAGGGTCCCGATCGTGCGTGAGTCCAGTGTGGTGGTCCGCCCGGAGCCACCGGACAGCGGTTCGTACACCGCCAATTCGCGGTTGCGTGCGGCCGGCCTGCGTCCGGCCATCGCGCTGTTCGAGGACGCCGCGCGGCGGGTGCCGCTGCCCCGGCCGCCGCAGCCGATCGTGATCGCGGATTACGGCGCCGCCACCGGGCACAATTCGCTGCTGCCGATCTGCGCGGCGCTCACCGTGGTACGAGCTCGCACCACCGCCGAGCATTCGGTGCTGGTGACCCACACCGATGTGCCCGACAACGACTTCACCGCGATGTTCCGCACGCTGACCGAGGATCCGGACTCCTACCTGCAGAAGGACAACGCATCGTTCGCCTCGGCGGTCGGGCGCTCGTTCTACTCCCAGATCCTGCCGTCCAACAGCGTCAACCTGGGCTGGTCGTCGTGGGCGGTGCAGTGGCTGAGCCACGTACCCGCACCCGTCCCCGACCACGTGCACGTGTCCGGCACCGCCGACGAGGCCGTCCGCGCCGCCTACGCCCGCCAGGCCGCGCACGACTGGCACGAGTTCATCGCCTTCCGCGGACGGGAACTGTGCCCGGGCGGGAGGTTGGTGGTGATGACGATGGCGGTCGCCGACGACGGGGAGACCGGCTTCCGGCCGCTGCTGGCGGCGCTGATGGACGCCCTGGACGAGCTCACCGGCAGCGGTTTGGTCCGCGACGACGAGCGGCAGCGGATGACCATCCCCACCGTCGGCCGCCGCGGTGCGGACTTCCTGGCGCCCTTCGCGCCGTCGGGCCGGTTCGAACGGCTCGAGATCGAGCACCTCGAGGTCTTCGACGGCGAGGACCGCTTCCACGACCAGTACCGGAAAGACAAGGACGCGAACGCGTTCGGTGCCCAGTGGGCCGGGTTCGCCCGCGCCGCGGTGTTCCCCACCCTGCTTGCCGCGCTGACCTGCGGACCGGCCGATCCGCGCGCCGGCGAGATCGCCGACCGGCTCGAAGCCGGTATCGGCGCCCGGCTGGGCGCCGCACCGGAACCGACGCGTCTGCCGCTGGCACACGTGGTGCTGCACAAGCGCCCGAAGCCGCGGTGAGTCAGCCGGCGGCGCGGTCGCGAAACGTGTTGCGGTAGTTAACCGGTGGCACACCGGTCAATCGGCGGAACTGTTCGCGGAAATTCGCCGGCGAGCTGAACCCGACCTCCCGGCCGATCCGTTCGACGCCGTAGGACGTCGTCTCCAGCAGCTGCTGGGCGTGGCGGACCCGCACCCCGGTCAACCACTGCATCGGGGTCTGCCCCGTCTCGGCCTGGAACCGGCGGTTGAGGGTTCGCACGCTCAGCGCGGCGTAGCGGGCGATGTCGGCGAGCGTGAGATCCCGGTGGGCTTCCTGTTCGATCCACGCCAGCACGTCATCGAGTTCGGTCCGCTCCGCCAGCCGGCGGGCGCCGGCGCGGTTGCGCACGATGAACTGGGCCTGGCCGCCGCTGCGGTGCAGCGGCGCCACCGCCATCCGGGCCGCGTCCGCGGCCACGGCCGCACCGTGATCGCTCGCCACCATGTGCAGGCACAGGTCCAGCCCCGCCGACGCGCCGGCCGACGTGAGGATCTGCCCCTCGTCGACATAGAGCACGTCGGGGTCGAGGTGCACCGCCGGGAAGGCCGCCCGGAACGCGTCGGCGGCCAGCCAGTGCGTGGTGGCCCGCCGGCCGTCGAGCAGACCGGCCGCGGCCAGGGTGAAGGCGCCCGTGCAGATGGAGGCGACGCGGACGCCGGCCGCGTACGCCCCGCGCAGGACATCGAGCACGCCGTCCGGTGGGGGCAGCACGATGTCGTCGCGGCCCGGCACCACGACGGTGTCCGCGCCGGCCAGCGCGTCGAGCCCGAGGTCGGTCCCGATGCGCAGCGGGCCGGCGGTCACCTCGGGCGCCGTGCCGCACACCCGCACCTCGTAACCCCGTGCGCCACCGGCCAATCGGACCCGACCGAACACCTCGACAGCAGTGGCGAGGTCGAAGGCGATGGTGTCCGGCAGCGCCAGCACCGCGACGGTGTGCATGGACGCACCGTAGCAGCGCGGTGGCAAATAACTGCTCTATCGCCAGGATATTGCCAACAACCGCGCGGCGTTGGTCAGGTGCCGAGCCCCGGTGGGGCGGGGACGAACGGCAGCCCCGGGATGGTCGGGTACGGCAGCGTGGGGATCACCGGCGGCGGCGGCGCCTCGCTGGTGGGTGGCGGCGCTTCGCTGGTGGGCGGCGGTGGCGGTGGCGCCTCGCTGGTCGGCGGCGGTGGGGGCGGCGGCGCCTCGCTGGTCGGCGGCGGTGGC